>CAJJBP010000009.1 GCA_905182425.1 uncultured Planktomarina sp. | reverse complement strand
TGGCTTTAGCGTTTTATTCTGTTGCAGTTTTCAGGCAAGAGCGCAAAACGCGTTCTGCATCTGCTACCGTGTCGACGACTTGAATTAAGTTTAGTAGGCTTGGGTTTACGAAATCTAACGTAATCATGTGATCGATCATGTCGAGCATTGGTTGCCAATATCCCCTTATATTTGCCACAATTATTGGCCTATGGTGTATCTCTAGTTGCGCCCATGTCAGTACCTCAAAAAACTCTTCAAGTGAGCCTACGCCTCCGGGCAAGAGAACAACAGCATCACTATTTGTGAACATAATCTTTTTTCGGCTGTGCATATTATCTGTAATTATGAATTGATCCAAATCACGTTTTCCGACTTCGCGTTGTAATAGGTGCTCGGGGATAACTCCAAATGTAGTGCCCCCTTTCTCCTGAGTGCTGGATGCAACGGCGCCCATAAGGCCGACGTCGCCTGCCCCATAGACTAAACGCCATTTATTTTTTGCAATCACATGTCCCATTTCGACTGCAGCGGTGATAAAAGAAGTATTATTTCCACTACGAGCCCCGCAAAATACGCAAATTGATTTATTCATAAGGTAAATCTCTCAGTTCATGCTGGACAGGTGTCATTTGACTGATAGCATGCTGTAAAATGTGGGGGAATACAAACCAATGCCTGAATCTGATAACTCAGAAAAGAAAATCAATGTGCGCCAAGAAAGAGTTTATTCTGCGATCTGGGCTGTATTAATTGGTATCGGTCTTATTTGGTGGTTCTACCCAAATATACGCGCTGCATTACAAACTGAACCAGTCACCGTCGTCGAAGTCGTAGGGGCGGATCTGGATTTTGCTGATGAGCAAGGAAAAAAATCAAATACCTCCATTGGCACCATGGCTGATGATGCAGCTAGCAGCGACGAAAATAACAAAACGGATGAGGTTTCAGAAATTACCCTGGAGAAAGCTGAAGTCGTAGATGGCGGTTCTGGTCCACTAAAAGTCATTAATAGTGACACATCAATGGCTAAAAGCGCCGAGCCTTCTGATATAGTTCGAGATGTCGCTGAAGAAGACGAAAGTAATAAAAGTGATGAGATTTTAGAGGCTACAGTGGCGAAAACTGAAGCTCAAGATGGCAGTGTTTCAGCATTAAATAATATTGATAGTGTTACATCAACTGCGAAAGGGGCAAGCGCTTCTAGCGTCAACTCTTCAGATATTGATCAAGGTGTTGTTGTAAACCAGAGCGCTGTTGAAACGGAAGATGCCCCCATAATTGCCCAAACCACTGGTCTTTTAGCACCTACGTTCGACATTGTGCGTATTGAAGTAAACGGCTTCTCGGTAATTTCGGGAAAAGCTAATGGCGAGGGGTATGTGCTTCTAAATTTGGATGGGTTATCTCTGCCAGAGTCGCGTGCGGACTTAGACGGGAATGGTGAATTTGTCATATTTGTAGAATTGCCACCGTCGGCTAGCTCTCAAGAATTGCGACTGGAGCTATATCCAGCCGATATTGATGGGAGAGTTATGTCAGATGCCGTTATCTTTTTAAAGCCACGCACACCCGTCTTGGCTGTAGAAGAACCAATTGAGGATCCTGAAAATGCAAGTGTTAAGAGCTCTGAAGCAACTTTTCCCAATAAGGTAGATTCAGTTGAAAAAACTAATACGAAAATTGTGCCCACAATTTCCGCTGAGGTGCAGTCACCAGCCATTATTTTGGCGGATAAGCAGGGCGTACGTGTAATCGCCTCTGCTGGTGAACAAGGCCCAATTCTAGCTGTTGTTTTGGATACGATTTCATATAATTTGGATGGTAGCGTGCGGGTCGGTGGCCGGGCAGTCGGTACTGGTTTCGTGCGGGTATATTTAGACAATCAAGCAATTACAACTTCTAGGATTAAGCCTAGTGGGCATTGGTCAGCTGATTTGGTCGACATTGATGTAGGTATTTACACTTTGCGCGTGGACGAATTGAATGAATCTGGCGAAGTGACATCTCGTGCTGAGTCTCCTTTCAAGCGCGAGGATCCGGCTGATATTGCTGAAATATTGAACTCAGGCCGCATTGTTGTCGAGACGCAGTCTGTAGTTTTTGATGGCTCCCCTATTGATGTTCAAGGTCAAGTGAATGAACTCTCAAACCCTTTTGGCGCCTTTAATGATGTACAAGTTAGTGGGATTAAAGCTACGGGTGGTGATAACCCGATTGGTGGTGCGGCGGACTTTGGCAGCCCAGCAGTGAGGTTCCGCGTTCAAACGGTTCAGCCTGGATCAACTCTTTGGGCAATTGCTAAAGAGCGTTATGGAAAAGGCATCGAATACTTCAAAGTGTTTGAGGCAAATAAAGAGCGTATCCGAGACCCTGATCTTATTTACCCAGGTCAAGTTTTTGAACTGCCAGATTGATTGGGCTTACATTTTTAACTTTCAGCCCTATCTGTTATTTGTGAAATGAAAAGTCTTGGCATTCCAAAAGAACTAGATGACCGCAGGGTAGAAATCCGCGTTGTTGCGCGCGTTGCCCCATATTTGTGGCCAAAAGGTCAACCTGGTCTTAAATGGAGAGTGATAATAGCTTTATCTAGCTTGGTTTTAGCCAAGCTGGTTGCGGTTGCTACGCCTATGATTTTGGGTAGTGCGGTAGACTCATTAGCAGGAAATCAAAATTGGCTGAGCCAAAGCTTCATGCTGGGGGCGGTTGGACTGACTTTGGCCTATGGGATATCGCGGATTTTGGAGAGCGGGTTTCAACAGATACGTGATGTGGTCTTTGCAAAAGTTGGTCAGCGCGCGCTTCGTAAGGTTGGTCTTGAGACTTTCCAACATATTCATGCGCTCTCATTGCGCTATCACATAAGCCGTAAAACAGGTGGCTTGAGCCGGGTGATGGAGCGTGGTGTGAAAGGCGTAGCATTTTTATTGCGGTTCCTATTGTTCTCAATCGGACCTTTGGTACTCCAGTTGGTAATGATTACGATAGCATTGGCAGCGTTTTATGACGCTCGTTATGTCAGCGTCATTGCGGTGGCTGTTATAGCGTACGTTTGGTTTACTTTCGTGGTGACTGAGTGGCGGGTTAAAATTCGTAAAGAAATGAATGATCAAGACAATGACGCCAATCAAAAAGCCATCGACTGTTTGTTAAATTTTGAAACTGTTAAGTATTTTGGTGCGGAAACTCGTGAGGCTAATCGCTATGATAAAGCTATGGCGGGCTATGAGGTAGCAGCTCTAAAGACTTCAAATTCCTTAGGTTTCATTAATATTGGTCAGGCTTTAATTATCAATTCAGCTCTTGTGGTAGTGATGATTATGTCTGCGCTAGAGGTCTCATCTGGAAAGGCCAGTGTGGGTGACTTTGTGACGGTAAATGCATTTATTATGCAGGTGATGATGCCTCTTAATTTCCTTGGGTTTGTATATCCGTGAAACCCGACAAGCATTGGTAGATATGAGTGAGATGTTTAGGCTACTTGAGCAGCCTGCAGAAGTTCTGGACAAGTCAGGTGCACCATCCCTTCAGGTTAAAGGTGCCAGGATTGAACTTAGAGACGTGCATTTCGCCTATGATTCAGAGCGGCAAATTTTAAAGGGTGTCAGCTTACAGGTTCCAGCAGGTAAAACCTTAGCAATTGTTGGCCCGTCCGGGTCGGGAAAATCAACCATTGGACGCCTTCTGTTTCGTTTCTATGATGTGAGCTCGGGGGCTTTACTAGTTGATTCCCAAGATGTGCGAAATGTTACTCAAGCCAGTTTGCACAACGCTATTGGTGTTGTTCCGCAAGACACCGTTCTCTTTAACGATACGATTTATTACAATATTGCTTACGGGCGTGCAGATGCTACTCAGGCTGATATTGAGGAGGCAGCGAAGGCAGCTCAGATTCATGATTTCGTGAAAAGTTTGCCTTTGGGATACAACACTACGGTCGGTGAACGTGGACTTAAGCTTTCAGGCGGCGAAAAACAGCGTGTGGGCATTGCGCGCACTTTACTAAAAAATCCGCCGATTTTGTTGCTGGATGAGGCAACTTCAGCGCTTGATACGGAAACAGAGCACGAAATTCAAGAAAGCCTTATTACAATGGGGCAGGGCCGAACGGTTCTCATTATTGCGCATAGATTGTCGACCGTCGTCCATGCTGATCAGATTGTGGTGTTAGAACAGGGCAAGGTTGTGGAACAAGGTAGTCACGAAGAGTTACTTGTCAAAGAAGGCCGCTATTCTCATCTTTGGAATCTCCAATTGTCTGACGACATCAGCCCAGCAGCTTAATTTTAACTGGGCTGACTAGTGTTACTCTGCCGGTTGAATAGGTTTTCTTGCAAGAGAAGGTGTTACTAGTGGATCCTCGTCGTCCCACAAAATTTCTTGGCCGCGATGTTTTTTTGCGGAACGTCCTAAGCGGAAGTCATCGCGAATACGGCGGCCTTCACGGGTCCAGCTTCCGGCGCGTACAGCCATAAAGGCGCCATATGCACCAGCTGTCATCCAAATCCGTAATGCGAGCATAGAGGGCGTAAAAACTAGCGTTAGAAGGGTTGCGATCCCGAGACCAAAGACGACTGCGGTTGCTAGCTGTTTCCACCATAACGCTGTGGGGGCATCTATCGTGTAACCACCACCGATAAAATCAAGGCTTAGACCAAACATCATGGGGGTTAGTCCGGCCATTGTGGTAATAGTAGTTAATAAAACAGGGCGAATTCGAGCCTCTGCCGTGCGGATGATCGCCTCAAGGCGAGGCATATATGCGCTGTACTCTTGATACGTATCTATAAGAACAATGTTGTTGTTCACTACAATTCCTGCAAGGGCTACAATGCCAGTGCCCGTCATGATGATTGAAAATGCCTGATCCATTACCAACATACCAATCAAGACTCCCGTTGTCGACAAAATCACCGCCAATAAGACCAGAACTGAATTATAGATTGAGTTGAATTGGGCCAACAAAATGATAAACATCAAACCCAATGCGCCAATAAAGGCATTTTGCAAGAAGGCTCCACTTTCAGCTTGATCCTCCTGATCGCCAGTCCATTCCCATTCAATACCTTGCGGCAACGGAGAGGTTTCAAGCCATTCAGTTATCAAAGATATACGTTCGTTAGGGTTAAGAGGCATGTCGGATGACACCCCCATCAGCATCAGTGATTGTCTTGGTTAAACCGGTTTCAACGCCAGCTTTGATATCAAAATAGCGTTGCTGATCAACCCTATTAATTTGCCCCAACTTTGCTACCGGATGGCGAGATATAAAATTAGAAAGGGGTATCAATCCATTTGGTGTCCGGACTTTTAACGTATCAAGCGTGGACAACACACGATCCTTTTCTGGCAAACGAACCCTAATTTCAATTTCTTCGTCTGAACTATCCACACGCATCGTATCCAAAAATAACCCACGCGTAACTAGTTGTACCATTCCTCCAACTGTTGCTACATCAGCTCCGTAACGACCAGCTTTTTCAACATCCACATCAATTTGCCAATCAATGCCGGGCAAAGGTAATGTATCTTCGATTGCGATGAGGCCCTTTGTCGTCTCGAATGTCTGACGTGCTAACGCAGTTGCTTCAAGTAAATCATCCCAGTTGTCACCCTTTAACCGCAGATGCACAGGTTTTGCCGAGGCAGGACCCATAGCAAGGTTCAAAATTTGGGTTTGGATACCTGGAATCGTATCCAATCTAGCTTGTAGGTTTTTTATCACCTGGTTGCCGCTATACACTTTATCCATTTCGGACGACGTCCATGGAATAAATCCAAAAACATTTGAAGTGGTTTCGACTGAGGGGCGGTCTCCCCAAGGTATCAATTCGATCTGAGCTTGTCCAATCGTATCAAGGGGCGCACCTGCGCCGCCTGTATTGGCGTTTAATCCGCCATTACCTGCAAATGCAAAAGTGCTTTGAACGCCGGGCGTGGTAATGATTATATCCTCAGCTTGGCGTAGCAATGCATCTTTTTCACTGATAGATAAATTTCCTCGGGCCTGTACATAAACAATTGCTTGCTCAGGTTCAGTTTCAACAAAGAACTCGACGCCTTTATTGTTTGCGCCGAAGTATTGGAATGTCGCGATCACGAATGCGACCACACCTACTAGAGTTACAATAGGCATAATTGGATTGCCTGTGATGAATTTTATGAAATATCCAAAAACAGTACGACGGTGGCCACTGCGGATTTTACGTTTATTCAAACGTACTTCCACCGATCCCATTACGATTGATGCTAAGAAAGCTGTCACTAGGAAGAATATGATACTAGCCACAGTACCCCAAATACCTCCAATTTGCTGATCTCCGTAAAGATATGATGGATTGAGTAGTTGCATCGCCCCGACAAACAATAGGTATAACGCAGCTGGAACTAAAAATACTCGAAGCCACCATGGGACAACTCTCAAAGCATTTGATAAACTGGCAAATGTGCGGCTAACGCGGCCGGAAACGCCCCCGAGTACTGGAAGATAGATAAGCGCCACTACCAGTGAGGCGGACAGTACGAATATGAGGGTAACAGGTAGCATGCCCATAAATTGACCCGGTACGCCTGGCCAAAAAAGCATTGGAAGGAAGGCGCAAAGGGTGGTCGCAGTCGAAGACACGATTGGCCAGAACATTCGTTTTGCTGCGTCCCCATATGCTTCCATCGGACCCGCTCCCTCGGTGATGCGTTTGTCCGCATATTCAACTACTACAATTGCTCCGTCTACCAACATGCCCACAGCCAAAATCAGACCGAACATAACGATGTTCGAGATTGATATGCCCATGACTGCCAAGAAGGCAAAACACAAAAGAAAGGACGTTGGTATGGCGAAGCCAACCAAGAAAGCTGGACGCGAACCTAGAGCTGCAAGTACAACAATCATCACCAAGGCAATTGCTGTAAGCACTGAGCCTTCTAGCTGTTTCACCATGCTGTCTACGTTACGTGATTGATCATTTGAAGTACTCACACGTATCGCATTTTGTAATTCAGTAGGCCAAAGTGCGGTTTGCTTTGAGATTTCCTCACGAACCAAATTTGCTGTATCTATAAGATTAAAGCCTTTACGCTTTACTACCTGAATTGCTACAGTTGTTTCACCGTTGAACCGAGCTGTTCCAGAGCGATCAGCAAATGTTAGTCTGATATCGGCTATGTCTCCGAGCGTCACCACTCGATCACCATTAGTTTTAACAGGCAAATTGTATATATCGACCGGCTCGTCAAATGAAGATGGAATTTTAACCGCAAAATTAGAACTTTCCGTGTTTACAGTACCGGCGGGGATCAATTGGTTATTATTCACGACAACATTTATCAATTCGCCTGCTGTTACGTTGTAGGATTCCAACTTTAATGGGTCGATTAAAACCTCAAGCATTTCGTCACGGTGTCCAGTAAGTGAAGCGCTTAATACTGGTTCGAGCGCTTCAACTCGATCCTGCAACTCTTTCGCGACTTGCAGCAATGTGCGTTCAGGAATTGAACCAGATAAGGAGACGATGATAATTGGAAATTCTGAGAAATTGAATTCGTTGATGGAATAGCTGTCCCCTCCGTTCGGGAAACTAGCCTGAGCATTGTTCATACGGTCACGCACGTCGGCCATGATTTTGGATTTGTTCCAGCCAAATTCAAACTCAAGGACCATATTTGCATAACCATCAACTGCAGTTGCGGTCATCTTTTTTAAGCCATCAAGGTCAGATAGCTGGGTTTCCATAGGTTTGATCAGGAGCTTCTCACTATCTTCTGCGGAGATGCCTTGGAAAGGCATAGAGATGATAAGAGCAGGAATCTCAATATCGGGCTCGCCTTCTTTTGGCAAGATTGCATAGGCAAATGCTCCGATGGCCAAAGACAACACGATAAACGCAATAACCATCCGGGCACGGGATGTGGCCCAATCAACTAGCCCTATCATTTTGATGTCTCCTTGTAGCTTGGATTCACTACCACTCCCGCGACTACAAACTCTTGCCCAACGATAATCACATCGGCTTCAGGGTCTAGTCCAGAGACCCAAACTCCGTTGATTGTATCACGCAATAACTTTACCGGAACAAAGGAAACTATGTTATCCAGCCCAACCAGCCGTACGCCGAGAGTGCCGGCATTGTTCAGTGTCAAAGATGATCCAGGAAGTAAGTGAGCCTGTTTACCTTCAGCTGTGATAATAATTTCTGCTGTTTGCCCATCTCGTATCCTTAAGTCAGGGTTTGGCAGAGTGATTTCAATTTGAAATGTACGAGTTAGCTTGTCTGCTGCGCGCGAAATGAAGGTAACTTTACCGCGCACATCTGTTCCATCTGCCAAACGTGTACCTGCAGTGGCTCCTACTTGTATCCTATTGACTTCAAGTTCTGGGACAAAACCGACCAATTTAATAGGGTCGAGCTGAATAACTGTTGCGCAAAGGGTGCCCGGTTGCATGAGGCTGCCTAGTTCCGCAGTGTCAGACTCCAAAATCCCATCGAAAGAAGCGTGAATTACAAGGCGTTCAATTTCTTTATCAGCGGATGCGACTGCAGCTTCTGCGCTCTGAATCCCCGCAATTGTGGATTGAAGTCCAGACTGCGCCGCTGCAACGCCTGCGCGCGCCGTTTGTGTAGCTGCCGTCGTACTGGCAACCCGAGTTTCTGAGGCAAAGCCTCCTTTAGACAACTTGATTGCAGCACGGTCGTTTATTAACGCTTCGTCCAGGCGGGCCTTAGCTTCCACAACACGAGCTTCCGCTTCAGGAACGCGGGCGCGTGCCACTGCAAGGCCCGCTTTTGTTTCGGCGAGTGATGCTCCTCGTGTACCAGCATCAATTTCGCACATAGGTTGGCCTGCTAAAACAAATGATCCTTTTCGCAAGGGCGTCGAAACTACGCTACCGCTCGTTTCAGCCATCAAATTCACTTGACGGGCGGCACGCGTTTCACCCCGCACTAATACTGCGCTGTCTACCCATGTTGCATGCGATTTAAGAACAACAACGGAAACAATTTTTTTATCTTTAATCTGCTCAGCTTGAATTGCTGTCACACTCGCCTGTTCAACTTCATTTTCCTGATCTGATTGTGAGGCACTAAAATTATAAATAAGCTCTCTTTGAAAAACAAAGACATAAATAATAGCTGCGACTATTAGTGCTGTCACAATTGAAAAAACGCGCATTGATTGCCTCATAGGATTGAACTGAGGCTCTAATCCCCAGTCACTGACTGCTATTTATGACAATCTGAGTATTTCACAAGTGATCTTCAGAATTTTTTGAGTACCTTGGTATTATAAAAGAGCAGTATTTTGTAGTTTATGGCTGGTTTGTCACAATCTAAGGTTGCGGGGGGCTTGTGGCGTCCGGGTGGTTTTGACTATACCGAGTTAATGATTTTGTAGTGAGTTTATTATGTCCGAAACAGATAGTTTTATAGCCGAAGTAACTGAAGACGTTCGTCGTGATCGACTTTTTAGATTATTTCGCCGTTATGGATGGATCCCAGCGCTTGCTATAGTCGCAATTGTTAGTGGTACTGCTTATAATGAGTGGGCTAAGACTTTAGCTGAAACTGAAGCGCAAAACCGAGGTGATAGGCTTTTAGCAGCATTAGAAATAGAAGACGATGAAGCGCGCAAGAAGGAATTTAACTCTATTAGCTTTGAAGATAGTGGAAATGTTGCGGTGGCATTTTTGGTTGCAGGTATGGAGACAGATCAATCTGTAGAGTTGCTTGAAAAGATATCAAAAGATCCAAATCAATCAGAATATATTCGTGAATTAGGTCGTCTGAAACTGACAATGATCCCAGGTGCTGTTTCGACAGATGAAGCTGTAACAATTCTGACTACGCTTTCTGAGCCTGGCAATAGATATCGCGCTCCTGCCATGGAGCTTTTAATAGCAGTTGAATTACAGCGTGGTAATAAAGCTGAAGCATTGGCTCTGCTCCAAGCGCATATTCAAGATGCTGGAACCTCCCGCGCACAAATGCAGCGGATGGCAGAACTGATTGTAGCTTTAGGCGAAACTCCTAATTTAGGGCCTGCAACGAGTTCTGTTCTTGGAAATTGAGGCTAACGACTTATAGTGGGTTAATGGTATGAAAATCAGGACTTTTATCTACGCATGCGCCGTATTCTCACTTATGGGATGCGCAGCGAGCGAAGTTATTTTACCTGGTGATCGCCACACATTAGATGGCATCAAACCGCGCGCTGCGCGCTTTGTCATAGAAAATATCCCATCGTTACGCCTTTTAACTGCGACGCGAAACCAGGAATGGACGCATCAGGGCGGTAACGCCCAGCACAACCCAGGACATCTTGAATTAGGTGAGGTATTGGAATTGCAATGGACTGCCTCTATTGGAGATGGAAACGATAGCAAGTACCAAATTTCGTCTTCGCCTATTGTTCAGGGAGGACTAATTTTTACGCTTGATAGTAAAGTGACGCTATCTGCGACAGACTTTAACGGCTCGGTTTTGTGGCAAAAAAATCTTGCGGCAGACATTACTGATCATGAAGACGTTTCGGGTGGTGGCATCGCTGTGGCGGGCAACAAAGTTTTTGCAACCACAGGTTTTGGTGCAGTTCTTGCGCTAGATGTTAAAACTGGTAATGAAATTTGGCGACAAAGTTTGTCCAGCTTTGGAAGCTCGTCCCCAACCGTGTATCGTGGTCTTCTTTATTTATCTGCACGCGACGGCGCAGCCTGGGCGATTGACGCCGAAACTGGACGCGTTAAATGGCAAATAGCTGGACCAGAAGTGTTGTCGAGCATTGTTGGCGGACCGGGTCCCGCAGTAAATTCTAAATGGGCTCTTTTTCCATTCGGATCTGGCGAAGTATTTTCTACGTTTAGAAAAGGTGGACTGCGTAATTGGGCTTCGGTTTTGTCTGGTGCCCGCCTTGGTCGCGCCAGTGCTGAAGTATCTGATTTAACTGGACAACCGGTTATAGATGGGAAGCGGGTATATTTGGCTAATTCGTCAGGAAGAATGGCGGCCCTTGATCTGGATGATGGACGCAGAATTTGGACTTCCAAACATGGTAGTCAAGGCACACTAATGTTAGGTGGCAGGTCTTTGTTCTCTGTGAACGACGACGGCCTTCTGCTTCGTTCGTCAGCAGACGATGGAACACTTATTTGGTCAACACCATTGCCACATTTTATCAAAAAAGATGTTAAAAAGCGCTCCAAAATATATGTGCATTATGGCCCTATACTAGCGGGTGGGCGTTTAATTATTATGTCGTCCGATGGACAGATGCGTGAATTCAATCCCTTTGATGGAAGTCTCTTAAAACAAACAAAACTTCCTGCTCCAGCAGCGAGTGGACCAGTTGTTGTTGATGGAACACTTTACATGATTAGCATCAAAGGCGATCTACTGGCTTTCCGTTAGGTTAAACTTGGTATAACGCTCGGCCGTAATCTATTGAAAGTGGGCCTTTATGTCATTTAAGCTGGCTATTGTAGGCCGACCAAATGTTGGAAAATCTACCCTTTTCAACCGCTTGGTTGGTAGAAAACTTGCTTTGGTTGATAACCAACCGGGCGTAACACGTGATTTGCGAGAGGGCGCTGCTCGTCTTGGCCACCTCAATTTCACTGTGATAGATACCGCAGGGCTTGAAGAAGTCACAGATGAAAGTCTGCAAGGCAGAATGCGTCGTCTAACTGAACGGGCAGTTGATATGGCTGATGCGTGTTTGTTTATGATTGACGCGCGGATTGGTGTGACCCCAACTGATGAGGTTTTTGCGGATATTTTGCGAAAGCGCAATGCCCATGTATTTCTGGTGGCAAATAAAGGTGAAGGCCGTGCGGCGGATGGTGGTGTGATCGAGGCCTACTCATTGGGCCTTGGTGAGCCTTTGAGGATGTCTGCGGAACATGGCGAAGGCATGGGAGAACTCGCTGTGATGTTGGCCCCTCTAATCGATGTTGCTGCCGAAAAACATGAGGAAGAACCTAGCATTGATGTAGACCTTGTTGAGGGTGAAACGGATGTAGAATATCGTTTACCAACTGTAAAAAAACCTTTGCAGGTTGCTGTTATAGGTCGCCCAAATGCCGGTAAATCGACGTTAATAAACAAAATATTAGGCGAAGAACGCCTGTTGACTGGCCCAGAAGCTGGTATAACCCGCGACGCCATTTCGTTAAAGCTTGATTGGGACGGGGTTCCAACCCGGATTTTCGATACGGCTGGAATGAGAAAAAAGGCGAAAGTACAAGAAAAACTTGAGAAATTATCTGTAAGTGATGGGCTTCGTGCAGTAAAATTTGCGGAAGTGGTTGTGGTTTTGCTGGACGTAGATAGTCCGTTTGAGCAACAAGATTTGCGCATTGCTGACTTGGCAGAGCGTGAAGGTCGGGCTGTAGTCGTTGCTGTTAATAAGTGGGATTTAGAGCCCGATAAACAGGCTAAACTCCGTTCATTGCGTGAGGCTTTTGAACGTCTTTTACCCCAGCTTCGAGGCGCCCCACTTATTACTGTTTCAGCAAAAACTGGGCGTGGCTTAGATCGTTTGCAGGAGGCTGTCATGCGTGCGCATGAAGTTTGGAATCGGCGCATCAATACAAGTCATCTCAATCGTTGGTTGTCTGGAATGGTCGAGGCACACCCACCTCCTGCACCAGGTGGTCGCCGGATTAAATTGCGATATATCACTCAAGCTAAAACTCGACCTCCAGGGTTTGTTGTTATGTGCTCATATCCTGACAAAATTGCAGAAAGTTATTCAAGATATTTGGTTAACGGTCTACGTGAGGATTTCGACATGCCTGGTACGCCCATTAGATTGTGGATGCGTGGACAGGGGGATCAAAATCCTTACAAAGACAAGAAGAAGTCAACACCGTCCCGCCTGCGCAAACACCTTGGAAAGAAACCTCTAAAGTGATGGTTTGCTTTGACTAGAACACGGGCATTAAGAAAATAAGCGAACAGGGTTAATTTACCCCGTTTTGCTTCCTCATGTTAAGTTGCCGTCCGCATTTATTAAAGTTGCATCGCCCATATAACGTTGAAGAACCTGTGGGATTTCGACTGAACCATTTTCCTGTTGACCATTTTCAAGCACTGCAATCAAGCAACGGCCCACGGCCAAACCGGATCCATTGAGGGTATGAATAAACTCTGGCTTACCACCAGTAGATGGTTTGAAACGTGCATTCATACGTCGAGCTTGAAAGTCACCACAGACTGAGCAGGAACTAATTTCACGATAGGTATTTTGACCTGGAAGCCACACCTCAAGGTCATGAGTACGCCGCGCAGCGAAGCCCATATCACCCACGCAAAGGGCAACCGTTCGATAAGGCAAATTCAATTTTTCTAAAATGCCTTCAGCGCATTTCGTCATGCGGTCCAATTCGGCACGTGATTGATCGGGATGCGTGACTGAAACCATCTCAACTTTTTCAAACTGATGCTGACGTAGCATTCCAGCGCTATCACGTCCTGCACTACCAGCTTCAGAGCGAAAGCATAGGGAATGTGCTGCATAACGACGAGGCAGGCTGGATTGCTCGACAGTAAGGCCGGACACGATATTAGTAAGTGTTACTTCGGAGGTCGGGATAAGCCACCAACCGTTGGTCGTTTGGTAGCTATCTTCTGCAAATTTTGGTAATTGGCCTGTTCCCAACATCGCCTCCTCACGCACTAGAACGGGCGTATTTGCCTCAGTAAGCCCGTTTTCTGTGATATGCGTATCAAGCATGAACTGGGCTAAAGCTCGGTGCATGCGGGCGATCGGCCCAGACATAATCACAAAACGGCTACCCGACATTTTACTAGCCGTCTCAAAGTCGAGACCATTTTCAGTTGCTGCCAGCTCAAAATGCTCTTTCGGCTTAAAGTCAAACGTTTTTGGTATACCCCAACGTCTAATCTCTACATTGGCGGCTTCATCGAGACCATCAGGTGTGTCTTCTAATGGGATATTTGGGATGCTTAGAAGTATGTTTGTAAGAGCTGCATTCTTAATTTTAGCCTCTTCATTCAAATTGGTTACTTCGGCTTTCTTTTCGGACACAATGTGGCGGAGGCGATCAAATTCACCCTCATCGCTTTTAGCTTTAGCAGCCCCAACGAGCTTGCTCGCTTTGTTTTGCTCGGCCTGTGCAACTTCAGTAGCTTGGATGCAACTACGTCGAGCAGCATCTAGTTCCAGTATTTTTGTGGAAATAGCAGGGTCTCCGCGTCGTGCCAAAGCGGCATCAAACGCTGTTGGGTCATCACGGATTGCGCGAATATCATGCATGATTTGTTTCCTTCGTAAGAATCATTGAGGCAATTATGCCCAATGCGGACCTGGGGGTCACGGTACAATTGAGTAGTGAAGAGATTTAATAGATTTAAGAGTGATCTGTCGGGCAAATAGGCACATAATAGATAAAGTTTGGAGGTCGTACTTTATTTGAGTGACGATACGATATTCCTCCCTTCAGCTGAGCTCCAGCTGAAAGTAGAGTAATAACTGATAGCTAAAATTCCACACATCCGTAATCTGGGGCCTTATTTTGGAAATTCTGAATTAATTTGCAATGTCTGTTGCCTCACTCTCTTGCAATACGGCCCCCTAAACAATAAGTTTCGCCAGAACCTGCGGCGCGGTGCCGTATGCAAAATTTAAGAGGTCTTTATGGACACTTTAGGCACATTTATGTTCCCATTGCTGATTATTGGCATTTTCTACATGTTAGTTTTTCGGCCACAGCAAAAGAAAATGAAAGAACACCAAAATATGGTCAGCAATCTTGCCAAAGGTGACGAAGTGGTAACTGCTGGCGGCATGATTGGTAAGGTTATCAAAGTTAAGGCTGACAGCAACGAGATCGAAGTTGAACTTGCAAAAGACGTACGCGTGCGTGTTGTTCAGGCGACTATCTCAGACGTGCGCAGTAAAACAACACCAGCAAAGTAGACGCCAACTACAATCTTAATGGTGGGAGCCTAAGTATGCTGCAAATCGAAGGTTGGAAGCGGGGCCTTATTTGGTTGACCTGTTTGGTAGGGCTCTTGTTCGCACTGCCCAATGGTTTTTATTCTAAAGTGGAAACTTATAACGATAGTAAAAAAACAGGGTTCGAAGCGTCGGGCTGGCCTTCGTTTTTACCTTCGGGCCTTGTCAACCTTGGTCTTGATTTGCGTGGTGGTGCGCACCTTTTGGGGGAGGTAAAGCTAGCCGAAGTTTATAATACCCGTATGGAAGCTTTTTGGCCTGAAGTTAGGAACGAACTACGAAAAGAGCGCGCAAGTATTGGGGCTATTCGTCAACAGGACGGTGCTCCAGGCGAGTTGCATGTCCTAATTGGAAAGCCTGACGCAATGGTTAGCGCGATGGAAATTGTGCGCAAATTGGCTCGTCCTGTGGCATCACTTTCAGGTGGATTGACTGATGATATCCTAATTACTTCAAGTGGTGATAACCTAATTATTACGCTCTCTGAAGCAGAGAAAAAGGCAACGGATGACCGCACAATGGCGCAGTCTTTGGAAATCATTCGACGGCGCGTAGATGAGGCGGGCACGCGTGAGCCTACCATTCAGCGGCAGGGCAGTGATCGGATTCTGATCCAAGTCCCAGGTTTGGGCTCTGCTCAGGAGCTAAAAGAACTTATTGGGACCCCGGCTCTTTTAACGTTCCAGACGGTAGTTGGGCAAACAGGAAACGCAAATGGTAAGGCCGGCTTTGGTAATGAATTGCTACAAGACGCTGATAATAGTGAGTTATTTTACATTCTGGAACGCACCCCAGTTGTGACGGGTGAAGAATTAACTGATGCTCAGCCCGCTTTTGATCAAAATGGCAGACCTGCTGTTAATTTTCGGTTCAATACCAGTGGTGCGCGGAAGTTTGGCCAATATACGTCTGATCACATCAATGAGCCCTTTGCTATAGTACTTGACAGCAAGGTGATCTCAGCACCGACTATCCAGTCGGCTATAACAGGAGGTTCTGGAATTATTACTGGTAACTTTGATGTTGCGGAGAGTACCAAGTTGGCGACGCTTTTGCGTGCTGGATCTTTGCCTGCCAGTTTAGAATTCCTTGAAGAGCGTACAGTTGGTCCAGAGTTGGGACAAGACAGCATTGATGCAGGTAAAATTGCATGCGTTGTTGCCTTTAGTGCTGTCCTCATCTTTATGTTTCTATCTTACGGTACGTTTGGTTTGTTTGCTAATGTTGCTTTGATTATAAACGTTGTTTTGATATTTGGTCTTTTATCGATGATTGGAGCTACACTGACTTTACCAGGTATTGCGGGGATCGTTTTGACGATCGGTATGGCCGTCGACGCCAATGTGCTCGTGTTTGAACGTATCCGTGAGGAGCTGAAAACGGCAAAGGGACCTTCGCGTGCGATTGAGCTTGGCTATGAAAAAGCTCTGTCGGCTATTATTGACGCAAATATTACGACCTTTCTGACAGCTGCTATATTGTTTACCATGGGGGCAGGACCGGTCAAGGGTTTTGCAATTACTTTAGGATTGGGGATTATAACGTCTGTATTTACGGCGATTTTTGTGACGCGGATCATGGTTGTTATGTGGTTCGAACGGCGTAAGCCAAAAATATTGGAGGTGTAGTCAGATGCGGTTAAGGTTGGTTAAAGAAGCCCCAAAATTCGACTTTTTTAAGCGTTGGAAAATATGGATTGGCCTTTCTGCACTCCTTATTCTGCTATCAATCACTTCAACCGTTACTATAGGTTTGAACTTCGGTATTGATTTTAAAGGTGGTACAACCATCCGTGCAGATAGTAGCCAACAAATTGACGTATCTAAGTATCGGTCTGCACTGGCGCCTCTTGGGCTAGGAGACATTTCCATAGCTGAAGTATTTGATCCGACCTTTGATGCGGACCAAAATGTTGTTCTGATCCGTATCCAGTCCCAAGAGGGTCAAGAATCTGTGGCTGCAGACACTGTAATGAAGGTCGAATTAGCATTGAAGGCGTTAGCACCAGATATCACTTTCCCTTCTGTGGAATCCGTAGGGCCAAAAGTATCTGGTGAACTGATTACAACTGCTGCATGGGCGGTTATTGTGGCGATTGTGGTTGTTTTGATCTATATTTGGCTGCGATTTGAATGGCAATTTGCGGTTGGTGCGGTTGGCGCATTGGTTCATGACATTATATTAACAATTGGCGTTTTTTCAGTCCTTCAGATTAAATTTGATTTGGCTATCATCGCGGCTTTGTTAACTATTGTGGGCTACTCATTAAACGATACGGTAGTTGTTTTTGACCGGGTCCGAGAAAACTTACGCCGCTTCAAGAAGAAAGATTTGGCAGAGGTTTTGAATTTGTCTATAAATGAAACCTTGAGTAGGACAATGATGACATCTGTCACTACTTTACTTGCCTTGATCTCATTGTTTATTCTTGGTGGAGACGTAATTCGTGGTTTTGTTTTTGCGATGATTTGGGGTGTTGTCGTTGGTACTTACTCTTCCGTTTTTGTTGCTAGTACGACATTATTAAACCTTGATGTGAAACGTGATTGGTCTAAACCAAACAGCACTGATGGTAATCAATTTGCTAATATAGACTCCTGATGAAATTCAACGAGATTGTCTTTGACGAGGGCCGCCCTGTCGATGGATACGGTCCAAACTTTTTTCGTATTGGAGGAGAGGTGTTTAAGGGTGCCGTCGCCGTATTACCGAATTCCTGTGGGACTTGGTCAGGATATGAGGACGCAAGTCCCTTTGTGAGCGTATCGACCCAGCTTGACGTTGTATTTGTGGGCACCGGATCTGTAATAGCTCAAATACCTACCCCGTTTCGTTCGGCACTAGAGGCGGCTGGTATAGGTGTTGAAATCATGAATTCACCAACAGCCTGCAGAACGTATAATGTATTATTATCAGAAGGTCGTCGCGTCGGTTTGGCGCTGATGCCGGTTTAGTAAATTGTTACGCGCCACAAATTTATGTATAGCTAGAGGCGGGGTTCCATTGTTACATGGGATGTCTTTCTCGGTATCGCATGGCGAGGCACTTTTGGTTCGTGGTGAGAATGGTATTGGAAAAACTAGCCTTCTGCGCTGTATTTCTGGGCTTCAAGCGCCTAAATCAGGTAGTATCGAACTTTCTCAAACTTTGGCCTATGCTGCCCATGTGGACGGAATAAAAGGCTCCTTAAGTGTTATGGAGAATTTACAGTTCTGGTCGCATATCTATGGGGGATCGAATCCGAAACCAGCTCTTGAAACATACAATCTCTCTGATTTTGCACAACGTCCAGCTGGTAATCTTTCCGCAGGGCAAAAACGGCGCCTTGGTCTAGCTCGATTGCTTGTCACCGGTGCTAAACTGTGGGTCCTAGATGAGCCAACAGTCTCACTGGATGCCAAGAATGTATTGCTATTTTTAAGAGTTCTGAAAGACCATTTGGATGGTGGAGGTGCTGCAGTTTTAAGCTCTCACATTGATTTGAATATTAAAATGAAAGCAATAGATCTAATAAATTTTAAAGCCCTAAAATCTGATGGGAATTTTGAATTTATGGAGCTTTTGGAATGATTAAATTATTCTGGCGTGATGTAACTTTAGCTGTAAGATCGGGTGGTGGGTTTGGCCTGGCTTTAATTTTTTTCTTAATTGTTGTTGTGCTTGTTCCGTTCGCTATCGGATCAGATCAAATTATGCTTTCAAAGGTTGCACCGGGTGTTTTATGGCTTGGAGCCCTTTTGGCCTGTCTATTATCACTTGATCGTGTTTTTGGGTTGGATTTTGAAGATGGAACATTGGATCTGCTTGCAACCTCACCTATTCCTCTTGAGGGAGTTTATTTAGCAAAAGTAGCAGCACATTGGTTGACCACGGGCCTCCCGTTGACGTTGGCTGCGCCGATATATGGGCTATTATTTAACCTTGATTTTGAAGTGCGACAACTTTTGTTTTTGTCACTGCTTTTTGGTACGCCTGCATTGAGCCTGATTGGTTCGTTTGGGTCAAGTTTGGTGCTTGGCGTTAAACGTGGCGGGCTGTTGTTATCACTTTTAGTTCTTCCGCTTTATATACCAACATTGATTTTTGGCGCTCAGGTGGCGAGGTCTGCGGCAATAGGACAGAATTTTGAGGTTCCTTTGGTTTTGATTTCAATAGTTTCACTAATCACTTTAGCAATTTTGCCATTCGCGGCGGCGGCGGCGTTGCGTATAAATTTAAGATGACTCTCAACTCATGCAGTTTGCTTAGAAGTAGGACGTAAATATGGCTCTAACATGGAAATTAAGCAGTTACTGGGATAAATTCTGGCACTTAGCAAATCCAAAGGTATTTATGGGTTGGTCTAGTCGTCTTTTGCCAATTATAATTGTGATGGCGGCCTTCTGCTTGAGTACAGGTTTAATTTGGGGTTTTTTCTTTACGCCGGACGATGCGCGGCAGGGTTCAACTGTCAAAATAATTTATTTACATGTTCCAGCCGCTCTAGTTGCGATTAACGGCTATTTGTTGATGTTTATTGGGTCACTGTTTTGGTTAATTCGGCGTCAGCATGTCTCGGTTCTTATCGCGAAGGCAACGGCGCCTATCGGCATGGCCATGACTGCTATTGCGCTTCTGACGGGCGCAATTTGGGGGCAACCAATGTGGGGTACCTACTGGGTTTGGGATCCACGTTTAACAAGCTTTTTTGTTTTGTTTTTATTTTATATCGGGTACATCGTACTTTGGTCAGCAATCGAAGATCATGATACAGCAGCAGATCTAACATCCATATTAGCGCTTGTAGGTTGTGGGTTTGCCTTATTGAGCCGATATGCGGTTTTATTTTGGAGTCAGGGCCTACATCAAGGTACTACAGTGACTATTTCGGATGGCGTACAGCAGGAAAGAATTTCAGATGTTTTCTTTCAACCGTTACTACTTTCAATGGCAGGGTTTTGTTTGTTGTTTCTTGCGCTTTTGTTGATTGGAACTAGGACTGAATTACGTGCCCGGAGATTAAAAATGCTTGAGCTAAGGGAGCAGATGCTATGATGCCAGATTTGGGAAATTATGCGGTTGAAGTAATTAGTGCTTATGGATTGAGTTCAATTGTATTAGGTTTTTTGATATTCACCTCTGTGGTTCGAAACGCCCGTGTGAAGCAGCGACTTGCTGACGCTGAGGCCCGCAAAGATGCGTAATTGGCTGTTTGCTCTTCCCTTTATAATCATAATATCCGTTATTGGACTTTTCGGTTTAAGTAATTTTTTCAGTTTGAGTGATGAGCTTTCAAGCACTGCAATCGGGCAATTGGCCCCGAAGGTTCAATTGGAGCCTTTGGCGGATAGTATCCCGTTCGCACAAGTAGATCTGATGCGTGGACAAGTTACTTTAGTTAATTTTTGGGCAAGTTGGTGTGCTCCTTGTCGTGCTGAACATGCGACTTTAATGGAGCTTGCGGCTCACGGCGTGCCGATTATGGGAGTAAACTACAAGGATTCTCCCGATAATGCCTCTGCATTTCTATCGGAATTAGGAACGCCTTATTTAATGGGTGGGGCAGATCCACAAGCTAGAATGGCATTAGACTGGGGAGTTTATGGCCTGCCTGAAACTTTTGTATTAGATCCCAATGGGAAAGTGTTACAGCGCGTAACTGGTCCATTGACGCAGCGAAACCTCGAAACACGCGTGTTGCCCATGCTTAAAGATGCCGGTTTAAGTCTTTATTAATTACGTTTCAAAATAGCCTCGGTCTCCCAGGGCTATTTCTTCAATTTTAAAAAATTAAGACGCTTTCGCCAGATTTCGAAGAACGTAATGAAGAACTCCACCATTTTCGATATAATCAATTTCAACTTCGGTATCGATCCGACATTTTAATGTAATATTATGTACCGCACCATTGCCCATCGTTATTTTAGCTGGCACCTCCTGGAGAGGCGTAACTCCCTCAAGACCAAAAATAGATACGGTTTCATCCCCTTTTAAGCCAAGAGACCTACGGCTATCGCCACTTGTAAACTCAAATGGTATGACACCCATGCCAACCAGGTTAGATCGGTGAATTCGTTCAAAGTTCTCTGCGATTACTGCTTTAACGCCCAACAGAGCAGTACCCTTTGCGGCCCAATCTCGGCTTGAACCGGCACCATATTGCTCACCTCCGAAGACGACCAATGGAGTGCCTTCAGCTTGATAAGCCATAGCTGCATCATAGATAGGCATTTGAGACCCATCAGGGCCTAAAGTATAGCCACCCTCTACCCCTTCAAGCATCTCATTCTTAATTCTAATGTTCGCAAAAGTACCGCGCATCATAACCTCATGATTGCCACGCCGTGAACCATACGAGTTGAACTCCCTTGGATTTACCTGACGATCAAGCAGATATTGTCCAGCCGGAGTTGTATCTGTGAATGAACCGGCTGGAGATATATGGTCAGTCGTAATCATGTCACCCAAAATTGCCATAACCTTAGCGTTTTCGAGGTTGGTAATTTTATGTGTTTCCATGGTGATGTCTTGGAAATACGGTGGATTTTGAACATAGGTCGATGATGCGGGCCAATCATATGTTTGCTGATTTGAAACTTCCACACTTTGCCATTTTTCGTCGCCTTTAAATACATCAGCATACTTCGACAAGAACGCTTCACGGGTAACAGTGGCTTCCACTAGGTCTGCAACTTCCTGTGTCGTTGGCCAGATATCTTTCAAGTAAACGTCGTTGCCATTCTTATCTTTTGACAAAACGTCTGTGGCAAGATTTATGTCCAAGGTGCCGGCCAATGCATATGCCACAACCAAAGGTGGTGAAGCAAGATAGTTTGCCCGAACGTCAGGTGATATACGGCCCTCAAAATTACGATTGCCTGATAGTACGGCGGTTGCCACCAAATCACCCTCGGAGATAGCCGCTGAAATTTCAGGCTGCAACGGACCAGAGTTCCCGATACATGTTGTGCAACCATACCCCACAAGGTTAAAGCCAACGGCATCCAAGTCTTTTTGTAAATCAGCAGCTTCAAGATAAGCTGATACGACTTGTGAGCCTGGTGCAAGTGATGTCTTGACCCAAGGCTTCCGATTAATCCCAAGCTTGGCAGCTTTACGTGCCACAAGACCTGCTCCAATCATCACATATGGGTTGGATGTATTAGTGCAGGACGTGATTGAAGCAATTACAACTTTGCCTGATTCCATCGTATAATCTTCGCCAGAAACCGTCACCTCTTTGCCCATTGGACGCTTAAATGTGTTCTCCATCTCACGGCGGAAAGCGGTTTGACCGTCAGTAAGTGCTACAAAGTCTTGGGGGCGCTTTGGACCAGAAATAGCAGGCACGATTGTGCCCATATCCAGATGCAATGTATCGGTGTAGATTGGTGCATAGTCATTTCCACGCCATAAACCATTTTCTTTTGCGTAAGCTTCTACCAACGCAATACGGTCTTCATCGCGCCCAGTGCTGTGCAGATAACGAATAGTTTCGCTATCAATTGGGAAAAATCCACATGTTGCGCCATATTCAGGGGCCATGTTTGCGATAGTTGCACGATCAGCCAACGGCAAATGGTTCAGCCCTTCGCCATAGAATTCAACAAACTTTCCGACAACTCCGCGAGCGCGTAGGAGTTCCACAACTTTCAGTACCAAATCGGTACCAGTTGTACCTTCCACCATCGCACCTGTCAGTTCAAAGCCTACAACTTCCGGTATGAGCATCGAGATTGGTTGACCAAGCATCGCAGCTTCGGCTTCGATGCCGCCGACCCCCCAGCCTAAGACTGCAGCGCCATTGACCATAGTTGTATGGCTATCGGTCCCCACAAGCGTGTCAGGGTAGGCGACTAGGTCACCGTTTTGATCAGTATCTGTCCAAACAGTCTGCGATAAATACTCGAGATTTACTTGGTGGCAAATTCCTGTACCAGGTGGCACAACGCGGAAGTTGTTAAATGCGGATTGACCCCACTTAAGGAATGTATAACGCTCCATATTACGCTCATATTCACGATCTACATTCATTTTGAATGCGCGAGGAGTTCCAAACTCATCAATCATTACCGAGTGATCAATGACTAAGTCGACGGGGTTCAGAGGATTAATTTTTTCAGGGTCCCCTCCAAGGGCAACGATGCCGTCGCGCATGGCTGCCAAATCAACAACGGCAGGAACACCCGTAAAGTCTTGCATCAAAACGCGGGCAGGGCGGTAGGCAATCTCAACTGGATTTTTGCCACCATCAATGCCCCATTGAGCGAATGCTTTGATATCCTCAACTGAAACGGTTTTGCCGTCTTCAAAGCGGAGCATATTTTCGAGTACAACTTTAAGGGCAGCAGGAAGGCGTGAAAAATCACCCAACCCTGCTTCTTGGGCCGCAGGAATAGAATAAAAAGCCAATTTTTGGTCGCCGACTTCAAGTGTACGGCGTGTTTTGGCAGTGTCGTGCCCAACAACTACAGTCATAGATATAATCCAATTTTTTCAGTAATGGGGCTTAATAGCAGGAGGCCTCCAATAGGTTCAAGAGGCGAACAGTATTTTTGCTTATATTATATACTGAATTATTGTTTATTTTCACATGAATAAACGATTGATTGGATAACTCTCGTGATATGAAGGTTTTTTAATGAACTTCTAGCGAGCTTAAATTGGAAGACAATCGCTGTTTAAGCAACCATGATCCCCCAGCTCTTGGAAACTGTACATGTCTTACATGTCTGAATTGTAGTGGCTGCTTTGATCAATTAAACAATTGTTTAAATTAAAAATTAAATTAAAGGATTTTTTTGTTGATACTTCCAACGCCTGTGAATCCAAAACCAATTACCAGGGTCGGCTGTTATGCGATCCTCGAGGGTTTTGCTGGCAGCGCGTGTCATCGTTAATGGGTCTGAATGTTCAATTGGCTTTCCAATTTCAACACTAAAGCTTTTGCGATTGGGATTACGCATCGAAAAGTACGGTAGAAAAAGAGCATCGGATTTAAGCGCAAAAGTTGCAGCAGTTAAAGACGTTCTTGCCGGCATTCCTAGGAAATTGATATATTCACCATCTTGTACCGCTATGTCGATTAACAAAACCAAGGTTGCTCCTTTTTTGAGAGCTTTATAAAACCCTAAGGTACCTTGCACTCCTGGTTCAAATACGGGACCTGATTTGCCTTCGATTAAAAGAGTTTTTTGATAATGGTAATCAAAGTAAGTATTCGACATTGGTCGTATTAAACCACCTACTTTTATTCCCCGCTTATAAAGTGCTAATCGGAATGCCTCGTGATTGCCGAAATGACCCGAGTAAAACATAATAGGGCGTCCGGATGCATGAGCATGCTCTAACTCGTCTAGTCCTTCACCCCACAAGTTAATGTTTTTAGTTTTTGCCTGAAATTGCGCCGGGTACATATTCTCAAGAAAAGTTCTTCCCGCATTATCTAAGGTGTTATCAGAAATTTTTTGTTTTACGGTATCAGCTATATTTGGATAAATTAGATCAAGATTGATTTTAGTGCGTTTACGATATCCTGTAATTTTTCCCAATATAGTGCGCATTAGCCATCCCATGAGATTGTTGCGTAACTCATAGGGAACGAGCCACATCAGCCGTAAAAACGCCATTAAAAATTGGTTTTCAAACCATTTTTTTTTATTACGAATTCTATCTTTTTTCATACAGTTGCCTGCGTTACTTTATCACGATACCAAACATATAACCCAGCACAGACAATCGTCATTGCTCCAAGCATAGTCATTAGATCTGGAACTTCTTTGAATATAATTAGGCCAAATAGTGTTGCAAACAAAAGCCCTGCATATCCGAACGGTGCAATTATACTGGCAGGTGCCGACGAGAAAGCTTTTATCATAAATAAATGTCCGATGATGCCCGCTAAAACTAGTATGCTGAGAGCCGGCAACTGTGCCACTGGAATTGGCTTCCAAAGGAATGGAACAAACAAGGAAGAGAATATTGCTCCAAAAAAACCTTGCAAGAATAGAGAAACCCATGGTCCATCCATACGTACAAATCGTGTAACGAGTGCGTAGAATGCAAACCCAAGTGTTCCAAAAATTGGATAAAGAGAAGCTGAGCTCATTATAGAGGTGTCTGGACGTATAATAAACATTGCACCTAAAAATGCTACTAAGATCCCTGCTAAGCGCCGCCGGCCAATTTTCTCGCCAAGAAACAGTACGGCCCCTACTGTCACCGCAACAGGACCCAATTGAATTAGAGCTGTGGCATCGGCTAGTGGAAGATGAATGATACCTAAAAAGAACAAAAAACTACTTAATGCCGTAGCTAAGCCACGCAAGGCGTGTAACTTGAGATGGCTACTTTCAAAAGGTTTTTGCTTGGTGGCCATTAAAAAACCACCTATCAACACAGCCTGTGTAACGAAGCGTAGCCATACAACTTGGCCTACCGGGACATGGGTCCCAACTGTTTTGGCCATTACATCCATAACAGACATGCTGAGTACCCCAACGACCATAAGTCCGGCGGCTTTTTGGTATGTGGAAAAAGTCATGTGGGCGCGTGAGCTTTCCCGACGCCAATCATGCTGTCCCGTGTAACCCATTTAACGAGGTCCGGAACGGGGAGCCCTTTTGAGGCTTCGGGCTGTGATGGAATTACAATGTAGCGCATGTCAGCGGTACTATCGTGCACACGGACTTGGACGTTTTCTGACAATACAAGACCGAATTCTGTCAAAACTTTTCGGGGCTCGATTACTGCGCGCGATCTATAAGCACGTGATTTATACCAATCGGGTGGAAGTCCAAGAAGGTTCCGCGGGTAGCATGAGCATAACGTACATACGACTACATTATGGACCATATCAGAATTTTCGACTGCAATCAGATGCATCGGACCGATATCAAAACCCATATCGCGTGTGGCTTGCGCGGCATCGTTCATCAGAGCCGCCTTGAATTCTGGGTCTGTCCATGCCCGGGCAACAACATTTGCGCCATTAGTTGGACTGCGAGCATCCATTGTATCAATTTGATTTTGTATCTGGAGGGCGGTGATATAGCCTTTTTCAACCAGTAATTCACGAACAGCAATTTCCATATTTTGCCAATAAGTCAATGGCCTATCATCATCTGGGCGGTAGGGATGACCAGACGGAGAAATTGTTCCTGGAGCCTGTGAATCATTGTGATCATGAGGCATTAGACGGCTTCCAGCCAATGCGAGTATATTTCAGCTTCTATTACGTCATTTGGATTTTCAGCGTTTGCGCCCCAAACTTCAGACATTTTAAACCTCACGCGCAGCAGCTCTCTCTGCTCTGGTGCGTGACGATAGGCATTTTGTTCGGGGTTACTAAACAGTCCAATTTTACGTTCAATTTCACCGGTCTTTCCACGCAAATATCCGGGTGTCCTAACATGACCAGGAGGCCAATTGTTGTGAACTCGTACCTTCATGTAGCCTCCCCATATGTGTCACCTCGGGACTTTACTTCAGCCATTTTCTGGGCCAGTTCCGTCGTATTAAAGGCACCAAATTCTATCATATTTTGACTTACTGAAGATATCCAGCGCTCATAATATGTCATGGTCTCATAGGCCTCAGTACCCATGTCTTCTAACACGCGTCTGAGGCTGTCGGTATTCATTAGGCCGGCAGCTGAAGACAGGACCATTAACGCGTCGACACGCTTTTCCCAAAGTGCAAAATCATGCTGGTTATGATCAATGGATCCTGCAGGATCTCCACCCATATCATGCCATCGTTTTCCAAAAAAATCTTTCATTGCACGACGCTATGCGTGAGGTGATGAATTGTCCAGTAACAGGATGTCGAAGCGTTGGTTTATAAGACCAATTACATTTTAAACGGTAATGCCCACTCGGTGTTAAGGGGAGGGCATATAATATTAGATGACGCCGAATACACGAGTAAAAATCGTAGTTACATGTTTAGTATGATAGGCGAGATCAAACTTGTCTTCGATTTCGTCAACACTCATTTTTGCCATAACTTCTGGGTCGGCTTTAAGTTCGGTTAAGAAATCAGCACCTTGTTCCCAAACACGCATCGCGTTTTGTTGGACAAGTCGATAGCTATCTTCACGGCTTACACCTTTTTGTGTTAATGCAAGCATTACCCGTTGGGAGTGCACGAGGCCGCGGAATTTATTCATGTTCGCAATCATATTGTCTGGGTAGATTACCAACTTATCGATAACGCCGGTTAGACGAGACAAGGCAAAATCGAGAGTGATTGTGGCGTCTGGTCCAATATTTCGCTCGACCGAGCTGTGCGAGATATCGCGTTCATGCCATAAGGCAACATTTTCCATGGCAGGAATAACACACATTCGCACAAGTCTAGAGAGACCAGTCAAGTTTTCAGTTAAAATGGGGTTGCGTTTGTGAGGCATTGCGGAGCTACCTTTTTGTCCCTTTGAGAAAAACTCTTCAGCTTCCAAAACTTCTGTGCGCTGCATGTGACGAATCTCAATGGAAATATTCTCAATTGAGCTTGCGATAACTCCCAGGGTTGCAAAGTATGCGGCGTGACGATCCCGGGGAATCACCTGTGTGCTGATCGGTTCTGGGATCAAGCCAAGTTGCTCACAAACATACTCTTCAACGGATGGGTCTATATTAGCAAAAGTACCAACTGCGCCTGAAATTGCACCTGTTGAAATTTCTGCACGTGCATTGTGCAAGCGAGACAAGTTGCGATCCATTTCTGCATAGAACCTAGCAAAGGTGAGGCCCATGGTGACTGGCTCGGCGTGAATGCCGTGGCTGCGACCTATGCGAATTGTGTCTTTATGCTCAAATGCACGGCGCTTCAGGGCTGCAAGTAAGCCTTCGATGTCGGCTATTAATATGTCCGCAGCACGGGTTAGCTGCACGTTGAATGTTGTGTCCAGTACATCGGAACTGGTCATTCCTTGATGAACAAAACGTGCCTCGTCGTGACCTATGACCTCACCCAAATGCGTCAAAAATGCGATTACATCATGTTTTGTTACGGCTTCAATTTCATCAATACGTGCAACGTTAAACTCAACATCCTTGGCTTTCCAAACTGCGTCTGCATTTGCTTGTGGAATTACTCCAATTTTAGCCTGCGCATCGCAAGCGTGGGCTTCGATCTCATACCAAATATGAAATTTTGTGGCTGGTGACCATATTGCCACCATTTCTGGTCGTGAATAGCGTTCAATCATTGTATTGGCCTTATTTAAGGTTAGAGGCTGTTATGTGGGTCATAGACTGCTCGGCTTTGAGACTCAAGAACGCGTCTGGGTGCGACTTGCCGCATGATGCCTATTGATTTCCATGGCGTTTACGTATGCTGTTTTATCGCAACTAACTGTGCCATTATTTAAGCTTTAGCGGTTTTTGAGGTGATAATATTGATTGATAAGCGGCATTTAGAAAAATTGCTCACCATGTCTGATTTCACGGGTCATTCTTGGGTCATTGAGCGCGTTATCATTGATCAGATTCGAGCAGTCGAGGTCGATTTTGTCGGGGAATGTGAGATTGTCGAAGGTATCTATTCTGAGAGTGGTGAAATAGTGCTGGGAGACGGCTCTAAATTGGTAAGCTCTCGGCGCTACATTTGGCAAGATTCAGGTGACGCCATAGATGTATCATTCGAAGATAAATCTTTTTTTCATAGAATCGATCTGAGCAAGCGTATTTCAAAGGCTGTGCATTTCTGTGCGCCGGATACCTATAAAGTTTATTATGATTTCACATCATGGCCGGACTGGAGCGTGGCTTGGAATGTTGAGGGTCCGCGCAAGTCATATAAGATGTCCAGCAGTTATCGTAAACAAGGCAGTGAAGCGGTTGCTGCGAGACCTTTGCCAAGGTAAGCGTGCCACAACCAAAATATTGAAGGACTTAAGGTTATGACAACGACGACACATAATAGCACCCTCGTAGAAGCGATTTTGCCACAGACAGGTATCGCGACTTTTTTAAAACAAATTCTAATTGTTCTGGCTGGCGTTGCTGTGTTGGCCTTAGCGGCGAAAATTAAAGTTCCAATGTTTCCAGTTCCGATCACCATGGGGACATTTGCAGTTTTGGTAATAGGTGCGGCGTACGGGCCGCGCTTGGGTCTAGTTACAATCATTGGTTATATGATAATTGGCCTTTTGGGTTTTGACGTTTTTGCAGAGTCATCTTCTGAGCTTAACGGGTTGACTTATATGATGGGTAGCACTGGTGGCTACCTTGTTGGTTATTTAGTGGCTATCATGGCTTTAGGATTTGCTGCGCGCAGAGGTTGGGATCGTTCAGTTCCTCAAATGGCGATAGCTTTGTTGGTAGGTAACGTACTCATCTATGTGCCCGGCCTTATATGGCTCGGTATTCTTTACGGCTTTTCTGCACAAATCTTCACATGGGGTTTGACTCCATTTTTGGTCGGTGATGCGGTGAAGCTTGTTTTGGCCGCCTTGTTGGTTCCTGCGGTATGGAATATCGTTGGTAAATATCGTTTATAAACTACGTTATTCTTCAAATAAACTAAATTAAAAGAACGCAACATTAGTTTTGCCTTTTTTAATTTGAGAATTATTTTCCCATCAACGCTGTATCAAAAGGGTAAAGTGTTAGGTTTTCGAAATCCGTATTCTGTGATCAAAACTTGATCTTCTAGCTTGATAGAAAAATCTCCACCCTCTGGCGATACCAGCGCCTCGACGCACAACACCATGCCCGGTTCCAGTTCGTATTCGAAAGCGCCATCTACCAATTGGTCAGGGTACGCAATCAAAGGCCATTCATCGCACAATCCGACCCCGTGCATCAATGCACCGTATTTTTGGACTTGAAAATTATCATCTAAACGGTGGCAGTTCTTGGAAAGACTGCGCATTGAGACGCCAGGTGCAAGCATCTCCATATTTGTTTGGATGTGCTCGTGTGCATGCTGCATTGCATAAATCATATCGGGGCGAGGGGTTTGATCTCCAATCCACCAGCTTCGGGAAATATCAACACAAATTCCATAACTGCCAACCAAATCTGTATCGAAGCTCACAATTTCGTTGTTTTGCACAAGTCGTGGTCCGCATTCTTGAAACCATGGATTTGTGCGGGGGCCGGATGCCAGCAAACGGGTCTCAATCCATTCGCCGCCACGACGAATATTTTCGGCATGCAGGACTGCCCAAATATCGTCCTCGCTCATATTGCCCGAGGGAACACCTGAGCGGGCGGTATCTTCCATTATACGAACTGCTATTTCGCAAGCATGGCTGGCACAGCGCATTGCTTTAATTTCATCGGGCCCTTTGATAGCCCGAGCCTTTTCGGTGAGCTCTTCACCTTCCATAACCTCAAAGCCTTTAGCTTCTAAAGCACGAAGTCCGACCATCATAATTTTGTCAACAGCGAGGCGCATATTGCCGCCACCATGCTCCTGCACAAGATCGTAGGTCTCCTGGCTGAACATCTCAGCTGCAATATGAGCCATATCGCCACGGTCAAAATAAAAGAAATCTGCTCCGGATCGTTGTTCGCGGACCAGAGGGTTAAATTCAGATAGGAACGGAGAGTTTTTATAGTCCCAAATAACCATATAGCCATCTGCACAAACAATTAAGGCACGGAAGGGATTATGAGTATTCCATAGCTGCATATTAGTGCTGTCAGAAGCATAGCGAATATTTAAGGGGTCAAAGACGACGATAGCACCATAATCGCGTGAATTGACGCCACTCATCAAACGATTGTGGCGAAATCGGCGCATTTCTTGCAAGTCAGGTAGTTCAAGGCCCACTGCTTTCCATTCATCAAAAGCAAGTTTAGTTGGCCCAATTTCTACTCGATCCATGTCATTTGGAGTGTTGTCTCCAATAGTCGGACCTTTGCTAGGATCAATTTTGCGCGTTTCGTTAAAGTGCTTGTTCATCTAAAATCCCTGACTTCAGGACCAAATTGCTTTTGTAATTAAGCCATGTCAGGTTTAATTGCGACATTTTGGTAAATAAATGATGTGAAGGGTCGCTTTTAAATGACTGAGGTTTTACAAAAATCAATCCCCTACGATGTAAGTATCACCGTTGATTTGCCGGGAATTTTACCATTATCTGTTGATGGATGGTTGATCCAAGATGAAGTATTTGCGGCACAAATGGCCGAGAGGGACCGTTTAATTTTTGAAACCCCTAATTTAGTTTTTGCGGATGCTGGTGCCTCGGCGTTAGCAAAACAAGATGTTCTGGACGCAGTAATTGAGGTTGTTCGTAATCGCACAGGTTATAAGATTTATTTGGATCGTATTCAAAGACCAGATGGTGTCGAGGTTACACTATCTGGTGACCCATTATTAACTGCCGCTCGGTTGGTGCAAGAGGACCTTTGTATTCACGAAAAAGTGGGTGACGAGCATGTGCTGACGGCAGCAGTTTTGTGTTTCCCGGCCAGCTGGACATTAGAAGAAAAGATAGGGAAGCCGTTGAGTGCTGTTCACGGTCGAGTGAAGGAATATGATGATGGCATCGCAAAGCGGGTTCAGCGTTTATTTGATGGAATTAAAGTTGGCCGTCCAATGTGGCGCTTTAACGTTTTGCAATACGTACGCCCAGATTTGTTCCAGCCGCGCCGTGAAAGTGATGCGAGAGATAGTGACGAGGATTATGGCAGTGGAGATTATACACGTAGTGAGCACCAAGCCTTAGTTCGGATGAACAAGTCGGGTGCAGTTGTATTCGCCATACATACTTTTATTACTGCTAGAGCTTAAAGTATAAGAATTTATTTGTTAATTTTTTAATTAGTTCCTGCATGTATATATTTTTAACAAAGATTGTGCTCAATTTCCCAAAGACGAGTATGGACACCAACTGAGCAAAATGGAAAGAAATCATTATTTAGTCTAGGTTGCTCATAATATTAATTATATAAATGTATTAACCCCGCCTCATTAAAGGTAGTTTTAACTCTTGTGTTGTTTTGGCGGAAAGTCGTTCAGGGCTTTGGCAGGAGGTGAACCGATAATTTAAAAACTACCGTGTCTAAAGTAGATTTTTTGTCTTTATATTTTGATTAATTCTCGCCTGCGTCACTGTTACGTGACATTAGCTCGTAGTGTATCAAACTGACTTGTCGGCTTGCAGTTGTTTCAAACCATGCGGGGATCAGTGCGTGAATGAGGGCGGCGGAGCCTGCTGTTAATAAACGCAGTGAGAAACGTGCTGCAAAAAAAAAGTGTTCCCAATAGCTTTCGCCTACGCTGGCGGGGTGGGTGGAAAATTTTTGGAAAAAGTTTGGGTACTTAAAGGGCGTTAAAGGTTTCCCAAGTTTGGCGGTGTGTCATGCATTATTAATCTCCTAGATAACTAAAGCTTTATCTTTAAATACAAAATAATACGTCCCAAATCGCGATTGATATTGAATATCTTTGGGATATTATCCTAAATATGACATATATAATAGATAAAATTGATATTAAGATATTAACCCTCCTGCAAAAAGATGCCGCGGTTAGTATGGACATACTTTCAGAAAGAGTTGGACTGTCTCGTAATGCGTGTTGGAGAAGAGTTAAGCAGATGGAGGACGCAGATGTGATCCGTGGGCGCGTGGCGTTATTAGATCCTGATGCGGTGGGCGTCGGTTTGTTAGTTTTCGTGATGATTAGAACAAATGCTCACGCACCGGATTGGCTTTTAAAATTTGAGGGAGCGGTGCGTACTATGCCCGAAATTGTAGGAGCCCATCGGATGAGTGGTGAACTTGATTATATTTTGCGAGTAAGGGTCGCAAACGTAAAGGGTTACGATGTATTCTACCAACGGTTAATTGCGCGCGTGCCAATTTCTGATATTTCAGCTAGCTTTGTTATGGATGACATTAAAGATACAACAGAATTACCGTTCTGTATTTGATGTCAAATCTGGACCACCGTATTTTATAAAAATGGGGCCTAATTTTAGGCCACATTTTGTTTATAGTTTCCACCAAATTAGCAGCTGTAGTACATACCAAATTCAACTGGATGCGGTGTGTGCTCATAGTGAAGGACTTCTTCCATTTTAAGGTCAATGTAACCTTGGATTTGATCTTCAGTGAAAACTCCACCTGCGGTTAAAAAGCCCATGTCGGCTTTTAATTCTTCGAGAGCTTCACGAAGAGAGCCACATACCGTTGGGATGTCTGCTAGCTCTTCTGGTGGGAGATCATAGAGATCTTTGTCAGAAGCCTCACCAGGATTTATCTTGTTTTTAATCCCGTCAAGGCCTGCCATTAATAAAGCTGCGAAGCAAAGGTATGGGTTAGCTGCAGGGTCAGGGAACCGTGCTTCAACGCGCTTTGCATTTGGAGATTCAGCCCACGGTATGCGGACACAGCCTGACCGGTTCCTTGCAGAATAGGCGCGTAAAACAGGTGCTTCAAAGCCAGGTATGAGGCGCTTGTAGCTGTTTGTTGCGGGGTTTGTAAACGCATTCAAAGCTTTTGCATGCTGCAAAATTCCACCTATGAAGTATAAGGCTTCATTAGAGAGGTCTGCGTATTTGTCTCCGGCAAATAGTGGTTTGCCTTCTTTGAAAATCGACATATTGACGTGCATTCCAGTTCCGTTGTCGCCTGCGATTGGCTTTGGCATGAAAGTCGCAGATTTTCCGTAGGCGTGCGCCACGTTGTGAATAACATATTTGTATTTTTGCAGCTCATCTGCTTGATGAGTAAGAGATCCAAAGATTAATCCAAGTTCATGCTGACAGCTTGCCACTTCGTGATGGTGCTTATCTACCTTCATGCCCATTCGTTTCATTGTGGAAAGCATTTCGCTACGAATATCATGCGCATCATCGATCGGGTTTACAGGAAAGTAACCACCCTTTAATGCCCGCACGATGGCCCATATTCCCCATCTCATATTTGGTATCTGAATTCCATGATGCATCAACTGCATCTACTTCGTAGGAAACTTTGTTGATTTTGTTTTCAAAGCGAACGTCGTCGAATAGAAAAAATTCGGCTTCTGGGCCCATATAAGCTACATCGCCAATCCCGTTGATTTTAAATAAGCTTCAGCCCGTTGCGCGCAACCACGTGGATCACGTGCATAGCTTTCACCTGTATCTGGCTCCACAACCGTGCAATGAACGCAGACCGTTTTCTCTGCGTAAAAAGGGTCCAGGTATGCGCTTGAAGCATCCGGCATTAATTTCATGTCGGACTCTTCAATGGATTTCCAACCTGCGATCGACGAACCGTCAAACATGAAACCTTCTTCAAGAAAGTCTGCGTCAACTTGGTCTGAACAAACAGTAACATGTTGCAATTTGCCACGGGGATCTGTGAAACGAATGTCCACGTATTCAACCCCTTCGTTAGCAATCATTGATATTAGTTCTTTGCTCATAAGATGCTCTCCTTTATTAACCGCTATTAAATCGCGTCGTCGCCAGTTTCACCGGTGCGGATGCGAATAGCTTGTTCAATGGTTGTTACAAAAATCTTTCCATCGCCAATTTTATCTGTTTTTGCGGCGTTCGTGATGGCCTCAATTGCGCTGTCGACCAAATCGTCCGCTAAAACGACCTCAATCTTAACCTTTGGAAGAAAATCAACAACATATTCTGCGCCTCGATAAAGTTCAGTATGACCTTTTTGGCGACCAAAACCCTTTACTTCAACAACTGAAAGCCCTTGCACACCAATTTCTTGTAAAGCTTCCTTAACTTCGTCTAATTTAAATGGCTTTATAATTGCTTCGATCTTTTTCATTTTGATGCCCGCCTTTTAGAGGTTGCTTGTTGATAAAAGGTAATTCTCACCTTTTGAAATTGCGTTCAACCGGTAGCAGGCCACTAGTCGAATTGAGATGAACAATTTCACGAAAACGATTAAATTTTAGGCATTTTGATTATTTTTTAACCAAATTACAAACTAGAAGTCAGTGCTTACTAAAGCTTTAATGATTTTGAACTTAAAAAAATTGATAAAATGCGTAAAATCATGGTGGATTGAAAAATTCATCAAATATAAGCATTTTTGCTCTCGCATCCTTCACTCAGCTTTGTTAGAGACGCTCGGAATATGGCGGTCTTAAGAGGCTGCTTGCTGTTTTTGCGGGTATGGCGAAATTGGTAGACGCACTAGATTTAGGTTCTAGCGCCGCAAGGCGTGGGGGTTCAAGTCCCTCTACCCGCACCATAGTTTGAAAAGGGATTTACTATGCAGGTCACTGAGACCCTGAACGAAGGCCTGAAGCGCGGATACAACGTTGTTGTATCCGCTGCAGAATTGGCAAGCAAAGTCGATGAGAAACTCGTAGACGCTCGTCCGGAGATCGAAATGAAGGGCTTTCGCAAAGGTAAAGTTCCGATGGCTCTGTTGAAGAAGCAATATGGTCAACGTTTAATGGGCGAAGCAATGCAAGAAAGCATTGATGGCGCGATGGCAAAACACTTTGAAGACACTGGCGATCGTCCTGCTGCTCAGCCGGCAATCAAGATGACCAACGAGGACTGGAAGGACGGCGATGACATCCATGTAGAGATGTCGTACGAAGCTCTACCGGTGATCCCGGATGTCGATTTGAAGTCAATCAAGCTTTCAAAAATGGTCGCGAAAGCTGATAAGGCGTCTGTAGAGGAAGCCTTGGCAAACCTGGCCGAAACAGCTCAAGACTTTGAAGACCGGAAGAAGGGTTCCAAGGCGAAAGATGGTGATCAAGTTACGATCGATTTTTTGGGGAGAGTCGACGGCGATATTTTTGAAGGCGGCACAGGAGAAGATTATCCTCTAGTACTCGGATCAAACTCGTTCATTCCCGGGTTTGAAGACCAATTGGTTGGAGTTAAAGTTGATGATAATGTTGACGTAAAAGTTACCTTCCCGGCTGAATATGGCGCAGAAAATTTGGCCGGCAAAGATGCTATTTTTGAATGCACAGTCAAAGTGATAAAAGCGCCGAAAGCGGCCAAAATTAATGATGAGCTTGCAACGAAGTTTGGTGCAGATAGCCTTGTAGGTTTAAAATCGCAAATTGCTGAACGCCTTGAAGAAGAATACGCAGGTGCGGCACGTTCTGTTCAAAAACGGGCATTGTTGGACGTTCTAGCCGGCATGGTAAGTTTTGAGCTTCCCCCGTCTTTGCTAGAGGCTGAGGCAGGTCAAATTGCTCATCAGCTTTGGCATGAAGAAAATCCTGAAGTGAAGGGCCATGATCATCCGGAAATTACGCCGACAGATGAGCATAACTCGCTGGCGGAACGCCGAGTTCGTTTGGGCCTGTTGTTAGCTGATTTGGGTCAGAAAGCCGAAATTCAAGTGACTGACGCTGAAATGACTCAAGCGATTATGAACCAAGCGCGTCAATATCCGGGTCAAGAGCGTGAATTCTTTGAATTCGTTCAGAAAGATCAGCAAATGCAGCAGCAAATGCGAGCACCTTTATTTGAGGACAAGGTGGTAGATTATGTTTTTGAACTTTCAACCGTGTCAGAAAGTGAAGTTTCAAAAGAAGAGCTTCAAAAAGCAGTGGAATCTTTAGATCAGGATTGATGGTTGCTCAAACATTAACTCTGTATTCAATTTTGAAAAAGATTGGGTACAGGCTCTACCTGGGCTACTGTGACATCTAAAATTTTGAAACCCAGATAATTTTTAATATGGAATAGGGCTGCTAATAGTATATTTTGTATCATATAGTAAAATCTTAAGTACGTAAAAAAAGTTATTTATTGCATGGAGAATAAGAATTAACAGCTGTTAGGAACACCTTATACGTTACCAATTTTTTTAAGGGTTCGCTCAGTTACTTATGTCTGCGTGAAGTGACATCGCCCACTCTCGTTCAACTGTTTTAATGGTTGTCCGAATACAAGAACTCGTTTTGCCTTATTAACTAACTCTTTAATACGCATTGTTAGCTATATCTACTAAGTTAAAAGCTTCGGCCATATCTGACTGCTGCGTGGTTGAGAAAATTATTTAGTTAGCCTGGAATTTTTAAACAGCGAAATATCTTTTTAACTTTTGGTAAAGAAACGGCTATGTTAAAATCAATTGTTCGAAGCTCAGTTTTGGAAATAAGCTTTTATTTGCAAATTGTGTTTCCACACAAATCATAAGCAAAATTGTAATTAAACTATTTTTATAAAAACCCCGCCAGTTAAGGCGGGGTAAAATATTATAAAAAGAAAATTTGAAACCTTAAATTTGGTCTTCAGTAGCGTCAGATTTTTCTGTCGCGGGTGAAGCATCGTCGTCACCGAAATCTTCCAGTCCTGCTGATCCAATATCATCAAAGAGTTCCTGAATTTCGAATTCAGCCGCGGCTTCTTCTTCGGCTGCTAGATCTTGAATAGACTTCCCTGCAGCTTGCAATTGTGCCTCTTCAGCAGAGCGAGCTACATTTAGTTCTATGTTAGCCGAAACTTCTGGGTGCAAGCGGATGATAAGAGCGTGCAATCCCAATTCTTTGATTGGCGCAAGAAGTATGGCCTGCTTTTTATCAATACTAAAGCCAGCTTCGATTGCAGCATCTGCCGCGTCGCGTGTTGTGACAGATCCGTAGAGTGAGCCTGCGTCAGAAGCCGAACGAATTACAACAAACCGTTGTCCATCCAGTTTTGAGGCTAAAGAATCTGCTTCAGCTTTAGTTTCCAAGTTGCGTGCTTCAAGTTGTGCCTTCTGTGCTTCAAAGCTCGTGATATTTGCCGCTGAAGCTCTCAAAGCTTTGCCTGTTGGAATTAAAAAGTTGCGTGCGTAGCCTTGCTTCACATTCACAACATCTCCCATTTGGCCTAGTTTAGCCACGCGTTCCATGAGGATAATTTGCATCTGATTTGCTCCTTATTTCACAGCATATGGTAGCAAAGCTAGGAAACGAGCACGTTTGATGGCGCGAGCCAATTCACGTTGTTTCTTTGCAGATACTGCGGTTATACGAGATGGTACGATCTTGCCGCGCTCAGAAATATAGCGCTGCAGTAAACGTGTGTCTTTGTAATCAATTTTCGGTGCATTATCGCCAGAAAATGGACAGACCTTACGACGGCGGAAAAATGGTTTTGTACCCATAACTTAGCGCTCCCTAGGCCCGACGTTCGCGGCGTTCGCCACGATCGTCACGTTTTTGCATTTGTACGGATGGACCTTCTTCGTGGCCATCCACTTTGATTGTCAGTACACGCATCACATCTTCGTGCAGGCGCATCAGGCGTTCCATTTCTTGAACTGCGGCTGACGGTGCGTCTGTCTTAAGGAACGCGTAGTGGCCTTTTCGGTTTTTGTTGACTTTGTACGCCATCGTTTTGACGCCCCAATATTCTTGCTCGACGACAGAGCCGCCATTTTCGCTAAGAACGGTTGAAAATTCTTCGATCAACGCTTCAGCCTGTGTGTTGGACAGGTCTTGACGTGAGATAAAGACATGCTCGTATAGTGGCATGTGCTCTCCTGTTTTTTAGGTGCGCTTCAAAGATCAAAGTTAACGCCGCAGTTTGATCACGAGAGGCCACACGGGAAAAATATTTTGCGGTTACCAGCGTTTGCCACAAACGTGTGTGTTGTACAAGCGAATCGAGTTGGTATTTTTATCTTTTTTTTGAAAATACCAAATTAATAAAAATTAATAAATGGTGAGAACATTTTTTACATTTTTAAGGAATCTCGTACCTTTGATCCTGAAAAACTATTGTTAAGTTTATTTTGTATCCATTACCGAGGTTACTCTAAGTAATAGCGTTGCGCGTTAGAAGAGCAGACGGTAGAAAAATATACTAACAATTTTAACGAGAATCAAAAATGAAATCATTAGTTTTTCCAGGTCAAGGTGCTCAAATAATTGGGATGGGGCAGGCGCTTGCCGCCGCATACCCAGCTTCAAAGGCAGTATTCGATGAAGTTGACGAAGCTCTTGGAGAAAAGTTATCCTCCATGATTTGGCATGGTGATATTAAGGATTTAACCCTGACAGTAAACGCTCAGCCAGCGTTGATGGCCACATCGCTTGCTGCAGTGCGAGCGTTGGAAACTGAAGGTTTTGCTCTTGATGGCGTATCATTAGTCGCTGGACATTCTCTCGGAGAGTATTCAGCTTTAGCTGCTGTTGGGTCTATTTCAATTGCTGATACCGCTCGTCTTTTACGTATTCGTGGGCGCGCGATGCAAGAAGCTGTACCCGTCGGTGTTGGATCCATGGCAGCTCTGATTGGTCTTGATTTTAAGGCAGCAAGTGCAGTAGCCCAGCAAGCCGCACAGGGGGAGGTTTGCCAGGCCGCAAATGATAATGATCCAGGTCAAGTTGTGGTATCTGGTCATACAGGCGCCATTGAACGTGCTTTGGTTTTAGCTAAAGAAGCAGGCGCTAAAAGAGCTATTTTGCTACCAGTTAGCGCTCCATTTCACTGCGCGTTAATGGAACCTGCGGCAAAGTTAATGGCAGATGCTTTGGATAAGGTTCATATCGAACGCCCGCTGGTTCCCTTGGTGGCGAATGTCTGCGCAAGTGCAATTAGTGATCCATCTGCGATACGCTCATTGTTAATTGAACAGATTACGGGGCCGGTTCGCTGGCGTGAATCTATTTTTTTTATGGTGGCAGAGGGCGTGACTGATGTATGGGAAATTGGCGCTGGTAAAGCTTTATCAGGAATGATTCGTCGGATTGACAGCAGCATTCAATGCAAATCATTAAGCACACCTGATGATATCGCAAAAGCTTTGGCAGAGTAGTATTATAGGTGTGAAGAGAGGTATGCGGTTCACATCGTGGTTTTTGCTCTACTTTAATGAATAAGGAGAATTATATGTTCCGTCTAGATGGAAAGAATGTTTTAATTACAGGAGCGTCTGGAGGTATTGGTGGTGCGATAGCTAAAACTCTTCATGCGGCGGGGGCTACAGTTGCATTGTCTGGGACGCGTATTGAGTCTCTTCAAGCTTTGGCATCAGAGCTGGGTGAGCGTGTTTACGTCCTGCCTTGCAATTTATCCGATGCTGAGGCGGCAACTGCCCTGACAAAAGAGGCCGCTGATGCTATGAACAGAGTTGATGTTTTAGTTAATAATGCGGGTGTAACTCGTGATAATCTTTTTATGAGAATGTCTGAGGAGGAGTGGTCTTCTGTCATAGAAATTAATCTTACAAGTACGATGCGACTATGTAAGGGTGTGTTGCGTGGGATGATGAAGGCGCGCTGGGGGCGGATTGTTAATATCTCCTCTATTGTTGGTGCCACAGGTAATCCGGGACAAGCAAACTATGCGGCGTCCAAAGCTGGAATGGTTGGAATGTCTAAATCTCTTGCGTACGAAGTGGCCACGCGTGGAATTACTGTGAATTGCATTGCACCAGGGTTTATCACGACACCCATGACCGAAAAGCTTAACGACGATCAAAAATCAGCAATTCTCGCGCAAGTCCCGGCAGGGCGCATGGGCACAGCGCCCGAAATTGCTGCGGCTGCGTTGTTCCTTGCCAGTGAAGAAGCGGGTTACCTAACGGGAACCACTCTGCATGTTAATGGTGGAATGGTGATGCTTTAAACCGATAGGTATAAAATTCTGAAGGTTCACAAAACATTTGCCCATCGGCAAACCTGTGCTATAGGCGGCGCAACAGATTTGCTTAAACTTAAATGAAAGCGCATCGGCCCCTGATGATTGGGGAATATAAATCGCTTCAAATTTGAAGCATAACAAGGCTGCAGGTCATCTGCGGAGAACAGTGGGCAATAGCCCTGGAATGAATAGGACCTTAGATATGAGTGATGTCTCTGACCGTGTTAAAAAGATCGTGGTAGAACACCTAGGTGTTGAAGAAGATAAAGTTGTAGAGAACGCATCTTTTATTGATGATCTTGGCGCTGATAGCCTTGATACCGTGGAATTAGTAATGGCATTTGAAGAAGAATTTGGGATTGAAATTCCTGATGATGCGGCAGAAACCATTCAAACTTTTGGCGATGCAGTGAAGCATATCTCCGAAGCTGCCTGAGCGACTAACAAAGATTTTTGAAACCGGCATCCTAAATTGGATGCCGTTTTCATTTTGACCACCAAAATCCGACTGAGAGGTGGATGTTCAGTTGCTTGGTATTCTCTTATAGCGTTATAAAGATCAAAATTGGAGATCAATATGCGGCGTGTTGTAGTTACAGGACTTGGAATGGTGTCCCCTCTAGCTGATGGTGTAGAGACGACTTGGGAGCGGCTGTTAGAAGGACAATCTGGTGCGGGTCTAATCACCAAGTTCAATGCTAAAGATGTCGTAACAAAATATGCATGCGAAGTTCCTTTGGGTGACGGTACGGATGGAACTTTCAATGCCGATGCGTACATGTCTCCGAAAGAGCAACGAAAAATTGATGACTTTATTATTTTCGGAATGGCTGCGGCACAGCAGGCTGTGGAAGATAGTGGATGGAAACCTACAGACAACGAAGACTTAGTTCGCACTGGTGTTATGATTGGGTCGGGAATTGGTGGTTTGCAATCTATTGCAGAGACTGCAATTTTGATAAAAGAAAAGGGCCCCCGAAGGGTTTCTCCATTCTTTATTCCAGGTGCGTTGATCAATTTAGTTTCTGGCCAAGTCAGCATCAAGTATGGTTTTAAAGGCCCCAATCATTCAGTTGTAACAGCATGCTCTACCGGTGCGCATGCAATAGGTGATGCAGCACGTCTTATTATGTTTGGTGACGCTGATGTGATGATCGCGGGCGGAGCTGAAAGTTCTATTTGTGAAATTGGAATTGCCGGTTTTAATGCATGTAAAGCGTTGTCCACAAAATCCGAAGACGATCCAGCAAAAGCAAGTCGACCTTATGATAGTGGTCGCGATGGTTTTGTTATGGGCGAGGGAGCAGGCGTAGTTGTACTAGAAGAATTGGAGCATGCGAAAGCGCGTGGTGCTAATATTTATGCTGAGATTCTGGGCTATGGCCTTTCTGGTGACGCCTTTCACATTACCGCTCCTTCTGAGAATGGCGAGGGAGGCGAGCGTTCAATGCGAGCAGCCCTAAAAACAGCTGGATTGAAACCTTCTGATGTCGACTATATCAACGCCCATGGTACATCGACAATGGCCGACACGATCGAGCTAGGCGCTGTCGAGCAGCTGCTGGGTGATGTTGCGTCAACAGTTACAATGTCGTCCACAAAATCGTCGACTGGCCACTTATTAGGAGCTGCGGGAGCGATTGAAGCTATTTTTAGTATTCTTGCCATACGCGATCAGGTTGCACCACCGACAATCAATCTGGATAATCCTGCAGTTGAAAGTGAGATAGATTTGGCACCAAATGTAAAGGTTGAGCGTGAAATAAACATTGTCCTTTCGAATTCATTTGGTTTTGGCGGTACAAACGCGAGCTTGATTTTCGGAAAGTATAGCTAATATGTGGCGCAACATCGCCTCTAATTCGCTAACAATAATTGTAGTTTTATTATTTTTATTGAGTGGTTTAGTTGTTTTAGCAAAATCCAAATATAGTAGCGCAGGTCCACTAGACCGAGCGATTTGTTTACAGGTTGAACCCGGAAGTTCAATGTCCAAAGTTGTGGATCGACTTGACGCGCAAGGAGCTCTTTCAAATAAAAGCTTATTTCGGATTGGTACCGACTATACCGATAAATCAAACAATTTGAAAGCGGGAAGCTACCTTATTCCTGCCAGAGCGTCGATGGTCGATATCGCGGAGCAAATCACGACGAGTGGGCGCAGCACATGTGGTACAGAAATTATTTTCCGTGTTGGTATTGCTCGCAGCACAGTATTGGTACGAGAGCTTGATCCGACAACAAAGCAATACGTGGAAGTAGCTCGTTTTCAACTATCTATTGATCCAAAACCTGATGTTTATGACACAAAGATCGAAGCTCAGGATACTCGAATACGTTTGGTCATTGCAGAGGGGACAACAAGTTGGAGAATTGTTGAGGCCTTAAAAAGTATCGATATTTTAAAAGATGAGATTAATTCAATACCAAGTGAGGGATCTTTGGCTCCTGGTAGCTACGACATTAAGCGTGGTGATAGTCGTAAATCCGTCGCTTCTGCTATCGAGCAAGCTCAATCCGAATTTCTGGCTCAGGTTTGGAGCGAGAGAACCGCAATTACTCCCGTTGGGTCTGAAGAAGAGCTTCTGATCTTAGCTTCGATTATTGAAAAGGAAACTGGTCTTGGATCTGAACGTTCTCAGGTAGCTTCAGTGTTTGCTAATCGTTTACGAAAGGATATGGCCTTACAAACTGATCCAGCAGTTATTTACGGAATTACTCGGGGTAAAATACTTCTTGGGCGGGGATTGTTAAAAAGTGAACTTAAAAAAGATACGCCATGGAATACTTATTTGAATAAGGGTTTACCGTTAACGCCTATTTCAAATCCAGGGCGCGATAGCTTACGAGCAGCTTTAACACCTGATACAACTAAATACATATTTTTCGTAGCTGATGGAAAGGGAGGGCATGCTTTTTCAGAAACGTATGCTGAGCATCAAAAAAATGTAAAGGTTTGGCGTGCAATTGAGGCTTCTAAGTAAGATTTTATCTCGAAGGAAAGATTTTGTGTTGCTTCGATATTATTACGATATTTCGAGGAAAATAAAGGTGTTTAACGAAGTTAGAGGAATAATTGTTGTATTGATCTCTTCGGTGTTTTAAATTTTGCAAACAATAGTATTAGGCTTCATCGTGAAGGTGATTTAGCATTATGCTAATAGGCATTGATTTTTTTTATTCTAGTTATATTTTTAAGTCAGTAAATGACGATTTCAAAGGATATTTACTGTGACTGATCTTGCATTGGAAATTGAAAGGTTTGACCCTGTTTGGGATAGGATTGTATCCGAGGCTAAAAGTGTTTTGGACGTTGAGCCACTCTTAGGAGCAATGATTCACTCAAGTATCTTGCACCACTCTTCATTAGACCAGGCCATCGCCTATAGAATTTCCTTAAAGCTTGCATCCGCAGAAATGCCGGAGCAGATGCTTAGAGAAGTTACTGATCAAGCCTATCTTGAAGGTCAAATTGGGCTTCAGTCACGAGCAGATTTAGTGGCCAATCTTGAACGGGACCCTGCCTGCCATCGGCTAATACAGCCTATTTTATATTTTAAGGGTTTTCATGCAGTCCAAGCATACAGGGTGTCTCACTGGTTGTGGAACAAGGGTCGTAAAGACTTATCGTATTTCTTTCAATCGCGCATTTCTGAGGTCTTTGGAATCGATATTCATCCTGCGGCTGTCATTGGGCATGGCATTATGATAGACCACGCGCATTCAATTGTTATTGGTGAGACTGCCGTTGTCGGCAACAACGTTTCTATGCTCCATTCTGTGACTTTGGGTGGGACAGGGAAACAAGACGATAATCGTCATCCAAAAATTGGGGATGGCGTAATGATTGGTGCTGGTGCCAAGGTGCTTGGTAACATCAAAGTCGGGCATTGCAGCCGTATTGCTGCAGGATCAGTTGTTTTGCATGAAATACCGCCAGGTAAAACCGTTGCGGGCGTCCCCGCCAAAATAGTTGGTACAGCTGGATGCGATCAACCATCTATTATGATGGACCAATTTGTACGAGCTACTTAGAAAAACTAAATATACAATATAATAAAGTGCTGTTTTAGGGCTATTCCGTTTAATGATTTTCAGCACTAAGCAAACAAGCAAAACGGATTTTCTAAGTTATTTACGATTTCTTGGAGTAACTCTGCGCCCAAAGCTCCGTCAATTACCCGGTGGTCCACTGACATAGTCACGGACATAACTGTCGCCACGCCTAATGAACCATCTTCCAGAACGACAGCTTTTTTCTTGCCAGCGCCAACTGCTAATATTGCTCCGTGGGGAGGGTTGATTACGGCGTCAAAATTATCAACGCCCATCATGCCCAGGTTCGAAATTGCAAAACTGCCACCTTGATATTCATGCGGGGCCAACTTTCGACTTCGCGCACGTTCAGCCAAATCTTTCATTTCAGTTGCGAGATGAGAAAGCGACTTATCTTCTGCGTCTTGCAGCACTGGAGTGAACAAACCACCTTCAATTGCCACGGCCACGGCCACATCGGAGGCTTTCATTTTTAAGATTCGATCTCCTGCCCAAATAGAGTTTGCGGTAGGTACAGCTTGTAAAGCTAAGGCACAGGCTTTGATAATGAAGTCATTGACTGAAACTTTGATCCCGCGTTTCCCAAGCTGTTTATTGATCTTTGACCTTGCTATTAATAACTCATCAAGTTGGATATCGCGGCGAAGATAAAAATGTGGAATAGTTTGCTTAGCCTCTGTCAAACGTGTCGCAATTATTTTACGCATCCCATCTAATGCTATAGTTTCGTAAGTCCGCCCCTCATAAATTGCTTCAATCGATGACGCTTCTAAAAGAGCTGGTTGAGCACTGCTAACCTGTGACGTGACTGCAGGAGTTAAAAAGCCCGTTAAATTTTTGTTACTTAGGTCTGCTTTTATAATTCGCCCTCTTGGACCAGACCCTGTAATTTTATTTAAGTCCAGTCCCTTATCTCTAGCTATTCTACGCGCTAATGGTGATGAAAAAATACGTGGTCCAGTGTTCGTGGACTTTACGAGTTTCTCGCCGAGAGGCGTTATTGATGGTGGTGGAACTATTGTAGGAGCCTTTACAACCGCATCGGCTGCAGGGCGCGCGGTTTCATCTGGTGCATCCCCATCTTCTAGAAGTAGTGCAATCGCCGAATTCACCTTTACGTTTGCAGTTCCTTCAGGAATCAAAAGTTTACCAATTGTACCCTCATCAACGGCTTCAAATTCCATTATGGCTTTGTCAGTTTCAATTTCTGCTAGTAAATCGCCTGAACGTACAACATCTCCTTCAGCAACTAACCATTTAGTTAATGTGCCTTCCTCCATTGTCGGGGAAAGGGCGGGCATAAGAATTTCAAGTGCCATAGTGCGATCCTTAACGATAGAGAACAGATTTAGCAGCAGTTATCACTTCTTTGGTAGTGATTAGAGCAAGTTTTTCAAGGTTTGCGGCGTAGGGCATTGGCACATCTTTACCTGTACAATTTATAACCGGTGCATCAAGATAATCAAAAGCTTCTTGCATTAAAACTGCTGCAATATGGTTACCAATTGAACAGACTGGGAAGCCTTCCTCAATCGTTACACAACGATTTGTTTTCTTCACTGAATTTATGACAGTTTTTGTATCTAAAGGTCGGAGGCATCGCAGGTCAATAACCTCGGCAGCCACACCCATTTCTGCTAATATGTCAGCGGCTTCCAAAGTGTATTTCATACCAATTCCAAAGCTGACTAAAGTGATGTCGTCACCTTCTCGCCAAATACGAGCTTTTCCCAAAGGCACAGTATAATCTGGCAAGTCAGGCACTTCGAAACTTTGACCGTATAAAATTTCATTTTCCAAAAAGATAACAGGATTTGGATCACGAATTGCTGATTTTAAGAGGCCTTTAGCATCTGCCGCTGAATAGGGCTGTACAACTTTAAGGCCAGGAATATGAGCATACCATGCTGCATAATCTTGACTATGTTGCGCACCGACACGCGCCGCAGCACCGTTAGGGCCACGGAATACCATTGGGGCACCCATTTGGCCACCAGACATATATAGTGTCTTTGCGGCTGAGTTTATGATTTGATCCATTGCTTGCATTGCAAAATTAAAAGTCATGAACTCAACGATTGGCCGCAGCCCTCCAAACGAAGCGCCAACAGCAATCCCAGCGAACCCATGTTCTGTAATTGGCGTATCAATAACTCGCTTTGATCCAAATTCATCTAGCATACCCTGAGAAATTTTATAGGCCCCCTGATATTCTGCGACCTCCTCGCCCATCAAGTAGACCGTCTCATCGCGTCTCATTTCTTCGGACATGGCCTCACGTATTGCTTCACGTACTGTTTGGGATTTATAGTTTGTTCCAACTGGAACATTTGGTTCTACCACAGGAAAAGATTGTGGGTTGGAAACGGGTTCAGCTTCTGTCTCAAAACCTATAGTAGCAACCACGACGGTTTTTTGTGGCAAGTGTACGTCTTCAATAGTTTCGCCTTCTTCAAGCAAAACAGCTATTGTAGAATTCACTAAAATGCCAGAAGTGCCCTCAGAAATTAGGATTTTTCCGATGATGCCTTCGTCTACGGCTTCAAATTCCATTGTGGCTTTGTCGGTTTCAATTTCGGCCAATATATCTCCAGAACTTACCTGGTCTCCTTCCCCAACCATCCATTTGGACAATGTGCCTTCTTCCATTGTGGGCGACAGTGCGGGCATTAAAATTTCAATAGCCATAGTTCAAGCCTCCACCTTTGCATAAATATCTGTCCACAACTCTTCCAGGGCGGGCTCAGGACTATCTTTTGCAAACTCTGCACTTTTGTTTACAATAGCTTTGATAATTTTATCGATTGCTTTGAGATCGTCTTCGCTTACATGCTTGCCAGTCAAGAGAAGATCTCGCACATGCTCAATTGCATCTTTTTCCTCGCGTACTTTTTGAACTTCTTCACGGGTCCTGTACTTTGCTGGATCCGACATTGAGTGCCCTCGGTAGCGATACGTCTTGATTTCAAGAATATATGGGCCTTTCCCGGACCTACAGTGCGCCACGGCTGTGTCACCCGCAGCTTTTACGGCTAAAACATCCATTCCATCGACGGCTTCACCTGGTATACCGAAAGCCTTGCCTCGCTCGTATATCTCTGCGGATGAAGTAGAACGCTGCTGTGCTGTTCCCATGGCATACTGATTATTTTCAATTACGAATACAACGGGAAGATCCCAAAGTGCTGCCATGTTGAAGGTTTCATAAACTTGTCCTTGGTTCGCTGCGCCATCGCCAAAATAAGCAAACGTGACACGGCTATTGTCTAGATACTTATCGGCAAAAGCTAAACCTGCGCCGATGGGAACCTGAGCACCCACTATACCATGGCCACCATAAAAATGTTTTTCTTTTGAAAACATGTGCATGGAGCCTCCCTTACCCTTTGAGTATCCACCGCTGCGGCCAGTCAATTCGGCCATCACGCCGTCAGCCTCCATGCCGCAAGCTAGCATGTGACCGTGATCTCGGTAGGAGGTTACTCGCTTGTCACCTTCCTCAGCAGCGGCTTCCAATCCTACCACAACCGCCTCTTGACCGATATAGAGGTGGCAAAAACCACCAATTAAACCCATTCCGTATAGTTGGCCGGCTTTTTCTTCGAAACGCCTGATGAGCAGCATTTCACGGTAAAAATGTAGCAGTTGCTCTTTTGAGACATTTGCCTTGCTTGTTTTTTTAGCAGCCATCAGGACCTCTTGAAAATATAGTTTAGCGTTAAACTATCTATATCATAAAAAGACCAGGAATGAAAAACACTTTATTTAAAATATTATTTTGCTTTAAAAACAACCGCTTATTTTGATCTTATTGGATTACAATTTCGTCTGGCCTAATGTAACCTAATAAAATTCGTGCCTGCTGGTCGAGTAAATCTAAGTCAAGATAATGATCAGAGAGCCGTAACGTTTTATTTTCCAGGTGCTTAATTGATGCTTTTAACTGATCTAAATTTTCCTGAAGATCGTCGGCTTCGGCTATGTAATGTGCACGACGTAGCACGCCGTAGTCGCCCTGGATGGCAGAAAAACAGAAATAAGCGGCGAGGGTCAATGAAACCATCGTTACGGCCACTGGACCTATTGGGGGTGCTATTTTTCCTGCCATCTTTGCCTCATGCCTCTTGCGGGCCTCGAAGCCTTATTGCACAAATTTATTCCACTGTGAATCCCCTGATTCGCACTTTTAATCAGAAATTGACGCTTGGTAGATACTGTTGATTGTTTCAGACAAGACTGCATTAAAAGAAGCGGTATTTTGGTGAGCAGATAAGCCTTCTGTTAAGGCTCTTGAGAAGCTCGCAATCATGCCGGAGTTTTGGGCAAGACGGGAATTAGCCTCTTTGCGATCGTATCCTCCGGACAAGGCGACGGTAGACAAAACGTTCGGGTGTTCAACAATTGTGCGATAGTGGTTTGCATTTTCTGGTAGTGTTAATTTCAGCATTACATATTGATCAACGGGAAGGGCGTCCAGCGCCTCATTTAAAGTAGCCTTAAGCATATCCTCGGCATCCGTTTTATCCGATATATTGATTGAAATTTCGGGCTCAATTATTGGCATTAATCCGTGGTTTGATATTTTTGCTGCTAAATCAAATTGTTGGGCAATGATCTTTTGGATGCCTTGAGGATTCGCTTCATCAATCAACGATCGCATTTTTGTCCCAAAAACACCAAGATCAGAGGCGCGTTTAAGTAAAACCTCAAGGTTGGAAATAGGCTTCATTAGCTGGACGCCGTCACTCAATGGCAAAAGGCCTTTGTCGACTTTCAAAAAGGGCACCACGCCTCGGTCTTCCCAAAGGTATTTTGGACTAGGAAGGCCACAGATTGTCCTGTCCATTGTGTTTTCAAACAAAATCGCCCCAATGACTTTGTTGCCGGTAAAATCTGGTGCACACACAATTCGCATGCGCATTTCATGTATTTGATCATACATTTGTTCATCGTCAATATAATCATCCGTGCTAACTCCATATGCCGTTAAGGCTTTTGGGGTGGAGCCACCTGATTGATCCAACGCCGCAATGAAACCACGCCCCGCGCGTATAATTTCGAGTTGTTCTTGTTGCGCCACGCCGTACCCCATATGTTCTTTGCATAAAAAATGTTTAGGAGGCTTGGTTATAATTTTCAACAATGTTGGCGCTAACATATTGAATTAATAAATATTACTTAATTAAAGCAGCAACCCCGGGAAGGGTCTTGCCCTCCATCCACGCCAGAAATGCACCACCTGCAGTTGAAATATAGGAAAAGGACTCAGTGGCCCCGGCTTGGTTCAAAGCTGCAACAGTATCGCCGCCGCCAGCCACTGAAATTAAGTTACCGGCTCTTGTCATTGACGCTGCGGCTTCTGCTGTGGCATTTGTTGCTTGGTCAAAGGGTTCTATCTCGAAAGCGCCTAGAGGCCCGTTCCAAATTAGAGTTTTTGCTTTAGCTAAACACTCAGTAATTTGTGCCACGGTTTCTGGCCCTGCGTCGAGTATCATTGCTCCGGCAGGACAGTCGGATGAAGCCACCGTCTCGTGCGATGCATTCGCTACAAACTCACTGGCAACTACAATATCTTTTGGTAAAATAATGTCACATCCTTGAGCTTTCGCTTTTGTTAAAATCTCGCGTGCGGTGTCTGCTAAGTCATGTTCACACAGGCTTCTCCCAACATTATGACCTATCGCGGCGAGAAATGTATTTGCCATACCGCCACCCACAACTAAGTGGTCGACTTTGCCTACAATATTATCCAAAAGCTTTAGCTTACTGGAAACTTTTGCACCACCGACCAATGCCACAACAGGCCGCTTTGGTGTGCCAAGAGCCGCTTGGAGAGCATTGAGCTCAGCGGTCATCAATATTCCAGCGCATGCAGGCCTTAACCTAGCAATTGCTTCTGTCGATGCATGCGCGCGATGTGAAGCCGAGAAGGCATCATTGCAATATACATCACCCAAATCAGCCAGTCGTTGTGCCAAATTAATATTGTTCGTTTCTTCACCAGGCTCAAAACGAATGTTCTCGAGCATTACCACTTGGTTTTTAGCAAACGCGATTGTCTCAGGGGCGGCGTCTAGTGTCGTGAATTTTACCGGTGCGCGAAGTGCTGCTTCCATTGCTGGAAGCGTTATTTTGAGTGACATCTCGTTTACAAATTTGCCCTTTGGTCGACCAAAATGTGCAATCAGAACGGGTGTGCCACCAGCTTTGAGAATATGATGTACTGTTGGCACTAAACGGTCGATGCGGGTCGTGTCTGTTACAATTCCATTTTCGACTGGCACATTGATGTCGACACGTGTCAAAACACGCTTTCCCTTTAGGTCCAAATCTTCTAGTTTATTCCAGCCCATAACCGCTCTCCTCTGGTGAATGCCTTTGTAACACTCGATATTTATGCTTAGGTCAACCGGTTGGGTCTTTTCCTTTGCTTCAATTCTCATTAAGAAGCCACAAATATAAAAGGAGCGCCCAATGGCCAAGATTAAAGATCCTGAAAACACAATTCTTATTGAACTGAAGAATGGCACAGTTACCGTCGAACTTTTGGCCGATGTGGCCCCCCTACACACAGCGCGAATGAAAGATCTTGCACGCTCTGGTCAATACGATAATGTGGCTTTCCATCGTGTAATTGAGGGGTTTATGGCACAGACTGGCGACGTCCAGTATGGTGATATGGAAGACGGTTTTAACCTGCGTATGGCCGGCACTGGATCATCAGATCTGCCAGATCTGACAGCGGAGTTTTCAAAACTGCCACATGATCGCGGTTCTTTGGGAGCGGCCCGCTCTCAAAACCCAAATTCTGCAAATAGCCAGTTTTTCATAAACTTCAGTGATAACAACTTTTTGAACGGACAGTATACAGTTTATGGCCGAGTTATTTCTGGCATGGAGCATGTTGATGCGATCCAACTGGGAGAGCCGGCTGAAAATCCTGATCGTATGATAAGTGTTAAAGTTGCTGCAGATGCGTAGGCTGGTTTTGGCATTGATGTTGAGTGCTGGCCCTGCATTTTCAGCAGGTTTGGAGATTCAGGTTTTGGGTGAAACTGCGAATGGAACAATCAAGATTGATCTTTTTGAAGATGTCGCACCTTTACACGTGGCTCAGATTACTACTCTGGCGGCGGATGGCAGATATAACGGGGTGGTATTTCACCGTGTGATACCTGGTTTTATGGCTCAAACCGGCGATGTGAGTTTTGGCAAAGATCCAAATGATATGTCTATGGCTGGTCGAGGGGGGTCTGACCTTCCGAATATCACTGCTGAATTTTCAAATGTGCCGTTTGATCGTGGAGTTGTAGGTATGGCACGTTCGCAAAGTCCGAACAGTGCTAACAGCCAATTCTTTATAATGTTTGCGCCGGGCTATCACCTGAATGGGCAATATACTGTTGTGGGCCAGGTTACAGATGGCATGAATCTTGTTGATTCTTTGAAACTCGGTCGGCCTGGCTCTGGCGCTGTGGATGGCATGCCAGATCAAATGCTGGAGGTTATTGTTACTGATTAGGTATCAGTATATTGAAAATAAAAGGCGCAATGGATTTGTCCAAGGCGCCTTTTTTATAGGCTTCAATTTACCACTAATTAATAAAAGATTGGGTTAACCATCAAAATCTACAACTTCCATCAAACGTAAAGCGTCGCTACGTAGTTTGGCGATAGCGGCCAGGTTAACGTTATCTGGTGTGAAATCACCCCAGCTTTTTACCAATGGGTCTGCCTCTGTGCCCGGTGCAATCGGGTATTCAAAATTGTCTGAAGCGTAAATTTCCTGAGCTTCTGGAGAGGCTAAAAATTCCATCAAGGCTATAGCATTGTCGCGGTTGGGGGCGTATTTTGTAAGTGCCAGGCCAGAGACATTTACATGTGTGCCGCCGTTTTGAAATTCGGGGAACTCGACTGTAACGCTTTCGGCCCAAGCCCGTTGGTCTGGATTTCCTAGCATTTTGCCCATGTAATAGGTGTTGCCAAGTGAAATGTCACAAACGCCGGCCCAAATAGCTTTAACTTGAGCGCGATCATTGCCCTGTGGCTTTTGCGCTAGATTTGCTTTTAAACCTTCCAACCAATTTAGCGTTTCCACTTCCCCGTGGTGGTGCAAGTAGGCAGCAGTGAGTGCTAGCGTGTAGGCATGTGTTCCTGAACGCGTGCAGATACGATCTTTCCATTTGGAAGATGCTAAATCTTCATATGTTGTCACTTCGCCTTCAGAAACACGAGTTTTAGAGGCGTATATAATGCGAGCTCTGGTTGTTAATCCAAACCAGTGACCGTCGGGATCCCGGTAGGTAGATGGAATATTTTTTAACAAAAAATCGTTTTGCACTGATTGAGTTAGCCCTGCTTCTACAACGGCATTGAGGCGCGAGATATCAACTGTAAATACTAAATCAGCAGGAGTTCGGCTTCCCTCGGCTTTTAAGCGTTCAATTAAGCCTTTTTTTAGAAAAGCTACGTTTACAGCTATGCCAGTGCGTTTAGTGAACGCATCGGTCAGAGGCTGAATTAGCTCAGGTTGTCTGTAAGAGTAGACATTCACTTCCTGTGAATTTGCAGTTGTTGTTTGTGTCATAAGCAAAATTGTTAAGGCAAGCGAAGAAAGTTTCATGGAGGTCTCCGTGAGTTGTGAGTTAATAAGCGTAAACCATTTCGGCAAACTAAAACCTGATTAAAATACTAAGGCTTTTAATGCAATAACCTATTAAAATAATAATGTTACTTTTCTTTTTGTTTTGCTTCATCCCACAACGCATCCATTTCCTGTAAGTTTGACTGGATTGGAGTTTTTCCTGAAGATTTAAGTTTAAGTTCTACATACCTAAATCTATTAATAAATTTATTTGATGAATCGTGTAAAGCCTGTTCGGGATCTATCCTTAAGTGTCGCGCTAAATTTGCCATTACAAACATTAAATCACCAAATTCTTCATGGCGATTTTTTTGCGTGGTAGCATCCTTTAGCTCTGTAATTTCTTCTGCAACCTTATCTAAAACCTGTTCGACTTTAGGCCAATCAAAGCCTACCCGTGCTGCCCTGTTCTGTAATTTCACAGCTCGAGTAAATGCTGGAAGTCCACGAGCTACTCCATCTAAAGCCCCAGTTTGCGCAATAGTTGCGCGTTCTGCGGCTTTGATAGTTTCCCAGTCTAAAATTTGCTGCTCAGACGATTTCTCTCGTGACTCATTTCCAAAAATATGCGGATGACGCGCCACCATTTTATCGCTAATTCCGTCCGCTACTGAATTAAAAGTAAAGTGACCCTCTTCTTCGCCAATGGAGGTGTGATAAACAGTCTGTAATAGAAGGTCTCCAAGTTCACCTTTGAGATCGTTCATATCCCCACGTTCAATGGCATCAGCTACCTCATAGGCTTCTTCAATTGTATAGGGGGCAATTGTCTCAAATGTCTGCTCGATATCCCAAGGACATCCACTCTTTGGATCACGTAATCGGCGCATGATATACAACAGCCGCTCAATGCCACCGTTTTTTAAGTGTACCAGATCATTATTGTCCATTGATTTGCTCCGCTAATTCCGATTTCTTAGCGCTATAAGGAGCACGCTCATGCCAATCGTCAACCGCATCGCCGAATTTGCAGAGGATATGAAAACTTGGCGACGTTATTTGCATCAAAATCCTGAATTGGGTTTCGACTGTCACAACACCGCGCAGTTTGTCGTGGAAAGATTGTCTGATTTTGGAATCACTGAAATTCATAAAGGGATTGCCCAGTCAGGCATCGTAGCTTTAATCAATGGCCGTGGTGAAGGACCAACAATTGGGCTGCGTGCGGACATGGATGCCTTGCCAATTGAAGAGGCGACTGGCGCTGAATATTCGAGTGTTATTCCAGGAAAGATGCACGCCTGCGGTCACGATGGCCATACGACGATGTTGCTTGGTGCTGCGCGTTATTTGGCTGAAACACGTAATTTTTCTGGAACTGTAGCATTGATTTTTCAACCTGCAGAGGAAAACGGTGGCGGCGGTAAGATCATGGTTGAAGAAGGCATTATCGACCGATTCTCCATCGATAAAGTCTATGCGCTCCATACCGAACCTGGGGCTCCATCTGGACAACTTAGCACAACTCCCGGCCCTATCATGGCAGCGGTGGATACATTTGACATAAACATAACTGGGCAGGGTGGTCACGCAGCGATGCCACATTTGGCGGTGGACGCTATCCCGGCGGCTATCTCTATTACTCAAGCATTGAGCACAATCGTAAGCCGAAATCACAACTCGGTTGAGGATCTTGTTGTAAGTGTCACACAAATTCATGCAGGCACGATCGATAATGTGATTAATGATGATGCTTATGTTGGAGGCACAGTTCGCACTTTTGCGGGCCCAGTTCAGGACATGGTCGAACGCCGAATGCAGGAAATTTGTCAGGGACACGCAGCAGCCTTTGGCGTCGATGTGAAATGTAATTATAGTCGTGGTTATCCTGCAACTATAAATACGCCCATTGAAACGGAATTTGCTACAGGTGTGGCCCGTGAAATTTGCGGTGATAACATGACAGTTCCTGATAGAACTCGAGATATGGGGGCTGAAGATTTTTCTTATCTTCTTGAAAAAAGACCGGGATGCTATCTTTTTCTGGGGCAAGGAAATGGTGCTTCTTGGCATAATGCTGCTTTTGATTTTAATGATGATGTATCTCCCATCGGGGCTTCATTTTTCGCGCGATTGGTCGAACGTGCACAACCTTTGGAGGAGTAAATGGCGCTTAAAGATGCAGCATATGACGTAGATAATGCAATAACTCGCGAGGGTCGCCGAGGTATGTCCTACGAAAATGCTTTTGGCGGTATTTTGTCATTTATGCGACGGAATTACTCAAAAGACTTGGTGGACGTTGATATCGCCATCACCGGCATACCATTTGACCAGGCGGTAACAAACCGCCCCGGTTCAAGATTTGGACCACGTGCGATCCGTGAGGCTAGTACTCTACAACCATGTGACCCTCCTTATGGGTGGGACATCAACCCGCTAGAGGATTTTGATATTGTAGATTATGGCGACCTAGCTTTTGATTATGCCAATGTAGCTGCGTTTCCCGCACAATTGACTGATCATATAAGAGGTATTTTGAAGCACGAATGTGGCGCTTTGTCTTTTGGTGGGGATCATTACGTTACATTTCCTATCTTACGAGCGTTTGCCGAAAAATTTGGACCGGTGGCTTTGGTGCATTTCGACGCGCATTCAGATACATGGCCTGATGATGATATGAATCGAATTGATCATGGAACAATGTTTTATAAGGCCGTGAAAGAGGGTTTAATTATCCCAGAAAAATCTGTTCAAATTGGTATCAGAACCCAAAATGACTATGATGCGGGCGTACACGTAATTGATGCGCCTTTGGTTCATCGTCAAACGCCAGACGAGACCGCCATACAAATCAAAAATATTGTTGGCGATCATCCAGTATATTTGACGTTTGACATCGACTGTCTTGATCCAGCTTTTGCTCCAGGCACGGGGACGCCTGTTTGGGGAGGTCTGTCATCGGCGCAGGCCGCGGCAATATTGCGCAATATTCGAGGAATTAATATGGTTGGAGGCGATGTGGTCGAGGTGTCACCTCAATATGATACCTCAGGCGCGACAGCCGTGGCAGGTGCGCATGCTGCTATGGAATTGGTGTGCCTTTATTGTTGGAACTTACGCGCCAAAAACGCTTAAAACTAAATTCAAAAAGAAGGAAATGCAAATGCCAAACCAACCTATTTCAGGAAATGATTTAGCACGCTTTGCTGGTCCTCAAACCTTCATGCGCCTGCCTGAGGCCACTTCACCAGAGGGTTTAGACGTTTGTTTCATGGGTATACCGATGGATATTGGGACAAGTTGGCGGTCGGGCACCAGGTTTGGTCCAAAACAAATTCGTCAAGAAAGCGCTATGATCCGGCCTTATAATCTTCAAACCGGCGCGGCTCCGTTCGATAGTTTACAAATGGCTGATTTAGGAGATGTTCCCATTAATACTTTCTCTCTTGCTGATAGTCTTAAAATTATTGAAGCGGCCTATGATAAGTTGCATGGATACAAAGTACTCCCGGCAACGATGGGAGGAGATCATTCTCTAACTTTACCAATATTGCGTTCGATCGCCAAAAAGCATGGGCCTGTTGCCTTAGTGCATATTGATGCACACGCTGACGTTAATGATGAAATGTTTGGAGAGCGCGAAACCCACGGAACTGTTTTTAGGAGGGCGTATGAGGAAGGACTTTTAGTACCTGACTTGGTTTTTCAGGTCGGCCTACGCGGCACCGGTTACACGGCTGAAGATTTTTCTGAAGCTGCCGGCTGGGGATTTAATATTATTACGGCTCCTGAAATATGGCATAAATCACTTACACCGTTGGGTAGTGAAATTAGAGAAGCTATTGGGGACCACCCCTGCTACGTGACTTACGATATTGATAGCCTTGATCCGGCTTATGCACCGGGAACTGGAACGCCTGAAATAGGTGGCCTGACGACACCGCAAGCGATGGAGCTTATACGAGCTATGAATGGTCTCAACATTGTTGGCTTTGATATGGTCGAGGTTAGCCCTATGTATGATACTTCTGGAAATACGGCATTAACTGCTGCAAACCTGATGTTTGAAATTTTGAGTATTCTTCCTGGAGTGGAATACCGCTGAAAAGTGAAGTGACCTAGTTTGAAAATAGTTTTTTTAGCCGTTGCTGCCTTTATTATTTTGCAATTGATTTTTCGTATGTGGCCGCTGCCGGCCGAAGCATGGCGAGAGGGAGGGATGCCTGCTGGTATGCAGTCATTGGTTAAACCGGGAGGTTATTATGTCATTTCGCAGGAAGTTACTAAAGCTAATATAGAAACCTTAATACGGGCTACCCCAAGAATTAAAGTTTTGCAGCAAAACCCTAAGTTTGTAGCTGTTGTCCGCAGTGCATTTTGGGGTTTCCCTGATATGATAGAGATCTGGGAAAGCGATAGTGGGGTCCACTTGCGAGGTAATCTCGTCATTGGGTGGAGTGATTATGGTACAAACCGTCGCCGAATTCTTGGTTGGTTAGAACAATCAAAATTTCAGAAATAATGGGATTTTGACAGAAAAATTCAAACTGGCTACTTGACCCTTGAAGCTACATAGGTGACCTAAAAGTATGATAGCAGAAGACACATTAGCCCAGATCGTACAAAGATTTGAGTTTCTTGAAGCACAAATGTCCGAAGGTTCAAATGATATTGCCAAGCTGGCGAAGGAGTATTCGGACCTTAAACCAGTTGTAGATGAGGTACGGGCTTATCAGTTACTCTTGCGGGATATAGATGATGCAGAGGTTATGCTGGAAGACGAAGAGATGCGTGAGCTTGCGAAAGAAGAACTACCTGCGTTAAGGGCAGCCCTGCCGAAAGCAGAGCAAAACTTACAGCTTACTCTTTTACCGAAAGATGCCGCGGACTCGCGCCCAGCAATCTTGGAAATTCGTCCTGGAACCGGTGGCGATGAAGCTGCTTTGTTTGCGGCAGATCTGATGCGTATGTACCAAAGATATGTTGAGATGCAGGGTTGGAAATTTGAGATTGTTGAAAATCAAATTACTGAGCTGGGTGGGGTAAAGGAGCTTGTTGTCCACATCAAGGGTGAGGGAGTGTTCGCGAAGCTGAAGTATGAATCTGGTGTGCATCGTGTGCAACGTGTTCCCACAACAGAAAGTGGGGGACGCGTTCATACCTCTGCTGCAACTGTAGCGGTTCTGCCAGAGGCTGAAGATGTTGATATTCACATTGATCCGGGAGATATTCGTATTGATACCATGCGGGCCAGCGGGGCCGGGGGGCAGCATGTCAATACAACTGATTCAGCTGTGCGCATAACACACCTTCCAACTGGGTTAATTGTTGTTAGTGCAGAAAAATCACAGCACCGAAATCGTGAAATAGCGATGCAGGTTTTAAAAACTAGGCTTTATGATCGTGAACGTGAACGGGTTGACGGAGAACGTTCTGCCGATCGCAAATCACAGGTTGGCACAGGGGATCGCTCTGAACGCATTCGTACTTATAATTTTCCCCAGGGGCGAATGACAGACCACAGAATTGGATTGACGCTTTACCGCTTAGATCAAATTTTGCAGGGAGACCTAAATGAAATTATTGATGCGCTTACAGCTGAAGCACAGGCGATAATGCTTGCTGAATTAAATAGATGAGTTCCACAGTTCAAAGTTTACTGTCACTGGCCATAGACAAATTGAAACTTTCTGGGGTGCCCGAGCCGCAACGTGACGCGCGAAAATTACTTGCCTACGTCCTAAAGATTGGAGTGGATAGAATAGCACTTCATCTACAAGAAACTATTTCTCATCTTGAACAGCAGAAGTTTGAAAATGCAGTTTTGCGCCGTACCAAGCGAGTGCCGGTATCTTACATTTTAGGATATCGTGACTTTTTTGAACATCGTTTTGCAGTAACATCAGATGTACTTGACCCGCGTCCTGAAACTGAGCATTTGATTATGGAAGCTTTGCGTGAAGACTTTGTTACAGTCTTGGATTTGGGTACTGGTTCGGGCTGCATTTTAATCTCACTTTTGGCGCAGAAATCTAACGCAAGCGGGTTGGGTGTAGACCAGTCTGAGGCAGCGCTAGCAATTGCACAAGTAAATGCGCGGGCTATTGGAGTGGCAGAGCGTTGTGAATTTCGTGTTTCAAATTGGTTCTCGAATGTGCCCGCATTTCAATTTGACCTTATAGTGGCTAACCCACCATATATTCACCCCAATGTCATGGGCGCTCTTTCGCCAGAAGTACTTCATGAGCCTAAATGTGCGCTCACAGATCATTTAGATGGATTGAACGCCTATCGCAAAATAGCCATGAGTGCAGAAAAATTTTTAAAACCGGGAGGTCGTCTAATATTTGAGATTGGCTTTGACCAAGGTGTGGCTGTTACAGATGTTTTATCGAGGTATTTTTTTGAAGACATCTTAGTAATGCAAGATTTTGATCAACGTGATAGATTAGCACACTGTAGGCGAAATTCTTAAAAAGCTACTTTTATTGCAAGATTTTATATTTTTTGCTTGCTGAATAGTCCTTAGCATGCTTTATAAGTTCTCGTTGATGATAGGACTCTTGCCATCATAACACTTAACCCAAATATGACTGTTTACATCTACTGAGTAACAGGTCATTCGCCAAATAGGCTTTTTGCATCATATGAGAACTTCAAAATCGCGTCCCCGCACGAAGAATAATCGTAATAATAATAATCGTTCGGGCGTTAATGTAATGAACCGTGTGTTCGATAGTTCCGGCCCTGAGGGCAAGGTACGCGGGACACCGCAACAAATTATTGAAAAATATCAACAGTTGACACGAGACTCTCAGCTATCTGGGGATCGTGTCGCTGCTGAAAATTTTCAACAGCATGCTGAACATTACATGCGTATCCAGGCCGAAGCGCAGCGTGAAATTGATGCTAGGCGCGAACAGCAAGATCGGGAGAATCGAGAAAAACAGGCTCAAAGAGACCAAGAGCGTACCGACCGTGTGGATAATGGCCCGGAGCACCGCTTAGAAACTCGGCCAGAGAATTTAGAAACTCGGCCAGAGAATAAAGAGCGTGCAGATTATAGTAACCGCTCAGAAACAAAAACATCTACCGTTTCACTAGATGGCACTGATTTTGGTAGTGAACCGCAGCCTGATTTGGTTAGCATGGATAAGAAAACTGGACCCGCAGATCTTGTTTTAACACCTGAAAGTGGAGCGGATCAGCCTGCAATAAATCCAAAACCGCGTGTTCGCCGGCGTCCATCTAAGCCAATCGTCAAAGAAAACAGGGTTGAGCCTGTTAGCAGTGAGTTTCCAAAAAACACAGTAGAAAATTAACTCTGGTCTAAGCCTCGCGCTAAAGCGCAGTAACCTTCAAGTGAAATTTCCTCTGCGCGTGCGGTTGGCTCAAGGCCAGCATCCCGCAGGACCATTTCGATATCTTTTGATGCAGCTTTAAGGCTAGAGCGTAACATTTTACGTCGCTGGTTGAACGCCATTGCGACAGTTGAAGAAAGAAGTCTTGCTGGTGCGGGGAATCTTGGCTCTGTTAGTGCTGTAAGGTGCACAACGGCAGAATGCACTTTGGGGGGTGGAGAGAATGCTTCAGGGGGAAGTGCCATCACAATCTTTGCATTAGCTTTCCATTGAGCCAATATAGAAAGGCGGCCATAGGCCTTTGATCCAGGTGCTGCTATAATCCGTTCTGCCACCTCTTTTTGAAACATCAGCGTGAGCGTTTCCCAGAAAGGGGGCCAGTCTCCTGGGGTCAACCAGCGAATAAGGAGCTCCGTACCGACGTTGTAAGGTAAATTAGATACAATGCGCACAGGGCCCGTTAAATGGCGCTGGGCATCAAACCCCAAAGCGTCCACATTGAAAATTTGTACTTTGTTCCGGTATGCTGCTTTAATTTCCTCTAGCGCAGGCATGCACCGTATATCTTTTTCGAGCACCACTACCCGTCTTGCGCCTTCCGAAAGGAGGCCACGCGTTAGACCACCAGGACCGGGTCCTATTTCAAGAACATCATGATCATCGAGAGAGCCTGCAAGTCGGGCAATTTTAGCAGTTAAATTAAGGTCCAAAATAAAATTTTGGCCAAGAGATTTTTTAGTTTTTAGCGTATGCGTTGATATTACTTCACGCAGTGGGGGCAGAGTATCAATTTGCATTCCGGCGAGCCTTTATCATTCTGGCAGCAGTGGCATTAGTAATCTACAATATCAGCATTGGCGCGTAGCTCTGCCAAATACCCGTCTGCAAGGCTATTTAGTCGAGCTAGCCTCAAGTTCTGTGTTATTTCTGCGCGAGAAACGTTCTCGGATATTGCATAAACACGCTTGCACAGCATAACCATATCTGATGTTTTTTCCTCCGCTGTCGGCAAAATACTCTTTTCATCTTTATCCAAAAGAGCAATACGAACAGCTTTATCTCGTTTTATATCTGAAGGCTTTTGAGATTGAATGGATAGCCTCAACTCGGGCTTACTTTTTACTAGTCCATAAAGGTCATCGCAAGTATCGGAGTTTTTGGCTGCTATTTGAATAGATGTAGTTGGTCCAGAAAGGAATGCGTATTCAATTTTTACAAGAATTTTAGCAGTTGCTGCAGTTTCCTCCACGGCACGTAATTGAAGCAAAACGATCGCATTGGGAATGTTAAGAGGTGGGGTTACCTGCCCAGGACGCAGAGCAGCAACAATCGGCGCAAGCGCTGCTGGTAAATCATTCAAAGTGGTCCATTCTAATTTTCCACCATTTACTCGGGTTGGAGCTGCCGAAAATTCAGTAGCTTTTTGTGAAAATTCAGTAATTGAGGTAATTTTTGATAGCTTGTCAGCTAATCGTTTAGCAGTAACCGCCTGTTGCGGTGATGCTGCAATTACGATCTCAGACATTAAAACACGCAATCCACCCTGGGGGCCTACGGAGGCTGTTGCTCGATCAATTTCTGCTTCTGAAGGAACCCCACGACCGGCAAATTGAGAGCGAACTAATTCTCGCCAAACCACGCCAGATTCAACAAAATCGCGAAATGTTTGTGCATCGACACCATTTTGAGCAATGAGGCTCAAAAGTTCCTCTAAGCTTCGGCTCGAGTTGTTCGCAAAATCAACCATAGACTGTTCTAAATTATCTTGGCTTAGTTCAATGCCGACGCGTCGCCCAGCTGAAACCTTCAAGCGATCATTAATTAAATCTTCACGGGCTTTTCCTATATTTTTTCCTGTTTGCTCAAGGAAATGATTGAATCGGACCCGTTGGCCCAACTCATATTCCGTGATTACGGCGCCATTGATCGAAACCACTGGGTCAAACAAACTTTGTGCAGTGACAATTCCAACAAGTGTTCCATTAAAAAGAAAAGCCAAAAGGGTTTTTTTAATGGTTGAAAAGAGCATGTGATCCTCGATTTAAATTGAGCGACATCTTTGTTGTTTAGGTGGGTTTTCCAACCCAGTCGAAAAGCCAGTTAACTCAACTTTGAAGTTGTAGTCAGTACTGGGCTGAAGAGTAGACGAAGTCGAAAAGCGACGCGAGGCGGAAAAGCCAATATTTAAACATTCATTTGCGAATTTTAAGCCAAAATCCAAATCCGTTGCCTCTCCACGGCTCGTGTCAAACTTTACAGCTGTCTCCGTAATCCAATTTTGCGTAATATCGGATTGCCAACTTAAGGATAAGCCGCTGAGGCTTTTCTCCCTTTCTTCGTTCGTATCTTTCGCTAACCATGCGTATTGAGCAGAAATATCATTGCGTAAGTCTCGCCAATTTAGAAGGGTTTCAGTTTTGCCAAGTCTGCCTTCATCCGTAATCATTGCGCGTCCAATAAGTTCAATACCGGAGAAGTGGTCAATATTAGTAGCTATTAACCAATCAGAAGATTTGCCAGATAAACCGGAGCTATAGCTGAAACTTGTATCTTTCGCCCGCATTACTTTGCCAATTTCCCATCCTATTTGACCTCCATTTACGTCATAGCTTTCGCCCTTCAAGCCAATGTTAATACGAAACCCGTTCTCGGTTAAGTCGTAACCAGGGGCCCGATTAAATTTGAACAAGTTCCCTTCATCAAACTCTACTCGTGTGCTGTCTTGGTTAGGAACGTCTGAACCATTTATGGAAACGGATGCAAATTGAATATGTGGCTCCAAAATAGCTGTTGAACCACCATTATTTTTTCGAATTAGCGGCCAGCGCAAGCCCGCAGAAGCAGCACTAGAATTTACTAAGATATCAGATTTTGCGCTGAAATGTTGTTGAATATTATAATAGGACAAACCCAATTCCGTATCTAAGTCAAAAATAAAACCGTTTTGAAAAGTCCAATTTCTTTGCCAATCAGTATCTAATGAGAGACGTAAGGTATCATATCCATCAACCTCTCTATCACTATCAAAATCATATGTTTGCATCGGAATAGCGATAGCTTCCAAGTGCGCTGGCCTTCAAACCAGATTCTCCACCAATCAGATTTGGAAAATAACGAAATTGCTGTACCATTTCCGCCACAATAGTCGGTTCTGTTGAATTGTCGTCGGAGGAGCGCAAAGAGTTGAAGCTTGAAAGCCGCATTTCTATGGTTTCTTCACGGCTTGCACGGGTCAGGTCGATATTAGAATTTAACCTGTCCAATTCCGCATAATCGTAATCGAAAAGATATGTTTTATCGCGAACAGCTTGGACTTGGACTCCTAGTTTAAAGTGTCGCCCAAGATCGAAAGACCCCGTTCCAAAAATATACCCGCGTCCGGTATCTGGCAACAAACTGTCGTTGGATACTGCACCTTTAAAATTTAACCAGCCTGATTGATAAGCTTGTCGATATTCAAACTCGAGGGTTCTTGTCTTTGGAGAGTAAAAAGGTGTCATTGTTAAATCTTTATGGTCGCTAAGACTTATAAAATATGGAGTTTTTAGACCAGATTTTAGGCGAGATGAATTTTTGTATAGAGGAACAAGAAAGCCTGTTGCACGTTTAAGTGAGGGATCTGGTAGTCGTAGCTGTGGAATTAAAAGAATAGGTATATTGAGAAGGCGTAGTTGAGCTTGATCAAAGTAAAGTTGTTTTTCCACTTTATCATGCACTATACTTTTGGCGCGGATTTGCCAAAGTGGTGTTTTTTCTTAGACAGACTTGACACGATGTAGCAGCAATATTCTTTGCTTTAGTGTATCGGCCGTTTGATTGAGAGACTTGTAATGCAACTATCTGAACTTGTTGACTTAAAATAATTTTAGCGCTGGCAATTATTCCTGTTTGCAAGTCATTGGACAGTGTGGCTTGGTCTGCAAAAATTACTTCTGAGCTTCCATTTTGGATTATGATTTGGCCAATTAATGTGAGTTCACCAGTTCCGTCATTATAGCTGACTTCGTGGGCTTTTATTTTGGTGTTTTTCTGCCAAATGACTACATTTCCTTTAGCAATTAAAGCTCCGTTTGGTGTAATTATTATTTGGTCGGCAATAAGGTTTATGGGATTTTGTGCTGCAGCCATACCGACGGAGAATAGAAAAAAGTAAATCGATAATAAGATACGCATCTAACCGTCCTCTGTGTGAAGGAGAAAGGCGAGCGTCAAACCGATAGCTGCCAAAGGTGGTATCCAAGCTGCCCAAATTTCTGGCAATTGTCCATTCTCGCCAAGTATTCGGGCAAAGTTTCGAATAAAATATAGGCCAAAGCCAAAAAGAATGGCGAGTAATACCATCAAGCCAGTCCGGACTTGGCGTCCTTGTTTGACGGTAAAACCAGCTCCAATCATTACAATAGCTACTAAAAACAAAGGCAAGGCTAGTTCCATGTGGAACCAAACGACATGGCGTCTCGCAGAAAAACCTGCCTTTTTAAGCTTTTTAATAAATGATGGAAGTTGCCAGATTGGGATGGACGCAGGTATACCAAAGCTATCTTGAATGTGATCCTTAGTCAGACTTGTTTTTATGTTATAAGAAGTTTTTTCGATTGCTTTTGCCTCAGGATTTCCACCCAATTTCAGTAACCATTCTTTAACGCCTTTCAGGCTCCAATAGCCATCGATCAAAAGAGCTGATTTTGCAGTCATCCGCTTTGTAGCTTTCCCCGTCAGGTCAAATTCATAAAGGGCGACATCGAAAAGTTGTGTACCGTCTAAATTTGCTCGTTTTGCGTGAATAACGGTTTGAAAGGTTTCATTGCCCTGTCGCAACCAAAGTCCATTTTCTGAAAAAGAAAGGGAGTTGACTTGCTGACCTAAAAGTTTGGCGGCTAATTTCTCATGTTTATTTTCAGTTGCCGCAACGATAGGATTGAGCACAGTCACTGATATTAATCCAATGGCAAATGCTGTGAGAAGTGGCCCAAACAGAGAGCGCACGGCAGATCTACCAGAAGCGCGTGTGACAACTAATTCACTACTGCGCGCAAGGTTTAGAAACAGCATGATACTACAAATTACCATAATTAAAGGAAGCGTTTGGTAGAGGCTTGCAGGAACATTTAGGGCAACTAATTGCAAAATTTTACCAATACCGGCTTCTCCCTCGCCAAACCTCCGAAGGTGTTCGATGAAGTCGAGTAGTATTACTAAAACGGCGAAAGCGCTTGCTACAATCAGAAATGTCGTCGCGAAGCGACGTGCAAAATATGCATGTAAAATCATATAGTAGAGCCTTCAGAAGTTCGCCAAGGTTTATCTCCGGTGAACAATATCGCGTAGGTGAACAGAAAACCAAATAGCAAAGGCATATAAAGTATCCATACAGCATTTTTTTCACGCCCTACATAATCGATGCAGATGCCTTCAAGGATTTTTAATACCGACAAGCTTAAAACTGCGAGTAAGACATGTTTCCAAATCCCGAAACGGCTGAAGCCGCTTGATATTAGTACGGCGTAACCCAGTAAAACAACAAATATACTTAACAAAGGGGCAGTAATACGGGTATGTAGAACGAGTCGAATTTGTTGTAATGAAATGGTTCCTGGCAAAACCTGAGCACCTCGTAAGAACTTTAATAGTTGGACGCTGGTAAAATTAGACGCGCTAAAGGCCAACTTCGGCGCTTGGACTGATGAGGCGTCCAATGTTTACGACAAAATCGTTAAACCGTGTGACCGTTAAACGTTGTGTTTTTATATCCAAACTTTGCACTAACCCATCAATCAGAACCAACTGTGGACCTAAGTCAGACCGTACTAGAAACGCTTTTGTGGCCGAGTAAGTCACGTTCCTCTTTGGGTCTATTGTTGAATTCAGAAAAACACTTTCCAGCTGTCCGTCATTACTTATACTTTTAAGGTAAAATGTAATGTTTTCGTTAGGTTTCAAAAAAGCGCCTTCTGTTAATAAGCGCGCGGTCACATTCTCGGCAACCTCGGTTTGACGCTGTTGTAGGCGGCTCTGACTGATTGGAACTAATACATTGTACAACACTAATGTAATCAGCGTAACGCATAGCGCAAATATCCAAACTGGCGTCGCAATTTGGCAGTTGGAGCGACCTGAGGTCTGTAAAATTACCAATTCACTGTCGATGGATAATCTATGAATTACATAAACTACTGCAGCAAACCCTGCAGCGGGGGTAACCATCTGAATAATCCAAGGAAGGGTCAGAGAGGTGAACTCCAAAAATATAAAAATTGATTGTCCGTCTGCAATTAGTTGATCAAAAAGAGAGACAGCACGATTGACCCAATAGATTAGCACTAAAATCAAAGCAAAAAAACCAAACAAAGTTAGTAATTGCTTCAGAACATATGCGTTGGCCCGCTTCATTTCTCCCCCCAGATTTATTGTCTTTTATTCTAAAGGATTATTAGGCAAACAGAAATAGCAATCTGGTCAAATTTATCAGTGCAAGTTAGACTTTGCCCATCATATTAAAAAAGGAAGTTTTATGACCCCCCTCACAAATTTTTCAGTTGTAGAAACCGATGTTGCAAAATTAGATCAATTTGAAGGTCAGATACTTATTTTTGCGGCAGATAGTAATAGTTTTGATGTGGTTAGTCGCAAAATAAACAGCTTAACAAACGGTGCATTGGAACGGTTTTTAGGATCTGAAGAATTTGAAAAATTAGGGAATGGTAAAGTCCACACATTGAGCTTTCCAACAGGCTTAGCTGCACAATCATTACTTATTGCAAAGATTAGCCTGAACTCTTCGGTAGCTGAAGCGCGCAGCTGTGGAGTTGAAATTTGCAAATCAGCAGCTGGGGTGAAACTTCTGTTGGCCGCCGGTAATTTTAAACTGCTGGCTGACCTTGTTGAAGGTATTGGATTGAGAAATTACGAGTATCTTGATCAAAAAACCAATGCTACACCAAAACCTCTAGATGTGACTGTAATGGTGAAAAACGTGTCAATGCAATCATCCTCTATTGCAGCAAAAATGGCGGTAGTTGACGGCGTATTTTTCACTCGTGACTTGGTGAACGCCCCTGCGAATGTTTTAACCACAACGACATTCGCCGATCAGTTGATAACGTTACGTGACCTGGGTATCGACGTTCAGGTCTTAGACGAGCCTGAACTGGAAAGGCTTGAAATGCGCGCGTTGCTGTGTGTTGGTCTAGGGTCAAGCAGTCCATCTAAAGTTGTTGTCATGCAATGGAATGGTGGTGGTGGTGAAGCTCCCTTCGCGCTTGTTGGCAAAGGTGTTGTATTTGATACTGGTGGCATTTCTTTAAAACCTGCAGGTGGGATGGAGAATATGACTATGGATATGGGAGGCGCTGGAGTTGTGGCAGGTACAATGAAAGCTTTAGCCCTGCGGAATGCTGCAGCCAATGTGGTCGGAGTTGTAGGTCTTGTTGAAAACATGCCATCTGGAAACGCAACCCGACCCGGTGATGTCGTCAAGTCCATGAAAGGCGACACGATAGAGGTTATAAACACAGATGCGGAAGGGCGTTTGGTTTTGGCTGATATTCTTTGGTATACGCAAGAGCGTTTTAACCCAACTGGGTATTATAGATCTCGCAACGTTAACGGGAGCAATAATTGTAGGCTTGGGTCACGAAATGGCTGGAGTTTTTTCAAACAATGATACCCTTACAAAGCATTTTATTAATGCTGCCTTAGCGGAGGGTGAGGGAGCGTGGCGGATGCCGCTTGCTCCTGCTTATGATGAACAACTTAAATCCCGAATTGCAGATATGAAAAATGTGGGTACTCGATCTGCTGGATCCATTACGGCAGGGCAATTTTTGCAACGCTTTGTTAAATCAGACATGCCTTGGGCGCACCTCGATATCGCGGGTGTAGCTTCTATTGATGCGTCTAGTGCATTTTCTCCCAAAGGGGCCACCGGCTGGGGCGTTCGTGCGCTCATTCGTATGATTGCAGACCACTACGAAACTAAAGAGGAACTGGCAGGGTGAATGAGGCATATTTTTATCATTTAACACGTCAAACCGTAGATCAAGCTTTAATGCCCTTATTGGATAAGTGCCTGAGCAAAAAATGGCGTGTTCTTTTGCGTGGGAGTACCACTGCGCAAATAAAAGATTTAGATGAGAAGCTTTGGTATGGAGGTGCAGAGAGTTTTCTACCTCACGGCCTGTCTGGTTCTGAAAATGAACTGGATCAACCAATTTTGTTGGCGCAAGAGGGTAAAATTTTTTCTCATGATTGCTTGATTTGTATCGGGGGCGCCACCGTTACACTTCACGAGGCGCAAAACGCGGCTCGGGTCTGCATTTTGTTCCAAGATGATAACGCCGAAGACATGCAAATAGCACGAGCGCAATGGAAGACGTTAACTGATGCGGGGACTGCAGCTCAATATTGGAGCCAAGAACAGGGAAGTTGGTCACTGAAATCCGAGAGAAAGCTATAGAAGCACAATCTTAGCGATATAAAATAAGGGTATTTTCAGATATCTCAATTTTATCAAAGTTGCTTAGATAGCTCATCCCTAGTAGGCTTTGCTGCATTTCTCCACCATTGATTGAAGCGTTTACTTGAAGATCTACGAACTCACCAAGCTTAACTTTTTTAAGCTTAGTATGAGCAATTTTAACAGGCCCATTTGCAGTGTATGCCGTTGCAATATAGGCCAAATTTTTAGTATTAATTCCAACACGCTTAGCATCTTCTTGTGTTAAAAATAGATCTGTTGCACCAGTATCTACCAAAAATTTGATATCAACATCGTTAATTTCGACGGTAAGATGATAATGCCCATTACGGGATCTTGGTACCTCAATACCGCCTTCAGAGTTTAGTGATATTCTTGGAACTGCCGCTTCTATAATATCAGTCCAAAGCCCGTAGATGGCCATTCCGCCCATAAAAATCATACCCCAAACAAGAGCCATTTGCAGGGTTTTGCTGATTGAAGACCGATTGCTAGCTAAAAACCAACCGCCGATAGCAACAATTAAAACGGCTAGATAGGTCAGTTGTGCAATGATGTCACTCATAAACAAACTCCTGAAAATTAGATTTGGAGGACATTTATGCTCCTGTAATCCCAAAACCAGTGAGCCCATTTAAAATAAATTGTACTGACAGGGCGGCTAAAAGCATACCCAAAACGCGGCTAACCACTAGAATACCAGTTTTCCTTAAAAGCCTTTCTAAGAAATCAGACATCATAAACAAGGCTAAAACCGTTAAAACGACAATGAACATTGCAAAGAATACGCCGCCCAACTGCCACAAATTATCATCTACAGCATTGGTCAGGAGAATTATTGATGCAATAGCTCCGGGGCCTGCGATGAGCGGAGTAGATAACGGAAAAACAGAGGGATCACGGTCATCGTCTTCGCCGTGTCCACTTTTGTCATTACGGCGTTTGCCACGACGTTCAAAGACCATTTCTAGAGCTGTTAAAAATAGTAAAGCTCCACCGGCTATCTGAAAAGCAGGCATGGAAATACCTGCAAACCCAAGAACAGATTCGCCAAATAGGCCAAAGAGCGCTAACAAGCAAAAGCCGATCAGGCATGCGCGGATTCCAATTGTTTTACGCTTCTGTGCAGACATACCTTGGGTTAAAGCAACAAAAACTGGGGCTAAACCAATGGGGTCTATTACAACAAACAAGGTTGTAAAGGCTGTTATCAACGCTGCTATGTCTATTAAGTCAGCCATTTTCTAATTTTTCTACTTTGCTGCTTGCAGCTAGCCAAAGTCCCTCTGCTCGCTCCAAAGCTTTCTCTACTTCACTGAACTTTTTTTGCCAAACTGCAAGATCATCCGCATTATGATCTTCGTAAAGCTTTGGTTCTGCTAATTTTTCCTGAAGTTTCTCATACATCATGTTAAGCTTTTCAAGTCGTTCTTCATTTTTATGCACCTCAGTGCGCGCCAGGATCAATTGCTCACGTTTAGATTTGTTTGGCTTTTGTTTTTCAGTGACTTTTTTTGGGGCAGGCGTTCCTAGCAAGAACCTGCGATACTCTGCAAGATCATGATCGAATGGGATTACTCGGCCATCTGATACCAACCATAGACGATCAGCTACCAGCGACAACAGATGCATGTCGTGGCTTACCAAAATAACTGCGCCTGAGTACGTTGTAAGCGCTTGAACCAATGCTTCACGACTTTCAATGTCGAGGTGGTTTGTCGGTTCATCCAATATCAGCAGATGTGGTGCGTCTAGTGTAGCTAACAACAAAGACAGGCGCGCTTTCTGTCCACCGGAAAGCCGCGCTACAATGGTGTCAACTTGATTGGGCCCAAGGCCAAACCCAGCAAGCATAGCTCTGAGGCGGGCAGGGCTATGATCTGGACGCTCTGATTGCAGGTGTTGCAAGGGCGTCTCATCGATGTTGAGTTCGTCTACCTGGTGTTGGGCGAAATAGCCAATTCGTAGTTTGTTGTGTTTGATTGTTCGTCCGCTTGAGCTGTGGAGACGGCCGGAGATGAGTTTTGATAGCGTGGATTTACCCTCCCCATTCTTGCCCAACAGAGCTATACGATCGTCTTGGTCAATTCGCAGTTCAAGTTCTGCTAAAATATCAGGTCCATCGTATCCAACCGCGCCATTTTCAATTGCCACAATCGGTGGTGACAACTCTTCCGGCTGTGGAAATGAAAAAACGCGCTTGGCGGCTTCTTCAGGGGGCGTAATAAGTTCCATCCGCTCCAATGCTTTGACCCTCGACTGAGCTTGTTTTGCTTTAGAGGCTTTGGCCTTGAAACGGTTCACAAAACTTTGCAAATGCTCGCGCTGTGCCGCTTGCTTTTTTGCAGCTGCACTTTGAACTGCCCGTTTGGCTGCTCGTGTTTTAGCAAACGTATCATAATTGCCCTGATAAAAAGTCAATTGCTTGTCTTCGAGGTGTAAAATACCGCCAACTGCTCTGTTCAGTAAATCGCGGTCGTGACTTATAACAACAACTGTGTGTGGATAGCGGGCGAGAAAAGATTCTAACCAAATAGTACCTTCAAGATCGAGATAGTTGGTTGGCTCATCAAGTAATAAGATATCAGGGGCTGAGAATAAGACTGCAGCTAAGGCTACGCGCATCCGCCAACCACCCGAAAAATCCGCACAAGGTCGCATTTGAGCTGCATCGTCGAAACCGAGACCCTTGAGGATGGAGCTTGCCCTACCTTCTGCGGACCAAGCATCTATATCTGCGAGCCGTGTTTGAACTTCGGCTATTCGGTTAGGATCTTCGCTTGTATCCGCTAAGAGAGAAGCTCTTTCGGCGTCAGCGGCCAAAACTGTTTCTATCAAAGAAAGGCCCGTTGCAGGCGCTTCTTGTGCAACGCCTCCTATTTTGGCGCGCTTTGGTAGTTCAATTTCACCACCCTCAAGGGCGAGCTCGCCACGGATTATGCGAAAAAGTGTGGTTTTACCTGTACCATTCGGTCCAACAAATCCAACTTTGTGACCGGTGGGGATAGTTGCACTTGCGTTTTCAAACAATCTGCGGCCGTCGATGGCATATGTGATATCTTGAATTTTTAACATTGCGCACCCATGGCCTAGCTTTGGCTGGGCGTCAATCAAACCTTTTCATCGTGCCTGTGTCATGCTAACGCGCGTCAAGAATATTCATCAGGCTCGCCTGTCAATCAAGAGGACTAACCATATGGCTTTGGAACGCACTTTTTCTATTATCAAACCAGATGCAACACGACGGAACCTAACTGGCAAAATAGTTGCCAAATTCGAAGAAGCAGGCTTGCGCGTTGTTGCTCAAAAGCGGATCCACCTAACAATGGAACAAGCTGGAGAATTTTACTCTGTGCATAAAGAACGCCCTTTCTTTGGCGAATTGTGTGAATTTATGGCCTCTGCTCCGATCGTAGCGCAAGTTTTGGAAGGCGAAGGCGCCATCGCCAAAAACCGTGAAGTTATGGGTGCAACAAACCCAGCAGACGCAGCAGCTGGAACAATTCGTGCTGAATTCGCAGAATCGTAGGTGAAAACTCCGTACACGGTTCTGACGCGCCGGAAACAGCGGCGACCGAGATTGCATATTTCTTCTCTGGCCTCGAGTTGGTTGGTTAAGTTTTAAGTAAAGCTTTTAAAAAATGCTGGTCTGAGATTTTAGATTGGCTTTTTTAATTGTTGGTTTTGAGGTTCCCAGTTTTATCAAAAATTAAACTGGCTTTTTCGAAGCTATATGATAATTGTGCAGAGGTTTAAACGCAGTGATATTTTTAAGAAGGCCTTGCTTTAAGCTTGATATTCATCTTGACCAACGGTTTGTATTTGATGGCCTAAGCCTTCAATATGTAGCTCCATTACATCACCTGACTTTAAAAAGATAGGATTTGGCTTCATCGCAGCACCAACACCTGGAGGAGTTCCAGTTGTAATAATATCGCCCGGAAGTAATGTCATTAATTGTGAAAGGTGGCTTATAATTTCTGCTACGCTGAAGATCATTGTAGATGTGTTGCCGGTCTGCCTGCGTTCACCGTTTACATCCAGGCTCATGTTCAATGCTTGAGGATCGGGGATTTCATCTCGAGTAACCAGCCAAGGTCCCGTAGGGCCGAAAGTGTCGCAGCTTTTTCCCTTTGTCCATTGGCCTGTAAGGTTGTTTTGGAAGTGCCTCTCTGAGACATCGTTTACTATACAGTATCCAGCAACATAGTTCAGAGCGTCTTTCTTATCTATATACTTAGCGGAGCTACCAATAATTACACCTAATTCCACTTCCCAATCAGTGTGCGTTGACCCGCGCGGCATGATGACATCGTCATTAGCACCGACAATTGCAGAGTTCGCCTTAAAAAATAAGATTGGATGCTCTGGGATTGTGGCGCCTGTTTCCATCGCGTGATCGGAGTAATTTAGACCAATACATAAAAATTTTCCAATATTTCCTACAATAGGTGCAAAGCGTGGCGTGCCCGTAACCACAGGAAGGTTTGTTTGATCCAAAGCCCTAATCTTATCAAGAGCTTGATCATTCAAAACACGACCGTCGATGTCTTCAACATGCTTTGATAAGTCACGCAAAACTCCATTTACATCGATCAGCCCAGGGCGCACTGCGCCTTCATTGCCATAGCGAACTAACTTCATTTGATGCTCCTAGTGATTGTCGCGCGGCATATGTTTGCGTGCGATGTCTTGATATTCATGAGCACCTTCGAGTGTCATGCCTTCTGAGAATGGTTGAACTTTTTCGCGAAATAGCTCTTGCCAAGGGGTTTGGCTGTCTGGAGTGAAAGGGCGCGGACCAATAGCCCTTTTACGGCGTTCCAACTCTGCGTCATCGACCAACATATTGGCGGTGCATGCGTTCAAATCAATTCGGATAGTATCACCGGTCATAACTAAACCCAGGCCCCCGCCATCAGCCGCCTCCGGGGAGGCGTTAAGAATGGAAGGAGAGCCAGAGGTGCCGGACTGTCGCCCATCACCTAGACAGGGGAGTGAGGTAATACCTTGGGTGATCAAATAAGATGGAGGGCGCATATTTACAACTTCCGCCCCGCCAGGATAGCCAATGGGTCCGGCGCCGCGCATTATCAATACGCAATTCTCGTCTATATTAAGGGTTTTATCATCAATAGTATGATGGAATTCTTCTGGCCCATCAAATACAATTGCGCGACCTTCAAAGGCGTTGGGGCTGTCTGGGTTAGAGAGATAGCGGTCGCGAAATTCTGATGAAATTACCGATGTTTTCATAATAGCACTATCAAACAAGTTACCTTTTAAGTTAATGAAGCCAGCGGCTTGTACCATTGGTGCTGTTGCTCTTTTGATCACATCTGTGTTGGAGCTGCGGTGGTGGGCACAGTTTTCAAAAATAGTCTTACCATTTGCTGTCATAGCGTTCGGATGAGGCAACAGGTCCGCAGCCAATAATTCGCCAATCACCGCGGGTACGCCGCCTGCCCGGTGATAATCTTCCCCAAGGTATTCGCCTGCCGGCTGTAAGTTGACCAGAAGTGGCACCTTATGGCCATAGCTTTGCCAATCATCATTGTTCAAAGCAACGCCTAGATGTTTGGCAATACCGTTGAGGTGAATAGGCGCATTGGTCGAGCCCCCAATTGCTGAATTTATTACGATGGCATTTTCAAAAGCCTCGCGTGTCATGATGGTGTTCGGGCGTAAATCTTCATGCACCATATCGACGATTCTTAATCCTGTTTCATAGCTAATTTGACCACGTTCTCGGTAGGGGGCGGGAATAGCGGCTGCGCCGGGTAATTGCATGCCCAAACCCTCAGCTAATGAGTTCATAGTGGTGGCAGTGCCCATTGTGTTGCAGAAGCCTACTGATGGTGTCGAAGAAGCTACCATCTCCATAAATCCGTCATCGTCAATCTCGCCCGCCGCTTGCATTTCACGGGCTTTCCATACAATTGTTCCCGATCCGGTGCGCTTGCCTTGGAACCACCCGTTCAACATTGGACCTACAGATAAAGCGATTGCAGGAATATTCACAGTGGCTGCTGCCATCAGCAGGGCTGGGGTGGTTTTGTCGCAACCGATATTCAGCACAACACCATCAATGGGATAGCCAAACAGCGTCTCTACCAAAGATAGATAGGCCAGATTGCGATCCAGCATCGCGGTTGGGCGTTTTCCGGTCTCTTGGATGGGATGTACAGGAATTTCGATCACAGTACCGCCTGAGGCGATTACCCCGTCTCGTACCCTCTTGGTCAACTCGATATGGTGACGATTACATGGACTTAAGTCGCTCCCGGTTTGAGCTATACCAATGATTGGTTTACCTGATTGAAGCTCTTTGCGGGTAAGGCCGTAATTTAAATAGCGTTCTAAATAAAGTGCGGTCATTTCTTGGTTATCGGGATTATTGAACCACAGCTGAGATCGCAATTTTTGTTTAGAATTTGACACTCTTCTTATCCTCGTATTTTTTTTGTGAACTTAGTTTGCCCACTCCCAATTATTCACTTCGGTGAATAACGGACTAGGGCAGTTTCGTCTGAACCTGGATAAACTGCAAGGGCAAGATCAAACTGTTTTTAATTTTAAGTGTTAGGTCAAAAAAAGTTTTTATTTGTGGTCTGCTAAAACTTTTGCATAAATGTATTCAATTTTACCCTGTTAAACGGTTAGAGATTGTTTTAGGCGGAGCCATCAGATACAAGTTGAAGTTGTGCGATGCACCCTTGAAGCGCAGCATGGTCGTCGCAAACTAGATATACCGAAAATTGTTTCATGAAATCTGAAAAACGGCCTTTTGACTGAAGAGATTGTGTGAATAAACTGTCTGCATAATGATCTATCAGTGCTTGGGCCATTCCACCGACCAGAAAAATGCCTCCAACGGGGAGATGCGTCAACGCTAAGTTGCCACACACCAATCCAAATGCGTTCATAAACAATCCTAAAGCCTCTTTGGCCTGTGGGTCTGTGTTCCAAATTGGTTAAGATATGCTTTGAAGTAGTACTCCTTCCACCAGTTAAATACTCATAAACATGGCCTAAACCACGGCCAGACAAAACTTCTTCTACTGAAGCAAAGCCAAACTTCATGGTTAGAAAGCGGTGCAGGCCAAAAAGTTGTTCAGTTGGGGCTGGCAAATCAATGTGTCCAGTTTCACTTCCCGGTACTTGCAAGGTTTGTCCAGTTCCCAAAACTAATGCCGAGTTAAAGCCGGTACCCACATTCACAACCAAACGGGCTCCTTTGGAAGAGTTTGCGTCTATAATTGGAAAGAAAGAGTTTTTGGAGAGTTGCGATAAGGCAAGGCCTTGAGCCTGCATATCATTGATAACAGATCCATAAGAGGCGCCAGTTTTCTTGCAAAGCTGTTGCGTGCTAACATGCCAAGATAAGTTAGTTAGAGAGCCTTGGTCTCCCTCTACAGGACCTGCAATGTCGATGCACACGGCGTCTGGTCTTAAGTCAGGGTGATACTCCTGCAAATAGGATTGCAAGATATCCGTTATGCCAGATTGTTCAGCATTCCTAAACCGTTTGATAGTGGATCGTTGAAGGTAGCCATCGGTGGCGATAGCCACGCGTGTATTTGTTCCACCGACGTCTGCAATCAAATATTTTTTGGTCATTTTGGCAGACTCTCAGGCAGGTTAGTATTCCTCTCTGCTTATCGGAAGTTTTAGGACTGGTGCAAGTGGAGGTGGAGGCGGCATGTTAAATATTAAAAATCACTTGTTATCTTTGTCAAAATGTGGGCTATTTAAGCATTGTTTTCTATTGGAGGTTTTATGCCAGCGCCGAAAAATAAGCTTAAGGCTGCCATGTTGGCAGGTGAAGTGCAAAAAGGTATTTGGCTCTGCCTGGCTAGCCCAGGTGTAGCTGAGATGGCTGGATCGGCGGGCTTTGATTGGTGTTTGATTGATGCTGAGCATGGTCCAAATGATATTCCGCGTATTGAGGCACAATTGCGGGCAATAGCCGGAAAATCGGCAAGTGCAATTGTGCGGGTTCCGCAAGGTGATGATTGGATCTTAAAGCAAGTGTTGGACCTAGGGGTGCAGACGGTTCTAATTCCTATGGTTGAAACCGCAGAACAGGCAAAGGAGGTTGTTGCAGCTTGTAGATATGCACCAGCAGGGCGACGTGGGGTAGGCTACGCTTTGGCTCGTGCTAGTGGCTATAATGCGACTACTGATTATGCTGAAACTGCGAATGATGAAATTTGCGTAATTGTGCAGGTAGAGACTATGTCCGCGATGCGAAATATTCCAGAAATTGCCTGTGTGCCCGGCGTTGACTGTGTATTTATTGGACCAGCTGATTTAAGTGCAGACATGGGGCATTTGGGTAATCTCGCTCATCCTGATGTGTTGACAGTAATTGAGAAGGGCATGACTGAAATCGTAGCTGCCGGGATGGTTGCTGGGACGATCGCATTTTCAGAAGTTGAACAAAAAAGGTTTTTAGCTCAGGGCGGCAAGTTTTTGGGAGTTGCCGCTGACGTCACTAGTTTGCAGGCTACTTTTCAGAATATAATTGCTGAGATGCGGAGGTTATAAAGAGACACGTTATTAAACCTGTACTTCTGTTTGATTTTTTAGCTTTTAGCTTTTAGCCACGGCGACGGCGGCGGCCTCCACGGCCTCCGGCATCTGCACCCGGAATTTTGTTGAACTTAATCCAATTAGATCCGCTTGGGTCACTGTCCATCAAGAAGTTTGCTGCCCGAATGGCCTCCATTTCTTTGCCTGCACGTGCAGACATAGAACCCATGCCAAACAGAGATACAAAAGTCTCATCATCGATATCTTCTGGTAGGGTTATGCCTGCCTCAGTAATGGCGGCCTTCTTCTCTGCTATTTTCTTTTGGTTTACTGGCAATGCAACGGGGTTCATAATTGCAGATGTCATGCCTGCTGCCATTGCCATAGGCAGGAAAGCATTGTTAATGCCATGACGGTTTGGCAAGCCAAATGAGATGTTTGACGCACCACATGTCGTGTTAACACCAAGTTCCTCTCGCAAACGACGGACCAATGTGAACACCTGCAACCCTGCCGTCCCCATGGCACCTACTGGCATGACTAATGGGTCAACCACAATATCGTGAGGAGGAATGCCATAGTCGGCGGCCCTTTCAACAATTGTTTTTGCCACTGCAAAACGTACATCTGGGTCCTCAGAGATACCTGTGTCATCATTAGAAATCGCAACAACTGGGACGTTATACTTTTTAACTAATGGTAAAACTAATTCCATACGGTCTTCTTCGCCTGTGACTGAGTTCAAAAGTGGGCGGCCTTCTGCGGCGGCTAATCCATTTTCTAAAGCTCCTGGAACGGAGCTGTCGATGCAGAGGGGAGTGTCTACAACCGCCTGAACGCGCTCGACTAATTCACGCATCAAAGTTGGTTCAACAAAGTTATTGTCTGCATAGCGTGGATCTTCTGCCATCTTATTAGAGAAAACTGCTCCTGAATTGATATCCAGAATGTTAGCTCCAGCAGCGGCTTGCGCAATGGCGTCAGCTTCCACGCGTGAGAAATCCCCTGATTCCAATTCAGCATTCAAGATTTTGCGGCCAGTCGGATTGATCCGCTCCCCGATAACGCAGAACGGCTCATCAAAACCGATAATGGTTGTTTTTGTTTTGGACTCGACAACGGTTCGGGTCATCAGTTGGATCCTTAGGATTGAGAAAGAGGAATGGCGGAAGATCCACCGTTTTCGACGGCCCATTTGGCATTGGTTTTGATACCACCCAGTGGGAAGAAGTGCACTTTAACGATATTGAAATCTGGATTTAAAGCTTTATGGGCGGCCAGATCCGCCAAAAACTCATCTGGTGTAAAGGGTAAAAGTAATTTTGTAAGGTCTTTTGCCCGCCTTTGAAGCACGCGGAGTGATGCGCCAACACCGCAAGCAATAGAGAATTTAATAAGCGTTTGCAATTTTGCAGGGCCTGCAACTCCAATATGAATTGGTAGACTGATTCCATTTTTAGCCAAAGAATGAGCCCACTCAATTACAGGATTTGCCTCGAAGCAAAATTGCGTTGCAATGGCCATTTTGGCGTTGGATGTCTCACTAAAGGCTTGTTTCCAGCGCAGCGCAGCGCCCACATTTGTTACACTTCCGTCAGGATCGATATCTTTGTTGCCTTCCGGGTGACCCGCTACGTGTAATCTTTTGAAACCCGTGTCGCCAAATGCGTCCGATTCTAGCAGCTGCATTGAACTTTCATAATCCCCATGCGGCGCCGTCACGCCACCTGCAAGCAAGAGAGCTTGGTCTACACCAGCTTCACCTTGATACATTGCAATCCACTCGCGCAGAGTTGCTTCGTCTTTGATGATGCGTGCTGGAAAATGTGGCATGACTTCATAGCCTTCGCCGGCAATGCGCTTTGCTGTAGCAACCATGTCTTGAATTGTCGTTCCCTCGATGTGGGCGATGTAAACCCTCGTGTCTCTTGGCAAAAGATCGCATAAATTATCAATTTTTTCTACTGTCCTTGGCATTACTTCAATTGAAAAGCCCTTCAGGAAGGATTCAATTTGTGGATTTACAACAGAAACATTTTTCTCTTTTAAAACAAAATTTAGCAAAGCCATAGGCCATTCCTTTGTAGGTCATAATTTTTACTGGGCCCAGCCATCATTGGCGATAAGTTTTTTAATTTTATCTTGATCATATTCAGTTTCGATTCGTGTAGCTTCTGACTTTGCGATGTCCGTTTGATCCCCTTCAACCTGGTAAGAAGTGCCTTTTCGCCATTCTGCTAAATAGGCGTCTGTATCTTCTGCACCAATTTTCATTGCTGCACGGTCAATGGCCTGCTCAAACCGCTCAGGCAATTGTACTTTTGCAGCTTGGCGCCCTTTTCCAACAATTACTTGTGCTGGGATATCACGCCAGTACACAATTATTACGTTTGGCATCTGCTTCCTTACTTCTCTTTTACGACTTCATAAGTCGTTACTTCTAATATTCGCGGTCGATTTTCGACAATTGAATGGGTGCAAGCGACGTAGATGCAATGTCAAATTGAATACTTGAATAAATGCTCTGGAAAGTAGATATTTTTGTAAATTATTTATGAACGATTGCATGAGCGCGCTGTTGGACATAGTCTAGAATCAACTCGATATCCGAAAGGCGTATTTATGACGCCAAAGCGTCCACGGTCTGCGGTCGCGATTCCCAAAGCGGTAGAACCCACCGCAGGCAAAAAAGCCAAATCCGGCCCCCTTTACGCGGCGCTGGACTTGGGCACAAATTCGTGCCGAATGTTGATTGCGCAGCCTGATGGTGCGCAATTCAAAGTTGTGGATAGCTTTTCGAAAGCTGTCCAACTCGGCATGGGTTTAGAGGGAACCGGACGACTAAGTCGCTCCTCCATGAACAGAACACTTCAAGCGCTCCGAATTTGTGCCCAAAAACTTAAACAATACCGTATTAAAAAAATGCGTCTTGTAGCAACGGAAGCATGCAGACGTGCGGAAAATGGGGACGCTTTAATACGCCAAGTGCGTAATGAAACGGGTCTTAAGTTGGAAATAATCAAGGCAGAGGAGGAAGCTCAGTTGGCAGTTGTCTCCTGCGCACCTTTAGTAGCACCCGATACAGATCAGCTTTTGGTTGTGGATATCGGAGGTGGTTCAACAGAACTGGTTTGGATAGATTTGGTAGATGTTGCCCCTGAAACGCGTAGCCGTGCTATTATGCACATGCACAATGGATTTAGATCTGGTGAGAAACCAAATCGCTATGGTGCAAAAGTCATTGACTGGATTTCTGTTCCTCTTGGTGTTGCTACTTTACGAGATCAATTTAATGATGTGGATGACGATGCAGGCCGCTTTGCTCTTATGAGCTTGATGTTTGAGGAAAAGCTTGAGCAGTTTATACCTTATGAAAGAGACTACAAAAAAGACCATTTTCAGATTATTGGTACAAGTGGAACAGTCACAACTGTTGCGGCAAGTTATTTAGGTTTGAAGCGGTATGATCGTAATAAAGTTGATGGTTTATCCATGTCTTCAATAGAGATCGAAGCCATAATTCATGATTACTTAAGAATGGGCCCCGCTGGGCGTCAGCAAGATCCTCGGATTGGACGTGATAGGCAAGCTTTGATAATGTCCGGTGCCGCAATTTTACAAGCTTTGCTACGCAGTTGGCCGACGCATAAGCTATCAGTAGCTGATCGCGGTCTCAGAGAGGGTTTACTGTATGCCCAAATGAGCGCAGACGGCGTATTGCGAGAACGAAAGATCTAAACGCTATGGCTAAGAACCCAACAAACAATAGTGGACGTGGCCAACGTGAGCTACGTGTACGGGTGAAATCGGCGCGTGGCCGTAAGTTATCGTCTACACTCTGGTTGCAACGTCAATTGAATGACCCCTACGTCAAGCGCGCGCAGGTTGAGGGATATCGAGGCCGTGCTGCTTTCAAAATATTAGAGCTAGATGATAAATTCCGTTTTCTCGTACCGGGTGCACGGGTTGTTGACTTGGGCTGCGCACCGGGGGGGTGGTGCCAAGTGGCGGTTAAGCGCATTAACGCACTTGGTGTGCATACTGGTAAAAGAAAAGGCACCATACTGGGCATAGATTTGCAAGAGGTTGAACCCATTCCAGGTGCCAAAATTCATGTTCTCGATTTTTTGGATGAGGGTGCTGATGACCAGGTTAAAGAATGGCTCAGTGGGCAGGCGGATGTGGTTATGTCGGATATGGCAGCAGCGTCATCGGGCCACAAGCAAACGGATCATCTTAGAATTATTTCGCTTTGTGAGGTTGCAGCCTATCTGGCTTTTGATGTTTTGGCGCCTAATGGCACTTTCATCGCGAAGGTCCTAGCTGGTGGTGCAGAAGGTGAACTTCAAGCTTTATTGAAAAAAAATTTTACTAAAGTTAATAATGTAAAACCGCCATCCTCTCGAGCTTCTTCTTCTGAAAAGTTTGTTGTTGCTACCGGATTTAGGGGTTAACAGAATGTCAAACACATACCTGAGATATTCAAGAGATTGGCGATAAATATGATCTTTTTTGGGGCGGGCAGGAGTTGTCTAACTAATAAGGAATGAGCTCACAGGGCTGCTATAAATATTGTTTGGTGCCTTCGCAAACTTAGGTTCTATACTAACAGAAAACATATTAGCGATAAATAAACTTTGTTACCGTGACGATAGTTGCGGCCAATCTAATGGGAATATCATGACCTTTGTACTTGCGATCGATCAGGGCACTACCTCAAGTAGGGCAATCCTATTTGATGCTCGAATGCGTCCAGCCTTTGTCAGTCAGCAAGAAATTACGCAACATTTCCCTCAGTCGGGGTGGGTTGAGCATGATGCTGAGGAAATATGGGTTTCGGTTTTGACAACCGTACGAGACGTTATGAAAAAAGCTGACTGTGGCCCTGCTGATATTGCCTCCGTTGGCATTACGAATCAGCGGGAAACCACTTTGATTTGGGATAAGGCGACAGGCAAGCCTGTCCACAATGCAATTGTGTGGCAAGATCGACGAACAGCGCCGTTTTGTGATGAGCTGCGATTGGCTGGCCATACTGAGATGGTGATCACAAAAACTGGCCTGATGATTGATGCCTATTTTTCGGGTACAAAAGTAAATTGGATTTTGCAAAACGTTGAGGGCACGCGGACTAAAGCAGATCGAGGTGAACTTCTTTTTGGAACCATCGACAGTTATTTAATTTGGAAAATGACGGATGGAAAATCTCATTTAACCGATGCCACAAACGCAGCCCGTACGATGCTTTATGATATTTCTAAGGGACAATGGGATGCGCAAATTTGTGACCTTTTGAATGTTCCAATAAAAATGTTACCTCAGGTTTTAGATTGTTCGGCTGATTTTGGCGTGACTGCTATTTTTGGCGGGCAGATACCAATTTCTGGCGTAGCGGGTGACCAACAAGCCGCTACTATTGGGCAGGCCTGTTTCGAGACTGGTATGCTCAAGTCTACTTACGGTACGGGATGTTTTGCGCTTCTGAACACGGGTAAGACCCTTGTTAAGTCAAAAAATAGGTTGCTTGGAACTATAGCCTATCAACTTAATGGACAAACCACATATGCGTTGGAAGGTTCCATTTTCATTGCGGGAGCAGTAGTTCAATGGTTGCGTGATGGCTTGGGTTTGATTTCGGAAGCCCACGAGACTGCCGCTATGGCGGAAGCCGCTGATAAAACCCAGTCTTTATATATTGTGCCGGCGTTTACAGGTCTTGGGGCTCCTTATTGGGATGCTGAGTGTCGTGGTGCTATCTTTGGTTTATCACGAAATTCTGGACCGAATGAACTTGCGAAGGCTGCATTGCAAAGTGTCGGATATCAAACTCGCGACTTACTTGCGGCAATGCAAAAAGATATGGGCAGTTCCAAGAATGCCGTGCTACGTGTCGATGGAGGCATGGCCGCTAGTGATTGGTCGATGCAGTTTTTAGCAGATATTTTGGGAATGCCCGTTGATCGACCGCAAGTTCTGGAGACAACAGCGCTTGGCGCCGCATGGTTGGCCGGAATGCGGGCAGGTGTTTATCCTGATCAGGAGACATTTGCTAAAACTTGGGCGCTGGAGCAGCGCTTTGACGCTAACATGATAGAAGAGGAACGCGACACGCTCTATGCTGGGTGGAAGGATGCGGTTCGTCGCACATTGTCAAAGCGTTCTAAATAAATTGGGATATCTCAAAGTTGGTGTAGCAAGGTATTAATATAAATTACTATGTTCGGTAACTTGGCCGCTCGGAAGACTTTTATCTCTTTAATACATAGCAATATTTGGTTTGGATAGAGACGGCATTTCATGTTTGGTAGAAAAAGACTTTTTTTACCTAATTAGGCGGCATAGCCAAAATATATCTGTACAGCAGAATTCTGCTTTCCGCGCTATTCTGTAAACTAAAACTATAAATCTCTTAAGTAGCCAATCTCATCTTTTGGCTGATTTAGTGAATTTTGCAAAAGAGTTCAAAAACTGCCCTCAGCAGCAGCTAAGCGCTTTTTTACTTTTAAAATGGTGGACCCTAGCGGGATCGAACCGCTGACCTCCTGCATGCCATGCAGGCGCTCTCCCAGCTGAGCTAAGGGCCCCCTTAGTTTTAGGTATGTAGGCAACGCTTGACGCGGGATCAAGAGTTAATCCACGCGCCAAGGTAAGATCTTAATCGTCGTCGTCGTTTGCTGCGACGTCTGCAATCTCTTCGAGAGGCACAGTGTCCTCATCGTCATCTTCGAGCACATCATCGCCCAAATCTACGTCAATATCCTCTTCCTCATCCAACACCACTTCATCTGTGTCAGTCTCTTCATCTTGCAGTTTTTTAGATTGCGCATCTTCTGCATCGGCCACCATTGTTCGGCCTTTATTTGCATCAATCGCAACTTTCTCTCCCGTATACGGGCTAACAATCGGGTCTTTGTTAAGGTCATAAAAACGTTTGCCGGTAGTCGGACAAATACGTTTCGTACCCCATTCTTCTTTGGGCATGGGTTTCCCCTTTTTACAAACGGTGACAATCTATCCCGATTGTCATAGAGAAGGGGAAGTGTCAAAGGTGAAATCTAATAATTCTTGGATGGCTTGGATGAATCCTTCCTCAAAAGCGGTTTTGCAGCATATTATCCTGCCGGGAGCGCCCGAAATTAAAATTATAATGAGGCGATCAATGCGTGCGCGGCGTATGTCGCTTCGAATTTCCCGCCATAAAGGGGAGGTAATTCTGAGTTTGCCGGTGTCGTGCCCAATATCCCAAGCCCGAAGTTTTATTTTTGAAAAAGAAAAGTGGGTGCGCTCGCATTTAGAAAATTTGCCAGAGGTCACCTATGTACAAATTGGATGCCAAATTTTATTTCAAGGAAAGAGAATTGCTCTCAAGGTGGGTTCTGGGCGTCAAGTTAAGCGAATAGGAGAAGCATTAATGGTTCCAGGCCCTGACCATATGGTTGCGCCTCGAACTAAGGCCTTTCTTAAGCTTCAAGCACGGCATGCATTGATCGAGGCCACTGATAAGTATGCAGCCGCAGTGGGACAAGACTACAAGAGCCTAACTGTAAGAGATACCACTTCTCGTTGGGGTTCCTGTTCCAACATTGGAAATATAAATTATTCCTGGCGCTTAATCATGGCACCTCAGGCCGTACTTGAATACGTAGCGGCACATGAGGTTGCGCATTTGGTAGAAATGAACCATTCGGATCGCTTTTGGGCAGTGGTCGGAAGGCTCTATCCCGATTATGATGCACAGAGAATTTGGCTGCGCCAAAATGGTGGAGAGTTGCATTTGATAAAGTTTTGAATTTCGTATTTGACAGGTCGATAAAATGTGATCACAAGCAGGTATGAAAGAGCGTTCTCAAGAAAGTTACGTAGCAGCACATGATCGGCTCTATCGTACTCTAAGAATGCGAATTATGTATGGCGAGATTAGGCCAGGCCAGGCCTTTACTTTGCGTGGAATTGCAGCTGAGTTTGGTGTTTCCACAACCCCAGTAAGAGAAGCGCTTAAGCGATTAGCCGCAGAGGGTGCCTTAAGTATTTCGGCAACAGGGCGATTTCAAACGCCAGAACTTTCGAGTGACCGTATCGAGGAACTCGCATCTCTCCGCGCTCTAATTGAGGTTGAATTGGCATCTCGCGCACTTCCACGTGCACATATGGCTTTGGTTGAGAGGTTGCAGGTAATAAACAATTCGATTTCAGTTGCCGTTGTTAAGGCTGATGCGGTGACGTACATTCGTACTAATCTTGAATTTCACAGAACGCTTTATTTACGGGCGCAAGCGCCGGCTATGTTAGCTACTGTGGAGACTGTTTGGCTACAATTGGGGCCAACGATGCGCGCACTTTATGGTAAGTTGCAGCGCAAAGATCCGCCGGTCAATCATAGATTAATTCTCGCCGCGTTGAAAGCAGGCGATGAACCCAGTTTACGGGTGGCGGTCCGTGCTGATGTGACGCAAGGGTTACGAATGCTGGCCCGTTAAGGCCAGTGCGCTTATTTAGCTGTGAATTGCTCCATTTCCACAAGCCAGTGCTGCTTCGCGCACTGCTTCTGAGTAGGTTGGGTGTGCGTGGCATGTTCTTGCTAGATCTTCAGCAGCGGCTCCAAATTCCATTGCTACGCAGATTTCATGGATCAAATCACCTGCCATGGGGCCGATGATATGAGCACCTAAAATTCGATCAGTATTTTTATCCGCAAGTATTTTCACAAAACCTTCGCTGGCAAAGTTCGCTTTGGCACGCCCATTGCCCACGAAGGAAAATTTTCCAACCTTATAATCGCGACCTTGTTCTTTAAGTTGATCCTCCGTGTTTCCAACGCTGGAGACCTCCGGATGGGTATAGATCACGCCAGGGATGACATTGTAATTAACATGCCCAGCCTTTCCAGCCAGAATTTCTGCAATGGCCATGCCTTCGTCTTCAGCTTTATGTGCAAGCATAGGGCCTTCGATTGCGTCTCCGATGGCGTAAACGCCCGAAGCACTTGTCGCATAGTTTGCATCTGTTTGGATCTGACCACTTTTTGTCATTTCAATGCCCAAGGCCTCAAGTCCTAAGCCAGCCGCATAAGGTTTTCGGCCTGTTGCCACCAACACAACGTCTGCCTCAACCTGGTGCTCAGTCTCTTTCTTGCGCTTTACATAGGTAACTGTAGCAGTTTTATTTTTTGTAGACACTGATTGAACAGCAGCACCCATGGTAAATTTAAGTCCTTGTTTTTTGAGAATGCGTTGAAACGTTTTTTGTACTTCGCCATCCATTCCAGGGGTAATTTGATCCAAAAATTCAATAACTTCCACATCAACGCCCAAGCGTGCGTAAACAGACCCTAGTTCCAGCCCAATCACGCCTGCACCAATAACAACCATTTTTGTTGGTATTTTATCTAATTCTAAAGCACCCGTCGAGCTCACAACTATTTTTTCGTCTATTTTGATGCCCGGTAAACTTGAGGGCTCGGAGCCACTCGCAATAATAATGTGTTTCGCGATATGCAATTCGCCTGCAACTTCGACTTTACCAAGAGCTGGGATAGATCCCCAACCTTTTAACCAGTCAATTTTGTTCTTTTTAAAGAGAAATTCGATGCCCTTAGTGTTTCCTTCGATAACATCTTTTTTATAGTTTTGCATTTTGGTCCAATCCACTATTGGATTTTCTGCAATGAGGCCCATTTTAACAAAGTTATGTTGTGCTTCGTGCAATTGATGGCTGGCGTGCAGTAGTGCTTTGGATGGTATGCAGCCAACGTTTAAGCAAGTTCCACCCAAAGTTTCGCGTCCTTCGACGCAAGCTGTTTTTAGGCCTAGTTGTGCGCAACGAATTGCACACACATAGCCGCCTGGGCCGGACCCAATTACAATTACGTCGTAAGAAGCCATGGTAGAGATCCTTTTTTTATACAAGTTTTACCTAGTGGTGAGGGTTAGATCTCGACGCAGCCCCAAAACCTGGAAAAATGGAGAGCTAGGCAAAAATCAAATTAGTGCGGTTATGAGTATAGTAGTTGTAGCAAAAAAGCCAAACAACCAGATTAGCGTACGCCAAGGTTTTAAGCCGAAGTAATAAGCTGGTACGTAAAGCACACGTGCGCATAAATAGATGTAAGACGCGGATACAGTTACAATGTTTGATTTTTCACTAAGTGTTATTACAAAAACAGCCAGGGTAAATAAAACTAGCCCCTCGAAATGATTGTTTAAGGCTCTGTAAAGTCGCCCTGTTTTTTGGCTCATCTGATCAACAAGCGGTTTTACTAAGCGCGCTGGATCGCGTGGGCTTATTGTTTTGCCTATGCCTAACTCAATATTGGCGGGAATTGACATTGCGACGTATTGGGACACTTGAAGAAGTCCTGCCAAGGTAAGTGCAGTTAGTTCGTGGGACATTGGCAAGCTTCCTAAAGGTCCATCAGCAAGCGGCGTGGATCTTCTAACGCTTCTTTTACACGAACAAGGAAAGTTACAGCTCCTTTCCCATCGACAATTCTATGATCATAACTCAAGGCAAGGTACATCATTGGACGGATCACAACCTGGCCATTGATTGCCATTGGACGGTCTTGAATTTTATGCATCCCCAAAATACCAGATTGCGGTGGGTTCAAAATAGGAGCAGACATTAAAGAGCCATACACACCACCATTTGAGATGGTGAAAGTACCGCCCTGCATTTCTGCCATTGATAGTTTTCCATCGCGTGCACGTGCTCCTTTTTCAGCTATTGTTTTTTCAATATCTGCAAATGATAATGCGTCAACATCGCGTAGAACTGGAACGACGAGACCAGTTGGCGTACCGGCGGCGATACCCATGTGTACAAAGTTTTTAAAGACGATATCAGTTCCATCGATTTCAGCATTAACCTCTGGAACCTCTCGTAACGCGTGACAGCATGCTTTGGTAAAAAACGACATAAAGCCTAGTTTAACACCATGTTTTTTTAAAAATAAATCTTTATATTCATGGCGCAAAGCCATGACTTCAGTCATATCAACTTCATTAAAAGTTGTGAGCATTGCCGCAGTATTCTGGCTGTCCTTCAAACGGCGCGCAATAGTTTGACGCAAGCGGCTCATTTTGACACGCTCTTCGCGGCTCGCATCATCGGCTGGCACAGGCGCCCGCATGGATACTTCTTGCTTTGATGGTTCTTTTATTACAGGTGCGGACTTTAAGGTTTTGATTACATCTTCTTTCATAACCCGTCCACCTTTACCGGTCCCAACCACTGAACCATCGATTAAATTTTCTTCTGCCATCAGTTTTTTTGCGGATGGTGCGTTTTCTACGTCTTTTCTAGAAGCTGTAGGAACAGATACGTCTTTGACAGGAGCAGAGGATGCAACATCACTGCCGATAACTGCCAATTGTCCGCCGGCCTTCACGATGCTACCTTCTATTGCAAAAATTTCACTTAAAACTCCAGCAACGGGGGCTGGCACTTCTACGCTGACTTTATCTGTTTCAAGTTCGCAGAGCATCTCGTCTTGCATTACCATATCACCCAATTTTTTATACCAAATGGAAACAGTTGCTTCGCTTACGCTTTCGCCCAAAGTTGGAACCATTACTGGATTAGAGGCAGGAGCCGCAGCTGCCGCCTGAGAGGTTACGGAAGCAGTTACCGCACCTTCGGTGATGAGGGCCAAAAGGGCTTCTACACTGACAATGCTTCCTTCGGGAGCGATTATTTCTGCAATTGTACCGGCAACGGGGCTCGGAACTTCGACTGTAACTTTATCAGTTTCAAGTTCACAAAGCATTTCATCGACTTCCACCTGGTCTCCAGATTTTTTGAACCAAGTAGCAATTGTGGCCTCAGAAACAGATTCGCCCAAAGTTGGTACACGAACTTCAGTGGACATATTTTTATCCTTTTAACGTAAGCGCATCATCAATTAACGCGGCTTGTTGTGATTTATGGATCGAAGCCAAGCCGGTGGCCGGCGATGCTGATGTGGCACGACCCATATAGGTTGGACGTGCATGTTTTGCACCGATCCGGGTCAAAACCCATTCGATGTTTGGTTCAATAAAGCTCCAAGCACCTTGATTTTTTGGCTCTTCTTGGCACCAAACGATTTCAGCCTGTTTGAACCGACCTAATTCCCCAACCATAGAGATGGCTGGGAAAGGATAAAACTGCTCGAGCCTCATGAGGTAGATATCATCAATCCCGCGGGCATCTCTTTCTTCAAGAAGATCAAAATAGACTTTACCTGAGCAGATCACTATGCGTTTCATTTTCTTATCTGAGACAAGCTTAGTCTTGGAATTTCCATATTGCGCATCATCCCAGAGCACCCGGTGAAAGCTTGAGCCTGATGTGAATTCCTCACGCTTGGATACTGCCATTTTGTGGCGCAGTAGAGATTTGGGTGTCATTAAGACCAGGGGCTTACGGAATGTGCGATGTATTTGTCGACGCAAAATGTGGAAGTAGTTCGCCGGTGTTGTACAATTAGCTACGATCCAATTTTCTTGACCACACATCTGTAAAAACCGCTCAAGACGCGCTGAACTGTGCTCAGGGCCTTGGCCTTCAAATCCGTGGGGCAGCAGCATTGTTAGTCCCGACATACGCAACCATTTGCTTTCCCCACTTGAGATAAACTGGTCAAACATTATTTGGGCGCCGTTTGAAAAATCACCGAATTGAGCTTCCCACATTACCAAGGCGTTGGGTTCTGCCAGGGAGTATCCATATTCAAAACCTAGAACAGCATATTCAGAAAGCATCGAGTCGATGACTTCATAATGCCCTTGGTCCTCGTGGATGTTGTTGAGAGGGAAGTAGCGCTCTTCGGTCTCTTGGTTGATCAAACCTGAATGGCGGTGGCTGAATGTGCCACGGGTGCTATCTTGACCTGAAAGGCGGACTGGGTGACCTTCAGATAAAAGAGATCCGAAGGCTAGGGCTTCGCCAGTCGCCCAGTCGATGCCTTCGCCAGTTTTCAACATAGTTGATTTGGTGTCCAACATCCGCTGCACTGTTTTATGCAAAGGAAAACCCTCTGGGGCTGCTGTCAGCGATTTGGCTACAGCATCGTATGTATCATCTGGTATTGCTGTGGCACCACGTTGATAGTCTTTATCTCGGCGATTCATTTTAGACCAACGTCCATCAAGCCAATCAGCTTTGTTAGGTTTATAGTCCTTACCAGCCTCAAATTCATCGTTTAGATTGGCTTGGAATGTTGCCTTCATGTCCTCGATCTCGCCTTCGGGGATTAGGCCGTCACGCACCAAACGCTCTGTGTAGAGTGTCAGCGTTGTCTTCTGCGTTTTAATTTTTTTGTACATTAGGGGGTTTGTGAACATTGGTTCATCGCCCTCATTGTGACCGAACCTACGATAACAAATAATGTCAAGAACTACGTCTTTTTTAAACTTTTGGCGAAATTCAGTTGCTACACGTGCGGCGTGTACCACCGCTTCAGGATCATCGCCATTTACATGGAAAATGGGTGCCTCAACCATCAGTGCGATGTCGGTTGGGTAGGGTGAAGACCGGCTGAAATGGGGTGCTGTTGTGAAACCAATTTGGTTGTTAACAACGATATGCATTGTGCCGCCTGTTTTGTGGCCCTTTAAGCCAGATAGACCAAATCCCTCAGCAACAACACCTTGGCCCGCAAAAGCTGCATCACCATGCATCAATATTGGTAGAACACTGGTACGCTCGGTGTCATTATTTTGGTCTTGTTTTGCGCGCGCTTTTCCCAAAACGACTGGATTAACTGCTTCTAGGTGACTTGGGTTTGCCGTTAGCGATAAGTGCACAATGTTGCCATCAAATTCTCGGTCAGACGATGCGCCCAGATGATACTTAACATCACCGGACCCATCCACATCATCAGGCTTTGATGAACCACCATGAAATTCATTGAAAATTGCTCGGTATGGCTTGTTCATGACATTGGCCAAGACCGTTAAACGGCCTCTATGAGGCATGCCAATGATGACATCTTTTACTCCTAAAGCGCCGCCACGTTTGATAATTTGTTCCATCGCAGGGATCAAGCTTTCTCCACCGTCAAGTCCAAAGCGCTTAGTCCCCATGTATTTGACGTGGAGAAACTTTTCAAAGCCTTCCGCTTCAACCAGTTTTTTAAGTATGGCTTTGCGACCCTTTCGGGTGAAGATGATTTCTTTGCCGTAGCCCTCGATACGTTCTTTAAGCCAAGCCGATTGTTCTGGATCTGAGATGTGCATGTATTGAAGTGCAAACGTGCCACAATAGGTGCGTCGCACGATATCTAAAATTTCCCTCATCGAGGCGAATTTGAGGCCCAGTACATTGTCCAGGAAGATTGGACGATCCATGTCCGGTGCTTCGAAGCCATAGTTTGCAGGCTCCAGTTCAGGTCGTGCGTCAATGTTGTGCATGCCAAGTGGGTCGAGGTCTGCAGACAAGTGACCACGAATTCTGTAAGCCCGGATCAACATTAGCGCGCGAAGACTGTCCAGAACAGAGCGTTTCAATTGCTCATCGCTAATAGAAGCGCCAACGTTTTGTGCCGCATCAGTAATTTTCTTACCGGTAGCCCTTGCTGTAACAAAATCTGGGTATTCACCAGTCAGCGCCGAGGTAAGATCATCCATTGGATCTATTGGCCAGTCGTTTCTCGACCAAGATGGACCGGCAGCTTCGGCCTCCAAGTCCTTGCTTTCATCGCCTAAATCTGAAAAGAAGCTGGCCCAATGTACACCAACTGACGATGGATTTGAGGCGTATTTAGCCTGCAATTGTTCTAAATATTCCGCGTTGTGCCCCTGCATAAAGCTAGACGCGTGAAATTCTTCATTTGTAGGTTGGTCACTCATCGTTGGTAACCTCGGTAAAATATTTTGTTCTGATCAAGACGGATAAGAAATTGGTTTTGAACTTGTTGCGCGGGTCTATCGTAGCTCGTAATGTAAATTAAACGCCTGTGTTCCATCGTTGTACGTGATGCTAAAGAACATTTAATCTGCAAGATGATCTCGCGAAGTAAAAAGCTCATTTTTTTAAAAACAATTCGAAAAGCGCTATAGATTTTCATTGTTTTATCCAATAGCTGCGAGAACTGCTTCGCCAAGCCCAGCAGGGCTTTCAGCAACAACAATACCTGCCAATTTCATGGCCTCAATTTTATCATCCGCACCGCCCACGCCACCTGCAACAATTGCACCTGCGTGCCCCATACGACGGCCAGGCGGAGCCGTAAGGCCGGCAATAAAACCAGCAGTTGGCTTCCAACGTCCTTTTTTCTTTTCATCGGCAAGAAATTGGGCGGCGTCTTCTTCTGCTGAACCACCAATTTCACCAATCATAATTATGCTTTGTGTTTCATCGTCAGCCAAGAACCATTCCAAGACGTCTAAGTGCTCAGTGCCTTTGATAGGATCGCCACCAATGCCGACACAGGTAGATTGTCCGAGGCCAACATCGGACGTCTGTTTTACAGCTTCATAAGTCAAAGTGCCTGAGCGTGACACAACACCAACTGAACCGCGGCGGTGGATATGGCCAGGCATTATACCAATTTTGCAGGCATTTGGTGTGATAACCCCCGGGCAATTGGGGCCAATAAGGCGGCTCGAAGATCCTTCCAGAGCACGTTTGACGCGCATCATGTCAAGAACAGGAATACCCTCGGTGATCGCTACAATAACTTCCATCGCAGCATCGATTGCTTCGAGGATGGAGTCTGCTGCGAAAGGGGGTGGCACGTATATTACAGTTGCATTTGCTTTTGTAATTGCTTTTGCTTCATGCACCGAATTGAACACGGGAAGGTTCAGGTGAGATTGACCACCTTTGCCTGGTGTCACGCCTCCAACCATCTTTGTTCCATAAGCAATGGCCTGCTCGGAATGGAAAGTGCCTTGGCTGCCAGTAAAGCCTTGGCAGATCACCTTGGTGTTTTCGTCGATGAGTACGGCCATTTGGTCGCTCCTAATTAGTTTGTTTCAGAAACTTTTCCGCATAGAAATGTTAGTCCTGATACGGTTTTCCAATTGTTAAATACATCTGTGAAATAGAATTGTGGAGCATTGCAAAATCCAAGATCCTAATATGTAGCTCAATCATTGCTTGCTTTTGCATTAGCCTTTAACTGCCGATACTATTTTTTGTGCACCATCTTTAAGATCTTCTGCCGCTATGACGTCTAGTCCGGATGTGTTGATAATTCGTTTGCCTTCATCGACATTTGTTCCCTCAAGTCGTACAACCAATGGGACCTTCAAGCCAACTTCTTTTACGGCGGCTACTACCCCTTGAGCTATAACATCACAGCGCATGATGCCACCAAAGATATTAACTAAAATACCCTTAACTTGCGGATCAGAAGTTATAATTTTAAAAGCCTCAGTCACCTTCTCTTTAGTTGCGCCACCACCCACATCTAAGAAGTTAGCAGGTTCTGCTCCGTAAAGCTTGATGATATCCATTGTTGCCATTGCAAGGCCTGCGCCGTTGACCATACAGCCAATTTCACCGTTTAATGCTATGTAGTTAAGATCGTATTTACTTGCCTCAAGTTCTTTTGGATCTTCTTCAGTAGTATCGCGCAACTCGGCTATATCCGAATTTCTGTACAAAGCGTTGCCGTCGAAGCTCATTTTGGCGTCAAGGCACTTAAGATCGCCGCTGTCTGAGGTGATCAGTGGGTTTATTTCTAGCATTTCCATATCTTTGTCTACAAACAGGCGATAAAGATTACCCAAGAGGGTTACACATTGTTTCACTTGTTTGCCCGCAAGGCCCAGGTTAAACGCGATGCGACGACCATGGTATCCTTGGTACCCTGTGGTAGGATCAATCGAAAAGGAGAGGATTTTCTCAGGAGTAGTTTCTGCCACTTCTTCTATATCCATGCCGCCCTCTGTAGAGGCCACAAAAGATACTCTGCTTGATTGGCGGTCGACTAGAATTGCGAAATAAAATTCTTTTTCTATGCCTGAGCCGTCTTCGATATAAATGCGATTAACTTTCTTGCCGACAGGGCCCGTCTGCTTGGTGACCAAAGTTCTGCCAAGCATCGCTTTGGCTTCTTTTTCTGCGTCGACAACAGAGTGCGCCAGGCGGATTCCGCCAGCATTACCGGCATCTGCTTCTAAAAAACTACCCTTACCGCGTCCACCTGCATGAATTTGCGCTTTTACAACCCACAAAGGGCCGTCCATTTCACTGGCAGCGGTTTTGGCTTCATCCGCTTTCAAGACAACACGCCCATCACTCACCGGTGCACCATAGCTACGTAGTAGGGCTTTGGCTTGATATTCATGGATGTTCATAGAAATTTTCCTGCTAAAAGTTCTGATAAAAGTATACGTACTATTCAACCATCTTTTATAGTAGTTTTTAACTCAAAGGCTAAAAATCGTACATTTGTGATCACGCAAAAAAAATTTGTGATCACATAAGTTAATAAATTATAACCCTAATCACAGATATTAGCGCCAACATTAAATCTGTGACTGAGACTCAGAAAAAAGCCTGCAAATTGGTTTGTGCTCGGCCAAGAATTAAAGCGTGCACATCATGGGTCCCCTCATAGGTATTTACGGTTTCCAAGTTTGCAGCATGACGCATAATTTGGAAGTCTTCTGAGATACCATTACCACCGTGCATATCTCGGCTAATCCGCGCAATATCTAAGGCTTTACCACAATTATTTCGCTTCATCATGCTAATGAGTTCAGGGCTAGCTGTGCCATCATCCATCATTTGCCCTAGCCTCAGAACAGACTGCAAACCTAAGGAGATTTCTGTCTGCATGTCAGCAAGTTTTTTCTGAAAAAGTTGTGTTTGGGCTAAAGGCTTCCCGAACTGTTTGCGATCTAACCCATATTGCAATGCTGATTTCCAGCAGAACTCTGCGGCGCCCATCACACCCCAAGAAATACCAAAACGAGCTCGGTTTAAGCATCCAAACGGACCTTTAAGACCCTGGACATTTGGAAGAAGCGCTTCTTCACCTACTTCGACAGAATCCATAACTATTTCTCCAGTTACAGACGCACGTAATGACAGCTTTCCTCCGATTTTAGGAGCGCTTAAGCCTTTCATGCCTTTCTCAAGTACAAATCCACGAATTTTTCCACCATGAGCTTCAGATTTTGCCCAAACGACGAAAACATCTGCGATAGGTGCGTTAGATATCCACATTTTGGAACCAATTAGCCGATAACCTGTAGTAGTTTTTTCGGCACGCGTTTTCATTCCAGCAGGGTCTGACCCTGCGTCTGGTTCGGTCAAACCAAAGCACCCAATTAACTCTCCAGAACAAAGCTTAGGAAGGAATTTTCTACGCTGCTCTTCAGTGCCGTAAGCGTGGATTGGGTATATGACCAAAGAAGATTGTACGGACATCATTGAACGATATCCACTATCCACACGCTCTATCTCACGGGCAATGAGCCCGTAAGCTGTATAGCTTGCACCAATTCCACCGTATTCTTCGGGAATAGTGGCCCCTAAAAGGCCAGCTTGACCCATTTTTGGGGAATAACTCTGGGCTAATATGCTCTTCCCTGTAGGCTTCAATAACGAGAGGTTGCAGTTCAGTTTGTGCAAATTGGGCCGCAGCATCCCGCAGCATCCGATCGTCTTCGCCTAGCTGGCGATCAAGTAAGAAGGGGTCTTGCCATTGGAAATCTGAAAGTTGTGGTTTCAGCTCAGCCATATCATCTCACCTTTTGTCTTATTTTAATTTATTGAGTATCTTAGGTGGTAGAAGCGCAACTCTTTGACCCAGCCTAAGGTTTGATTAATCTGTACCAAACAAAAAAGCTCAAGCAATATCCTTGAGCAGTTCTTCTCACATGTTGCCTTTTTACTTTGGAACGGGGCCAATTAGCATAATCATTTGGCGGCCCTCCATTTTCGGCATGTTTTCCACTTTACCTATTTCTTTTGTGTCTTCCGCTACACGAAGTAGCAAATCACGACCTAATTCTTGGTGCGCCATCTCACGGCCACGAAACCGTAAAGTTATTTTTGTTTTGTCACCATTTTCAAGAAACTTAAACACATTCCGCATTTTGACTTCATAGTCATTTTTGTCAGTGTTTGGACGGAACTTTACCTCTTTGATCTCAATAACTTTTTGTTTTTTCCGAGCTTCAGCTTCTTTTTTCTGGGTTTCGTATTTGAACTTTCCAAAATCCATGATTTTACAAACAGGTGGGTTGGCGTTTGGTGAGATTTCTACTAAATCTAAACCAGCATCCTCTGCCATAATCATGGCTCGTGCAGGAGTTACAACACCAACATTTTCGCCTTCTTCATCGATTAAACGGAGTTCTGGGCTACGAATGCGATCATTTACGCGGGGTCCGGTCTCGCGCTGTGGAGGCGCATTATGAGGTCTGCGGGCTATGGCTGTCGTCCTTTTGTAGTAAAAATTTACTGACTCTGCTTAGCCGTCTACAGGCGCAGTTTCAAGGCGAATTTTCGACAGTAGGTTTATTTATATTTTTTCTTTTAGATATATGGTAAAAAAATGATTAATTAAGTGTAGGGGCCTATTATAAGGGAAATAAAGTTAAAAATTAAAACTAAAATTGCTTTTAAAACTAAGTAATAGTAGCCGCATTTGATCAAGACGTTACGTATATTTTAACGTCTTTAAAATAGCAAATTGGGTTGAGAAGGAAGAGACCGTGGTTGCAGTTTCTCCTGTATCCGTCGAAAATACTTTATGGCAATAAAGAGTGAAGCTGTTTTAAAATAATGGAAAAAGTTAAGGATTGGCGCCGAGATATTATATTTCAAGCTGCCGTCGAGGATAAAGCAAGGGTTGAGGGAACAATTATTAAAGCGATCACTTATAAACGAAGTTTCTAACGCACCCTCAAATGCTCCTGGAAAGGCAGTAAAACCTAATAGAGCGTCGCGGCGAAAGGGGAGAAGTTATCGCACTAAATGAATTTATCCTACAAAAGCTTTTTCAACAACAAATTCACCGGGATTAGAGTTGGAACCTTCCGTCAAACCATGCGCACCTAGAACTCGTTTGATATCTGTGTTTAAGCCCATAGATCCACAAACCATTGCTCGGTCGTTGGCTGGATTAAAATCGATAATGTCCAAATCTAAAAATAATGTGCCATCTTCCAAGAGGTTGGTAATTCGTCCCATCTTATCTGACTTTTCCTGAGTGGTTGTTGGGTAATAGCGCAATTTCTCTTTGGCGTCCTCGCCAACTAACGGGTCGCGCAAGGTCTCTGTGATTAACTCTTCTCCAAATTTTAAATCTGCAACGTTGCGACAAGTATGCGTGAGAATAATTTGGTCAAAGCGCTCATAGGTTTCAGGTTCACGCAGAAGAGATGCGAATGGCGCAATCCCTGTTCCAGTTGAAAAAAACCAAAGCCGTTTTGCGGGGGTCAACGCGTCATGAACCAGTGTTCCAACAGGTTTGGGACGCAAAATCACTTGATCTCCAACTTTAATGTATTGCAGTTTGCTGGTAAGTGGGCCATCCTCAACTTTAATCGAATAAAACTGTAATGTTTCATCCCAAGCCGGTGAGGCAATTGAGTAGGCCCGCAAAAGAGGTTTTTGCCTGCCAGTTTTGGGGTGTGGGTCGCCCATAAGGCCAATCATCACAAATTCGCCAGATCTAAAGCGCATCGAAGCCGGCCGAGTTACGCAAAAGCGAAAAAGTTTGTCGGTATAATGTTCTACCTCGGTTACCGTTTGGGCGTCAGGGAGGATTAAAGGTTTTGCAGTATCAATAGTCACTGTGTGATGCTCGGTCATGTTGTTTCACTTTGCTGTTTAAGCCCCGAGTAACTAAATTTCAATTGAATGGTCAGATATTTATGGCAACGGTGCCACGCAAACTGTTTTAGTCGCCTTGAACAATCGCCGAGAAGTTTTTGAAGGCCACTGCTCGCCGTTAATATAGGCTACATAATAAAAATACTGGGACCCAAAGCCCAGGCCTGTGATATTTTTTACGAAGCTGTTATCTCATTGGTGCAGGTTTTTAATGTGATGGCTTTGCAGAGTATGAAAAGATTAAACCTTGGTGGCGAGCTACAGCTCAAAATTGATGACCTAAGTTTCAGACAGATAGCAGCAGATTTTTAAGGCCGTGAAAATGGTAGCTATCTGCGTATTTTGGGGGTCTCTACGATATGCAGATTTGGGCAACGTCCAAAAAGTGTTTTTAAGCCAATTAAAATTTCCAATCGTGCGAGAGGTGCACCAACACAAAAGTGAATTCCTGCACCAAAAGATTGATGCTGCTTTGGCTTGCGCAGAGGATCGAAGATATTGGGGTTTTCTACAAACGCGGGGTCTCGGTTTGCTGCTGCGAGAACGCACGCCACTTCTTGGCCCTTTTTAATCTTGGTTCCGAAGCAATCAATGTCCTTATACGCAAAACGGGTGAAAACATGCAGAGGAGGATCAAAACGCAGAACCTCTTCAATCAGATCTGTGGTTACGTCACGATGGCGTGTTGGCAGTAAAGTCTTGAGTGCATTTCCAATTGTATGAACTGTGGCCTCATGACCCGCATTCAGCAATAGGATACATGTAGATATTAGCTCGGCACCAGTAAGTTTTTCACCTTCTTCCTCCGCTGCAATTAAATCTGAAAGTAGGTCGGTTTTGGGATTCATACGGCGATGTGAAATATAGCTTTCCAAAAACTCAGTGAACTCGATAGTGGACGTGTTTGCTTCAATCTCGGTTTGTTTGGTACGCCCAGATTGGTACATAGCCACCATTGCATTTGACCACATTAAAAGATCATCACATCGATCATTAGGTACTCCTAAAAGAGAGGCTATGACATTCACAGGTAGGGGTCTTGCAAAAGCATTTAAGATATTAAAAGGTTGGGATGGAAACTGATCTATTAAACTGTGACATAATGCTGTTGTTTGTGGTTCGGTCGCCGCGACTTTACGGCCGGTAAAAGCCCGTAGAACCAATCCACGAAGTCGGTTGTGACGAGGGGGTTCCAATTCCAACATCGAGTTTGTTTCATTTGCTTGCCATTCGGCAATGTGCGCTGGACAAACAGGCGTTTTTAAAGGCTCACGACCTAAGTCACGACTGGACAAAAGCATACGCACTGCGCGATGACTCATTGCGGCGGGCATCTTAAAATCTTCCCACCAAACAACATCCGCCAAATTGCGCGCACGATCGTAGAAAGGGTAGGGATCTTGGACAAAATTTTGATCACGGATGGATTGATTAAATATATGCATTATCGAATAGTGCTGATTTTATGAGGCTCTAACAAGAGCCAATTTTAAGTCGTATATTTCAATTTATATTTTTTCCTTATACTTGTAATCTATATATCTTGGATTTCTACGGTTTTGCCGCATGCTACGATGGGGCAAGAATTAATTAATTAATAGAAAAAACTAAGGTTGCGGTCATCATGCTGAGATAACCTTTTGCAAAATAAGGACTTAACTATGGAATTGATAGCGCTGAACACTGAAATGAGTGTAGTATTAGTAGTGCTAGCAGTTACTGTAATGTTGTTCGTGACAGAGGTATTTCGTATCGATTTGACGGCCATTATCACTATGGTATCCCTCGGGCTTCTTAGTCAAATTCCGGGCCTTTCCAATCTTGCAGATACATCCCGTTTGTTTGATGGGTTTGCTTCCAATGCGGTGATTTCAATTATTGCGGTCATGATAATTGGAGCGGGCCTTGATAAGACTGGATTAATGTCGATCATTGCTGGGTATATATTAAAGGTTGGTGGTAATACGGAAAAAAAAATCATACCTATTATTGCCGGTTCGGTTGGAATTATTTCGTCTTTCATGCAAAATGTTGGAGCCGCGGCGTTGTTTTTGCCGGTGGTGAGCCGAATTTCAGTTCGCACAGAATTGCCTATGTCCCGATTGCTGATGCCGATGGGTTTTTGTGCGATTTTGGGGGGAACGATTACCATGGTTGGGTCCTCTCCTCTTATTTTATTGAACGATCTCATCGGAGTCGCAAATTCTGGACTGCCTAACCAGCAACAGATGCAACCTTTTGGTCTTTTTGATGTCACACCAATTGGTTTTTGTTTGGTTATCACTGGTATTTTATACTTTGTAATATTTGGCAGTTGGGTATTGCCTAATAAAGCAAGCAACGATTCAGGTGTATCTGCGCAATCCATGCGTAATTTTGTTAAAAGTACTTACGGACTTAAAGCGGATATTTTTGAAATTAGCGTACCTGCCGGCAGTATTTTGATTGGTCATTCTCTGGCAAACGTTATGGATGCTCACCATATCTACATAATAGGTACAGATTATCGCGGTAAACGCACGGTAGCGCCAATGGCTTCTACAAAAATTGAGGCCCCCTGCAGATTAGCGATTTTGGGGCTAAAAAGGATTGTTCAAGAATTTACAGACGATTATGGCTTGGAGATCCTGCCAAGCCTTCAGAACTTTTCAGATGACTTTGCGACTACACAAGCCGGTGTGGCTGAAATTGTTGTCCCGCCTGGATCATCGGTTATTGGCAAAACTCCAGGAGAAGTGCGCTACCGTGCTGCCCACGGCTTATCATTGTTAGCAATACACCGAGGCGAAGAAACATTAAGCCATGTTGAAACCCCCGAGCATGCTGCGACACAACTCACGGACGTCCCCTTGCTAGCTGGAGATACTCTGGTCGTTCACACTAAATGGGTATCTCTAACACGCCTCAGTGAAAACAGGGACTATGTTATTGTTACGTCTGGATATCCGAGAGGAGAGGTTCGGCCGCAAAAAGTTGGATGGGCTTTGGTATTCTTCGGGATTGCGATTGGTATGATCTTATTCTCGGATGTGAGGCTTTCGCTTTGCTTACTGACTGGGGCTTGCGGCATGATTGTGACGCGCGTTTTGTCTGTCGATGAGGCTTACGCAGCCATAGGCTGGAATACTGTATTTCTTCTAGCGAGCCTAATTCCTTTAGGGATAGCAGTTCAAGCCACAGGTACAGCTTCATGGATCGCGCAGCAGGTCTTGATCCTATTGGATGGTTGGCCGATTTGGTCATTACAGGTATGCGTTGCGGTCTTGGCTACAATCTTCACATTAGTCATGTCAAACGTTGGAGCCACGGTGTTGTTGGTTCCATTGGCCATCTCAATTGCGGTTGCCGCTGGTGGCAACCCAGCTATCTTTGCACTTACGGTTGCAATTTCAACCTCGAACTCATTTTTCATCCCAACACATCAGGTCAACGCTCTTATCATGGGGCCAGGGGGCTATCGAGTGATTGATTTCATGAGATGTGGTTCTATCATGACCGTCTTATTCTTAGTAGTGTCAATGGTTATGATGAATATAGTTTTTTAACTATTTGATAACGAATGCATAATAGGGATAAAATCCCTGGCCGTTAGGCTTGCGCCACCGACGAGGGCTCCGTTGACATTAATGCAAGCGAATATCTCTGTTGCGTTTGAACTTTTTACAGAGCCACCATACAGCAAAGATATTTTCTCTCCCGCGAGGTTAAAGCGATCTGTTAGTAAGTTGCGTAATGCATCATGGATCTCTGTGATGTCATGGATGCTTGGTATCAAGCCCGTTCCAATGGCCCAGATGGGTTCATAAGCTACTATAAAGTCCGAAACTCCTGGTACTGATGCAGTGAGATCGCGTAAAACAATTTCAATTGCGCGACCCGCCTTACGCTCATCTAAGGTTTCGCCAACACAGATGATCGGAGTTAAATCGGATGCTTGTGCAATTGTGGCCTTACGCTTTACCAATGAGTTAGTTTCACCATATTCGCTACGGCGTTCAGAGTGGCCTACAATAACATATTTTGCGCCAGAATCTGCCAACATACCTGCAGAAATTTCGCCAGTATAAGCACCGATAGCTTTATCGTGACAGTCTTGTCCCCCAACTGAAATTATATCTTGGGTTTGCGCAGCGGCCCAGACCAAAGTTGCTGGGGGACAGATAACTGTCGTACAATTTAAATTCTTTGCGGCAATAGATATAGCTATTAGCTCGTTTAATGAGCCGTGCAGACCATTCATTTTCCAGTTTCCTGCGACAATTTTAGCGGGCATATTGTGTCCTTGCCTAAAGTGTTTGTGTTTAGTTTATTTATTTTAATAAGTTTTTAGCTGGCAAATCTTATTGCATCTATAAATGTCTATCGAACCATCTCGCAAGGTTCAACAGAACAGAACAGTCCAGTCATACACTTTGCATTTAAATATTGGTTGACTCCAAAACCATCTTGCAAATCAACGTTTACTTTCAAGATGTGAATACCAGAGACCCTAATAGCAATTAAGGCCGTGCTAAATGCAACGATTTATAAATCAAAATTTTGCTTAAAAAAGTTAGTTTGAGCTATAAGGAGCGATTACTGTTAAATTTTAATCGTATCAGGGGACTACGCTCATGATTTAACAAAAAGAGATTCATCAAATTTGATACTTTCGCCGCACCCGCAAGCGTCAACCACATTTGGGTTACTGAATTTGAAGCCGGATTCCAACAGACTGACTTCGTAATCAATTTCTGTGCCAAAAAGAAACATCTGAGCCATTGGAGCGATCATGATACGCGCACCTTCTGTTTCTATCACTTCATCATTAGGTGCAATTTCATCAACAAACTCCATGGTATATTCCATACCAGCGCATCCACCTTTCTTGAGGCCGATGCGCAGACCTTGGTGGTTATCTTTTTCCATCAACTTGATTATTTGCCGCGCCGCGGCTGTTGTCAAAGTGACTGCTTGTTTACCCGGAATGCCAAACATCGTGGATCCTTTGCGCTATAGTCTCAATCTAAGCATCTAATTGGTTTGGTGCAAGAGGCGGGGAACTGTGTACAAATAACACTATTAACCGCTTGTATTTCACATAAAGCCAAGCTCCAGACGTGCTTCATCTGACATCATGTCCATGCCCCAGGGCGGCTCCCATGTTAACTCAACAGCGACTTGTTTGACCCCCGGCATTGGCTCAATTGCCTCCGCAACCCACCCTGGCATTTCCCCCGCAACCGGGCACCCAGGAGCGGTAAGCGTCATAATAACAAGAACTTCTGATTCCTCGTTGATCTCAATGGTATAAATCAAACCCAAGTCGTAAATGTTTACTGGAATTTCGGGATCATAAACGGTGCGGATCCCATCCACGATACTTTCGTACAGAGGGTGGTTTGTACTGGAAGGCGCAATCATTGGTGTGCCTTCTACTGGAGCTTCATCCGACATTGTCTAATCCTTGAGTCTTTCTATAAGACATAGTCCTGCAAGTCGGTGGGGTAAAGGTCACCTTTTGATTGAACAGATTTTAATACTGTGGATCAGTTTTGGTTGAAGTTTTAAAAGCGCTTTGTATGCAGCTTTTTAATGTTCATGTGCTAATCTTTTTGTTTCTCCTAACCCTCCCAATTCTCAAATATCCGTTTAAATTTTGAATTTCATTTAACAAAAATCGCCTCATCGACTTGATACTACGGTTTTCTTCGCGCATGTGGGATCAATGAAACAGCAATTCTCTTTTCAGCTCGATGCGATTTCTGGCAAGGCGCGTCGTGGCACAATTAGCACTCCGCGAGGCGAAATTCGCACTCCAGCGTTCATGCCGGTTGGCACTGCAGGCTACGGTAAAAGCAATGACACCGGAAGCTGTGCGCGCAAACGGGTGCACAATCATTTTGGGTAATACTATCACCTAATGCTGCGCCCAGACTGCCGACCGGATTGACGCTTTGGTGGCTTGCACAAGTTTATGAATTGGGAACGCCCAATCTTAACCGATTCTGGTGGGTTTCAAGTTATGAGCTGTCAGGTTTACGTCAAGATGAGCGAAGACGGTGTTACATTTAAATCCCATATTGATGGCTCAAAACATCATTTGACACCTGAGCGATCAATACATATTCAAAAATTGCTCGGAAGCGATATTGTTATGTGTTTTGATGAATGTCCTGCGCTTCCCGCTTCGCCAACTCAAATCGCTTCCAGCATGCGGATGTCAATGCGATGGGCTGAAAGGTCTCATAGTGCTTTTGGAGACCGGCCGGGTCACGCCTTGTTTGGAATTCAGCAGGGTGGGTTGGATAAAGAATTACGTGCTGAGAGCGCTGAAAAGCTCTGTAAAATTGGATTTCAAGGTTATGCTGTTGGCGGTTTAGCTGTCGGCGAAGGTCAAAAGGCTATGTTTGAAGTCCTAAACTTTGCCCCGGATCAATTGCCAAAAGACAAACCACGTTATCTGATGGGAGTTGGCAAGCCTGATGATATTGTGGGTGCCGTTGCGCGTGGAATTGACATGATGGACTGTGTTCTTCCAAGCAGGTCTGGTCGCACAGGCCAGGTGTTCACTAATCGCGGTGTAGTGAACATTAAAAATGCACGACACCAAGATGATCCGCGACCATTGGATGACACTTGCAACTGCCCAACGTGTAGTAACTATTCCCGTGCCTATCTGCACCATGTGTTTAGAAGCCAAGAAATAATTAGTTCAATGTTGCTGACCTGGCATAACTTACATTACTTTCAGGACCTTATGCAGAATATGCGGGATGCGATTGAGGTTAATTCATTTGCTGATTTTGAAGCAAGTTTTCATAGCCAAAAAAAAATAGGCGACATCGAACAGTTATAATTAGTGCTGTTTACCGCGCCAAAATTTGAACACGAGTGGGGTATTTGAATAGATCTTGAGTCCTATCTCGGATACTAAAAACGCCGGTTACGCTTCTGCCATATTTACCAAGGCTGAGCGTTATACCTTCGTTTTTTGGAGAGCTTAGGTTTTTCGGTTTGATTTGGAATTCTGCGGTTCTGAATTGGCCCGTAAGCACTGACGTGCATTTTCCATCAATTATGGTGGTTTGACCCTTAAATATTGGAAATCTCACCATAGCTGGCGGATTGAACTCGACCAAAACTGCTCCGTCTGGTGTCGTGACCGTGCATCTTAGCCCTTTGATTTCATGGTTCGTACCATTAACAAAGCTGCGAAATTCGATTGTATCAAATCGGCTTATTGTTTTTTGATGCGTCGCGTTCGGATTGGTCGCGTCAATAGTTAAAGGAAATAGGGGCAACTTGGGAGTGCATCCTAAAAGTGCCAAAGAAAGAGCTAAAATTATTGGTATTAATAGTATTTCTTGTCTTGCTTGAGGAGTGGGAAACTCATTGCTGTTTACATATTTAATTAACAAATCTGTTACACCTTGGTTAAACTTATACTAGCAATTTTGAGACGTCTACAAAGCTTGCAACTTTATAAAACTGAATGCAAATTAACACAGGCCTTGAAAACCAAACAGCACTGCCCCAAATGATGTGTATGAAAGGGCCGGTAGAATTGCCGATAACGGGGTTTAGCCTCGGCTTGCCATAATAAGGAATTAGAATGACTTTAAAGCTATCTGCGAGCTATCCAGTGTTGCCTCTGCGCGACATTGTAGTTTTTCCCCACATGATTGTACCACTTTTTGTTGGCCGCGATAAATCTGTGCGTGCCCTTGAGCAGGTAATGAATGAAGATAAGCAAATTTTGCTGTCGTCGCAGCGCGATCCTGGTGAGGATGATCCAACGTCAGACGGGATCTTCAGTGTGGGCGTGTTGGCTAATGTTCTGCAGCTTCTGAAACTCCCCGATGGAACAGTAAAGGTTCTAGTAGAGGGGCGAGCTCGTGTAAGAATCGACGAGTTTATCGAAAACGAAGCATTTTTTGAGGCGAAAGCCTCTATTTTGGATGTGATCGAGGGCGACGCTGAAACCGTTGAGGCACTGGTTCGATCAGTTTCATCCGGCTTTGAAAATTATGCAAAAATAAAAAAGAACGTCCCAGAGGAAGCTTTGGCGTCGATCAGCGAAACCCGAAGCGCATCGAAACTCGCTGACCTAGCCGCAGGTCACCTTGGAATTGAAGTCAAACAGAAACAAGAGCTTTTAGAGACCCTCTCTATCACAGAACGCCTCGAGCTGGTTTACGGACTAATGCAGGGTGAAGTCTCTGTAATGAAAGTAGAACGCAAAATCAAAACACGGGTCAAATCTCAAATGGAGAAAACCCAACGTGAGTATTATTTGAATGAGCAAATGAAAGCCATTCAAAAAGAATTAGGGGACGGTGAAGAGGGTGAGGGTGAATTGGCTGAACTTGAAGCCAGAATTGCAGAAACAAAATTTAGCAAAGAGGCACAAGAAAAAGCTGATGCTGAATTGAAAAAGCTCAAGAATATGTCCCCAATGTCTGCTGAGGCAACAGTGGTGCGAAACTACCTTGATTGGATGTTATCCATCCCGTGGGGGATACGCAGTAAGGTCAAGAAAGATCTTAATAAGGCTCAAAAAACCTTGGACGATGATCATTATGGATTGGAAAAGGTCAAAGAACGCATTGTAGAGTATTTGGCTGTGGGTCAGCGCTCGCGAAAGCTTAAAGGACCTATCATGTGTTTGGTTGGCCCTCCAGGCGTGGGCAAAACTTCACTGGGTAAATCCGTGGCAAAAGCAACAGGTCGCGAATTTATTAGGATTTCGCTTGGCGGGGTGCGTGATGAAAGCGAAATTCGTGGGCACCGTCGTACCTACATTGGGTCTATGCCGGGCAAGATCATCCAGGCATTGAAAAAAGCTAAAACTACTAATCCTCTTATTTTACTTGATGAAATTGATAAAATGGGGCAAGATTTCCGTGGTGATCCAGCATCGGCCATGCTTGAAGTTTTAGATCCAGAGCAAAACTCAACGTTCACAGATCACTATTTGGAAGTTGAATATGACCTATCTGATGTGATGTTTCTCACCACCTCTAACACCTACAACATGCCTGGTCCTTTACTCGATCGGATGGAAATTATTCCATTGGCTGGGTATACGGAAGAAGAGAAAGCTGAAATTGCTCATCGTCACTTGGTGCCAAAACAGGTCGCCAATCATGGCTTGAAAGCAGATGAGTTTTCACTTGCACCTGAAGCAGTGCAAGAGATGATCCGGACGTATACGCGTGAGGCTGGAGTTCGTAATTTAGAGCGAGAAATTAGTAAGGTGGCGCGAAAAGCTGTTACCAAAATCGTAAAAAAAGAAGTAAAATCTATCGATGTGAATCTCGAAAACCTTGATGATTTTCTGGGTGTTCCCAAATACAGATACGGTCTGGCGGAAGATGATCACCAAATCGGAGTAGTCACAGGCCTAGCCTATACTAGTGTTGGCGGCGATTTGCTACACATAGAGGCGTTGCGGCTTCCAGGTAAAGGTCGCATGAAAACTACAGGCACGTTAGGCGATGTCATGAAGGAAAGTATTGACGCTGCTAACTCCTATGTGCGGTCGATCTCTCCTTCTATAGGAGTTAAGCCGCCTCGTTTTGACAAAATGGACATACATGTTCACGTACCTGAAGGAGCAACACCAAAAGATGGACCTTCGGCTGGATTGGCGATGGTGACGTCGATCGTGTCAGTGCTTACCAATATTCCTGTGCGAAAAGATCTTGCTATGACAGGAGAAGTTACGTTGCGTGGAAATGCTCTACCCATTGGTGGATTGAAAGAAAAGCTACTAGCAGCTTTACGTGGTGGGATTAAAACGGTCCTTATTCCTAAAGAAAATGAAAAAGATCTGCGTGACCTACCGAACAGTGTTTTGAATGGGTTGGAAATCATCCCCGTCAGTCATGTTTCGGAAGTGCTTAAGCACGCTTTGATTGCTGCCCCTGAAGCTATAGAGTGGGATGAGGTTGCTGAGGAAGCGGCCGCGGCTGCGCTGGCTGCAAAGCAGGGCCTCATCGTAGGCGCCACCGCACATTAAAAAATAGCGTTTCGCCTGCACTTCAATGTGCAGGCGCTCTGTTTTTTTTGGAATGATAAATTAGTATTCCTGATAAAATGTGTTCTATGTTCGAATAGAGCAAAAATAGTAGGTGTGTAATTGAATGACTTGTTCAAAACTACAGCTAAGTATTCCTGAAATTCTTGTACTACGTCACGGGCAAACCGAATGGAATGTGAAAGGTCGATTGCAGGGAAATTTTGATAGTCCTTTGACCAGACTGGGATTAAGGCAAGCCCAAATTCAAAATAAAACCCTAAAAACCTGTGATCTTTCTGGTTTTCGTGTGTTTTGTAGTCCGCACCTACGTGCGCAACATACAGCACGTATCGCTTTAGATGGGCTGGGATTAGTTACGGAGACGTCACCTGACCTCACCGAAATTGATTTGGGTGCCTGGTCTGGTCGATACAGAGAAGAAATTGCTAGTGAAATAGGGGTGCAGGCTACTGATTTAACGCATGAGGTTCTCTATAATAGCTTACCGTCTGGGGAGGGGCTAAATGGCCTTTATAACCGATGTGCGAAGTTTTTAAAGCGCTTGGAAGGACCATCGATCCTTGTCACGCATGGTGTTATTTCGCGTTGTTTGCGTCTGAACGCAATGAAAAAATCAGTTGCTAACGTCTGGGAATTACCTGGTGGGCAGGGGGTAATCTACCGTGTTAAACAACTGAAACATACTCTGGTTTGAAAAAGCCTAAAAAAGCACTTGCATCCACCCCGTAACCCGAATTATATCGCCAGCACCGGGTCGTTAGCTCAGTTGGTAGAGCGCTTCGTTTACACCGAAGATGTCGGGAGTTCGAGCCTCTCACGACCCACCATTATATTCCCATATATTACACTGATATCCTTAATTTACTAGTCTTTATAGTGCTATTGGACAGTACTATGGACATTACTTTAGGTAATACCTATCGTAATAACTATGTTCAGAAACGCCAATAATCCTTATTATCAGTATCCTGCATCAAGTGTGAGAATGGTCAAAGGTAAGTGGTATGTGACAATCAGTGTTCCTGCCCACATGCGGCATCTCTTTAGTAATAGGAGAGACATAAAATTATCTACTGGTACAACTGACCTTAAGGCGGCACAGCGAAAGCAACATGACCTTGCTCAGCAGATATATGATAAGTTTGATGCGGCAAGAGATGACGCTGCTGCAAAACATAATACAACTACAGACAGCATTTGCTTTGGCTACTATTTATGGGTTGGCTACAGAGTTTAAGCATAAGGACATTCCTGATCTGAAACCTTCCACTAATTATCAGCAGCTACTAAACTTCAAGAATTACTGTGATGTTTATTCTGATCAGGTAATGAACGCTGGTACTAAAGAAGAGTTAAATACACTAGCAACCCTCACTGCATTAGGAACCCACTTTTCCAAGTTACTTACGGCTGAGACAGGGAAACCTAACAAACTGGAGGTTGTCGTAGCCAAAACTAAAGCTGCACAAATGGGTTCTCAATATACACCAAAACAAAGAGGGTATGCTGGGCGTTATAGAACAGAAATAGTCCATAACTTTTGGTCAGACTTGCTTATTACGGCTGCAAGAGAGCAGGGGCTACCTGAGCCAAGAATAGAACCATTTGTACAGGGGCCACACGATGCCATGATACTAGCGGATGGTAAGATAGTGCCTGACTTACATATAACCCGCAGCCCAGAAATAACTAAAAAGTTTGAGTCTATTAGCCGCCCAGCACGTGTGGTCCCAAAAGGCGTAGTAACAGTCAGTTCGGTAATGGAAGACTACCTTGCAGATATGCGTCTTAAACAGGATAGTTTAGACACTCAGCGTAAGCTGACGAGATGGGCTAAACAGTTTGTAAATGTAATGGGTGATATGGAGCTTGATGAGATCAAACCCAAACACGGATACGAATACATCCGTAATGTATTGGAAGAACATCCAGATAGGTCAAACAAGACATTAAAGGACTATTTGTGGGGGGTGCAGAACCTTTTAAAATTCTGCGTTGAGATGGGCTATATTAATATAAACCCATTTCGTGATCTTGATCTTAGGAATTATGGAGAGAAGCCAAAGGAAACATACCCATATAGTATGGAAGAACTAAGAACTATTTTCACATATGATTGGAAGCCACAGGAAAGGTTGTTGCTGTCTATACTTGCCACAACAGGTATGCGCCCATCAGAGGCGGGGAACATGACATGGGAAAGGTTTAACGACACAGAACATAAAGGCATCAGGTTCTTCACTACATTAGATACTGAAACGGAGCAGGTGCAGGTAAAGAATTTGTCATCTAAACGCCAAGTGCCGTTGCATCCTGACCTAGTATTGCCAGAGAAATCTACTGGTAGGCTGTTTGATTACGTTAAAGACGATGTAGGCAGGTGTTCAACGGATATTAATTACGTAGTGAACCCAACACTGCATGAGCTTGTTCCACACCCATATAAAATCTATCAGGAGTTTTCGTAGAACGTTTAAGGTTATGATGCGTGATCTAGGCGTTAACGAGGAAGTGCATGATGCCATTACAGGTCATGGAGAGAATAAAACGGCTAGTCGTAGCAACTATGGTGGGGGTGGTTTCAAGCAATGGTTTGAGGCTATTTCAAAGCTAGACATATCTTTTCTAGGTAGTGAAAACCTACGTTAGCTTTTTTATTGGACTTTTTTGTAGAAATATTCCTACAAACTTAAATTGAGGTAAGTCATTATGATCACTAAAGTTAATCACCTAGTTTCAATCATTGTTTTGATTATAACTTTTTTGATACCTTCAATAATTCTAGCCTCTGACAATGTCCTCGCCACTCAAAAGAAACTAAATGAACTGGGTTTTAATGCAGGAGCTGCTGATGGTATTTGGGGTAACAGTACTAAAAATGCGGTGATTGAATATCTATCTACCAAAGGACTTAAATTTGATGGATTATTAGATAGTAATGAGTTTAAGCTTTTGGGCATAAACATAAAACGATGTTCAGCTAAACCTCACAAACGCAATGGTGGCAAATTGGCTTCGACGTGGAGCAAACCTATTAAATGCCCAGCTGAAGTATTTGTTGCCAGTGACCTAAGAGCCAGCACAAAGTCAACAATTGAGGCCACTTTAGACGCTGCGGCTGCTGAGTGGGGGAATTATGGTCCAGTAGAGTATTGGGTTATGGGAGCAGATAAAGCTGCAGCAACAAAATTAATTGAGAAATACTGTAAGCGTCGAGCTGAGAGAAAAGACCTGTATTATAGATCTTGCTTTAGTCGTCATACTCAAATTGCAAGTAACCATAATCTCATGTCCTACTGGGAAATTGGAGCGAATGCGCTTTCAAGCAGAAACTCACGTATGGATGCTGGACATAATGGCGGTTTTGATTGGGGCATACATAATTTCTCAAGTTCTCTTCCACTTGGTCTTGAAAATAAATTGGGTAATTCTGGGGCTGATGATCAAAAAGTTATAATGCATGAGTATTTTCATGCAATTCAACACGCTCACGTCCGGTCTATAAAATTTGCAAGAAATGTGCTGCTAGGTCCTGTTTGGTTCATGGAAGGAGGTGCAGAGTATATGGCTTCTGCCACGCATACCAAATTAGTTTCTGAGAAAAAACTAAAACGGATTAATAATGGCCGTAACAAATATGATTTCAAAAAAGCAATGAAACGAAAGTTTGAACAAGCAAAAAAAGACAATTATCAAAATGATTGCATATCGCAGATGGCGAATACTAACTACGATGGGCCATGTAGGAATTTTTTCTACGACGGTGGAGCTTGGGCAATTGCATACCTGATAGATCAAACTAATCCAGATATTTTGCTAAAAACATTTTATCCGAATTTAGAGAGTTTAGGTTGGGAAGGGGCATTTCAGAAATCTTTTCAGAAGTCATCTGACGCATTCTATTCAGAGTTTGCAGAATTTCTGAAGAAAAACCCATTAACTGCCATGACTATATTACCAAAGTATTAATCAAATAATAAATCGTCGTGGACACATTTGGTACATATTCTGTATTGCGCAGTGCCAAAAGGTTGAATGCGCTCTTTATGCCATAAATAAATGGCCTTGGTGGTGTTGAAAATTGCATAGGCTATAACCAAAGTAAATCCAGCACCATCTAATCCGTAAACAGGAATAAGCCATAAATTCAAACCTATAATCGCTACGACCAATCCGGAAATAGCGACAAGATTCCACTTGAAGTGAGGACCATTAGATAAAATTTCACCATTCGAGCCGAAGCTATCATCTTCGCTTGCCAGCCTTTTTCTTAAACATACCAAACAGTGCGTTTATCTCCTTTGGTCACCGCGGTGTTTGCTCTCACTCAGCACATCAGCCAGAGAACCAAACAAGTCAGAGCAATACCCTTGATAAATGAAACCCAATACATTGCGTAATGGCTCCACCCCAATCTTATAGCGCATCCGTTCAGCTAGATTGCTATGCTTTTGCAAATAGTTTTCTACCCCTTCAACTCACCAATGATGCGATACAAACTAGTCTTACTAATATCTAAATCCCGACACACCTGAGCCTTGCTTACTCCTTGAGCCAACGCAAGCTTAACCATGTCAGTCTTGGCACGTGCAGTTGGCTTTCTACCTTTGTATTTCCCTTCAGACTTAGCCTTAGCAATACCTTCCCGTTGGCGTTCCAGCATCATTTCTCTTTCAAACTGAGCTACTGAGGACATTACATTTCGTCAAACTCAGTCAGATAGCTTGCTTGAACTAGCTTAGCTCTAACTGCTTTGATAGTTAACGCACCAGACGCAGGGAAGAAGCTGAAGCCTGTAGTGTCTTGGCTTGTAGTTCCACCTGACCAAGTGATGATAGTATCAAGAATGATGCAAGAATAGCTCTATGCTTTGCCCCAGTCTTGCCTTGAATAGTCCGAGCCAAGCTACACTCAGCCCTAAGGATGCAATCAAAGCTGCAAAGCCCAAGAAGCCACCATCATCCCTTATTACGTTGAGGTTTCTGTTCGTTTGTATCAAGCAAGAGAGCGAACAGAAACGTACAGGGAAGTCACTAGCCAGTCACCTTCCTCATTAATGCCTCCAAAGGTCCTCGCTTGAAATAGGCTTGCCATATATTCGCATAAATCAACATTACTGCGACAAAGGACAATGCCACTGCCAACACAAGAGCAGGAGGTTGAGCCACGCCAATCATACCCAATTCATCCAATATACTCATACCTATTAATATGTGAGCAATATAAAGCGTTAATGTTTGCTTTCCTGGGGCGCCTAATAATCTCAGCATTCTGCTGTTTGCGAACCTATCACCAAACATCAAACATATACCAACTATTACACTTGCCACACTCATACCAGCGAGACTATAAAGCGGCATCGCAGGTATTGAATCAGTAGCAAATAATATTTGCGTAAGTTCATCGCTAGCTAGTCGCAACATTAATTTGCTTAACATTTCAGTCAGTACAAACACTAGTAATCCCCAAATTATCAATCGCTTTTGCGAAACCCTGCTGTGTAGATTTATCCTACTGATAATTATTCCGTATAGCAGAAAACCAAGCCAAGGAATAACTGGATGCCAGCCATTAAAGAAAAGGTTTCTTATAAAGCCTTCAGGCGTCCAAAACCCAGCATACTCTAAAGTGCTGTAATCCCACCCCTTATCAAAATCTAAAGTTAGCAGTAAAAATACGCTAACAACATTAAGCAGCACAATGAAACCAATCAACTTAGTCTTTGAGTTAGATGCCAACAAGGCACCAAAAAAGAAATAGAAAGAGTAGTAGTGAAGAATATCAGCACTAAACACTAACATATTGAGCAAACCAGCAACCAATAAAAAGCCAGCACGCTTAGTCGTTAGCCAAACGCCTTTAGTCAAAAATGTCGTTGAGTCATTGCTAGATTTTGGAGCCAGAGATAACCCTAATCCTACACCCGCAAGAACAACGAAAGTCGCTGCCGCACGCCCTTGAAAAGAAGTAATCATTGAGCCAAACAATCCACCAGCATCGTCAGCACCCATCACCACACTAAAATTAACGATAACCATTCCAACATACGCCAAAAAACGAGCAAGGTCTAAACCGTGAAGACGATTTGTTGTTATAGGTTTAGTCATCTGATATTTTCAATCCGTTCATAGCAGTTCAACGCTACTCAATACCATTCAATAGTTCAGCTCAAAGTCCGATACACACTCTACCTACTTCAAGCAGCTTGTTGAGCAAACTTACCTACTCGCCCACCATATGTCATCCCTTTCCTGCCACTGTGAGCATTCTACTTCGCCTTTGATAATCTCATCAGATGACATCTCTGGCTGCTCCTCAATGTCCTTGGCAGTCATCTCAATAATCATTTCCCCCTCCTGTGCTAGACCCTCACCACAAGGTCCAGAGAACGTGAAACCCCTCTACAGACCACCTTATATGGAGGCTCTGCAGGTAGTTCGGGCATACTATGCCAGCGGTATAGTAAACTTTCGTAGTACATGTGAAAACTCAGTGATCTCCATTTAGGTTTACGGAAACTTTGAAAGATATATTGGATGTCATCACAGCAACGGATGATACGAAACTTCTTACATGTGGATTGCCAAAGTTTGGGATAGTCTGCGTGATGCTCTGGAAGGGTTATTGATGTGTGGATCATGCGTCATCACCGCTAGGCAAACCCTTGATAATAGACTTTAGCTTCTGAGCGTACTTAGGGTCGGTAGCATATCCGCTTTGTTGCAAAGCAGTAAGTTGAGCGTCCTCGTTATCTGCTCCAGCATTGAGAAAGTGACGGTAGCGTTTATTGCTCTTTAGAAAACTACCATATCCCCTGATGCTATCTTCTGGACTATTATATTGACGGAAGTTGTCAGTAAGTTTTACGGTTTTACCGTCTATGACCTCCGTTGTAGCGACAGCCTTACCACCAGCTAAGCCATGACTCTTGATACCCATTAGGTTGTTGGAACCTGAAGCAGCTTTACCCCATGAACTTTCTAAAGCCGCCTGAGCTAAGATTATCTTGTGTGAGATTCCACAGATCGGCATGCAACTTCCTTCGCCACTGGTGTTCATAGCTGCTAGGAATGCCGCCTTATCTTTGAATGGAGCATTTGCTTTTGGCTTTAGTCCAACACTGGCTTTGTCGGTTCCGTTCATCACCGTAAGCCTCCCTCATTAAATTAGTAAGTAATTCTGAGATCTCTGCGTCTGTCTCAGGGTAACGCTTGGCTGGCTTAAGTGCTGGCAGCGGTGTGAGATTATCATAGAACTCCTTTGATAGTTCACGTGGCGTAGGCTCTGGCTCTACTGGTGAAACTACTTCTATTGGCTCTGCATCCTGTAAGAGGTCTGCTACGATGCTCCGTAGACTGAACTGCATATTAGGATACATGCTGTCCACTAGCTGCTTGTATGTTTGAGCATTACCAAAGCTATAACTCTGAGCCATTTTTACTAGTTGAGCATACGTGAGTACCGTTTGCAGTTGGCTCTGTGTCAGTGCTTCAATGCGTTGCTGTAGGCTCTGTGCTCCACCTGATGGTGGGCCAAAAGCTGTTCTAATTGCCGTGAGTAATTCACTTTTGGTGTTGGTCTGATTCATTAATCCTGCCATATTTAATTCCTTTTTTATCTATAGGGCGGTTTGATCTCACACAGTTTCCAAGAGTTTTGTCATTGTACTTTTTGGAAAGTCAGCAACTGAGGTTTAACAGTATCTGTTACTATAAAAACCAGCGTGTTGACGGAGTGTGAAGTATAGTTAGGGTATTGTTTCAACTACATTTTTATTGTAATTGTTTACAACTATTTACGTTTAAAATATTATTACACTAGTGCGTGTTTTGCATCGTCTAGGTAAGGCATCAATTAGTTCACCAATAACTAATGCTCCAGAAGCTTTACCAGTGCGTGATACGAGTAATCCTTCAGATACCATCTTGTCATAGTATGAGATTATCTTTGTACTAAAACCGTAACGATGAAATGTTCCTGCTCTGCGTGTTCCAATGTCTAAAGTGGTATCTGCATCAAATGCCTCCACGATAGTCGCTGCTACCAGTTTATGCAGACTTCCATTTAGACTTGATCGTTTGTAAGGCAGAATCCCAAATGATCGTAATACTCCTAACAGTGTGTCAGCTTGATCATGGTAAAGTGGATCATTTGTTCGCAGCCGTTTTTCTGCCTTTTGTAATAATGAGAATATGTTCACGGATTAAGCTCCCTATTGTATATATCGAAGAACGCTTTGCCCTGATGCTTGTAGGCTTTGGTCATTTGTTCGTGTGTTCTTTTAGTCCAGTATTGGTTTGGATTAGTTCTTTTCATTACGAGGTAATGTGAGAACTTTTGATTAGATTCTGAGTCCATAATATGAGTACCTTTCTAATTTTATGGGGGGTGAAAAGGGGTCAAAGCTGTAGCTCTGAGTAGCCTTTTAATATGGATAAGTTATACACTAAAACAGGACCTTTGTTAAGGGCTTAGTCTCCTTAACTAACTGCTTTATATAAGTATTTATACTATCTTTAAAACTTAGATATGGAAAAGTCTGGGTAATGGAATAGAGTTAAGATAAAGTTAAGAATATTTAAGTATTGTAGATATAAGTTATTTCTATTTATTATTTTATTATGACTACAGAAAATACAAATATTAGTAATAACGCTCCAAGAGATTTAAACTATTCAAGAGTTTTGGATGTTCATGTTTGGTCTAATTACAAAGAAGTAAATGACTTCGTTTCTTTAATCTATGACGCTTACTTTAGTAGTCAGAATGGAAAGAAAAGTGTTAGTAAACGTCATATTAAATTAGTTTTATTGGACTTATATGTTGCTTGGATAACTGATCCTGATTTAAACGTTTCAGTTACTATGACACGAGACTTCTACAGTAAAAGTTTTGGTACTAATGACTCTCGTTACAATGAATTAAATATCTCCGCTAAAACTATTGGTGTTGTTCATACTTTACGTGAAAACGGTTTGATTGGTTACGTTAAAGGTAAGGAAGCTGAAGAGGGCTTCGTTCATGGTTTTGTTTCTCGTATATGGGCTGAACCTTTACTTGTTTCTATGTTTGAAAAGGCTGCTTTCCATGAGCTTATGATATGGAATGAAGATGAGAGAGAAGTAATCGTATTACATGGACCTGTTGAAAAGATAAAAGGGAAGAAGAAAGTTAAGGCTAAACCTGTTGGTTATGATGAGACAGAAGAAACTCAATCTCAACGTTTGATTGTCCAAGAATACAATGAATTATTAGAACGTACTTTTATTGATATAGGTGAGGCTGAAACGCCTGTTTTAACGATTGAGAAGAGGGCGGGTAGTAAAGACCCTGATAAGCCTCATCATGTTCATATTACTCACAAGTCTAAGTGGACTAGGCGTATATTTAATAACTCTTCTTTTACAAATTCTGGAAGGTCATTAGTTGGCTTCTGGCAACGGATAGGCGAGGATCACCGTAAGAAGATACTGATTAATGATGAAGAGACACGTGAGCTAGACTTCTCAAGTCTGCATCCAGTTCTAGCCTACGCCAATGCTGGTGTGGATTACTGGAAAGAAAACCAAGTAGGGCCATATGACATTGCTGTTGCTGGAATTGATGACAGTAAAGTTGCTAGGGAGATTGTTAAGAAACTACTTCTTTTAGCGTTAAATGCTCGTGATGAAGCTTCGTTGTTTAAAGCATTTAGATCAGAGTTTGATTACTCTTTATTGGACGAAGAGTTCAGTTTTACTAACCCTGTGCTGAGTAAAATACTTGATAGCATCAAAGCAAGGCACAGCATTATCGCAGATCAGATAGCTACTGGTGCTGGTACGAAGCTAATGAACTTAGATGGAAAGATTGTTGAGTTTGTAATCAAGCGTTTCTTACTGAGTAATACGCCTGTGCTTTCTGTCCACGACAGTTTCATAGTTCAAACTAGCCAACGTGATAAACTTTCAACTGCTATGAAAGATGCTTGGGTTTCCATCACAGGGCAGGATGTGACTAAATACAAACAGAACATGCCTATGTATCAAGACGCTGTTGCGTGGAGACACTTAGATTATGTTTTCTATTTAGATCGTATGGCTGATCTACCTAAAGCCCAGATTAGAACTACTGGGTATCTAAACAGACTGAATAAACACAACAAGTTCTTCAATGTTAAACCTAGTAAATCAACGTCTGTGCAGTACACGCCAGATGAGATATTAATGCCTAAGAAGTACAAGAAGTACAAAAAATAACTGCCAAGTATCTAAACAGAATGCAAGTACTATGGACATTACTATAGACATTACTTTTACAGATTAAGTGATTAAGATTAAATGAAGTAATAGTATAAAAATGCATATATATCAGTATATTAATTAACATAAAGCTTTAATTATATTAGAAAGTCGAGGAGTTCGAGCCTCTCACGACCCACCATTAAAAATCTGCTATTTCAAATATAACGGTATAATAATTATTATTAAGCTAATTATCATTTGAGTTATTTATAAGCTTATTTTTTTTAACTTTTTAATCGAGAAAAAATTTAAGTTTCCGACCGCAGTTTTTTAGTTTTTGCCTCACTGAGGTTTATTTTGATTTAATACCAAATACTTCAGACCAATCATCCGGTTGTTTTTTCAAAAATTCAGTAACTTCGGCCCAACCTAGTTTATCAGGGTTCTCCAAAATCCCTTCTTGTTCTTTACCCACAAAAAGCTCATAGTAATCAGCGTCTTGGTCAGAATTGCCATAGCACTTTGTAGTATTACCCATACAATTTTTAAAGTTATGCTTTACTCCAAGCGCTCTAAATTTGTCTTTGTTTAGTGATTTGGGTGTGGTGTTCAAAGAAAGAGGTCCTTCATTTAGTAACGCTACATAAGCATAGTTAACGATAATAAGATCATAACATACTATCCGAGGCAGCTGGGAATAATTTGAGATTAGTATTATCTAAACTATCATTGGTGATGTTGCTAACTTCGAACAAGTTTTGTTCCTTTTATGGGTGGGTTTTCAAGGGTGCTGGCAAAGCATTGTGTAATGGACATCCACTTGTGGGCTGCAGCGCCTTTAACTTTAAGTGTAGTGTCATCGATACTCCGCACCTGTGTGAAAACTTGTGCAAAGGCTAGAGCGTTCCCACACCCAGCTTTCTGCCTCTGAGTTGTTCCATTCCCAAATCGTACCTGAGGGGGATTTTAGGTGGACATAGGGCTGTTTTTATGGGGCTATTAGGCCACGATTGTGAAAACTCGATCCACATAAGGCGCCGCCCAAGTGACAAATATTTCGAATGCTGTCTTTTGCAGGGCGTATGATGCCAAGTGCGTCATAAACCTCTTGCCCATGGGTCCTCAAGAGTTTTTAAAGCCGCAAGATCAAACAAATATAAATGACCAACTACATCATTAATTGTTCATGATTTGAACTGGGTCTCTAGATTAAAGATTTGATCGGGACGATCGGATAAAAGATCGGCTAAATCAGATGCTTCAGCGATGTAGTCATAGGCTTGTTGTATATCAATGTGCATCTTTCTGTTTTATTGAACGCATACATAACGCATTTAGAGTTTCTTTATAAGCTATTTAGTATAGTTTTTTTTGTGGGCCACTTCATTGGGTCATCAGTCTAAGATTTTTTTAAATTGTATTATGTATAATGAAAAATTTGAAAAATTACGCCTATTTATTAAACTGGCCTCTGTTATAACCTTTTTTGAAATAAAATTTCAAAAGCAGTAAGTCGCCGCTTGACGATGTGGCTGACCTTCCTTAGAGAAAACTTACCTTAATAGTGACACACAGTTAGCGGTTGTAGCTCAGTTGGTTAGAGTACCGGCCTGTCACGCCGGGGGTCGCGGGTTCGAGTCCCGTCAACCGCGCCACTGTCCTGAAAATATTAGATTTTTTCCAATTTTCTGGGGTGGTGGCCGTATTTGGGCCGATTGAAAAAAAGCATTATGCGATGCCTGTCTTTTTGGTGATCTTGGAAGATTTTGAATTGCCTTTTTTATTTAACTTATGTTGATTTGATGCAAAATGCGGGCCCAGCTACGAATTCCTTTATGGAAGCTACGTAGATCGTATTTTTCGTTTGGGCTATGAAGTGCATCATCATCGCGAGAAAAGCCGATTAGCATTGCATCCATCCCCAAAATTGATTTGAAATGTCCAGCTATTGGAATTGAGCCTCCACATCCGGCGAAGGCTGCCGCCTCGGCCCACTCATCCGAGAGAGCGGTCCTTGCTGCTTCAAATATCGGATTACTGGTCGCCATCTCTGAGCCGCTTGAGGCGCCATGGCCTGTGAATTCGACACTGCAATCTCTTGGCAAAAGGCCTTCGACCATATTGCGAAAGCTTTCTCGAATTTTGTAAGGGTCCTGTTTTCCTACCAGCCGGAACGAAACCTTAGCGGAAGCCTGGCTCGGTAAAACCGTTTTAAAACCGTCGCCAGTGTAGCCGCTCCACATGCCATTGACCTCGCAAGTTGGACGCGACCAAATCATCTCGAGCGCTGTGTAACCCTGCTCACCAGCCAACTCGGAAAGGCCAACTTCCCCTAGAAAGCTGTCGACTTTAAAGCCCAGAGCATCCCATTGCGCAGCTATTTCTGGTGAAAGCTCAGGTACTCCATCATAAAAATTAGGTATAGTGATGCGACCATCACTATCATGCAGGGCTGCAATAATCTTGGATAAAACGCGCGCAGGGTTCATTGCGACGCCGCCATACATACCTGAATGCAAGTCTTTAGATGGACCTGTGATCATCATTTCTTCTGCCAAATTACCGCGCAGTCTTGTGATAATTGCGGGGGTTTCATAGTCGAAAAGCCCAGTGTCACAAATCAAGGCAATATCCGCTGTTAACTCCTTTGCGTTATCCGTCATAAATTGAACAAGGGACGGAGATCCGGACTCTTCCTCTCCTTCAAAAAACAAACTTATTTTTCCAGGCAAGGTACCGTGAACGGTTTTCCAAGCGCGACAGGCCTCAATGAAAGTCATCAACTGACCTTTGTCATCCGAGGATCCCCGTGCCCGAATTATGGCCCCCTTGGTGCCGTCTTCTATCGCTGGGTCAAACGGTGGGTGGTTCCATAAGTCGATAGGATCAACGGGTTGTACATCATAGTGGCCGTAAAAGATAACATGCGGCCCAGTCGACCCAGCATGCGCAACAACCATAGGATGCCCTGGAGTTGGTCTTTTGCTAACTTCAAATCCTATGCTCTTTAAATCTTCGACTAGCCAAGTAGCAGCCCTGTCACAGTCATTTTTGTGCGCAGGATCTGTTGAGATACTTGGAATCCGAAGTAATTCTATAAGATGAGCCGTTGCGCCCTGAATTGTAGCGTCAATATGGTCCAAGACCTGACTTAAGGTTTCTGATGACATTTGACCCCCAAGGCGTAAAGTTGAACCAAGCTAACAATTTGGGATCTGGGGTCTAGTCCCTAATTTACTAAAAACCCGACTTTCGAAGGTTTTTTGAGTTGTACACAGGATTTTATGTTATCACCACACTTACAAAGTCTTTAACAAACCTTTGTTACATTGGCTGTTCACCGCTTATGTTGCATAATCTTGTTAGCAGAGGTGTTTTTCTATCCACATTGTGCTATAGAAACAAAAAAGAGATCATGGTGTAGTTTTTATGATACTTGTCTATGGATTAAATAAATGGATAGTCTGAGGTCTTTACGTTCAAATCGCCAGCAAAAAGCTTCTGGGTCGAAGGGGTTTGACGACTTCCAAGTTCGATTAGGCGATTTGATGCGTGGTGAACGAGCTACTATGGGCAAATCGCTCATGGATGTTCAACGAGAATTAAAAATTAGAGCGGAGTATATTGCAGCCGTAGAGGATTGCAATCCGACAGCATTTGACACCCCTGGTTTTATAGCAGGGTATGTTCGCTCATACGCAAAGTATCTCGGGATGGATCCAGAAATTTCATTTGAGCGATTTTGTAACGAAAGTGGGTTTGAACCTATCCATGGAATGTCGGATAAAGCTTTGCCAAATCGAAAAACGCGTGAAGAGCGTTTAGCTATCGCGGCAGCAGAAAGAAAAACGGCTTCACTCGGCGCTTCGACGACGCCATATACACCGCCGCACGAGCGCTTCTATTCTAAAATTGACCTAAGAGCCTTATTCTCATCCTTAGTATTAATAAACCTTGTGGGCATATTAGGCTACGGCGCCTATACTGTCGTTCGAAAAATCCAACAGGTAGAAATGGCGCCTGTAGATCAGCCGCCTTATGTGATTTCAGACCTCGACCCTCTAGTATCAAGGTCTGAGGGTTTGGAACGTACAGAATGGCAGCCAGGATTGGAGGAAAAGTTTGCAAGATTTTATCAGCCACAGGCCTTGGTTTCACCTATTTTAACGCCACGAGATGGGCCTATCTCAAGCCTAAATCCAAATCAACAAGGAGCGTTAATTGCACAGGGATCTTCAGTTTTCGATGAGATCACTATTACCCCTGACCCGCTGAAGCAAACCGTTCAGTTGGTTGAAGCCTCGCCTAACCGTGTTCAGCTAGTATCTTCCGAAGGCGTATGGTTGCGGGTGCGTGACGCGGCGGGCTCTGTTTTATTTGAAAAAGTCATGGATGCTAAAGTTCCGTTTAATGTGCCTTTAACAGAAGAACCTGCTGTCGTTTCTAGGGCGGGAAATTCTGGAGCCTTATTTTTCTTGGTGAATGGTTTGCTTTACGGTCCTGCAGGTAAAGGTGGAAATACTGTTAAAAATATCGAGCTATCCCCAGAATATTTGGTGAAAAATTTCGATATTTATATTCCTGATTCGCAAACTTCATTTTATAGTTTCTTTCGCGACTTGGAAGCAAACAGCTTGATGCAATAGTATTCAGGAAACTAAGCCTGATCGGATAATTTATGTCTTTCAACCCTATTAGACCGTGGCGAAACATAGATCGTCGTCAAAGTCGTAAAGTAATGGTGGGTTCGGTTCCCGTTGGTGGCGGTGCGCCAATTACGGTCCAAACCAATGACCAATACGTTGACTACAGATGTTTCAGATACAATTGCCCAGGTGCAAGCAGCTGCAGAAGCTGGCGCTGACATTGTACGGGTCTCTGTGCCAGATGCGGCATCGTCAAAAGCATTAAAAGAGATCGTACGGGAAAGTCCGATTCCAATTGTTGCAGATATTCATTTTCATTATAAACGTGGTATTGAGGCTGCTGAAGCGGGCGCGGCCTGTCTCAGAATAAACCCTGGTAACATCGGTAGTGAAGAGCGGGTAAAAGAGATCATTAAGGCCGCCAGGGATTATGGTTGCTCGATGCGAATTGGCGTAAATGCAGGTTCGTTAGAAAAGAAACTTTTGGACAAATATGGTGAACCTTGTCCCGATGCGATGGTCGAAAGTGGGCTCGATCATATCAAAATTCTTGAGGATAATGATTTTCTAGATTTTAAAATCAGTGTCAAAGCGAGTGATGTATTCATGGCCGCTGCCGCTTACCAAGCGCTTGCTGAGGCGACAGAAGCTCCCATCCATCTCGGAATAACTGAGGCTGGTGGTTTGCGATCGGGTACGATTAAATCGGCCATTGGCTTGGGTAACCTTCTTTGGATGGGCATCGGAGATACCATTCGCGTTAGCTTGTCGGCGGACCCTGTTGAAGAAATCAAAGCTGGCTACGATATTCTGAAATCCCTCGGTTTGCGTCATAGAGGTGTGAACATCATTTCATGCCCAAGCTGCGCGCGCCAAGGTTTTGACGTAATAAAGACGGTGGAGGCTTTGGAAATACGACTAGAGCATATCAAAACTCCTATGTCTCTTTCTATTATTGGCTGTGTGGTCAATGGGCCAGGTGAAGCGCTTATGACTGATATTGGTTTCACAGGGGGTGGCAATGGCGCAGGAATGGTCTATCTCGCCGGCAAGCAAAGCCACAAGCTCTCCAATGAGAAAATGGTCGACCATATTGTAGAGCAGGTTGAGAACCGTGCAGCAGCCCTCGAATCTGAGTTGACTGTTGATCGGATTTCAACAGAGAACTAATTTCTGAAAATGCTTAGCCCTGATTGAAATGTCTTGAGCACGTTGCAAACTGGCTGGACCAACCATAACCAAAATCTCAGAAAGCTTTGCTTTAATTATTTTAATAATTGCAGTGGCAAAGTGCGTGTGAAACACCAAAGATAGCTAATAAATTCAGCGCAAACTAAGAAAAAGGTGTGACCATGAAAACTTCTAAACGAAGCCAAGTTGATCCTTTCATTGTAATGGACGTGATGGAGGCTGCGCGCGTTGCTGAGGCGCAAGGTCGACGGGTCGTCCACATGGAGGTTGGGCAACCTGGGACAGCAGCGCCGCGCACTGCGCGCTTGGCGGTTGCAAAAGCTATACAGGTGGAACCGTTAGGGTATACTGTCGCCTTGGGCTTGCCTGAGTTGCGGAGTGAAATAGCAAAGCTTTACGCGCGTTGGTATGGAATTGATCTTGACCCAGGTCGTGTTGTAGTGACTTCCGGATCATCCGCTGGCTTTTTATTGACATTTACTGCACTATTTGATCCGGGCAACCGGGTAGGTGTTGCAGCCCCCGGGTATCCGTCGTACCGGCAAATTTTGAAGGCTTTGTCTCTAGATCCTGTTGATATTTTAACTGATCCAAAAACGGGGCACAAATTACGTCCTGAAGGCATTAAGGATTATGCCTTGTCGGGATTATTAGTTGCATCGCCGGGAAATCCAACGGGTACCATGTTGGATAAAGCTGATTTAGAGGTGTTAGCTTCGTGTTTGAAAAGTAGAAATATCAGTATGATATCGGACGAAATTTATCATGGTATTGAGTATGAGAAGAAAGCTGTAACTGCGTTAGAAGTCACGGACGATGTTTATGTTATAAATTCTTTTTCCAAGTACTTCTCGATGACTGGTTGGCGTGTAGGTTGGCTGATTGTTCCTCCGGACCACATACGGACCATTGAGCGTTTGGCACAGAATATGTTCATCTGTCCGCCACATGTGAGCCAAATAGCTGCTCTAGGAGCGTTGCAGGCGTCGGAAGAACTTGATGTGAACTTAGCTAATTATGCTGAAAACAGACGATTGATGCTTAAGCACTTACCGGAAGCAGGTATCACGGAAATAGCGCCTCCAGATGGAGCTTTCTATATTTACGCTGATATCAGCAAATTTAAAGTGAATAGTCTTAAATTTGCTGCGGATGTGCTTAAATATGCAGGTGTGGCCATAACACCGGGGCTTGATTTCGATCCTATCAGAGGGGCTAATACGGTCAGGTTTTCTTACGCTCAATCTACTTCAGAAATTATTGAAGGTTTGCAGCGACTGAAGGCCTTTATGCATAATTATTATTTAACAAAATAGGTACGGTTTCTTAGCCTCCCAAAATAATTTAGTTTACTTGGTTAATCTCGACCTCAATTGGTAATCGGGTTTTGACCTAAAGGCTTACAAGTCATATAGAATGTGAATAACCCGGAGCTCTTATATTGTTAATTATATCCAACATTGGATTTTTTGTAGCAAAGCTATGTCGAGGCGCCATAATGTTGGCGCTTCGCATGCTCGGTGCGTTGTTTTCCACAATGACATTAGCTGCTGTTTTTGGCGCTCTGGTTTTGGGTGCGATTTTTTTCATTTATGGTAAAGGCCTACCGGGCTATGATGAGCTCGCGAGTTATAAGCCTAAAACAATAAGCCGTATTTATTCTGGTCAAGGGCTAATTATTGATGAATTTGCATCCGAGCGCAGGCTTTTTGCTCAAGCCGAAGATATCCCAGATTTGGTAAAGGCCGCATTCATTTCAGCTGAGGATAAGAATTTTTATACCCATGCCGGCTATGATCCTGCTGGGATGGCGTCGGCGCTACGAGATGCAGTTAGATCTCGCGGTAAAAATCTTCGTGGAGCTTCGACAATAACCCAACAGGTTATGAAAAACTTTTTACTTGATGGATCTCGTTCGGCAGAGCGAAAAATAAAAGAGATTATCCTCGCTACACGTATTGAGTCTACCCTCGATAAAGAAGAAATCCTGGAACTATATCTAAACGAAATTTTTCTAGGTCAAAATTCCTATGGCGTAGTCGCTGCGGCTCAAACATATTTCAATAAACCATTAGAAGATTTACAACACTGAAGAGGTTGCGTATCTTGCCACCCTTCCAAAAGCACCATCACAATATCATCCAGTCCGCCAAAAGGATCGTGCGATTGCTCGACGAAACTTTGTCCTTAAAGAGATGCGTGAGAACGGGTTTCTGTCCAATACGGCTTATGAATTTGCCCGCAAACAACCATTGCGAACTGTGCAAAACGGTGATTTTTTGAGTTTCCGAAGTGGGTTACCACCTCGTGATTATCCTACTGACGAAATTCGACGCCAAGTTTCACGTGATTTTGGGGAAGCAGAGTTCTTCACCGGGGGATATTCAGTACGGGCGACCATCGACCCAGAATTGCAAAATATAGCAGCACAGAGCCTTCGGCTCGGTTTGGAAGACTATGACCGTGCGCAGGGTATTTACTATGGTACAGGGCAAAGAATCCCAACTATCAAATTATCTGCATGGCGTTCTGCATTGCGAAAAATTAACATATCACGGGACATAATTATAAATCAAAGATGGTATCCAGCAGTCGTTTTAGAATTGACAAAAACTGGTGCTCGATTGGGTATCGAGCGGCAAGAAGGTGAAGAGCATCGGTTATATTCTGACGATGTAACTTGGGCTAAGAAGGCAATGAAGGACGGAAGGACTAGCCGCAATACGACCAAGAGTGTCAAAGACTTACTTGCGGTTGGTGAAGTTGTTCTGGTGACTGCTATTGTTGATCCTGAGAGTGGAGTGTTCGTCCGCTGGAGCTTGCGCCAAGTTCCTAAAGTCCAAGGTGGCTTTGTTGCAATGGATGTGTTGTCTGGCCGCGTTATTGCTATGCAGGGTGGGTTTTCTTACGACCACTCCGTATTCAACAGGGCAACACAAGCAAAGCGGCAACCCGGATCTGCTTTTAAGCCTTTTGTTTACGCAGCGGCTTTGGACAGTGGTTTCAGTCCTGCTACGATCGTGATTGACGCACCAATTGAAATTGACACACCACAAGGTTTGTGGCGGCCAAAAAATTCTTCTAATAAGTTCTATGGCCCTACACCTGTGCGCACTGGAATAGAGCAGTCAAGGAACTTAATGACGGTTCGATTGGCGCAGGTATTGGGTATGACGACAATTGCTGGGTACGCTGAAAAGTTTGGGGTATATGATCAAATGCGACCCTATTTAGCTGCATCACTCGGATCAGAGGAGACCACACTTTATAAAATTGTGTCTGCTTATGCGATGTTTGCAAACGGTGGCGAGCGTGTCCAACCGACTTTGGTTGATCGAATACAAGACCGTACCGGAAAAACTGTGTTTCAACACGATGAACGCGTGTGCGACGAATGCTCCCGTGCAGACATATTGCCAGGCTGGCTTCCCAATATTGTGTCCAACCGAGAGCGAGTTATGGATCAGGTGACTGCCTACCAGTTGACGTCAATGATGGAAGGCGTGGTGGAACGTGGTACTGCGCAAAGGTTTATCAAACTACCAGTACCTGTCGCTGGCAAAACGGGAACTACAAATGATTCTAAAGATGTATGGTTTGTGGGCTTTACAAGTAATATTGTTGCAGGATGTTACATGGGGTTTGATCAACCTGCTCCGCTGGGAAAAGGGTACTATGGCGGCATTATGTGTGGTCCGGTTTTTAATAGGTTTATGGAACGAGCCATCGAGCGTTTAGGCTCTGGAGAGTTTGCAATTCCAGCAACTGGTACTTTTATCAATATCAATCGTTTTACAGGAGCCCGGCTTGCGGAAGATGCTGAGGGAGATCATGTGGTTGCAGAGTTTTTCCGTGAAGGTGAAGAGCCTATTTTTGGATTGGAGTTTGATGGTGGTTTTCAGGTCAGTGGTAATTTACCTCTTTTTGATGATGGAGAGACTGACACTCCCAATTTGGAAGTCACTACGTCTTCGGGTAGAGTGATTACAGTATCACCGCAGGCGTCCTTTGGATCACTTTCATCTGGTGGACTTTACTAAGCAAAATTTTGTTGGTGCTTGGCATTGGACGTATGCTTGGTTAGAGCATTAACTAATTTTACCCATAATTTGGTAGGTCAGATATGCGTGCAGAAATAACTAATATAGTTGAATCTATTAAAAAATCTCTTAAGCTTTTGGCGCAACGTTTGGATTATGAGACGTCGCCTTATCGTTTAGAAGAATTTAATGCCATGATCGAAGACCCTAGCCTTTGGGATGATCAAGAACGAGCACAAAAACTGATGCGGGAACGGCAGTTATTAATTGACGCGTTATCCACCTATGAAGGTATCAAGCAGGATCTCTCTGATAACTTAGAAATGATAGAGTTAGGCGAGATGGAAGGTGATACCCAAGTGGTATCTGAGGCGCTGGCAGCACTCAAAGATTTAGGCCTCGCTGCTACTGAAAAAGAGCTTGAAGCACTTTTGGATGGGGAAGCTGACAGTAACGATACGTTTCTTGAAATCAACTCTGGGGCAGGGGGAACAGAAAGCTGTGATTGGGCTGCCATTCTTGCTCGTATGTATATCCGTTGGGCTGAGAAGAAAGGCTATACCGTTGAGTTACAGTCTGAGACTGCTGGTGAGGAAGCTGGGATCAAATCAGTTGCCTATAAGATTACAGGTCATAATGCCTATGGTTGGTTGAAATCCGAATCAGGAGTACATCGGCTTGTTCGGATCAGTCCGTTTGACTCTGCTGCAAAGCGTCATACGTCCTTTTCTTCCGTGTGGGTCTATCCTGTAGTGGACGACAATATCGACATTGAAGTGAATGCGGTTGATATTCGTATCGATACTTATCGTAGCTCCGGGGCAGGCGGTCAGCATGTCAATACCACCGACTCTGCCGTTCGCATAACACACCTCCCAACTGGGATCGTTGTAACAAGTTCTGAAAAGTCTCAGCACCAAAACCGCGACATTGCGATGAAGGCCTTGAAATCCCGCTTATATCAAATCGAATTAGACCGAAGGAATGCTGCCATTAATGAGGCGCATGAGAATAAAGGCGATGCAGGGTGGGGCAATCAGATTAGATCCTATGTGTTACAACCTTATCAAATGGTTAAAGATCTGCGCACCACGTTTGAAACATCCGACACCAAAGGTGTTTTAGATGGGGATCTTGATGGGCTTATGGCTGCAACGTTGGCGATGAATTTATCTGGTAAATCACGGGCAGACGCTCGCGAAAAATAATTAGTGTTAATTAAAGTGCTAGAATTTTTGGATTTTATTTAAACGCCTCCGAACAATTCACTCTTTTGGTTGTATCGAAGGTGACAAATTTGGAGCTGATGGTGGAACCACAGGTTTTGCTGATTTGGCTGAACTTGGATTGAGTGGATCATCCTGCCGTTGCACTGAGCCTTCAAAATGCGCTCCACTTTCAATAGCAATTGTTTTGTGGATGATATCTCCTTCGACTTGAGCAGTGGACGTTAAGCGCACCTTTAAACCACGTACACGACCGATAACGTGACCGTTTACAACAACATCGTCAGCAATAATTTCGCCCCTAACTGTTTGCTTTTTCACCTATGGTCAAGAGATGAGCGCGAATATCGCCATCGACACGACCCTCAACTTGAATATCACCAGTTGTTCGCATGTTGCCGGTAACTTGAAGGTCTGTAGACAATATTGATGCCGGTGGCTTCGCCTTCTGCGGAGTTGGCTTGAACTCACTAGTAGGCTTGCTGATTGGTGCTGTTGCTGGCACTGGCTTTTCTGCGGGTTCGTTTATTTTACTTTTAGAAAACATTTCTAGCTGCCTTAATATAGGTCATAGGATTTACGTCTTTACCATTCACCCGAATTTCATAATGCAGATGAGTGCCGGTTGATCTTCCTGAGTTTCCCATATCACCGATCCGTTGTCCACGAGAAACGCGCTGTCCTTTTTTTACGCGGATTTTCGCTAGATGAGCATAACGGGTTTCAATTCCAAAGGCGTGTTTAACATAAACCGCACGTCCATATCCGCTGCCCCAAGCAGCTTCAGTTACGACGCCGTCGGCCGTCGCGTAGATTGGGCTGCGTGACTTTGCAGCAAAATCAACTCCCCGATGCATTTTGCCCCACCGTGGCCCATATCCACTGGTAAAGCGGAACGAACCTTTGACGGGCATGGAAAATGGAGTTTTCTCTGCTGCAATGCGATAGATATTAAGTTTGTCGAGTTGGCTGAGAATATTGTTGGCGCGTTTAGTTGTAGGGTCGACTGTTTCAAGGCTCTGAGATCGAAATGAGATTGGACTTAATGGCCCACCTTGGCCTGTATGCCCACGGCGAACTTGTTCTAAAAGCCGTTTTGTACTTAAGCCAGCATTCCGAAACATTTTATCCAAAGGTTCCACTGAGATCATCATAGCTTCCTCGAGCTGTCGAAATATTCGATTAGTTTTTTCCTCTAAGAATTGCATTTCCAACTCGAGTGAGGCCATATTTTCTTTTGATGTAGCCCTGACTAGCTCTGCTTGATCACGTTCTTGTGCAGTATTTTTTAAAGTGTCATTGAGATAACTGAGTGTAGCTGCAACTTCTAACGCTGCATTCTCCGAGCGCATCGATCCGTCACTAGTGTCAAGCGTGGCTGCTAGTTTAATCATTTTGTTTCGGGCGTTGTCTCTCTCAACCATTGTTCGCCTTAAGGTAGACTGCATAACAGCAATACCACGCTTCAGTTCGGTGCGCTGTTCTTCTGAGCTGAGCAGTTCGGACTGCATCACGGAAACCTGGGTCAAAGCCGTACTAAACCGATCTTGAGCGGCAAGTGCTTCGAGTGCGCGAGTGTCGCGCTCAGATGCCAAAGAGTTAAGCCTCTCTTCGTAAATAAATTGATCGCGACGGGCTTGGTCGCGAAAATTGCCTGATCCTATAGAATCAAGCAATACGATCGCCGTGGCGACAATCGACCAACCGACAAACGCACATGTTCCCGATATTGCAATAATTTGTATGCTTGGAGACAATCGCACGAACCTGGTCTCGGTAGCAGTGCGAAGAAATAGCCGTTTTTCTGGAAAATACTTTTCCCCAAGGACATGCAGTTTATGCCTTACTGATGCAAACACGCTTATTCCTGTTTCCTGAATTTAACCGCAAGCGCGGAATCATTAATAAGCTTGTTAACCAAGCTGCATTTATGCTGCAACAGATTTGGCCCAATAAAATTTGTAAAGGCCCCTTAATCTCCTGTATCGGGCGGAAATGCGCTGTTGAGTTTATCTCATGGCGGGTGGCTGAGGTATTTCGTCTGTGAGAGGCCAATAAAAGTCAGGGGCAATTCCAGCTTCGGCCCTTTTTGCTTCATTAAATGGTGGCTTTAGAGTCCCATGAAAGTATTTTCGAACAAGAAAATGAAACCGTGGTTTTGGGTCAATATTTAGCCTACCACATAAAAAGTGGAACCATTTGGACCCAAAAGCTACGTGAGCGACCTCTTCACTGTAAATAATGTTTAAGGCATCAATTGCCGCTTGGTCGTTATGTTGCCGGAACAACTTGATCATGCTGGGAGTGACATCTAGCCCGCGCGCTTCTAGGACCATTGGAACAACAGCCAGACGCGCAAGCAGATCATCTGCTGTATCTTCAGCTGCGCGCCACATTCCAGCATGTGCCGCCATCGCCCCATAATAACTGCCATGACCCTCAAGGCAGTCACACATTAGATTGAAGTGCTTACTTTCTTCATCGGCAGCCTTCACCCAATCATCGTAGAACCCAATAGGCATTGTTGTGTCCGTAAACCTTGCGATCAGATCCCAATGCAAATCTACTGCATTTAACTCTATATGGGCTACGGCGTGGAGCAATGCAATGCGTCCGATTCGTGTTCCAGGTTTACGCTTTGGTACGTCACGTGGAGCTAAAAGGTCGGGCCTATTAGGTCGTGCTGGAGAGGACGGAGGCTCGCAATTTCCAATCTCGACAGGCATATCTGCATGACGTTTTTCAAACCATTGCGCTGCAAACTTGCGAGAAAGGGCAGTTTTATCGCGCCCGTTAGGCGTCGTCAGGACTTTGCACGCCATTTCTGCCAATGGTATCATGCGTTTAACGCTTGAGTTGCTGCTAGAACATCTTCAACATGGCCTGGTACTTTAACTTTTCGCCAAATTTGTAGAATTTTTCCCTCTAGATCAATCAAATATGTAGATCGCTCGATACCCATATATGACTTACCGTACATTTTCTTTTCTACCCAAGTGCCGAATGCTTCGCAAAGCTTGCCATCTTCATCAGATAATAGACGAACTTTAAGATCATGTTTGCAAATGAATTTGTCATGCTTTTTGACTGTGTCACGAGAAACTCCAAAAATAATAGTATTTTCAGCCTCAAAAGCCTCCAGGTTCTCTGAGAAAGCAATCGCTTCATTTGTGCATCCCGGTGTGTCATCCTTAGGATAAAAATATAAGATGACATTTTTCCTTCATTATTGAAACTATTAAAATAATCACCACCGTCCAATGGAAGGTTGAAACTTGGAATTTTATCGCCGATTGAAAGCATGAATACCTCGTGAACCTAATGGTCTATTGTTGCTTTAGGCTTTTTAAGCCAACTTGCCTGAATTGAAAGGATCCCTGCAAAGAATGTCTAACGCGACGCCACAAAATAAATTTCAGTTACCCTTACCCCTTAAAAAGCGCGGCTCAAAGGTTATTTTAATTTTTCTCGGATTATTTTGGACTGTGTTATTTTGTTTGGCACTCATAGTCGCCATTCTGCAATATAGAACCGTACAAATTCCAAACGAGTTAAAAACTAGACTTTTATTATGGATTAACGAAACGACGGACTTACCTAGCAACTTTTCTTAAAGCTGAATTTGGTTTTTTTGAGGGTTACCACCCTAAATTACTTCTTGAAGGTACGCAGCTTACCGATCCAAAGTCTGGCTCGACTGTCGAATTAGGCCAACTTGAAATCGCCTTTGACGCATTTAGTATGCTTAAGGGAGACATATCCTTAAAGTCAGTACGACTTGTTGGGGCTGTTCTTGATATTAAACGCATGGGCGATGGAAGTTTTGACTTGGGTTTTGCCCTATTTCCAGATGACTCTGTTCCATCCTCATCATCCTCATCATTAGACGATGTATTGGAGCAAACAGAATTATTCTTTCAGCGCCCTGAACTCGAATCCCTAAGTCTTGGCCAAATAGATCAACTTACAGTCAATTATACTGATGTTTTGAATGGCCGTGTTTGGATGTTTGACGGAGGCCGTTTCCAAGCGAGTCAAATTGATGGTCGGTTAAAGTTAAGAGCTGATCTAGCTTTGTTAACCAGCGGTGGTGATCTTGCGACTTTAGGTGTTTCGTATGAAAACCAAAGCGAAAATCAAAGTATTTTATCAGCAGAGATAGATAATGTTTCCGCGAAAGACTTGTCTCTTCAATCTCCTGCATTGAGTTGGTTGGGGTTTGCTGATGGGGCTATTTCTGGCAGCTTAAGAAGCGTTCGCCGTGATGGAAAATCTGAAACTTTGCATGCAAGTCTTGATTTTGGGCGAGGTGTATTGGATGCAGGAGACGGCAGTGCTGCAATTGCTTATTCAGAAGCAAAAACTTACTTTTCGTACCTCCCGGAGCAAGAGAGATTAAATATTACAACTGCTTATATTAAGACAGATATTGGAACTCTGCGTGCTGATGGCTATGCGCTCTTGCAAACTGATAACTCTGATCCAAATCTTTCTACTGGCATGGTTTTGCATTTAAATGTTGAAGAAGCAAATTTTACTCAAGTACCTTGGTGGCGGGCTGATATTTTTGTGGACCAAGCAACTGCAGAAATGAAGATTGGTTACGCGCCGTTTACTGTTAGTATAGGGCAAATACAAGCTCGGTTGAACGGCCAAGTAATTGGATTAACTGGAGATATAGCTCTTCATAAGTCAGGTTGGTTGATGGACGTCGAAGCCTATTCTAGTGTTTTAAGTGTTGCCAACCTCCAAGCCCTTTGGCCAATTGGTCGCGCTGAAAAAGGCTTTGATTGGTTTGAAAAAAATGTGAAAGGCGGCATCTTTCGAAACTTTCAAATTCAAGCAAAAAAGGTAGAGAATGATTTTTTACAACTAACCAGTAGCTTTCAATTTGAGAATGCGAATGTGAAATTTATGCGTGACATGCCAGAGATCTTGTCTGGCAGTGGTTATGGCTTGTTACGGGATAACCGTTTTGTAATGGTTTCCCAAGCTGGTAAAATCCAAGCCGAAGAGGGAGGGGCTGTGGCTATTGAAGGGTCAGTATTCACAATTCCGGACATTCGAATTCCCAAGCCGCCAGTTGAGTTTGACCTTAAGGGTGTAGGTCCGCTTCATGCCATGATGTCTCTGCTTAACAATAAACCATTTGAGTTTTCAAAGAAAGCGGGACGTGGTGTTGATGACATACAAGCGCGTGCAAATATTTCTGTGAAGGTTTTCAGTTTTCTTAAAAAAGATGTAAAACTTGATGATGTGGATTTACGTGTTTATGGAACTTTAACAAACGTAGAAAGTGATGTTCTAGTACCTGGCAAGTCGTTCAAAGCGAAGACGCTGAATATATCGGTTTCAAAAGATCTTCTGATTTTGTCTGGTTCAGGTAAGCTTTCGGGCGTACCATTTTCTGGTGAATGGAAGCAACCCCGCAGCGAGCTTAATCTACCAGGCGAAATCAAGATTAATTTAATTGCGTCAGAAGAGGCCCTTGCTCTATTAAATATTGATTTGCCGAAAGGTTTATTTAAAGGCAAAGCACCAATGAATTTGGTCTTAAATTTGGTCAAGGACCAACCCGTTAAGTTTTTTATAAACTCGGATCTTAAAGGGATTGAAATAAGTATCCCATCATTGAACTGGCGTAAGCAATCAAAGGCCTTGGGTTCGTTTCAGATGGCGGGTAAACTCACCAAACCGTTAACAATAGAAAAATTTACCTTAAAGGCGCCTGATCTTGCCACATCTGGACAGATCCTAATGGGGCAGGCCGGGATTGAAACCGTTACTTTGGATAGGTTGGATGTAGGAGATTGGTTATCGTCTAACGTAGTGATGCGTAGACGTGGTGAGGATTTACCAATGGGCATTTATTTATTTGGTGGCAGCATTGATTTGCGATCTCTACCTAATTTTGAGTCCAACGATAGTTCTGAGTTAAAAAGATCCCCCGTTGTTGCCAAGTTTAAAAGTTTACGGATTTCGGATGAGATTTTTTTGACCGATGCTAATGCCGAGATGGTTGCAGATAATTCTCAGAGCGCAAAATTTTCAGGTCGAGTAAATGGTGGTGCTTTGATAAAAGGTCACCTTAAAAAAACCAACGGGGTTTTTGTCATCGATTTGCAGTCAAAAGATGGTGGTGGAGTGCTAAGAGATGCAGGTTTATTACGCCAGGCAAATGGTGGATCACTAAGTGCAACTTTGACATCTGCTGACGGAGGTTGGGAAGGCGAGATGTTAATTTTTGATGCTCGCGTTAAAGATGCACCGCAAATTGCAGAGATTATTAGTGCTATTTCTGTGATTGGACTTATCGAACAAATAGATGGAAAAGGTTTATTATTCAGTGATATATACGCTAGGTTTAATTTAAAAAATAGACTTTTTACTCTCTATGAAGCCAGTGCCGTGGGGCCATCAATCGGGTTATCCTTTGATGGCTATATTGATTCAAAAACAAACCGCATGAATATCCAAGGAGTACTTTCACCGTTTTTCATGCTCAATAGTGTTGGCTCATTTCTAACGAGACGCGGAGAAGGTTTAATTGGTTTTAATTTTAACATGCGCGGATCTGCCAAAAGTCCTAGCGTTACAGTTAATCCACTTTCAGCATTTACGCCTGGGATGTTTAGGGATATTTTCAGGCGACCTCCACCAGAGTAATAATTAATGAAACTTTCTGATTTTGATTTTGAGCTTCCAACTCACAGTATTGCCACGCGGCCAGCGTTTCCGCGTGGCGATGCAAAGCTGCTGTTTTATGAATATGACTGCATAGAAGATTCATATGTCCGAGATCTTTGTGAGTATTTTCGCCCTGGTGACCGTTTGGTACTAAATGATACAAAAGTTATTCCAGCCCGATTGGTTGGTTACAGGAAGCGCAATTCGGCGCAAGGACCTGCGCATGCAAAAATAGAAGTGACATTGCTTGAGCCACAATCTTCAGGTCAGTGGAAAGCGCTCATTAAACCTTTGCGAAAAATTATGCTTGGCGAAAAGATAGTCTTCCAAAATGGGCTTACCGCGACCTGTATGGAAAAAATAGATGGTACTGCTTTGCTAAATTTCTCGGTTCAAGGCGATGCGCTAGATGCTGAAATTGATGCAAATGGCCAGATGCCTTTACCGCCTTATATTGCTGCCAAGCGCAATGCCGATGAGCAAGACAAAATAGATTATCAGACAGTTTGGGCAAAATATCGAGGTGCTGTAGCCGCGCCCACGGCGTCTCTACATCTGGATGATGTTATTTTGAATGCATTGGAAAAACATGGCGTAGAGATAAGTTACGTGACACTGCATGTCGGAGCGGGAACATTTCTTCCGGTAAAAGTCGATGATATTAAGTTGCACAAAATGCATGCTGAATGGGGGCATGTAAGTCTATCAACTGTCAACGAAATTAATGCTACGAAGGCTGTAGGTGGACGTATAATTGCGGTTGGAACCACTGTTTTGAGGTTGCTTGAGGCCGCTTCTCAGCCCAGATTTCTAGCGCCTTTTGAGGGCAAAACTGATATTTTTATCTATCCCGGGTTTGAGTTTAAAGTCATCGATGGTTTAATGACTAATTTCCATCTTCCTAAGTCGACGCTTTTGATGTTGGTCGCCGCATTAATCGGAAAAGAAAAGCTTGATCGAATTTATAAGCATGCGGTGCGGCAAAATTACCGTTTCTTCAGTTACGGCGACGCGTCATTGCTTTTTCGGAAATAAAGGCGTTTGGGGTTGGGGATAAAATTTGCCGTAGCCCAAACTTTTGGGAAACTAATAATATAAATATTTAAGGTTTTAAGATGGTCCAGGTTTTGTCACGCTCATGGGCGTTGCTTCTCGGAATGATGCTACTGATGGTAGGCAACGGCTTGCAGGGTACGTTGCTTGGCGTGCGTGGTGGAATTGAGGGTTTTTCCACCTTCGAGATGTCTTTTGTAATGTCTGCTTATTTCGCGGGCTTTTTAGTGGGTTCGCGTGTTGCGCCGCAAATGATTCGTCGAGTAGGGCATGTTCGGGTTTTTGCGGCTCTTGCATCGTTTGTGTCCGCAATTTTAATTTTGTATCCGGCGTTTACTAATCCGGTTGCTTGGGCTTGTGGCCGCATTGCTATCGGCTTTTGTTTTTCTGGTGTTTATGTTGCTGCAGAAAGCTGGCTGAATAATTCAGCTGACAACTCAAACCGGGGTAAGGCCTTATCCATTTATATGATTGTTCAAATGTTTGGTATTGTTAGCGCTCAGGCGTTGTTGGCCATAGGGGATGCTACTGGATACGCCCTTTTTATTGTTTCCTCTGTTTTAGTCTCAATTTCATTTGCACCTATTTTGCTTTCGGTGGCACCAACACCTGCATTCGAAACGGCAAAACCAATGCCATTGCGCACTCTGATAGAAACATCCCCACTTAGCTGTTTGGGAATGTTCCTTCTTGGGGGTGTTTTCTCAGCACAATTTGGTATGTCAGCAGTTTATGGAACGGCAGCTGGATTATCGGTCACCCAGATTTCGTTGTTTGTATCAAGTATCTATATTGGTGCTTTGTTGATGCAGTATCCAATTGGTTTGTTTTCAGACCGGGTTGATAGAAGATTAGTAATATTGGTGGTAGCACTTCTGGGTGGCTTGGCTTCTGTTGTGGCTTTTCTGAACGGTGAATATTTTGGAGCTCTGCTAATCGTTGCTTTTATAATTGGTGGCACCTCCAACCCACTTTATTCGTTATTGATTGCATATACTAATGACTATCTTGAAGCTGATGATATGGCAGCAGCCTGTGGAGGTTTGATTTTCATTAATGGAGTAGGCGCCATTTCAGGACCTTTAATAATAGGTTGGGTAATGGATCAATATGGGCCGGAGTTTTTCTTCATGGTAATAGCTGTTTTGATGCTAACAATGGCAGCATATGCTGGGTTTCGTATGACGCAACGTACGCGTGTTGGTATCGATGATGGAGCGTATGCACCCGTTATGCCGAACGCAAGTTTAGTTGCTGTAGAAGTTGCTTCGGAATATTATATCGAAATATCACTTGAAAGCGAAATTAATGATACTTGAATTGTCGATTTTCTTTGCACTTTTTACACTACTAGGTAAAAATTAAGTATCAGTAACGCTTTTGAGGCGAGTTAGATGGTGGCTGCAAACCAAGTTGTGGAGTTCTGGATTGATGAGGTTGGCTCCCATGGCTGGTATATGGGTGATGTACAACTGGATCAAAAGGTAACGGAAGGCTTTGAGGCTACTTGGTGGGATACGCTGAATGGTGGCAATGCTTTATGGTTAACCTATGCCACAGGGACTTTAGCCTATCTAATTTTAATGGACCAAATGTCTCGAAATATGTTTAGGGGGACAGCGCGTGCATTTGGATCTGATAGGCAGGCGCTAGCTGCTGCAAAATCGGCAATCCAAAATGGTTGGGATTTACGAATTGATGAACCATCCCGGCAGTTTTTTTACACGCCATTGATGCACTCTGAAAGTTTAACAGATCAAGACCGAGCTGTCCGCTTAATTAAGACGCGCATGCCAAACGGACAAGCCTCGCAGCTTCCGCATGCACGGGCACACCGCGAGGTCATTCGCCAATTTGGACGATTTCCATTCCGCAATGAGGCTTTGGGCAGAAAGTCTACGGCACTTGAAGTAGCATACGAAGTAGCTGGTGGATATCGTTTGACCCTCAGGGAGCTGACTGATCCAATTATCGCATAAACATAGCAATAACCCTAAAATATTATAAATGAATTTGCGTCTAGTTTAATTATAGTTTAATATTAAACTAATTTAAATATGGAGGCATAAATGTCAGCATCTGAATATGATCTTATCGTTATTGGCGCTGGCCCCGGCGGTTACGTTGCTTCCATTCGTGCGGCACAACTGGGATTGAATGTAATAGTTGTTGAGCGTGAGCACATGGGAGGTATTTGTCTCAATTGGGGATGTATACCGACTAAAGCTATGCTGCGTTCATCGGAGGTCTTTCATTTAATGCAGCGAGCCAAAGAATTTGGGCTGTCGGCTGGGAATATCAAATATGACCTTAAAAAGGTGGTTGAGCGCTCTCGTGGTATTGCAAAGCAGTTGAGTGGAGGAGTGTCTCATCTGCTGAAGAAGAATAAGGTTGCGACCCTGATGGGCCACGCGACGATAATTGAGCCGGGTGTAGTTCAAGTAAAATCAGAAAAGGGCATGCAAGTCCTTAAAGCCGCAAACATTATCATTGCGACAGGCGCTCGTGCTCGTGAGCTTCCTGGCCTTGAGGGAGACGCAGATCTTGTTTGGAACTATAAAACGGCTCTGGTTCCGCCACGTATGCCAAAAAAATTATTAGTCATCGGATCGGGCGCAATTGGTATTGAATTTGCAAGTTTTTATAACACGCTGGGAGCAGATACCACGGTTGTAGAAGTTCTGGATAGGGTAATGCCTGTTGAAGATGCTGAGATCTCAGCGTTAGCAACGAAGGCTTTTGAAAAGCAGGGTATGAAAATCTGTACCAACGCGATGGTGAAAAAGCTTGATCGAGGTGTGGGGAAGGTAACTGCCCACATTGAACAAAATGGAGCCACTACAACTGAGGTTTTTGACGCTGTAATCTCGGCTGTTGGTATTGTGGGGAATATCGAAGATTTGGGCTTGGAAGCACTTGATGTGAAAGTTGATCGTACTCATATCATCACAGATATGCATTGCCGGACAGGTGTGAAAGGTTTGTATGCAATTGGTGACGTCGCAGGAGCACCTTGGCTTGCGCACAAAGCGAGCCATGAAGGGGTTATGGTTGCTGAGTTGATTGCAGGCCAAAAACCTCACCCTGTGAAACCCGAGAGCATTGCGGGTTGTACCTACTGTACCCCTCAGGTTGCGAGTGTTGGCTTCACCGAATCTCAAGCTAAAGCGGCGGGTTATGATATTAGGGTCGGTCGTTTCCCTTTCATGGGTAATGGTAAAGCAATCGCTTTGGGTGAGCCTGAAGGCATGGTAAAAACTATTTTTGACACAAAAACTGGTGAATTATTAGGTGCTCATATGATAGGGGCAGAGGTCACTGAGCTGATCCAAGGATATGTCGTAGGTCGTCAGCTTGAAACGACAGAAGAAGATCTCATGAACACTGTATTCCCTCATCCAACATTATCAGAAATGATGCACGAAAGCGTGTTGGATGCCTGGGATCGTGCCATACACTTTTAAAGCGAGAATATCTTGAGAATTGATTCCAATCCCAGCGCGGAGATACAGATGCGTTCAGATTGGGTACTTATTGCATTAATTTTTGTAATTGGTATTTTTGCTGCTGGCCAATTTATAAAAGTCTCGTTGTCATTGCCCCAACTTTCTGCGTTTTATGGCTACGGCATAGCTGAAGTTTCAGTTCTGGTTTCACTCGTTGGAATAGTTAGTATAGTATTTGGTTTAGTGGCGGGTAATATTGTAGCTGCCTTTGGCGCTCGCAAAACGCTTTGCGCTGCGTTGCTACTAGGGTCATCAATATCAATTTTGCAAGTATTTTTACCGCCAATATGGGTGATGTCGATTTTGCGATTCATTGAAGGGTTTAGCCATTTGGCTGTCGTTGTTTCGGCTCCTGCCATGATGGCGGGGGCAGCAAGTGAGAGAGCAAGACCGATTGCAATGGCGCTTTGGGCGACTTTTTTTGGTGTTTCCTTTGCTTTAGCGACCATCATAGTTCCTAAACTTTTGGATATTGGAGGGTTGCCTATCTTGTTTGGAGTTCATGGAATTGGTTTCTTGGTTCTTGCTGCATTAGTTGCATTGCGGGCTCCATATTCTAATTACTCCCCTTTAGAGTTACGTTATTTACGGACACATTTGACGACATATTCGACGCCAAACCTATGCGCCCCTGCATTAGGGTTTGTATTTTATACGTTTATTTATGTGGCTTTGTTAACTTTTTTGCCAGAGGCAATTGATAAACCTAATTGGCAGACGTGGCTTCCTTTACTTGCGTTAATTGCGACAATGCTAGCAGGTTGGCTTTCACGGTTTTGGGGTACTTTTAGGATCTCACTTTTTGGATTTTCTCTAACTGTTGTTGGTGGATTGGGAGTATTGCAAGGTATAGATTTTGCTGTCTGGTTTATGTTCATCGGATTAGGCTTTATCCCGGCTGCCCAATTTGCGATGATCGCGGAGCTAAATGGAACTGAGGGCGAACGAGCAAAAGCAGCAGGAGCAATCGCGCAAATGGGTAATGTCGGTACTGCCACCGGTACACCAGTTTTTGCAGTTCTACTATTATGGGGTGGTACGAGTTGGATATTTCTTTCAATTATTGCCGCTTCCTGCCTTGGATATGTAACAGTTTGGCTCTACTCGAGACAGATAACTCCAATTACTTAGAATAAATATTTATAATTAGAACTCAATGTAAGGGTTCACATAATGTTCTCATTTTTTAATTGGTCCTACTAATACTTAACACTATGTTATTATCAAACACTGGGGTCAAAAATGGTTGAACTAACTAAAATCGAAGTTCGCGGTGCTCGTGAGCATAATCTAAAGAACATTGATGTTGATATTCCACGTGATCAATTGGTGGTTATTACGGGCCTATCAGGATCTGGAAAATCATCATTGGCATTTGACACGATTTATGCCGAAGGACAGCGTAGATACGTTGAAAGCTTATCTGCTTATGCTCGGCAATTTCTTGATATGATGGAAAAACCTGACGTGGACCATATAAGTGGGCTTAGTCCTGCTATTTCAATAGAGCAGAAAACTACGTCAAAAAATCCTCGTTCAACTGTAGGAACGGTGACAGAGATCTACGATTACTTGCGTTTGTTTTTTGCACGTGTTGGTACACCTTTTTCGCCAGCCACTGGATTACCTATCGAGGCCCAGCAAGTTCAAGACATGGTTGACCGTGTGATGAAGATGGTCGATGGAACGCGTGGCTACCTTTTGGCCCCAATCGTACGGGATCGAAAAGGTGAATATAAGAAGGAGTTTATAGAACTTCGTAAACAAGGCTTTCAACGGATTAAAGTTGATGGTGAATTTTACGACCTTGATGAGCCACCAATGCTGGATAAAAAATTTAGGCATGATATCGACGTAGTAGTGGACCGGATTGTAGTGCGGGAGGGAGTAGAGACACGCCTTGCAGATAGCTTTAGAACAGCTTTGGACTTAGCAGATGGAATTACAATTCTTGAAACGGCCCCGTCTGAGGGTGAGCCAGAACGTTTTACATTTAGCGAAAAATTTGCGTGTCCGGTTTCTGGATTTACAATCCCAGAGATTGAGCCACGTCTATTCTCGTTTAATGCGCCATTTGGGGCTTGCCCTGATTGCGATGGACTTGGTGTTGAATTGTTCTTTGATGAGCGTTTGGTGGTTCCAGATCAAACCCTAAAAATCTATGATGGGGCTTTGGCGCCATGGCGAAAAGGTAAATCGCCTTATTTTTCGCAAACAATTGAAGCAATTGCGAAGCACTACAAATTCAATAAGTCTGCCAGGTGGAAAGACCTTTCTGAAATGGTTCAAAAAGTCTTTTTATGGGGCTCTGGTGAAGATGAAATTCTATTTAGATACGATGAAGGTGGCCGAGTTTATCAAGTGTCTCGGACGTTTGAGGGGGTAATTCCCAACATGGAACGTCGGTACCGCGAAACAGATAGTAACTGGATACGGGAAGAATTTGAGCGTTATCAAAATAAGCGTTCATGCGGAAGTTGTGGTAGTTATCGTCTGCGTCCCGAAGCGTTAGCTGTGAAAATTGCGGGCCTTCATGCGGGCCAAGTGGTTCAGATGTCGATAAAAGAGGCGTTTGATTGGTGCCAATCTGTACCATCACAATTAGGTAAACAAAAACTTGCCATTGCCAGCCCAATTTTGAAGGAAATCTCTGAGCGGCTTGGGTTTCTGAATAATGTAGGTCTTGAATATCTGACTTTGGCTCGAAATTCTGGCACCCTTTCCGGTGGTGAAAGTCAACGCATCCGTTTGGCTAGTCAAATTGGGTCAGGCTTACAGGCGTGCTTTATGTGCTTGATGAGCCATCTATCGGCTTAGCACCAGCGGATAATAACGCTCTGATAACACTAAAAACCTTCGTCAGATCAGGGACAATACAGTTATAGTTGTTGAACATGATGAAGAGGCAATACGAGCAGCCGATTTTGTTTTCGATATTGGTCCTGGCGCAGGTGTGCATGGTGGTGAAGTTGTTGCGTGTGGGACGCCAGATGAGATCATTGCAAACCCTAAATCTGTTACAGGAGATTATCTCGCAGGTCGGCGTGCAATTGAAGTGCCGAGCAAAAGACGTAATGGCAACAAAAAGAAAGTCACGGTCTCTAAAGCTAGTGGTAATAATTTGCAAAACGTGACTGTTGATTTTCCATTGGGACAATTTGTTTGCGTCACCGGTGTATCTGGTGGGGGTAAATCTACTCTGACCATTGAAACCCTATTTAAGACAGCATCAATGAACCTTAATGGCGCACGACAGACACCCGCGCCGTGTGAGACTGTTAAAGGGCTAGAGCATCTTAGATAAAGTTATTGATATAGATCAACGTCCGATTGGACGTACACCGCGTTCTAACCCTGCGACTTACACAGGGGCTTTCACTCCTATTCGCGATTGGTTTTCCAGCCTGCCCGAGTCCAAAGCTCGTGGCTATAAACCTGGTCGGTTTTCATTCAACGTCAAAGGTGGGCGCTGTGAAGCTTGCCAGGGTGATGGCGTTATCAAAATTGAGATGCACTTCTTATCCGATGTTTATGTCGAGTGTGAGACTGTAAGGGCGCACGTTATAACCGAGAAACTTTGGAAGTAAAGTTCAAAGGAAAATCAATTCGCCGATGTTTTGGATATGACGGTTGAGAGGCTCAGACTTTTTTAACGCAGTTCCTTCAATTCGCGATAAGATGGAAGCGTTAGATGCGTGTCGGACTTAGGCTACATCAAGGTGGGCCAACAAGGCCACAACTTTGTCAGGTGGTGAAGCACAACGAGTTAAGCTGTCGCATAAGAGCTTTCAAAACGCAGCACTGGCCGAACACTTTATATTCTGGATGAGCCGACTACTGGTTTGCATTTTGAAGATGTTCGCAAACTTCTGGAGGTTCTTACATCAATTAGTGGATCAGGGCAATACGTGTGATTGTCATCGAACATAATTTAGATGTCGTGAAAACGGCTGACTACATTATTGATATTGGTCCTGAAGGTGGTGATGGCGGTGGTTACGTTGTGGCGAAAGGAACTCCTGAAACTGTTGCACAAGTGGAAGCCAGCCATACTGGAAAATACTTGAAGGAAATTCTTGCTGTAAAACCTTTTATAAGCGCTTAGGTTATAAAGTTTTTTGGGTGTGATATTAAGTGTTCAAGACTGTAATGCCGGTTTAAAAAAAAGTTGGTCTAGTAACATTTGGACCCCAGTTGCATCTAACTGATCAAACCTTGAACAAAGCGTTTCAATTTTGTTGGCACGGCTTACCCCTAAAATAGGGTCTGTGAACAGGTGAAATTTTTGAGAAATATCTGCGTCACTTAAGGGTAGATCAGTGTCTCCACGTGGAGTGCGGGGAGCCGCTTCGTGACGGGTACCATCTTTCATCAGGATAGAGACCTGCGCCCACCGTTTGCCCTCGCTGATCTGCGTTAGGTGCGGGTCATCTATTAATCGTGTTGCTTTACTTATTCGTAATATATCTGCGTCCTGAAGTACTGAATTTTCCAACTCAGAGACGCCAACTTGCCCTCTAACGACCATGCAGGCAACAGGAAACGCGATGGAGTAGGCAAACTCGTCTGGATTTGCAGGTGTGTGACCGGCAAGGCGTGTTGCATTGTGGAAGGTTTTGATTTCCACATTGCTGATATCCTCATGTGACAAATTGTGATTTGCCATTAACTCAGCGGCTGCATCGATGCTAGGATGTGCCCACCTACAACATGGGTAAGGCTTGTAATGAGTATCACGAACCAATGCCCAGATGTCGCCCAACCCATCCCAATGTGGTCCCTGACATGTTAACGCGGGGGCCCCTGTAAAGTAGTTGATCGCCAAATAACCTGCTGTCACTCCAGTAGGTGAACCCCACCCAACACCATCGCGCACCATTGTTGGGTAATCGATACAACGCATCATTTGACTGCGTGGACCGTGATATTCTCCAATGCCTGCAGCTTCATGGATAATTTCTGCAGTCCCTCCAAGAATGCGGGCAGTCATTGCAGCTACGCCGACGGCGGTCCAAGCCCCTGATGTGTGGTAGTCTTCGCAGGTATCATGTTGTGTTAAGCCTGCGCGATAGGAGACCTCATATGCTAGAGCCAAGTAGGTCGCCAAATCTTGCCCCGTCAGATTGCGGCCATCCGCCATAGCAAAAAGTGCAGGAAAAATTGCAGATCCCGCATGCCCTTTGCAAGGTGTAGTGCCATCGTGGGCGTCGACGCTGTCGATTGAGATAGCACCAGCCATTGCAGCACCTGCTTCGCTTGTGACGTTGCCATCAAATAGGCAGCGAGCCTTGGATAATTTGGTTGGACCAAACATGTCCCTTGCAGCACGTGATCCAATCTTCGCCATCTTGGACTGAGATCCAATTGCCGCAACGCCAATTGTGTCAAGCAAAGATCGCCGAAGAACTTTTAAAACAGGCTCTGGAAGGGCCTTGAATTGGAGCTCAGCGGCGAAATCTTTCATTAACATGTTTGATTCTACTTTCTTGATCTATTCTCAAATCGTGGCAACATGGCAGAGAAATCTCGACCTGCGCCATCTTCATGCTCGACAAATGCTTCATAGAGCGCAGTTGCCGCTGCTCCCATTGGTGTGTCTGCATCTGCATCAGTGGCTGCTTGCTGTGATAATCTTAGATCTTTGAGCATTAACTCTGCCGCAAAACCAGGGAGGTAGTCATTATCAGCAGGACTTGAAGGGCCAATGCCCGGTGCTGGGCAATAGGCATTCATGGACCAAGAATAACCTGAAGATGTGCTCACCACGTCAAACATGGCTTGACGGTGAAGACCCAGTTTGTCTGCTAAAGCGAAAGCTTCACAGGTTCCAATCATGGTAATGCCTAAAATCATATTATTGCATATTTTTGCAGCTTGCCCATTTCCTGCAGGCCCGCAGTGAACCGCTTTTTGGCCCATAACGTCAAAGAGAGAGCGTGCTTTACCAAATGCCCTGTCGGACCCACCAACCATGAACGTCAAGCTTCCAGCGACGGCACCTGCCACACCACCGGACACAGGGGCGTCCAGAAACTCTACGCCACGGCTATCAGCCATTTGTGCAATTTCGCGTGCTGATGCTACATCAATGGTGGAGCAATCTAGTAAAACTGAGCCCTGGGCCATCGCTGACAAAACTTCTGCAGCCACTGATTTGGCGATAGTGCCGTTTGGCAACATCGTTATAACCACATTCGCGCCAGCTGCTACCGCCGCTACATTTGTAACCTGGGTTACACCATCAGGACAGGGACTGGTGATATCAAAACCTAAAACCTCATGCCCTGAAGCCGTTAAATTTTTAGCCATCGGGCTGCCCATATTTCCCAAGCCAATAAATCCAATTTTCATAGTTTCCTCCGATAGATCAAGTTTTTGTTGTCCGAGGGGCCTTAACATTGCGCTGCTTTCCGTCAGAAGAGCATCGCTCAGCTTATGTTTCCATTTAGGATTTCTGTCTTTATCTATTACGAGCGCTCGGATCCCCTCGATGAAGTCGCCTCGCTCTGCGGATCGATAAGTAAAGCGGTATTCCATCTCCAAAGCAGCTACTATTTCATTCAGGCCTCGTACTCTGTGGATCATCTCAATGGTAGAAGCCATTGCCAATGGGCTAGGTTTGGACAGTTTTTTGAGTGTTTCGGTTGAAAATACGGTGTCTGAATTCTCAAGATATGTCACAATATCACTGAAAAACTCACCGCTAAAGGCAGTGTTCACTTCGTCTTCTATGTCTAGAAGTTTTGGAACACCAGGATCGGAATGTGCGTTTATTATAGCCTCGAGATTACCCGTTAAGCACAGTTTTTTAATCAGATGTGGCCATTGATTTTGTGGAATGTAGTAGTCGGCAAAACCAATGAATATGGCATCTGCTGGCCCCATCCGAGTTGCCGTCGTTCCTAGGTATTCACCCAGCCGTCCCGGGGCGCGGGCCAATAGCAGTGATCCTCCAACATCTGGCACCAGACCTATTGCACATTCGGGCATGGCGATCTGGCTGTTTTCGCAGACAATTCGATGTGAGACATGGCATCCAAGCCCCACGCCACCCCCCATTGTGAAACCGTGCAGAAAGCTAACAATAGGCGTGGGACAAGTCGCCAATTTTGCGTTTAGACGGTATTCATCGGCCCAAAAACGTCGACCATACTCAAAATTACCAGTCGAGGCAGTCTCATACATGGCTGTAATGTCACCACCTGCACAAAAAGCACGGTCTCCGGTTCCGTCCAAGATGATAACCGCAATTTTTGGATCATTTTTCCATTGGTCTACATGTGTTTCAATTTCCAAACACATATCGTAGGTTATAGCATTTAAGGCATCTGAACGATTTAGGGTCAGTCTGGCGGCAAATCCTTCAATGCGCGCAATAATATCACTCATGTAGAGAGACCTCGGGCGACAATAATGCGCATAATCTCATTAGTGCCTTCCAGGATTTGGTGAACGCGTAGATCTCGAACTATTTTTTCGATACCATAATCGGCCAAATAGCCATACCCGCCGTGGAGTTGCAGGCAATCATTTGCCACTTTACTTCCCATGTCTGTCACTAACTTTTTAGCCATGGCGCAGAAGTGAGTTGCATCTGGTGCACCGTTGTCCAGTTTCCAAGCAGCGTGACGTAAGAAAGTGCGTGCCGATTGTAATTCTATTTCGATGTCAGCGAGCCGAAATTGTAATGCTTGAAACTTATCGATGGTTTTTCCAAAAGCCTTGCGTTCAGCCATATATGCGCGGGTTTGGTCAAAGGCTTGTTGTGCCGCTCCAAGTGAACACGCAGCGATATTCAACCGGCCACCGTCCAATCCCGCCATAGCATATGAAAAGCCTTTTCCCTCTTCGCCGAGCAAGTTTTCAATTGGGGTTTTGCACTCATCCATTTGAACTTGCCGTGTGGGTTGCGAACGCCACCCCATTTTGTCTTCTAGACCACCAAACGTTAGCCCCACTGCGCCATCGTCTACAATCACTGCTGTGATACCTTTGGTATCATCATCACCCATGCGGGCCATAATGATATAGGCGTCAGAATATCCTCCCCCTGAAATGAAAGCTTTGGTTCCTGTGAGGCTGTAATCTAGGTTGCTTTTGTCCCCTTTGGTTTTTAGTGCTGCGGCATCAGAGCCAGACCCGGGTTCTGTAAGGCAGTAAGAAAAGAAGGTTTCCATGCTTAGTGCTTTAGGTAAATATTTTTTACGAAGAAGATCTGAGCCAAACTTATCGATCATTGCTGCACACATATTGTGAATGGATAAGAAAGCCGCGACTGAGGGGCAGGCCATCGAAAGGGCTTCAAAGACAAGTGTTGCGTCGAGCCGAGTTAAGCCAGCACCCGCCATTCTCTTCACGAACATATAACCCACCAAAGCCAAGCTCTGCCAACTTTGGCCAAAGTGATTTTGGAATTTCGCCCGCCGCATCCCAGTCCCGCGCGTGTGGAGTGATTTTAGTCGCTCCAAATGCTTTGGCCATTTCAAATATTGCGGTTTGCTCTTCAGAGAGGGCGAAATCCATTTTTCACGTCCTATGAACTGTTTAGAATAAGTGGGTTAAATTTTGATGCCGTAATCCAATTTGTTTGCTATTTAATTCTAAAGAACTGGATCCACTGAAGAGGGATCCAATGGCGCCTTAAAATTTAATTCTACTCCATGACTGGAATACTAAATTCGCCACCTTCTTTTATGCCGGAAGGCCACCTTGCCGTAACGGTTTTAGTACGAGTATAAAATTTAAACGCATCGGGTCCGTGCTGATTTAAGTCACCAAAGACTGATTTTTTCCAACCGCCAAACGTATGGTAGGCTAAAGGCACCGGAATTGGTACGTTAATGCCGACCATGCCGACGTTGATACGGTTTGCGAAATCACGCGCTGTATCGCCGTCGCGTGTATAAATAGCAGTTCCATTGCCGTATTCGTGGTCCATTGCCAATTCAATTGCCTCTTCGTAGCTCTCAGCGCGGACTGTTGAAAGCACTGGGCCAAAGATCTCATACTTGTAGATATCCATGTCTTTTGTGACGTTATCGAACAAATGAGCTCCAACAAAGAAACCTTCTTCGTATCCCTGAAGGCTAAAACCACGACCATCAACGATTAATTTTGCGCCTTGATCTATGCCAGTTTGAACTAAACGCTCAATGTTGGCCTTAGCGGCTGCTGTTACAACCGGGCCATAGTCAACATCATTACCGGATGTATACGGACCAACTTTCAGGGCTTCAACTCGTGGAATTAGCTTCTCGATCAAACGATCTGCAGTGTCTTTGCCCACTGGAACTGCGACAGAGATAGCCATACATCTTTCACCAGCAGCACCGTAGCCTGCACCGACCAAAGCATCTGCCGCTTGATCCATGTCAGCATCTGGCATAATAATCATGTGGTTTTTTGCACCACCAAAACATTGTACTCGTTTGCCCTGTTCACAGCCCGTTGCGTAGATGTATTCAGCAATTGGAGTTGAGCCCACAAAACCAACAGATTGGACTATATCGTGATGCAAAATTGCGTCTACCGCCTCTTTATCACCATTCACAACTTGCAAAATACCTTTTGGCAAACCTGCTTCTTCGAAGAGCTCGGCCAACATTAAAGGAACTGACGGATCACGCTCAGAAGGTTTTAAAATAAATGAATTGCCACATGCTATTGCAGGGGCAAACATCCACATTGGGATCATAGCGGGGAAGTTGAACGGAGTAATGCCAGCGCTCACGCCAAGAGCTTGGCGCATAGAATACATATCGATCCCAGGACCTGCGCTATCTGTGTAATCACCTTTTAGAAGTTGTGGCGCTCCTATGCAATACTCGACGACTTCTAAGCCACGAATGACGTCACCTTTTGCATCTGGAATTGTTTTGCCATGCTCCCGGCTCAAAGCCTCAGCTAGCTTGTCCATGTCACGGTTTAATAGGTCTACAAATTTCATTAATACGCGAGCACGACGCTGTGGGTTTATTGCAGCCCAAGCAGGCTGTGCTGCGGCTGCGATTGTAATTGCCTGATCCATCTCAGCAGCATTTGCCAATGGCACCTTGGCTTGTATTTCACCAGTTGCCGGATTGTATACGTCTGCAAATCGACCAGACTTCCCTGTGATATGTTCGCCGTTGATGTAATGAGTGAGTTCTTGCATTTGATTTCTCCCTAGTTTAATTCACTTTAGTCTTGCAATTCTGTAATTAAAAGGCGCATTAATCCAAAATGATTTTGCATTAATGTAGGTATATTGTGGAAAATTGGGATGATTTGAGGATATTTTTAGCAGTAGCTAGATCGGGGAGCTTGACCTCGGCTTCGCAAGTTCTGAAGATCGACCCCGCAACAGTTAGCCGCCGAATTGCTCGCCTCGAGTTAAAACATGCAACGAAACTCTTTGTTAAATCACCCAAAGGTTATGAATTGACTGAGGCCGGTCAAGGCTTGGCCGCGCATGTCGATGTCGCGCAAGCTTCACTCAGTACTGGTCTTAACGGCTTAACCGGTATTGATGCAGATTTATCTGGGCAAATTCGAGTCGGAGCTCCTGATGGATGTGCCAACTTTATTCTTCCACAAGTCTGCGCCCGAATATCAAAAGACTATCCAGCTCTGGATATTCAGATCGTTGCCTTACCGCGCATTTTTAATTTATCTCGGCGTGAAGCGGACATGGCAATAGGTGTAAGTCGACCGACTGCTGGACGATTGATGGTTCAAAAAATTACTGATTACCGTTTGCACCTCGCAGCGTCTATATCGTTTTTAGCGAAATATCCGGCGTTGGTGAAGCTGGAAGACTTAGTAGGACTGCCCAATGTTGGCTATGTTCAAGATATGATCTTTGATAAAGAGTTAGACTACCTTGAACCACTTGGCTTACGGCGCGTTCAGCTTGCCTCAAACTCTGTCTCGGTTCAAATGAATATGCTGCGCCAAGGGGCAGGGGTAGGAATAGTCCATGACTTTGCAATGCCATTTGCACCAGAACTACGCCAAATATTGATGGAGCATCTTTCGTTAACACGTAGTTTCTTTCTTATTCGTGCCGAAGATGATCGGAATAATAGTCGCTTTAATATGTTTGCTGATCTACTCTTAAAGGGCATACGGGCTGAAGTTGCATATCTTGAGGGGAGCTAACGGCTTAAACAATATTATCTAGAATGCACTTTTCTTTCCCAGATCACTTGCAATTGTCGGCGAATTTGGCTTGTTGAACGTATTGTTTAGGAGATCTTCGATGCGTATAGGATTATACCCTGGAACCTTTGATCCAATTACATTGGGGCATGTGGATATTATTCGCCGAAGTTGCGCGTTGGTTGATTGTTTGGTAATTGGGGTCGCGATAAACCGCGACAAAGGCCCTTTGTTTAATTTAGACGAGCGTGTTGCGATGATTAAGGCTGAGGCGGCTCAATTGGGTTTAGCGACTGATACTAAGATTAAAGTGCATCCGTTTGAAAATTTGCTCATTGATTGTGCACGTGATGTTGGTGCCAGTATTATTTTACGTGGCCTGCGGGCAGTATCTGACTTTGAGTATGAGTACCAAATGGTTGGGATGAATCGTCAGTTGGATGCAACGATTGAAACAGTATTTCTAATGGCTGAGGCTCAGCATCAGGCCATCGCTTCAAAGCTTGTTAAAGAAATCTGTAGGCTTGGTGGCGATGTGTCTAAGTTCGTAACTCCTGCAGTAGAGGCGGCTCTTAAAGACCGCCTAAATGCTTAGATAAATTTACCCATCGCGACGGCAGTATCAGCCATGCGGTTTGAGAACGCCCACTCATTATCGTACCAAGATAAGACCCGAATGAAGTTGCCACCTATAATTAAGGTTTGATCGGCATGGAATACAGAAGAATGTGGATCATGATTAAAATCTGATGATACAAGAGGCACATCAATTACATCCAGAATACCGCGCATAGGACCATCTGCGGCCGCTTGCATTAGGGACTGTATTTCTTCAGCGCTAGAAGCCCGATCTGCTTCAAAAGTCAAATCAACGGCTGAGACGTTAGGCGTTGGTACGCGCATCGCAACGCCATCTAATTTTCCGTTCAAATCCGGAAGCACCAACCCAACGGCCTTTGCGGCACCCGTTGTTGTTGGGATCATAGACATGGCTGCAGCACGTCCACGATACATATCAGAATGCATGGTATCTAAAGTAGGTTGATCGCCGGTATAGCTATGAATAGTTGTCATCAGCCCGCGTTTGATACCCAAGTTTTCGTGCAACACTTTTGCAATGGGCGCTAGGCAGTTTGTTGTGCAAGATGCATTTGACACGATTAGGTCTTCTGCAGTTAACGAGTCATGGTTTACACCGTAGACGATTGTTTTATCAACATCCTTACCTGGAGCTGAAATTAAAACGCGTGATGCACCATTTTTGAGGTGAGCTTGGCAGGCATCTTTTGATGTGAATATCCCGGTGCACTCCAGGACTATGTCAACATCTGCCCAGGGCAAATCAGCAGGGTTTTTATTTGCAGTCACGCGCATTGGGCCGCACCCTGCATCTATAAATCCCTCACCAGTACTTACTGTTCCGGGGAAACGTCCGTGAACAGAGTCGTATTTTAATAAGTGTGCATTGTTCTTAACCGGACCAAGATCGTTGATTGCAATTACTTCTATATCGGTTCGCCCGGATTCAATTATGCCCCTCAAGACATTGCGTCCGATACGCCCAAATCCATTTATTGCAACTTTAATCATGGTTTTTATGCTCCTCTAAAGTATTTTGATAGCGCTAACATCATAATTTAGGTGTAAAGTCAACAATTTGGACCACCTCCAGATAGTTAAAATTCAAACACTATATTATTTTTTGTAAGAAAGGAGGTTGGGCCGGTGTCTATCATAAAAGGTTTTCTCAATTTTTTTTATGACTAATCAAGTCCAAGACTTTTGGAAGTTGATTAAGATTTACAATCTCTCTAGGTTATGGAGCCCATTTTGGCTGCTAGATCAGTCATTCTAACGGAAAATGCCCATTCATTATCATACCATGAAAGTACTCTGACTGTAGTCCCACCAATAACTTTCGTTTGATCAGGTGCAAAGATACAAGATTCTTCAGTATGATTAAAATCAATAGACACTTTTGGTGCAGGATCATAACCTAATATATTCCTCATTGCTCCCTTGGCCGCCAACTCGACGGCTGTGTTAACTTCTTGGATTGTAACCCGCTGGGAGGCCTCAAATGTTAGGTCAACTGCTGAAACATTTGGGGTAGGGACCCTGATTGCGGTTCCATCTAACTTTCCGGCCATTTCAGGTAATACCTCACCTAAAGCCTCTGCTGCACCAGTTGATGTAGGAATAATTGCCATGGCAGCGGAGCGGGCGCGGTATAGATCACTGTGCCGACGGTCCAATGTAGGTTGGTCGCCTGTGTAACTATGTATCGTAGTCATAATCCCGCGCTCAATTCCGATAGCTTCGTTTAAAACTTTGGCTAGTGGTGCAAGGCAGTTTGTTGTGCAAGAACCATTAGAAATAATTACCTCGTCAGATTGTAGCTTATCGTCATTCACACCCATAACCACTGTGCGGTTGACGTTCGAGGCGGGGGCCGAAATAAGAACCTTTTTGGCGCCTTGATTGATATGAACTTTTGCTTTTTTTCCATCGTTATAGTGACCGGTGCATTCCAAAACAACATCAACGTCAGACCAATCCAATTCAGTTGGATCATAAGTTGAGAACATTTGAATTGGACCTTGGCCGAGATCAAGCGTGCCGTCTCCAACTATGATTTTTCCTCCAAAACGACCATGGATACTATCGTATCGCATTAAGTGGGCGCTAGTTTCTAATGGGCCAGTAGCATTGATTTTGACAACTACTATATCAGTACGACCACTTTCAATTATATGAGCTAATATACACCGCCCAATTCGCCCAAATCCGTTGATAGCAACTTTAACAGTCATACAAACTCTCCCTAACGATAAACTGTTTTGGGCGTACCAATTGGCGATGAGCAGATAAAGAAAAAATTAATGATATTTTAGGCTTAAAAGCATAAATATTCATGGTGGCGCTAACGGTAGCGCAATCAATTTTTGTAACGAACGGTGTTGTTAAAAAAGAGGCCATAGTATTGCGATGACCCAATAATTTTAGAGTAGTGATTTGACTTTTTTGGCTGTGGCTTCAGCAGTGATTCCAAACTCTTCATATAGTCGCTCAGCGGGAGCGGAGGCGCCGAAACCGCTCATTCCAACAAAGGCTGCCTTTGCTTCACGTCCGCGCTCGCCGAGAAGCCAATGATCCCACCCCATGCGAACAGCTGCTTCAATTGCGACACGAACCGCACCGCCGGGTAAAATACGTTTTCGATAGGCATCGCTTTGCTGTGCAAACAGTTCCATGCATGGCATCGACACAACGCGTGTTCCAATGCCTTCGTCTTCGAGCAAAGCTTTTGCTTCCATTGCCAATGACACTTCAGTTCCGGTCGCCATCAAAATTGCTTGGCGTTTGCCAGTTGCCTCAGCAAGAATATAAGCACCGCGCGCACTAAGGTTAGCTGATTTATATTCTTTCCGTACCGCAGGAACATTTTGACGCGACAATGCCATAACGGTTGTTGTACTTTGCTGACCCAGTGCCACTTCCCAAGCTTCCGCAGTTTCTGTTTGGTCAGCAGGGCGAAAAACCAAAGTGTTTGGTGTCGCGCGTGATATTGCTAAATGTTCAACAGGCTGGTGAGTTGGTCCATCTTCACCTAATCCAATTGAATCATGTGTCATCACATAAACTGTTGGTACTCCCATAAGTGCAGACAAGCGCATTGCGCCACGCGCGTAATCGGTAAAACACATGAAGGTACCACCGTAGGGGCGGATACCGCCATGCAGTCCCATACCGTTCAAGGCGGCAGCCATACCATGCTCACGGATACCAAAGTAAATGTAACGACCTTTTCTGTTCTCTGGACTGAATACGCCCATATCTTCTGTTTTTGTATTATTTGACCCAGTCAAATCTGCTGATCCACCTACCGTTTCGGGCATTATAGGGTTGATTTGCTTCAGAGCGTTCTCAGAAGCTTTTCGTGTCGCTATTTTTGGCAGTGTTTGCGCGGCTTCTTTTTTTATTTCTCTAACAACGGCAGCGAGCTTTTTGGGGCATTCGCCTGCAAATATACGGTTGAATTGGGTCTGGCTGCTGGCAGGCAATACCGAGAAGTTCTTTTCCCAAGTTAGACGTTCGGCTGCACCACGTGAACCGATCTCAGCCCATGCCCTTTTGATATGAGCTGGAATTACGAATTCACCATGCTCCCATCCGTAAGCAGCTTTAGCAGCTGCGAGTTGTACTTTGTCAGTTAACGCTCCATGACCCTTTGACGTATCTTGGGCCGCGTGCCCCAAAGCGATGTGTGTTTTGCACGCGATCATTGAAGGTTTGTTTGAATTGCGTGAGACTGTGATAGCTAGATCAATTGCTTTGGGATCGTGACCGTCAATAGTTTGGACATGCCAGCCAGATGCTTTAAATCGTTGGATTTGATCTGTACGATCTGACAGATCGACTGCTCCATCAATCGTAATGCCGTTGTCATCCCAAAGAACAACCAAGTTACCCAGCTCATGACGACCAGCAAGACTGATAGCCTCTTGGCTAATACCTTCCATAAGGCAGCCATCACCTGCAATCACATATGTCATATGGTTCTGTATTTTTTTGCCGTAAGTCGCACGTAGAATTTCTTCAGCAATCGCAAACCCAACCGAGTTTGCAACACCTTGGCCCAAAGGTCCTGTAGTAGTTTCGATGCCTGTAGCATGGCCATACTCAGGGTGACCTGCTGTTTTTGCTCCCCACTGCCGAAAGTTCTTAATTTCTTCAAGGTCCATATCTTTATAACCGGTCAGGTGCAGCAAAGAGTACAACAGCATAGAGCCATGGCCTGCGGACAAAATGAACCGATCACGATCAGGCCAGTTCGGGCTGGATGCATCAAATTTTAAATGCTTTTCAAATAGAACAGTTGCAACGTCTGCCATGCCCATCGCCATTCCTGAGTGACCTGAGTTGGCGCGGGCGACTGCATCTAGCGTTAGTGCGCGGATTGCTGTTGCTTTTTCCCAGTGATCAGGGTTCCTGGCAGCAAGGGCTTTGAGATCCATAGCAATAGCTTTCTGTTAGGCATAAAATTAGTGCTTTCCTATCAAGTGAAACGAGAAGTTCAAGCGAACTGACCAAAAACAGACAAATTTGATTGATTTTGCTCCCTTGGACCTTGAGCCGCACTTCCCATACATTAAAAGTATGACGGGCCGATTCGAATAAACCGGCAAATGGATATGCTGAGAGGTTAAATACAGCTTATGAGTGAGATATCTGCATTAGAGCAAAGACTTTCTATAGCCTTGACTAGAATTTCAGCTGCTACAGAGATCATAGTTTCATCTAGTTATTTACAGATGAATGCAACTGAGATTGTGGATAGGAATGCCCTGCCTGCACACCTTTCTAAGGAATTGGAGCAATTGCGTTTCAATTTAATGCAATCCCAAGCCACTAATGTTCAGCAAGTAACTGTAATTGCTGATTTAAATAGTAAAATTACTAGCCTGTCTTCTGAGCAACCTCGCCCTTCTGAGACCAACAATGAGCACGAATTAGCAAAACTGTCTCAGGCAGTTTTGACCTTGGATGCTAGTGTGCAACAATTATCACAATCGAATCTGCAGTTAAGGAAGGCCAATCAAGATTTGCGATCCGCTAATGCGGCTGGTTTGGCCGATCTGGAAGTTATTGATGCTGGGCTTCAGGCTGAGTTGGTTAGTCTGCATGCTGAACGAGACGTGGACAAAGCGCAATTACAAGCTTTGCTTGCAGTCCTTGTAGATTCCAATGGGGAGACCGCTAATGCCTAATCTTTCAATAAAAATTGGTGGGCGTTCCTTCTCGTTGTCTTGTCAGCCGGGGGAGGAAGCTTTCCTTGAAATGGCGGCCAGCATGCTCAATATTGAGGCTATGTCTTTGGCGGATCAATCGGAAAGGATGCCTGAATCTCAAATGTTGTTGATGTCCGGTTTGCTTTTGGCTGATAGGACTGTTTCTCTTGAAGAGAAATTGAAAGTTGCGGAGAAAAAAATAACAGATTTAGAGGCTGTATCGATCTCTGTTACGCCAGAAATCAGTAATATAGTTCAAAAAACTGAAGTTCAGGTTGTGCCGCCGGCTTTGCTTGAATCTCTGGCTGAGTTATCTGCGCGCGCAGAATCCGCGGCGGATAGTCTGGAAGAAAAAACAGCCCCAAACTCCATCTAAAACGTAGGGCTGCATTAGGTTTATTTGTTATTTGCTTTGCGGATTTCTTCTGCGGCGTCTTTGTTGTAAGAAACACCATGTTCGGCAAACATTCCGTCCAGTTCACCTGACATTGTCATGTCTTTAATTATGTCACAGCCACCTATAAACTCACCTTTTACGTATAGCTGTGGAATTGTTGGCCAATCTGAAAAATCTTTAATGCCTTGACGGATAGTGTCATCACTGAGGACATCTATATCTTTATAATTAACACCCATGTAGTTTAAAATTCCTGCAACTTGGCTCGAAAAGCCGCATTGTGGCATGGAAGAAGTGCCTTTCATAAAAAGTACAACATCGTTGGTAGTGACTGTCTCACGAATTTTATTTTCAGCGCTCATCTACTGACCTCTCAGGTTTGGGCACAAATTGTTGTGCATATTTCTGCGGGTCCTTTGGAACCCTAAAACTTCCGGAATGTCCACCTCCCGCACCGCCAGAGAAGTAATCCGCACGGACTTCATGATCACCCTCGCCAGGAAGGCTGCCACGTCCTTGGCCTTTTTCTTGTAGTACAACCCAGAAGGCTCGTGCCAGTAAAATGACGAGTATCGCGAAAAGTATGTAAGCAATAATTACCCAGCTTTCCATACTAGGTAGGGGCTTTTGTAGTTAAGGCTAGAGCATGTAGCTCGCCATGAGCCCCATCCATCTTACCTTCCAGAGCTGCATAAACCGTACGATGCTGGGCCACACGACTTTTCCCTTGAAAACTGACATCAATCACTTCTGCGGCATAGTGGTTTCCATCACCTGCTAGATCTGAAATCGTAATCTGAGCCTGCGGAAACTTTTTGCGAATTAAGTCTTCAATGTCTTGGGCTGCCATGGCCATGAATCAGCTCCTTTCAGTTATATTTACTTGAGATAAGATGATGCGCGCTTAATTTCAAGCGACTACAGCTTCAAAGCTAGACCGAAAGATTTGTTTTAATGCTGAAAGTTCGGCTGATGTGTCCCCAAACCTCACTTGGTTTCCACCAAAGTTTCCAACATAAGAAATTGGAATGCCTGCTGCTCCTGCTGCTACCATCAATGCTTCTGCTTGATCGAAGTTACAAGCGACCAAATAGCGTGCTTGGTCTTCACCAAAAATCTCTGCAGTATTGTCCGAGTTTATTGCAACGCCAACGCCCGCAGCTTCGGCCATTTTAAAGGCAGCTAACGCAAGGCCACCATCAGACAAATCTGAACATGCAGTAATCCAAGTCAGATTTGCTCGAATAAATTCGCCGTTCTTTTTCTCTGCCTCAAGGTCAACTGGCGGTGCATCTCCCTCAACTCTGTTAAATACCTCAGCCAGCAATGCCGACTGACCAAGGTGACCTATCGTTTGGCCAACCAAAATTGCGATATGATCATCACGAGCCAGACCTAAGATCGCATCGTCGATATTTCTAATCAATCCAACAGCGCCAATTGTGGGCGTGGGCAGAATGGCGGTGCCATCGGTTTCATTATAAAGTGACACGTTCCCCGAAACGATTGGAATGCCGAGGGCCTCTACTGCGGCACTAATACCTTTGATTGCCCCAACAAATTGACCCATTACCTCAGTTTTTTCTGGGTTACCAAAATTAAGGTTGTCGGTTGTTGCTAAAGGAAATGCCCCGACGGCAGTAAGGTTTCGGTACGCTTCGGCGACAGCTTGTTTTCCACCCTCAAATGGGTTGGCTGCAACGTACCTTGGTGTCACATCAGATGTAAAAGCTAGTGCTTTTGAGGTACCATGTACTCTAACGATTCCCGCTCCCAAACCTGGCGCGCGAAGCGTGTCAGCCATAACTTGGCTATCGTATTGCTCATAAACCCATTGTTTTGCTGCATAATTCGGACTAGAGAGTAGTATTTTAAGGCCATCAATTGGATCAATTTGGACAGCATCGTTAAAGGGTTTGGCGGGAGGGGTCTCAACCCAAGGCCGATCATATTCTGGAGCATTTCCGGAGAGGGCTTTGAGCGGGAGATCGGCTTTAACTTCCCCGTTCATCACAATTAAAAAGCGGTCCTCTGCGATTGTTTCGCCAATTATTGCAAAATCCAGGTCCCATTTGTCAAACACTGATTTTGCAATGTCTTCGAGTTCGGGATTTAGCACCATTAGCATTCGTTCTTGGGATTCAGATAACATCATTTCATAGGCGTTCATATTAGTTTCACGGGTCGGAACTTTTTCCAGATCTAAACGGATCCCAAGATTTCCTTTATCCCCCATCTCCACAGCTGAACAGGTAAGCCCCGCCGCACCCATGTCCTGAATTGAAATAACAGCGCCTGTTGCCATCAACTCAAGAGTGGCCTCCATCAGGCGTTTTTCTGTAAATGGATCGCCAACTTGAACAGTTGGACGCTTCTCTTCGATTTTATCATCAAATTCGGCGCTAGCCATTGTTGCACCACCAACGCCGTCGCGTCCAGTTTTAGCTCCAAGGTAAACAACCGGCATGCCGACACCGGAAGCGGCTGAATAGAAAATTTTATCTGCATCAACCAAGCCTGCTGCGAACGCATTCACTAAACAATTGCCATTGTAGGCCTGATCAAAACGAACCTCTCCGGCAATTGTCGGAACACCAAAGCAATTACCGTAACCTCCAACCCCTGCAACCACCCCGGAAACAAGCGATTTCGTTCTAGGGTGATCAAAGCTACCAAATGACAAAGAATTCATTGCTGCAATTGGCCGTGCTCCCATAGTGAAAACATCTCTTAAAATACCACCGACCCCGGTTGCCGCTCCTTGATAGGGTTCGATATAGCTGGGGTGGTTATGACTTTCCATTTTAAAAATAACTGCCTGTCCGTCGCCAATATCAACAACACCTGCATTTTCGCCTGGACCACAGATTACTTGAGGGCCTTGGGTAGGTAACGTTCGAAGCCATTTTTTTGAAGATTTATAAGAACAATGTTCGTTCCACATTGCTGAAAAAATACCTATTTCGGTAAAGCTGGGAACGCGGTCAATAATTTCTAAGATACGAGCGTATTCTTTAGAGCTAAGTCCGTGGGCTGCTATTAGGTCTGGCAGTATCGCCGGTTCTTGCAAGTTATAATCTCCCAAGGTGCTTCTATTATGTTCTGATACGAAAGATATAGTGCAGAGGAAAGGTTGAAACGATAATTTATTCTTTTAAACAGCATTTAGATTTATGTAATGTTTACTTTAGATAAAAAAAGCCGGGCGCAGAGGCCCGGCGTGAGTCCAACAGGGAGATATAGAGGTATGCATTTCTGCTTCACGCTCATGAAACCTTAGATAAATAGAAATGGTTAGCCAAACAAGCGCTTAAAATGCAAAGCCGATATGCGTTCTAGGCATAGCTATTCAAGGCCACGGTCGGCTCGCCGGCGTGCTATTATCTCATCTTGGACAAAGTCTCTAAAGGCTGCTATTCTACGAGAGTGACGTAATTCCTCTGGGTATGCCAAAAACACTGGGACTTCAGCATTATCTGTTTCTGGTAAAACTCGTACAAGATCTGGAAAATCATGAGTGACATAGTTGGGTAATACGCCGATCCCCAGGTTATGAATAACTCCCTGAAGAACCCCAAAATAATTATTTACGGTCAGAGTAGACTGTGGCTGATAGGTTAAAAGTTTCTGAATTAGGGAGGCTCCCGCTGCAACTTGGTGAGCGTTTGGATTTTGACAAATTAATCTGTGGGCAGACAAGTCATTCAGGGATTCTGGGTTTCCGCGTTCGGCGAGATAGTCGGCAGATGCGTATAGCCGCATCCTAATGTGCATCAAACGTTTTCGTATTAAATCTGCTTGACTTGGTTCTTTCATGCGAATTGCAACGTCTGCTTCACGCATTGGCAAATCTAAGACCCGTTCTTCCAGCATTAAATCGACTTTAAGGTCAGGGTATTTTTTATAGAGGTGCGGTAGGCGAGGGGCAAGCCAGAGCGACCCGAACCCAGTAGTGGTGGTAACGCGCAGTTCTCCATAAACTTCGTCTTCGCTGTCGCGAATACGAGCTGCAGCAGCATCGAGCCTTTTGCTCATGGCATGGGTTGCGTCAAAAAGTAGCTCGCCCTGTTCAGTGAGTATCAACCCCCGAGCGTGGCGATGGAACAGTGTTGCATCCAGAGATTCCTCTAATGCTCTTACTTGTCTCGAAACAGCCGATTGAGACAGATGCAATGTGTCGCCGGCGTGGGTTAAAGAACCTGCGTCTGCAACAGCATGAAATATTCGTAATTTGTCCCAATCCATGGATATGCCTCTGAAACTCTATTTAAAATTATCGTAACACGTGATTTAATAGAAGGTAACGTGTTTCTCATTGATAGGTCATAGTTTTTGACCTATCTAGGAGGAGAATTCAGATCACGTGGAGCGTTTTTACTATGCGGCATGAAGTTTCTTTAAATGATCGTTATGACTTGTCTAAAAAACAAGTTTTACTTAATGGGACCCAAGCGCTTGTTCGAATGATGTTAATGCAGGCTGCACGCGACAAGGCCGCGGGACGTGCTACTGCTGGATACGTAACTGGTTATCGCGGCTCGCCTCTCGGCAATGTTGATTTTCAAATGACCAGTGCAAAAAAGCAGCTTAAAAAAGCTAATGTTACCTTTCAGGAGGGTCTCAATGAAGACCTTGCTGCGACGGCTTTATGGGGCAGCCAACAGGCTGAATTGCGTGGTGAAGGCAAATTCGCTGGAGTTTTTGGGCTTTGGTACGGCAAAGGCCCAGGTGTCGATAGGTCTGGCGATGTTTTCAGGCATGCAAATATGGCTGGTACAAGCCCATTTGGGGGTGTTGTTGCGGCCTTAGGTGACGATCATACTGGGGAGAGCTCAACTACTTTACATCAATCTGAGTGGACTATGATTGACAGTTTTATGCCGGTCTTATCACCAGCGGGCGTACAAGAAATTATTGATTACGGACTGTTTGGTTATGCAATGTCGCGTTTTTCTGGAGTATGGGCTGGCTTGAAATGCATAAAGGACACTGTTGAAGTTACGTCGGTTGTAAACGGTGACCCGCATCGATTAAATTTTATTACTCCAGATTTTGCTATGCCCGAAGGCGGCCTGAATATTCGGCTGGCGGATACCCCGCAAGATCAGGAAGCCCGAATAATTGGTTACAAAAAAGATGCTGTTGTAGCCTTTGCTCGGGTTAATCGTATGGATAGGCGTGTTTTAGGGAAGTCTGGTGCGCGCATTGGGTTTGTTGCCGCTGGCAAGAATTGGTTAGATCTATCTCACGCTATGCAAGTTCTAGGTTTTAACGAGAAAACTGCTGAAACACATGGAATAACAACCTATAAAGTTGCAATGACATGGCCCTTAGATACAAAAACATTTGCTGAATGGGCTGAGGGTCTGGACACCATTGTTGTGGTAGAGGAAAAGCGTAAGATTATTGAGGCACAGATTAAAGAAGCATTATTCAATGATCGCCGCGGTCGTAATGTGTTAGGTGCCAAGGGTAGTGCGGGCCATATCCTTTTTCCCGATAGTTATGCATTAGATCCAATGATTATTGCGGAAAAAATTGGTAAAATCCTGATTGAGGAGGGCTGTGTTTCTGAACGCCTAACTGCCTCTATGTCGAGAATTGAGCAAGCAAAACAAGCAAATAATGCTCCAACTTTGGCTACCCGCTTGCCATATTTCTGTTCTGGTTGTCCGCACAACAGTTCAACTAAAGTTCCCGAAGGTAGTCGGGCTTATGCAGGGATTGGTTGCCATTATATGGTTCAGTGGATGGATCGTAGTACGCTTGGGTTTACGCAAATGGGTGGTGAAGGGGCCAATTGGATAGGTGAGTCTCTATTTTCCAATCGAGATCATGTTTTTCAAAATATTGGGGATGGCACGTACAATCACTCTGGTATTCAAGCTATCCGAGCCGCAGTGGCTGCTGAGACTACGATGACCTATAAAATACTATTTAATGACGCAGTGGCTATGACTGGAGGTCAGTCTAACGACGGTGGCCTTAACGCGGCACGAATTGTACAAGAGATGCTCGGAATAGGCGTTCAAAACCTGACTGTTGTTTATGATGAGAAGGAAGACGTCAGAGCACGTGATTTTCCTGCTGGAGTAGATATGCTTCCACGTGAAAAGCTTCAGGAAGTCCAAAATAAATATCGTGATATTAGCGGAGTATCGGTTATTGTTTATGTGCAGACCTGTGCTGCTGAAAAGCGTCGAAGACGCAAACGCGGTGCTTTTTCTGATCCTGCTGAGAGACTGGTAATCAATCCTTCAGTTTGCGAAGGATGTGGGGACTGTGGCGTACAATCAAATTGTGTTTCGATTCTTCCGCTTGAGACGCCGCTCGGCAGAAAACGCCAAATAGATCAATCAAGCTGTAATAAAGATTATAGTTGCGTGAGTGGGTTTTGCCCGTCTTTTGCAACGGTGAGTGGTGGTCAACTTCGCAAACTCAAAGCGCATTCATTGGAGGTTCCTAAGTTGCCGTTACCGGCTCTTCCAGAGATAGATGGGACACACAATATTATCATTACCGGTGTTGGGGGCACTGGGGTTGTGACAATAGGAGCTTTGTTGGCAATGGCGGCTCATTTAGATGGTAAGGCCGCCGGAATGATGGAGATGGCGGGGTTGGCTCAAAAGGGTGGTGCTGTGCATATTCATTGCCGATTGGGACTCAAACCAGAAGATATAAGCGCTATTCGTGTAGCTTTGGGCGAATGTCATACACTTATTGGTGGTGATTTAGTTGTTTCAGCTCAAGGCTCAACGCTTGGATTGATACGGCCGAAGGGAGCGGCGGTGGTCAACAATTATGAAATTATCACTGGTGATTTTACACGTGACACGAAGTTTCAAATTCCTGGAGCTGATCTTGAACTGGCAATAAAGGCCCGATTTCAGGACAAAGTGATGCTTCTGGATGCTACAAAGCTTGCTGAGCAAGCTTTGGGTGATACGGTTTATGCTAACATGATCCTACTTGGGGCAGCTTTCCAAGCAGGACTTTTGCCGATCTCGTTAAAGGCTCTTGAAGAAGCTATTGTTTTGAACGGAACTAAGGTTAAGGAAAACCAAACGGCTTTTACTTTAGGCAGATGGAGAACCATTGACGAAAATATTTCTAATCAATTCGAATCTAGAGGCCAAAAAACACGAGACTATGGACAAACAATTTATGAGCAACTTAAAGGGTATGGCTCTGGCCGTCTGGCTAGGTATGAAGATATGAAGTTAAAATTAACAGGTGCTCCACATGAGGGCCAAATCCTAAAATCTTATTTTAAGCTTCTAACCTATAAAGATGAGTATGAAGTGGCGCGCCTTTTACAAACCACAAAATTGCAGGTGTCTGAAATGTTCGAGGGTGATTATTCAATCCAATATCAATTAGCACCGCCGATGGTTTCGCGTGTTGGTGTTAACGGCAGGCCGCAAAAACGCAGTTTTGGGCCTTGGTTTCACAAAGTAGCTGCGGTTTTAGCTCGACTTAAAGTCTTAAGAGAAACACCAATCGATATATTCGGTTATACGACGGAACGTCGTATGGAGCGTCAAATGATTTCGGACTTTGAGTCTTTGACTGCGCAGTATTTGAGTGATTATGAGCCAAAGCTATATGACGTTTGGCATGAGCTTTTAGGACTGCCGCAAAATGTAGTGGGTTTCGGTCCAGTTAAGTTGGCTAATGCAATCACCATGGAAAAAAGACGCTCAGAGTTGCTTAAACAACTTATAGCGGTAACTGCGGGTACCCCAAAAGTTGCTTAGAGTTGCTACAAAATCCATTTGGTATTTTGGCGCGCTGGTAAAGTTGGCACAAAAGCCATCATTAAATACTAATTAAAGCTTGATAGTATGTGAGAAAACCTAATGGTAGTTGGAATTTTTGATAGTGGAATAGGTGGGTTGACTGTTTACGACGCGATTAAAAGTCATTTGCCAGACTTAGGGCTAGTTTACTTTGGTGATAATAAACATGCACCCTACGGCGTGCGGGATGCCGATGACATCTTTCAGCGTACAAGGGATGGGATACAAATTTTATTCGATCAACCAGGTTGTGATTTGGTTATTTTGGCTTGCAACACGGCCTCTGCAGTCGCGTTGAGGCGAATTCAAGAGAGGTGGCTCACCCCAGAAAAGAGGGTTTTGGGTGTTTTTGTACCCTTAATTGAGGCTTTAACAGAACGGGAATGGGGTGATAATTCGCCACCCATTGAAGTGGAAATCAGCCACGTGGCTTTGTTCGCAACACCTGCATCTGTAGCAAGCAGGGCTTTCCAACGTGAGTTAGCTTTTAGAGCTATTGGGGTGGATGTTGAAGCCCAAGCATGTGGTGGTGTTGTGGATGCGATTGAAGAAGGTGATTACATTTTAGCTGAAGCTTTGGTGACCAGTCACGTGGAAGCATTGCTCCGTAAAATGCCTTTGCCTGACGCTGCTATTTTGGGATGTACTCATTATCCAATTCTAAAGGCCGTTTTTCAAAAGGCTTTGGGGCCAAATGTTAAAATTTTTTGTCAGTCCGAACTCGTCGCTCGCAGTTTAGGCGATTACCTACATCGTCATCCAGACAAAATAGGCAGAGGCAAAGGTGGAAAGATGTTAACAACTGGAGACACACTAAAAGTATCACAGCGTGCGACGCAATTTCTAAAATATGCCGTACAGTTTGAGGCTGTTTAAATTAGACTGAACCCGCTGTTGAACTCAGTACGAATTCGCCGTATTTCTTCATTTAAAGGGGATCCTACATGATACATAAAGTAGTTATTTTAGGGGCGAGCGGATATACTGGGGCAGAGTTGGTACGTTTGATTGTATCTCACCCAAATATGAAAATTCATGCTTTATCCGCAAATAGAAAAGCGGGTCTTGAAATTGGATTTGTTTTCCCTCATTTGCGCCACTTATCTTTACCAAAGCTGGAGAAAATCGAAACCATTGATATGTCTTCTGTAGATCTAGTTTTTTGTGCTCTCCCGCATTCGACGTCACAAGCAGTTATTCGTATGCTGCCTGAACATGTGAAAGTTGTTGACCTTTCGGCAGACTTCCGGATTAAAAATACTGAAGTCTATGCAAAATGGTATGGTAAAGATCATGACGCTGCGGATCTTCAAAAAATTGCTGTTTACGGTTTAACTGAGTTTTACCGTGATGAAATAGCGAAAGCTAGGCTCGTTGCTGGGACAGGTTGTAATGCGGCAACAGGTCAATATGTTTTACGTCCGTTGATTTCTGCTGGGGTAATCGATCTTGATCATATCATAATTGATCTAAAAACAGGAGTATCAGGGGCGGGGCGATCCGCAAAAGAAAATCTTTTACATGCAGAGCTATCAGAGGGTTTCCAAGCCTATGCTGTTGGTGGCCAACATCGACATCTCGCAGAGTTTGATCAAGAGTTTTCTTTTTTGGCTGGCCGTGAGGTTAAGGTTCAATTTACACCACATTTATTGCCAACCAATCGTGGAATTCTGGCTACCGTTTACGTACAAGGGAGCGTCGAGAAGATTTTTAATACTCTGCAAGAAGCATATTCGGAGGAGACCTTTATTAAAGTCTTACCCATGGGGGAGCATCCAAGCACTCGACATGTCAGAGGTTCTAATTTTTGTCATATTGGCGTAGTGGCTGATCGCATTTCAAATCGCGTAACTGTTTTGGCCGCTTTGGATAATTTAACAAAAGGATCATCAGGGCAAGCTTTGCAAAACGCCAATTTAATGCTTGGTTGTGAGGAGGCAATGGGACTTATGATGGCGCCCTTGTTTCCATAATGCGTGGGTTGAAAAAACAACGGCGTATTCAAATTATTATTTTAACGCTGACTTGTTTGCTTGGAACATTTCTCCTCATTTGGAAGTTTCTCCCAGATGGGATCAATCTGTTTCGTTCTCCTTCTCAAATAGTTGCGTCACCCCCATCGAATACTGAGGTTTTTAAGCTCGGTGGATTGGTCGTGGAGGGAAGCCTGAAACAAGGTATAGGAACTCAGTTTTCGTTTGAAATTACTGATACTTTAAATGTTGTTTCAGTTACGTATGTTGGGATTGATTTACCACCTGTGCTTTTTGAGGAGGGTCAAGGGACAATTGTGACCGGCCAATGGATTGATGGTGTGTTTCAAGCTACAGAACTTCTTGCAAAGCATGACGAAAATTACATGCCTAAAGAGGTTATTGATGCTCTAAAAGAGCAGGGGGTGTACCAAATGCCGATAGACAAGGTGGAATCTAATTAACTCAATTGTAGAATGACCGTGGTAAAATTGTCTAGGATCATCTTTTTTAAAAAACTGAATCTTAGGCGGTCCTATCTGTACTAAATAAATACAATTTATCTTCATAAACCTTATTTGAGTTATTTGAATAAGTTTTAGGATTTTGGTTCTTGTGTACCGCTTTTAATCTATCTTCTAACTAGTTTTAGTTTAGGACAGGGCCTAATTCGTTTCGCATCGAGTGATCCCATACGGTTTGCAGTATGAATGGATGGCAGTTTCTCTATTTTATTATCCCATTTGGTACATCTAGATTTAAGGTTCTGTGCATAGGGCCCTCAAAAGTCTCAGAATTTCAAACTCAATATTTCACAAAACATGTTTTTTAACAGTCATCAGATGCCATTTGCACATAACCCCAAATTCAAACAGGATCATTGATGGTAGGGAGAATTCAGCTTCAGGCAGCTTAGTGGTTGTGACCATTTGCGCATAAATTTAGAGATCTGTTTCTTGCCAAACCTGCCTGGCCCTCTATACCGAAGATATGTTAAATGAACTTGCGCATTTTGGATTAAACATCTCCCTGGTCTTGGCTGTTTTAGGGAGTATTGTGCCCCTTATAGGTGCTAGTTTGAGGCGCACAGATATGATGCAGATAGCTCCAGTTTTTGCAATTTTACAATTTGGTTTGGTTGGTTTCGCCTTCGCTGCGTTAATAATTGCTTTTGTTGGCTCGGACTTTTCTCTTAGGGTGGTTGTTTTAAACTCACACACGTTAAAGCCTATGCTTTATAAAGTTGCGGGTGTTTGGGGTAACCATGAGGGCTCTCTACTGCTGTGGGTGTTGATTTTAACGATGTTTGCTGCTTGTGCGGCTTGGTTTGGGCGCAATCTCCCTCATACACTGTATGCTCGCGTGCTCGCTGTCCAAAGCGCCATAACAGCGGCATTTTTGTTATTTGTTCTGCTTACCTCCAATCCTTTCGAACGTGTCTCGTTACCCCCCTTCAATGGTCAAGGTCTGAACCCATTGCTGCAGGACCCTGGTTTAGCGTTTCACCCGCCATTCTTATATCTTGGATATGTTGGCCTTTCAGTCACATATTCATTTGCGATTGCGGCGTTGCTTGAAGGTAAGGTTGATGCGTCTTGGGGTAGGTGGGTCCGGCCTTGGACTTTAGCTGCATGGATATTTCTCACTATTGGGATAGGCATGGGAAGCTGGTGGGCATATTATGAACTGGGTTGGGGTGGTTTTTGGTTTTGGGATCCAGTAGAAAATGCAAGCTTCATGCCTTGGCTAATTTCGACTGCCCTACTGCATTCTGCGATTGTTGTAGAGAAGCGTGAATCCTTAAAAGCGTGGACAATCCTATTAGCAATCTTAGCCTTTGGATTTTCGTTGATTGGTACTTTTATCGTTCGTTCTGGCGTTTTGACGTCCGTGCACGCGTTTGCCAGCGATCCAATGCGTGGCGCTTTTATTCTTTACATATTAGCATTTTTCTTTGGAGGCGCTTTGTTGCTATTTGCCGTCAGAGCAAAGGTGATGGAAAGCCGAGGGGTTTTTGCGGTCCTCAGCAGAGAGTCCGCGCTGGTTGCAAACAATCTTTTGTTGGCTATCAGCTGTTTTGTAGTATTTGTGGGTACCGTCTGGCCATTAATCGCTGAACTAATCATGGACCGAAAACTATCAGTTGGGCCCCCTTTTTTTGATTTAGCCTTTACGCCGTTTATTGTTGCTTTAGCAGTCATTCTTCCAATTGGCTCAACTCTGCCATGGAAACGCGCAAAAAGTCGTCATTTAACTGGTCTTTGGCCGGTGGCATTACTATGTTTAGGACTAGTAGGCCTTGCTTGGGCAATGCAGACAGGACGAAGCTTACTGGGTCCCGTCGGGTTGGGTCTAGCAGCCTGGCTTGTGGTTGGTGTAGTCGTCGAGCTTTATCAACGCGTTGGACGTGGTGCGGGGAAAATTATGCGGCTCTTCCGACTTCGTTTAGCTGATTGGGGTAAAGCTACTGCTCATGCAGGATTGGGTATTACCATATTTGGAGTGGCAGGGCTCACAGCGTGGCAAGTGGAAGACATCCGAGTGATGCAATTGGGCGAAACTGTCGAGCTTGCTGGATATTCTCTTACGTTAAATAGTGTTGAGAATACCAAAGGCCCCAATTACTTAACAACCCTGTCGACACTTGAATTGCGCCGAAATGGTGTATTATTAACGGAACTTAAGCCGGAGCGACGTTATTATCCAGTGGCAGAAATGCCTACAATCGAGGCGGGCATAGACAGTGCTTTTTTCAGAGATGTGTATGTAGTTGTGGGCGATCAGCAAGATAATGGTGGCTTCGCCGTACGCACGTTTGTGAAGCCACTGGCAAACTGGATCTGGTCTGGGGCCATAATAATGGCACTAGGTGGCTTGATCAGCATGTTCGATCGCCGCTATCGTGTAGCAGCTTCAAGACGAATAAATGTAAAGAAAGCAGCAATATGAAAAGGTCTATGACTATATTTATATTGTGTTTTTGGGGAGCTCTGGGCTCAGCTGTTGAGCCGAATGAACTCCTTAATGATCCTATTTTGGAGACCCGAGCGAGAGTTATTTCGCAGGCACTTCGATGCACGCAATGCCGTAATGAAAGCATTGACGAATCTAATGCTGATATTGCCAAAGATTTAAGATTATTGGTGCGCCGCCGATTGGTTGCCGGCGACAGCGATACTGAGGTAGTTAACTACGTTGTGGCGCGATACGGAGAATATGTGCTACTTAAACCCAACATAATCGGTATAAACTTGGTGTTATGGTTGTCGGGACCTTTTATCTTATTATTGACTCTCTTTGGTTTGTTTTTGCTATCTAGAAAGGTCGAAAATTGCTCAATAGCAAAACTGACTGATCAAGAAGAAAAAAAAATTAAAGACCTTTTGTTACGATAAGCCATGAAATGATTTGAATTTGTTCTTAAGAGTTGCCTCGAACCACAAAAGAAATGAGAAACAAATGCTTTATGATACAATAGTTTGTGAGATTGTTGATAATATTGCAATTATAACCTTGAATCGCCCCGACGTTATGAACGCGCTAAACACCCAAATGCGTGCGGAAATCACACATGCTGTTACCGAAAGTGGCAAAGCGGCACGGGTAGTTGTGTTAACTGGAGCTGGTCGTGCATTCTGTTCAGGACAGGACTTGGGGGCAGGTGCAAATCCTGCTGATATAGATTTGGAACGGACGTTGAAAGATGAATATATGCCAATGTTGGCGGCAATCACAAAGTGCCCTGTACCAACCATATCGGCGGTAAATGGCCCCGCCGCTGGTGCTGGTGCAAATCTGGCGTTGGCCGCGGACATAGTAATAGCGGCTCAATCTGCTTATTTTCTTCAAGCTTTTGCACGGATAGGCCTAATCCCTGATGCTGGTGGTACCTATATTATGCCACGCCAAATGGGTGTAGCAAAGGCGATGGGAGCGGCTCTCTTCGCTGATAAAATATCGTCGGATCAGGCCAGTGAGTGGGGAATGATTTGGGAGTCTGTTGAGGACGATAGCTTTAATAAACACTGGATGTCGCGCGCATCACATTTGGCATCTGGCCCCACAGCTACTTATGGATATATTAAATCTGCGATTAGAGGTAGTTTTGAAAATACAGAAGCTGAACAGTTAAGTATTGAGGCGCGTTTGCAAGGGGAGTGTGGAAAAACTCGTGACTTTAAAGAGGGCATAACGGCCTTCTTAGACAAGAGACCGCCCAGCTTTGAAGGCAGGTAAGTTTAAATTTAATATTTAAAAAGCCTTAAACGGTGCTTTGACGCTTACTATTCAGCGATTCTCCATATCGACGTAATCTCGAGTAATCTGTCCGCAATAGAGTTGTCTAGGGCGGCCAATTTTCATAGTTGGATCTGAAATCATTTCTTTCCACTGCGATACCCAACCAACCGTCCTCGCAAGTGCAAAAATTGGTGTGAACATCTGAGGTTGGGAAACCCATTGCCTCCAAAATGATACCAGAATAAAAATCTACGTTTGGAAATAATTTTTTTTCAGAAAAATATTGATCAGCTCAACGCCGCTTTCTCCAATTCTTTTGCTACTTGTAAGAATTGGATTATTCTCAACGCCCAAAAGTTCAAGAACTTCATCAGCAGATTCTTTTAGAACTTTCGCCCTGGGATCAATATTCTTGTAAACTCTATGCCCAAAGCCCATTAGGCGAAACGGATCATTCTTATCTTTAGCTCGTGCAATAAACTCAGGAATACGATCTACCGTACCAATTTCATTGAGCATTTCTAGACATGCCTGGTTCGCGCCACCATGTGCGGGCCCCCAGAGGCAAGCAATTCCTGCGGCTATGCAAGCAAATGGATTTGCACCAGACGAAGATGCTAGTCGAACTGTGGAAGTTGAGGCATTTTGTTCATGATCTGCGTGAAGGGTGAAAATACGGTCCATAGCGCGGGCTAAAATTGGATTTACTTCATAATTTTCTGCAGGCACCGCAAAACACATGCGCAAAAAGTTTGAAGCATAATCAAGATCATTTCGGGGATAAACAAATGGTTGGCCCACTGTATATTTAAATGCCATTGCAGCTATCGTTGGCATTTTAGCTATTAAACGAATTGAAGCCACCTCGCGCTGATGTGGATCATTGATATCTGTTGAGTCGTGGTAGAAAGCAGACATCGCACCAACAACGCCCGTCATAATTGCCATAGGATGAGCATCTCTTCGGAAGCCTCTGAAAAGATTTACCATTTGTTCATGTAGCATTGTGTGATTAGTAACAAGGGTTTCAAAATTTTCGAGGGCAGCAGCTGACGGTAAAGTTCCATACAATAATAAATAGCAAACTTCTAAATAATGGCTTTTGGACGCAAGTTGATCAATCGGATATCCACGATGCAGCAATTCGCCGGCAGTTCCGTCTATGTACGTAATTGTCGAGTCGCAAGCCGCAGTTGATGTAAAGCCAGGATCATAGGTGAAAACATTAGCCTGAGCGTAGAGCTTTCGAATATCGATTACATCCGGGCCTGCAGTTGGTGATATCACTGGCAGTATGTAAGTTTTACCATCCAATGTCAGAGTAGCTGTCTTTTTTGTCGCGTTCGTCATGTATTCCCTCATATTCAAAGCAAATTTAAGGCCCACAGGAGCTTTTAAACACCTACATCGTTTAACCTAGCTGTTGTTTCATCACGGCCTAAAACCAACATCATATCAAAAATGCTGGGTGCTGTGGTACGCCCTGAAAGGGCGGCACGAAGTGGGGCCGCCAGCATTCCCAGTTTGGAGTCATGGGAATACGCGACTTGATCAACCAAAGTTTCCAGAGATTGTCTATCCCAGCTAACAGTTTGCAGCTGTGGCGTCAATTCTTTCAGTATACCAATGGATACTGAATCTAAGGCTTTTAAACCTTTGTCGTCTGGTATTATGGGTCGTGAAACTAGCATAAATTCTGCTTTATCAATAAGTTCCAATAAAGTTTTGGCTCGCACTTTAACGCAATCAAAGCCACGCAATAAGATAGATTTTTGATCTTCATTCAATTTCTGATAATTCTTAATTTGGAGGAATTTTTCAACATCTTGCAGAAGGTCTTTGTTTGTTGTCTGTGCTATGTGCTGACCTGATAAATTTGCAAGTTTTTTAAAGTCAAACCGTGATGGAGATTTACCTATATGCTCCAAATCAAACCAAGACCGAGCTTGCTCATCGGTGAAAAACTCGTCGTCGCCGTGGCTCCAACCAAGTCTAGCTAGATAATTTCTCATGCCAGCTGCTGAATATCCAAGAGCCTGGTATTCATCCACCCCAGTCGCTCCATGGCGCTTTGACATTTTTTTGCCATCAGGTCCATGAATTAGGGGGATATGTGCATAAACAGGGATAGGCCATCCCATTGCGTGATAAACTTGTATCTGACGTGCAGCGTTATTGAGGTGATCGTCGCCGCGAATAACATGGGTGACTCCCATGTCATGATCGTCGACTACAACTGCTAACATGTATACCGGCGTTCCATCAGAGCGCAGCAAAACCATATCATCAATCTGAATATTATCGATTTTCACATTACCTTGAACCTGGTCTGCAATAATAGTAAAACCGGTTTGGGGAGCCTTTAATCGAACCACAAACGGGGCGTCTGGGTGGTTGGCTTCCACTTCATCACGCCAAGGAGAGCAGAATAAAGTTGAATTCTTGTTAACTTTAGCAGTTTCTTTAAAAGAAGCGATCTCGCTTTGTGTGCTAAAGCATTTATAGGCATGACCGGCGGCAAGCATCTCTTGAGCAACAGGCGGCGTGTCGTCGCGCATTAGCCGACTGGCTGATTGCCTCTCCATCGATGTCGAGACCAAGCCAAGCCATTCCTCTATGTATAGCCTGTGTTGCGTCTTTCGTTGATCGTTCCTTATCTGTATCTTCAATACGCAACAAAAATTTACCACCATTACGACGCGCAAATAGCCAATTAAACAATGCTGTACGAGCTGAACCTATGTGCAGTGTCCCGGTTGGCGATGGAGCAAATCGGGTTATAACCGGTGAATAGGGCATGAAGTTAACCTTTCGCGAACTATAGGTAAGCCTTTTCAGTGTTTTCTAAGGTGCAAAGATAAAGAGAACAAGTGCATCCTGAGTTAACTTTCTTGAGATAAAACTACCACTTTCTATTACTGAAAATGCATTACTGTAATCATGGCGCGCATAACTAGTGTGTCATCTATTCCGCATATTGTATGAAAAATATGTTCTGTAATTGTTGAAATATAAACATATTTAAAGTTATCTTAACTATCAGTTTTCTCACATACGTTCAAAAAATTTGCGATAAATGCCTAATAAAATAGGTTTTGATAATTCAGTAGTTTCCAAATTTTAAAATTTAATTTTATTAAGTCTGAAAAATTTGTGCCTACATCCACTGAGAATGACATGAAATATTAGTGCATTAGAGAAACAGACTTAATTATGTATGTATAAATCATAGCATTATTGATTGCCACCAACTTTAGTAAGTTCGTATCAGTCCTACAAGTTTACCCTGAACTTTGACTTGATGATCTGGATAAACCTGAGTTTTATATGCAGAATTTGCGGCTTCCAGGGCAATCGAAGTACCCGTCCGACGAAAGCGTTTTAGCGTTGCCTCTTGACCTTCGATCAAAGCAACAACTATGTCGCCATTCTGAGCGAAACTTGTTTGCTGAATAACAACAACGTCACCATCGTTAATTCCAACATCTACCATTGAGTCACCTTTTACTTCTAAAGCATAGTGCTCACCTTTCCCTGATATCATGCCGCCAGGAACAGTGATACTACGCGTATAATCTTCAATCGCTGAGATAGGGACACCTGCTGCAATTTTTCCCATCATAGGTACTGTGCTAACATCACCACGGTCTAGATCAAAAGCCATGTCGGGGCGTGTAGGCTTGGTCCCTTGAATTAGGCGAGGTTTAAAACCCATGGCTTGAGATTTTAAGGAATCTGGCATACGTGTAATTTCTATTGCACGTGCTCTATGCGCCAAACGACGAATAAAACCACGCTCTTCTAGAGCGGTAATCAAGCGATGGATACCTGATTTAGAGCGCAAATCTAATGCCTCTTTCATTTCATCAAAAGAGGGTGATACCCCATCGGATTGAGTCCGTATATGAATGAACTCTAATAGTTGTAACTGCTTTTTGGTAAGCATGTGTTACTCCTTCAATCATAGGTTGTGAGTATTTTGTTGTGTATATGTTCTACTGATGTTCTTGCTTTGTGTCAACCAGTGTGAGTTGTAGTAAGATTAATATACTCAATTGTTGCCCCTTTTGGCAGTGCTTTCTCATTTGGGCTGCGCACAACCAAAGCATTTGATGTTGCAAGGACACTCAGTAGAGCACTGTCTTGACGATCTTCAACATAAGCATGTCCATTAATGACATTGGCTCGCATATAATGTTCGCGAGGTCCATTTTTCTCAAGATCATGGTTTAAAAGAGCAGTTTTCTTTTGCCTTGCTATAGCTGGTAACCCCAACATTTTTTGGATAACTGGAACGATAAATATCTCTCCACAGACCATTGCTGATACTGGGTTGCCAGGAAGGCCAATCATTAACGTTCCATTTAGTTTTCCGGCCATAAGTGGCTTTCCAGGTCGCATGGCCACTTTATAAAACGATTGCTGCATTCCTAAATCTTCGGCGGCTTTGGCAACCAAGTCGTGATCTCCGACGGATGCTCCTCCCACAGTCACCACAAGGTCAGCCTGTCCAATTAGGGAAAATAACTGCTTCAAAGACCCCATGCGGTCTTTTGCAATTGGCAACATACGGGGCTCCGCCCCCGCGGACTGAAGCATTGCAAAAAGACCAAAAGTGTTTGAGGCGATTATTTGGTCAATATTTGGTACTTCACCAGGTTGGACCAATTCGTCACCCGTCGCAATGAGAACAACTTGTGGTTTTCGAGCTACTTTTGGCTGCGGTACATTCATTGATGCCAACAAAGCAATATTTTGAGCGGAGAGTTTGCAAGGGACAGATTGGGTAAAGCCAGCTTTAAAATCCGCTCCTAAAGGTCGTACGAAACGGGAGGTATTACTATTATCTCTTAGCGTGATGACATGCGCGCAGCGTGTGACATGTTCTTGGATTAAAACGTGGTCTGTGCCTGTGGGCATTGGCGCCCCTGTAAAGATCCGAGTTGCCTCTCCAGGTGCTACTGAGCCCAAAAAACGGTGTCCGGCAGCAGCTTCCCCAATGATATTCCATTTGGTTACACCTGCTTGGAGGTCCCCGCCACGTATGGCATAGCCATCCATGGCGGAAGCATCAAATGGGGGCTGGTTTCGAGTGGCTATGGCGGGTTCTATCAGTATACGGCCCACTGCATTTTTTAAATTTACTGTTTCTGAACAAAGTGGTTTGGTAATTAAAAATAGATGCGCAAGTGCCTCATCCACAGAGATCATTCTACCGTTCGCTCCCAAGTTCCAGACTTACCGCCCTGTTTCTCAATTAATTGAATAGCGGAAATAGTTATACCTTTGTCAATTGCCTTAAGCATATCATAGAGTGTTAGTGCGGCAACGGAAGCGGCGGTTAGTGCTTCCATCTCAACTCCTGTTTGCCCTTTGGTTTTTACGGTGGCAGTAGCCACAACCGTATTAGAATTTGTGTCTGGGACAAGATTAACGGAAACTTTAGTAATCGGAAGTGGGTGGCATAGAGGAATTAAATCAGCAGTTTTTTTTGCTGCTATAATTCCCGCAATCCGTGCTACTCCTAATGCGTCTCCCTTTTTCAGGTTACCCTCAATTAATGCTGTCATTGCTGTTTTTGTAAGATTAATCGTCGCTGAAGCTTTCGCCATTCTTCTTGTTTCGTCTTTATCGGATACATCAACCATATGGGCATTCCCGGATTTATCGAGGTGAGTCAGGCGTTTCATTTATGGTATCCCGATCATGTTTGGGTTTGCCAAAAGTGTCCTTGTGGCATCTGTTACGTTCTTTTGACGCATCAGGCTTTCACCAATCAAGAATGTCCGTGCGCCGTATTGTGCTAAATCTGCCAAATGTTCTGGCGTATAGATACCGCTCTCAGCCACGATAGTCTTGTCTGGAGGCACGTACTTTGCAAGAGTTCGGGTGATATTTAACGTAACATCAAATGTTTTAAGGTTACGATTATTAATACCTAGAAGGGTAGATTTTAATGCGAGTGCTCGATCCAGCTCCTCCGCATTATGCACTTCTACAAGTACATCCATGCCCCATTCGAAGGCGCAGGTTTCGAGTTCTGCTGCTTGTTGATCTGACACGAAAGCCATAATTATTAAAACGCAATCAGCACCCAAAGCACGGGACTCAACAATTTGATAAGTATCGTACATGAAATCCTTGCGTAAAGTAGGTAGGGAGGTGGCGGCACGCGCTGCTATAAGGAAGCTGTCATGCCCTTGAAAAGAAGGCTCATCTGTTAAGATAGAAAGGCAGGAGGCTCCTCCTTGCTCATAAGCTTGGGCTAAATTTGGTGGGTTGAAATCGGCTCGGATCAAGCCTTTTGACGGCGATGCTTTTTTCACTTCCGCAATTAAGGCATATCCTGACGCCGCAGCCCTTTCTAGACTTTTGACGAAGCCACGTATCGGAGGTGCTTCGTGAGCATTTGCCTCAACTTGCATAATGGGAATTTGCAGTTTGCGTAAAGCCAAATCTGCGATTTTGTAGGTTTTAATTTTTTCTAAAATATTATCCATTTTTAGTGGGTCCTAAAGCGGCGCTTGTAAGTTTAGCTAGCTCAGTGACTTTGGATTTTGCGGCACCGCTGTCAATAGATGCAATTGCTTGCTCTACGCCGGCGCGCAAATCTGAGACCTTGCCTGCGATCAACAGTGCAGCTGCGGAATTTAGCAACACGGTATCTCGGTAAGCTGAAGGTGTTCCATCTAAGAGTGCTGCGAAAGCTTTACCATTTTCTGTTGGTGTCCCGCCTAAAATTTCCTCTAATGAGTGAACTGGTAGGCCTGCGTCTTCCGGGTGAACTTCAAATTCTTTAATGCTACCATTTTCAATAGAGGCGACAGCACTGGCGCCTGTAATAGTTAGTTCATCAGTCCCATCCGAACCATGAACTAACCAGGCATGTTCTGAGCCTAATGTCAGTAATGTCTCTGCCATGGGCTTAATCAGTTCTGGGGCAAATGCGCCAGTTAGTTGGCGGGTCACACCAGCGGGGTTAGTTAAAGGTCCTAGGATATTAAATATTGTCCGCGTACCCAGTTCAGCTCGGGTTGGCATAACGTGAGCAATCGCAGGATGATGCATTGGAGCCATCATGAAGGCAATTCCAATATTGCGGAGCGCATTCTCTACGACTTCTACCCCGACCATAACGTTTATACCCATTGCGCCCAGCGCATCGGCCGCTCCTGATTTGGAACTGAGATTACGATTGCCGTGTTTAGCTACCGTTACACCGGCACCTGCAACGACGAATGCTGTCGCCGTTGAGATATTTAGTGTTCCTTTGCCATCACCACCCGTTCCGACAATATCCATTGCTCCTTTTGGTGCAGTTACGGCCTTGCACTTTGATCGCATAACGGCTGCTGCCGCTGCATATTCGTCAACGGTTTCACCGCGGGTTCGTAGAGCCATTAAAAACCCACCAATTTGGCTAGCTGTGGCGTCACCATTGAATAGGGCTTCAAAAGCAATCTGGGCCTCCTCCCGTGTTAAAGGACGATCTGAAGCAGTACCTATCAACGGTTTAAATGCCGAATTCATGCGGTTTCCTTAACAATATCCAGGAAGTTCTTGATGAGATCGTGCCCATGCTCAGAGCCGATACTTTCGGGATGAAACTGTACTCCGAAGATAGGCAGAGTTTTGTGCTGTAGTCCCATGATTGTCCCACCCTCAAGTTTGGCGGTTACCTCTAGGCAATCGGGTAGGCTCTCACGTTCAACAGTTAGGGAATGATATCGGGTGGCGTGGAAAGGACTAGGAAGATTTGAGAACAACCCAGAATTATTATGGTGTATGGCGCCTGTTTTACCATGAACAATTTCGTGGCATTGAACGACTTTACCGCCGAAGGCTGCTCCTATCGTTTGATGCCCGAGACAAACCCCCATTAATGGAGTTCTAGCCTCGGCTGCGGCCTGAGTTAGAGCGATGCAAATTCCAGCCTGCTGTGGATCACGAGGCCCGGGAGAGAGCAATATAGCAGTCGCTCCAATCGACATGGCTTCTTGCACATCAAGTGAATCGTTGCGTTTTACCATGACCTCGGCCCCAAGCTCACTAAAATAATGAACTAAATTATAGGTAAAACTATCGTAATTATCTATCAGCAATAACATGCGTCGTCCTTCACTCCTATTTCTTGTACGTATCAGAGTTAAGTGCAATTTAGCACTTCTTGCTGTGTATAGTCGCTTAACAGGTGTTCAGGGAACACGACTTTCGTCAAGAGCATGACATTAGATTTAACGAGCTGTTGTACGGGTTATACTATTTGCCGCTTAGTTGCTGGCTAACTGGTGGTATATTCTGGGTTTGGGGGTGGCGACGTACATTGTAGCGTCCTGAAAACAGGAGTGAATTACAACTTAAATATAGTGATATCGCTTCCGTAGGTATGATGGTGCACCCGTCGCGATTCGAACGCGAGACCTCTGCCTTCGGAGGGCAGCGCTCTATCCAGCTGAGCTACGGGTGCCTAACCTTTTCTATATAGTTACGACAAATAGGCTGCAATGGAGTTTTTACTGTGGAGTAAATTAACTGCCCCAAATTCTTTTAATGCCACAATCAACGTGAACAAAATTAGATCTAGAATAGCGACCTACACCACCTGCTGAACAAGACGCCGCAGCTCTAGCTATTTGTCGGACTGACCGTCCCTGCATTCTGAGGTCGACAGCTTGCCCGACCATATGGAGAGATTTTTTGGCCACATTCCGAGAGCGACTACGTAAAAGCTTATTTGTAGAACTGGTACGGTAACCTGATAGCATCTGGAAGGGAGTTTCTGTTTCAAGTAGCCGCATCGAAGCTGCTATAATGTCCACTGTACGCGTATCAATCGGTTTTTCTTTATTTTGACGCCAATCGCGCATGAAGTAATTCACTTCTGATAATGCATCCGTAATGTAAAAGCCTTCAATCCAGTAAATGATATCAAGCTTTTCACCAGTTCGTGTAGAATACATTTTAATGCGTCTAATATCGCCAGCGTTGCGAATGAAACCGGCTGCACTTGGAAACGTTGGAGCAGCCATAATTGAAGTTGCTGCGAAAGCCCCCAGTAAACCTCGTCGTGAGTATTCTCTGTTCCGGTTAACCATTATACTTTCCAATTACTCAAACTAACTTTTTGGCAGCGAGCGGACAATACCAAAAAAAAACTTTGTACTTATTACATGGATTGCTTGATGCGCAAAGCTTGTTATTCTAATTAAACAGTTAAATTTAAAAATAGGCAATATTTTGCGCAACTTGCGTAGTTTGCAACTGTCTTGTAGTGTTCGGCTTCACAGATGCATCTTCAGGGTTTCATGGCTACTTGATTAAAAGTGATTGAACTATCTGTGTGTCATTGGCATTAACAAATGACTAAGTAAAAGAATTTATATGTGGGGTAGCTTCGGTGGCTTTTTCTAAACTAACCCATATCCATGTAGTGTCGCTATTACTGGCTTTTTTGTGTCTTCTTCCGAAGTCTACTATTGCTCAGTCAATTACGTTTAAACAATCTTTAGCAAGTGAGGTTTTGCAGGATAGTGTCCTATCAGCCTTTTATAAGGAGCGTCGATATAAATCTTTGTGGATGGGCTCATCCGCCAATGAACGGGAACGGCTTTCGGCACTTATCATGGCTTTCTCGCAAGCAGAAATCCACGGGCTTCCGGCTAAGCTTTTTAGCGCTACTGATTTACAAAGAAAGATCAAACAGGCTAAAACTGATAAACAACGTGGGGCGATCGAAGCGCAGCTTACATTGAAATTTTTGAAATATGTTAGCGTTGTACGGACTGGCATTTTGGTTCCATCTGAGGTGGATAAGGAAATCGTCCGCAAGGTTCCTCGACCAAATTTTAAAGCTATTCTTTTAAAACTTACACGATCTAATCCTAGGGCTTATTTTAGAGCGTTATTACCAAAATCATCTGAATATACGCAGTTGATTAAGGAAAAAACACGGCTGGAAAACGCTTTAAGTCAAGGTGGTTGGGGTCCGACATTACCGCTATTCGCCTTGAAAGTTGGTGCAACTGGTGGTGCGGTTGTTGCCTTAAGAAAACGCTTAACTAAAATGGGCTTTTTGAGAGCTACAACATCAGTAAATTTTGATGCGAAGCTTGTTGAAGGCGTGAAGCGTTTTCAAAGGGCGCATGGTTTAAAAGTTGATGGTGAAGCTGGTTTTACGACCTTGAGGCAATTAAACATTACTATGGAGCAAAGACTAGCTTCAGTATTAGTTGCCATGGAGCGTGAGCGCTGGAATAATAGGCCTCTTGGTGAACGCCATATTCTGGTCAACCTCACAGATTTTACGGCCAAAATTATGGATCACGGTATACCTACATTTGTGTCTAAATCTGTGGTCGGTGCGAACGACTCCTTTCGTAGAAGCCCTGAGTTTTCAGATATGATGAGGTTTATGATTATTAATCCGAGCTGGTACGTCCCAAAGTCGATTGTAATTCAGGAATATTTGCCGCTACTAAAAGATGATCCTGAATCTGTTAGCCATCTGGAATTAAGGGACGATTTTGGTAACGTTGTGAGCCGAGTTGATATCGATTTTCAGAGCTATACCAGTAAGGATTTTCCATTTGGTATGCGCGAGCCTCCGAGCCAAAATAATGCGTTGGGTCTAGTTAAATTTATGTTTCCAAATATTCATAATATATACCTCCATGATACACCTGCAAAAAACCTATTCGGTAAGGAAGTAAGGGCATTTAGCCATGGTTGCATTCGTCTGGGAAGCCCCTTTGAATTTGCATACGCTCTTTTGGCACGTCAAGAGAACGATCCTGAACGTGTTTTTAGCGATGCGCTTAGTTCAGGAACTGAAATACGTATTAATCTTGAAACGCCAGTTCCCGTTCACCTTATTTACAGGACAGCGATTACAAAACTGGGGGGAGGCCTGGAGTTCCGACGTGATGTTTACGGTCGTGACGCCAAAATTTGGGAGGCCTTGAAGCGCCAAGGGGTAGTTTTACGCTCAATCACAGGCTAAAGAGTAGGCTACGGAACGGAGACGCAACATGTCATTTCTGTGTGTAAAAGATTTAGCCAATGCGTTGTCCGCGACTGCAGTAGGTAATATTAATCTTAAGATCAAACGAGCTGCAGAACCGCAAGATGCTGAAGAGGGTGATCTGGCAATAGCAACTTCGTCCAGTTTTCTTAGCGAAATCTCAGGCAGTGCCGCAAGAGTTGCACTCCTATCCGAGGGTACGGATTGGACCGCCTTAGATATAGATGCGGCTATTTTGGTAGCTCGTCCTAGATTTGCCATGTCAGCCCTTTCAAAAGTATTAGACCAACGTTGGCGAAACGGGCCTGAGAGCATTCATCCACTTGCTGTGGTCCATCCTACCGCTGCGATCGCCTCTGGTGCTCGTATTGGCGCTTTTTGTATTATAGGCGAGGGTGTGTCCTTAGGTGCGAACGCCTGGCTCGGTGTGCATATTAGTATTTCGAACGGATCTCGAATTGGGTCGGATGTGACACTTATGGATGGCGTAAGAATAGGCTTTGATGTTCAAATTGGTGATCGCTTCATAGCCCAGCCTGGCGCTGTTATTGGAGCCGACGGTTTCTCGTTCGCAACGCCGGAACGTTCAGCAGTTGAAAATGTCCGTGAAACACTTGGAAACACCCTGGATGCTACTCCCCAAAAATTTGATAGGATACATTCATTGGGTTCTGTTCAAATTGGTGATGACGTGGAAGTTGGTGCTAATTCGTGCATTGACCGCGGTACTATTAGAAATACGTCTGTTGGACATGGCTGTAAGTTCGATAATCTCGTTCAAATTGGCCATAACGTAAAAATTGGAAATAACTGTTTGATCTGCGCGCAAGTTGGGGTTGCCGGTTCTACCACACTGGGAAAAAACGTTGTTCTGGGGGGGCAAACGGGCGTAAGTGATAATTTGTTTATTGGTGATAATGCTATAACGGGAGGTGCAACCAAGGTACTGGCTAATATACCTGCTGGACGAGTTATGCTCGGCTATCCTGCAATGAAAATGGAAACCCAATTAAATATCTATAAAACTCTGCGCCGTTTGCCGCGTTTGATGCGTGACGTAAAAAAGTTAAAAAGTGATAGTTCAGAATCTAATTAATTATTTGATTTTGTGAGAAAGTACGGCATGCCCATAAGTGAAAAAATATTGCAGATTATTGCTGAACAAAGTTTGTTGGATCCGGCTGATGTCCAATTGGATGCAACCCTAGAAGAGTTAGGGATTGATAGCTTGGGTGTTGTTGAGAGTATTTACGCTATTGAGGAAGAATTTAATATCGAGGTTCCGTTCAATGCAAATGTGCCGGAAGAGAGTGAATTTGATATATCGTCTGTGCTTTCAATTATTGCGGCTGTAGAAAAATTGGTTTTGGAGCAAACATAGCCCATGAACAGAGTTGTTATTACTGGCGCGGGCTCAATCAACGCTTTAGGAGGGGATGTACCACAAACCCTGGCGGCGATGAGAGATGGCATTTGTGGTATAGGACCTCTTGATTTCCAAGATGTAGATCGGTTGATGATCAAAATCGGCGGGCAGGTCAAAAACTATGATATTGCAAGTCATTTTAATCGTCAGCAAATAGCTCTCTATGACCGGTTTACACAGTTCACTCTGATAGCTGCCCGAGAAGCCTTGAAACAGTCTGGGTTAAAGTTTGATGGTGAACTAGCTGAAACGTCAGGTGTTGTGCTTGGTACGGCGACTGGCGGTATGAAAACATGGGATGACAATTACCGAGCTGTTTATGAAGGTGGTAAAAATCGGGTTCACCCGTTTGTCGTCCCGAAGTTGATGAACAATGCCGCAACTAGCCATGTTTCAATTGAGTTTAATGTGAAAGGCCCCTCTTTTACTGTTTCAACTGCTTGCGCCAGTTCTAATCATGCAATTGGTTTGGCGTTTCAAATGGTGCGCAGTGGAATGACGCGTGTAATGATAGCTGGTGGTTCAGAGTCGATGTTAACATTCGGTGGTATCAAGGCTTGGGAGGGCTTGCGCGTCATGTCGAAAGATGCCTGCCGCCCTTTTTCAGGCAATCGCTCTGGAATGGTACAAGGTGAAGGAGCAGGGGTCTTTGTTCTGGAAACTTATGTGGATGCCATCGAGCGTGGTGCTGACATTCTTGCTGAAATTTCCGGTTTTGCGATGACTGCAGATGCATCAGACATTGTGATGCCGTCCAAACAAGGTGCGGCTCGCGCGATGCGCGGAGCGTTGAAAGATGCCAGAATGGATGCGAGCGAAGTTGGTTATATCAACGCACATGGTACTGGGACGGCTGCTAATGATAAAACTGAGTGTGCAGCAGTTGCTGACGTTTTTGGGTGCACAGGCAGATAAATTGATGATTTCATCAACCAAATCTATGCATGGGCATCTTATAGGAGGAGCAGGCGCAGTCGAATTATTAGCTTGTATTATGGCGCTTCGTGACGGAGTTATAGCTCCCACTATTGGCTATGAAAAACCGGATGCGGAATGTGCTCTTGATGTTGTTCCTAATGTGGCTCGGGAAGCTAAAGTTAAAGCGGTTCTTTCTAATGCTTTTGCTTTTGGCGGTTTGAACGCAGTGTTGGCGCTTAGGTCAGTCTAGTATTAATTTGAGGTGGTTACTCATTTGACATTGCTGCGTGCCCTGCAGTGAACCCTTTTAAAGATAGTATAACTGTTTGTGGCTGATTTGGTGTTACAGCTGGTACCATCGTTACTGTTGCAACATTTTCCTTGCGATATGAATCCAAATCTTCTGCGGTTAATCCAATTCGAGCAACGCATCCTATTTTAACGCAAAAGGCAAAAGGATATCGCTTTGCATCACTTTCGCCAACGCGAATAGTGAGTCCCTCGGGCAAAAGTGTTTCTAGGGGCGTAATAACATTTGCTCCTGCCAAAACCTGACCAGTTTTTGACAAAGTATTGAGATTAAACTCTGCTATCGGTGCTCCTGAAGCGTCTTTCATAAGTTGAAAAAGCTGGCACATTTCTGGTTTTTTGTCACTTTTGACACATCGTAGGGTCCAGTCGCCAAAAAGCCCCTTGTCATAAGCTTGGCCGGGAGCTCCAGCTTCCGCTACTTCGTCTTCCGCGCTGATATCTGATGTTAGTTCCGTTGTTTGTCCAAACAACGGAGACATCGTAAAAGCGTACATAAAAAAGATAGCTAAATAGGTACTTGTACGGTTCACTTTGTTTGTCCGTTTCTCAGGATACATGTTCAGCGTTTACTAGCGTTTAATTCACAGTTTGTCATCGCTTTAAAATGAAATTAAGATTAATTTACGAGATATTAGTCCCTAGACACGGTAAAAGCCGTTATTTGAAAATACTTTTTCTATTTTTAGTGCTGTGTGAGCCTAATTATATGAACGATGATAAAGTTTTCCAAACTGTCAGTACTAAGTTCAAGCTAAAAGGACATAACTAAAAAGTTGGATTAGTCACATGGAGATCTATCCAAAAGTGGAAACAAAAAAATCATATTATTTATTCTCTGAAATTATAATAATTCAATACACTCCTGACACATAAGTGAATTAGAGGCGATTAATTTTTAAACGTGTGATCCGGTTTTCTTTGCGTGCAACAACTTCGAATCTAAAATCGTAAAAAACAAATACTTGGCCCTCTGCTGGTATCATTTGTGCTTCGTGTATCACGAGCCCTGCCAGAGTATTTGCCTCGTCATCAGGTAGGTTCCAGTCTTGGGCCCGGTTAAGATCGCGGATAGTCATTGCGCCATCTACGACCACGTGCCCGTCTTGCATCGCGGTTACTGTGTCGTCGCTAGCATCAAATTCATCAGTAATTTCACCAACAATTTCCTCTAAGATATCTTCTAAAGTAATAAGGCCCTGCAGAGCGCCATATTCATCTACAACCAAAGCAAAATGCGTATGACGACGCAGAAATTGGCGCATCTGATCATCGAGTGGCGTAGTTTCAGGAACAAAATACGGCTCCATTGCGACATCTAAAACCGTAAACTGTTCAACAGCTTTTTTGCTGTCTTTACTATCGCGCATAAGTTTCACCATTGCTCGCGCCAAATCTTTTGCGTGAATAACCCCAACAATATTTTCAGGATTACCACGATACAAAGGAAGGCGGGTGTGGGCACTATCAAGACACTGAGCTAGGATATCTTCTGCAGGCAAAGATAGGTCTATCATCTCAATATTTGATCGGTGAAGCATAATTTCCTCAACAACCCGATCAGCTAAGTCAAGAGCCCCAAGAATTCTGTCGCGGTCCTCCTTTTCCAAAACTCCTTCTTGATGTCCGAGAGTCAAAGCGCCCGTAATTTCTTCGCGTACCGCTAAAATATTGGTGTCTGGATCGGCTACAACTCCAACTAATCTAAGTAATCCTCGTACGAATAATCGTACAAATCCAACTATTGGCGCAAATATGAAAATTATTGCAGATATTGGACGTGACACTCGGATTGCTGCGGTTTCTGCATTTGTGATTGCATAAGTTTTTGGTAGCACTTCTGCAAAAATTAAAATTAAAAATGTCATTACAACGGTTGCTAGGGCTATTCCGTTTTCTCCAAAAACTTTTGTAAACATTGCCGTTATCAATGCGGTTGCTAGTATATTAACCAAGTTATTGCCTAATAGTACGGAACCTATCAGGCGCTCCCCGTCGTTAGTCACCTTTAAAGCACGTGCAGCTCCTACAGAACCTTTGTCCGCTTGCGCGCGGAGCTTGCTACGAGAAGCAGCCGTTAGTGCAGTCTCTGATCCGGAAAAAAATCCAGAGAGCACAAGAAGTACAAAAATTGCTCCTGAAGTAATCCAAAACCTGGTACTAAGTTCGAAATGTTCCATTACCTGTCCAATTAAGAAGTTTGTGCGAGTGGATGATGTTCTAGTACCAAATCTCTCATTCGTTTATCAAGGATATGTGTATAAATTTCAGTTGTAGCAATATCTGCGTGACCTAAAAGTGTCTGAATTGATCTTAAATCTGCGCCACCGGCTAAAAGATGGGTCGCGAATGCATGTCTGAGCGTATGCGGTGTTACGTTTTCAACAGATATATTAGCATGCGAGGCGAGCCTTTTAATCTGCTGAAAAAACCAAACACGGCTTAGATGTCCTTCTCGTCCTCGGGATGGAAATAAAAAACCTGAGGATAAATTCATCCCATCGGCGTCCCGTATCGAAAGCCATAAAGTGACTGTTTTCCTTGCTTCTGTTGACAGAGGAATCATGCGTTCCTTGCCGCCTTTTCCCCGCACTAAAATAACTCTCGGATTACCTCTGACAGCAGCTGTTGGTAGTCCTACTAATTCTGTAACACGCATTCCAGTTGCATAAAGTAATTCCATTAAACAGGTTAGTCGCATTTTGTCTGATTTAGTTTTTGGCATCTTGCGGGCAGCTTCTAGTAACCGGTTTACTTCTGAGGTGCTCAAGGATTTTGGGAGACGCTTATCTTTACCGGGGCCTCTCACTTGGATGGCGGGATTGTCTCTCCTCAGATCTTCTTCAAAAGCAAAGCGGTACAACTGTTTGATGGAAGATAGCCTGCGCGCCTTTGTTGCTGCTGCTAGTCCTTGAGCTTCACAATACACTAAATATCCTTCAACTAAAGACCGAGATGCTGTCTTAAAGCTTGACCCTTTTTGTTCAAGAAACATTAGGAAATCTTTCAGATCTCGCCCGTAAGCTTCAAGCGTATTTTGGGCAGAGCCTAGATCAGCGGCTTGTGCGTCTAAGAATGATGAAATCCACTTTAGGCTCATCTATATGTTTGCCAATATCATAAAATCTAAAGCCAGTTGCTCCGCCATAGGGGTTAGGCCCATGCACCTAATAAGCATAATTGCCTCATAAAGTGCCGGCTCATTGCCTTCCATTGCATCCTCAACAAGCCGAACGGCGCGTAAGACGCTAGACGAGCGGAATGGAATAGGAGAAATGTTTTTATCTTCAAACTGTGTCAACAAATTTGTATAAGTTTTTGAGAGCACTTTAGGGTTTTGATTGTGAAGGCGTTCCATTGCCGTAAGGAAAGAAAATTGGCTTCCACCTGACAATATTTGCATTTTAAACAACGTATTATCGCCAGTTTGAGATACCTGATATGAGGATAATTTATCCGACCAGGCACGTGCAAAGACTGGTGCTAGATGTGTATTTTCGGTGGCGGCCCAAAATTTTTCGAGATCTTGTGTCGGATCTAATATTGGATCTGAAAAAGTTTCATCTAATGATTGAACCGCACGGACACGTTCCCAAATACCGCCCGTAGCAGAGGGTGAGCCTTTTGAAAAATATTCTAAAAGTTTGTTGGCAGGTAAACTGCTCATAATTGCTAATTTTTCAGCGGCTTCCAATTGTTGTTTCCAACCTGTTGTTTCGCTAAGGTCCATATATGCAAAACTCAAAGGTAGGCCTTGAGTTTGGGGTCGTTGGCCAGCGCTTTCTCGCAGCCTAAACTCCAAGGCGCTTAGTTTCATAGATACTGTTTGAGCTAATGAAAGCTCCGCTATTAGTTCTGGGTCAAGGTCTACTTTGAGTAAGGCTGAAATTGTTGGATTAAAGGTTTCCAATGCATCAAGTGTAAAATACGTTAGAACTGCAAGTCCCCAGTCACCTTCACGTGCGTGGCAATAAATTTTAAGTGCTTCATCTTTCGAAAGATAAGGTTTTGAAATTAAAGATTGGCACATTCTTTTAGTATTGCCTAGCAATAAAGCACTTTGACTGTACAGTGAAAAAGTTGCTGGAGTGTCAATGCTGGATTGCTCAAGTAAGCTTATTGCGGCATGAACGGCGCCTCTCTCCAGCAATGCTTTTACCCGAGCAGTTAGAATGGCCTCATTTCCATCTGTTTCTGCCAAAAGCGCTCGTAATAAAAGCTCATTAGTCGTTGGAAGTCCTGCAGTTGATAGAGATCCGAGCAATTGGCCAAGCATATTGGGCTCAAGATCAGTCCAGAAATCCATGGGAATACCAGAAATTTTAGCTGGTATTAGGCCGTAAGACTTTGTTTCAGTTAAAGCGAGTTCCGTTACAGTTATGTTAGTGTTCTCGCTAGATTTTAAACTTGGTCTGACCAATTCCTCAGTAAGTGGAACCAAACCTGGTAGCGATAACCACTCTATCGCTGATAGTGGAACCTCATTTTGGGTATGAGCAGGGGAGGCAAGAGCCACACATGCCGCGATACAGAGATTACGCATGTTAGTTGACATTTAAATTTACTGGAATCTCAATCTCAGTTATGTGAGCGGAGAAGTCCAATCCAAAAATTGGTCCCAAATATGCGAATGCAATAAAAACCAAGCTACCAAGTAGTGCAAAATATAATAGATATTTGATTAATCGTAACATGTTTGGTGCTTTTCCTAAGGGCCCTGTATTTGCATATAGTGTTTGTGTAACAATCACGCCATTGACGGCGCAAGGCAAGTAATTCTTAGGATTAAAAATGAGACAGATGTCGCTTAAAAAAACAGTCGTTTTGGTTGGAATGATGGGGTCAGGTAAAACAGCCGTCGGGCGTGCATTATCTTTAGCATTAGATGTGCCTTTTAAAGATTCAGATTCGGAGATTGCCCTTGCGGCTAACATGAGTGTCAGTGAAATTTTTAAACGAGATGGTGAATCGTTTTTTAGAACTGCAGAAACACGTATTATTTCACGATTACTTAGCGATGTGCCATGTATTTTGGCCACCGGTGGAGGTGTGTTTATGAATGCTGAAAACCGTTCTTTGATCAGTAAAGGTGGAGTTTCCGTACTTTTAGAAGTGGATTTAGATTTGCTATGGGAAAGAGTTCGGAACAAGAAAAATCGTCCACTTCTGAATACAAAAAACCCGCGAAATACTCTTGTAAGTATCTATAATAAAAGAAAAGATTTTTATAATATGGCAGATATACAGGTTAAAGCGATTTCTGGGAATTCGATAGCCCAAACAACGCAATGCGTAGTAGATAAGCTCTCAACACGCCCCGATATTTTTGGAGATAAGATATGAGTGTTGTTGTACATGTACCCCTGGGGGATAGGTCCTATGATATTCACATTGGGCAAGGCTTACTCAAAAAAAGTTCACAATATTTATTACCGTTTCTAGCGCGTCCTAAGATTGTGATTGTTACGGATAGCAATGTAGGGCCATTGCATTTAACGACGCTCACGGGCGCACTTTCTGAAGCGGGTATCGAATACGCGTCTCTTACTCTCCCTGCGGGTGAAGGTACTAAAAGCTGGAAATTTTTAAGTGAAACAATTGATTTCTTTTTGGATGAGAAGGTTGAACGTAGCGATGTTGTTATTGCTCTAGGCGGTGGTGTAATTGGTGATCTGGTAGGATTTGCGACTGCTATATTGCGGCGTGGTGTAGACTTTGTTCAGATTCCAACCAGCTTGCTGGCGCAAGTTGATAGTTCTGTTGGTGGTAAAACTGGGATTAACGCGTCACAGGGCAAAAACTTAATAGGAGCCTTCCATCAACCAAAATTAGTTTTAGCAGATATTGATATTTTGGAAACTCTCAAACCCCGTGATTTCCTTGCTGGGTATGGAGAGGTTGTAAAATATGGTCTGCTTGGTAGTGAGAGGTTTTTTGCATGGCTTGAAAAAAATGGGCCCTCTCTGGCACAAGGAAACATAGCCGCACGTATCGAGGCTGTTCGTATCTCCTGCCAAATGAAGGCAGACATAGTCGAGCGCGATGAGACCGAGCAGGGCGAGCGGGCTTTGTTAAATTTGGGTCATACCTTCTGTCATGCATTAGAAGCTGCAACCGGTTATTCGGATCGCCTTTTACATGGTGAAGGCGTAGCCATAGGCTGCGCTTTGGCCTTTGAAACATCTGCTCGTTTAGGACTTTGTGCACAAGAGGCACCATCCCGTTTAAGGGAGCATCTCCGCACCATGAAAATAAAGACGGACATAAGGGATATCGAGGGTGATATGCCCAATGCGGCCAAAATCTTGAGCCTTATGGGGCAAGATAAGAAAGTTGTTGGGAAACAACTAAACTTCATATTGGCTCGATCGATTGGGGAAAGCTTTATGACATCGGATGTGTCCAATAAAGTTATAATGGCTGTAATAGAAGATTCGATGAAGTCTGGCGCAGGCTCTTAGCCGGCGCCAGAAGGAAGGTCTTAAAAAGGTATTTCATCATCCAAATCGGCTGAAGGGGTGGGACTACTGTAACCAGCTTCTTGCCCACCACTTTGATCGGTCATGTAACTGCTTCCTTGACCACCGCCTTGACCACCGTCACTTCGTCCATCAAGCATTGTGAGCTCAGAACGATAAGGGCGTAAAACAACCTCGGTCGTATATTTGTCTTGGCCAGATTGATCCTGCCATTTGCGTGTCTCTAGCTGTCCTTCAAGATAAACTTTCGACCCTTTCCGCAGATATTGTTCGGCGACGCGCACGAGAGGCTCAGACGTGATTGATACGCGGTGCCATTCTGTACGTTCGCGGCGTTCGCCTGTGTTGCGGTCTTTCCAATTCTCGGAAGTTGCAACTGAAAAGTTACAAACCTTTCCGCCGCTTGGAAAGTTACGTACTTCAGGGTCTTGTCCCAAATTTCCAATGATGATGACTTTGTTTACTGATCCGGCCATGGCCATTTCCCCCAAATTGTTATCCTAAAAACCCAGCATAGAAGCTAAATTTACGTTTAATTTTGTCAAGTTGATATGCTTTTCTTGGAGCACCACGTTCCTGCCATATATCTGCGTATCTATCGCACGACGCAAGCTTCTATCTGTCCAGTTGGCATATTTTTGTATACTTCGCCTCTTGGGCTTGATCGAGATGAAGAAATGGCATCGTTAGAGGTGCTTTTATTGTTCGTTTAGAGCCTAGTTTATTCTGCAGCCATTTTGATCACAGGATCCATACGGGCCAAAATATCATCGGCCAAATGGCATTTGATTTGATGGCCCCCAGGCAATTGACGCACTATTGGCACTTCAATATCGCATAGCCCGCCTGGAACCTCTGCTTTCCAGCCACAGCGGGTTTGAAACGGACAACCGGAAGGGGGATTCATCGCCGATGGGATGTCACCCTCAAGCACGATGTGCTTTTTTTGGATCGCCGAGGTGTCGGCAATCGGCACCGCACTGAGTAGAGCCTCAGTGTAGGGGTGATAGGGCGGTTGAAACACTTGCTCAGTTGTTCCCATTTCCACCACATGGCCGAGATACATCACCAATACGCGGTCGGAAAGATAGCGTACAATCGATAGATCATGGCTAATAAACAGCAATGTAGTTTATGTTTGCGCTGAATTTCCATCAACAGATCTGTGACTGCTGCTTGCACAGATACATCCAAAGCCGATACTGGCTCATCGGCCACTACTATTTTAGCGTCCCCAGCAAAAGCGCGGGCGATTCCTACCCGTTGCTTTTGTCCACCAGACAGCTGACGCGGCATGCGGTCGGCAAATTCACGTGGCAATTTAACCAGATCGAGAAGTTCTAGCATGCGTTCTGTACGCTCTACGGCGGAGTTACCAATCCGAAACAGCTCCAAAGCACGTACAATTTGGCTACCCACTGTCATGGATGGGTTCAGCGTGTCAAAGGGGTTTTGGAACACCATCTGGACATCCGCCACGGTTTTTGTGTCGCGGTTCTCAATGGAAATGCCTTCGATATTTTTGCCTTCGAGTAGTATTTCCCCTTCGGTCGCAGTCTCCAATCCCATCAACACCTTGGCAAATGTTGACTTTCCGCAGCCAGATTCGCCAACAATAGCCAAGGTTTCTGACTCGCGGGCTTCAAAGCTTAGGGTTTCATTGGCCTTTATTACCTTTTTATTGCCACCGCCAAATAGAGCATTTGCAGCCACTTCATAGTATTTCTTAAGGTTTTCAATATTGAGTACAACGCGGCCTGGTTCGGCTTTGACTTTCTGTTCCGCCAACTCCAACGGCGCATCCCAGTCAATTTCGCTCCACTTAAGGCAACGCGAGCCGTGACGGTCGCCGTGAGGGACTGTATCCATGCTGATTGGACCCTGATCGCATCGGCCAGCCTTAAAATAATCGCAGCGTGGCCCAAAATTACAGCCAACGGGCCGCTCATGGGGCAATGGAAAATTACCAGGAATGGCCACTAGGGGACGGTCATTTTTATCGGCGCCTGGTAGGGGAATAGAGCGAAACAACGCCTGCGTATATGGGTGCTGCATTTTGTCGAATACATCTTCTATACGCCCAGTTTCAACTGCTTCTCCGGAATACATCACACAAATCCGGTCGCATGTTTCTAAGATTAAGCCAAGATTGTGCGATATAAACAACATAGAGGTGCCGTATTTTTTGCCTAAATCTTTCACCAATTTTACTACGGCGGCCTCCACTGTCACGTCCAACGCAGTTGTGGGCTCATCAAGAATCAACAGACTTGGTTTTGACATCAGCGCCATGGCAATCACAATGCGTTGTTGCTGGCCGCCAGAAAGCTGATGTGGGAAGGATTTCAAAATTCTCTCTGGATCAGGAAGTTTTACGTCTTCGACGACCTCTAAAGCACGTTTATATGCGTCTTCTTTGTTGATCCCCTCATGGATCATAGGCACTTCCATCAATTGTTGAGCAATTTTCATCGCTGGGTTCAGGGAGGCCATTGGCTCCTGATAAATCATGGCAATTTCAGAGCCACGGATCTCGCGCAATTCTTCTGGGCTCATAAGGTTTAGGTCACGGCCTTTGAATTTGATTGTTCCGCCTACTACGCGTCCGTTAACGCCGAGATCTTGCATCACGCCAAGAGCTACGGTGGATTTACCGCATCCAGATTCGCCGACCAGTCCCATAGCCTCACCAGGTTGGATAGCGCAGCTAAAATCCATTACCGCAGGAATTTCGTTTAGCCGCGTGAAAAAGGAAATCGACAACTGGTCGATTTCAAGAATAGGGCCATCATAGTTATACTTTACCATTAAATTAGTCCCTCAAGCTTTCTTCACGCAGACCATCTGCCAGTAGATTGAGGCCCAAGACCAAACTCATCAGAGAGAAGGCTGGTACTAAAACGGGTGCTAGATAAACTGAAAGTAGTTTGCGCCCGGCATTGATGGTTGTGCCCCAGTCTGGGCTTTCTGATTCCAATCCCAAACCGAAAAAGCCGAGCGTACCCAAGTAGGATGGTAGCGTAGCCAATACGCAGACAGAAATCCACAATTAGTGGGCCCCGTACATTCGGTAAAATTTCCCAAAGCATGATATACCAAGGCCCTTCACCACGAGTTTGCGCGGCGGCCACATAGTCGCGCGTTTTCACGTCTAAGGTCAGGCCCCTAACAATCCGGAAAACGGTAGGTGAGTTGACGAAGACCACTGATACGAAAACTACTAAGATCTCAGAGGGCACATCAAACAGATCGAGGAGTGGGGGCAAAATAGAGATTACCGTGTTTGCCTCTGAAACCAAACTCAAATACAGCCAAATAGCTATACTCATCATAATAGGAAATTGCAGAAATAAAAAGTTTGATTTTAAACGATTTTTCGAAAACTGGGCAACGCCAATAAAGATTACTGGAAATGCGAATAAGATTACAGCCAGATACTTTGGTAGGCCAGATTCAATGATCTCAGGTGTGACCAGAAGGAAAAAAAGTAAGATTACTGGAAAAGCCAAAACCATATTGGAGAGGAAGCTGAGCACTGTATCCAAACGCCCACCAAAATAGCCAGCTGGTAGGCCGAGAGTGATGCCAACCATGAAAGCAAAGATTGTGGCTGCTGGAGCAATAACAATTACAATTCCACTGCCGACGATTGCACGACTGAAGACGTCGCGTGCCAGGGTATCACCACCAAAAAGATAGTAGGGATAGTCGCCCGCTTCTGCGCCGCGCAGTGGAATACCGGGGTGCTTGTTCTTCATCCCGGATACCTGTCCTAAAGGGTCGTGGGTTGCAATTAGGTCGAAGCCTGCGCCTAACAGGGCGGTAAAAACCCAAAATAGAACCAGTCCAAGGCCTATCATACCAATAGGACTATCAAATAATTTTCCATAAAGACCCAAGTTGCGCTTAAATTTTATGGACACTAAAAAAGTGATGATCAAGGCAATCCAAGTGGGAGTTAGTTGTTTTGATATTGCTCCGATGATTCCCATAGTTTCTGGCGCTACGAATAAGCCTATGGTTAAGTAAATCAAAAAAAGCCCTATTGTTGCGTAAAATGATATTTGGACCAGTTTGAAGATCAGGCCAGCGGAAATTTGAAATAGACCGAGCCCTGTGGCCAAGCCAATGATCAGGCAGATCACAAAAGACAGCCATGCATTACCAAGCGCCAACATCGTAAATGGGGCCAGACCGGTGAGGCTTAAAAGCCAAAGCACAAGCCCTATTACGGCTGTGGGCCCCAACAGCGCGATCGATGCTGGTGTCGGGTTAATCAGGGTAGGTCCGTCTGTGCGCGAGAACCCTCGTGCGGCGGCGGCAACTATAAAGATAAAGCAAGCAGAAAATGTGGTTAAGAAGAACGGATCAATATATGCACCAAAGGTGCCGGTCCAGGTAAGGTTTTGCATGGATCTGGTCTCCTTAAGTAATACGGATGCGAGGGTTCAAAAAGACATAGCCGATGTCAGACATCAACTGCGTCAACAGAACAACAACAACACCAACAACTGATACGGCAAGCAACAAATCGATATCGTTATTGCTAGCCGCTTGCACCAAAACCCAGCCAAATCCTTTGAAATTAAATAAAACCTCAACAATCACTACACCATTTAATAGCCATGGGATTTGCAGCATAATTACAGTGAACGGGGCGATCAACGCATTTCGAAGCGCATGCTTTAAAACAATATTTGCAAAGCTGACTCCCTTTAATCGCGCCGTGCGGATATACTGCGCGGTCATGACTTCAGCCATTGAGGCGCGGGTCATTCGAGCAATATAGCCCATGCCGTAGATAGCAATGGTGAGCACCGGCAGCAGAAAATTTTCAAACGTCGCATTTTCCATAGCTGAAGTGGCTGACCCTTTGAACCACTTGAGGCCCACAGCTGAAGAGGTAAAGATCGCAATAAAGATTACGCCTGAGACATATTCTGGGGTAGCGGTGGTCACAATTGCCCCAGTTGATAGGGAGCGATCAAGCCTGGAGCCCTCTCGCATGCCGGCCATAACCCCAATAAGCAAGGCACCTGGGACCATCACTATAAGTACCCAAAACATCAGTTTACCGGTCAGCGCAAGGCGTGTTATGACTATCTTTGATACTGGTTCCTTGAAGCGACTAGAAAAGCCCCAATCCCCTTGAAGAACGCCGCAATATCTTCCAGCATCTTCCACTATAGCTCCATGATTTGAGCAACGACCGCGGGTCTTGCCGTCACTACCTTCTATTACGTAGCCGGGCAGAACACCAAGCCATTCTCCATAATTTTGCAGTTTGCGTTGCGTATAACCTCTGTTACCCAAAAAACTGGCAACTTCTGCGTCGGACATCCTAAAATTGCCTTCGTTTTTGGCAAGTTTCTCAAGATTAGGATAAAGATTTGTCATAATGAATACAATAAAAGTAAGGCAAATAGCTGTTAGCAGCATGACACCTGTTCTGCGTAGGATAAACGTCCCCATGGTGAGCAGTCCCATCGTATTTTTTCATTAGTCTTGGTAGTCAAAATAAAGGCCACCCCTAAAAATAGGAGTGGCCTTATTAGTTTCTGCTATTTAGGCTGCGTGGCCCCACTTATATATTTGTGGCAAGTACGCGATATGCATATCAACGCCGACCAGACCTGCAACGTTGTGCCGTTGAACTAGGCGCCAGTATGGCTGACATGTAACGCCTTCGTCGATTACAATTGCCTGTATTTTGCCCATCACAACCGGCGTTTATCGGCGTTTGCCAAAGAGTTAGCCTCTGCCAGCAAGCCGTCAAATTCGGCATTGCTCCATGCAAACTCATTCCAAGCTTCGCCTGAGCGATAGGCTAGACCAAGAACCTGTGTGCCCAAAGGGCGATGGTTCCAGTTGGTGGCAGAGTAAGGGAATTTGGTCCAATCATTCCAGAAGGTACTGCCGGGCATTAAAGTACGTTTTACTTTGATGCCTGCATCACGCAGCTGGGCAGCTACTGCGTCACAAGTATCTTTCCAGAAGCCTGTATCCAACGAGCGCAGCTCATGTTCAAAGTCACCATGACCTGAGGCATCCATGAGCTCTTTGGCTTTGACCGGATCAAACGGTGCACGGGTGACATCTGCATTGTGCTCTGGGTGCATTGGGCCAACGTGGCAGTTATCAGCCGCGACGCCCAAGCTTGCATTACCCAATTCGTTGATGACATTGTTGTCAACGGCCATAGCTAAAGCTTGGCGCACCATTTTGTTATCGTAGGGTGCGTGGTCTTGGTTTGGACGCACAACGATTGTAGCGCCAGAGGCAACTTGAGTTTTAACGAGGCCAAGTGAATCAAACAATTCAACAAATTCACCAGTAGATTCCCAGTTGAGATCAAACTCTTCAGCTTCAAAGCCCGCCATATGGGTTGCAGGATCACTGCCATAGTCAATGAATTCGATCCGGTCTACGTATCCGCCTTTGCCAGCGGCATAGCCCCACCAGTCAAAGCCTTCATTGCGGACAATGGATGCTTTGACGCCGACTTCCAAGTTTTCTGGCAACATGAAGCCTGTGCCGATTGGATTGGAAACCATGGTTTCAACCGTAAACGACTCGTGTACGATTTGAGCAGGGTAATCTGCCATGCCAGGAACAATTGTAATATCTGGTTGCAAAAGGTTCAGGTGCACTGTGGAAGCGTCCACAGCCACGACGGCACCTTCACGGGCCAGACCTGTCGCGTCATCAACCAAAGAGGCCATTCGACCCGCCATAGAATTGCCTTCAAGGCTCTTGTCACACCAGCCAATAATGTTGCGCGCAACATCTTCTGCGGTAAAATCGTCGCCATTGTTCCACTTAACACCTTCGCGGATTTTCAGTACATATTGGGTAGCATCAGAGTTGGCTTCCCAGCTGGACAGCAGCATTGGCGTGAATGAACCGTCATTGTTGTATTCTACGAGATACTCAAGCCAAGCTGCGGAGAAAATCGAAATCTGCGTCCAGTCATGGGTGCGCGGATCTTTCATAGCTTTGACGTCCATCTGCATGCGAATGGTGCCGCCCATTTTAGCGTGTCCGCCAGCAACAGCCGGGGCATCAAGACCCAGCAAACCGTAAGCCGCAACGGTAGATACGCCCAAAGCTGTGGCGCGTGAAATAAACTCGCGACGATCTAATTCGCCTGCTTTTTCTTCAGCGGCATACATTTTTGCGGCTGGATGCATAAAGTTGTTTACTTGGGTCATATTTTTCTCCTCATGACTCTTGTACGATCTTTATAATAATTAATCGACTGAAGCACAGTCAGTGCTAAAAAGTAGCGCGCGTCAACAAAAATCCAACTTTTTATATTAAATAAACGACAAAGTAATGTCGTAAACATTTGAATCATACGAGCTGTAGTCGGATAATTAATACGTTTTTACAGTTCTTGTGATCCAATACTGGTCCACCCTGTCATTCTTTTACGAAACCATGTGCGTTGGCGTTTTGCATATTGACGGGAGGCAATAACCGCTAGTTCTTTGGCTGTAGTAAGACTGGTGTGCCCCTGGAGATAGTTCATTAATTCAAGTGCGCCGATGGCCTGAGATGATTGTAAATTTGGGTCCCAACCGTCAAGGTTCTCTCTTGCCTCATCCAAGGCCCCCGCTGCAATCATCATATTGAAGCGTTGCTCTAAACGAACGTTCAGCCAGTCAGGTTGGCTTGTCAGATGCAGTGCTTTGCAGTCACGGACTGACAACAGAGGATTTGGCGTCTGGTCATGCCAGTCCACGATTGATTGCCCGGTGGCCTGAAAAACCTCCCAGGCCCGCGACACCCTCATTGGGTTTTGTAGATCAATTCGCGCTGAAGTGGCTTTATCCAGTGCGGCCTTCATTTTGTCTAACTGATTGTCTGCTAACATTTGTGCTGATTGCTCACGAATATTTTTGGGGACTGGTGGTATTGGCGCTAGTCCTTCCGTTAATGCTCTAAAGTAAAGCCCTGTTCCACCTACAATAATAGGACGTTGATCTGATGCCAATATTGGTTCGATTGCGCGCAACCAATCCCCAACAGAATAGGGCTTTGTATTGTCGACATGTCCATAAAGAAGATGCGGCGTTTTGGCTTCGTCTTGCTTACTTGGGCGTGCTGTTAATAAACGCCATCCTGAAAAAACCTGGAGGGCGTCGGCGTTGACAATCACACCACCCAGCTCAGTGGCAATCTGCAGAGCCAGTGCTGATTTTCCGCTTGCGGTGGCCCCCGCGATCAAAACGGGTCGCTCGCTATCTAGGGTTGAAATCAAATTATCTGTGTTCATAAATTTTTTTTGCTCTTTTTTTTGATGACTTGGCCATACACCCGTTGCTCTTAGCTCACTTTTCCGACATCTTGTAAAAAATTTTGATGAGGTTCGAATGCAGGATACTTCGGTTACCCAGGATCTATTTAAGCGTGTTCTTTTAAAAATTTCCGGTGAGGCATTGATGGGCGATCAAGGCTTTGGATTGAATCCTCCAACTGTCGAGCGCATTGCGCGTGAGGTTAAGTCTGTTCATGACCTTGGTGTTGAAATATGCATGGTAATTGGTGGTGGTAACATATTTAGAGGCCTGCAAGGATCTGCTCAGGGAATGGAGCGTACGACTGCTGATTATATGGGTATGCTTGCCACGGTTATGAATGCACTCGCAATGCAAAGCTCTTTGGAGGAACAGGGGGTCCATACTCGCGTTATCTCGGCTATACCGATGGACCAAGTTTGTGAGCCCTACATCAGGAGACGCGCAGTTCGACATCTTCAGAAAAAACGCGTTTGCATCTTTGCTGCAGGAACTGGAAACCCATATTTTACAACGGATACGGCTGCAACCCTTCGCGCCACTGAGATGGCTTGTGAGGCTATCTTTAAAGGCACTCAAGTGGATGGTATTTATGACAAAGACCCTAACCAACACGCGGACGCAGTAAGGTACGATTCGGTGTCTTATGATGAGGTCCTTCAAAAGAGGTTAAAGGTTATGGATGCTTCTGCGATTGCTCTTGCCCGCGATAATAACCTCCCAATTATAGTATTTTCGCTAGACGAGCCCGGGGGTTTTCGGGGTATTTTGTCAGGAAGAGGAACTTACACCCGAGTTCAGGGTTAATAAACTGTGAGAGTGAGCTAATTATGTCAGCCGATGACTTGGATATTGATTTAGATGATCTGCAACGTCGTATGGATGGTGCTACGGCATCACTAAGAACTGAGTTTGCTTCGTTACGCACAGGTCGCGCTAGCGGCTCGATGCTTGAGCCAGTTATGGTGGAGGCCTACGGGCAAATGACACCCATAAATCAAGTCGGTACAGTTAACGTTCCCGAGCCGCGCATGGTGACGATCAATGTTTGGGACAAAGCGATGGTTGGCAAAGTCGAAAAAGCAATACGAGAGAGTGGTTTAGGCATAAACCCTCAGTTAAATGGTACTATAATAATGCTGCCTATACCGGAATTAAATGAGGAACGGCGACGAGAATTAACTAAAGTAGCCGCCAATTATGCTGAAAACTGTCGAATTTCTGTAAGAAATATTCGACGAGATGGGATGGACAAGATCAAGAAGGCTAAAGCCGCAGGGATGTCTGAGGATGATCAAAAAATCTGGGAGACTGAGGTTCAAGACATGACGGACGTCCAGATAAAAGCAGTAGATCAAGCTTTGGAAGTCAAGCAAGCTGAAATTATGCAGGTCTAATTCCAGATAGGACGGCTTATGGTTGAAGCAGATATTCCCGCACAACACGTAGCCATCATTATGGATGGCAACGGAAGGTGGGCACAACAACGCGGCAAACCGCGACTGTTCGGCCATCACGCTGGCGCGAAACGTGTTCGCGAGATTGTTGCGGCTTGTCCATCTGTCGGAGTTAAGTATCTGACGGTTTTTGCTTTTTCCACTGAAAACTGGAAACGCACTCAGACTGAAGTGAGCGGTCTTATGAAGCTTTTTCGTCGTTATATAATGAAGGAATCTCAAAATCTTATGAAGGATGGAGTTAGAGTTCGCTTCATCGGTGATCGTATAAACTTGGACGAAAAGCTTGTAGGCTTAATGGATGAACTTGAGCTTTTAACAGCCGATAATAATGTTGTTAATTTAACAATTGCATTGAATTATGGTGGCCGCGACGAGGTAACTAGAGCCGTTCAACGTTTGGCGCATGAGGTCCAAAAAGGTCGAATAAACGCGACTGATGTAAATGCAGAGGTATTATCTAGTTTTCTAGATACCCACGTATTACCTGATCCGGATTTGGTCATTAGAACGAGTGGTGAAGCAAGGATATCTAATTTTCTGCTTTGGCAATCAGCATATGCAGAGTATGAGTTTATTAATACGCTTTGGCCAGATTTTACTGCATCCGAATTTCGTGAATTAGTTGTTAGTTTTGGATTGCGTGAACGTAGGTTTGGAGCAGTCCTGGTATGAGTAATAGTAAATGGGGTGATTTATCCACTCGTATGTCATCGGCCACGGTACTTCTCGCACTGTTTTCGGTTACTCTTTGGCTTGGCCCCTTCGGACTTTTGAGTCTTGGTTTTGCAGGGGCTATGATAATGCATTGGGAAATGGCTCGCATGTTTGGGCTTTCCGACCGACGTATTCAAGTAGTGATAGCAATGGCTGCTTTGGGTTGGCTTCCGATGATTTTATTTCCAGCAGTTGCCGTCGATGGATTAATTTTGCCGTTTGTGGCCGGTTTTTTGCCGGTTTTCACTGCCGCTATTCTTACCCGTAAACAGCGATCGGTTTACATCAGTTATGGTATAATTATAACCGCTGGTATTACGGCTTATTGGTACATTACTATGACGCTTGGGAGCGTTGGTGTATTAGTTCTAGCTGTCCTTGTTATTATGTCAGATATTGGTGGGTACGTTTTCGGGAGATTAGTGGGAGGACCTAAATTTTGGCCTTCAATAAGTCCGAAAAAGACATGGAGTGGAACCGTAGCAGGTTGGCTATTAGCCGCAACCGTAGGAATGTATTTTAGTAACTATTTCAATTATATGTGGGCTGTTCCTGTTGCTGTTATCGTAGTATTTGGAGCGCAGTTGGGTGATATTGCGGAAAGTTGGGTCAAGCGCCGAGTTGGTGTTAAAGATAGCTCTAGCTTGATCCCAGGTCATGGTGGCCTTTTGGATCGGTTAGATGGTTTCCTTGGAGGTGCTATCATAGCCGGTTTATTTTTGAATATGTACAGGGTTTTATGAAACAGATCTCTATATTTGGTGCGTCTGGTTCAATCGGCCAAAATACACTTGAGTTAATCAGACGAGATAAAGCTGCCTACGAAGTTGTGGCGCTTACTGGTGATCAGAATATCGCTCAATTAGTTCGCGATGTGAATGAATTTAGGCCACAGATAGTTGTCACAGCTGATGAGAAACTTCGAAGTGAATTGGGAGAAGCGCTAACCAATACTGACTGTGAAGTTGCGGCTGGTTCTGAAGCTATTGCCGAAGCTGCAAGTCGTCCCACGGATTGGGTTATGTCATCCATAGTAGGATCTGCCGGATTGGTGCCAGGATTGAATGCATTGCGGGCTGGGACGACATTGGCGCTAGCCAACAAAGAGTCTCTTGTGGCCGCTGGACCGTTACTAACGGCTACGGCTGAGCAATTCAATAGCAGTATTATACCTGTTGACAGTGAGCATTCTGCTATATTTCAAGCTTTAATGGGTGAAAAAATATCAAGCGTTGAGCGTATTATAATAACTGCGAGCGGTGGTGCTTTCCGCGACTGGCCACAAGCTGACTTGGCGAGAGTAACGCCGCAACAAGCGCAAAATCATCCAAATTGGAGCATGGGGCAAAGGATTACAATCGATAGTGCCTCGATGTTCAATAAAGCATTTGAGCTTATTGAGGCGAAAGAGCTCTTTAAGATTGATGAAAAAAAAATTGAAACGGTCATTCATCCTGAAAGCCTTGTCCATGCCATTGTTGGCTTCTGCGATGGTGGCATGATGGCTCATTTAGGCCCTACTGATATGTTGCACGCGATTGGCTATGCTTTGAACTATCCAAACCGAAAGAGGCTGGATATTGAGCGTTTAGATTTTACCAAAATTGGTCAGTTTAGATTTTTTGAAGCTAACGAACAAAGATATCCTGCGCTGCGGCTTTCACGAGAGGTAATGCGCAAGGGTGGACTTTGGGGGGCGGCTTTAAATGGAGCAAAAGAAGTAGCACTTGATCGTTTTATTACAGGTGATATTGGGTTCCTTGAAATGGCTATTGTCGTTGAAGTCGTATTAAATGAGATGGACCGTGCGGGTGATTTAGGGTTAGCCGCCGACTGTCTTGATACTATTCTTAACGCAGACGCTAGTGCGCGTAGACTTGCGGGATTGATAAATGTCTGAAATTAATACGATAATGTCTGCTTTGAGCGGTGGTACTTGGAATTTTTTATCTTTCATTATAGCGCTATCGGTCATCGTAGCAGTACACGAATACGGCCATTATATTGTAGGGCGTTGGTGTGGTATTCATGCCGAGGTATTTTCCGTAGGATTCGGTTCAGTACTTTTTTCACGCCTCGACAAACACGGTACACGTTGGCAAATAGCTGCTCTGCCTTTCGGTGGTTATGTGCGGTTCAAGGGAGATGCTAATGTAGCCAGTGGCCCCAAGATGGCGATATTGTCAGAAATGGACGCTCGTGAATTACGTAGTACTTTGAATGGAGCACCAGTTTGGGCGCGTGCTTTGACCGCTGCCGCCGGACCTATCTTCAACTTTGCCCTCACAGCTATTATTTATTGTGCGCTATTTATGTGGCAGGGGCAGTATTTAGATAATTTGAAGATAGCCGCAATTTTTGATTTACCCGGTGATCATCAATTGAGGGTAGGGGACGAAATTACTGCCTTAGAAGGCGTGCCAGTGGCCAATTTCCAAGATCTTTTAAAAGCGGGTGTAGATCTGACAGCGCCACTTGATTACACTATTATTAGAGACGGCTCGCAGAGGGTTGTCTTGGGTCCTGTTACTTTTCCAGCGCTTATAGGTCAGGTTGCACCGCGTTCGGCTGCTATTGAAGCGGGTCTGAAATCTGGTGATGTTGTAACCCATGTAAACGACGAAACCATCGTGGACTTTACGGAGCTGCAACGCCAGGTAGGGCTCGCAAATGATCAAGAATTGCAATTGACGGTCTGGCGCGCCGGCGAGGTGTTTTCGACGACTTTGACCCCTAAAGCAGTCGCAATTCCAAATGCAGATGGTGGATTTGATAATCGGCGCTTAATAGGTATCACTGGTGAGATAACATTCTTTGTCCCCGAAACAGAGCCTTTAGGTTTTGTCACGGCCATCACTGCTGCTACTGTTCGGGTTTGGGTCATAATTAAGACATCTCTCGTTGGAATTGTACAAATAATCTCGGCAAAAATCAGTGTATGTAATCTTTCTGGGCCAGTTGCCATCGCTGAGACGGCAGGGCAGATGGCGAGCCAGGGAACGATGCCGTTTATTGCGTTAATTGCAGGACTGTCGACCGCTGTTGGTCTGATGAATTTGTTTCCTATCCCCATTTTAGACGGTGGTCATCTGGTTTTCTGCGCTTATGAGGCCGTAGCTCGCCGAAAACCAAATGAACGTGCCGTTCAGATTTTGATGACTTTTGGTCTCGGGTTTGTTCTGTTTTTTACTATTTTTGCAATGGTTGTGAATTTTAATTGCGCTTGATTGTTTTATAATTCGTTTTCTTTTTTAGACTTCGTAGTTTTTTGACAGTTCCAAATCGAGACGGTAGATTAAAGATAAATAATCTATGCCAATACTAGAGGGGTAATGCGATGAAACTTATTGGGGCCAACGTTGGTCGGCGTACTAACATAGTTCAAATCGTATTTGCACTGTTCGTGCTGGTGGTTGGCCTAGCGCATTCAGCTTTTGCGCAGTCTTTTAATGTTACATTGATTGTTGTGGAGGGAAATCGACGGATCGAAACTGCCACAATTCAGGCTTACACTGAGATAACTACTGGTGAAAATTTTTCGGCTGCCGAGATGAATGATGCAGTTCAAAGAGTGCGAGATTCGGGTCTATTTGAAACAGTCACCGCGGACATGCGGGGTGAGGCGCTGGTGATCACTGTAGCGGAGCATCCAACGGTTAACGTGGTGGCGTTTGAGGGAAACTCAAGTTTAGACGATAATGTCTTAGTGTCCTTGGTACAGACTACCGCAAGACGGGTGTATTCAGCTTCTCAAGTTCGCGATGATGCAAACCTGATAGCGGCTACTTATGCCAATCAAGGCCGAATGGCGGCTTCGGTTGAGCCGCGACTTATAAGCAGAGATGATAACAGGGTAGATGTTGTATTTGAAATCGTCGAAGGCGGCGTTGTCGAGGTAGAACGGATTTCGTTTGTAGGAAATCGTGATTTCTCTGACCGTCGATTGCGCAGGGTTCTTGGAACAAAGCAGGCTGGCTTATTCCGTCTTTTGGTGCAGCGTGACACATTTACAGCGGATCGCATTACTTTTGATAAGCAAGTTTTGACCGATTTTTATACATCTCGTGGATATGTAGACTTCCAAGTTTTATCTGTAAATTCGGAACTTTCAAAAGATAGAGACTCCTTTTTTGTTACTTTTCAAGTTCAAGAAGGGCAACAGTTCAAGTTTGGTGAGGTCACCACAACAAGCGATATAGCTGAGGTGAATCCTGGCAATTTTGATGCGGCCATTAAAGTACGCGAGGGAAGTACCTACTCTCCAAATCTTGTGGAAGATTCAATCGCAAGAATGGAACGCCGGGCGCTGGAATTAGGTTTGGATTTTATAAGAATAGAGCCACGATTGACACGTAACAGTGAAGATATCTCTCTTGGCCTGGAGCTCAATATTTCTCGCGGTCCTCGAGTTTTTGTCGAACGTATTGACATTAAAGGGAACACTACCACCCTCGATAGGGTTATCAGACGCACATTTAAAATCGTTGAAGGTGATCCATTCAACCCCCGCGAAATTCGTGCAAGCGCCGAACGTATTAGAGCCCTTGGTTTTTTCAAAAACTCGAACGTCAAAACAATACGTGGTTCATCCGCAAATCAAGTGATTGTTAATGTCGATGTCACAGAGCAACCAACTGGCAGTCTGAGTTTTGGTGGTAATTACAACACAGCTAATGGTGCTTCATTAATTGCCAGTTTCCGTGAGACCAATTTTTTAGGGCGGGGGCAATCTGCAGCTTTGTCGTTCAATACAGGTTCGAGTTCGCAAAATTTTAACTTTTCGTTTAAGGAACCAAGCTTATTGAATAGAGATTTGAGCCTTGGTCTAGGCCTTCTCTATGGTAGAACAAACAACTCCAACGCTCGTTATGATACCGAAGGTTTGAACCTTAACTCTAGCCTTGGTTTTCAAATTAGTGAAAATGGTCGCCTCGGTGTTAAGGCTTTTGGAAATACTGCTAATATGACGGACGTTTCGACTTTTTCACCAATAATTTTGAATGAAGCAGCCGCTGGTCGACGCACTAATTACGGACTTGGCTACACGTACTCATTTGATGATCGTAGGACGGGTTTGAATCCAAAAGCTGGTGTTTTTGGATCTTTTGGGCAAGACTTTGCCCTGTTTGGTGATAGTAATTACGTTAAGTCCACATTACGTGTAGGAGCTGAAACCTTGGTATGGGGCGAAGATATTAAGTTGTCGGCTGTGTTCGATGCAGGCGCTTTGACCTACTCAGCGGGTTCGTCAAGCAGTGTTACAGATCGTTACTTTCTTAACTCCCGACAATTTCGTGGTTTTGCTCCGGGTGGATTGGGTCCGCGCCAAATTGTTTATGATGATAATTCTGATGCGATAAAAAGTAACGATGCGTTGGGCGGAAATTATTTTGCTGTCGCACGCTTTGAATCAAAGTTTCCATTGGGCCTTCCTGAAGAATATGGAATAAGTGGCGGTGCTTTTATAGATATTGGTTCTTCATGGGGTCTTGATGCAGCAAGTTTAGATGCGAGGTCTATTGGTAATCAGAATGAATCAGAAGTGTTTCACGAGTTTGCTTTACGGTCAGTAGTCGGGGTGTCTATCTTTTGGAAGACACCAATTGGGCCGCTAAGATTTAACTGGACCGAAACCTTAAAAAAGCAAACCTATGACACGGGACAAAGCTTCGACTTCACAGTCTCCACCTCTTATTAATTGTGTTGCGTATGACCTATCTTTTTCGCGTTATTTCTCCTTTGTTAGTTGCAAGTATAATGATCGCAACAAATGCATCTGCGCAGGCGGGTGGGGTCGTGGTTATACAATCTGAAGTTGTTTATAGAAAATCTGAATATGGACAAAGCCTTATTGCTGCGCTGACGGAGGAACGCCAGTCTTTAGATGACGAAAACCTTGCTATTTTACGTGAGCTAGAGACTGAAGAACGTATGCTTACTGAAGCTCGGGAAACAATGTCTTCTGATGATTTTGCCATAGCTGCTGAAGAATTTGACCAAAAAGTTCAACGTTCGAGAGAGATACAGCTTAGTAAAATTAGAGCAGCGGATCTTAAACGGTCAAAGCAGATCAACATTTTTTTTAAACGAATTTCACCAATAGTACAGTCGGTATTAGTCGAATATGGTGCTGCAATCGTTTTTGAAAAACGAAATGCTCTGGTAAGCCTAGATAGCGCAGATATTACTAATATAGTAATTAAAAGAGTGGATAGAGCATTCTTAGAAACTGATGCCGCGCCTGACGGTTAGTAGTAGAGTTGCACCAATAGGCTTGGCTTGCTACCTGTTAAGCAACATAGGAAATTCAATATGACAGAACTTCTCAGCGCAGATATTCAACTTATTCAAGCAATTTTACCGCATCGGTATCCGTTTCTTTTGGTTGATAAAGTTGAAGATATTGATGGTGCTAAATCTGCACGTGGCATTAAGAATGTTACATTTAATGAACCGCATTTTCAGGGGCACTTCCCAGGTACGCCAATCATGCCAGGTGTTACTATAATTGAAGCTTTGGCTCAAACTGCAGCGGTGATGGTCGGTGTAGCACATGGGTTAGCTGACACGAATATGCTCATTTACTTTATGTCGATTGATAAGTGTAAATTTCGCCGGAAGGTCATACCTGGGGATGTTTTGCATTTACACGTCGATACAATACGTGAAGGATCAAAAATTTGGAAATTCAAGGGTACTGGAATGGTCAATGGCAAAATGGCTGCAGAAGCTGAATTCACAGCAATGATGGACTTAACGGAGAAGTCGACGTGAGCATAGATCCTTCAGCTCAAATCCATAGATCTGCCGTGATAGAATCTGGCGCTCGAATTGGAGCAGGATGCACCGTGGGGCCTTTCTGTTTAATAGGTGCCAATGTTGAGTTGGGTGCGAATGTTACCTGTGTTTCCCATGTTGTTATTAAAGGTCATACTTGGGTTGGAGAGTGTACCACAGTATTTTCGTTCTCGGTCTTGGGTGAAATTCCACAGGATTTAAAGTTCAAAGGTGAGGTTACAGAACTGCGAATTGGTGCCCGTAACCGGATCCGTGAGCATGTGACGATCAATATCGGTACGCACGGCGGTGGTGGCTTGACGGTCATAGGTAACGATTGTCTATTAATGGCCGGGTGTCATGTGGCGCATGATGTGAAAATTGCCAATAGGGTTATTATTGTGAACTCTGCTGCAATTGCTGGACACGTTGTTATTGAGGATGATGTGATTGTTGGTGGTCTTTGCGGCGTTCACCAGCATGTTCGTATTGGACAAGGAGCAATAATAGGAGCAGTGACTATGGTAACCAACGACGTTATCCCATTTGGACTGGTACAAGGTCCACGTGGTGAATTGGATGGATTAAATTTGGTTGGGTTAAAACGTCGTGGCGTGGCGCGCTCTGATATTACTGCACTTAGAGCGGCGTTTCAAATGCTTGCTCAAGGCGATGGAGCATTCCAAGAACGTGCGAAGCGATTGGGTGATGAGACTGACAGCACCTACGTACACGAGATTGTTGAGTTTGTATTGGGCGATAGCGGCCGGTCTTATTTGACTCCAGGTTGATCAGATGTTGACTATAATCTCTGGTCAAGGTGCATTGCCGGAACAAATTGTTGAAGGGTGTAAAACACGTCCTATTGTGGCGTCTTTGGAGCAGTTTCCGCCAGATAGTTTACAGTCAGATATTATATTCAGACTTGAAACTCTTGGAAGTTTTTTTCAACAACTAAAAATGTTGGGCGTCAATCAAGTCTGTTTTGCAGGCTCTATACGTCGACCAAAAATTAAAATGGAGCTGGTTGATAAAATGACGTTGGGCTTGGTCCCGAGCCTGCTTCAGTCAATGGATCAGGGAGATGATAGTGTTCTTCGGACAGTGATTGCGGCCTTTGAGCAAAATGGCTTTACGATTGTTGGTGCCCAAGAAGTTCTTCCTGAGCTTTTGCCAAGAGCGGGAATTATATCTAAACTTGTCCCAACTGATGCCGATGTCCGAAATATTAAACGTGCGACAGATGTTTTACGCGCTCTAGAACAATTGGACGTTGGCCAAGGCTGTATAGTTTCTAACAATCAAGTATTAGCAATTGAAGCATTTGGTGGAACTGATTGGATGTTGAAAAGCCTCAACAGTCGTACTGAAGATTGGCCTTATGGAGGTGTATTGGTGAAAGCGCTTAAAGCGGGTCAAGATTGTCGGATCGATTTACCAACAGTGGGTCCGGATACAGTTATTCGCGCTGCTTTAGCAGGTTTAAACGGCATTGCGATACAAGCAGGTGGAGTTATTTTGTTAAATCCTAAATCTGTAAGGGAGCTTGCAGATTTGCATGGAATCTTTGTGTCTATCTTCGAGCATACACTTTGAAGGTTTTCATAGTTACTGGCGAAGCTTCGGGGGATCGCTTAGGAGCAGCCTTGGTTGGCGGATTAAAGCAAAGTATTCCTGATATTTTGATACAAGGTGTTGCTGGTCCAGAGATGAAAGCTTTGGGCGTTCCTAGTTTATTTGAAATGTCTGAACTTGTCAGTCATGGGGGTATCTGAAATTTTCCCAAAATATTTACATTTAAAGAATAGGTTAGCTCAAACAGTTCAAGCTGTTCTGACGTTTAAACCTCAGGTCTTAGTAACAATTGATAGTCCAGACTTTTGCCTACGTGTTGCTCGCGCTGTAAGGGCTGCAGATCCGAATATTAGGACAGTACATTATGTAGCTCCAACGGTTTGGGCTTGGCGTCCTACGCGTGCTAGAAAAATGGCTAAATTTATAGATCATGTATTGGCTTTATTCCCTTTTGAACCTCCTTACATGGAGGCTGAAGGCATGGCCTGCGATTTTGTGGGACACCCAATTTCAAGTCTAAAAGAAATTAGTGCAGCTGAGTTAGAGGGCTTTTAGAAGTGAATATGGAATTGATCCGAATAAAAAATCTCTATTGGTTTTGCCAGGATCTCGAAAATCTGAAATTTCTCGACTAATACCTTGTTTTAATAAAGTTCTTCGGCATAAAGCGTTTGCCGATATTCAATTAATTTTTCCTACATTACCGCATATTCATGATCTATTGGTTGAAAAAACATCGTCAATTGAGCAATCAAAATTTATTTTTTCAGGGAATGGAAAGTCACAGCTTAATGCTGCCCGACAGCGTTTTATAGCTTACTCCTGCGCTGATGCGGCTCTCGCTGCATCGGGCACTGTTTCGCTTGAATTGGCAGCTGTTTCCACCCCTATGGTGATAGCCTATGATATGGGTCTGCTGTCACGCCTGATTATTGGTGCTATGTTGCGTGTGGACAGCGTTACTTTAGTAAACCTTGTCTCGGATACCCGAGATATTCCTGAATTTATTGGAAAAAGATGTAAATCTCAACTAATTATACCTGCGCTTGAAAAAGTTTTAAGGGTCCCGGGACTGCAAGCTGAAGCTATGTCCATAACTATGAATTTACTTGGTCGAGGAGAACCTGGACAAGGTACGAGGGCAGCGGATGCAATTTTAGCCCGGCTTTAACGGCTGATAATCCAACCACCACCCATCACACGACTACTGTCAGGATCATAAAACACACATGCTTGCCCTGGTGCGACGCCTTCTTCTGCAATAATTAATTCGACTATAGCTTCACTATCGGAAACTGGTCGCAAAATAGCGTCTTTAGGTGGGCGCGTCGAGCGAACTTTTGCGGCAATGTTCCACTCTGTTTTGGATGTTAGAGGTTCATCGCCAAGCCAATTAATCTCTTTAAGGTGAACATGACGTGTGGCCAGCATCGATTTAGGCCCAACGACAACTTGTTTTAGGCCTACATCCAGTTTGACGACATAGATGGGTTTATTTAAACCCCCAATGCCAAGTCCACGTCTTTGACCAATAGTATAATGTATGACACCGTTGTGCTGCCCCAATATATTACCTTGCGTATCCACGATATTTCCAGGTTGGGCTGCACCCGGATGTAGTTTTTCAATTACAGCTGCATAATTTCCATCCGGAACAAAGCAAATATCTTGGCTATCGGGCTTATCTGCAACGCTGAGACCATATTTTTGAGCTAAAGCTCTTGTTTCGTTCTTAGATTTTAAGTGGCCCAACGGGAAGCGTAAATAATCAAGCTGTGGGGCCGTTGTTGAGAACAGAAAGTAACTTTGATCGCGCTGATGGTCGGCTGCCATATGTAACTCTGGGCCCAGTTGGGCCGTCTTTGCGTTGGATATAATGCCCTGTCGCCATGCAGTCTGCATCCAAATCCTTTGCAGTTTGCATTAAATCCTTAAACTTTACACGTTCATTACACCGAATACACGGAACCGGGGTGGCCCCGGCCAAATAACTATTAGCAAATTCATCTATTACTGATTCACGAAAAGTATCCTCATAATCAAGAACATAATGTGGGAAATTAAGGTCTTCAGCTATACGACGCGCATCGTGTATGTCCCGGCCAGCACAACAAGCACCCTTTTTGGCCAATGCTGCTCCATGATCATAAAGTTGCAATGTAATTCCTACAACATCATAACCTTCTTCCGCCAATTGTGCAGCAACAACAGAACTATCCACGCCTCCAGACATTGCAACAACAACACGTGTGTCTTTTACCTGTTTGGCAAAGCCAAGGGAATTCATTGGAATATCTTTGGGCATTGGATCGATCCTTACAGTCACCCTGCGATAAAGAAAAATTTTACATAACAACAAGGGCGTATTTACCGTAAATTAATCTAATAGACTTAATGAGCGGGGCGGTAAAGGAGTTCTCATTTTTGTATATAAATGACAAATTATGCGACTTTTTTGGGTATTCTAACATTAAAACTTAGAACGTTTTATGCGAAGTCTTTTGATATAAGATAATCAATTAACAGTAAAAGTGCTGATTTAAAGCTAGGATATGTGATCGAAGCTGCGAATTTATTGAGGTGGGTACAGAAAGTATTAACTTTGCAAATTTTACATAATTTTGATTGATTCTGCGGGCACAAAAGATTGTGCGACAAGTTTTGTGCGGCTTGGATGTTTGTAATGAGCTGGGAAGTCTAATGATCCGCAGCTTGAAAATGAAATTTTTAGTAAGTTAGCCGCAAATACTATAACCACTCTGGACGCCCAAGGTTCCTGATCGTAGTTTAAGATTAAGATACTGGGGACCTTCTATGTCATTAAAAATTAATGTTGCGAATTTGACAGAGGTGCAAGCTGTGGCTGAACTTGCCCGCCTGAGTGATATTTTGGCTTGTGCAAATTCCGCCTATCATACCGAAGATGCGCCGGTAATGACCGATGGTGATTTTGATGCCCTTAAGCTTTTAAACTCTGAAATAGAGCATAAGTTCCCACACCTTAAAAGAAGTGATAGCCTAAGCGGCATGATCGGGGCCAAGGCAAAAGATGGCTTTAAGAAGATAAATCATGAAGTACGTATGTTGTCGCTTGAAAATGCTTTTACCGCCATAGACGTCGAAGAGTTTGTCAATCGGGTAAAAAAGTTTCTGGGTATTCCACATACTCAAATTTTAAACTTGAGTGCTGAACCCAAAATTGATGGGTTATCCCTGGCCGTTCGCTATGAAAACGGGGTTTTTGTGCATGCTGTTACGCGCGGTGATGGAGAAGTTGGAGAAGATGTGACGGCAAACGCGAAAACGATTTCGGATATTCCCTTAACAATTGAAAATGCTCCAGAGGTAATTGAAGTTCGGGGTGAAGTTTACATGTCGCATCTTGATTTTGAGGAGCTAAATGTAAGGCAAATTGCATCTGGCCAAAAGGCTTTCTCAAACCCACGAAATGCGGCTGCAGGATCTTTGCGTCAACTCGATCCGACCATAACAAAGTCACGACCTCTAGGCTTTTTTGCATATGCCTGGGGCGCTTTGTCTGAACCTCTTTCCGACACGCAGACTGGTGCTGTGGCTCGTTTAAAAAAACTGGGATTCAGCACGAACCCTTTGTTTCAGAGTTTTGCATCAACGCGCGCGGTTATTAATCATTACCATAGAATTGAGACAGATCGTGCCTCACTCGGGTACGATATCGACGGGGTTGTATATAAGGTTGATAGTCTAGCCTTGCAGGATCGACTTGGCTTGCGTTCAACCACACCGCGTTGGGCCATTGCCCATAAATTTCCTGCGGAATTAGCTTGGACGAAACTCTTAGACATAGATATCCAAGTCGGCAGGACAGGTGCTTTGAGCCCAGTAGCACGGCTTCGACCTGTCACGGTTGGTGGGGTGGTCGTGTCAAACGCGACCCTACATAATGAGGATTATATAGCTGGCCGTGATAGCAAAGGTGCCAAAATTAGAGGTGGTAAAGATATTCGTCTAAGCGATTGGGTGCAAATCTACCGTGCCGGTGACGTTATCCCTAAAATATCAGACGTTGACTTGAAGCGTCGTTCTAAGACGAGTGTTCCCTTTAATTTTCAAAATAAATTAATAGCGGAGGGTATTGAAGGTAGGCGGTCTCCTGGTGATGCTGTTTGGCGGTACTCAGGGGAGTCTCTGCTGGATGACTTAACAATTGAGTCTCTGAAGCACTTTGTTTCACGGCAAGCCTTCGATATTGAAAGTTTAGGCGCTAAACAAGCTGAACAGTTTTATTTGCGTGGATGGGTATCAACTCCTGCAGATATTTTTATGTTGAAGAAACGCTATGGTCCCGGGCAACCCCAACAGCTAAAAAACTTAGAAGGGTGGGGAGTAAAATCAGCTGAGAAACTATTTGATGCTATTGATGAAAAACGTGTAATTCCACTTAATAGGTTGATTTATGCTTTAGGAATTCGCCACGTGGGCGAAGCTGGTGCCAAGTTATTGGCTGCACGGTTTTTAACTTGGAACGCGTTTGAGACAGCGATGCGCGAAGCCCATGCCGGTAGTTCCTCGTGGGAGGCATTGGTTGAGATTGATGGAATAGGTGAAGTGATGGCAAAGTCTGTCGTTATGCCATTTCAAGACCCTAAAAAATTCACTGCAATTGCAGCATTGGTTCACGAACTGGATATTCTGGATGCCGTACCAGTGGATACTTTAAGCAGTCCAGTTGCCGGCAAAATTGTTGTCTTCACAGGGACGCTTGAAAAGATGACGCGTTCGGAAGCTAAAGCCTGTGCGGAGAAGCTTGGAGCAAAGGTCTCTGGATCTGTTAGTGTAAAAACGGATATTTTGATAGCTGGATCTGGAGCAGGGTCAAAGGCAAAGAAAGCTATTGCTTTGGGTATTGAAACGCTGGATGAGGACGGCTGGCTTGCCTTAGTTGGTGGTTTATGAGTTCGCGCCCAGAAATACTTTTTCCTTTATTTTCGGAGCTAACTAAACTTCCGGGGATTGGTGAAAAAACTGCGATTTCGTTTGAAGCACTCAAGGTTTTCAAGCCACGTGATCTAATTTTTACATTGCCTAATTCTGTGATTGATCGAAGCCTAGTTCTCACCGTTTTAGGTCAGTTAGCGCCAAAAACGGTGAGCGTATTGGTTTGTGTTAAGAAACACTTCCCGGCTCTAATACGCGGAAAGCCTTATAAAATAATTGTTGAGGATAGCCAAACGTCAATTGAGCTTATTTTTTTTCACGCACGAGGTGATTATCTTGCTAAATTACTTCCAGTTGGAGAGAGGCGATTAATATCTGGTAAGCTTGAGGTTTTCGATAATCGCGCTCAAATTGTTCATCCTGACTTTATTGTTAAACCAGAGCAACAATCTGAGCTGCCAGAATTTGAAGCCGTTTACCCTCTCACAGCCGGTATTTCCAGTAAAGTCATGCAGAAAGCTGTCAGAGGGGCGCTGGCCTATGTGCCGGAACTGCCAGAATGGATTGAGCCTTCCATTATCACATCTAAGAAATGGCCTGACTTTGGATCGGCTCTTGATATGGTCCACAGGCCTCAATCATTGGCTGACATTTACTCTGATGCGCCTGCTCGGGAGAGGTTGGCATATGATGAGTTTTTTGCGCATCAATTGACTAAAGCTATTGCGCGCAGCCAAGCAAGGTTTTTGGCGGGCCGTGCGACCGTTGGAAAGGGTCATTTGCAAGATTTGGTTTGGAAAAAACTTCCTTACAAACCTACTTCAGCACAAGTGCGATCAATAGCGGAAATCTGCTCTGACATGAAGGTGCCACGACGGATGAATAGGTTACTCCAAGGGGATGTTGGAGCTGGCAAAACATTAGTGGGGTTCATGGCATTGCTTCACGCGGTTGAAGCTGGTGGGCAGGGGGTTCTTATGGCTCCAACAGAGATTCTGGCTCGCCAACACTTCGAAAGCCTACGTCTAATAGCGGCTTATGCAGGGGTAACGTTAGAGCTATTAACTGGAAGTGATAAGGGTAGTGGGCGTAAATTGAAACTGGCTAATCTTGCGTCAGGGGAAATACAAATCTTAGTTGGTACACATGCTGTATTCCAAAAAGGGGTGGAGTTTCATGATTTAAGATTAGCGATTATTGATGAGCAGCATCGCTTTGGCGTAAACCAACGCATGGCTCTAGGTGCTAAAGGGATAATGGTTGATGTCTTAGTGATGACAGCAACGCCTATACCGAGATCTCTTGAGCTGGCCCAATACGGAGATATGGATGTCTCGATTTTGGATGAAAAGCCACCTGGTAGAAAACCAATCACCACAGCCGCAGTACCTCTTTCGCGGCTTGCTGAAGTTGTTGGGAAGCTAAGATCCGCTATTGAGGCAGGGAAACAGGCCTATTGGGTCTGCCCTCTGGTTGAGGAAAGTGAAGTTATAGATCTAACCGCTGCTGAAGAGAGGTTTAAATTCCTACGTGCAGCTTTAGACGATGCACGTGTTGGCTTGGTCCATGGGCAGATGCCCTCTTCAGAAAAAGATGCAGCAATGGCTGATTTTGTAGCTGGGCGTACTCAGGTTTTAGTAGCTACAACGGTGATTGAAGTTGGAGTTGATGTGCCCAACGCAACCATAATGGTGATTGAGCGTGCGGAAAATTTTGGGCTGGCACAGTTGCATCAACTTCGAGGACGAGTTGGGCGTGGTCAAGCGGCGTCGACATGTCTTTTGATCTATCAACCCCCGCTTAGTCAGTATGGTGAACGACGCATGAATATTTTGCGCGAAAGTGAGGATGGTTTTTATATTTCTGAGAAAGATCTCCAGATGCGAGGTGCAGGCGATGTTATTGGAACAGCGCAATCAGGTCTTCCGCGATTTAAAGTTGCAGATATAGAGAAACAGGCCAGTTTAATGGCCACAGCGCATGAAGACGCTCGATTGCTTCTATACAAGGATCCAGCACTCACTAGCCTACGAGGGCATGCCGCTAGGCACTTATTATGGTTAATGGAACAGGATAAATCTATACGTTTAATAACAGTGGGTTAGGTATTTTGTTCACATATGTTCGTTAAATGTTCTTTACAAATGAGTTTAGGAGTGAGAACAAAGTGGCAACAGGAAATTAACCGGAGATTACTATGTATTTACACTTTGACACTGCTCGTCAGGAACGTATGAAATCTGAACGGCTGGCTGAAACAAAAGAGGCTGTGAAGGATGCCGTTGGTGCTTTTGCAATACTTGCGATGCTCTACGTAGGTTTATTTATCCCGAATCTATAAATTTATTTTACAATTTAAAATTGATTATTATACAAATAGCATTTTGAATTAAATGCATAAAGTTACTTCGTATAGTTTAGCTTACTAGCGCTTTGTCGCAGGCATCCGAAGCTGCTTGCAACACCAACAATATGCTTTCGTGTCTATTTTTATATTCCACAGCAGGAGTTAAGACCTCAAAGCCTTCAAAAGGTGGATCTGGAGTTGGCCCTCCGTCTTTAAGCATAATTTTTAGTTGGTCCCGCGCTTTTTTGATATTTTCTGGCGTTGCGCCTAAAATATTTTGCCCAGTAATACTTGCGGCTGCTTGGCCCAACGCGCAGGCTTTTACGTCCTGGGCAAATTCTGTAATCATTCCATCTCGCATTGTGACATCCACAGTAACCTTAGACCCACACACGGGTGATCTGCGCATTGCGGATGCGTCAGGCTCTGCCAACCTTCCAGCATGAGGCATCGTTGCCGCCAGAGCGAGTATGCGATTTGAGTACAATTTTAATAAAGCAGTTTTTTGAGGCATGATTTGTATTTCTTTCACTGTTAATATTAGATAAGTCAGCATGTGGAATTGCAATAGGACTTTTAGATGTTTGATCCCCTATCTTTGAAATATAATGAAAAAGGCCTTTTACCAGTAATTGTGCAGGATTCAGAGAGTGGAATGGTTTTGATGCTAGCTTGGATGAATGCCGAGGCCGTTACCAAGTCCTTGACTACGCGGGATGTCACATATTGGTCTCGCTCTCGCCAGAAATTCTGGATAAAAGGTGCTACAAGCGGACATACGCAAGCTTTAGTTGATCTTCGTTATGATTGTGATCGTGATTGTTTGTTGGCAGTTGTGAAGCAAACAGGCGCGGCCTGTCATACAGGCCGAAAAAGTTGTTTCTACACTTCGGTGATATCTGGCGACGATACGGAGCTGTCCCAGTCGATTGATTAAAGGCCAATCATATGTCTAATGTCTAACGGCGATGCGCCCTGGGATCTAAATGTAGAAATAGACTTTGCGTCGTTGCGCTTTGCCAATCGTTTTCCATTTTCATCGTTGATTAATGGGTGATGGATGTAAAATGGTGTGGTTAATCCTAGTAATCTTTGGAGAACAACGTGAATGCTTGTTGAGGGTCTGAGGTCTTCGCCCCTTACAACATGGGTTATATTTTGTTCCATGTCATCAATAACAACCGCTAAATGATAAGCTGGAGCCATATCGCGTCTTGTTATAACAATATCTCCAATAATATCAGTTAGATTAGAGTTTTTATTAATGTTGATAGTTTTTGAATGTCCAGGTGCCACGATCTCAATAAATTTTAGGTCATTGAGGTCATGTGCAACCATGGCTGCGGCTACGTCCAACCGAAGTGCTTGGTCTTTTGGGCGTGTATTTGTTTTAGTTTTATGGCGACAGGTTCCGGGATAAATGATGCCATCTGGGTTTTGCAATATTAGACTCCCACCCTGCGGTGCTGCGATCGCTTCAGAAATATCTCGCCGTGTACAGTAGCATGGATAGATAACCTGGTTATAATATAATTTATCTATCGCATTTGAATAAGCTTCCGCACGTTCAGATTGACGCATAATCGGCCTGGCCCATGAAAGGCCTAACCATTCCAAATCCTCAAATATTTGTGAATCCCACTTTTTACGTACGCGGCTCTGATCCAAATCCTCAATTCTAACGATGAACTCTCCGCCACTAGCCTTAGCAAAATCGTGCGCGATTATAGCGGAATATGCATGCCCGAGATGAAGTGGGCCGGTAGGTGATGGGGCAAAACGTGTACGGATCACAGGCGTTTCAGCACTATAATATCGGAACCCATATTTATTTCAGACAAATGCGGTCCATTTTCGCGAAAAATAACTTTTACCCGCTTATCTAAAATTTCGGCGTTTAAGATAGCGTCATACGACCCGTCCTCAACGGTTGGATCATTAAACGAAAATCCTGCCATCCCGCCGTTATCAAGATGGTCTATAATTAAACTTAATGTTTCTGGCGGTGCTGCGCCGAGCGAAATAACACCGGCGGCAACAATGACTTGATACTGGCCTCGTTTAACGTCAGTAATTTCGCCCAGCGCACACTGCCAAACTGAATTATAAGCGTCTCTTTGTTTAGCCAGAGCTAACATTTCAGGTGAAATTTCTACCCCGTCTACATGTTTAAATCCTACGGCTTGTAATGCTTGTCCCGAAAGCCCAGTTCCACACCCGAAGTCTAAAATGGTGGTATCCGGAGTGCTGAATTGTCGAATTGCTTCGGCTACTCGGCGTGGACTTTCGTATCCCGCAGCTGTTAAGTCAGCATCATAGGTCGCCGACCATTCAGCATAAATACCAAGAGTTTCGTGAGCGGGTCTTGGAACCCAAAGTGGAAATTTCATATGCGGATAGCTTTCTTTAAACATACGACTGGTCTAACCTATCCAGCTTCCAAACAAGAGCAAGACATTTTAGCTCGATAGCCAACCCAAAAAGCTTGACTTTGCGCGGTCAGTGTATGCTTTGTATCGTTCTTTTCGGCGCTTTCTCCCACCTTTAACTGTTTCAATTGGTGGGAATAATCCGAAATTTACGTTCATAGGCTGGAACGTTTTGGCGTCGGCACCACCTGTAATGTGTGTTATCAAAGCGCCGCTTGCGGTTTCAGGTGCAGGTGGTGAAATTTTATTGTTCAGCAATTCAGCGGCTGCCATTCGGCCTGCGATCAATCCCATAGCAGCGCTTTCTACATATCCTTCGACGCCAGTAATTTGGCCGGCAAATCTGATATTTGGGCGTGATTTCAATTGCAATTGGTCATTTAAAAGCGTGGGCGAATTAATGAAAGAGTTTCGGTGGATACCTCCTAGGCGCGCAAACTTTGCGTTTTCGAGGCCTGGGACCATTCGAAGAACTTCCTTTTGCGCTCCATGTTTCATTTTTGTTTGAAAGCCGACGATGTTGAATAAGGTACCTAAAGCATTATCCCGCCGCAATTGAACAACCGCATATGGCTTATTCTCTGGATCATGACCATTAGTGAGGCCTACTGGTTTCATAGGGCCAAAACGTAGAGTTTCCCGCCCCCGTTCTGCCATTACTTCAATGGGTAGACATCCGTCAAAATAGCCAGCCGTTTCGCCAGGTTTAAATTCGGTTTTTTCGGCAGACAAAAGTGCATCTATGAATGTCTCGTATTGAAATTTTGTCATTGGACAATTGAGGTAGGCCGTTCGTTCAGCCTCTGTTTCGCCCTTATCATAGCGGGATTGCATCCATGCGCATGTCATATCTATGCTTTCGGCGTAGATGATTGGAGCAATAGCATCAAAAAAGGCCAGCGATTCAGTTCCAGTTTCATTTTGAATAGATACTGCAAGTGCTCCAGATGTCAGTGGGCCCGTTGCCACAATCCAGTGGCCACATTCAGGTAACTTATTTATTTCTTTAAATGAAACGTCTATGAGTGGGTGGGTTTTGATGGCGGCGGTTATTGTTTTGGCATAAGGCTCACGGTCAACCGCAAGAGCCCCACCGGCTGGAATGCGATGTTTGTCAGCTGTATTCATGATCAAGCTGCTAGCAGCACGCATTTCCCAGTGTAAAAGCCCCACTGCGTTTTGTTCATCGTCGTCAGAACGGAATGAGTTGGAGCAAACCATCTCTCCCAAATCAGCCGTTTGATGCGCAAAAGTTTTAACTTGAGGTCGCATTTCATGTATCGTTACAGGAACGCCAAGCTGTGCAGCTTGCCATGCCGCCTCGCAGCCGGCCATGCCACCGCCAATAATGTTTAATCTATCGGTCATGAAGTGCGATGTAATATGCTCTCTACTGAAAGGAAAGGGATCACTCTTGTGACCAATTAGGATCACGTTTCTCAATAAAGGCCTCAATGCCTTCTTGTGTATCTTTGTTGAGCATATTTTCAACCATAACATTACCAGTATAGATGTAGGCTTGATCCAAGGGCATTTGTATTTGTTTATAAAAAGCCATTTTTCCAGTTTTTACAGCTGAGCCAAGTTTACTTGCGATGGTTTCCGCGAGTTTCCGCGTGCCTGCCTGTAGTTTATCTTCCGGAAAGATTTGATTTATCAGACCGGATGACTTTGCTTCAGAGGCCTCCATAAACTCACCGGTGACAAGCATCTCAAAGGTTCGTTTGCGATGAATGTTGCGCGAGAGTGCAACCATCGGTGTTGAACAGAATAAACCAATGTTTACACCATTGACGCCAAAACGTGTGCCCTCGGCGGCCACGGCTAAATCACAGGTTGCAACTAGTTGACATCCGGCTGCAGTAGCGATGCCGTGGACTTGAGCAATAACAGGTTGAGGGACTTGCTGAACTGTTTGCATGAATTCTGCACAACGATCGAATAGGTCCTTAAAGGCTCCAACTCCTCCATCCTGAGCCTGACGAGCTGCTGTCATTTGTTTAAGATCGTGCCCTGCACAAAATGCTTTGCCGTTGCCTGAAAGAACAATAGCCCTCACCGTGTTATCTGTTTTTAATCTGTCGAAGGTGTCTTGGAGTGCCTCCAGCATTTCATCTGAAAGTGCATTTAAGCGCTCCGGCGCATTTAAGGTCAAATAAGTTACAGCATTGTGGTCGCAACGTTCTAGAATTGCCATCTTGCTCTCCGTTCGTTTCAGGGTGAACATAGCTTTAAAAGGGAGTGTTCGACAATGGCATTGAAAATGGACGCTGCGGAAATTAGCAGTTTTTTATATGAGGCTTTTCCCCAGGTGAGTGGCGATTTCGAAATCAGGGATCTACAAGAAAACTATATCGAAGTGGTTCTTGTGGTTGCGGAGCGGCATTTGAGGCCCGGAGGTACTGTTTCTGGCCCGTCAATGTTTGGATTAGCAGATGTTGCGGCATATTTTAACGTATTATCGATGATTGGACCTAAAGCCCTTGCTGTTACCACAAATTGTTCAATAGATTTCATGCGAAAACCTATATTTGGGGATAATTTGATAGCTAAAAGTAAAGTGTTAAAGCTGGGTAGGGGGTTAGCTGTGACTGAATGTTTAATTTTTTCTGAGCGCGATGAAAGGCCAGTCGCCCGCGCTAACCTCACATATTCCTTACCAAGAAAGTGAAGTAATTCAAATATTGGGGTAAAATAATACCTTATTTATAACTGTTTGTTTTATATGTATTTTTAATAATAAGTGTTGTTGACAGTGTTTGAGAAGTAATTATAACAGCGTTATTATGAAACTCGTTAGGTAATAGATATGAAAACCTTTTCTGCAACGCCTGCAGATATTGAAAAAAAATGGATAATGATCGACGCTGAAGGCGTTGTTTTAGGCCGTTTAGCTTCGATTATTGCAATTCGCCTGCGTGGCAAACACAAAGCCACATTCACACCGCACATGGACATGGGCGACAATGTGATAGTTATCAATGCTGATAAAGTTCAGGTAACTGGTAACAAACGCAATAAAGAAAACTACTGGCATACAGGATATCCTGGTGGGATTAAATCTCGCACAACAGGCGAAATTCTGGAGGGCAAGTACCCCGAACGTGTATTAACACAAGCTGTTAAGCGCATGTTGCCAGGTAACCGTCTGTCGCGTCAGGTTATGACAAACCTTCGCGTGTACGCAGGCACTGAACACCCACACGTCGCTCAAGCGCCGGAAGTATTGGATGTAAAAATTATGAACAAGAAAAACACGCGAGTATAACCGATGTCAGAGCAAATCACATCGCTAGAAGACCTTGCAGTGGTAGCCGAAGGCGTCTCTGCTGTGGTAGAAGTAGCAGCCCCTCGTGAACCTGTTCGCGACGAATTAGGCCGTACATATGCCACGGGGAAACGTAAAGATGCCGTAGCCAGAGTTTGGATCAAACCGGGTTCCGGCAAAGTCACAGTAAATGGAAAAGACCAAGACTTGTATTTTGCGCGTCCGGTTTTACAGCTTATTTTACGTCAACCGATGCAAATCACCGGCGTAGAGGGTGAGTTTGACGTTGTTGCCACCGTTAAAGGTGGTGGTCTAACTGGACAGGCAGGTGCTGTTAAGCACGGTATATCCAAAGCTTTGCAACTGTATGAGCCAAGCCATCGCGGCGCCTTGAAGGCTGCTGGCTTTTTGACACGAGATAGCAGAGTTGTGGAGCGTAAGAAATTTGGTAAACGTAAAGCGCGTCGTAGCTTCCAGTTTTCAAAGCGATAAAGAATTTTATAATATATCAATTAAATACATGGGCTTACAGGAATGTAAGCCCTTTTTCTTTGGGGCTCTTATAAAACAAAAGGCTACGTATTACGTAGCCTTTTTAATTGTAAATATAGTTAGATCATTATCAATCTTATTGTTAATTATTAATTTTTTTAAGATACGTTATGGACATTGATAAAATAAACAAGAAGCCAAAGCATAGCTTTACAGCGAAATTATTTCACTGGGGTTTTGTAGTTATTTTTATATATGGTATTTCAAAGCAGGTAGATGATATTAACCAACTAGCTGATATTTCCTTATTAAAATCTGAAATTATTTTTGCAGCGTTGATGATATTTTTATTGCTCATACGTTATATATATATGTCAAAAACTCAGGTATCTTCATTACCTGAGGATACCTCAATATTCCAAAAGCGTGCCGCTAAAGTGGTGCACCTTAGTCTCTATATTAATTTAGCAGCAATACCTTTTACTGGATTATTAATTGGAATTTTTTATTGGATGGGCTTGAACGGTTGGATTATTGAATTGAGCGTAACCCTGCATGAATTTTCCATTTCTACAATTTATTGGTTTATAGCAATTCATGTTGCAGCTGCTATTTACCATCGTTTCAAGAATGATGGTGTATGGAGTTCTATGGTACCGGTTTTAAAAGAGAGTAAAAAATCTAATGACTAAATAATAATTACGTTTTTTGATAAACGTTTTCCGTTCGGGCGCCTAGCATGTGTCGTAAGCGTGCAGCATCGTTGAGGGGGAGTACTGAGTTTCAATGTCAGGAAAGGGCAATAGGTTTGCAGTTTTGGATTGAAAACAGAGGAGCCTGGGATTTAAACTTTGTAGTCTAGTTAATCTCTACGGTCGTATAGCGGCGCGGTCTATAGCTGAAATAATCACGTCGGGATTGGTGTGGTGTGGCATATGACCAATTCCAGGCAAAACTGTAAGCACTGCATTTTCGATTTGATTAACTAGTTTTTTAGAATGAATTTGAAATGGCACAATCGTATCTTTATTTCCATGTAATATTTCAACTGGTAGGTTTAGTTGACCATACCTGCCACTGATTTTTTCAACATGGGCTTTTAACCCAAAGACCTGTCGAGCGTTTGCACGCATAGTGTCACGCCGTAAAACAAGCCCTGCTCCAATATGCTCTAAGTACCCATTAGGTGCTATTTGTGGCTCGAAGATTTCAGCCACATTAGATTCAACTAATTTATTTGTAACAAAAGCGCTCAGTATAGGTGGAACTATCGCTCCGCCTATGAGAGAGCCGTTCAGTTTATAGAACCAACCAAGGTCGCCTGGCCAAGGATTAGAGACACTCGAGACAAGAACAAGGCTGGAGACATCGTTGGGATAGTCGAGAGCCATAGCGAGTGCAACAATTCCGCCTAATGAATGTCCTAAAACGATTGAATTTTTCAAGTTCAATGCACGCATTGCACCTACTAAAACCTTTGCTTGCTGTGAAGGGCTCGAGCCTTGGGTCGCAAAAACAGCAGCCTCACTTTGAATAACGGAACTTGAATGACCAAGACCTGGGCGATCTAATACTGTAACGCGGTACCTGTCTTTGAGGCGATCGACAAAATCAAAAGTAAAATCGCGTGCATTACCGCTAGCACCATGTATTAAAACTAAATCCGGTCCACTTCCTTTAACGAAAGCGTGGACTGAATGACCTTGCACGTTGATGATTTGGCCCTCTGGTGGAAAACTCAAAACAACGGCGACCTCGCGGCGTGCTGCTAGAAACTGCACAATGGTTAGGGCTGCACACCCAAATAAAAGCAATATGACTGTGATTTTACGTCCCAATATTGTCTAACTGAAATGGTGTTGTCTGATATATTTCGTTAATCCAATTCCCGTACAGAAGATGTGCATGCGAGCGCCACCGGTTTTGAGGCACAAGGCTTGGATCGTCTTGGGGATAGTAATTTCCTGGTACATTAGTCTCTGTGCCGTTAGCTACGTCACGATCATACTCTTGTTTTAATGTAGTGCTATCATATTCAAAGTGGTTAAAAATATACAGTGCGTTATGTGCTGAATCTTCGACCAAGCAGGGCCCAGTCTCTTCTGATCTTAAAAGAACTTTCAACCCAAATGCTCCCTTAATTTCGTCTTCACGCATTTCAGTCCAACGACTGACTGGAATCACAAAATCATCGGAAAAGCCACGTAAGTATGGTGAGGAAGGGGCAATATTTTGATGACGAAAGCACCCAAACGCTTTTTTATTTAGCATATGTTTTTGAATTCCATGAAAATGGTTAATCATTGCCATCCCGCCCCAGCACACTCCAAAGGTTGAGTGGACATTTGTCTGTGTCCAATTCATTACTTCGACCATTTCATCCCAATAGGTAACTTCTTCGAAGTCCAAGTGCTCTATTGGGGCACCGGTGATGATCAACCCATCAAACTTTTCATCTCTCACCATGTTAAACGTACGGTAAAACTCTTCCATATGACTTGCAGCTGTATTTTTTGTTTGGTGTGCACTCATTCGAATTAAAGTGAACTCAATTTGTAGGGGTGTTGCTCCTATCAAGCGCGCAAATTGGTTCTCAGTCTGAATTTTTAGTGGCATCAGGTTTAATAATGCTATCCGTAGAGGGCGAATGTCCTGACGGTCAGCTTGGCTGGGATCCATTACCATAATGCCTTCAGAGCTTAAAACTGAGTGCGCAGGAAGGTTGGATGGAATTTTAATTGGCACAGTCTTGCCCCCTTGGAAGCTTATGAGGTTTATTTTAAATTATTATCAATTGCTTGATAAATCACATTTTCGAAACCTTCTGGCGAACTAACATCTTTTAATTCACCATTGTTTACTGTTATTCCCCAGTTTGCCATCTGAGCATATCGTGGTTCACGGTGCGCCATTGCGCGTGCGTAGGTCCAACGGATGAAGTCATTTGGATCAATCTTGTTTGGTCCCAACCCGGTCTGATCTTGATATCCTTGCCAAGCATCTAGTAAGAAATCCGCTTGATAACACATTGGTTTTGGAGCCTGATCAAAGCGTGATATTAACTCGCTTGTGTGTTCTTCTGAGCCTTTTATCCAGACTAGTAACAAATTTTTTGACAAGGTATTGAGTATTGGGTCTTTGGGATTCCATGGATCAACAACCTCGCAGATTGAACCTCCACTATCGCAGACAAAGTTCGAATAGCCGTAAAGTTGTTTTGCGCGTTCGATAAAGTGTGGTGTATCCATCAACGCCGATTTCTCAGCACTATGGTGTTGGGTTTGCCGCTTACGATATTCTTCAAATGGAATGCCGCCTTTAGTGGTATCGCCAGGCTTCCCAAGATAGGTGGATAATGGGGATAGGTTTTCGGGAGTAATATTTGACGCAATATAAAGTGAATCTGAGCGCAATAAGTCGGCTAAAAATGGGGTCTCCATTGCAATTTGTTTAAAATTATCAACAATATGTTCGCCCATGTACCGAGTTCCAATTCGATAATCGATTGAGTAATGAAACCAATCCCCTTTAGCTCGCAGCATGGAAGATACATATGTTTTTCCAAGCCCAGACATTGCTAAAAGCAAAACACGCTTTTGCTTAGAGTTTTTCCAGTCCTTACTATTTTTGTAGATCATGTTTTTTACTTTCCCAAATTAGCGCTCACATTAGACCAAATCAGGACCTCAGAAAAGGGTTAGGTTTATGACTGACGGCGTAGACTGACATAGTTTGAGAGTAAAATAAGAGAAGCACCTAATATCACAAATATGTCTAAGGCCTCGTCGTAAAAAATTACCGCCAAAATGGCAATCAACGGCAAACGTGCAAAATCAATGGGCATAACAACGCTTGCAGGCGCCATTGAAAGAGATTTAGTGAGGCACAAGTGAGCCATTAATCCTGCTGTACCTATGACGATGACCCAAGGCAAGCTTGAGCTGTTGGGCAACGCTATGTCGCCGTCGTAGCCCGCGCAGATCAGGCCAAAAAGAAGCTGCAAGCCTGTTAAGAAAAAAAGTATTTTAGTTAGGCTATCTGTATGGGTTAATTTACGCGTTAAGATAGCGGCACCTGCAAAGCCAATAGCCGCAGCCGCCCCAGCTAAAATGCCTGTATTTAGCGCTCCAATTTCGGGTCGAGCCACTATCAAGACGCCGATGAAGCCAAGGGCTACTAAAAAAAATTTCCGAAGTGTAAGCTTTTCACCTAAAAGAATTGGCGCCAGTAGCATCACCCAAATTGGTGAAGTGAATTCAAGCGCAAAAAGCTGAGCTAGGGGAATTAGTTGAAGAGCAAAAAACCATAGATTTTGGCCTGTAAAGTGAAAAACATTTCGTATGATATGTATTGAAAAAAGTTGAAAATTCACTTCTTTCATAGTGTCAGCCGCATAAGCTACAACAATCACAATCACAAAACCTATTATTGAACGGTAAAGCATGATTTCAAAAGTATCGAGGTTCTCTGCTATTTCACGTCCAGCAATTGCCATAGAGGTAAAAGAGAATATTGCTCCGATCATCCACAATGCGGCGCGCGCGTGTTGCATAATTTAATCCTGATAATGATTAAAAAACTTCTAATATATTATTAATGTATACAAGTAAGAAATAAAAAATTTGACACGCATAATTGGTATAATTGTCCTGATTTTATAAATTTTTGTAGCAACTATTCATCTAAAGCCACCTTATGACACCGAGTATACCTGCAGCAGCATAGAAAAATTGAAGCACCAAAATCCCATAATGTCTGCAAAGAAAACCCCAGAATCCAATGGAAATTGCAGAGACCAGTAGCAAAGAAAAACCAAGTGTCTCATAGCCAGTATTTGAAGCAACTAGTAAAGAGTATACAATTGCTGTTAATACCCCGAACCATTCCAAAATTTTAGTTGAATATTTTTTTTGAATTTCTCTAACCACTAAGCCTACCCCAGTCAATAATTATTCATTATTTAATTACTTAATATCAGTTACTTAAATTATATTATTCATTCCCACTCAATAGTTCCAATACTGTAAGTTATTGATAACATTAATGTAATTTTAGACTATGTAACATTTATGTAACTTTATCAGTTTTTGGCACATATTCTGTTCCTACTACAACATTCCTGCGGTATCATCCACAAACTTATTTCTGTCATCTCTTGTTTTAAAAACCCAAATACATACAGTGTCCTTGCTGTGATAAATCGCTTTTAATTCATCATCAATATCACATACACTTTGTGGTATATCTACTTGAATACAAATCATTTTTATTTACTCCCACTCAATAGTACCGGGTGGCTTTGATGTAATATCATATGTGATGCGATTGATCCCCTGAACTTCGTTAATGATACGCGTGGCAGTCTCCCCGAGAAATTCATGAGTAAATGGGTAATAATCGGCTGTCATACCATCTGTGGATGTCACAGCCCGTAAGGCACACGCATAATCGTAGGTTCGACTGTCGCCCATAACGCCCACTGTGCGAACTGGAAGGAGTACTACAAAAGCTTGCCAAATTTCGTCATAAAGATCGTGTTTGCGAATCTGGTCGATGTATACGGCGTCCGCTTTACGCAATATATCTAGTTTTTTGTGGGTGATTTCACCAGGGCAACGGATTGCGAGGCCTGGGCCAGGAAAAGGATGACGGCCAATGAAGCTGGATGGTAGGCCTAACTCTTTGCCGAGTGTACGGACTTCATCTTTAAACAGCTCACGTAGCGGTTCAACCAATTTAAGGCCCATCTTTTCTGGCAATCCACCAACATTGTGATGCGATTTAATTGTGACTGAAGGGCCGCCTGAAAAGCTAACGCTTTCAATTACATCCGGATACAATGTCCCTTGGGCTAAAAACTTAGCGCCACCAACTGCGGCTGCATGTTTTTGGAATACGTCAATGAACAGCTTTCCAATAAGTTTACGTTTTGTTTCAGGATCAGACTGCCCATCTAATTCCCCAAGAAAAAGATCTCTCTCATCCGCATGGATGAGGGCCATTTTGTAGTTATCACGAAACATTTTAACAACTTCATCGCTTTCTTTCTCTCGGAGCAATCCGTGATCTACAAAAACACATGTCAACTGATCGCCAATTGCTTCGTGAATAAGGACTGCAGCTACAGAGCTGTCAACGCCACCTGAAAGACCACAAATAACTTTTTGATTTCCAACTTGATCTTTAATCGCCTGTATGGCTTGCTCACGATACTTTCCCATTGTCCAGTCACCGTTAAAACCAGCTTGTTGAATAAAATTCTTAAATAACTTTGATCCTTTCGGCGTGTGGTGTACCTCGGGGTGAAACTGAACTGCATAAAATTTTCGGGATAGATCTGCAGTTATCGCATATGGAGCATTTGGAGAAGTTGCAAAAACCTCAAAACCTGGTGCTACAGCGCTTACATGATCACCGTGGCTCATCCACACTTGTTCGTCGCCCTCATCAAACCAACCGTCCACAAAGGGAATATCGCATTTCTTGGTCACGAACGCACGTCCAAATTCAGCGGTCCCGTGGCCGCGTTCAACGCTACCACCAAGACATTTCATCATTACTTGTTGACCGTAGCAAATACCCAGTATTGGAACGCCTAGCTTAAACAAAGCCATCGGTGGCCGCGGTGAGTCCTCATCTATTACGGAAGCTGGTCCACCGGAAAGAATGATCGCTTGTGGCTCAGAATTTTTCAGAAATTGTTCAGTAATTTTTTGGAATGGATGTATTTCGCAGTAAACGTTGAGCTCGCGCAGTCGGCGTGCGATCAATTGTGTAACTTGACTGCCAAAATCGATAATGAGAAGTTTTTGATGAATTTGATCCATGTCTCCCGATATTCAAACCTTTAAAAAGGTGCAACCCAACAGATATGAGAATCTATCATTGATGTCGTTTTCCCGTGTCAAAAGGCGAAAATAACCGCACAATTTATAGCCAAAAGCGTAAACTCTAAATAACTTTAAATTGAGGAATAAGAAATGGCTGAAACATCAGGTCGTAGATCACGCAGCGGGGGCGGAGCCGCACGGCGCGCAGAGCGCACAGCCGTAAGCGTCGAAACTGAAAAGTACATTGATCGCAAGATTCCGCTCTACGAACTTCTGGATGAAGCTACGTTGGAATTGATCGAATATAATGCGGAAACTGTACTGGAAGAAATTGGCGTTAACTTTGTCGACAGTCCTGAAGCCTTGGAGCGGTGGAAGTCAGTTGGTGCAACGATTGAAGGTGAACGTGTGCGTATTCCACGCGGTCTGGCGCGCGAGTTGTGCAAAACTGCGCCCTCGAAGTTTACCCAACACGCTCGAAACCCCGAACGTAGTGTGGAAATTGGTGGAAAAACATTGGTTACGGCACCGGTGTATGGCCCACCATTTGTGCGGGACGCTGACGGCGGTCGTAGATATGCAACAATCTATGATTTCCAGAAATTTGTGAAGTTAGGTTATATGTCAAAGAACTTACACCACTCGGGTGGTACTGTATGTGAACCAACAGATGTGCCGGTGAATAAACGTCACTTGGATATGTTAATGGCGCACATAGTTTATAGTGACAAACCGTTCATGGGGTCGGTTACCGAACCAAATCGAGCTCAAGACTCCGTTGATATGTGTGAAATTCTTTTTGGAAAAGAGTTTGTTCAAAATAACACGGTGATGACATCATTAATTAACATCAATAGCCCACTAACTTTTGATAGTATCATGATGGGGGCGCTTGAGGTATACGCAAAGAACAAACAGGCCTGCATCATTTCTCCGTTTATTGTTGGCGGCGCAATGGCCCCGGTTTCAACAATTGGTACACTTACGCAAGTTCTTGCGGAGGTTCTGGCGGGCATTGCATATAGTCAAATTATACGCGCAGGTGCGCCAGTTATTTTTGGAACTTTTGTTACGTCGATAGATATGAATTCAGGAGCGCCGACGTTTGGCACTCCGGAAGCAAGCCAAATTCTATTCGGTGCTGGGCAGCTTGCTCGTCGGATGAATTTACCATTTCGTTCGGGGGGAGGGCTTTGTGGCTCGAAACTACCTGATGCACAGGCAGCCTATGAATCCTCCAATACATTAAACGCTGCAATGCTTGGCGGTGTTAATTTTATGTTGCACTCCTGTGGTTGGCTTGAGGGCGGACTTGTGTCTTCTTTTGAGAAATTTGTGATGGATGCAGACCAATTGGGTTCTTTACAAAAGATGAGCCTAGGTGTGTCCGCTGACGAAAATGCGCAGGCCATGGGCGCTATTAGGGAGGTTGGGCCCAGTGGCCACTATTTGGGTTGCGAACATACACAAAATAACTTCAAATCAGCATTTTGGCGTTCAGATCTGTTTGACTACAAACCATTTGAAACATGGTATGAAGAAGGCGCCCGGGATACCGCAAAGTTAGCAAGTGAGCGTGTAACCCGGCAATTAGCCGATTACCAACAGCCACCATTAGATCCTGAAATTTTAGCGGCGCTCGAAAATTACGTAGCTCAAAAGAAAGCAGAGAGTCCCGACGCTTTTGTATAGTTCATATACTTATTTTTTTAACTTTTTAAGCTATGGCTAGCTGTTATTATAAAGCTATATCTCCGCACTAAAAATTATTTAACGCGTTTAAATTGGCTGTCATTTAGTACTCTCTAAGTTCAAATAGACGAATCCCAATCAAATTCTGCTCACAGCCCTAATCTACCTAGCCGTTAATCTGAATGTATAAATAAATAATTTATGGTCATCTATCAGAGGCTACCATAAAAACTTGTATATTTTGGGTTGGTTTTTTCATAATAAAATTTATTTTGCTATTTAGTTGGAGTTAAAGGCGACCGCATTTTTTTGTCAAAATATGTATTCGCCACTGACTTTATGAACCTGCGCTGACTATATCTTATAAGTATTGATGCGATGGGGGTGTTCGTTTGCTTTTGTTCTGCTAAATAAATATTATCATAGGAAATAAAAAATGCGCAATCTTAAAATCCCTGAGCAAAGGCATCCGGAAAAAGCCAAAAAGCCCAATAATCCGCAGCCAAAAAAGCCCGCTTGGATTAGAGTTAAGGCTCCGGTGGGGCAGGGCTATCAAAATACCCGACAAATAATGCGTGAAAATAAACTGACCACGGTGTGTGAAGAGGCGGGTTGTCCCAACGTTGGCGAATGTTGGAATCAAGGTCATGCTACAATGATGATTATGGGTGAAGTTTGCACGCGGGCATGCACATTTTGTAACATTGCCACAGGAAAACCTCCGAAGGATCTCGACGTATTTGAGCCCGGCCGAGTGGCTGATGCTGTGAAAAAGTTAGGCTTAAAACATGTTGTTATTACGTCCGTTGACCGTGATGATATAAAGGACGGAGGTGCTGCTCATTTTGCACAAACAATAAGAGCTATACGAAAGCAATCACTGGGAACTACAATTGAAATTCTGACTCCTGATTTTATAAGGTGTGATCCGTCTGCCTTGGAGCAGGTTGTTGCAGCCAAACCCGATGTGTTTAATCATAATCTGGAAACTGTGCCGGGGCTCTACCCTGAAGTCCGTCCTGGAGCACGATATTTCCATTCTCTTAGACTTTTGCAGCGCGTTAAAGAATTGGACGCAACAATGTTTACCAAATCTGGAATTATGGTTGGTTTGGGTGAAGATAGGCAGGGGGTTCACCAGGTTATGGATGATATGCGCGCTGCTAACATCGATTTCATAACAATTGGTCAATATCTTCAACCGACACTAAAGCATCATAAGGTTGATAGGTTTGTAACGCCTGAGGAATTTAAAGGCTATGAAACTGCAGCGCGTGGAAAAGGATTTTTAATGGTATCGGCAACGCCTTTGACGCGTAGTTCCTATCATGCTGGTGCTGATTTTGCTAGAATGCAGAAATCTAGGACCGCTGTGGGCTTCAAAGGATGATAGCATGACACCTCATCATGTCATTAACAATTATTGATTTTGAAAAGTCATCTACTTGTTAAGTTTCATAAATCATAAACAAACTAAAAGAGAAACAAACGCGAAGATTTTTTTATAACGTATTGCTGTATCTGCTGTGGGCTTATGTAAAGCGGACTTTTCCAATAAATGGTAAGTTGCGATTGCGTTGTGCAAAATCAATGCCATAACCAACAACAAATTCATCGGGAATTTCAAAGCCCAAAAAGTCAGTTTTAATTTCGACTTCTCTCCGTGATGGCTTGTCCAGAAGAGCAATAGTTTTCATCCGTGCGGGCTGTCGCCTAAGTATATGTTGAGTAACATTTTTCATAGTGTGCCCTGTGTCAACTATATCCTCAACAATTAAAACATCGCGATTCTCAATTGTGCCTCGGAGATCTTTCAATATGCGCACTTCTCGTGAAGACTCCATTCCGTCGCCATAACTACTGACTTCAAGGAAATCGACTTCTATTGGCAGATTTATTTCTCTAACAAGATCAGCAATGAAAACAAACGATCCGCGTAAAAGGCCGACAACGATAAGTTTATCTGTATCAGAAAATTCTTGCTCAATTTCAACAGCTAACTCTTCGATCCTTGCCGCTATGGATTTCGCTGAAATCATTTGATCAATAACGTAAGATTTGTCTGACATAATGTCCTCTTGAACTTTTTACTATAATCTATGACATCTACCACCCTAAGCCAGCGAGAAACATATTGCCAACACATAAAGAAACCAGAAACCTACCTTATACTGCTAATCAGATGTATGATTTGGTGGCCGACGTAGCCAATTATCCTGAGTTTTTGCCTTGGTGCGCTGCGTCTAGAATTAAAACTGTTATTTCTGATGGTCCTCGAGATATTATGACGGCGGACCTTATTATATCCTTTAAAGTTTTCAGGGAACGATTTACCAGTAAAGTGGTTCTGCATTCAGATGATTTGTTCGTTGATACGGAGTATCTCGATGGTCCTTTTAAATATATGAAATCTACTTGGCAGTTTGTGGATGTAGAGGGCGGCTGTACAGTGGAGTTTTTTGTAGATTTTGAATTTAAAAATGCGATTTTACAGCGAGTAATAGGGTTAGTATTTAATGAAGCTATGCAGCGTATTGTACGTGCATTTGAGGCAAGAGCTGGCAATCTTTATCGCTGACATCGGTTTCAATAAGCAGTCTTTTTTTCTGATTTTTACGATGAATGATCGTAGGCTCTTTCGCCATGAGTGGAGAGATCTAACCCTGTGTGTTCATCTTCTTCACTTACTCTTATGGGCGTAATTACAGAGACAAGCTTTACCAATATAATTGTAATGATTATTGTAAAAACTCCAACAATCGCAAGGCTACCAGTTTGTGCTATCCATGATCCAGCTCCAAAAACCGCAATCATTAATATTCCAAATATTCCGCCAACGCCGTGAACCGCAAATACGTCTAGTGTGTCATCAATATTCAGAATATTTCGCACTAGATTAACCGCTTCCTGACATAATACACCAGCGATAGCTCCAATTACTATAGCCTCCAAGGGGCCTACAAAACCTGATGCGGGTGTAATGGAGGCTAAACCTGCTATTGTTCCTGTGACCATTCCTACAAGAGAAGCTTTTCCATATTTTAATCGTTCCCAAAGAGCCCAGCTCAATGATGCCGCTGCCGCAGATAGATGTGTCACTGTCAGCGCCATAGCGGCTGCGCCGTCCGCAGCTAATTGTGACCCAGCATTGAAACCAAACCAACCAACCCATAACATTGCCGCTCCAAGCATAACAAAGCCTGGGTTATGAGGTGGCGTCGTCCTGTTCCGGCGTTTTCCCAAAAGATATGCTACTACCAATGCTGCTAAACCAGCGGTTTGATGCACTACGATTCCACCAGCAAAATCTTTTAACCCAGTTTCTCCAAATATCCCGCCATCACTGAGAAAGCCACCGCCCCAAGTCCAATGTACGACGGGCGCGTAACAGCACAACATCCAAAGGGCAGAAAACAGCATGACGAAACCAAAAGTTACGCGTTCAACGTATGCGCCGACAATTAAAGCAGGGGTAATAATAGCAAAGGTCATCTGAAACGCAAAAAATAAGACTTCAGGCAACGCTGTGCCTGGACGGACCGAGCTGGCATCAATGCCTATTAAAAATACGTGGCTAAATCCTCCCCAAAAGCCCGAAGTTCCGTCACCAAATGCAATCGAATAACCAAAAACGAGCCAAAGGACACTCATCAGCGCAGCAATACCAAAGCAGTGCATGAAAACGCTAAGGACGTTTCTGGCCCTCACAAGCCCCCCGTAAAAAAGTGCAAGACCTGGCAGGGTCATAAAGAGGACGAGCGCCGTAGCTACGATAATCCAAGCAGTATCAGCTCCATTCATGACATTCTCCATTGTTGCGTGTTACGTGACAACGGTTTTGAAACCGAAAGAACAGTAGAATTTAGAAACAACGGTGATATATCTGTCTAGATTACTTTATTGATTAAAATTTAATCATTTTAGAGCGATGCAAGCATAATCATTGGACGCTTTGTAAATGTAAAAAAATCAGTTTCAAAGCGTGTTTTGTTGCAGCTTCTCTCACATTCCCGCGCCCTAAGACACCAAAATTGATTGTCTCTCTTGTAATTAATGTGCCTGCAAATAGTGCAAAGCATACCCGTCCTTCCGGTTTGTTTGCTGAACCACCCGGTCCGGCAATTCCAGTTACAGCGACGGCTATGTCTGCTCCAGCGGCTCGAGAGGCACCCTGGGCCATTTGACATGCAACTTCCTCAGAAACGGCTCCAAACTTCTGCAAAGTGACATCTGAAACACTCAGTATATCGATCTTTGCAGCATTTGAATAAGTAACGTAGCCGCGTTCAAAGACGGATGAGCTGCCGGGAATTTCTGTTAAGGCGGCGCTGACCATTCCACCTGTACAACTTTCTGCAACAGTTATTATGAGCTGATGTTTTGCAGCAATTCGAATGATGGCAGGCAAGGGGCTCACGCTAATGACCATATTACAGCAAAAACGATGATCGCTGTCATCATGCCCGCTATAATATCGTCAAGCATCACGCCAAGCGGACCATCCTGCCGGTCAGCCCATCCAACCAATCCAAGTTTTGTTATATCGAATATTCGAAAGCCCACGAACGCTAGTAGGTAGATTAGTACCTGCGTCACCCCGGACAGGTTCACGAGAGCAATAGGTAAAAGTGCTATCCATTGGCCAGCGACCTCGTCGATGACAATTTCTGAGGGGTCGTGATCGTCCTTATTATATGTATGTTCCCCGGTAGCCCAATATCCAAGAAAAACACAGATAAAGATGCTTGTACTCAGACCATAAAGTCCTGTGTAGGTAATTAAAAAATACCCCGCAAATAGAGCGACGAGGCTTCCCCAAGTGCCAGGGGCGGGGCGCATGTAACCCACGTAGAAAAATGTTGCTAAAAAATTGCTCATGTATGAACTAAAGCTGCTGATGCTGCAGCAGCAATTCCTTCTCCACGGCCAGTGAAACCTAATTGTTCTGATGTTGTAGCTTTTACGCTTACTCTGTCTAAATCTAATTGCATAATATCTGCTAAAGCTTGGCGCATTGCAGTTGTATGTGGACTAATTTTTGGGAATTCACAAATGATAGTACAGTCAATATTCTCAATATTGTAGCCGAATTCATGCGCCAAGCTAACCGCATGTTTTAAAAATATGGAACTGTCTGCACCCTTCCACTGCGGGTCAGAATCTGGAAAATGTTGTCCAATATCACCCTTCGCCAAAGCTCCGTATATAGCGTCAGTGATTGCATGCATTCCCACATCGGCATCGGAATGTCCGATTAGTGTCGAGCCATGTGAAATTAAAACACCACACAATGTAACACAATTTCCTGGGCCAAATTTATGAACGTCAAATCCATTGCCAATGCGCATTTTCATAGCACCTCTTAGATTGTGTTCAGCCCATTTAAAATCAGAAGATTCTGTAATTTTAATATTATCGTAGCAACCAGGAATAATTGCAACGCGATGCCCTTCTGCTCGTGCTACACTCACATCATCTGTAGCATCTCCAACAAAGTTTTGATGTGCAGATACAATTAGTTGATAGTCAAAACATTGTGGGGTTTGAGCGCGTAGAACGTCTGTTCTGTCCAACACTTCCTGTACAGTTTTTTGTCCGCGCCAAAGCGTTTCTGTAACACCAATAGCAGGGGCAGAGGCGCGGTGAGTTAAAGTTGATAGAATACATCTATCGAGAAGGGCTTCGCTGAGACATGGACGCGCCGAATCATGGATCATGACGTAGTCAGGAGCACTATTTTTCAAAGCGTGCAGTGACGGTACGGCCCGTTTCCACGGTCTTCACCTCCGATAACGCAAAGCACATTTTTTGGTATGACATTTAATTGATGGATGTCATCAGGATGATATACTACCACGACCTGTGATATGTTTGGGTGATTAATAAATCTGTCAATGGACCAAGTTATCACGGGGCGCCTGTTTAGCTGCTGCCATTGCTTTGGTATCTCGCCACCTGCTCGTTTGCCGCGGCCTGCTGCTAGTATTATGGCTGTTATTTTAGGTTCTAGTTTCATAGGGCATGATTAATCATTCGGTATTCCGCTTGCAATCTATCCTTTTCTCTATTTATTTGCCTATTTTTTATGCATATGAATAAAAAGAGAGCAAATGTTGGTGTGCTACGTTGAGAATACCGTTATTTCTTTGCATCATAGATCGTCATTGGAGGCCTTTTTGTCGATTACTATTGGGAAATTAAATATTGATCCGCCTGTTTTTCTGGCACCTTTAGCCGGTATTACAGATGTACCATTTAGAAATTTAGTTCAGTCATTTGGCGCGGGCCTTGTCGTGTCTGAAATGGTTGCTAGCCAGGAAATGGTTCAAAAGAAACCAGGAGTTCGAGAACGAGCTGAACTCGGTTTTGGCGCTAACCGAACATCTGTACAAATTTCCGGTTGTGAGGCGTATTGGATGGGTGAGGCTGCCCGACTAATAGAAGCTAACGGCGCAAGTATAATAGATATTAATATGGGATGCCCTGCTAAAAAAGTTACAAATGGGCAGTCTGGATCGGCGCTAATGCGTACTCCAAACTTCGCTTTAAGTCTTATTGAGGCAGTTGTGGCTGCTACAAATCTTGATGTAACGTTAAAAATTAGACTAGGGTGGGACCAAGACACTTTGAACGCGGCGTACATTGCCAAAAGAGCAGAGACAGCTGGCGTCAAAATGGTGACCGTGCATGGTCGCACTCGCTGTCAATTTTACAAAGGGCATGCGGACTGGACTGCGGTCGGAGCTGTCAAGGATGCAGTGGATATTCCTGTTATAGTAAATGGCGATATTGTAGACGCTGTGAGTGCGAGAACCGCATTGAAACAGTCTGGTGCAGACGGTGTCATGGTTGGTCGCGGCGCTCAGGGCGCGCCTTGGCGGCTGGCTGAAATTTCTTCAGATGTATTTGGGACGAAAGCCCCGTTAATTCCCACTGGCCAATCTTTGGCTGAGTTAATCATAGACCATCATACTGCAATTGTTTCCTTCTATGGTGATATTTTGGGTATTAAAAATGCGCGAAAGCATCTAGGGTGGTATCTGGACGGCCGCGATGTCCCCTCCAAACTGCGACAGAGTCTTTTACGTTCTTTCGATGTATCTCAGATACATGAATTAATTAGAGAGACTGTTTCATTACCCATTAAAGGTGCGATGGTATGACATTTTACCATCAAATATGGGCGCAAATGCCAATTTCGGCTGTGATTATAGACAGTCAAAGTATAATTATTGATGTTAATGCATCGGCCGAAGCATTTTTAAACATCTCGCGTAAAGTGGCTGTAGGACAAATTCTGTGGCAGTGGTTGTCTGGCGAAAATGCTTTGCATAGGTCAGTTGATCAATTTTTTACCAAGAGAGTTCCTATAAAAATAACAGAAGTGTTAGCACATGGTCGGCAGACCGCAGAAAGCGCCTGCACGGTTCATATTTGCGAGTTAAAAATAGGATTGCAGTCTGAGCCTGATGATGTTGCGCTATTATTATTCATTCCAATGGAAACAACTACTGGGGGTATGCGTGGCTCAGACGCATCGAGTGCAGCCGCATACTCCGCGATAGGTATGTCTGAGACGCTCATGCACGAGATAAAAAACCCACTGGCGGGTATAACTGGAGCAGCTCAATTTTTATCGATGTCTCTCACTGCAGAAGAAAAAGTGATGACGGATCTCATTGTCTTGGAATCTAAGCGTATTGTGACTTTGTTAAACCAAGTTGAGCAATTTGGTGATGTTACCCCGCCAAATAGTACTCGGGTCAATATCCATGACGTTTTAGACCGTTCAGCGCGCTCTGCAGCAATGGCAAATTTAAGCTCCGTAGAGATTATTAAAGACTATGATCCATCCCTGCCAGAGGTTTGGGGGGATTATGATCAATTAGTCCAAGTTTTTTTAAATTTAATTAAGAATGCATGTGAAGCATCTGATAAAAAAGTAAAGATTATTATTAAAACTTTTTATGACCCGAATCTTAAATTACCACTTTCTGACCTTTCCGGTCCAAAGTTACCTCTTCACATCCAAATTATTGATCATGGGTTAGGGATCCCAAAGAAAATAGTGCAACATATATTCGATCCGTTTGTTTCTAATAAAAAAAATGGAAAAGGCTTGGGTTTGGCATTAGTTTCAAAGATTGTCACGCAGCATAAAGCGCACATTGGTGTAGCCTCAAAACCTGGGTTTACTGAGTTTCGAGTTTCTCTTCCAATAAGTCCAAAACCGAAGAGGAATTGACATGGACGGAACCATCTTAATAGCGGATGACGACAAAACTATTCGCACTGTTCTGACCCAGGCTTTTACTCGTGCAGGCTGTAAGGTCCACGCAACGTCATCTTTGATAACTTTGATGCGATGGGTTGAGAATGGAAAAGGTGACCTGGTCATAACGGATGTTATGATGCCTGATGGGAACGGCTTGGAAAACCTCCCTCATATTAAAAAGTTACGTCCCAGCCTTCCAGTAATCATTATTTCGGCGCAAAATACAATTGTGACGGCAATTCGCGCAAATGAAGCGAAGGCTTTTGATTATTTACCTAAACCCTTTGATTTGCCTGAATTGATGCGGAGGTCTGCTAATGCACTTAAAAGAAAAAAATTGAGTTCAGTGTCATTTATGTCTTCCATGGACTTAGACCCGACTATCCCTTTAATAGGACAGTCTAGTGCAATGCAGGAACTTTATAGGTTAATTGCTCGGGCATTGGTCTCAAGCGCTCCTATATTAATTTATGGAGAACCGGGTTCTGGAAAATCAACTGTTGCAAAAGGTTTACATAATCTTTCGAGTAGATCCGCCGCGCCTTACATTGTTGTTGACCCCACAATTGCTGAGGATCAAGATCAGTTGGATAGAGCTATTGATCTCGCGAAAGACGGTACTCTCGTTGTTGATGGTGTGAGCGACTTATCAGCAAGCGCACAATTAAAGCTGCTAAATATCCTCGGGGAACCAGAATCTTTATCAACGCGTTTAATTTGTGTAGCTAATCAGAAAATTTGTGCCGATTGCGACGACGGTAAGTTTAGACAAGATTTATTCTTTCGAATTTCTAGTCTTCAACTTGAGGTTCCAGCCTTGAGAGATCGCGTTGAAGATATTCCAGTCCTTGCCGCCCATTTTATATCCGAGATGGGGAATTCAGAGCCATATGAATTTAATCATGATTGTCTGAATGCATTGAGGGCGTTTGAGTGGCCTGGAAATGTTAGACAGCTAAAAAACGTTGTGCGGCAGGTGATTTTTGAAGCAGCTGGGTCAGATTTAAAAATTTTAGCTCTCGAATCTATACTAAATAAAGGTGTCACCAGCTTAAATACTGGCATTGGTTCACGAGAAAAAACCTTGGGCGATGCGGTGCAATTTCACGTTCAGCGCTATTTTGATTTTCATGGTGCAGAATTACCCCCTCCAGGAGTTTATCATCGCATTTTAAAAGAAATTGAAATCCCGTTGCTAGAAATTGCTTTATATTCGTCAGCCGGCAATCAAGCTAAATGTGCTGATATGCTTGGTTTAAATAGGAATACTTTGCGAAAGAAGATTAATGAGTTTGATATTGCCGTAAAAAGGCGTCGGAAGCTGATGTAATTGCGCAACAATCGTTGCTTTTTGGCCGCATACGTTTAATGGTTATCTAGGTACTGCAGTTGAGGTCCGCAATAATGCGCCAAGGTATAATTAGCTCATTAATCGATAAAATTGTCGATATACGGCATAAAGTCGCTTTTAATGCGATGTTGACAATTATATTGGTAATTCTGGGCCCACTATTAGTGTTTTTAACTTTTTATGCGATGCAACCAATCGAAGGTGGGCGAGGCTCTTTACGTTTTGTTCTTATTGCGGATTTCGTATACATTATCGTAGTTACAACGCTGCTTATTGGACGCTTAGTCCAAATAGCGGCTGCTCGGCGGGCTCACTCAGCGGGATCAAGATTACATCTTCGATTAACCACAGCCTTTTCTGTGATTGCTTTATTCCCAACCGTTTTAGTTGCTCTTTTCGCAGTATTATCAGTAAACCAAGCACTCGAGGGTTGGTTCTCTGATCGCGTTCGTAATGCCGTCGGAAGTTCTCTTGCCGCCGCTCAGGCTTACAATGCTCAAACTCAGGCCGGTATTGTAGAAGACGCGGAAGTATTTGGAGTTTTACTTAATAAGCTCAATCAAGATCGAAGAAGTTCTTTTGGTGTAAGTGAAAATGAGCTTAGCGCTGAATTGCGCCGATTTGAAGTCGAATTCGAACGTGGCTTTAAAGAAACTTATATCATCAATAATTTGGGCTCAATCAGGTTGCGTGGCGTTTCATCTTATTTGTTTGACTTTGAAAAGCCTACGGAAGTGCAAATTCAGAACGCTTCGGGAAATACTGTGACGGTTATCGAAGATTGGGAACACAACGAAATTAGAGCACTGATCAGGCTTCAGGGTTATTCAAACCACTTTTTGTATTTATCACGCACTGTAGATGGGTCGCTGCTAAAACTATTGGGTGAAACCACTGAAACAGCCAATTATTATAATCAATTGGAGTCTGATCGCGGGCGGCTTCTCTTTGATTTTGGGCTCCTTTACCTAGCTTTTGCTGTAATTTTAATTTTGACTGCGACTTGGCTCGGTCTCTGGTTTGCTGAGCGTCTTGCTAGCCCCGTCGGAAGGATGGCCGCCGCAGCTCAAAGGGTTGGAGCGGGGGACCTTGATGCGCGTATTGAAGGTATAACTGGAGATGACGAAATTGCGATGTTAGCCCGTTATTTCAATCAAATGACCCATCGTTTAAAGGGTCAAAGAGATACATTGATTGAAAGCTCCAATCAAGTGGATAGACGACGTCGGCTTTTTGACTCAGTTTTAAGTTCAGTGACTTCTGGAGTTATTGGTGTTGATAACTTAGGTTTTGTTACATTTTTAAACCGCTCTGCGCAGCGAGGTTTTAGTGATAACTGATATTGATGAGAATAGTCTCTTGGATCAAGTCGTACCTGAATTTTCAGATTTGATTTCTGTTTTGAACAGTTCAGTGACTGATGTTGTGCAACGTGAAATTAAATTGGTTAGGAATGGCAAACTAGAAAGTCTTCTTGTTCGGATTACTCTCCGAACAAACGAACACGAAACTTCCGAAGGATACGTGATTACTTTTGAGGATGTGACTGACTTGGTTAGTGCGCAGCGAATGGCTGCTTGGGGCGATGTTGCCCGCCGCATCGCGCATGAGATAAAAAACCCTTTAACACCAATTCAATTAACTGCAGAGAGGATTAAACGAAAATTTGCTCCAAAATTGGGAGATGATTCAGATCAATTGGAGAGTATGACTTCGGTTATAGTACGTCAAACGGATGAACTTCGCAGGATCGTTGACGAGTTTTCTCAGTTTGCTCGGATGCCTGAACCCGATCGGCAACCTTTTAACTTTGGTGAATTTTTGAAGGGTGCAGTGTTACTGCAAGAAAGTGGTCAACCAAGTGTTAATTTCAAACTAGATTTGCCAGATGAAGAACTCTTAATAGATGCTGACGCTTCAATGATCGGCCGCGCTGTGACAAACCTTTTAAAAAATGCTGGTGAGGCTATTGAAGATTTTATTGAATTAATACCTGGTTACTCAGGTGAAATAAGAGTTGTAGCCGAAGGTGATGACAAAACAGTTACATTGATGATTTCTGATAATGGAAAAGGGCTTCCGCAGGACCGAAGTCGCTTGATGGAGCCGTATGTGACTAACCGCCCGTCTGGAACTGGACTGGGTCTATCTATCGTTTTAAAAACAATTGAAGAACATGGCGGAAGTTTTCAGTTGATTGACGCGCAACCGTTTAATAGAGAAAAAACTTTCGGTGCAAAAGCTATAATTAAACTACCAAGGCTTACTCAGATCAAAGAGAGTAGCTTAAATAAAGGATTGACGTAATGGGTGACATTTTAATTGTAGATGATGAGCGTGATATCCGTGAATTAGTATCAGATATCTTGGTCGATGAAGGTTATACCACCCGCCTTGCGGGCACGTCGGGTGCTGCGATGCGTGAAATCAATATTGAGCGGCCCGCAATGCTCATTCTCGATATATGGCTGAAAGACAGCGCAATGGATGGCATTGATATTTTAAAATCTGTCAAAGCAAATTTTCCTGACGTACCTGTCGTCATCATTTCGGGACATGGAAATATTGAAATAGCTGTCGCGGCGATCAAGCAGGGTGCATTTGACTTTATTGAAAAGCCTTTTAACATCGATCAACTGATTGTAGTTGTTAGACGAGCGATGGAGGTTGCGCGTTTAAGGTCTGAAAACACAGCCTTACGTGGTCAGTATCACCAGCCAATTAAACTGACAGGTCAAAGTGCCATTTTTAAGGTCCTTAAAAGCAATCTAGATAAAGTCACAAAATCCAATGGGCGGGTTTTCATTACCGGCCCTTCTGGTGTCGGAAAAGAAACAGTGGCGCGTTATATTCACGCTAATTCAAATCGCTTGGATATTCCATTGACGGTGGTAAATTGTGCATCTTTAGATCCTGAAACGGCCGATGCTAAAATGTTTGGAATTGAGGCTGAAAATGCGGGTGCCCAAACTGGTTTATTGGATTCAGCTCACCGCGGAATTATGTTCTTTGATGAAATTGTAGATTTACCGCTATCAACCCAAAGTAAACTTTTAAGAGTGCTAGTGGATCAAAGTTTTTCACGCGTCAGAGGTACTGAGGTTCATAAGGTAGACATTCGTTTTATTTCTGCGAGCTCACGAGATTTACAAGCAGAAATAGCTGCTGGAAATTTTAGGGAAGAATTATACCATCGCCTCAATGTAGTGCCCATAGAGGTTCCTAGTCTAGAGATGCGTAGAGAAGATATTGGTTTAATAGCAAAGGATATCATGCAAGAGTTGCACGTTACTTTGGGCTTGCCTTTGAGAGTTCTTACTGATGATGCAATAGGAACTTTGGAGAGCATGATGTGGCCTGGTAACATTCGTCAACTTAAAAATATGCTTGAGAGGGTTTTGATAATGGGTCGCTCAAAAGACTTGATCGAGGCTGAGGAACTGCCGGTTAATGACAGTCCCAGTGATAGCTTAGATGGTCAGATTGTTTTATCAGGGAGCCTTGCTACCATGTCACTAAGGGACGCACGCGAACTGTTTGAACGCGAGTATCTTTTGACCCAAATTAATCGATTTGGTGGTAATATTAGCCGGACTGCAAATTTTGTTGGGATGGAGCGATCTGCGCTGCATAGAAAGCTTAAATCACTGGGCGTTGGCACCTCAAACCGAAGCGTTAACCCTTCTCTGCAATCTTGAAGTGAGTAAACCACTAATTGACGTTCAGTGGCTTGTCTGACAAAGCTCTGTGCATAGTTTTGTTGATCTCAAGGGGGCATGTCCCATGAAAGTGATCATTTGTGGAGCAGGCCAAGTTGGCTGGCAAATAGCACGGCATCTCGCCAATGAAAAAAATGACGTAACCGTGGTGGATCGTGATCCAGATCTTGTACGCAGAGCTACAGACTCCTTGGATGTGCAAGGCATTGTTGGATTCGCGAGTTATCCTGATATTTTAGCGCGTGCTGGGGCCGCTGATGCAGATATGATTATTGCAGCCACTCATTCTGATGAAGTAAATATGGTTACGTGTCAGGTAGCCCACTCGGTATTTAATATTACACGGAAAATCGCTCGCCTTCGCTCGCAGAGCTATTTGGATGCAATTTACGCAGATCTTTATCGGCGTGACCACCTTCCAATTGATGTTGTGATAAGTCCGGAAAAAGAAGTTGCCGAAGCAGCGTTGAGACGTCTTGAGACGCCTGCAGCTTTTGAAACAGAGTTTTTTATGAATGGTGAAGTCCAAATGCTTGGTATAACTTTGGATGATGCTTGCCCCGTTTTGAATACACCATTACGACAATTATCTGATTTGTTTTCAACGCTTTCAGCAATAGTAGTAGCCGTTCGTCGTGATGGAAACTTGTTTGTGCCAAGTTCTGGAGATCAAATTTTTAGTGGTGACTCCTGTTATATTTTTGTACAAATTCATGATGTTCAGAGAACCCTGGAAATTTTTGGTAAGACAACCCAGTCCAAAGATAGTGTCGTGATTGTAGGTGGTGGGAACGTTGGGCTTGCAGTTGCTAAAAATCTTGAAAGTAGAAGCAGTCGTATTCGTGCAAAAGTTATTGAGAAAGACCGAGCTACTGCAGAATTGGCTGCAGAGGCCCTTGAAAAAACTATAGTATTGCATGGTGATGGTTTAGACGTTGAAATGCTTGAAGAGGCAAACATTGAAAAATCTGACGCTATTTTGGCCGTAACTGATGACGATAAAACAAATCTATTGGCAGCAATTAGAGCTAAATCCATGGGGTGTTCATTAGCAATTTGTTTAGTTAACGATCCTACAATGGTTCCTTTGCTACAAGCCATGGGAATAGATGCTTATGTAAATCCACGGGCAACAACTGTGTCTTCAATTCTGCGCCACATCCGCCACGGGCGTGTTCGCGGAGTATATTCAATTGGGGACGCCGAGGGTGAGATTATCGAGGCTCAGGTGTTGTCAACATCTACAATTGCAGGCTGTTTTATTCGCGATGTTGAGTTCCCAGAAGGCGTTTTGGTTGGAGCTGTTCGCAAAGGTAATGAAACCCTACGTCCATCTGGATCTGTTCGTCTCGAGGAGGGTGATCATATTGTTATTTTCGCTCTGGCCGATGATGTTCGCGAAGTTGAACGTCTGCTACAAGTCACTGTAGATTTTTTCTAATTATGTGGAGCCGGTTTTCTAAATTACCGCTCTTAATCTCAATTCCAGGTGTTTTTGTATCTATGTTTTTGATTCCTGCAGTTTATGCTTTCGGGGCAGGCGCACTTATTGAGGGCCGAACATTTCTCTATGCCTTTGTTTTGGGTCTTTTTTTAATTGGTTTTTTAGGAGTAGCGATTGAGACTAATCAACTCGTTAACCATCGGTATAACCAGCTTTGGTCCCTTGTTGCTTTCTTTTTGGGTTTACCTCTTTTTCTAGCGATTCCGCTAAATGAGCTCAGTCAGGTTGGTAGCTTCCTTGATGCATATCTTGATATGGTGAGCGTCATCACTACCACTGGTTTGCCTATATTCGAAATTGAGTACTCAAATGATACGTTACTTATTTGGCGAGTATTGATTGGTTGGGCAAGTGGCTTTATGATGTGGGTGTTTGCTTGGACAGTCTTTGCGCCACTTAATCTTGGTGGGTTTGAGCATTTACAGGGCCACTCTGAAAATTTAATTGAAAACCAAATTAAAGCTAGCGTACGCCAGCAAAACTCCGCAGCGAAGTTTTGGCGTGAAGCAGTGCGTTTAGCGCCAGTTTACCTTTTTATAACGTTCGTAGCTGCGGCTTTGATTAAGTTCGTTGGAAATGGATTGTTGTTTTCGATTTTATCTGCAATGACAGCTATGGCTACTTTTGGTATAAAAATTCCAGGAGCAGCATCTGATGCTTGGTGGTATGAAATTATATTAATGGTTGTCATGTGTTTTGCGCTATCACGTGCTCTGTTTACGCGCACCCTCTTAAAAAATAAATCTCTTAGAAAAGACCCGGAGTTGCGCCTCGCAATTATCCTGATTGTTATAGTTTTTTTAGCATTCCTGTTTTTGCATTGGTCTAATACTATAGGGTTTGTTGAACTACTTCAAAACAGCTGGGGAGTGTTATTTACCAGTATTTCTTTTTTGACTACGACTGGGTTTGTTTCTGAGTATATGCCGTTTAAAGATGGTAAACTAGGAACAGGTATGCTCCTGATGGCTGCTTTAGCAACGTTTGGGGGGGGCGTAGCAACCACGGCTGGCGGAGTTAAGCTTTTGAGAATTTTTATCTTAGTTAGTCACAGTAAGTCGGAAATAGATCGCCTAATTATTCCATCTCGTGTTGTGTCTGGACAAAATGGTGGACAGTCTGGCGGTTTTAATAATGCTATGCTCGCCTGCGTTTTTTTCATGTTATTTTTAATTACACTAGCCGCAATTTTACTAGGGCTCGCTTTGTGTGGAATTTCTGTGCAGCGGTCACTTCAATTGACACTAGCGTCACTAACAAACACTGGCCCGTTAGTGACGGTTATGTCAGCAGGCGAAGTAATTATTTTGGATCTACCTGTAATTGCGAAAATACTTTTGATCTTTTCTATGGTCTTTGGCCGGTTGGAAGTTCTTGCTTTATTAGCTTTGCTGAACCCAAAAATTTATCGTTAAATCCAACTAGTAAAGTGATTTGGGGTGGAAACTCGGAATTAAGAGTTACATAAAGAAAGGAAGAGAAAAATTGTGATCTCACAAACAAGAGGGCTAACGAATGGCTTCCGATAAGCAAAACTTACAAGATGCGTTTTTAAACCAAATTCGAAAATCTAAGGTACCAGTAACAGTTTTTTTAATCAATGGTGTGAAACTGCAAGGAATTATAACGTGGTTTGATAACTTTTGTGTTCTATTGCGGCGAGATGGTCAGTCGCAATTGGTTTATAAGCATGCCATCTCTACTATAATGCCGTCTCAAGTTATTTCGCTATATGATGGCGAAGAATAGATTCTAATGGCTGATGAGCCTCAAATAAACACTCATGCATGGGTGTTGCACCTTGAAATTAAATCTAAATACTCGCCGCGAACATCGGAAGATGCTCTAGCGGAGGCTGTAAGTTTGGCGCATGCGCTTCCGGGTATTACAGTGGTTGGTGAGGGGGTCGTGCGCTTAGCTCGCGCGCATTTAATAGACAAATTGGTAAGGGAAAAATTACTGAACTAAAAGAAATATTTATGAGATCAAAAGTTGGGCTAGTTTTGATTGATGGACATGTATCACCAGTACAACAGCGTAACCTTGAACGAGAATGGGGCGTCAAGATCTTGGATCGTACTGGTCTAATCTTAGAGATATTCTCTGACCGCGCTCGCACCCGAGAGGGTGTGTTGCAGGTTGAAATGGCAGCGCTTAGCTACCAACGCACACGCCTTGTTCGTGCTTGGACACACCTTGAGCGCCAGCGTGGTGGTTTGGGGTTCGTTGGGGGTCCGGGTGAGACCCAAATTGAGTCTGATAGGAGAGCTATAGATATTCAATTAACGAGATTAGAGCGCCAGCTTGGCAAAGTTTCAAAGACACGTGAACTGCATAGGAATGCTCGCAAAAAGATACCTTATCCAATTGTGGCATTTGTTGGATATACAAACGCTGGAAAGTCTACGCTTTTTAATTACATGACCGGCGCAGAGGTTTTTGTGAAAGACATGCTGTTTGCAACGCTTGATCCAACTATGCGTGCTCTAAGTTTGCCAAGTGGTATGGATATAATTCTATCGGATACGGTTGGGTTTATTTCTGATTTGCCGACCGAATTAGTGGCTTCATTTAGGGCGACTCTGGAAGAGGTCACAGCGGCGAACTTGGTTGTTCATGTTCGTGATATTTCTCACCCTGAAACTGATGCACAAGCAAAGGATGTAGAGGCTATTTTAGAAAGTCTTGGATTGGCCCCGGATATTCCAAGAGTAGAGCTATGGAACAAAACGGATTTATTAGAACCGTCTTTATTTGAGGCTCTTTCTAATACGGCAAAACGCATTGATCGTGTTTTTATGCTTTCAGCCAAGACTGGCGCAGGCATCTCATTGTTTTTAAACGCAGTTTCAGAAATTCTCACGCCAGAAAAAAATCTCACGACGTTAACGCTGAGCTTTGCGCAAGGCAAAGAACGCGCGTGGTTGTTCGAGAGTGGTGTGGTGTTATCTGAGACGCAATCCGACGATAGCTTCTCGCTTAATGTTAAATGGACCGCTCGTCAGAAGAAAACCTTTACGGATTTGTACGACCTTCGGCCGGTATAAGCCGGGTGATACCTGTCGACGCAGCTCGTGCAAGGCTCTTATCTAATGACATAGGTAAATATTCACCACGCCGCCACAGCGTTCCAAGGTTATCGTAAAAGCGGGATAACGGATGGCCGCTTTGTCCTGTTGAAATGATGAACACTGAACTGTCAGGATCCGCAAAGTCATATACGCCTCTGTAGGCGCCGGCATGGACGTTTAAATAGGGATTAGCACCAGTTCCAATAGTTTTTCCTCGTTGTAAAGTATTGTCGCCGCCAGATGTTGACTGCTCAATATTTACAAACCATTTAATAATTGGTGTTTTTCCCAAAACAGGGTGTTCGTGTGTGGCTTGATGAACGTCTCCCCACCTCAAAGCAGTAATCGCTGAACTATAGTTTTCTGTAAGGTTTGTTAAAGCATCTTCCAGAGCAAGGCTGGCCATTTGAGCGCAAGTTTCAATTAAAACTGAATGGACCACGTCACACCAACGAGAAGCTCCACCAACATCTCGAAAAACACGTTCAATAAAAACGGGCTGCACGTGTTTTATTTCTTCATGAAGTGGACCCAAATCATCTTGAATCAAGCGTTTTTGTAAGGCGCGGGTCCAAGCGGAATAAATAAGTGGCTCTGGCATATGTTCATTCATTTCGCCGTTCCATTTAGATAAAAGAGTAAGAGCGGTCTGGCGCCTCGCAGTTTTAGAGTCTGATGGTGCGGCTGGAGACTGGAACCAAAGCTCAGAGCCAATTAAGGGTAATAATGCACGGGCGGTTGGGGACACTGTATCAAGCTGGGCCTCCATAAAGCTGTCCCGTGTATGCGAAGACCGCTCTTCCATCAACAGACGCCAGCGTTGAACACGTTGGGTGTCAATCCAATCGAAGGTTATGTGTTGTGGAAAAGGTCTGTCGATGAATTTATTATTTGAATTTCCAATAATACCTCCAATAGGGTTTAAAAACAATGGATTAACTGAAGGGGGATAAATGCCGTCCCATCTGTTTTCTGAGATCCAACCGGGAGATGGCATTCTACCTTGTGTTTGATGGTTGTGATTGCGTTTTGGCAAAGCTCCAATCGTCCGCATGGCGATCTGATCACCATCTGCTAGTAATAGATTCTGAGGAGGGGCCACAAACGACTTCGAAGCCTCTAAAGCCTCCTGAACAGACGCCGCCGACATTATATCAAATGCAGCTTCAAAGGACGTGTCGTTTGATGAAAGTAGCGTCCATGCCACCGACGTGACGTGTTTTTCCGGAGTTATACTTGCTAAATTATAAAGGCTGCCATCCAATACTGGACCATTTTCAGTCCATAAAAGTTCAACTGTCACTGGTTTTGAATCTTTAACATTGATGATGCTTTGCCGCTTTATAAATTGCTTATAGCCATTAAGTGAGAGATATTCATTTGAATTTTGTGGATTTAGCTTTTCAACATAGATATCGATATCGTCCACATTTGCCGAGGTAAGGCCCCAACCTATTTTGTCAGATCTCCCCAAGAGGACGGCAGGTATGCCTGGTACGGTGCCTCCTATAACGCCCACCGGTTTCAAGTTCGAGACGAGCGAGATACCAAATTGAAGGTGCAGTTAAACTTAAATGAGGATCGTTTGCAAGCAATGTTTTGCCTGATGCGCTTCGCCCAGGCATAGCAGCCCATGCATTTGATGCACCGGCCAATGGAGCCGGTTTAAACGGAGAAAACGCTTGCGATGGCATCGCAATGCTGGCGGATTGTAATGCCTGATTTGGGAAGAGTGTAGAAAAGTGTTCCAACTCAGAGACAGCGCTACCGGTTTCATCTGGTAAAATATCTTTTAGGCGACTGTCACCCAAGGCTAGAGACATCCGCGCACGTAGGACTTCCATGTCCAAATGGCCAGAGAATTGTAAACCCATAAGCTTAAGAATTGCTAGGCTGTCGCTAGGTTGCCATGGTGATATTGAGTTAGAAAAAACAAAAAATTCAGGCGCGCCACGTCCTAGTGCGCCATCGTTGATTTCAGCCAAGCGAGCGTTCACGCCCTCCGCATAAGCGTCTAACATCCGTTTTGTCTCCGGTCTAAGAGCATGCACGGAATTGCGCGCAGCACCATAAATACCCAAGCGTCGGTTTGCTAAATCGATTGGTAAAGTGTCTAAGCCAAACAGTTCGGATAAGCGACCCTGAGCAGTCCTCCGCATCATCGTCATTTGCCATAACCGATCTTGAGCGTGGGCATAGCCGAGACCAAACATAGTGTCGGCGTTAGTTGTTCCTAATATATGTGGAACGTTTCCAGTATCTCGCACTATTTCAATTTCAGTGATCAGGCCCTGAACCTCAGTGGTCGCATCATAATCAGGCAGCGATCGCGACAGAAGAAAGTACATGAAACACAATACAATAAAAAATATAACTGCAAGGCTTATGGTGAAGCGTATTAGCCACACAAATACTCTATTCATTTGTTCTCCGTTACTTGACGCGAGGCGCGCAGCAGATAATTAACTAGGAACCCATAACCGGGATAGAAAGAAAGAGATAGTCAAATGGCAAATGTAGCATTTCTAGGCCTAGGTGTAATGGGGTTTCCGATGGCTGGTCACCTTCACAAAGCGGGACACAACGTCACGGTTTATAACCGAACAGCCTCTAAGTCTAAAAAATGGGTCAACGAATATGGCGGCACTTCCGCTAAGACACCTGGACAAGCAGCTCAAGGCGCAGATTTTGTAATGGCATGTGTTGGTAATGATAATGATCTACAAACTATTTGTACTGGCCCTGATGGTGCGTTCGCCACAATGCATAATGGCGCAATATTTGTAGATCACACCACAGTTTCTGCAAAAATTACTAGGGAGCTCTATCAGCTTGCTGCTACAACTGGTATCGGTTTTGTCGATGCACCTGTGTCTGGCGGTCAAGCCGGAGCGGAAAATGGCCAACTTGGGATTATGTGTGGTGGCGATTTGTTTTTTTATGAGAAGGTAGAACCGATTATTCATGTCTATTCAAAAGTCTGTAGGCTTTTAGGTGAGAGTGGAGCGGGGCAGTTGACTAAAATGGTAAACCAAATCTGCATAGCTGGGATGGTTCAAAGTCTGTCTGAAGGGATTCATTTTGCGCAAAAGGCCGGCCTTGATCCAAAGGCTGTGGTGGAGGTTATTAGTCAAGGTGCTGCTGGATCCTGGCAGATGTTAAACAGGCATGAAACCATGGCTAATAATTCCTTTGATTTTGGGTTTCGCTGTTGATTGGATGCGCAAAGATTTGGGTATTTGCCTTGCTACAGCAGAAGAAAATGGTGCTAGCTTACCTGTAACGGCTTTAGTGGATCAATTTTATAAAGATCTGCAAAACTTGGGAGCAGGTCGTTTGGATACATCAAGTCTTATTAAACGTCTAATCTGAGTAAATGCGGAAAATTTTTTAGGCCCTGGAAAAAATATTTAAGGAATAATCCGTGTATATTTTGTCCCATCCAAAGTTGCTCCAATCTTCAAACCTGCCTGACCGAATACAACTGCAACAACAGATGCCCCAGTAGTGGCGGTGTTTGCTATCAAGGCTTCACCTTGATCCTTATATGCGTATTCAATATTTGCTCCGGCTGACCAACCACGGGATTCTCTGAACTCCAGCAGTGCCTCAGGTGTCATAAAAAATAGTACATGCGAGTATTGATTTACGCCAATCTGTGGGCCAGCACTTGCGCTGGAGGCTGAATAATAATCAACTTTAGCCTCGCCGACTTGCAAAGCACCCTGACCAAACCCGAGGCCTATACCAAATCCAACTTTTGTGATGACGGGCATAATTAAGATGCCGGAAGCATTTGTTGCTAACTCCTTAGTCCCAGGGTAATTATTGTACATGGTGTCCAATGTTGTTTCAACGCGTGCATCTATACGTGCTGCGTTATTTGTGCCAACGCCGTTGCTGCACGCCGCCATTCCACTCAAGGCTAATAGCCCTACAGCAAAACTTCTTCTGTTGGATAAAATCATGTAAATTGCCACCTGTGATCTGCTCGGATTTTTCCGATGCTTTATTTAATATTAATTTAATTATTTAAGATTGTCACGTGAGAGCTACAAACAAAGCCTAGCTATTTAATATTTTTGCTGCTTCGGGTGCAAAATAAGTCACAACACCATCGCAACCAGCCCGTTTGAAGGCTAATAGGCTCTCAAGCATTACCTTCGGGCCATCAAGCCAACCATTTTTAGCTGCCGCCTGGAGCATCGCGTATTCTCCGGAGACTTGGTATGCAAATGTAGGCGCCTTAAATTCTGTTTTAACGCGGTGGCAGATGTCGATGTAGGCCATTCCCGGTTTTACCATAACCATGTCAGCTCCCTCAGAGAGATCCCGCGCGATCATACGCATGGCCTCCTCGCCATTACTAGGATCAATTTGATAGGTCTCCTTGTTACTGACCAGCACACCGGAGGCTCCAACTGCATCTCGAAAAGGTCCATAAAATGCCGAAGCATATTTTGCGGAGTAACTTAGAATACTAACGTTTTCATGACCACTCGATTCAAGCATGCCACGCAAGGCCCCAATACGGCCATCCATCATGTCTGATGGGCCTAGAATATCAGCACCAGCATTAGCCTGCGCGGCGCCCATTCTAACTAAAGCCTCTACACTTTCGTCATTTATCACCCTACCATCCCTAAGGATGCCGTCATGCCCATTTATGTTATAAGGGTCTAGCGCCACATCCGTCATCACCGCTATTTCAGGAACTTTAGCTTTGATGGCACGAATTGCGCGGTTGCAAAGGTTGTCTGCATTCCATGACTCTTCGCATTCTTGTGTCTTCAAACTGGGGTCTATGAAGGGGAATATACACATAGATGGTATGCCTAGCTCGAGCGCTTGCTGTGCCAAGCCAGAAAGGCGATCGACTGTGTGCCGGTAAATTCCTGGCATCGAGCTAACTGCTTGTGCATTATCGGTGCCATCCATCACAAAAACTGGCCAAATAAAATCCGTAGGCGAGAGTGAGGTTTCACGGACCATATTCCTGATAGCGGGAGTCGCTCGTAATCGGCGCGGTCGATTTGCAGGAAAGGGAGCCTGAACTTGGAAGTATGACATTGTTTTTCTCTCCATAGAAACTGACTGGGTTTTCTTCTGTGCGCCTTAGGTGTAGCAGGACATAAATGCAAAGTGCAAATTCAAACGTTGACTTATGATCCTTTTTGATCTCCTTTTCTGGGACGCTTTTAGTAGCGGTTGGTACTGGTGCCTTCTAATCTTGCAATGGATTGCGCACTATCCTTTGGGTTTTAGGTATACCAATAGATATGTTACGTGGTGGGCAATCTGACTACTTAGGCTCTGTCGTTGATTTGCATTGCAGGAGAGTATCAAGCTACAGCGATACCGTTGGAGTTGTTCTGGTGGGGATAGTGTCTGCCTTTGTTAGCGCTGGCCTTATTTTAGGCTTCTTTTACGGAAATGAACTATTCAAAGCCCTTAGTTTTATCCTCGTGCCCGAGGTTGGAATAATTTATATCAGTGTCAATTGTGTCAAACGTGTAAAACCTAACGCCTCTCTGAATGCCAAAATTGAAGCTTTAAAGAAACTACATCTTAAAATTCAGGTTTTTGGTGGAATTTGTATATTTTGCGCTGGTATTATCGGCTTTAGTCATCTTTTAACTAAAACCTTATGACTATTGCGCTGGATTTTAAAATATAATGAAAACAAAACATATCACACTAAGCGGCGTGCCTGAGGGATTTGATGCGATTATGCTCCAAAAAGAGGCGGCAGAGGGTGGCGTAATCCATGTGGCAAGGGATGCGAACCGTATGCAGGCAATGCAAGCCGCTTTAGCGTTCTTTGCTCCCGAGTTACCTGTGTTTTTATTTCCGGCTTGGGATTGCCTTCCATTTGACCGTGTTTCTCCCAATGCAGATGTGAGTGCTGCACGGATGGCAAGCTTAGCTATCTTCATGACAGCGATACCTAAATCTTTTATTGTGTTGACTACTTTAGCTGGAGCCAACCAACGTGTGCCCGCGCGCGCAACTCTAAAAGACGCAGTTTTCAGTGCGGCAGTACAATCCCGTGTAGATGAAAAAGCGCTGCGTAACTTTCTGGTACGTATGGGGTTTGTCCAAACCCCAATTGTTATGGAAGCCGGTGATTACGCAATCCGCGGTGGAATTATTGATATTTTTCCACCTGGTGAAACAGGTCCTATACGTCTTGATTTTTTTGGTGATACTTTGGATGGTTTGCGTAAGTTTGATCCAATCACACAACGCACAACACAAAACCTAGACCGAATAGAGTTAACGCCTGTCTCAGAAGTGATATTAGATGCGGCTTCAATTCGTCGTTTTAGACAAAATTACCGAATTGAATTTGGTGCTGCTGGTACTGATGATCCGCTATATGAAGCAGTATCTGCTGGGAAAAAACATCAAGGATTCGAGCACTGGCTTCCATTTTTTTTTGATAAGCTGGAAACAATTTTTGATTTTATTCCAACGGCTTCAGTGGTCTTAGATGATCAATTCGAAGGGGCTCGTGCGGCACGTTGGGATATTATTGCCGATCAATATGACGCCCGTAAAACTGCATTAGATAAAAAGGACCGCGTGGCCACGGTGTATAAACCTACGCCGCCTGAATTATTGTATCTGAATGATTCAAGCTGGACTACGGCCGTAGCAAATCGTCGTGTAGTATCTTTATCTGTTCTGCCCCAACCCACAGGATTAGGCTCAGTTGATGCTGGCGCACGGATTGGGCGAAATTTTGCGCCAGAGAGGCAAAATGAAACACTTAGTCTTTTTGGAGCTCTTTCAGACCACATAAAAAAAATAATACCAAATAAACCGATTGTTATAACGTCTTACTCACCCGGTTCGTCGGAACGCCTGGCAGGTCTATTACACGACGAAGGCCATTCTCAGGCAATTTCAATACGGGATGTTAAAGGAATTCAAGGAGGCGGACTTTACCTCGCAGTTTCGGCTTTGGATCATGGGTTTGAAACCGAAAAATTAATGGTAATTACCGAACAAGATATACTAGGCGACCGCCTCATTCGTGCATCCAGGAAGCGCCGAAAGTCAGATAATTTTTTAACTGAAACTCAAAGTTTAAGCCCTGGCGATTTGGTCGTTCATGTCGATCACGGGGTTGGCCGGTTTGCAGGGCTCGAGATTATTAGTGCTGCAGGTTCTGTCCATGAATGTTTAAGTTTAGAGTACGCAGATGCGGCTACGCTATATTTACCAGTAGAAAATATCGAATTGTTATCTCGATTTGGCCATGAAGAGGGCCTTTTAGATCGTTTGGGTGGGGGTGCCTGGCAGGCGAAAAAAGCCCGGCTTAAAGAGCGCATTCGTGAAATGGCAGAAAAACTTATCCGGGTGGCTGCTGAACGTGCTTTGCGAAAAGCTCCTATTTGGGAGCCGCCTTTGGGTATTTGGGACGCTTTTTGTGCGCGTTTCCCATACCAAGAAACAGATGACCAACTAAGTGCGATCGCAGCCGTAGTTGAAGACCTTGGCGCAGGCTTACCCATGGATAGGTTAATTTGCGGTGATGTTGGTTTTGGTAAGACAGAGGTTGCAATGCGTGCAGCCTTCGTTGCTGCTTTCGCAGGGTATCAGGTGGCAGTGATTGCCCCGACAACTCTTCTTGCGCGGCAGCATGCCAAAAGCTTTGCTGAAAGATTTCGCGGTTTTCCTGTTCAGATTAGACAACTATCACGGTTTGTGGGGGCTAAAGATGCAAACGCAACAAGAGAATCTTTGGCCCAAGGTACTGTTGAGATAGTGATAGGCACCCATGCTTTACTTGCAGATAGAGTGAAGTTTAAAAACCTAGGCCTCCTAATTATAGATGAAGAACAGCGTTTTGGGGTCGGGCATAAAGAACGGCTAAAAGAAATGCGGTCCGATATCCATGTACTGACGCTTACGGCGACGCCAATTCCACGCACCCTACAACTGTCGTTAACCGGGGTGCGTGATTTATCAATTATAGGGACGCCACCAGTCGATCGATTGGCAATTAGAACCTACGTGAGTGATTTTGATGCAATAACCCTTCGCGAAGCATTGCTTCGCGAGTATTATCGAGGTGGTCAAAGCTTCTTTGTAGTGCCACGAATTAAGGACATACCAGAGATTCAAGAGTTTCTAAGTGAACAGGTGCCAGAAGTTAGTTTTGTCGTTGCACATGGTAAATTGGCTGCAGGTGAGTTGGACGACAAAATGAATGCATTTTATGACGGTAAGTATGACGTTTTATTGGCTACAACGATTGTTGAATCGGGGCTTGATATTCCAACTGCAAATACGATGATTATTCATCGAGCGGATATGTTTGGACTGTCTCAGCTTTATCAAATTCGAGGTCGTGTAGGTCGCTCAAAAACAAGAGCGTTTGCATATCTCACCACAAGACCCCGGGTCCGATTGACGCCCGCAGCAGAAAAAAGGCTTCGTGTTTTGGGCTCATTGGATAGTTTGGGTGCTGGATTCACCTTGGCCAGTCAAGATCTTGATATCCGGGGGGCGGGTAACTTGCTAGGTGAAGAGCAATCGGGACAGATGCGCGATGTAGGGTACGAATTGTATCAACAGATGCTGGAAGATGCTATTGCGAAGATTAAGTCGGGTGAAATGGAGGCTAACGTTGATAATGATAAGTGGGCGCCACAAATAAATTTGGGTGTTTCTGTATTAATACCAGAGGTTTATGTGCCAGATCTTGATGTCCGCCTTGGGCTTTATCGTCGGCTGTCCGGTCTTGGAACCAAAGTTGAACTTGAGGGTTTTGCCGCTGAACTGATTGACCGGTTTGGGCCGTTACCAAAAGAGGTGAATACGCTAATGTTGATTGTTAGGATCAAGGGCATGTGTCGCAAAGCCGGAATTGCTAAATTAGATGGTGGTCCGAAAGGTGTAACAATTCAGTTCCATAATGATCGGTTTGCGTCTCCAGGTGGTCTTGTAGCGTTCCTTGAAGACCAACGTGGTTTAGCAAAACTCCGCGATAATAAGGTCGTTGTGCAACGAGATTGGACACGCACTTCTGATAAAATTAAAGGTGCATTTGCAATAGCCAAGGATTTGGCAGCCTTGGTTGCCGCTGAGGCAAAACGAAAAGTTTAATCAGCTGACTGCCCATTGAGTTCACTGATTAGAGATTCCCATACATCAGGTGTTTGTGCACCAGGGATCGCATGTTGATTACCGACTATAAATGTTGGAACTGCGCTAACGCCCATTAAGCGGCTGTGTGCATCGCGATCTTTGATCAGCTTGACATCGGAATCGCTGTCTAAAAGCCGCGCCATCACGCCGCATTCCAAACCTATGACTTCGGCGACATCACACAGGATATTGCGATCTCCAATATCAAGTCCCATGCAGAAATAAGCGTTAAATAAAGCATCGACCATGAGCTGCTGCTTGTCCTCCAAACCTGCCCAATGGATAAGTCGATGTGCATCAATTGTGTTTGGGGTGCGTTCCATTGCGGCAAAATCAATGGGCAATCCTATTGCGGAGGCGCTTTGCTCAATTTTTGAATAAACTTTAATAGCTTGGTTCTTTCCACCAAATTTTTTTTCTAAATATTCTCTGCGATTCATACCGGAGGGGGGCATATCTGGATTTAATTGAAATGGATGCCATTCAATTATAAATGGATGGTCTTGATGATCAGCCAAAGCCTTATCAAGGTGGGCCTTTCCAATATAGCACCAAGGACAAATAGGATCAGATAAAATATCGAGCTTAGTCATAATTTTTATTCCATAATTTTGGCAAACTAGCCCGTATTAGTTTCCCGTTTGGAGTGCGTGGCAGTGCTTTAACGCGTTGTATTACACGGGGATGCTTGTAGCGAGCTAATTGGGACTGCACCAGCTCCTCCAGTTCATTAAACGCTATATCGGTAGTGCTAATATAAAAGGCCGCAATGACTGTGACATCAGGCTTAACCTCAATTTCAGTTACAGCGACCTCCAAAATATTAGGGTGCCGCTCAAAAACTATTTCAACCTCACGGGGGGATACGCGATAAGCTCCTGCATTCATGATATCTGTATGCCGGCCAGAAAACGTAATGGTGCCTCCAGAGTTAACTTTTCCTGTGTCTTCGGTTTTGAACCAAGATCCTGTTAACTGCAAATTAATTTTGTTATTTTCAAGATACCCGAGCATAAGACCTGGATCGTTCATTGAGATAGCGATACTACCCAATTCTCCTATGTTTACTGGTCTATCCTGCCCCAAAATTGCAATTTTTCTTCCAGTTTGGGCTTGGAGCGTATCTGGTGCGGAAGGTCGAGCAGATAGAAAAGTTGAGCACTCCGTCATTCCATATGCTTCACATATCGGAGTGCCAGTTAAGCTTCGCCACATATCACGAGACGTTTGAGGCAATGTATCTCCAGCGCAAAGGGCATGGCGTAGATTAACTGGAGTATTTTTTGGCGGAGAGACCAGGAGCCTACGAAAGATACCTGGGGCGGCCGCAAATATAGTAGTCTGTGTTTCTAGGATTGTACTCCAAATCTGTTTTGGTTGTTGTGTATTTGGTATGACAGCAGTCGCACCGATAGCCCACGGATCCATCAGGCCAGTGCCGAGAGTGTAAGTCCAATTTAAAGCACCAGCATGCATCATAACATCGTTTTGTCTTAGATCATACCAACTGTCCCACATCATGCGTCTCGCCCAAACAGCGCGATGAGCATGGACCACTGCTTTAGGTTGCCCAGATGTACCGGAAGTAAAAATGATATAGGCAGCACGATTTGGATCACCCATAACTGGATCTAGAGGCGGCAACGTATAAAAGCTTTTCAATTGGTTTGTATTTATTGAAAATCCACTAAAGTTTTCGATATCAAAGTCAGAAGCAGCAATGAACGCGTTTGGACGTGTCTGTTCAATGAGCGTATTAACTTCTGGTTTGGATAATTGTTCTGAAACAGGCATCGCTATGGCATCAATTGCGGCAAGTGCTAAAAATGCTATCGGAAACTCAATGGTGTTTCCCAGCCTTAACATGACACGGTCACCGGCTTTGATGCCAGCCTGACTTAATCCATTAGCCGCTCCAAAAACTGCCGTGGCCAACTGTTTATACGTTATCTTTTTTGGGATGTCCCGCTGATAGATAATGAGGGCGATTTTATCTGGCACTGATTGTGAAGGATCCAGTACGTATGCCGCGAGATTAAAACTTGCTGGGCATGCAGGGGCAGGGGAGTGGTCGAGTAAAGCTTCCATACAAATGGGCTAGCTTGCAAGACAAATGGTTGCAAGCGCTTTGGCCTCAGTTTAATGCTATGTAATGAGTGAAAATGATCCAAATTCTATCATTCGCATCGCACGCGACAGTGGTGATAGTCAAGAAGGTTTACCCTTAGATTTAGGTTTGCGAGTACGTGAGTTACGTAAAGCGCGTAACTGGACCCTAGAACAGGCCGCTAGCCAAGCTGGCTTAGCTCGAAGCACGCTGTCTAAAATCGAAAATGGACAGATGTCTCCAACCTATGACGCACTGAAAAAGTTAGCTGTTGGATTAGAAATTTCTGTTCCACAATTGTTTACTCCACCCATGAAAGATCAAATAAATGGCCGTCTTTCACACACAAGAACAGGTGAAGGAAAAAGCCATTTAACAGCAACTTATGAACATGAATTATTGTCGAGGTCACTGTCAAAGAAAAATATGTTACCATATAAAACAACCGTGCGCGCACGCTCTATGGACGAGTTTGATGGGTGGGTTAGGCATGATGGAGAGGAATTTCTATACGTTTTAACTGGTATAATAAAGCTCTATACTGAATTTTATGAACCAATTGAAATGCGCCGGGGCGACAGCGTATATTACGACGCTTCCATGGGCCATAATGTGGTTACCATAAGCCCGGACGATGCTACTTTACTTTGGGTAACATCGCTTAGTTAGGCCTCTTGCTGGTTTGCAAATAAGAATCGAAGGATCACGTGTCTTACAGCTAAGCCTACAAACTGGCATACAATAAAAATTGATACATCCGCGGGGTTTATACCTGCAAAAGTATTGCTCAAAGCACGGGCTATTAAAACCGCAGGATTTGCAAAACTGGTTGAGGACGTAAACCAATAAGCACCCGTGATATAAACGCTAACCAAAGCTGGAACGGCTTTCGGATTGCTGTCTAATCCCCCAAAAATTTGACAAAGCAGTCACGTGCTTGCCAAGACTTCCGATATCCATAGATTAGCGCCGCTTCGGTCCGTTTGTGATAGTTGAAATATAGATTGATCAAACATAGTCTGTGTCGACCAAACGCCGCAGATACCACCTAAGATTTGTGCAGATATGAAAAGAAATGCCGTGCTAAGCGCCAGTTAGCCGCGCAACACGAATGCAAAGGATACGAATGGGTTAAAGTGCGCACCGGATACAGGCCCGACAATTGTGATTATGCAATATAATATACAACCGGTGGCGATAACATTGGCCAGAAGTGCTATGGCATCATTGCCTTGTGATAAGGTCTCTCCCATAATTCCGCTGCCAACAATGCTAATTAATAGCAAAGCAGTTGCCAAAAATTCAGCAAAAGCCTTTATATGCATTAGATCTTTTCAGATAGGGGTTGTTGCAAAATCGGTAGCGCTCTAAATATAAAACGCAATCGATAAAGGCTACTATGGTTTTCTTGAAAAGCCCTAATTAGGATCAAACCACCAGACATCTGGAAGAAATCCAATCCAATCGCCATACATTGGGAGATGATCTGGAAATTTGATTTCTTTCACATGTGCCAAGCGGCTAATGTTATTAGTGTGCGTAGGAATGACATATCGGCCGGCAATCAAAATTCTATCAAGCGCCTTGGCGGCAGCAAGAAAGTCGTCGTGACTATTCGAAGTTACTAGACGATTAATCATGTCTTCCGCGGCAGTTGAGTCCATACCCATCCAGTTTCGAGTACCTGGTTTTTCTATACCTTCCGCGCCCCAGTAAAGCATTTGCTCGTTGCCTGGGCTCAGTGATAATCCGCGACGGTAATAAGCCATATCAAAATCATAGACCTGCGTCCTCTCTTTATATTGAGCTGAATCAATTACTTCAGAGGTCAAAGTAATGCCTAAACGTTCTAATGACTGTTGATAAATGTCCATCATTGATTGGCTCTCAGTATCACCCTGCTTCAATAAAACGGTTATCGTGAACTCTTCACCCTTGGCGTTTTTTCGCTTCCCGTCGTCAACTACCCAGCCAGCTTGGTTCAATAGATCGTCTGCAATAAGTATATTCGCACGGTTACGAACAGTACCGTTTGAAGCAGGCAGAGTGTATCCCTCTATGGTCCCTGGTAATAATTCTTCTTGATGAGGCTCAAGAAACTCCAAAACCCGCCCACTAGCATGGCCTGGCTTTAAGGCTAAAACTGAGTTCGAAAAATATGAGGTAATGCGTTTTTGACGACCGCCAGTATTAGCTTGGTTTATGAATTCAAAATTAAAAGCATTGATCAGAGCTTGGCGCACCCTCCAATCCTGGAATTTTGACTGGCGTGTATTCATTACGTAGCCAGTAATTCCGCTTGGCCGTTTATGGGGAATAAGAGACTTAACAATGTCTCCGCTTTCAACGGCTGGAAAGTTATATGACGTTTCCCATCGTTCTGCGTTTAATTCCCGAAAGGATGAAGATTCCCCGCCTTTAAATGCTTCGAATTGAACTGATCCATCTGCGTAAAAATCCATACGAATTTCGTCAAAGTTGGCTGTCCCTCGGCGAAAACTTACATCTGCGCCCCAGTAATCTGGATTTCGGGTAAGCCGAACGTAGTTGCCAGCGTCAAAATCTGTAATGACGTAGGGAGCACTTGAGAGAGGCACCTCATTAAGGCCGGAATTTACAAAATCCTTTCCGTCCCACTGAGCTTTTTTCAAAATGGGCCGCAACCCAACTAAAAGTGCTAACTCGCGGTCTGCGTTTAAATGTAAATCTTACTTTCAGGGCGCCAGTTTTTTCGATTGATTTAATTTTTTTCCAAAGTCCGTGGTAACGTGGATGGCCAATTGTACCTAAAGTCTCATAAGACCACATAACGTCTTCTACAGTAACTGGGCTGCCATCAGAGAATCGGGCTTTTGCGTTAAGGCTGAATTCGACCCAGAGACGATCTTTATCTGTCTCAATTGATTCGGCTAAAAGCCCGTAAAGTGAGAAGGGTTCGTCATAGGATCTACCCATTAAGCTCTCTGATGTTAGAAAGCGTAGTTGCCATGGGACGTTACCTTTCCGAACGTGAGGATTAAGCGAGGTGAAGGTTCCCCCTTCTGCTGAGATGATCTTTCCACCTTTGGGCGCATTGGGATTTGCATAGGGGAGTGACACAAAATCGTGTGGTAGAGCAGGTTCGCCATACATAGCTATGCCATGTTTAGGTTCTGCGTTGGCTCCCCTATGCTTAGAGCCATGCCTGTGATGACGGCTACAAAAAACTGGGTCAGTCTAATATTTGAGTATTCCATTTTGCCTAAATCCCTAGGTTTACTTTTACGTTATAGTTAACGCTACAGCGCCATTTCCAATTTTTCAAACTTTTAGCTTGGAGCGGTGTGATAGATTGCTTATAAGGGGGTACTGCTCGATAGGTTTCGTGCCTGTATGAAACCTGCCTCAATAACTCAACGCCAGCTTCGTGCTGGCGTTTTTTTTAATGAGAAATTAAGAGAGCAGCTATTATAAACATTGTAAAACCGACGAGAATATCCAAGATGCGCCAAGCTCTAACGGAACTCATCCAAGGAGACAGGAACTGGGCGCCTAAGCCTAAGCTAAAAAAGAAGACAAATGATCCAATGCATGCTCCAAACGCGAAGCTGACTTTGCTCCAAAAATCAGCAAATTGGGTGGAAACTGCACCAATCAACCCCAAAGTATCCAAATATACGTGAGGATTAAGAAAGGTAAAACCAGCTAACATAATCAGAGTTCTACGAAGGCCTGGGGTCTGTTCACTTAGCTCCATGAGATAGGACCCGCGGTAAGCCGCTCTTAATCTTAACACCCCGTAAACCACTAAAAACGCTGCTCCTGAATAGGTTATGATGATAATTAAGCTTGGGCCCATCCAACCAATTGCACCGAAAGTCAGGACGCCCATGAAAATAAGGATTGAGTCGCAAAGAGCGGCGACAAAGCAAACCAAAAGTATATGATTTCGAACCAAACCCTGTCTTAAAATAAAGGCGTTTTGGGCCCCAACTGCAAGTATTAACGACAGCTGTGTTATGAGCCCAGTAATAAAAGCAGTCATTATTGATTAATTTCACTCAGTTCGTTTGGGTAAACAAGACCGGCCGAGATAACTAATTTGGCCGCATCTTCAACAGACATGTCTAGTTCCCTTATATCCGTTGACGGAAAGAAAAGCAGAAATCCAGACGTGGGATTTGGGGTTGTTGGGACAAAAATAGAGATTAACTCTTCTCCTTCTGGAGATAAATTTGCAATTTCGCCTCGGGCTTTGGTTGATACAAATCCAATTGCCCAAATACCCTTACGTGGATATTCAATGAGGCAGGCCTTATCAAAACTATTATTTTTCTTGTTTAACACAGTTTCAGAAATTTGCTTCGCTCCACTATAGACGGAACGGACTACAGGCATCCGATTGACCATTCTTTCGGCCCATCTAATCAATGACCGACCAACAAAGCCTTTGCCCATCCAGCCAACGAAAATAGTGAACACTAAGAATACAACCAAACCGATACCAGGAATGTCATACTGTTCGCTGATCTGAATATTATAGAGTGTTTGAATGTAGCGGTGCGGCTGATAGGCATCTGGGACAATTGCCCAGACCCGTGCATCAATCCATCCAACAACTGACCAGATAAGCCAGATTGTTAGTGCAATTGGCGTTATAATGATAAGACCAGTAAGGAAGTTTGACCGCATGGAGGCAATCCATCCCGGTCTTCGCGACTTATCAAATACTTGTTCAATCATCATATGCCTTACGTATTTATTTTATAACAGAGAAAACTTTCTACATCTTACTACATATCTATATTTCTCGCTAATGTTTAGGAAGTTTATGGCACTCTATCGCGATCTCAGCGGCGAGTTGTGCATTATTCTTTATCAAAGATATATTGGTAGTTAGAGATTTACCTTTTGTTAGCTCAAAAATACGCTTTAAAAGAAACGGAGTAACTGCTTTTCCAGAAATTCCGGAAACTTTGGCCTCGTTCAACGCATTTAATATTATTGGCTCGATCTCTTTCGCTGGAATTTGTGCATCAGCGGGAACTGGGTTTGCTATTAATTGACCGCCAGATAGACCTAACGCCTGTCGGTACCTTAACGCCATAGCAATTTCTAAGGCACTGTTGCTACGCAAGGGTGCTGCTATATCGCTTGTAGTCGACCAAAATGCTGGCATGACATCTTGACCATACGCAATAACTGGCACGCCGTATGTTTCAAGAACTTCCATTGTTTTGGGTATATCGAGTATTGCTTTGGCACCCGCTGCAACGACTGTTATGGGTGTGAGGGCTAGCTCTCTTAGATCAGCTGATACATCAAAATTTAATTCTGCGCCACGATGAACGCCTCCAATTCCACCGGTTGCAAAGACTTCGATTCCCGCAGCTGATGCAGCAATCATTGTTGCCGCAACAGTCGTGGCACCAGTTCTCCCTTGTGCGATAACAAAAGCCATATCTGCACGAGAAACTTTAGCAACATCGATTGATTGCGCAAAGTCGGTCAATAGGTCGGGGTCAAGACCAATGTACAAACAACCGTTTAGAACAGCGATAGTGGCGGGTATTGCGCCTGCGTTACGTACTACATCTTCCACGTCCCGGGCGACTTTAAGATTTTGGGGGTAAGGCATGCCGTGAGTGATGATAGTACTTTCTAACGCAACAATGGGCCTGTCGAAGCCAATTTTGGTTCTATGTTGTTCGATTTCTGCACTAAAATTTAAAATCATTTGGTCACTTTTCTTGGCTATGGGAAACATATAATGATGCATAATCACAGGCGGTATTAAGCGCCAGTTTTGGGTTTTGTCCAATAATTTCCGCTGCAATATGAGCTGCCATGAAAGTATCGCCTGCGCCTGTAACGCGCAATGCTTTCACTGATGGAGGAACTGAAGTGATGCAACCATTAGAGTCAGCCATGGCTGTTTCTAAAGCTCCGTGGGTAACCACAACTCGGTGAGCACCTTCTGAGATTAAAGATAAAGCGGCTGATTTTGCGTCTTTAAAAGTCTGTTTGCACAAAATCCCAGCTTCTTCAACATTGACATAAAGCGTTGCCCCTTGATGGGTCAGAAGCACACCTAGTCGTTGAGCCTTTCCGGGCGAGGCGGGGGCCACACGGAAGTCAGCCAATGCTAAATAAGGTGCCGTAGCTATCTCAGACAATAATTTTTGTGTAAGGTTTCCATCTAGAGCTATGATCCCTTTAAAAGGGTCTTTAATAGATCCCAGACGACCATCCTGCAGTGGTTGCAAAATAAGATCACCAGCGGCCTCTAACGAATGTGCGTCTGCAATTGCAGCAATAAGTCCGTTACTGGCTTCAATAGCCATGTATTGATCCGTTGGTAGCTCTGAGCTGTGATGTAAATAGCTTGTATCGAGACCCATAGACTTTGCCGCCCTAACTAGTGCCAATCCCTCAAAATCTTGACCTACAGTTGATAAAATTTTTGGATTAAGGTCATATTTTTTGAGTGTCATAGCTATATTCATAGCCACTCCACCCGGCAAACGTGTGATGTGCCCAGGCATGTCAGAGCCTTGATGCATTGGCGTTTGTGCTCGGCCAATAACGTCCCATAGGATAGAGCCAATGCATATTATATTTGGTTTTTTGATCATACTGGTCTTTTGACAATCTCAGGCACCAGAAACAAGCCAATTATAAAAGAAAATGCATGTTTTAGGCTTGCCAAAGGGCAGGGTGCATACTAAACGAGCTCTACTTCACAGGTGGGGTTTGGGCGATTGAGGGAGAAATCCTCTTTTGTCCGCCGGTTGAGATTAATCTCTACATCCCCGCCGAGGTTTAAACCGGAAAGGAAATGGCAATGGCCGCAGATTTCACAATGCGTCAGCTCTTGGAAGCTGGCGTTCACTTTGGACACCAAACACAACGTTGGAACCCTCGTATGGGTCAGTTTATTTATGGGGAGCGCAACGGCATCCACATCATGGATCTGACTCAAACCGTCCCAATGCTCGATGCTGCTTTAAAGGCAGTGCAAGATACAGTAGCTAAGGGTGGCCGAATATTGTTTGTGGGTACCAAGCGTCAAGCGCAAAATCCAGTGGCTGAAGCTGCTGAAAAGTGCGCACAGTACTATATGAATCACCGTTGGTTGGGTGGAACACTCACAAATTGGCAGACAGTTTCAAAATCCATTGCACGTCTAAAACAAATTGATGAGAAGATGGAAACAGGTTTCGAAGGCTTAACTAAAAAAGAGCGTTTGGGCATGGAAAGAGACCAAGGCAAATTGCAGGCTTCATTGGGCGGTATTCGCGAAATGGGTGGAGTTCCCGATTTGATTTTCGTTATCGATGTCAACAAAGAGGACCTAGCAATTGCAGAAGCTAAAAAGCTTGGTATTCCAGTCGTTGCCGTTGTTGATACGAACTGCCCGCCAGATGGTATTGATTACGTAATCCCGGGCAATGATGATGCGGCACGTGCAATAGCTCTTTACTGTGATCTCGTTGCTCGAGCAGCTCTAGAGGGCATGTCTGCTCAATTGGGCGCAGCTGGAGTTGATATGGGCGAGATGGCCGAAGCGCCAGAAGAAAAAGTAGTTACAGAAGTCTCCGCTGACGCTGAAGCAGTTGCAGACGTCTCCGCTGACGTTGAAGTAGTTGCAGAAGTCTCCGCTGATACTGAAGTAGTTGCAGAAGTCTCCGCTGATACTGAAGTAGTTGCAGAAGTCTCCGCTGATACTGAAGTGGTTGCAAAAGCCTAAAATCACTGCGGGTGCAGCTCGCTGCACCCTACAATCCCACTTACATACAAAGGAACACGATTATGGCGATTACAGCTGCAATGGTGAAAGAACTGCGTGAAAAATCCGGCGCAGGCATGATGGACGCAAAAAAAGCGTTGACTGAAAACAATGGTGACATGGAAGTATCGATGGATTGGCTGCGGACAAAAGGCCTCGCTAAAGCTGCAAAAAAATCTGGACGTACAGCTGCCGAGGGTCTTGTAGCAGTGTCAGTTAAAGATGGCCACGGTGTTGCTATAGAAGTTAACTCTGAAACCGACTTTGTTGGCAAAAACGCCGATTTCCAACGTATGGTTGCAAAAATAGCAAATGCAGCGTTGAGCGTGCGCGACGTTGATGCGTTAGCAAACGCTGCAGTTGATGGCAAACCTGTTTCCGAATTGGTCACGGATGCTATTGCTACAATCGGTGAGAATATGTCGTTGCGTCGGATGGCTGTTGTCACGGGTGAGACAGTTGTTTCGTATATTCATAATTCAGTAACAGATGGAATGGGTAAAATCGGTGTTTTGGTTGCGGTGACTGGCTCCAACGAAGTTTTTGCAAAGCAAGTTGCTATGCACATAGCAGCAGCCCACCCGGCAGCGTTAAATGAAGCTTCGCTTGCCCCCGCAGCTGTAGAAAAAGAAAAGCAAGTTCAGATGGATATTGCACGTGAAAGTGGCAAGCCAGAAGCTGTTATCGAAAAAATGATTGTTGGTCGTATGAAGAAATTCATGTCGGAATCTACGTTAATGGGGCAGGCTTTTGTCGTTAATCCTGATCTATCAGTTGAGGATGCTGCAAGAGCTGCGGGTGTTGAAATCACATCATTCATTCGTTTGGAAGTTGGCGAAGGTATTGAGAAAAAATCTGAGGATTTTGCTGCTGAAGTAGCCAAGACTATTCAGGGATAAAGTTAGATATGATATATTGAAATATTACATTTTCAAATGTCTAGCGGATTATTATTGAAAATAAGAAATAAAAGCTTCAGTGTGAGGGCACTGAAGCTTTTAATCTTTTTACCCTGAAAAGAATGCAAAGCGCGGATACTACTGTAAACTCTGTCATTTTGATGCCTTAAATAATATTCAATAGTAAATCACGTGTGTTGCTAATTGTCATATTTATTGGATTACCTGCTGTGCTTGGATCATTTAACGCGCTTGAAACAATGCGATCAATGTCCGGATTTTTAATGCCCAGTTCGGAAAGTGATCTGGGAACCTCCAGAAATGCGTTTAAATCGTCCACGTAGCTACAAAATCCGTCAAAACCACCATTAATTCCAAGATAATTTGATGCTTCTTTCAACAAATTTTTAATTGCTGGTTTATTAAATTGTAGCACGGCTGGCATGCAAACGGCGTTAGTTGTTCCATGATGGGTGTTATAGATGGCACCAATTGGGTGTGATAGCGCATGTATGGCTCCCAGCCCCTTTTGAAAAGCGGTTGCGCCCATCACCGCTGCAGACATCATTTGCGCGCGTGCCTCGATATCCGAGCCATCGGTATACGCACGCGGCAAGTACTCTTTGACCAACCGCATACCTTCCAGTGCCATGCCTTGAGACATGGGATGATAATGAGGTGAACAGAATGCCTCAACACAATGTGCGAATGCATCAAGGCCAGTGCCTGCAGTAATAAATTTGGGCATTTTTACAGTAAGTTCTGGATCACAGATCACAACCGTGGGCAGGATCTTTGGATGAAAAATAATCTTTTTCTCCAGGGTCTCAGTATTGGTAATCACAGAAGCACGACCAACTTCCGAACCTGTACCAGCAGTTGTTGGCACTGCAACTATAGGTGCTATTGTGTCCACCGCTGCGCGTGTCCACCAATCGTCTATATCTTCAAAATCCCATAATGGACGGGTCTGCCCAGATAAGAATGCTACCAGTTTACCCAGATCCAGACTGGATCCACCACCAAATGCTATAACACCATCGTGACCGCCATCTTTATAGGCCGAGACACCAGCATTAGCATTTTTTTCGTCTGGATTTGTATCAACTTCGGCAAAGATCGCCCGGCCAAGGCCTGCGGCATCTAATAAATTTAATGTCCTCGCTGTAATTTCTAATTTGGCCAAACCACGGTCTGTGATCAACAATGGCTTTTTTATTTCTGATATGATGCAGGCTTCCGCAATTTCAGAAATGCGTCCAGGTCCGAAACGAATGGCTGTTGGGTATGACCAGTTTGCGAAAGGGGGCATATTTTTGGCTTCCTTTACATTGTTAAGTTTATACATCTTTTATAACCGCAAGATTTAAAAGTCGCATAATATGTATTATGTTAAATATTTACTATCTTTTTAAGATATAGCCGATGGATCGGACAGTCACAATCGTAGTAGCAGTTCCTAGTTGTATCGGGGACTTACGCACTGATCTGAATGTAAGTACAGTGTGCTTGTCTCCGGACCACACTTAATCCTTCAAACCTGGGTTGCAAAGAATCACGCTCAAACACTTTGTTGAACAGTTCTATTAAAGTCATTGGGCATTCAGTTTTTTTTGAATCCTGTCAGAGCTCAAAGGCCTAGCCGAGGACTTTCAAGCTCTTCGCGAAGCGTCGCATATTGTCTTGATAACCCTGTGCCGATTTCAGCAGGCTCAGGACCTCTGCTTCAGTCAGTATCCTCGCCACTTTACCCGGCGCGCCGACAACCAAGGAGTTGTCAGGGATGACCTTGCCTTCCGTTACCAAAGCCCCTGCCCCGATCAAACAATTACGGCCAATCTTTGCCCCATTTAAAACTTTAGCTCCCATGCCGATCAGGCTTTGATCGCCAATCGTGCAGCCGTGCAGCGTGGCTTGATGACCGATGGTGCAATTGGCACCAATAATCATCGGAAAGCCGATATCCGTGTGCAAAACAGAGTTTTCTTGCACATTGGAGCCAAAACCCACCTCAATCAGCTCATTGTCGCCGCGCAGGGTGACGCCAAACCAAACTGAGGCTCCAGACAACAAGCGCACCTGGCCAATTAGATTGGCATCTGCCGCCACCCAAAAATCACCATTTGCAGGAAATTCAGGAGTGAATCCATTTAATTCATAAATCATTATTTATCTCGAACTCTGATTGTAACGCCCGCACATGGTCGACCAAACCGGGTTGTTGACTGCGTCGCAAACGCTCGGTGGCGACGATAGATTTCAATCTATTTTCTGTGGTGTCTAGATCATCATTGATCAGCACATAATTATAACCCGACCAATGGCTTATTTCATCCCAGCTTTTCTGCATCCGCTTGCCGATAGTCTCGGCCGTATCTTGACCGCGCCCCTCGAGCCGCCGCTGCAACTCCACTATGGAAGGTGGTAGAATGAAGATCGATAGCACGTGCTTTTGTAAAGCTGAATTTAAAATCTGCTGCGCGCCTTGCCAATCAATGTCGAACAACACGTCTTGACCCTTGCTTATGGCAGCTTCGACCGGACCTTTTGGGGAGCCGTAGAACTTGCCGAAAACATGGGCATGCTCAAGCATATCCCCGTCTGAGACCTGTTGTTTGAACTTGGCTTCGTCCACGAAAAAGTAATCTTTACCGTCCACCTCTTCTGTGCGCATTTCACGGGTGGTCGAAGACACAGAAAATGCTAATGATGGATCCCATGTCATCAACCGCCGGGCTAAGGTGGATTTCCCCGCACCAGAGGGCGAAGATAGAATAATTAACAAACCGCGCCGCATAGGCTCACTCCACATTTTGGACCTGCTCCCGCATCTGGTCAATTAACACTTTCATTTCAAGACCAATCACCGTGAGAGATTTGGAATTGGATTTTGAGCACAGAGTATTGGCCTCGCGGTTAAATTCCTGCATAAGAAATTCAAACTTGCGTCCTACAGGCTCTTGCGAGTCCAGCAAAGTACGTGCGGCCGCAATATGGGCCATCAAGCGGTCAATCTCTTCTGTGACATCACTTTTTACTGCCAAAATGGCCATTTCTTGAGCCAAGCGCTCAGGATCAATATCCTGTTTTAGGCGTGCAATTGCAGCAGTGAAATTGGTTTCGAACTCATCTGCGCGGGTTTCAATGGCTATGGCCGAACGCTGCAGCAGTCGTTCCATCTCAATAACTCCAGCTTCCAAGACCGAGTGCAGAGCTTGGCCTTCCTCTCGTCGTGACGCCTGAAACTGCGCGATTAGTTTAGGTAGCTCTGCCAAGACCATCTGCTTTAGGCCAGTCTTCTCCAAATCGCCTACTTCAAAATCCATGAACCCATTTTGAGAAGATATGTCGGAGAGACCAATCGGAGCAAATTCAATTCCTTTATCCTTTGCTCGCTTTGCCAAATAAACGGCATTTGTTAAAATTTGATCCAATTTTGTTGGATCAATTTGGCGCTGAACGATCCCCTCAGCCAGGGAGACCTTTAACCAAAACTGCAGCGAACCACGTGCTACGTCGGTAGCAATGGTTTTGCGCACAATTTGGTCTAGGCCCACCAACCAATCGGGTACTCGGGCGCGGATATCCAAACCCTTATTATTGACTCCGCGTAACTCCACAGACCAATCGTATGGACCTGAGGATCCACTTTTTGTAGCTATGCCGGTCATAGATGAAAGCATTTGGACCTCTCAGTTTTTCAACCCCTAATGGAGTTTAAAATTTACCAATCAAACCTATAAAATTTACAGTTTGTACTTTGACTATAATAAATCCCCCTAGCGTGAATGTAAGTATACCTTTTTATAGGACTGGGGAAAGCTACAAAGGTTAGTTTATTTAAAGTGAATATTTAACACGCCACTTTAATTTAAAATTCTATTTAACTGAAATTATTACTTATTTAAAAGTAATAAAGAAATTTATGACTTATAAAAAAATATCTCCAGCTCTTAGGATCTCATAATTTTCATGAACATGCATATTTTATGGTATGAATTTTAATGGCGCACACCTTAGTTTCCACCATTTTTTTAGTTGGATTAGGTCAGCTTGCCACGCGGGGTCTACGTGCTTTGCGTGTATGTCCTAGTTCCTCTGCAACTAGAAATGCTAATTCTAATGACTGAGAAGCATTGAGGCGTGGGTCACAAGCTGTGTGATAACGATCCGATAGGTTTTCGTCTGTAACCGCGCGGACCCCACCCGTACATTCAGTGACATCTTGACCGGTCATTTCAAAGTGGACACCACCCGGGATTGTATTTTCTGCGCGATGTATCAAGAAAAATTCTTGAACTTCACGAAGAACACTTTGAAACGGACGAGTTTTATAACCGGTTGATGATTTAATTGTGTTTCCATGCATCGCATCGCAGGTCCAAACAACATTAGCACCCTCTTCATTAACAGCTTGGATCAAACGGGGAAGGTTATCGCCGACCAAACCCTGCTCCAAACCGCGCAATCAACGTCAGGCGGCCGGCTTCGTTATCTGGGTTTAGCTTAGCCATCAAAATCTTCAAGTCTTCAGCTGTTGTCGTCGGTCCACATTTTAAACCTATTGGGTTTTGCACTCCGCGACAAAACTCAACGTGTGCACCATCAGGCTGGCGCGTGCGATCTCCAATCCAAATTAAGTGACCAGACCCAGCAACCCATTTACCAGATGTACTATCCATTCGGCAAAGAGCCTCCTCATATTCTAACAGAAGAGCTTCATGGGATGTATAAAAATCAACACTTGCTAGTTCAGCATTGTTTTCTGCGGTGAGTCCCGCTGCTTTCATGAAATCTAAAGCATCAGATATACGAATGGCCATGTCACGGTACGCTGCAGCCTTTTCGGATTCTGTAAAACCAAGGGTCCATGAATGCACCTGGTGTATGTCAGCAAAGCCACCTTTCGAGAAAGCGCGTAGTAAATTAACTGTAGCCGCAGACTGTGTGTACGCCTGAAGCATTTTTTTTGGATTTGGAATACGGGCTTCTGCTGTAAAATCCAGATCATTGATGATGTCACCACGATAGCTCGGAAGTTCTACGCCATCTTTAATTTCTGTTCCGGCGGAACGTGGCTTTGCAAATTGACCAGCCATGCGTCCTACTTTCACAACGGGAACCTTTGCACCATAGGTTAAAACCATAGCCATTTGAAGCATTACTTTAAAAGTATCTCTGATATTATCAGCTGAGAATTCTTGAAAACTTTCTGCGCAATCGCCACCCTGAAGCAAAAAAGCCTCACCGCGGCTTACCGCTGCAAGCTGTTGCCGCAACGAACGTGCTTCTCCTGCAAATACCAATGGAGGATAACGACCTAATTGTTGCTCAGCTGTAGAAAGAGCTGCCTGATCCAAATAATCAGGCATCTGAACGCGTGGTTTATTGCGCCAATCAGATTTTTGCCAACTAGTCATTTTATGTAAACCCCAAGTTTAGTTTAAATTTCGTAGACACAGGAGCTTCATTTTTATTGATAAACCACCGCAAAATATGTGTGATAAAAATATTGTCTTGACGCGCGATTGTTTCATGATCACATGGGCTGTAAATTCTGCCCCATAAAATGACAGTTTAGAAGGTTGTCCCTATGGATGTTTCTGATCAGATCGTTGAAGTACCATTAACGTCAGCCAAACCGCGGCGTTTTGTGTTTGCTCTACTCGAAAACTTCACAATGCTTTGTTTTGCTGCAGCGGTAGAGTCCTTGCGTATAGCTAATCGCATGGCAGGACGCGAACTTTATCGTTGGTCTTTAATGTCAGAGTCTGGCCAACCCGTAGTGTGTTCAGGCGGTATTGAATTTGTAGTTCAAAGTGAGCTTAACGAAGTCTTACGGGATGATACTGTGATGATATGCGGTGGGATTAATGTCCAGGTGGCAACAACAAAGAAAGTTTTAAACTGGATCCGACGCGAGGCTCGTCGTGGCCCCATTATTGCTGGCTTGTGTACAGCAGGTTTCACACTCGCGAAGGCGGGCCTTCTTGAGGGCAAAAGAGCTACAATACATTGGGAAAACCAAGATAGCTTCGCCGAGGAATTTGATGGAGTTGAGCTGACCAAATCTGTTTTTGTTGTTGATGGAAATAGAATTACAACGGCGGGTGGGACTTCTTCAATCGATTTGATGTTGAAATTAATCGCTGAAGACCATGGAGAAGAGCTAGCTAACGCGGTGGCGGATCAATTGATATATTCATCAATCAGAACAGACCAAGACACTCAGCGTTTGTCTATTCCCACACGCATAGGTGTTCGTCATCCAAAATTAAGCTTGGTTATTCAGCAAATGGAGCAGAATATCGAGGAACCAATAAGTCCCTCAGGTTTGGCGCGCGATGTGGGTATGTCTACCCGTCAACTTGAACGCCTTTTCCGACGATATCTTAACAGGTCACCCAAAAGGTATTACATGGAGCTGCGGCTTCAAAAAGCTCGTAACTTATTAATGCAAACAGATATGTCTGTGATTAATGTTGCTCTTGCTTGCGGCTTTGCGTCGCCTTCGCATTTTTCTAAGTGTTATCGCGCGCATTATGATACAACGCCTTACCGAGAGCGCGGGGCACAAGCCTCACGATAAATTATTATATCACGGCTCAATCCCGTAAAAAATTTAACAGATGGATAAGCTTATATTCATTTTCTTTTGAATTGTTTATAAATCATCATTCTTACTCTTATCGAGCATGTCTCTTTGAAAACTAGGGCTTTCCTTTCAGAGCTACTCGGTATAGGCGCCGCGATGAGCAAGCATGAGGCAAATAATGGATCTGCGAAATATCGCGATTATCGCACACGTTGATCACGGCAAAACCACATTAGTGGATGAACTGTTGAAGCAATCGGGAACTTATCGGGTCAATCAGGCTACCACTGAACGGGCGATGGATAGCAACGACTTAGAACGTGAGCGTGGGATTACAATTCTGGCAAAAGCCACTTCGGTCGAGTGGAATGGAACACGCATAAATATTGTTGACACCCCAGGGCATGCTGACTTTGGTGGTGAAGTTGAACGTATCTTATCCATGGTTGACGGCGTTGTTTTATTAGTTGACGCTGCAGAAGGCCCAATGCCTCAAACTAAATTCGTAACATCGAAGGCACTGGCACTTGGCCTTAGGCCGATAGTCGTTGTAAATAAAGTGGACAAACCAGACGGAGAGCCTGATCGGGCTTTGGATGAGTGCTTTGATCTTTTTGCTTCACTTGATGCTAATGAAGAACAACTAGATTTTCCAGTTCTTTACGCTTCTGGCCGAGCAGGTTGGGCAGATGTTGAACTTGACGGACCACGTAAAGGGCTAGAGGCTTTATTTTCTCTGATCGTAAGCCACGTGAACAAACCAAAGCAAATTGAAAAAGTTAAAGAACCATTTTCAATGCTTGCTACGACGTTGGGGGCGGATCCCTTCATCGGTCGTATTCTCACTGGTCGAGTAGAGACAGGACGTTTAAAAGCTGGCGAAACAGTTAAAGCGTTGTCGCGCGATGGTACGCGTATTGAGCAATTCCGCTGCACTAAGATATTAGCATTCCGTGGGCTACAGCAAACAGGAATAGAAGAGGCAGTTGCCGGAGACATTGTTTCTTTAGCAGGTATGACAAAAGCAACAGTTGCGGACACAATTTGCGCTCCTGAGGTCGTTGATTCGATACCATCTCTGCCAATTGATCCGCCTACCATTTCTGTAACATTTGGTATCAATGATAGCCCTTTGGCAGGCCGGGACGGCAAAAAAGTACAGAGCCGTGTTATTCGCAAACGTCTTATGGATGAAGCTGAAACCAACGTCGCCATAAAGGTAACTGATAGCCCAAGTGGTGAAGCCTTCGAAGTTGCCGGTCGTGGTGAATTGCAAATGGGTGTTCTAATCGAAAACATGCGCCGTGAAGGCTTTGAGCTTTCTATAAGTCGTCCACGCGTTTTGTTTCGTGAAGAAGGCGGTGTACGTCTCGAACCAATTGAGGAAGTTACTATCGATGTTGATGAAGAATATTCAGGCGTTGTGATCGAAAAACTCACAAGTACCCGAAAAGGTGACTTGGCAGAAATGAAATCAGCTGGGGCTGGCAAAACCCGTATTATTGCACATGTTCCATCACGTGGCCTAATTGGCTATCAAGGTGAGTTTATGACCGATACGCGTGGAACTGGTGTTTTAAATAGGGTATTCTACGAATGGTCACCGCATAAGGGAGTAATTCCTGGTCGTCGGGCTGGAGTATTGATTTCAATGGAACGCGGAACTTCAGTAGCTTATGCCTTATTTAACCTGGAGGATCGTGGTAAATTCTTTATTGGTTCACAAGAAGACGTGTACCAAGGAATGGTTATTGGTGAGCATAATCGAGAAAACGACCTAGAAGTAAACCCACTCAAAGGTAAAAAACTTACCAATGTGCGCGCAAGCGGTACCGATGAAGCGGTTCGTTTAACGACACCAACCAAAATGTCTCTCGAGCAGGCAATATCTTACATAGACAATGATGAATTGGTTGAAGTTACACCGTTGGCAATTCGTTTACGCAAAGTCCACCTTGACCCACATGAGCGCAAACGCGCGTCGCGCACGGCCTGACCTAAAAAAGCATTCCCAACACACTGATATTTTTGGTTTAATCTATGGATTCAACGATCATAAGACTGCGTTGAAAGCCACCCTCGCCCAACTTGATAGCAGCTTGGTATTTTTCAGAGTAATAACAATCATGAGCCGCTTGTAGACTGGGAAATTGTGCTACAACATTTCGGGTGTGCTCCAACCCCTCTAACTGCTCATAAGCACCTCCACGCGCCAAAAAAACCCCGCCAAAGGCCGCTATTACCGGCGTCGCAGCTGCGGCATAAGCAGCTAACTTATCAGCATTCAAAACGTTCACGTGTGCAATCCATAGTGCTTTGGCCATAATTCATCCTTCCATTAAGGTTTTAACAGCTGCTATTGCAGCGTCAGTATTATCTGAAGATTTAGCACCACCTTGCGCCATGTCTGCGCGTCCCCCGCCACCCTGGCCGCCAAGCTCAGAAACCGCTGCGCGCACAATATCAACGGCTGAAATAGATCCTATTAAATCTGATGACACGCCAGCAGCAACTGCTACTTTACCTTCAGAATCAGTAATTAAAAGCACTACCCCAGAGCCCATTTTACCCTTATGAGCATCAACCAATGCCGGAAGGTCCTTGCCACTAACGCCTGTTAATACCTGAGCCAAAAATTGCGTCCCCGCAACTAAAATTGGCTCAGCAGCCTGATCAGAACTTCCGCCTGTTAACGCCAATTCACGCCGTAAGTTAGCTACTTCCGTTTGAAGTAGTTTGCGTTCCTCCAGAAGTGCCTTCGTACGATCGGCGATGTCAGCTGTTTGTACTTTTAAACTGAGTGCAGTGTCGGAGATTGTTTTGGCTTGAGCTTGAATATGCGTCTCTGCAGCCCGCCCCGTTAGTGCCTCGATCCTGCGCACACCTGAAGACGACGCGCTATCACTAATTAGTACAAAACTACCGATATCGCCCGTGTAGCGGACATGCGTACCGCCACATAGCTCGAGACTGTAAGTATTCCCAGACCCGCCTTTTCGAGAACCTTCCAGTAGTCCCATTGAAACAACCCGGACTTCTTCGCCATACTTTTCACCGAACAAAGCTTGGGCACCTAATTTGCGTGCTGCATCTGGTGTCATGATACGTGTCTCGACACGCCCATTTTGACGAATATATGAATTAACTTCCGTTTGCACTTTCGAAATTTGTTCTTGGGACAGGGCGTGACCATGGCTGAAGTCAAACCGCAACCTATCTGCCGCGTTAAGAGAGCCACGTTGAGCAACATGATCTCCAAGTTCAATTCGTAATGCTTCATGCAACAAATGGGTCCCTGAGTGATTTGCGCGTATATCGGAACGCCGATCGGCATCAACATTCAACTCTGCTGCCTGCCCAGCTTTAATTTTACCTTCAATTACGTTGCCAAAATGAATGACGAGATCTGTTGATTTGCGCGTGTCAGTCACCAAGACTAGGCCAGAATCGGTTTTAATTAGCCCTTTGTCGCCGACTTGGCCGCCGCTTTCAGCATAAAATGGGGTCTGGTTCAAAACGATTTGAACTGAAGCGCCAGTCTTGGCCTCATTAACGAGAGATTTGTCCTGTACCACGGCAACAATCTGACCCTCAACACTATCGGTATCATACCCTAAGAAATCGGTCACACCGTGTGTGTCAACAACCTCAAACCAGATCGAGTCGTCTGTCATCTCACCTGAGCCTGTCCATGCTGCGCGTGCTTTTGCTTTTTGCTCGGACATCGCTTTATCGAAACTGTCCGTATCGACAGACATTCCTATTTCGCGCAGTGCGTCTTGTGTAAGATCCAGAGGAAAACCGAATGTATCATAAAGTTTAAACGCGGTGGTACCAGCTAAAGACGCACCCCGCCCAAGTAAACCAACTTCATCTTCCAGCAATTTCAAACCACGGTCTAAAGTTGTTCTAAACCGAGTTTCTTCCTGCAGAAGTGTTTCCTCAATGATTGATTGTGTCTGAACTAGCTCTGGATAGGCGGCGCCCATTTGTTGGATTAAGGCTGGGACCAATCGGTGCAACAAGGGGTCGGCAGCACCCAAAAGATGCGCATGCCGCATAGCGCGGCGCATGATGCGGCGAAGCACATAACCACGTCCATCTTTTGAAGGCAAAACGCCATCGGCAATCAGAAAGGAGGTAGACCGAAGATGATCCGCAATGACACGGTGATGGGTTTTATGAACTCCGTCTGGATCCGAGGAGGTCGCGCCCGCTGAAGCCTCAATTAAGTTGCGAACTAGATCAGTACTATAATTATCGTTTGTTCCTTGAAGTAACGCAGCAACTCGCTCGATACCCATGCCAGTATCAATAGATTTTGCAGATAATGGCGCACGTTTACCATCTTCAAATTGTTCATACTGCATAAATACGAGATTCCATATTTCTACAAATCGATCACCATCTTCTTCTAAGCTGCCCGGAGGACCGCCCCAAATATGCTCTCCATGGTCGTAAAAAATCTCTGAGCACGGACCGCAGGGGCCGGTTGGGCCCATCATCCAAAAATTGTCATCTGTTGCAATTCGGATAATTTTTTCATCTGTAAAACCTGCAACTTTTTTCCAGATAGCAGCAGCTTCATCATCGTCATGATATACGGTTACAACAAGTTTTTCCTTTGGAATTTGAAGTTCTTTTGTGATCATTTCCCATGCATAAAATATGGCTTCTTCTTTAAAATAGTCGCCAAAGCTAAAATTACCCATCATTTCAAAGAATGTATGGTGGCGAGCTGTGTAGCCCACATTATCCAAGTCATTGTGTTTGCCGCCGGCCCTGACACATTTCTGTGCGGTGACCGCACGACTGTAATCCCGTGTTTCAACGCCTGTGAAAAGGTTCTTGAACTGAACCATTCCTGAATTCACAAACATCAAAGTAGGATCATTGCGCGGAACCAATGGACTGGAAGGTACAATTTGGTGCCCTTGCTTGGCGTAATAGTTCAGAAATGCAGAGCGTATATCATTTAGGGTGGGCATTGGTAAATTGAACCTTGTATTTTCTGGATTAGTCTAGACTTACAAGCCCTTAAGTACACTGTCCACGTTAAAGCAAACTCTCGCACGCAAAACGCCTCAGAAAATGAAATCTGAGGCGTTCTTATTAATCATTGTATTACAGGTTCTGATTATAGATCAATTACGTTGTCATCATCCACTTTTACTTCATCAACTTTAATTTTAGGCATCTCAAAATCTAAACCGTTTGCGGCGCGGATTTTATCTTCAATGTCATAAGCCATTTGCTTATTCTCTTTAAGGAATGCCTTTGCATTCTCGCGGCCCTGGCCTATGCGTTCATCGTCGTAACTATACCAACTGCCTGACTTTTCAACTATACCTGCTTTGACACCCAAATCGATTAGTTCACCCATTTTGGATATACCTTCGCCATACATTATGTCGAATTCAACTTGCTTAAAGGGCGGGGCAACTTTGTTTTTCACGACCTTAACCCGCGTTGCGTTTCCTACTATTTCATCTCTGTCTTTCAGAGCTCCTATACGGCGAATATCCAGGCGAACTGAGGAATAAAACTTTAAGGCATTGCCCCCAGAAGTAGTTTCTGGACTACCAAACATGACCCCAATTTTCATACGAATTTGGTTAATAAATATAACCATACATTTTGATTTACTGATGCTACCTGTCAGTTTTCTCATTGCTTGGCTCATCAAACGGGCTTGAGCACCAACTTGGTGGTCACCCATGTCGCCCTCCAACTCTGCTTTTGGGGTTAAAGCAGCTACCGAGTCTACAACCACCATGGAAACCGCTCCTGAGCGCACCAAAGTATCGGTAATTTCGAGAGCTTGTTCACCTGTATCTGGTTGAGAAATTAATAATTCATCCAAATCAACGCCAAGTTTTTTTGCGTATTGTGGATCCAAGGCGTGCTCTGCATCTACAAAAGCGCATACTCCGCCTGTTTTTTGCTCTTCAGCTATACAATGCAGCGTTAACGTTGTTTTTCCAGATGATTCTGGACCATAAATTTCAATGATGCGACCTTTAGGAAGGCCTCCAATGCCAAGAGCTATGTCCAAGCCCAGTGAGCCAGTAGATGTAGCCTCTATTTCCTTAAACGCAGTGCCTGCGCCCAATTTCATTATAGAACCTTTACCAAATTGACGTTCAATTTGTGCTAAAGCGCTATCTAGAGCTTTTTGCCGGTCGCCTGTTTTTGATGCCATTGTGATTAAATCTGCCGTTGCCATTGTTATGATCTCCTTATTCCATATCCTGCCGTAAGGGACAATGTTCAAATGTTCGCCTCTTGTTCTTTTGCTTATGAGATCAAAACAAGAACATATCAATAGAAATCTTTTCGGTTTGATTTTTAATTTTTTACTAAGAGAGCACTGTTATTATAATATTTGAGTAAACTTATTTTTTTAAGAGTCATGAAAATAGTTATAATATTTATATAAATATTATAACTAAAACCAATCTGGCTCGAATTTAACCGTTTTTGAGCCATCGTTTTTTTAAGCCATCCATCATAAACGATCTGCTCCTTACTATTTAATGGCTATCTAAGCGCATAAGATATCAGTGGTACCAGAAAATAGTCAGTACTTAAAACAAATTAAATGTTATTCTAAAGTCTATTTTTAAAGGTCACCAAGTAAAGACCATCGTGAGTATCAGCAGGAGTAAGCAGCATTTCATCAAAGTAAGTTAAATCTTTAAATGTAGACAACAGCCACTCTTTTTGTTCCTGATTTTCTGATGCAAAAATTGAGCACGTCACCATGGCTAAGGTCCCACCGGGCGCCAAGTGTTCTATCGCCTTTTCAAGAATTTTACGTTGAAGGTTTACAAAGACTAGCAACTCATCCGATGTCAGACGCCACTTACCGTCAGGAGACCTTCTCCACGCACCACTTCCTGAGCAAGGTATATCGCAAATCAAAGTGTCAAACACGCCTGCAGTATTTATGTCATCTGGGGCTATCACACTAATATCATGTCCTCCACGGTTAGCGCGGGGTTCAATCTCAGACATTCGACCATGGTTAATATCATGCGCAAACAATGTTGCGCCGGTGCGCGCTGCAATCGCCAAAGATTTCCCACCGCCGCCGGCACAATAGTCTAAAATGCGTCCATGAACCGGTATCCGGGCTGCAACAGCCTGTGAACCAGCATCCTGTTTCTCAATTAAACCATTTTTGAAACAGGCATGCATCGCCACTTTTCGATGGTTACTGAGCACATTGAGCGCTGTGTCGCAGATTGGGTTCAGCTCTGTTAGAATGCCGTCTGCTTCTAGGGCTTCTTGCACCGTGCTGGATGGTTGCTTTGCGGAGATTAACACGCAAGCAGACGGGAGCTCGATCCCTTAAAATTCTAGCTATTTCATGTGCCTTTTCCATCCCATGGTCTTCAATCATGCGTTCCAAAACCCAGTCAGGGACATCGTATAAATCTGGGGGGGTAGGACTGGATATATCGCTTTCAGCTAAATCTAGAATAGCTGGCGCATGGCCTAACCCATTAAAAAGCGCACCTATATCTGCACCTTGTTGGCGTAGAGACCCCAAAGCCCATGCGCGCGCAGAGCCAGGCGAGGGCCATGCCCCGGATGATCTGCGACAACGAACAGCTTGGTACACATAGTCCCGAATAGCCGCTCGATCCTTGGAGCCTGCAAACCTACGAGCTCTGGCCCAATTTGTAAGCGCCTTTTCCGTGGGAACACCTGCCAACACGGTTTCCAAAATTTCGATCATCGCAGATATGCGTGCTCCAGGTGTCATTACTTAACCAATCCGATAATTAGGGCTCTCACGTGTGATTTGAACATCGTGAACATGGCTCTCTGTGAGGCCTGCCCCAGTAATTTTAACAAAAGAGCAGTTACGCTGCATCTCCCCAACATTAGCACAGCCAGTATAGCCCATAGCGGCTCGTAGCCCGCCAACCAATTGGTGTAAAACAGTTCCAGCTGGACCTTTGTAGGGTACCTGCCCTTCTATACCTTCAGGGACCAACTTATCGCTGGCAGCGTCTTTTTGAAAATATCTATCAGCAGACCCATTGGCCATTGCGCCTAGCGATCCCATGCCGCGATACGACTTAAAGCTACGACCTTGATACAATATCACTTCGCCTGGGCTTTCGTCTGTGCCCGCAATCATCGAACCTACCATCGCGCAGGCTGCGCCGGCTGCAATTGCTTTTGCAAAATCACCCGAGTACTTAATGCCCCCATCTGCAATGACTGGGACGTCGTGGGGCTTAGCGGCGTTGGCACAATCCATGATTGCTGTAAGTTGGGGCACTCCGACGCCAGCGACCATACGCGTCGTGCAAATGGATCCTGGACCAATTCCTACCTTAATTGCATCTGCACCCGCTCCGATTAACGCTTCGGTAGCAGCACCAGTTGCAACATTTCCCGCAACAATCTGTGTGCTCCCGGCGACTTTTTTTGCTTGCTCCACTGCAATCGCCACACCTTCGGAGTGGCCGTGCGCTGTATCAATGACCACCATATCAACACCAGCATCTATAAGAGCCATCGTACGCTCAAATCCTGCGTCACCAACTGTGCTTGCTGCCGCCACACGCAAGCGGCCCAAATTATCCTTACATGCAAAAGGGTTCAAAACCGCCTGCTCCAGATCTTTTATAGTTAAAAGGCCGGTCAGTTTCCCATCGCTATCGGTGACCAATAGTTTTTCAATCCGACGTGCCGCCATCATTTGTTTGGCCTCAACAGGGTCTGCGGGTTCTTGGAGGATCGCCAAATTATGCGTGCTCATCATTGAGCTGACTGGCGTTTTAGAATCCGTAGCAAACCGCATGTCTCTGTTAGTTACAATCCCAACAACAAGTCCAGCTTGCACAACCGGAAAGCCAGTTACGCGGTACCGTTCCTGTAAAACCTTTGCGTCTGATAGTGTCTGATCTGGGCTGAGAGTGATTGGATTATAAACAATCCCACTTTCAAACCGCTTCACACGTCGAACTTGGCGTGCCTGTTCCTCAGTATCTAAATTCCGGTGTATGACGCCCATACCGCCGGCCTGCGCCATGGCTATTGCCATTTTTGCCTCGGTGACTGTGTCCATAGCAGACGAAAGTAATGGAATATTAAGGTCAATTGATTGAGTTACTTTAGTCCTTGTATCCGCGGTCGATGGCATAACCGACGATCGCGCGGGAACAAGTAATACATCGTCAAAAGTAAGGGCCTCGCGAATCTCCATCTGGCGTCCTCCATGGATAGGGTCACTTGGCGGTTTCCTATCGCATGGGATCAGTAAAACGGAAAGGGGGTATTGATAATTATTTGATGTATCTGTGATAGTGATGCTCTCAAAGCCTTCTAAGATGAAATAACTTTTTAAATCTTATAAAAATGATCGTTTGCCGTCGTTAGAACATTTTCAGCCGCAGATGCACTTTACGCCAGCGTTTTCCGGAGTACGTTGCAGTAGAAATAGGCAAAGGCATATGACATGACACACGAGCACCTGGTTGTTTTTACTCCCTCTGGCATGCGTGGGCACTTTGAATCTGGAACCCCGGTCCTTACTGCTGCGCGGCAATTGGGCGTTGATCTTGATTCAGTTTGTGGAGGACGCGGGATTTGCTCAAAATGCCAAATTGCTCCGAGTTATGGCGAGTTCTCAAAACATGGTGTCATAGTGAAAGACGGCGCATTGTCCGAGTGGAATGCCGTTGAGCAGCGTTACCAAGATAAACGTGGGTTGAAAAAAGGCCGCCGCTTAGGATGTCAGGCAACTGTTCAGGGTGATATTGTAATTGACGTCCCGCCGGAAAGTCAGGTCCATAAACAGGTTGTGCGTAAACGTGCCGAAGTTTTGGATATTGTTTTAAACCCGTCTACCCGAATTTTTTATGTTGAGGTTGAAGAGCCGGATATGCACAAGCCATCAGGCGATCTTGAGCGGCTAGTTGAGGCTCTGAAAAGCCAATGGGGTCTTCATAATGTTCAGGCCAATCTTAATATCTTATCTTTGATCCAGCCGATACTGCGCAAGAGTGACTGGAAAGTAACGTGTGCAGTGCATCAAGCGGACAAAAATGCGACACCAGAAATAATCCAGCTTTGGCCAGGCCTTTATGAGGGGACCATTTATGGAATGGCTGTTGATCTGGGCTCGACAACCATAGCGGCGCATCTTTGCGATTTGCGGACGGGGGACGTTGTGGCTTCCTCTGGAATAATGAACCCTCAAATTCGTTATGGCGAGGATTTAATGAGCCGCGTTAGTTATGCGATGATGAACCCTGGTGGTGATAAAGAAATGACCCGCGCAGTTCGCGATGGGATGGATGCATTGTTCACGCAAATTGCAACGGACGCTGAAATTGACAAATTTCTGATAGTAGACACAGTTTTCGTCTGTAACCCCGTAATGCACCACCTATTGTTAGGTATTGATCCCTTTGAGCTTGGCCAAGCTCCGTTCGCGCTAGCGACATCAAACGCATTGCGCCTCTTTGCCAGTCAATTGGAAATCAATATTCACCCAAGCGCCCGTGCTTATATACTACCATGTATCGCAGGTCACGTCGGCGCTGATGCCGCAGCCGTCGCCCTGTCTGAGGCTCCTGATAAATCTGAAGACCTAGTTCTAGTTGTTGATGTGGGGACAAACGCGGAAATATTACTTGGTAATAAAGAAAGAGTTCTAGCGTGCTCATCTCCAACCGGCCCTGCCTTTGAGGGAGCACAGATAAGCTCCGGTCAACGCGCAGCTCCTGGCGCTATTGAGAAGTTAGAGATAGACCCAGTCACTAAAGAGCCTCGTTTTCGGGTTATAGGAAGTGAACTTTGGTCTGACGAGGATGGCTTTTGGGATGAAATTAAAGGCAGTGGGGTTACGGGCATATGTGGCTCAGGCATAATCGAAGCTATTGCTGAAATGCGTATGGCAGGCTTACTTGATCCCTCTGGATTAATTGGCTCCGCAGTTCAAACAGGAACCTATAGATGTTTCCTTGACGGACGTACTAATAGCTATGTGCTGCATGATGCCAGCGCTGAGGGCGGCCCAAAGATAACTGTGACCAATCCGGATATACGTGCAATCCAAATGGCCAAGGCGGCTCTGTATTCAGGCGCACGATTGCTGATGGATAAATTTGAAGTTGATAAAGTGGACCGAGTTATTCTGGCTGGTGCCTTCGGTGCGCATATTTCCCCAAAACACGCTATGGTTTTAGGTATGATCCCGGATGTACCATTTGAGCGCGTAACTTCTGCTGGTAATGCGGCAGGATCGGGTGCTCGGATAGCATTAATTGATATTGATCAACGCGCCGCAATCGAAAAAACTGTGCAACAAATTGAGAAAATTGAAACGGCTATTGAACCCAAGTTTCAAGAACATTTTGTAAATGCATCGGCTATTCCTAATTCTGATGAGCCGTTTACCCTTTTAAATGCTGCAGTCCCGCTTCCAGATGTTAATTTCAATACGGGTGGAAGTGGCGGCGAGAGTGGCGGTCGGCGTCGAAGAAGGCGTTAATTATGCGCCACAATTCACAGAACGTGTGTTTCTTGTTGACGCCAAGTACTGTGACCACTATCGGGCTGCGCAAGGCGGGTATGGTGAAAAGGTATCACGCGAGCTTCCCAAGCTTAAGTTACGGGTTCAATTCCCGTTACCCGCTCCAACATGATTGGTTACCTATCAAATAGAGGTTTTGCCCCAATCGGACTTTAGCTGAATAGCTCGTTACACAGTTCCAGGCCTTCGACCAAAGCGTCTACCTCATTTGTTGTATTATACATCGCAAAACTGGCTCGGCAGGTGGCGGTGACATTTAGATACTCCATTAGAGGTTGTGCACAGTGGTGCCCGGCTCGCACAGCGATACCTTTCTTATCTAGAACAGTTGAAATATCGTGCGCATGGGCTGCACTATCCAGTGTAAACGAAAAAATTGCCCCTTTGGTGTGGGAATTCCCCTGAACATTTAACCAATCCAATTCATCAAGCTTTCTTTTAGCGTAATCACAAATAGAACTTTCATGCTTCGCTATAGCCTGCAGTCCAATATTCATCATGTAGTCGATCGCCACACCTAGCCCAATTTGCTGCACGATTCTTGGGTGCCTGCTTCGAATTTCATTGGCGCGTCTTATAGGTAATTGTGTCTCGACCCACTTGCTGTATCATATCTCCACCACCCATGAATGGTCTCATTTCAGCAATTCGCTCTGATGCAATATAGATCGCGCCTGACCCGCTTGGTCCATAAAGCTTATGACCCGTGATAACAAAAAAATCACAGCCAATGTCTTGCACATCTATGGGCAAGTGTACGGCAGACTGCGAGCCATCGACCAGCACCGGCAGCGCCTCTCACGCGTGCGCCTTGCACGCGAAATGGTTTGCACATCAACCACGGATACCCAACACGTTAGACATATGCGTAACAGCGACGAGCTTTAGTACGTGCAGCTCATAGCCGTCAAATACCCCTTTTCGGGGTCAAGGTCACCGGCTTCATCGTCGCATTCAACCCATATAATTATCACCACGCCAAAGCGCTCACGCAGAAAAGTGCCAAGGAACAATATTGGCGTGATGTTCCATGATGGAAAGAATAATCTCATCGCCTGCCTCCAATGGAGCTATAAGCCACTAGGTTGATTGCTTCGGTTGTACCTGAATTGAAGACAATGTTGTCTTCATGCGGTGCATTTAGAAACTTTGCAATTTTACGCGTACTGCTTCATATTTGTCGGTCGTTAGATTAGATAGATAATGTAGGCCTCTATGAACATTTGAATATTCCAGAGTACGTTTTTGTAACTGCGTCGATCACTACTTGGGGTTTTTGTGCTGATGCGCCATTATCCAAATAGACTAATGGTCTATCATTAACTTCCCGACCCAGGATCGGAAAGTCACTGCGTATCGCACTAATATCAAAACTCATGATGCAATTACCTCTGGGTTAAACCCGATAAAAACCAATAAAATACTAAACCCAATGGATAGACAGAATATTGCGATTAAAAAACATAAAGCAGAAATTAACTTTGAATGTAGGCCTAACCAAACAGCCACAAACCCAAACATAACCCACAGCCAAATGACGCTTGCCACCAGACTTAAGAATGTAGCTAGGCTGACGGATACAAGCATCAAGACCATCTGCCCAATTTGGATAATTATTTGCAGAACTTGAAGCCAAGAGAATATCCAAATCCCATCTATTAACTGACCATTACCGCCAAAACCTCGTCCAATCAGCATCACAAAATATATCACGACTAAATTCGCCGTTCCCATGACCGCCACAAGGATAAATGGTGATAGAGGGGTCGAACCTGGAAGAATATTTACTAATTGAAGGCCATTAAATCCAAACAGGGTTACAATAGAAATGATTATTGAAAGTGCATATGCACTAATTGAAAGATTGAGGTCATGCTTGATTGCAAGAACACGCTGGGCTGCAACATTAGGATTCCTAAAACTCTCTACGACAAGATTAACGGTAAAATTCATAATTCAGACTCTCGTAAGGAATTAATTAAAATCCATAAAAAAAACGCAATATATAAAAAACCAACTATATTATTTTGGATCCCTGGTCCAATAAACGCTTTCACTAATCCTGACAAAATTGCCAAAGGTGACGTTGCAAGAAGCGTCCAAAATAGAGCTAGCCGAGCGGAGTAGTAATCAGCCTTAGCCCCAAACAACCGAGATATAATACGCAATGTAGCTGCCAATCCGTATGCTATCAGTGGTAACACAAAAACAATGCCCACCAAATCGTTCTGGATCATATCAGTAAGTGTTGCGCCTTCAATATGCGCTTGCCGCGCGCGAAAAGGCCATTGAGACATAAACAATATAATGCAGCCACCCATCAGCATTGCAAGGGCACGGTCCTCGCGTAAACCCATAGAGCGAAGCCGTGCCATAACGATGCGCGGTTTGATGTGAGATAAAAATATGTCGCGCGTAACCGACATTTCTAACGTATTTCCAAAGCTTTGGTTAAATGGTTCAAAATTGCATCTGCCAAAGTGTCATCTTCAATTTCTTGAATAGCTTCCGCGACAAATGAAAGTGTCAGCAAATCAACGGCTTTAGTATGTGACACACCACGTGAACGAAGGTAAAATAGGGCCTCATCGTCGATAGCGCCAGAAGTTGACCCATGTGAACACGCCACGTCATCGGCATAGATCTCAAGTTCAGGCTTTGCTAAAAATTGACTATCGTCATCTAACAGCAAAGATTGGCTAATTTGATAACCGTCTGTTTTCTGGGCGCCCGATTTCACCAAAATCTTCCCCTGAAACACACCAACAGCACCGTTACGCAAAACCTTTTTGAAAACTTGTCGGCTTTCACAGTTTACAGCATCATGGGTAACAAAAATTGTGTCATCATGGTGAAACTCCCCGTCGCCTAAACACGCTCCAGCAACTGTTGCATTCGCGTTATCTCCAGTGAGCTCTAGCACGCATTCATTCCGCGTTAATTTAACGTCGGAAGTCAAAGTAAAAGACTTGAATGTACTCATTTTACCAAGTCGAGCGAATATATGAGAATGAATATGACGCTCTACACCGTCTTGAACCCTAATATGGTGAAAGCACCCCGTGTCGGCTACATCAACTTCAATAACTATATTGGCACGCGTCCCGTATTGACCGGTCTCTATTAACGTCATGCTGGCGCCAGCTTCAACTTTTATCACATGATGCACGATAGCATCTGCATTACCTTTTGATACTGAGTGAATCCGTATCGGGTGATCTAATATGCCAGTTGCCCGCAAAACCACTCCCTCTGTAGCAAGAGCAGTATTTACTGCGGCAAGTGAGCGTTCGACCGGATTTTGACCTGCCAGCTCGAGCTGGCCGTACAAATCACGAATCCAGTGACTATCTAGTGTGGTTGATTCTCCAAGTCTTTCAACGTCGCAACCTACCACGCTTGGTAATCTACCTGACGATAAGTGGCCATTTTCAAAATTAATCAGATATTCTGTCTGAGCTGAAAATATCTCGAGTTCTGGACGCAGCCGAGAGGTCAATTTTACTTGCTCAGAAATAAATGCATCTGGCTGAGTATATTTCCAATACTCGTCCTGGCGGCTTGGAAAGCCTTGGCTTTCAGCTCGAGCTACTGCTTTAGACCGGGTCTCTTTAGCCCACGCAACAGAAGATGACATTACTGTCTCGTCTGATACCGGTCGCAAATCAGGTTTTTTCCTTTCTGGTATGGGCATTATGCCCTCTCCCCAAGCAATTCAGCATATCCATTGTTTTCGACTTCAAGAGCCAACTCTGGGCCACCAGTCTTAATTATGCTCCCATTTGCCATTATGTGAACTAAGTCAGGTTTGATATGATCCAAAAGACGTTGGTAGTGAGTGATCACTAGGAACGTGCGCTTTTCATCTCGGAGGGCGTTAACGCCTTGCGCAACAAGTTTCATCGCGTCAACGTCCAAACCGCTATCGGTTTCATCAAGTATGCACATTTTTGGCTCTAACATCGCCATTTGCAAAATTTCATTTCGCTTTTTCTCACCGCCAGAAAAGCCAACATTTACTGGACGTTTCAGCATCTCAGCATCAATTTTTAAGTCTTTGGCTTTAGCACGTATTTCTTTTAAAAATTCGCCTGCTGTCATCTCACTCTCGCCACGCAATTTACGTTGTGAATTAACCGCAGTCCGAAGGAACGTCATGTTTCCGACGCCAGGAATTTCCACAGGATATTGGAAAGCTAAAAATAAACCAGCAGCGGCCCTCTCTTCAGGTTTCATGTCTAAAAGGTCCTTACCTTCTAGATGCGCCGAACCATCAGTTACTTGGTAGCCGTCTTTGCCGGATAACACATAGGACAAAGTAGATTTTCCTGAACCGTTAGGCCCCATTATTGCATGAACCTTTCCGGCTTCAAGAAAGAGGTTTACACCCTTGAGTATTTTTTTGTCTTCTTCTTCAAGTTGTACGTGTAAATTACTAATTTCTAACATTTTATTCCTTTAATTCGGCTGACATGACGAGTGCCTTAAAAGCCAACAGCTTATTAGTTTTATTTTAGAATGGCATTATAAGCCGCTTATCCAACCGAACCTTCAAGTGAGATTGCAACCAACTGTTGTGCTTCCATGGCGAATTCCATCGGTAGCGCTTGAAGAACCTCTTTACAAAAACCATTCACTACCAAAGCAACTGCGTCTTCTTCACCCATACCCCGTGAACGACAATAGAAAAGCTGGTCGTCATCGACTTTTGATGTTGTCGCCTCATGCTCTACGCGCGACGAATTATTTTTGACTTCTATGTAGGGTACTGTATGGGCGCCGCATTTATCCCCAATCAGTAGACTATCGCATTGCGTATAGTTGCGACTATGTTTGGCCTTGGGGTGCATAGATACTAAACCGCGATAGGTGTTTTGTGCTTTACCCGCACTAATGCCCTTCGAAACAATTCTGGACTTTGTATTCTTGCCCAAATGTATCATTTTAGTGCCCGTATCTGCCTGCTGCATATTGTTCGCTATGGCTATTGAATAAAACTCGCCCTGGCTCTCACTGCCGCGCAGGATGCAAGATGGATATTTCCATGTGACGGCTGAGCCGGTTTCAACTTGGGTCCACATCACTTTTGAACGTTTCCCACGACAATCGGCTCGTTTGGTCACAAAGTTATAAATTCCTCCCTTACCATTCTCATCGCCAGGAAACCAGTTTTGTACGGTTGAGTATTTAATCTCTGCATCGTCAAGAAGAACCAGCTCAACAACAGCTGCGTGCAATTGTGCGACATCTCTTTTTGGTGCCGTGCAGCCCTCAAGGTAACTAACGTAAGAATCTTTGTCTGCAATAATCAAGGTTCGCTCGAATTGGCCTGTATTTTCTGCATTTATCCGAAAATATGTACTTAATTCCATTGGGCAGCGAACACCGGGTGGGATGTAGACGAATGAACCATCTGAAAAAACCGCGGAATTAAGTGTTGCATAATAATTGTCTGAAACTGGAACAACAGTTCCTAAATATTTGCGAATTAGTTCTGGATGATCTTTTATAGCTTCTGAAATTGAGCAGAAAATAACTCCAGCTTCCATAAGTTCTTTTTGAAAAGTAGTTCCAACGGACACTGAATCGAAAACCGCATCCACAGCAACTTTTCGCTCTCCTTCTGGTGCCTCAACGCCAGCAAGCAACGCCTGCTCCTTAAGAGGAATACCCAGCTTTTTATAGGTCTCCAAAAGTTTTGGGTCCACATCATCGAGGGACTCTGGTTTTTTCTCCATACTTTTAGGACGGGCGTAATAATACTGATCCTGAAAGTCTATCTTAGGGTAGTCCACCATTGCCCACTCAGGTACTTTTAAGTTTAGCCAACGACGATAAGCCGCGAGACGCCAATCTAACATCCACTCTGGCTCATCATTCTTCGATGAAATTAAACGAACTATATCTTCCGAAAGACCCTTCGGAGCGTATTCCATTTCAATATCAGTGTCCCAACCGTACTTATAGGTTCCTGAAAGCACCTTGACCGCTTCTACAGTTTCGGCGTCAACGCCATCTTTGACCAGAACATTATCCATCGTCATTCTTTCCTATATCTAGGCGTTGCGCGCCAAAAATCTATCGTGTGCGGTTAACCATGCTTCCGCAAACTGCTCAACCTCTTCCTGCGTATTACCTAGCCCTAGCGACACCCTGACAGCAGAGTTAGCTATTTCCTCGCCATACCCCATTGCTAACACCACCTTGCTTGCCTTTACTTTACCGGACGAACAAGCAGACCCCGCTGAAATAGCAAACCCAGCCAAATCCATTTGCATTACTTGAGTCTCAGCTTTCCAACCAGGAGCTGCGAAGCATAGCGTGTTAGGGAGTCTAGTATAATCTCTACCTATGCAGATAATATTTTTTACGCTCGATTCCAGGGTATTTTGTAAATAATCTCGCAGTTTACGTACATAGCTCCATTTTCCACTCGCTAGATCCTGAGCTGCTGCCTCGGCAGCAGCCCCAAAGCCTGCAATACCGATAATGTTTTCAGTACCAGCGCGGCGGCCCATCTCTTGGCCGCCACCTTTTATTTGTGCGGAAGTTTCAATACCTGGTTGAACCATCAAGCATCCAATGCCCTTTGGACCACCTAACTTATGTGCTGATGCACAAGCTTTATCTGCGCCAGTCCAGGCGAACGAAACTGCTATTTTCCCAAAAGCTTGGGTCATATCACAAAATCCAAGACCTTTCGGTATTTTTTGAATAACTCCAGTCTCTGAGTTTGCCATTTGAAGTGCCATTGTGGAAGGATCTACGATCTGGACTTGTCCCGAAATGATTGCAATATCCGATTTAACCCAAGCTGCCACTGCATCATGTTCTAAATTAGCGGACCTAAAGCTTTGACCTGCAAGGGCCAATGCCGCCGCTTCAGTTGCACCACTAGTAAAAATTATGTTGTCCACTCCAACACCAAAGGCTTGAGAAATTTGGCTTCTAGCACGGTCCAAAATGGCTTTTGCGGCGCGCCCTTCTCGATGGACTGATGAGGGATTCCCAATAACTTCCATCGCGCCCAGCATGGCTTTTTTTGCTTCGGCTCGCAGCGGGGTAGTCGCGTTATGATCTAGATAAATACGGGACTTCCTAATCGGCTGGATCATTCGTCCACAACCTCAAGTAAGTTTGGAACTGCTGGACAAGGTGTTAAGGTGTTATCAACTACATCTGAAAGACGGGTTTGGTGTAAAAATACATAAACATGAGCGCTCAAACCTTCCCAAAGGCGATTTGTTACACTTTGAGCACGACTTCCTGACACACCACCGGAAACGCCTGCACCTTTGTATAATGCGTCAATGTTTTCATCCACAGCTGATAAAACGTCGACAACGCGAATTTCTGACGGTGCACGTGCCAAACGATACCCCCCATTTGCACCACGGGTTGAAACCACAAGTTTTCCTCTTCGCAGTTTTACAAAAAGTTGTTCTAGATATGGCAGAGATACATTCTGTCTTTTGGCAATGTCAGTCAATGATGCCAGATTATCAGGCCCCAAAATAGCCAAATCAGCCAAAGCCACCATAGCATAACGCCCTTTAGTTGAAAGTTTCATACAAAATCACACTTTCATTCACCTTGCGGTGGAGTTTTGGCTCAATTTTATTGACCTGCACGCAGGTGTTGCGTAACTCACTTAGGATCGCGGATGCCCGCATTAATAATTAGAATGGTTCTAAACTGAGGCCTGGCGAAGGTCAAGCCAATGTGGGACCCTAAACTACTAAAGGAACGCAATGCCTGAAGTGATATTTCCCGGCCCAGAGGGCCGCCTCGAAGGTCGTTACCACCCACAGAAAACAAAAGATGCACCGATTGCTATCGTTTTGCACCCGCACCCTCAATTCGGCGGGACAATGAACAACAAAGTAGTTTATAATCTTCACTATGCTTTCTACAATATGGGTTTTACCGTCTTGCGCTTTAATTTTCGCGGGGTAGGTAGATCTCAGGGTGAATATGATCAAGGTATAGGTGAGTTAAGTGATGCGGCATCAGCATTAGATTATCTCCAGTCCATGAACACAAACTCAAAACATTGCTGGGTCGCCGGATTTAGTTTTGGTGCCTGGATAGGAATGCAACTTTTAATGCGCCGTCCCGAAATCACTGGATTTATAAGTGTAAGCCCTCCAGCCAATATGTATGATTTTAGTTTTTTGGCACCCTGCCCTGCTTCTGGCTTAATTATTAATGGTCTCGCTGACCGCGTCGCACCGCCTGAAGATACTGTGAGTTTGGTTAATAAGCTACACGAGCAGAAAGGGATAACAATCACACACGAAGAAGTAGAAAAAGCAGGTCACTTTTTTGAGGATCAACACATGGACCCAATGATTGATTCAGTTCAAACCTACGTAAGACGCCGTTTGACTGAAAATACGAGATAGCAGTTGTCCGGCTGGTCACAAATTTGTTTATTCAGCCGGACTTCCTTTCTGAAAAAAAACAACACACCTCTATTATTTTTGAGATGTCCGTGTTTTTTATTTAACATTTGATCCTATTAATCACTCAGCACCAATAGATGCTCTTACTTTCCAGCTGATATTTTGATCACAAATTACCAACGTTCTATCTTTACGCAGGCTTTCGATTAACAGCCGAAAAGTAAAGCCGGCAAGAAGATACTCTCAAAGATGGCACTTTGCTGTTCAAATGGGCACAGATCTAGAAATATCAGAAATCAAAAGATGAATGATTTATTTATTAGAACGCAATATTTGCACCAAATGCTCAGTGGACGCATCATTGCCTTCACCTGCATTCTCTCCCATCAAAACAGGACCTAAAGCAGTTGCAAGCTCTTTGCCCAATTCAACACCCCATTGGTCAAAAGAATTGATCTCCAGGATAGCACCCTCAACAAATACTCTGTGCTCGTAGAGTGCGATAATTTGGCCTAAACAGGCAGGTGTCAGCTTGTCGTAAACTAATGTTGTTGATGGTCTATTTCCTTTGAACACCCTGTGACGGGCTTGGCGCTCAAGTTCATCTCCCACAAAGCCTTTCAGGGATGCTATCTTGCGGGCGTCATCAAGATTTCGTCCCACCATTAATGCTTGTGACTGTGCCAAGCAATTAGCCTGCAAAAGTCGATGCTGATGGCATAAGTTAGGCTCATGTCCCTGCTTACCAATTAAAAATTCACAGGGAATTATTTGCGTACCCTGATGGATCAGTTGATAGAAAGCATGCTGTCCATTGGTTCCGGATGTCCCCCAAACCACGGGTCCTGTAGTAATTTCCACATCATTCCCATCGATTTTGACAGCCTTGCCATTCGACTCCATTTCTAGTTGCTGGAGGTAAGCCGGCAACCTTTCTAGGCGCTGTTCGTACGGCAGCACAGCTCGCGTGGCGTAACCTCCTATTTGTGCGTGCCAAATACCAATTAGAGCGAGAATGATGCAAATGTTATCTTCATCGGGTGTGGCAATAAAGTGGCGATCCATTGATGCGGCACCGTCTAAAAATGACAGCCAGTCATCACGACCAAGTGCAATAGCAAGACTAAGACCAATAGGTCCCCAAAGCGAGTAACGTCCTCCAACCCAATCTTCAAAACTAAAGACACGGTCTGCACTAATTCCAAATTGAGCCGTCCTACCCATTGAAGAGCTTAAGGCTACAAAATTGTCGGCAGGGCGCGCTACCTTTTTGGCCATCCAGTCAAGTGCTGTTTGTGCATTAGTTAGCGTTTCAATAGTTTTGAACGTCTTAGATGCCACTACTACGAGAGTTGTTCTGGGATTTAGACCTTCTAATACGTCATTGATATGCGCCCCGTCAACATTACTTACGAAATGACACTTCGGGCCGTTAGTATACGGACGCAGTGCTAAATAAGCCATAGATGGGCCTAAATCAGACCCTCCTATACCTATATTGATAACATCAGTGTATCTTCCACCCTCACCTTGAATCTCACCATTTCTGATTGCTTCTGCAAAGTTTAACATTCGAAATCTCGTACCCAACACGGCTGGCATTATATCTTTGCCATCCATTAAAATGGGACCATTTTCTGCCCTTAGCGCGGTATGTAGAACCGCTCGGTCTTCGGTAATATTAATTTTCTTTCCAGAAAACATGGCTTCGCGCTTTTCGTGAAAACTAGATTTTTTTAACAAGTCCAACAGGAGCCCAAGAGTATCTTCATCAATATTTGTTTTAGAATAGTCAAAAAATAAACCATTTGTTTGAATAGAAAAGTTGTTGACGCGTTGTCGATCAATTAAGGATAATATCTTGCGCGACTTGACGTCTTTCCATTTTGATTTTAATTCTAAAAACATGATAAAAAGTTCCTATTTATCACACCAATGCACCGTAGCTTTAGGTAAAAATTGTGCAATTGGTGCAATGCTGATCGAAGAATTTTGAGCTTTCGCCAAAGCAACTTTTTTGGTACTCCCAATAATTAAAACATGAGTATGCGAGGCTGTTAGTAGAGCTCTCGAACTCAAACTAATCCTCTGTTCAAACTCATTTCCAACTGGATTTATTGCTACAACGGAAGGCGCACCACTTTCTTGCGCGGCAGCTAGTTCCGCAGCACCCGGAAAAAGAGATGCCGTATGCATATCTTCGCCCATTCCCAACACCAATACATCAATTGGCAAATATTGGTCTACACGCGTTGATAAAATCAACGCCCCTTCAGCAGGAGTAACACCGCTTTCATATAAGCCAATATAATTGGCGTTTTTAGCTTTTTTAACCAACAAACACTTTTGAATGAGCCCGGTATTTGATTGAACGCTTTCGATTGGCACCCAACGCTCATCTGTTAAGGTCACTGAAATATGCGCCCAATTTAAATCCGTAGTACTTAGGATTTTAAAAAAATCCGCTGGGGTTGTCCCTCCTGGAACAGCCAAAGTCGCCCGCCCCTTTTGGGATATCACCTGATCCAATTCAGAAGCAACTCTAACCGCTAGCGCGCGCATTAAATCAGCTTTCTGTTTGTAAACTTTGATTTGCATTAAGTAATATCTCTCCACTGACGTCCATCTCTGTCCATCAATAAGTTGGCATCATCAGGCCCTGAGCTACCAGTTTCATATATTTTTGGAACGTCATTACGTGCCTCCCATGCATTGATAATTGGATCCGTCCATGTCCATGCGGCTTCAACTTCGTCGCCACGCATAAATAGGGTTTGGTTGCCACGTATTACATCCATTATGAGACGTTCATAGGCATCCGGCGCATCATGGGCCGTATCACCTAATACTTCTGAAAAGGTCATGTCTAACGGAAGCTGTATCAGCCGCATTCCGCCGGGTCCGGGTTCTTTAATTGTAACATCCATTGTCATGCCCTCGTTGGGTTGAAGCCGGATTGCTAATACGTTATTTTTGGCTTCGCCTGAATCTTTAAAAATTGAGTGTGGTAATTTTTTAAACACAATTGCTATTTCCGACGAGCGCTCTTTAAGCTTCTTGCCGGTTCGGAGGTAAAAAGGTACTCCAGACCAGCGCCAATTTTCAATATGTGCCTTTAAACATAGATAGCTCTCAGTGAAGCTGCGAGGATTTTCTACATCTTGCCGGTAGCTCTGCGCGTCCAAAGCACCATCGTACTGACCGCGAACAATCTCATGGGGCTTAACATCACCTAAAGCGCGAATTACTTTAAGTTTTTCGTCACGTACCGCGTCTGGATCAAAACGTGCTGGTGGCTCCATTGCAATCAAACACAGCAATTGCATCAAGTGGTTTTGAACCATGTCCCGCATTGCTCCAGAGGTATCATAATAGGCGCCCCGGCCACCTACACCAACAGTTTCAGCTACAGTAATTTGAATATGATCAATGTACTGTGCGTTCCAAAGTGGCTCAAATAAAACGTTTCCAAAACGAACAGCCATCAAATTTTGAACGGTTTCTTTGCCAAGATAGTGATCGATGCGGTAAATTTGCCCCTCATCAAACTGCGCCGCCAGAGATGCATTTAACTTTTGGGAGCTTTCCAGATCCCGGCCGAACGGTTTTTCGACAACAATTCTAGAATCTGGAGTTGCTATTTGCCAGTGATTAAGGCGCTTGGCAATATCCCCAAATAATGATGGCGCGACCGAGAAATAATGGGCGTTAACGAAGTTCTTGCGGACTTTACTTGCTAAATTTCTCCAGCCGTCTTCACCCTTTACATCTATTTTTACGTAATCTAACTGCGCCAAAAATGCGTTTAGCTGTTTGGCTTGATTTCCCGTAACATTACCGAATTCAGAAATGGCAGTTCCAATTTGAGCCTTATATTGTTCTGCTGATAACGTGGAACGTGCAGCGCCTATGATACGGGCATTATTGGGCATTTGACCTGCACAAAACCTCCTGAACAACCCTGGCAGAATTTTGCGTCGAGCAAGATCTCCGGTGCCACCAAAAATTATCAGGTCAAATGGATCAACAGGAATTATGCGAGAAACCATTTTAGTATCCTTAAATTCATTAATTGTTTGCGCTAACAAAGGTTTACATTGACTTCGTTGTGCTGTCTAGGAGTCTAGTGGAATGAACAAATGCCTCAAGATACTTTCAAAGTCATGCAATCATCGCTCGATTGCTAACAAATTCTACAGTCAACAACTAAATTGAAAGTTAAAATTAATGAACTCCAAATTTACCGGTGAATCTACCAAAAAGTTTTTAGACCCTATTTTAACCGCAAAGGGTGATACTCGAGCTACAGTGGCTTTAACACATCCAGAAACGTTGTGGTTCAATACTGGAACATTATGCAATATCACATGTGTAAACTGTTATATAGAAAGTAGTCCTACCAATGACGCTTTGGCCTATATGGGTAGTGACGATGTAGAAAATTATCTAAAACAGGTCGCTGAGCGCAATTGGCCCATACAAGAGATTGGTTTTACGGGTGGGGAACCATTTATGAATCCTAATATGGCCGAAATGGCCAGACTATGTCTAAAAGCTGGGTATAGCGTTTTGATTTTAACTAACGCAATGTTGCCGATGATGCGGAAATCGGTCAAAAAAGAACTTAATAATTTGAATCAAGAATTTGCTGGTAAACTGACATTGCGGGTATCTTTGGACCATTACCGGCGTGAACAACATGATGCAGAACGTGGCTCTGGAAGCTATGAAATAACGTTGCGAGGCATGGATTGGTTAAGAGATAATCAGATAAAAATGGCAGTAGCAGGGAGAACAATCTGGGGCGAAGACGATGCAGTATCTAGAGCAGGTTTTGGAGTATTGTTCGCCACGCGACTATACAATATTGACTCCAACGACCGCTCTCAGACGGTTTTATTTCCCGAAATGGATGACACTTCAGATGTGCCAGAAATAACAACTGGATGTTGGGATGTGTTAGGACAGAGGCCGGATGATTTGATGTGTGCATCTTCAAGGATGGTGGTGAAACGAAAAGGCGCTCATTCTCCCGTTGTATTAGCGTGCACCTTAATTACGAATAGTCAAGCTTTCGAACTAGGTAATACCTTGGAGGATGCTGAAAAAGATGTCTTTTTAAATCACCGCTATTGCGCAAAATTCTGTGTTCTTGGAGGTGCAAAGTGTTCGGCTTAAGCTGACAACTCAGCATCCCAATATAAAAAATCCTACCCAGCTATCATGTAAATGATTTGGGGGAAACTTTCTGCCAATATTTCGTAATTCTTCAGCCTGAGGACGACGAATTGGGCGTTTAAGGTTCATTCCGCATTGTTTTAGGCTACGCGCACCCTTTTTAAGGTTACATTTTGAACAGGCCGCCACTACATTTTCCCAACTGGTGATCCCTCCGCGAGCACGTGGAACAACGTGGTCGAAGGTCAGGTCACCGAGACTACTACAATACTGACACGAAAACTCATCCCTTAGAAATAAATTAAACCGTGTAAAAGCAACAGAATTCCGTGGCTTAACATAATCTTTTAAAACTACAACGGATGGAATTCTAATTTCAGTTGTGGGAGACCTTACTATGTCATCATACTCTGCAACAATTTGTACGCGGTCCAGCCATGCGGCCTTTACGGCATCTTGCCAACTCCAAAGCGACAATGGATAATACGAAAGTGGTCGATAATCCGCATTTAGAACCAGTGCAGGTTTTTGTTTAAAGCTCACAGCTTCCCGCACAAAGTCGGTCCTAAAGTCTTCTCGCATATCTTGGGCCCCCGCATCAAGCTAAACAAAACTGACCACCTGCTCGAAGCTGCCGCTAGGCCTGCCTCGATCGATGGCTGATATAACTATATCTTGCGCTTCAGATCCCACAAGCCCTAGAATTAGTGGTTTCTGAGATAGGCCAAGTTAATCCATGCCTAAATGTTGTTGCATGAATGCTAAAGCCACTTGCAAACCATCGGGGGCTATACCGTGGCCAGTGTCTTTCATGATATGCGCAAAAACATCCTTGAAACCTGCAGCTTGCAAACCTTCCGCCGCCTTGGGAAGGGATGCAATTGGAACAACCTCGTCTGCATCCCCATGCAACAAAAGGATTGGCACATGCGAAGCAACTTCGTCTACCAATAGTTCAGGTTCCAAAAGGCGCCCAGAAAATGCGACAACCCCTGCTACTGGATCATCGCGGCGTGGAGCTACATGCAACGCCATCATTGTCCCTTGGGAAAATCCAAATAAAATAACTTGTTCTGGAAGTAGGTCATAATCTACCATTACACCGTCTAAATATGCGTTTAAATCTAGCGTCGCACTGCGCAAACCCTGAGCAGCGTCTTCTTCAGAAGATCCATCAATCCATGGGATAGGAAACCATTGCAAAGCCATTGAAGAATTAGCTGTGGTTTCAGGTGCGTCGGGCGCTAAAAACATAGTGTCTGGTAAATGCTCCGCTAATACGTCCGCTATACCCAATAAATCTGCTCCGTTTGCTCCGTATCCGTGTAGAAATATAATTGCGGCTCGGACTTCCCCACTCTCAGGCATTTTACTTTCTGAATTTAATACTCGTGTCATAATTACTCTTTCTGCAATTTTCACTATCCTAGTATGCCTTTAATATAGATGCTGCAACGTCTCTGTATGGCTTCAGCGAAAAGCTAAATCTTTGAATTTTTTTATTGAAACATTACTTTTTAGAAAGCAATAAATTGTAATAAAAGCTAATTTCTAAACATCCATCCGAGAACATACTCTAGCACCGAAGCGCTTGAAAAGCCCACACATCTATAGTTGATAAAAATGGTTTAAGACATTCCATAAAACTTTCTGCCCCTGTGGTTCTAATAACTTTAACTAGGTGCCATAATTGAGAAGTCTTCTCGTCATAACATCCATCACTCGTAAACTCTGCTGTTTAACACTATGTATAATTTCCTGGATTTGAGCGAACCGAAACCTTTAGACTAACTAAGGTCTGAAACAGTATTATAAACTAATATGGATTTAGATAATGGCGGAACTGTTCGTGATTTGAGAATAATAATGTAAATTTTTAGATGTTAATCTACTTAAAAAATTATTTGATATTAGATCGCAGTGCTAGTTTTAAAACTTGCGTTTATTCAACCAGGATTGCGCATCTGCGATTGAAGTAACCGTTAACGCCCCACTGTGTTTTGGTCGAGCAAGCATAAGTACTGTAATGCCAAGTGCTCTTGCTGCATCAAGTTTAGTGCGGCTCGCAACGCCCCCCGCATTTTTCACAACAAGAAAGTCGATAGAGAGTGTTTTAAATAATGATATCTCTTCGATCTCCGAAAAGGGTGGGGTTCCAACATGAAAACGCCCGTTAGGCCAAGGAAATGACGACTTTGGAGGTTCTATCTGCCGACAAATCACTTCGGAATTGTCCAAATTTTTGAACTTCAGTAAGCTCTGGCGACCAGTTGCTAAAAAAACCTTGCTTCCAGGCGGAATGTACCGTGCGGCCTCGGACTCGTTGGTGATACCAATCCAGCGGTCATTGACTCTGGGCGTCCAGGCGGGCCGTTCGAAAAGTAAAAATGGGATACCCATTTCTTTGGCAATATCAAATGAGCGTTGGGTGATCCGATGCGCAAATGGATGCGTTGCATCTAATATTGCTGTAATATTTTTCGACTTCAGATACTGCTTAAAACCCGCTGCATCACCAAATCCACCGCTTCTGGTTGGTATATCTAGACTCAGTGGGTTTCTTGTTACACCTGCAAGACTTGCAATTACAGGTAATTTGGCCATTGCACAAAATTTCGCCAGTGCCCTTCCCTCTCCCGTCCCAGCCAACAGAAGGATAGTCATGTGCGAGCCAATATTTTGCCACCGCGATCAATAACCACGCAATCTACATCAATTAATGACCCTTTCAACAAAGATTTGCATGTAATTAGGCTTTCTTTGGCGGCCCATCTGGCCATATCAGGACCGGCTAAGCTATAGGCCTCTAGGGCTGAATTCACTTTCATTAAATTCGGTTGACCCATTACATTAGCCAGGGCTATAAAATCAACCTGACTGCGTCCAGAGTGGAGATCTCTAGCACCCTGTGCTAACTTTGTGATTTTACCAATGCCACCGCCAATCGTGAGTTCGTGGGACTGGGTTTCGAGCTAGGTACTTCATTAATCCACCTGCAAAATCTCCCATGTCCAACATTGCGCTGTCGGCAAGTCCGTAAAGAGATTGAACTGTTCGTTCAGAGGTAGATCCAGTGCAACCTGCCACGTGGAGAG
>CAJJBP010000008.1 GCA_905182425.1 uncultured Planktomarina sp. | reverse complement strand
CTTTGCACATATTAAAAAATAAATTGAAAATAATTATTATTTACAACTACATAACAATATTATTTTAATTCAAATATCGTTTAAGGCCCACATACCACCTCTATGTGGGAACGCATGAATAAAACAAGATTAAATACACTTTTCTGGACAAACTGCTAAACAACAAGAGAGGCCATTAAATTGGCCGTTGAGCAATTAAATTGGATGATACATCGCGCACAAAAGCGGAGGAAACTTTGTGCCCTATCATCTCACATACTGTGGATATAAAATTCGTCTTAAAAAGGCTACCGCTGCTGTAGCCGCTCGCGGCTGTGATGCTTTATTAATGTTTGCTCCCAAAAGCCATTGCTGAATTTGTGGTTATGAAACCCTCGGTTTTGCGATGTTTCAGTGTCTAATCCTTGGCGCAGACGGAAAACTAAATTTGCTGACCCGGAAGCCCGATTTACGCCAAGCACAACAAACGCCTACCTTCAGTGATGAACAGATCCATATTTGGAAAGATGTTAAAGGCTTATCCCACTCGAGCAATCCCCGCGCTTTAGTGTCTCAATTGGGGTATGATCGCAACATCGCAATGGAGGCCAAAACACCCGGCCTAACTTTTTTCAATGGCCAAAGAGTTGTGGAAGTTTTCGATCAGACCTTAATGAATGGTGATTCAATCATCTCGTAATTACGTCAAGATAAATCCTCAGGTGAATTAGAGATGCACCGTCGTGCCGCGACTCCTTCAGATGATGCGCTGGATGCCGCTCCAGCCGCGACGCGAGCAGGGGCTTTTGAGGGCGATATTTTGGCTGACATGCAGGGTGCTGTTTTTCGAGGTGGTGGCGATTATGAAGACAATGATTTCATCATTAGTAAGATCAAAGAGCTCTTTTGTGCCATTATGCCTCTGGCCGTATACATCTCGAAAAGCAAAATCAGATGACCTTGGAGCGGTCCGGCGCTTATGCTCGCTTCCATGCTACAATAATGGAAACCTTAATTGTTGAAACAGCTGACCAGAAGCACCGTTATATGCACGCGGTTCTTCTCGAAGCCCTAGACGCTTCCGAAGTCGCTATAAAGCCAGGGCAGCCCATGGGGGATGTTTTCACAGCCCATGCGCGGGTCTTAGACAAAGCTGGTTTGGTCCATGCTCGATTGAACGCTTGTGGCTATGCAATGGGCGCAACTCATAATCCAATTTGGGTCGATTTCCCAATTTTTATCAAGGAAACGCTACGCTTATACATGAACGACAGTTATTTTTTCTTCATATGATATTAATGGACAGTAATAGTGGTCATGCCATGTGTTTAGGACATTCAGTGGAAGTGATAGCCTCTGGAGCCAAACGGCTGTCACGTCATCCACCAGATTTATTTGAACTTTAAGGGCTAATTGTCTTCAAGCTATGCGCCCAATCTTCCAGGCCCTGACGGCCTTGCGGTGTTAATCCATAAATGCCTTTTTCAAGCTTTTCGAACCAACCATAAACATTATTACGCATTATCGAGGTAGCTTTTGGCACTCCCGTAGCTCTGGCTAAAACAGCTCCCTTTTCTGGCCCAGTTGTTGCAAGATATGCAGCACATTTCAGCGCATCCTGCCTGTATCCTGTGACTAAACCATGGCGAGTTGCACCACCGAGGTTTGGATCACCCTCAAGACGCTCAAAGGCACGCACCATTTGGGTTGCCTTTTTCTTGGACTTACGCGGAGCATAGGGGCCAGGTACGCAATGTACCTCCAAAAAATGATCGCGTGCCCTCAAAGTCAATAGCCCAATCCCAAGTCGTCTACACATTGAAATATTGGCCTTTAGTCGATTAAATCCAGCTCTACCTTCCGGCCTTAAAACTGCAATATAAACGTCATCCGCAACCCTCAGTCGCTCCAAGGCTTGGTGATACAAAACAAGCGAAAATCCCAACTTCAATTCGACAATAACAGGAGGCTCCGACCCACGCACGGCCATGACATCAGCCGCACCAACCTCTCCCTTCACCTCAAAACCTTGAGATTGAAAATAGTTTTTCACAGGAGCGTATAGAGCACTTTCTTTCATAATCTTATTATGCCTTAAATGCGATACAAGGTCCAACCTTAGCTGGGTGACAACATAAATTTTGCGTCCTATAAGAACTCGAAAATGTTAGTTAAAGAGGTTTCGTAATGATCAAAATATTTGGCCACAAATCACCTGACACAGACAGTACCGGTAGTCCAATTATCTGGGCATGGTACCTAAACGAGATGAAAAACCAAGACGCCAAGCCCGTCCTTTTGGGAAGACCCAATACCGAAGCCGCCTTTATGTTGAAACGTTGGGGTTTTGAGACACCTGAGATCATTTGGATGTGGCAGATGATGAAACAGTGATCATTGTTGATACGAACAACCCGGCTGAACTGCCAGAAAACATTAACAATGCCAATATCCGGGCGATCATCGATCACCACAAACTGGTCGGTGGCATTGAGACCAAAGGCGCCATTAGCATTACTATTCGCCCATTAGCTTGCACGGCTACTATAATGCATAATTTAATGGGCGATTACACGGTACAAATGCCGGACGCAATTAAAGGTGCGATGCTGTCTTGTATTTTATCTGACACTTTGGAATTCAGAAGCCCGACAACAACAGAAACAGATAAGGATTTGGCGATTAAGCTCGCCGATGAACTAAAACTTTCTATCGTGGATTATGCAAATGAGATGTTTGCTGCCAAATCTGATGTTTCAGAATTCTCCGATGCAGAGCTGTTGCGGATGGACAGTAAAAAATACGAAGTCCATGGAACAAAATTTAGGATTTCAGTTTTGGAAACAACATCACCCAGAATGATCCTTGATCGCAAAAATAGCTTGATGGCGGCTATGACTGATGTTGCCCAAGAGGACAGCGTTGATCAGGTTTTACTTTTTGTAGTCGATATTCTTAAGGAACAGGCAACAATGCTTATTCCTAATAATATGACAAAGTCTGTCGCCCAAAACTCTTTTGGTGCGATCGTTGATGGTGATCTTGTTGTGCTGCCTGGCATTATGAGTCGTAAAAAGCAGATCATCCCAAACCTAAAAATTTAATTCCTTGAAAAGGATTGGTTATGACAAAAATTATCTCATCGTTAGCAGAAATTTCTGATCGTTACGATGCTTTATTTTGCGATCTCTGGGGATGTGTTCATGATGGGGTGACACCCTTTCAACCAGCCATCACTGCGATGCAAGCATTTCGCAAAAAAGGCGGCACTGTCATGCTAGTCACCAATGCACCCCGCCCATGCCACCCTGTCCAGCATCAACTTGAACACATTGGCGTTCCAGCTAACGCATATGACGGTATAGCAACATCTGGCGATAGCGCACGGGCTGCAATGTTTAGTGGTGCTATTGGCAAGAAAGTCTTCATGATTGGTCAACCTCATGATCAAGTTTTTTTTAGCCCACTGGATTTGATCAAAGACCCCATCCAGATCACTCAAGTGCCACTCGAAAAGGCTGAGGGTATCGTTTGCTGTGGTCCTTTTGATCCAATGGCAAATCCCGAAGAAATGCGGCCACAACTTTTGCTCGCAAAGACAAAAGGCTTAAAGTTGTTATGTGCAAACCCAGACGTGGTAGTCGACAGGGGTGAGACGCGCGAATGGTGCGCCGGCGCTTTAGCAAAATTATATACGGAAATGGGTGGCGAAAGCCTCTACTTAGGCAAGCCGCACCCACCAATTTACAACTTAGCCCGAAAACGTCTCGTAGCTTTAGGAAAAACTATTTCGGATAACCGTATTCTGTGTGTCGGCGATGGAATTACCACGGATATCAGCGGAGCCATGGGCGAAGGTCTTGATTCGCTGTTTATTACTGGTGGTTTGGCTGCTGCCGAAACGAAAACAGTCGAACAACCAGACCCAAAGGCCTTAAAGGCTTATTTGGATGCTGAAATGATTAGTGCAACCTACTCAATAGGCAAATTTCGTTAAATTTGGTATCATATAGCCCTTTCACCAAGCAATAAAATTGCGTATAAATACCTAATAAGTGCGTAAAATTACTTTGAGGCGAAAGATGTTAGATAATATGCCCCGCGGCACGATCTGTATAGAAGATATTGAAATTGGTATGATGCGTTATTTACATAAAGTGGTAACAGATCGTGACATCGAAATGTTTGCTGAAATATCAACAGACCATAATCCAGTACATTTGGACGACGATTATGCCAACGATACTATTTTTGAGGGTCGCATTGCGCATGGAATGCTAACAGCTGGATTGATCTCGGCAGTCATTGGTGAACAGCTCCCTGGGCATGGCACAGTTTACTTAGGGCAATCTTTAAAGTTCTTAGGCCCAGTAAGGCCTGGCGATCGGGTGACAGCGGAAGTCGAAGTAACCAATATTGACCTCAGAAGACGCAGAGTTAGCATGGACACCCGCTGTTTGGTTAACGGAAAAAAGATTTTAGTTGGCGAAGCCACTGTGCTAGCGCCATCTCGAAAATTTGACTAAATCTTTTTAAAATAAATCCCTTCCAAAATTCACGCGCTTCTTGCTCTAATCAACCGAGCACGGTAGGAAATTTTTATGCAGCGTTTTCAGACATATTCCATTCCAAGCGATGCCCACGGAGCGGCTGTGGCTATAGGAAATTTTGACGGAGTTCATCTAGGTCACCAAGCTGTTATTGATTTAGCCCGAACAGAAGCTAAAAAGCGGAATGCACCTTTAGGCGTCCTCACCTTTGAGCCTCATCCACGTGTCTTTTTTGCAGAAAAAATGGGTAGAGATCTTGCTCCATTTCGGCTCATGAATGCTGATGCCCGTGCGCGCCGACTCGAAAAATTAGGTGTTGATATTGTGTTTGAGTTGCCTTTTGATCAGGCGCTCTGTGATCTGACCGACGCAGCCTTCTCAAAAAATATTTTAAAAGATGCATTGAGCTTGAGACACGTGGTTGTAGGTACCGATTTTTGCTTTGGCAAAGGTCGACTCGGAAATGTTACAACCTTGGCTAAACATGCAGTTGATTTTGGTTTCGGCGTAACTGTTGCAGATCAGAAAAATCTTGGCCAGCAGGTAATCAGTTCAACCAACATCCGCAACGCGCTATCTAATGGCGACCCAGGCAAAGCAGCCGCGATGCTAGGACATTGGCATCGGATCGAAGGCCTTGTCAAACATGGGGAAAAACGTGGCCGAGAGTTAGGGTATCCAACCGCAAACATGTCGATCGAGGGTCTACAACCCCCCGCGTTTGGCGTTTATGCTGTTCTGGTAGATATTCTGACCGGTCCACATGCTGGTAGCTACCACGGTGCGGCATCCTTGGGCGTTCGACCAATGTTTGGCGAAAATTATCCTAATTGTGAAACATTTCTTTTTGATTTCGTAGGTGATCTTTATGGAGAAACGCTCTCGGTCGGGTTGGTCGAATACCTACGGGGCGAAGAAACCTTTGATGATTTAGACGCTTTGATTTCTCAAATGGACGCGGATTGCACGCAAGCCCGAACAAGCTTGGCAGCATTATGAGTGATCCGGCTTCTCGCAAAGGGTTGCGATCAAAATTTTGGGAAAACATCCCTCTTGAAAAAATGACAAACACTGAATGGGAAGCGCTGTGCGACGGCTGTGGTAGATGCTGCCTTAATAAGCTTGAAGATCCAGATACAGGTCAAGTTGCCTTGACTAGACTGGCCTGCCGCTTACTCGATAATGAAAGCTGTCGCTGCTCACAATACGTAATTCGTCATAATTTTGTCCCAGAATGTATTCGTATGACGCCAGAGACTATTGCGCAGCATGCCTATTGGCTGCCAAAGACTTGCGCATATAAGCTTTTATACGAAGGCGGCGAAATACCTGAATGGCATCCGTTAAAAACGGGAACGCCACAATCAGTCCATGATGCTGGCATTTCAGTGCAGGGCTGGACGATTCCAGAATTCGAAGTCCCAGAAGACGAGTGGGACAACTACGTAATTGAGAATTAAAAAATGAATTTTGCATCAGATAATACAGGCCCAGTTCACCCTAATGTTTTACGAGCGCTGATCGAAGCCAATGATGGCTATGCACTTCCATACGGACGCGACAATCTCTCAGAACAGGTCTCTCAGAAAGTTCGAGATGTATTTGAAGCACCAAATGCCTCTGTATTCCTAGTCTCGGTGGGGACCGCAGCAAATTCACTTATACTTGCTACACTTTCAAACCCTTGGGAGACAATTTTTTGCCACCGCTATGCACATATTCATCAGGACGAGTGCAACGCACCTGAATTTTACTCAGGGGGCTCAAAGTTGACAGTGGTTGATGGTCCCAATGCAAAGATGACTACTGAAAACCTGCGCTTGGCGATACTGGCCGAAGAAACAAGAGGTGTGCATGGTCCACAACGCGGCCCTGTTTCTCTTACTCAGGCCACAGAACGAGGTACAATTTATGACCTTAGCGAAATCAAAGCAATTTCTGCGATAGCGAAGGAATTTGGCCTGCAGATACATATGGACGGCGCACGCTTTGCAAATGCCATGCAGACTCTGGGCTGTACGGCCGCTGAGATGACCTGGAAAGCCGGTATTGACGCTGTAACATTCGGCGGCACAAAAAATGGCTTAATGGCAGTAGAGGCGGTAATATTCTTTGATTCTAAACATGCGAAAGAGTTTGAACTGAGGCGCAAGCGCGGTGCTCATCTATTCTCGAAACACCGTTTCTTGGCTGCGCAAATGCAGGCCTATTTAAAGAATGGCCTCTGGGTCGAGATGGCGCTAAAAGCCAACCATGCCTGCGCTCAACTTGCGCATGGCATGAAAAAAATTCCTAACGTACAGCTAGACTTTGAGCCACGCGCTAACATGATTTTTGCTCATTGGACTCGAGCGGCTCACCAAAGGCTACACGCCGCAGGCGCCTTATATGAAGTGAGAGCCGGCGATCATACTAATGGCCCACTGGATGAGTTTCTGCCAGCAAGAGTGGTTACAGATTGGTCCGCGAGCGCCGAAAGTGTGGAGCAGTTCCTCAATATTCTGCAAGGCTGAGATCCATGTATTGCGCCTCGCAGCGCTTTATTAACAGGCGTCCAGTCAACAGCACGTCGAAGACAACTTGGCGCCGGCCCAACATCAAGGTTTAAGTTAGCGGAACCTCCAAATACGAGGATCACCCATAATGATGGCATCGCCATAATCTTTGCGGTTAAAGAGCTCCCGACAAGATCAAATCAAGGTCCTCAAGACGGTCTTGACCCCAGAACCGTTGATCCGTGTCAGTAATATAAAATGGGGCGCCAAAAACACCAGAAGCTACAGCTTCTTCCGTATTCTTAGAGTATTGTTCGGCTGCTCCAAGCATATCTTTGTCAGCCAAATCCCCATCAAATCCAGCAGCTTTCAAACATTCACTAATAACCTTTGGGTCACTGATATCTTTGTTTTCGGCCCAAACTGCTCGGGTAAGACCAAAGGCCAAGGCGCCAAGATCACCATCCCCGTGCCGCGAAGCCGAAATGAAAGCATACGAGGACGGAGCCATATTAACTGGGAAATACGACGGCTTTAAATTGTATGGCATATTCAATTTTTTTGCCTGCCGCTCAAGCTCTTGCGCGCGCATTTCAATTCGACTGACATGACGGTCTTTTGGTGGTACGCCGCCAGTACGTGAAAACACACTCATCAAATCCATCGGCCGATATTCAATAGACGCACGATGCTTCACAGCAATTTTTTCTAATCGAAGACCAGCCAAATAGGTATAAGGAGAGATAGTTGCGAAAAAATATGTGATTTTAGTCATTTTTACCGCCTTTTTAGATATCTAAGCTGTGACGATTGGTAACCTCATGTTAAGCCGTGTCAACATAAGGCGAGTCGTAATCGCCGCTACGTTGGAGATATACGACATGGCATCTTTAGATGAACCTAAGCTTATTTCAGGAAACTCAAACCTTTCATTAGCGCGTTCGGTAGCCCGGCGGATGTCGATGCACCGTGGAATGAATCTTGGCTTGGTTGATGCACGCGTTGAACGATTTAATGACGGAGAAATCTTTGTAGAGGTATATGAGAACGTTCGGGACGAAGATATGTTCATCATTCAGCCGACATCACGCCCCGCCAACGATGCTCTGATGGAGCTCTTGATTATTGCGGATGCATTAAAGCGGTCATCTGCAAGCAGAATTACCGCAGTCATTCCCTATTTTGGCTATGCGCGTCAAGATCGGCGCAGCAAGGCAAGAACGCCGATAACTGCTAAACTAGTTGCAAACATGCTCGAAGGAGCAGGTATAGAGCGCGTACTAACACTTGATTTGCATGCAACACAAATCCAGGGATTTTTTGATATTCCAGTGGATAACCTCTACGCATCTCCCGTGTTCGCCCTCGATGTAAAACACAATTTCAAGAACAAAATAAAAAATCTTATGGTTGTTTCACCAGATGTTGGCGGTGTTGCTCGAGCACGTGATTTAGCCCAACGCATTGGTGCCCCTTTATCCATAGTGGATAAACGTCGCGAGAAACCAGGCGAAATCGCAGAAATGAAGGTTATCGGCAATGTTGAGGGCAAAACTTGCTTGATTGTTGACGATATTGTCGACACAGCAGGGACGCTTTGCAAGGCCGCCGATGTTTTAATGCAAAACGGTGCACAAGAGGTACATTCATATATTACACATGGCGTTTTGTCAGGTCCGGCTGTTGAACGGATCACAAAATCATCCATGAAAAACCTGGTAATCACAGATACGATTGAAGCAACTGAGGATGTTAAGAACGCTCCAAATATTCGGATTGTGCCTACGGCGCCCATGTTTGCTCAAGCGATCATGAACACTTGGAATGGCACCTCTGTTTCGTCTCTTTTCTCAACAGAAACACTGTCAGCTATCTATGAAGGCATATACGACTGCGATTGATAGAAAGCAGGGCTATATTATAAAGTTCAATACCCGCTATGATGCACTTAATCAGTAAACATGGCTATTAGCGCAGAACCTCAGATAAATAATAAATATTAAATTACTAAAGCAAGCGCCTGTGTAGGAGTATTTTCGATATCATCTTAAAAGACCCTAATTATTAATTGCTTAAAATCAAAAAGGAGCCCTTTGCTAGCTTTTATACAGGTTAATTAAGCCACGGACATACCTAGCGCAGCAGCCAGCGCTATAACATCAGCATAAGCCTTACGTGCGGCGTCATGCATTTCTTCGTTTGCATTATCTAAATCCGCTTTAAAGCTACTTATAATGCCGTTCAGATCAGATTGTGTTATGTCAGACTTTATTATAGCGCGTTCCGCGAGAACGGTTACACCTGAAGCTGTAACTTCTGCAAACCCGCCTGTCACAACGTAGTCTGTCACACCATCAATGCTACCAACCGACAATACGCCAGGCCTAAGCGTAGTAAGAACAAGAGCATGGTTCGGCATAACCGTCATTTCGCCCTCTGAGCCAGGAATCTGAACCTCAGTTGCCGAAAACGAAGCAACGCTTCGTTCAGGACTAACCAGGTCAAAGTTCAAAGTATCTACCATTACGCTGCGTCCGCCGCCATACGCTCGGCCTTAGCAACAGCCTCATCTATATCACCCACCATGTAGAATGCTCCTTCTGGAAGATGATCGTATTCACCAGCCACAACTGCTTTAAAAGACGCAATTGTTTTTTCCAAAGGAACCTGAACTCCGTCTGAACCCGTAAACACTTTCGCTACATCAAAAGGCTGAGACAAGAAGCGCTCCAACTTGCGAGCCCGAGCAACAGCAACTTTATCGTCTTCCGAAAGCTCATCCATGCCTAAAATAGCAATGATATCCTGTAAAGATTTATAGCGCTGTAGAACTTGCTGTACTTCTGTTGCAACTTTGTAGTGCTCTTCACCAATGATCAATGGATCAAGAAGACGTGATGTGGAACCAAGAGGGTCAACCGCTGGATAAATGCCTTTTTCAGAAATCGAACGATCCAAAACCGTTGTTGCGTCCAAGTGAGCAAAAGATGTAGCCGGCGCGGGGTCAGTCAAGTCATCAGCAGGAACATAAACGGCCTGCACAGAAGTAATCGAACCAGACTTGGTCGATGTAATACGCTCTTGCATGGCGCCCATATCGGTTGCCAAAGTTGGCTGGTAGCCCACAGCAGAGGGAATACGGCCAAGCAAAGCGGAAACTTCTGATCCAGCTTGTGTAAAGCGGAAAATGTTATCAACAAAGAACAAAACATCTGAACCTGTATCATCACGGAATTGCTCAGCAAGTGTCAAACCTGTTAAAGCAATCCGCATGCGCGCACCAGGAGGCTCGTTCATTTGGCCGTAAACCAAAGATATCTTAGATTTCTCAAGATCATCAGGGACGATAACGCCACCTTCAATCATCTCATGGTAAAGGTCATTACCTTCACGTGTACGCTCACCAACACCAGCGAAAACAGACACACCTGAATGCACCTTCGCAATATTGTTGATCAATTCCATGATCAAAACTGTTTTACCAACACCAGCACCACCGAAAAGACCGATTTTACCTCCTTTGGTGTAGGGAGCTAAAAGGTCGATAACTTTGATACCTGTTATTAAAATTTCTGATTCAGTAGACTGCTCAGAGAAAGCTGGGGCATCTTGGTGTATCCCGCGACGGTCTGTTTTACCAAGGGGTTTACCTTCATCGACGGGTTCACCTACCACGTTAAGAATCCGTCCCAGCGTAGCTTTGCCAACTGGTACAGTAATTGGACCACCTGTGTCTGCAACCTCTTGACCGCGAACCAGACCTTCAGTTGCATCCATTGCAATTGTCCGCACCGTACTTTCGCCTAAGTGCTGAGCAACTTCCAAAACAAGCTTTTTGCCGTTGTTAGTTGTCGTCAAGGAGTTCAAAATCTGCGGCAGATCGCCATCGAATTGAACGTCAACAACGGCGCCGATCACTTGAGTGATTTTGCCTTTTGAATTTGCCATGCTGTTTCTCCGGTTCTAGAGCGCTTCTGCGCCCGAAATAATTTCTATAAGCTCGTTGGTGATCTTAGCCTGACGCGATCTGTTATATTGGATCGTCAGTTTTTCAATCATGTCACCAGCGTTGCGTGTGGCGTTATCCATTGCTGACATACGCGCACCCTGCTCGGATGCCCCATTTTCTAGCAAGGCTGTAAAAATTTGTGTCGCAACCGCCCGTGGAAGCAAATCAGCAAGAATGCCTTCTTCGCTAGGTTCGTAATCGTATACAGTACTTTCAGCGTCAGCCAACTCGAATTTTGCTGGGATAACCTGCACTTCAGTAGGCACCTGGTTGATGATGCTAATAAATTCTGAAAAGAAAATAGTTGCGACATCAAATTCACCAGCGTCAAATCGGCTTAACACTTGTTCTGCAATACCAGCGGCATTGTTGTATCCGACGCGTTTCACATCAGATAAATCAACATGGTCAACAAATTTATCACCAAAGTCTCGACGCAGGGCGTCACGGCCTTTTTTGCCCACAGTTATAATCTTTACGGCTTTACCTTCGGCAAGCAGCTTTTTAGTTGCCAAACGTACCATCTTTGCAATATTCGAGTTGAAGCCACCGCACAAACCACGCTCCGAAGTCATAACAACCAACAGATGGGTTTGATCAGATCCGGTGCCTGCCAATAGCTTTGGCCCGCCAGCAGTTGTTCCCACGGAAGCCGCCAATCCAGCCATCACAGCATTGAAACGCTCTGCGTAGGGTCTTCCAGCCTGCGCAGCATCTTGGGCACGGCGCAATTTGGCTGAGGCGACCATTTGCATCGCCTTTGTGATCTTGCGGGTCGATTTGACCGACGCGATCCTATTTTTTAGGTCACTAAGGTTCGGCATTTGCCAGTCCCCTTACGCGAAATCTGCGGCGAAATCGTCCAACGCAGCTTTAATTTGCACTTCTGCATCACCTTTGATCTTTGGATCGTCTTTCGTAATCATATCCAAAACATCGCTAGCTTTGCCACGCAAGTGTGCAAGAAGACCCGCTTCAAAACGGCTTACATCCGAAACTTCGATTTTGTCGAGATAGCCCTTTGTACCTGCATAAATCACACATACGATCTCAGCATTTGAGAGCGGTGAGTACTGTGCTTGTTTCATCAACTCAGTCAAACGTGCTCCGCGGTTGAGCAACTGCTGTGTAGCCGCATCAAGGTCTGAGCCAAACTGAGCAAAGGCAGCCATTTCACGATACTGAGCCAATTCTAATTTAACTGGACCCGCAACAGATTTCATCGCGTTCGTTTGCGCTGAAGATCCAACACGAGAAACTGATAAACCTGTGTTTACGGCCGGCCTGATACCTTGGTAGAACAATTCTGTTTCCAAAAATATCTGACCATCTGTGATCGAAATTACATTTGTTGGGATAAACGCAGAAACGTCACCACCTTGAGTTTCAATAATCGGCAAAGCAGTCAAAGAACCTGATCCATTATCTTCGTTCAATTTTGAAGACCTCTCAAGCAAACGAGAGTGAAGATAGAAAACATCACCAGGATATGCCTCGCGTCCTGGAGGCCGGCGGAGCAACAATGACATTTGTCGATAGGATACGGCTTGCTTTGACAAATCATCATAAATAATCAGAGCATGCTTGCCATTGTCGCGGAAGTATTCAGCCATCGAGGTCGCAGCATAGGGTGCTAGAAACTGCATTGGAGCTGGATCAGAAGCAGTAGCGGCAACAATGATTGAGTATTCAATCGCGCCAGATTCTTCCAGCTTCTTAACCAGTTGAGCAACTGTAGAGCGCTTTTGACCTATCGCGACATAAACGCAGTACAACTTGCCCGTGTCGTCAGTTGCAGCATCGTTAATAGATTTTTGATTCAAGATCGTATCGAGTGCCACGGCTGTTTTACCAGTCTGGCGGTCCCCAATGATCAATTCACGCTGCCCGCGCCCAATTGGTATCATTGCATCTACAGATTTAAGCCCAGTCGCCATTGGCTCATGAACTGATTTCCGCGGAATAATACCGGGGGCCTTTACGTCAGCCTGGCTTCGCAACTTTGTTTTAATCGGGCCTTTGCCATCGAGCGGATTACCAAGACCATCAACAACACGGCCTAACAACTCTGGACCAACGGGAACATCCACAATCGCATTGGTGCGCTTGACCGTGTCTCCCTCTTTGATGTCACGGTCCGTCCCGAAGATCACAACACCAACGTTGTCAGCCTCTAAGTTAAGCGCCATCCCTTGGATGCCCCCTGGGAATTCCACCATTTCACCAGCTTGAACGTTATCAAGACCAAATACGCGCGCAATACCATCTCCTACGGAGAGTACGCGGCCTACCTCAGCAACTTCAGCTTCTTGGCCAAAGTTCTTAATCTGATCCTTAAGGATCGCAGAAATTTCTGCAGCTTCGATCGCCATTTATCCGACCTCTTTCATTGTGTTCTGAAGTGCATTGAGCTTGGAGCGGATTGACGTATCAATCATCTTCGAGCCTACTTTAACAACGATCCCACCAATGAGAGTCTCATCAACGGTCGCTTGAATTTTCACGTCACTGCCTAGTTGAGCCTTGAGTGTTTTAGCCAGTTTCGTGGCCTGCGTCTTAGTCAACGCCTTGGCAGAAGCAACTTCAGCAGTAACTTCTCCCTTTTCTTTGGCGATCCGAGACCGCAATGCGCCTAATAGGCTTGGTAAAACGAACAAGCGGCGCTTAGAGGCCATAAGTGCAAGTGTGTTTGACATGTAAGGCTGAAGCTTCATGGCCTCTGCAACAGCCACAATCGCATTCTCCATTTCAGACCGAGAATACAGGGGCGACGAGATTAGAGATTGGAGATCGGGGCTTTCATTAACTGCTCTTTGGAGCACATCTACGTCAGCTTCTAACTGCTTCAATTTTTTGTCTTCCTTGGCAAGCTGAAAAACCGCTGTTGCATAGCGGCTCGCGATACCAGACGAGATCGATGTTGGTTCAGACAAAGATAGCCCTCTTGATGCTTGCCAGTCTTATTAGACGCAGCCTTGGTTGAGCGCCATACAAAAAATGTCGCCAAAATCGATTGCCGTTTAGCAGAGGGTTTCGTTTGCTGCAATGCCAATGAGACACTAAATTGGACATAAAATACTTTTAAAAGTGAGGATTTGGCAAAGTTGCGACCCATTGTGCAAAGAAATTTTTTGCGTAACTACAGAATCTATCAAAAAAAACAGTAACTTTTAAATATGGGTAGAAACCGGTTCCGGGCGCTTTATGCCCTCTAAAACACCTAATGGCTTAGCGATTATTTGGCCCAGACCCGGGCGTGTAGGCCTTGGGATTTGTTTACCAACTTCAAGAATTAAAACGCCTCCTCCTCTCCATGCGGGTATTTTTTGTCCGATATTTTCAATTGGTTGAGCCATACGTCGCCAAAACTTTTGACGCCACGGTGGTTGATAAAGTGCCGTTACGTGTTTGTAGGGCAAAAACCCATGCCATTTTAATCGAGACTCTAGTTGTCCTGCAGTAAAAGGTCTCGCAAATGAGAATGGCGTTCCCTCCCGTCGTGACCAAAGGCTCGCACGGTTTGGGACGATGAATATAGCCCTCCCACCAGGATCTAAAATGCGGTAGCACTCTTCCAATACCGCAGCTGAATGCTCAGAAGTATCCAGACCATGCAGAACAAGAAGTTTATGTACTGAACCGGTTTCTACGGGCCAACGTGTTTCTTCACAAAGAACCGAACAATTAGGCAAACCTGTTGGCCAATGCATAACACCCTGTTGTGCTGGCATTAAAGCGGTTAACCGCCGCGCGTCTTTCAAAAACGGACGTAACATGGGAACAGCAAACCCGTATCCCACAACGGTTTGGTCCTTTGCGTTAGGCCACAAACGGCTCACTTGACTTCGGACCATTCGTTGCACTGATCGCCCCAAAGCCGATCTGTAATAAAATTCCCGCAATTCGCGCACATCCAAATGCATTGCAGTTCCATTTCTGTCGATTAAGGTTAAAACAATGCTACCAAAAAGAAATGAGATTACCATGGTTAATCAAAATATCGAGATTCACACCATTCCATGTTTGGCGGACAATTATGCTTTTGTGATCTATAACAAGGCGCAACGCTCTGCTCTTGTTGTAGACGTCCCGGACGCCACACCAATATTGGATATACTAAAAACCTTCGACATCACTTCGTGTGATATTTTTATTACTCACCACCATGGGGACCACATTGACGGACTGTCAGATTTGCAGTCAGGTTTAACGGCCTTGAAATCGCGCCCAAATACCAAAGTTATTGGGGCATTAAACGATAAATATCGTCTTCCGGACCTGGATCTTGCAGTCACGGCCGGCCAAACAGTCGAATTAGCTGGATTTACTGGCCAAATTTATGATGTTTCCGGCCACACAATCGGACACCTCGCCTTGCATATAGAGGCCATAAACGCTGTGTTTACCGCAGATAGTTTAATGGCCATGGGGTGTGGAAGATTATTCGAAGGCAGTCCTCAACAGATGTGGGATAGTCTTCTTCAACTGCGTAACTTGCCCGCAAACACACTAGTTTATTCTGGGCATGAGTACACCAGCAACAATATGGCATTTGCATTATCCCTGAATGAAGATAATCGGGCCGTCGCCACACGCGCATCCCGAATAGCAAAGGATTTATCCGAGGGTCGACGCACAGTCCCGAGTTTGCTTTCTGATGAGCTACAAACGAACCCGTTTTTGCGTGCCGATGATCAAGCATTACAAGCCGCCATCGGCATGTTAGGCGCTCCGGCCGCGAAGGTTTTTGCCACAATCCGAGCTAAAAAAGATAACTTTTGATCAAATAAGCGCTAATTATTGTATGAGTTTGAAAAATTATACCAAAAAATACACCTAACCCCCTTGAAGGTTGGCGCAGAAAACCGAAGTCTAGGGGTAACAGCGGTTAACATGACCGCAATACTTGAAGGAGAGAAGCGTGCCATCATTTTCAAATACTTTGGAACACGCCATCCACGAAGCGTTAGCAGCAGCGAACGCGAGGCAACATGAATTGGCAACATTGGAACATTTATTACTTGCGTTGATCGATGAACCAGACGCGGTAAAAGTGATGCGGGCATGTTCGGTTGACGTTAAAATCTTGCGAAAGCAGCTGACAGATTTTATCGAAGACGACCTCAGGGAATTGATAACAGAAGCTGAAGGCTCAGAGGCCGTGCCAACCGCAGCTTTTCAACGGGTGATACAACGTGCGGCGATCCATGTTCAATCCTCGGGTCGCACAGAAGTGACCGGCGCAAATGTTTTGGTTGCAATTTTTGCTGAACGCGAAAGCACCGCTGCATTCTTCTTACAGGAACAGGAAATGACCCGCTACGATGCGGTAAACTTTATCGCCCACGGCGTTGCGAAAGACCCCAACTTCGTCGAAAGTCGCCCCGTTGTTGGCGCTGAGGATGACGAAGCCCTATTCGGTGAGGACGCTCCTGACACAGAAGAAAATGAAACTGCATTGAGCAAGTACTGCGTTGATCTGAACGCCAAAGCCTCTCAAGGCGATGTTGACCCTTTGATTGGGCGCAACAGTGAGGTCGAACGATGTGTCCAAGTTCTATGTCGCAGGCGCAAAAATAACCCACTTTTAGTCGGTGATCCTGGCGTTGGCAAAACGGCTATTGCCGAAGGCCTGGCGCGCAAGATCGTACAAGGTCAAATTCCTGAAATCCTCTCAAAAACAACAATCTATTCTCTTGATATGGGGGCTCTTCTGGCCGGTACACGCTATCGCGGTGACTTTGAAGAACGCCTCAAAGGGGTAATGACTGAAATGGAAGACCACGTTGATGCAGTACTCTTCATTGACGAAATCCACACTATAATTGGCGCTGGTGCTACTTCTGGTGGGGCCATGGATGCATCGAACCTACTTAAACCCGCTCTGCAGGGCGGCAAACTTCGGTGCATGGGTTCAACCACATACAAAGAGTTTCGTCAGCATTTCGAGAAAGATCGCGCTTTATCGCGCAGATTTCAAAAAATTGATGTCGTGGAACCTTCCGTTGAGGATAGTATTAAAATCCTCAAAGGGCTTAAACCCTATTTTGAAGAACACCATGATATAAAATATACAGCAGAAGCCATCAAAATAGCTGTAGAACTTGCAGCCCGTTACATTAATGACCGTAAATTACCCGATAAAGCTATCGACGTGATTGATGAGGCAGGCGCCGCACAACATCTAGTTACTGAGAGCAAACGGCGGAAAACTATTGGCGTCAAGGAAATTGAAGCTGTTGTCGCCAAAATTGCGCGTATTCCTGCAAAAACTGTATCAAAAGATGATGCGGAAATTTTACGGGATTTAGAAGCAGGTTTAAAACGGGTTGTATTTGGACAAGATCCCGCAATAGAGGCGCTTTCTTCAGCGATTAAGTTGTCGCGCGCAGGGCTGCGTGAGCCAGAAAAACCTATTGGAAACTACTTGTTTGCGGGACCCACAGGGGTCGGAAAAACAGAAGTTGCCAAACAGTTGGCGGACAGCCTGGGAGTCCCACTTATTCGGTTCGATATGTCAGAGTACATGGAGAAGCATGCAATTAGCCGTTTGATTGGTGCGCCTCCCGGCTACGTTGGCTTTGATCAGGGCGGGATGTTGACGGATGGCGTAGATCAAAACCCACATTGCGTTTTGTTGCTAGACGAAATCGAAAAAGCGCATCCCGATGTTTTCAATATTTTACTGCAAGTCATGGATCATGGCAAATTGACAGATCACAATGGGCGCACATCCGACTTCCGCAATGTTGTTTTGATCATGACATCAAATGCAGGTGCGTCTGAAATGTCAAAAGCCGCCATTGGTTTCGGACGTGATCGTCGTGAAGGCGAAGATACCGCAGCTATTGAGCGGACCTTTACACCAGAGTTCCGTAACCGCCTTGATGCAATAGTAAGCTTTGCGCCTCTCAGTCGCGATGTGATTGCGCAAGTAGTTGAAAAATTTGTACTTCAACTTGAAGCTCAACTCATGGATCGTAACGTAACAATTGAAATAACAAAAGCTGCCGCTGATTGGTTAGGTGATAAAGGGTACGACGATAAAATGGGAGCACGGCCACTGGGGCGGGTCATCCAAGAACACATCAAAAAGCCTTTGGCAGAAGAGCTATTGTTTGGCAAACTTCTGAAGGGCGGGATTGTAAAAGTTGGTGTAAAAGCTGGCGAATTGAATCTTAGTATCGAGGAACCACAGAAAGCACGCATAACTAACAAAGACAAAAAGCCACCATTGTTGATTTCAGAGTAATTTAAAAACTTTTTCTGGGCTGGCTGGGCCGGCCTGAAAGGCCTTAATCTGTGTAGCTCTGCTTTTCAGTCAGTTTTAACTCAATTCGACGGTTTTGCGCCCTTGCTTCAGACGTATTGTCCGCATTCACTGGCTGGAACTGAGCAAAACCATTGGCTGATAACCGCGCAGGGTCCATATTTTGCTCCTTCACTAGAAACTGAACAACGGAGAGGGCTCGCGCTTGGCTCAACTCCCAGTTGTCTGCAAACTGTGCGCCCGAGCTGATAGCTTGGTTGTCGGTATGACCATCAACTTGTAATATCCAATCTATCGTGTTTGGCATTTTACGTGTTGCTCCTTGAATAAGAGCTGCTATCTCGGCAATTTCATTTTTACCTTGGTCAGTCAATTCCGCCTCAGCTGATGCAAACAGGACTTCAGACGAAAAGACAAACCTATCCCCTACAAGTTTTACCCCCTTTTGACCCTCCAATGATTTGCGCACTTCTCCAAAGAACTTAGATTTATATCCCTCGAGACTTTCTGCCTTTGCCTTCAGGATCGCAGCTTCGGCTTCTAAGCGTTCATTTTTCGCAGCAAGAAACTGGGCATTCTTCTTTTCAGCCGAAGCCGCTCGCGCCAAGGCATTGTTCAGACTTTTTCCAAGGTTCACAATTTCTATTCCCTTTGCCTCATCTTCACTCTCAATTTGACCAAGCGTGATTTGCAAGGAGCTAATCTGACTACGCAACGCTGCCACTTCTTGGCTGAGTACAACTGCCTGTCGTTGTGATTCAGATGAAATATCCTTTACTTTTTTCAGCTCTGCTTGCGAAACGGCCAAAAGCGCATTTGTTTTTTCCACCTCGGTTAGGGCAGCAGCGGTGACTTCGCTTAAATTATTTTCAGCGTTTTGGGCCGCCGCAAGCAACGTAAGAGTTTCTTCAGCCTTTTCACGTTCAGCATTTAATTGTAAAGTTAGAGATGATAAAGCCGCCGTGCTGCCTTCCAACTCTTTGCGAAGTTGTTCTGCAGCCGCTGCTTCAGCCAGACGTTCAATCTCTTTTGCATTGAGAACAGTATCGCTATTATCGAGGCTCCCCCTCAAACGGTTCAATTCGATCTCGTTACGATCAAGAGAGCGACTTAGGTCCGCAATCATCTTATCCATAAATTTCTGTTTGGAGTTTGCTAATGCGGCAGCCGCAATTTTCTCTTGAATCGTGGCTTGAGCGGCTAAAAGTGTTTGCTGAAGACTTGCACGCTCACCCTCAATTGTTTCAATATTTTGGCGGTCTTGAATTTGTGTATCTATTAATTTCTGGATCTGAGTTTCAAAATTCAAAATCTCATTTTTATACTGAGTTTTTTCAGACAATAGCAAACTGACCTGAGTTTCAAATTCCAAAATTTCAGTATTTGCTTGACCTTGAATCGTTTGAAGTTGGAAGATCTGAGCGGAGAAGTCATTAATTTCATTTTGCTTCTGTTGCTGGGAAACTAGCAGCCCGGCGACTTGAAGCTCAAAGTCTGTAATAATAGTGTTAGCATTTTCTAGCTTGGCAGCACTTGCATCCCGCTCTGACTTCAATGCCTTGATTTGAGCTAATTGTGTACGTCCATCAGCCTGCGCATTTGAAAGAGAAGCATCAAGATTTGCCACCTCATCGCGTAAACGAATAGCCAACTCTCGCTCCATGCCTAATGCCACACCAAGCGTTGAAATCTGATCTGAAAGGTTCAATAATTCCAGATCTTTCTGTTGAATACTCGAGCTGAGCACATCAAGCTCAGAGCCTTGACCTTTGATGGTTTCCTGTAACACAAATTGAATAACCATAAAGATTGTAAGCACAAACATAAGAACCAAGAGAAGGCCCGTCATTGCATCTACAAAACCGGGCCAAATTGAGGCTTGGAACCTAACACCAGTGCGGCGAGAAAGAGCCATGCTGCCCGCCTACTTCTGACCAATTGTGGCGCTACGTGCCATGCTGCTGATTGCTTTTGATAAGTTATTCAAATCACTGCGGATCTCGCCTATACTTTCTTGGCGACCCGATGAAACTTCTTCCAAAATCCTGAGCATTTGTACATCTATAGAACGCAAACGACTTCGACTTTCGGCATCTAACCCTTCCCCACCGCCTTGTCCCATGCGGGCCAACATTTTTTCTTGGCTTGCTGCAACACGTTCCAGCGCCTCCGTTTGGCCTTGGTCCAGTTTATGGGTCAACTTTTCGATTGTAGAGGTAAGCTTAATTAGATGAGTTTCAACATCAGCTTGGCCTTGGCTTGTTTGTGAATACATCCTTGCCATACCGTCCATTTGCTCAGACATTTGGTCCATCATAGCGCCTAGCATAGACTGTTCACCTGTACCTTCACCCTCGCCACCTGCAAACCCAACACGTGTGATTGACGAAAGCCAGTCTTCTAATTCACCATAAAACCTATTTTGACCCCGGCTAGAGAACACCTCAAGCAGACCGACTAGGAGCGACCCAGCCAATCCCAACAGAGATGATGCAAAGGCAATGCCCATACCGTTTAGCTGCCCTTCAAGACCTTTTTGCAGTCGCGAAAATGTGTCGACAACACTTTCACCTTCAGCTGGGCTTAGTGATTGGATTGTTTTCACTAAAGCTGGAACCGTAGTTGCCAGCCCATAGAATGTTCCCAGCAGACCCAAGAAAATGAGCATATTGGTAATGTAGCGTGTTAATTCGCGTTGTTCGTCGATGCGCATGGATATGCTATCAAGAATGGAACGAGAAGCAGCGGATCCCAATTGTGTACGCGCACCACGCCCCCTCAATAGACCAGCTAATGGAGCCAAAAGCTGTGGTGGTTTTGAATTCTCATGCCCCTCACGTTGGGTAGTAAAGCCTTCAATCCATTGTACCGAATAAATCAAAGATAAGGCTTGATTGAAGCAGGTCCCAACCCCGATAAAGAACACCATCAAGATAAAACCATTCAGGTAGGGGTTCGCCAGGAATGTTGGCCCAATGCTAGGAAAAGCGAGATAGCTGATCACCCCAACGCTCGTCACAATAATCAACATCGTGATAACTTGGCTAAAAGGCTGCGAGAACTGAGGGTTCTGGTCTCGGCTAAATTGATTCATGAGTGTGGCCTTGCCTACAATAATCTACGATGAAACGTTAAAGTGAAATAGTTTCCAAGCCAAGGTGTTATGTTCCATAGCCCAATTTTGTTACTTCTTTTACTAACCAATCCAATTCAGGGTCCCCAATGCCAAGCGATTGAAGAAAATCAGCAGTATTAATTAGATATTCCCAGTTTGCACCTCGTCCACCAGCCGCCTGAGCGATGATCTCAGCTTGATGGGTTAATTCAAGCTGACAGTATTGAGGATGATTGCGGTCCACAACATACGTTACAGCTGGTACTAGACGCCCATCAGATAGTTTTAGGTCGATCCATTTTTCAAGATACGCAGAGGATACCAACTCACGTTTGCGCAGCTCAGTCAAAACTTTCTCTGCTTCGTTATCAGCCACCCGAAGTCCCATACCCATGCAATGGTTATCAACTGCCGACTCGTCCAATGCGAGCACAAGGCCTGGCTTTTTCTCAGTCCCTCTATGATGAATGGATAACATACAAAAACTGCGGGTATAGCCAGGGAGATCTGCTCGAACACTCTCAACAGGATTAAATTCAGGATTCCAAAGCAACGAACCGTATCCAAACACCCACATTTTTATTTCCTAATTTTTTAAAAACTGCCACTCAAACTGTAAGTTTTTTTCAGAGCGTCCAAACAAGAAAGGCATGAATATGTACGTTGACGATCCCCGTATCAACAACAACAAACTACAAGCATATAAATTATTTATTTTTTATTCGTCCAAAATCGGGAGCGTCAGTATCTTGTCCAGCCTCAATGATGCCACGTCGAATACTTCGAGTACGAGAAAAATAATCATGAAGTAAGTCGCCGTCTCCAGTCCTAATTGCACGCTGCAAGGCGAATAGCTCTTCAGTAAAACGGCCCAATATTTCAAGTGTAGCATCTCTGTTGGACAAAAAGACATCGCGCCACATCGTAGGATCACTAGCCGCGATACGGGTAAAATCTCTGAAACCTGTGGCCGAAAAGTTAATAACCTCCGAGTTCGTTACTCGTTTCAAATCATCGGCGACGCCAACCATCGTATAAGCGATCAAATGTGGCGCATGACTGGTAACCGCCAGAACCAAATCGTGGTGATCAGGGTCCATTTCCTCAACTTTAGCTCCTAAAGACTTCCAAAAATTCGCCAAGTTTTGTATCGCTATACTATTGGCTCCGTTGGGAGTTAAAAGGCACCATCTACTATCGAAAAGTTCAGCAAAACCTGACTTTGGGCCGGAATGTTCCGTTCCAGCAAGGGGGTGAGCAGGTACAAAATGAATACCCTCAGGTACATGCGGTTGCACAAGATCAATTACAGATCTTTTGACTGAGCCCACATCACTTATCGTACAGCCAGATTTCAAATGGGGTGCGATATCTTCCATAACCTGCCCCATGACGCCCACCGGGACACATAAAACAACAAGGTCAGCATTGTGAACAGTTGGCGCAAAATCATCATAAATTGTATCACACAGACCAATTCTTCGTGCTGTATCACGCGTTTCACTCGAACGCGCATAACCTGTCACATGCGCAGATGAACCCGAGCGCTTTATAGCCAAAGACATAGAGGATGCAATTAATCCTAAACCAATAAGGGCAATACGGTTATAGCTCATGTGCTATACTCCAAAAATTCACGAATACCTGAAACCACTCTAACACAACCCTTCATATCCGGCACGGTGATACGTAGAGCATTTGGCAGGCCATAACTCCCAACTCGACGGACCAACACACCTTGCGTTTGAAGATAGATATCACAGTTTTCAGCCTGCAATCGATCCATAAATCGAGCCAAAATGAAATTTGCACCTGATGGATCGGAATGCACTCCAATATCAGCAAGTGCCTCCCGCAACCAATTCCTACAGGTCTGGTTTTCTATACGATGCGCGCAAACAAAAGCATGATCTCCCACCGCCGCTTCACCTGCCGCAAGTGCAGTAGTTGATAAATTAAAAGGACCTCTAACACGGTTCAAAACATCAATGACATGCTGTGGTCCGTAGCCCCAACCCACGCGCAGGCCTCCAAGGCCATACATCTTTGACAAAGTTCTCAACATCACAACATTCTCATGCTGGGATACAAAACTAGCACCACCATCCCATCCTTCGATGTAATCCGCATATGCTCCGTCCAAAACGACCAGGACATCTTTTGGAGTGCCCGCGATCAATCTGGCTACATCCTCATCAGGGATCAACGTCCCCGTTGGGTTACCAGGGTTAGCAACAAAAATAATACCAGTACGTGGGGTTATGCCGGCAAGGATTTCATCTACATCGACGTATCTGTTCCGTTCAGGAACCTCAACAATTGTTGCACCAGCGGCCATTGCGTAAATCTTGTACATTAAAAAACCATGGGATGTATGAATAACTTCAATCCCAGGACCACTAAAGGATTGGCACAAAAAACTTATCAGCTCATCCGAACCACAACCACAAATAAGCTGTGACACTTTTAGTCCATGCAAGTCTGCAAGGGCGTTGCGTAGACCAATATGATCTGAGTCAGGATACCTGTGCAGGGTTGCTGCCGATCGAGCCACCGCCTTTTGTGCTGCTAGTGGTGGGCCATTTGGGTTTTCATTCGAAGACAACTTAAGGACATTTTGCACACCGTCCACCGACGATATACCACCCACGTAAAGCTCAATTTCCAAAATTCCTTGTTGAGGTTTAGGTTGTATCATAAAAGATCCCTTCACAATTTATTCTAACAGGAAAACAACAAAAAAAAAGCCGCGTCGGTTACCCGTCGCGGCCTAGGAATTTAATTTGCGAGGATTAGTTCTTCGCGTAGAATTCAACCACGAGGTTCGGTTCCATGATTACCGGATAAGGTACGTCCCCCAAACTAGGAGTCCGAACAAATGTTGCAATCATTTTTGAATGATCAGCGTCCATGTAATCAGGAACGTCACGCTCGGCTAATTGTGTGGCTTCGAGTAAAACAGCCATTTGTTTGGACCGATCACGTACTTCGATCACGTCGCCCTCAGAAACAAGGTACGAGGCAATATTAACTTTCTTACCGTTAACTTTGACGTGCCCATGATTAACAAACTGACGTGCTGCAAAAATTGTTGCTACAAATTTAGCCCGGTACACGACAGCATCCAACCGACGCTCGAGCAAACCAACCAAGTTTTCGCCAGTATCGCCCTTAACGCGTTCGGCTTCCGCGTAGATGCGACGGAATTGTTTCTCGGTCAGATCACCATAGTAACCTTTCAGCTTTTGCTTAGCGCGCAGCTGAATACCGAAATCCGACAGTTTACCTTTACGACGTTGACCATGCTGGCCTGGGCCATATTCACGACGATTTACTGGTGATTTTGGACGACCCCAGATGTTTTCGCCCATCCGACGGTCAATTTTGTGTTTGGCAGCTGTACGTTTAGTCATACGCTGGTCTCCTTCAGTTTTATATCGAGGCCTTCAAGGGCCACTATGAAGGGCGTTGTCCTTTGGGTTAACCCTGACAGGCATCCTCTTGCGAGGGCCACCAACACCAATTGAATGGCCATGCCAGCCATGAGTGCTGATGTCAAGCAAACTCAACTTATTTTTAATATAATCCAAAAATAGCCAAATTAACGTATCTAGTTAGACTTACCACCCTTAAATGCGGCCTTTCCACTTCTCAATTTAGGCTTACTCGCTTTGCTTACCGGCGCACCAGTGGACTTCAAAGTTGGCTTGCCAGATTTAGGTTTACCAAATCCACCAGGCTTATTGCCCGTGGTAGGTTTGCCAAAGCCACCAGACTTACCAGTTTTTTTCTTAAAACTTTCAACAACACCTTCCGGACGAGGTTTACTTTCTGACTTAGACTTAGACTTAGACTTTAGATTTAGGCTTATTACCGCCTTGGCCTGGCTTCGGCTTACGTGGTTTTGGTTTGGCGTCGTCATTCCAATCAACTGGCACATTTTCTTTTTGATGATGACCGGGCTTTCTGTCATCCCACTTTTTAGCTGGTTTTGAGCGTTCATTGGAAATATCAGCCGGAGGACCCTTTAATTCTGTAACAACAACTTCATCTTCAGCAACCATTTTGGGACCAAGAGCCGCTTTAAAACCATCAACACTAGACTTCTTAATCTCAAAAAATGACTCAGCTGGATGAATTTTAATTGCTCCAATATCATGTTTTGTAATGTTTCCAGAATTACAAATCATGGGCAGCAAACGGCCAGGAAGAGTACCCGAGGCACGGCCACCCGGAATCGAGAACCACACAGTCGGGCCAAAGTCCGCAGCTCGTCGCGGTTTTGTGTCTTTAGTATCTACCGCAACCAGCTCTTCAGGAGCAGACTGCTTAGCAGAATACAGTCGCAAGTAAGCCACAGCCAATTGATTAGGTTTAAAATGTGAGAGCAGCTCATCAACGCCAGCTTGTTCTTTTTCACTAATCGACTCATTCCAGGAAGGATCTGCTAACATACGTTCCCGGTCTTTAGCTTTAACGTCATCCGCTGAGGGTGGCACTCCCCAATTTGCTGTGACTTTTGCCCCTTGTAAAATTCGCTCAGCTTTGCGGCGTGCGGAAGGCGGCACAATCAGGGCTGAAATTCCCTTGCGACCAGCTCGCCCAGTACGTCCCGACCTATGAAGTAAAGTTTCATGATTTGTTGGTAATTCTGCATGCACGACCAAATCCAACTTCGGAAGATCAATCCCACGGGCTGCAACATCAGTTGCAACACATATACGGGCGCGGCCATCGCGCATTGCTTGAAGCGCATGTGTCCGCTCAGCTTGGCTCAACTCACCCGATAGGCTGACAACTGAAAAACCGCGGTTTGATAAGCGCGTAGTCAAACGGCTTACCATGATCCTCGTGTTTGCAAACACCAAAACATTTGGAGATTCGTAAAACCGGAGAACATTGATTATGGCATTTTCTACGTCACGCGCAGCGACGCCCAATGCACGATATTCAATATCCGAATGCTGAGATTTTTCAGCAACAGTGGAAACACGGACTGCATTTTTTTGATAGGACTTAGCTAGTGTCGCAATTGATTTTGGTACTGTAGCTGAAAACATTAATGTGCGGCGTGTTTCGGGCGCATGGCCCAGGATAAACTCAAGGTCCTCGCGGAACCCAAGGTCCAACATCTCGTCTGCTTCGTCCAATACAACAGCCCGGCACTCAGACAGATCGATAGATCCACGGCTGATATGATCGCGTAAACGACCCGGGGTCGCTACAACTATATGTGCACCACGCTCAAGCGAACGACGTTCATCGCGCATGTCCATACCGCCCACGCATGAGGCAAGCGTTGCTTTAGCTTCGCCATAAAGCCATTGCAATTCCCGCTTTACTTGTAAAGCCAACTCACGAGTTGGTGCAATCACCAATGCCAACGGCTTGGACGGACGTTCAAACACTTCATTTTCACCCAAAAGGCTGTCACCAATCGCCAAGCCGAATCCTACAGTTTTGCCGGAACCAGTTTGTGCCGAGACCAAAAGGTCTGCATTTGCTAAATCAGAGTCTGTTACAGAGGTTTGTACAGGTGTTAGATTTTTATAGCCGCGCTTTTCAAGCGCGTCAGCGAGGGCTTGTTTCAAATGAGTATCTTTCCATGTCCAAAGGGTGCAGTAGCCCCCCATGGACCAACAAACCCCTAAATTGCCTCAGCAAAGAGGTTTAATACGTCGGCGGTACGCGGTAAAAGTTAGAATGTATAGAGGCGACGAAGCCGCTCCTATTTATTTAACCGCACTTTGAATAGCCACAACTACCACAGGTCATACAGCCTTCAAGCATACGCAAATCAAATTGACCACAGCTTGAACAAGGCACAGCGCGTGATTGCGTAAGGCTCACAACCTCTGCTTGCGGGTCAGTTTTCAACCCCATACCTTCTCCAGAAATAAAGCCCGTATTAATCATATGTTGCTCGATAACGCTGCCAATAGCCGCAAGAATTGACGGAATGTATTTACCTTCCACCCAAGCTCCCCCACGCGGGTCAAACACCGCTTTAAGCTCTTCAACAACAAAGCTTACGTCACCTCCACGCCTAAATACTGCGGAGATCATACGAGTAAGAGCAACGGTCCAAGCAAAATGCTCCATATTTTTGGAGTTGATGAATACCTCAAATGGACGACGATGTCCGTTCAAAACCAGATCATTCAAAGTAATATAGATCGCATGCTCGCTGTCAGGCCATTTTACCTTATAAGTTTGACCTTCTAATGCCTCGGGGCGCGACAATGGTTCGCTTATGTAGACAACTTCAGCGCCGTTATCAACCTCAAGTGCCTTTTCACTTTCATCTGAAACGCTCAAAACAGACCCTGTGACAGCATTTGGACGGTAGGTTGTACAGCCTTTACATCCCTGATCCCAAGCCGCCATGTAAACATCCTTGAATGCTTCAAAGCTAATATCTTCGGGACAGTTAATAGTTTTGGAAATTGAACTATCGACCCATTTTTGAGCAGCCGCCTGCATCCTAACATGATCAAGTGGTGCAAGTGTCTGCGCGTTAACAAAGTAATCAGGTAATGCAGCATCGCCCATTTTATCACGCCACATTTGGACAGCGTAATCAACGACCTCTTCCTCGGTGCGTGATCCGTCTTTTTGCAGCACCTTTCGGGTGTACGCATATGCAAACACTGGCTCGATACCTGAGGACACATTACCCGCATAAAGGCTAATGGTACCAGTTGGAGCAATGCTGGTCAGTAGAGCGTTACGAATGCCGTGCTTGCCAATAGCTGTGCGCACATCATCGTCCATTGCCTGCATGGCACCGCTAGCCAAATAACCCTCCGCATCAAATAGTGGGAAGGCCCCTTTTTCTTTGGCTAAATCAACCGAGGCCAAATATGCGGCACGCGCTATCTGCTTCAGCCATACACCAGTTTGCACTGCCGCTTCTTCCGAACCATAGCGCTGACCCACCATTAAAAGCGCATCTGCAAGACCGGTAACACCCAAACCAATGCGGCGTTTTGCGACAGCTTCTCGCGCTTGCGCTTCAAGGGGAAATCGGCTCGCGTCAACAACGTTATCCATCATTCGTACCGCAGTTGCGACCAAATCAGACATCAGTGTTTCATCCAGCTTAGCATTTTCTTCAAACGGGTGGGACACAAGACGCGCCATATTTATAGATCCTAAAAGACAAGCACCATAAGGTGGCAACGGCTGCTCTCCACAAGGATTTGTAGCCGCTATCGTCTCACAATAGTTAAGGTTGTTAGCTTTATTGATACGATCAATGAATATCACTCCAGGCTCAGCAAATTCAAAGGTCGAGGCCATGATCTGATCCCACAACTCAGCTGCTTTTACCGTTCTGAAAACTTTTCCTTCAAACTTCAATTCCCAAGATCTATTTTTTTTCACGGCATCCATAAAATCATCAGTCACCAATACCGATACGTTAAACATTCTTAGACGTGCAGGATCTTTCTTAGCCGTTATGAAATCTTCTATGTCGGGATGATCACAGCGCATTGTAGCCATCATTGCACCGCGTCGGCTGCCAGCAGACATAATAGTGCGACACATCGCGTCCCAAACATCCATGAATGATAGTGGACCAGATGCATCAGCAGCCACTCCTTTGACCTTGGCTCCCTTCGGACGAATAGTCGTGAAATCATAACCAATCCCACCGCCCTGCTGCATTGTAAGAGCAGCTTCTTTAAGCATATCAAAGATACCGCCCATACTGTCTGGAATTGTGCCCATGACGAAGCAATTAAACAAAGTTACGCTTCGTTCTGTGCCAGCACCGGCTGTAATGCGTCCGGCAGGAAGAAATTTAAAGTCTGAAAGCGCATTGTAAAATTTCGGCGCCCAATCGGATGGGCACGTCTCAACCGCAGCCAAAGCATCCGCTATTCGATGCCAACTGTGTCTAACCGTTTCATCAATTGGCGTCCCATCCGCTTGTTTAAAACGGTATTTCATATCCCAGATTTGTTCGGCGATAGGAGCGGCAAAGACAGTCATGTAGAAATCCAAAACTAAAAGGTTTTATAGGCCTTCAAGTTACGCTTTAGCCGTCATAAGGTCAACTTGTATCCACACTCAAAATCTGCTCTCTTAAGGGGAAAGCACAACATTTAGGGGTTCCAATTGCCACATACCATAAATCTAGTAAAATTGAGCGTTGGTACCAAATCTGTTGAAGGTCTCACCGAATGGCAAGCATCCCCAATGGCTCAAACACCCGACGGCTTTCCGCGTCACATAACTCGTATGTGGCCAAAGCGCGAAGCGGAGCTGACTAATGGAGGTTCAATCTATTGGATTATCAAAGGCACCCTTCTTTGCCGCCAGACCGTTTTGCGTCTTGACGAAGTTATCGGGCCAGATGGTATTCGCCGTTGTGCAATCGTATCAGATCCCAAATTAATCCGCGTTGCCGCCACGCCTAGGCGTGCCTTTCAAGGCTGGCGTTATCTCGAACCCGCAGCCGCTCCACCAGATTTGGGTGAAACCAGACAACACGAGGAAATTTTACCTCATGCTTTGCAAATTGCATTAGCCGATATTGGCATCCTATAAGCGCTTGACAGCTTTCCCAGTTTTCTGAGACGTTCGGCCTGAGACCATATAGGCTGTTGCAGCGCTGCGGTCTCAAAAAAATGCAACAGCACAAGGAACGCAAGCATGAACCGCACAAACTCTAAATATGGCTTAATGACCACCGCAATTCACTCAGGTGAAGTCCCAGATCCAACTACAGGTGCGTCTGCCCCAGCATTGCACATGTCGTCAACATTTGTGACAGATCAAGTTGCAGGGTTTTCCGCCCACGACTTACAAGATGACGGAAAGTATCTTTACGCCCGCTGGGGCAATCCAACGGTGAATATGCTTGAGCAAAAGCTTGCTAAACTCGAAGGAGTTGAGGATTGTATTTGCCTTGCATCAGGCATGGCGGCTACAACTGCTATCTTTCTAACTTTTTTGTCAGCTGGCGATCACGTCATCGTATCGGACGTTAGCTATGCGGGTGTCGCGGAACTGGCACGAGACACCCTCCCCCGCTTCGGCATTGATGTGACACTAGTGGATATGTCTGATTTAGGAACTCTCCAAGCAGCGTTCCGCCCGAACACAAAATTGGTCCATACAGAAAGCCCCGTCAATCCAATTGGCCGCCTGACTGATCTTGCGCAGGTCTGCAAGATGGCACATACCGCCAGCGCCTTAGTTAGTTGCGACGCAACTTTCGCATCACCGATGGGCCAAAATTCTGCGTTATTGGGCGTAGATTTAATTATGCACTCAGTGACAAAATATGTGGGGGGTCATGGCGATGCAGTAGGAGGCGCAGTCGCTGGCTCAAAACTTTTGATTTCTAAAATTCGTGGCGAAAGCGCAATTCACCACGGTGGCGTGATGTCTCCCTTCAACGCGTGGTTGGTCGCACGCGGCTTGTCACTGCTTCCGCTGCGGATGCAAGCGCACCAATCTGGAGCACAAGCAGTGGCTGAATGGCTCCAAGTTCAGCCACAGGTGACTAAAGTAATTTACCCAGGCCTACCAAGTCACCCACAATATGAATTGGCCAAAAAGCAAATGCTAAATATGTCTGGAATGATTAGCTTCCAAGTTGGTGATGCTAAAACTGGGCGAAAAATTGCACAGCAAATGATCGATCGGATGGACATCATTCACTATGCGGTTTCACTCGGCCACCATCGTAGTTTAATTTTCTGGATGGAAACCGAGAGTCTCATGGAAACGTCTTTCAGGCTCAGCGGCACACAACTCAAAAGCTATCGGTCGTTCGCAGGAGACGGAGTTTTTCGCATGTCAGTTGGATTAGAAGAACCAACAGATTTAATTCGCGATTTGGCGGTAGCATTAGCTTAAATTTGTGTAGTTATTATTTTCTTGATCAACTCAGAGCAATTGCCTTGTGCTGATCGAGACTGCCATAATGTTGCTTGCGATTTTAGCACAAGACCATCTTCCAAAATTCGTAGATGGTTGGCTTCTATAGTGGCACCTGAGCTGGTAATATCTGCTATTGCTTCTGCAGTTTCGTTCTTGACTGCTCCCTCTGTCGCACCCTGACTGTCCACCAATTGATAATCAGCGACCCCATGTTCAGTCATGAACTGGCGAACCAATCGATGGTACTTAGTCGCTACTCTCAAGCGAAAGCCTTGCTGGGCCCGAAAGCGTGCAGCAACTGCATCCAAATCATGGAGGCACGTAACATCACGCCAACAAGCCGGTACTGCAATCATCAAATTAGCAAAGCCAAACCCCATTTCGATAACAGGGGTGATTTTTTTTGACCAATTAGCCAATTTTTCATGAACTAAGTCCGTACCCGTTACACCAAGATCAATACGCCCAGCCGCCAGCTCCCCAGGGATCTCGCCAGCAGAAAGAAGGATTAGCTCAACTCCCGTAACTCCAGAAACTTTACCGATATATTCTCGGTCAGACCCAGATTTGGACAACAAGACATTGCGATTTGCGAACCAATCAAATGTATTTTGCATTAGCCGGCCCTTAGCCGGCACACCTAACTTGATCATTCTAAAGCTCCTTGCGACAGTCCCTGCGTATAATGCGGTCGAACAATACCCCCCACCGCTGGAACTGAGCGTCCTTGCCCTAAAACTCGAGTCAAAGCATCATAGCGACCTCCTGAAGCTACCGCCGGCCAATCGAATTGGTCAGGAGAATAAAAACCAAAGACAAAACCATCGTAATATTCCATCGCAGTGAGACCATAAGCAGCTTCAAAACCGATTTTAGAAATATCAATACCCGCATACCTAAGTGCAGAAGCACGTTTACGCATATTCACAATAGCAGATTCTATTGACGGCAATCTTGGCGCTAAATTTTCAAGATCTTCCAACGCATTTGGAAAAGTATTCTTTACGGCGAGCAAATCTTTGATCGCATTAACTTCGGACCTGGGAATTGGTGGAGCCTCTGCTTCTTGTGCTAATTGAGCAAGTCTGCTCTTAATATCGCCAGCGCAGCGCAGGCCAATCTGCTGACCTCCTAGTCCTAGATCCTTTACTCCAACAATATTCGAAAACCGCTCGATCAATGCACCAAACCTACGCGGCCGCCAGATGTGACGGCGTAAGGCTTCTTTACGGGCTTGCGAAGTCGTAAGTCCCTCAATAGCGGCCAAAAGTAGACCAACGTCACCTGTTGAAGCCGTGAGCCCAAACGGGGCTAAAACTCTGTAGAATATATCAAAAACTTCAGCTTCGATCTTTTCAGCAGGGCCACGGTCAAATACTTCATAACCAACTTGATCAATTTCACTTGAGCGGTCTGTGTCAGTCTCTTGGCGCCTAAAAACTTTGCCTGCGTAAGTATAGCGTGCGGGCTCTGCGCTTTCAGCCATATGGCGTTGAACTATAGGAACAGTAAAGTCAGGACGCAACATTTGCTCGCCATGCAGTGGATCAGAAGTGACAAAAGCTCTCCCACGAATATCTTCACCGTATAGATCCAACAAAACATCTGCTTGTTGTAAAATGTTAGTTTCCACGCGCACAGCACCAGCCGCTTGAAAAAACTTTAAAAGACGTTCGGTTTCAATGCGGAGCAAGGTCATTCAGAAAGAGCCTGGGCCAATAACATTTTGCGCACTTGCTCTATTAACTCAGCCCGTGGGGATTCAATCTGACTTGGTCGGGCTTTCCACTCTTCCAAGCTTGCTTTTTTTGCTAATTCAGCACCCAAAATAAGGTCTTTAATTTGTACTATACCAGCCGCTTTTTCGACATCCCCCTCAATAATTGCAATAGGGCTTTTACGTTTATCAGCGTACTTTAATTGGTTACCAAAGTTTTTTGGATTACCCAGATACACTTCTGCCCTGATGCCAGCAGCACGTAGTTCAGCAGCCATAGATTGGTAATCGCTCATTCTATCTCGATCCATAACTGTAATCACGACAGGGCCAGGGGCAGTTTGTCCAACCCTGCCCTTCATCCGTAGTGCTGCAAGCAAGCGATCGACCCCGATCGAAATACCAGTGGCCGGAACTTCTTGACCAGTGAAGCGTTTAACCAAATCATCATAGCGCCCACCACCTGCGACAGAACCAAATTGCCGAAGTCTACCTTTTTCATCTTTAATTTTAAATGTTAACTCTGCTTCGTAGACGGGCCCAGTGTAATAACCCAAACCTCGCACCACGGATGGATCAAGCATAATACGGTCAGTTTCATAGCCTTGCGCTACCACAAGATCAGAGATTTGCCTTAGCTCATCAACACCAGTTTCACCCACTCCGGAACCCGCGACCAAGGCCTGGAGATTATCCAAGGTCCGCACGGTCGTGTCACCCAGCGCTTGCATGAAACCCATCACAATTTCAGCCTGCCCCGCCCCGAGCCCGGCGCCTTTTGTGAAATCACCGCTGTCATCTTTGCGGCCTTCGCCCAAAAGTTGCCGTACGCCTTCAAGCCCCAAGCGGTCCAATTTATCAATTGCGCGTAAAACAATACCGCGTTCATTTGTAAATCTGTCAGGATCCAACGGGTCAAGCACGCCAGCGACTTCCATCACGCCGTTGAGTACTTTGCGATTGTTCACTCTGATGATATAATCTCCTCGTGAAATACCTACCCGCTCGAGTGTATCAGATAACATGGCGCAAATCTCTGCGTCAGCGGCCATGCTAGCAGAGCCAACAGTATCCGCGTCACATTGATAGAACTGCCTGAAGCGTCCCGGGCCCGGCTTCTCATTGCGCCAGACCGGCCCCATGGCAAAACGCCGATAAGGATTTGGGAGCTCGTTGCGGTGTTGCGCATAAACGCGCGCTAAAGGTGCAGTCAGGTCATAGCGTAGAGCAAGCCAATCCTCCTCTTCCAGCCAAGCAAAAACTCCCTCATTTGGACGGTCCACATCAGGGAGAAACTTTCCCAATGCCTCAACAGTTTCAATAGCGCTACTTTCGAGCTGCTCAAAGCCATACAATTGGTAAACATCGGCAATTTCACGCAACATTTTAGACCGCTCTGAAACATCAGTGCCAAAATAATCGCGAAAGCCTCTTGGTGGGACAGCCCTGGGCCGCGGAGCTTTTTTTTGTTTGGCCATGATGCGTTCCTTATCTGTTGCCTTGCATTTACCCGCGCAAAACCAAAGGGGCAACCGTTCCCACGTGGAGAAATTCAAAAGAGGTTTTTATGTTAAGGCCAAAAACAGCAGATTTCACACAACTAACCAAGCAGTTTTGCAGCTTGCGCTAGCAGAGAAACAGGCGCAAACACCGGTAATGACACAAGCTTTAGAAGAACAAATCGCGCATTTAACCCGCACTGTTGAAGAGCTTTCAGACGTAGTTGCAAAGCAGGACAATGAGTTACGCGCAATTTCAGAAATAGTTGAGGCTTTGGCACAGCGCACTCGCACTCGTGAAGCAGACGGCGGCGGCGGTATAGTTTTGGGCGACGAACGCCCACCACATTACTAAGCCGTCAAAACTCTTCCAGCATTAATACCCCTGCAAGGCTTTTAAGAGCGCCTTTTATTTGTGGCGTGACTGGAAAGCTGCTCCCTAGCTCCATGTCCACCTCTCCCGGCAAGCTTTCATCAAGTAAGCAAAATGAGATTGGGCCCTTAGCGCTATTCTTCGTGGCCCGCGTGGCTTCTTTTAGTACAGTCGCAACCGAAGAGATTGCAGAAACATCGTCAACATAGACCCGCAAGCCAGACGTACCAGTTTTTATAATTGCACCATCAATAGGCTGTACGGACCTCCCCAACAGCTTGAGCTGTTCTGACTCCATGGTGGCTTCAACCCCAATAATTACCTTAGACCCAGTCTCAAGGTGATCTCGCGCGGCTTCCAGTGCGTCACTGAACATTGTAGCTTCATAATTACCAGTTGTGTCACTCAGCTGTACAAATGCAAAACGATTGCCACGCGCAGATTTGCGCTCTTGCCGACCGGCAACAATCCCTGCGAGTTTTGCCACCAGTGGGCCGCCTTTAGCTCTCTCTATCAATTCGTCCAAGGTTATTACGCCCGAACGCTTTAAGGCTACCATATAATCGTCCAACGGATGGCCCGACAAATAAAATCCAATAGCCTTAAATTCTTCTCCCAGTTGCTCCGCCGGCAACCAAGGAGCAACAGGAGATAGGCGTGGTTCCGGCAGATCATCACCGGCCTCTCCAAAAAGGCTTACCTGATTGGAGCCGCGCTGTTCATGCACAGCCGAGGAATAGCTAACCAAAGAGTCTAGACTATCAAAAACACGGTGACGGTTCCGATCGAGCTCATCAAAGGCCCCAGCCCGCGCCAGCATTTCAAGAGGTCTCTTGCCAACACGTTTCACATCAACTCGGCGAGCAAAATCAAAAAGAGTCACAAAAGGTTTATCACCCCGACCATCGGTCACCAAGCGCATAGCCTCTACACCCACATTTTTTAACGCTCCTAATCCATAGACCAAAGCCCCATTAGCGACATCAAACCGGGCTTGAGAACGGTTTACACATGGCGGAATATATGGAAGTTTGAGACCTTTTCGTACCTCATTGAAATATATCGCTAGCTTATCTGTGAGATGCAAATCGCAATTCATTACGCCTGCCATAAACTCAACCGGATGGTTCGCTTTGAGCCAAGCTGTTTGATAGCTCACAACAGCATAGGCTGCTGCGTGAGATTTGTTGAATCCGTAGTTAGCAAATTTATCAAGCAGATCCCAAGTGGCGTTGGCTGTTTTCTCGTCCACACCGTTTTCAATCGAACCCAATAAGAATTTTGGTTTCTCAGCATCCATTGCTTCTTGAATTTTCTTACCCATCGCACGGCGCAAAAGGTCAGCACCACCCAATGAATACCCAGCCATTTGACGGGCAATTTCCATCACCTGCTCTTGATAAACAATAATTCCTTGTGTTTCATCGAGAATGTGATCAACGGAAGGGTGCAAAAGCTCACGTTCACTTAGGCCATTTTTAACTTCGCAATATTTTGGAATATTTTCCATCGGACCGGGCCGGTATAAAGCCACAAGTGCCACAATATCTTCGATACAGTTTGGTTTCATTCGCTTCAAAGCGTCCATCATACCGCTAGATTCCACCTGGAAAACAGCAATTGTCTTAGCAGAAGAATAAAGTTTGTAGGAATTCAGATCATCCAAAGGAATTGCATTAATATCGCCTTCAGTACCAATAGCCGGAGTATAAAGCTCATGCCCATCTGCGCTGAATTGTAAACTGCGTGTTCGCTCGATAAGATTAACTGCGTTTTGAATTACCGTTAGTGTTTTCAGACCCAAGAAGTCAAATTTGACTAAACCGGCTTGTTCAACCCATTTCATATTGAATTGAGTGGCCGGCATCTCTGAACGGGGATCTTGATACAAAGGAACCAGCTGATCCAAAGGGCGATCAGCGATCACTACGCCTGCTGCGTGGGTGGACGCGTTACGCAAAAGTCCCTCGACTTGCTGGCCATAGTTCAACAAGCGTTTAACAACTTCTTCAGCTTTGGCCTGCTCGCGTAAGCGAGGCTCGTCTGCCAATGCTTTTTCGATACTAACTGGCTTGACCCCCTCAACCGGAATCATTTTAGAGATGCGGTCCACTTGCCCATAGGGCATTTGAAGTACCCTACCAATATCGCGCACTGCTGCCTTAGACAGCAACGCACCAAATGTAATAATTTGTCCTACCCGTTCACGACCATACTTCTGCTGCACATAGCGAATAACTTCTTCACGTCGATCCATACAGAAATCGATATCAAAGTCAGGTATAGAGACACGCTCTGGGTTCAAAAACCGCTCAAACAAGAGGCCATAACGCAGCGGATCAAGGTCGGTAATTGTGAGCGCGTAGGCTACCAGAGAACCCGCACCAGACCCACGCCCTGGCCCTACTGGAATTTTTTGCTTTTTGGTCCACGCAACGAAGTCAGCAACAATTAAAAAATAGCCTGGAAAACCCATATCTTCAATTATTTTTAACTCAAAATTGAGACGATTTTGGTATTCATCGACCGAGCCAGCATGAGGGATAACTAGTAGTCGCCGTTGCAAACCTTCATTGGCTTGCCTACATAATTCTTCAATTTCATCATCAGCAAATTTAGGTAAAATTGGGTCACGCTTATAGGCTTTGAAAGCACACCGCCGAGCAATTTCAACGGTATTTTCTATCGCCTCAGGGAGGTCCGCAAATAAAACCGCCATTTCAGCCGGTGTCTTTAAATAATTCTGCGGGCTCAGCCGTCGGCGCGGTTCTTGTTGGTCCACATAAGCCCCGCCCGCGATACAGATCAAAGCGTCATGCGCTTCGTACATTTTCTCTTTTGGAAAAAATACATCATTGGTGGCAACCAGAGGCAAATCCATTTTATAAGCCATCGCGATGGAGCCTCGCTCAGTAAGGCGCTCCGCATCCGACGCGCTACCATCTGCGCGCGGGTGCCGCTGCAACTCTACATACAATCGATCCTCAAAAATCTCAGCCAAACGGGTCATTAACACTTGGGCTTTGGTCGCTTGTCCATTTTGAAGCAGCAACCCGATTGGGCCCGACGGCCCCCCAGTAAGGCAAATCAATCCACTAGAATTTTTAGCTAGCTGAGCAATCTGGACCTGCGGAAGCTGCCCATCAGAATCCAAATAAAGACAAGAGTTAAGCGCCATTAGATTTCCATAACCACTTTCATTTTGCGCTAACAGTACAACCGGTGCCGGCATTTTGGCTTTTTCACCCGGAGCACTGGCTTCAAATGCTACATCAACTTGGCAGCCAATTATGGGCTGAACACCTGGCCTTAGCAGCGCCCTCCGAGAATTCTAAAGCGCAAAACATATTATTTGTATCTGTGACAGCAATCGCGGGCATGCCCATGGCTGTAGCCATATCCGGAAGTTTTTTGAGCCGGATGGCTCCCTCAAGAAGGGAATATTCAGTGTGGAGGCGTAAATGGATGAATTTTGGATCACTAGTCATAATTAAGGAGTAAACTGCCTACCCAGGAGCAGCCAGCTGAATCTACATAAATTTCAAGCTACATACCACAATAAGCTACAAAACGCTGGTCGAAACCATTTTTTTCTTGCCAGAGGCGTTTAAGATAGGTCTAAATGAAACCGTTCCCGCCTTTGCTTTACGCCGCATCGGGCCAAGGCGTGGGGAACGCAACAGACAGTGGCGCGATTCCTATTATGAATATTACGTTTCTTCTAAACGGAGAACCTGTTTGTGCCGCTGTCAAAACAGGTACTGAGACTCTGCTGGATTTCTTGCGTGAAAATCAGGCGCTTTGTGGCACCAAAGAAGGCTGCAATGAAGGCGATTGCGGTGCTTGCTCTGTCATAGTTACTGATGGAGAAGGCCGTGCGCAGGCGATGAATTCATGTATTATGTTTTTGCCACAGCTACAGGGCCGGGCGGTTCGAACCGTTGAAGGCATTTCCGGGCCGGCTGGCGATTTGCACCCAGTTCAATCAGCAATGATAGAACACCACGGAGCACAATGCGGATTTTGCACACCAGGTTTCATAACGTCTATGGCCGCGGCGCATACAAACGGCATCCGAGATCACGATACAGCACTGGCCGGCAACTTATGTCGCTGCACAGGTTACGCACCCATCATACGCGCTGCAACAGCGGTAGAAGATGCACCAATCCCAGTTTGGATGCACGATAATACGCCTCCCAGCGCAATCGCAAGTAACGATACCGTTTTTTGTCCCACAAACACGGATCAGCTGGCAGACTGGTTCATGACAAACCCAGAGGCCACACTTGTCTCAGGAGGAACTGACGTTGGGCTTTGGGTTACTAAACATTACGCAAAACTTTCTAAAATAGCGTTTTTGGGACATGTTGCCGATCTTTCTAAGATTTCAGAGAACTGCCAGTTTTGGCGCGTTGGCGCGGCGGCGACCATCACCGACTTCATGGATACAATAAAAAGCGAATATCCGTCATTTCACGAAATGCTTACCCGCTATGGTAGTCCTCAAGTACGCAATGCCGCAACGTTGGGCGGGAATGTGGCCAACGGATCCCCTATTGGAGACGCCCCCCCAGCTTTGATTTCTCTGGGAGCAAAGCTGGTTTTGCGAAGAGGTAATGATCGTCGGGTCATACCCCTTGAAGATTTTTTCATTGCGTATGGCAAGCAGGATCGTCTTGTTGGCGAATTTGTTGAGGCCATTGAGGTTCCAAAAGGGCAGTCCGCCCTGCGTTGCTACAAATTATCGAAACGGTTTGATCAAGATATTTCGGCAGTTTGTGGGTGTCTAAATGTTTTGATCGAAGAAGGCTTAGTGACACAGGCACGCTTAACTTTTGGCGGAATGGCAGGTATTCCGGCACGTGCTAAAAAGGCAGAAGCAGCTTTGATTGGGCAGAAATGGTCGCTAAGCGCTATTCATGCGGCCAAGGCTGCCATGGCCGATGATTTCAACCCGTTGTCTGATATGCGTGCAAGTGCTGAATATAGAGCGGCTGTAGCTCAAAACATGCTAGAACGTTATTTTTATGACCTCGAAGGCATAAACGTCAATGTCCGTGAGGTGTTAGTATGACACCTGCGAAACATCCAAAGCATGATGCAGCTCACCAGCATGTCACTGGCGAAGCGCGTTATATTGATGACATTCCAACACCAAAGGATGCACTTCATTTGGCGTTCGGCCTCTCGCATTGTGCGGCTGGCGAGATACTTTCAGTTGACCTAGAACCAGTACATTCAGCATCTGGTGTTCGCATGGTTTTGCAAGCCTCGGATCTTCCCTACCTAAATGATGTCTCGCCATCCGCCCACGATGAACCTTTGTTAGCAGAGGGTCATGTTCACTACGCTGGACAACCCATTTTTATAGTTGTTGCAGACAGTCATCTTGAAGCGCGTAAGGCTGCTCAATTGGCAAAAATTGAAATTGCACGCCACGCTGCAATATTGACGATAGATCAAGCGATGGAAGCCAACAGCCGGTTTGAGGATGGACCAAGAATTTATAAAAAAGGCGCTCTAGCCAGTGCTATGTCAAAGGCAGAAAAGCATCTTAGTGGGCAATTCGACATCGGAGGCCAAGAGCATTTTTATTTGGAGGGCCAAGCCGCCCTCGCCCTCCCTGGCGACCAAAATGACATGGTCATTCATGCTTCAAGCCAGCATCCAACAGAAATTCAGCACAAGGTGGCTGAAGCTTTGAACATCCCACAGCACGCAGTTCGCGTCGAAGTTCGACGTATGGGTGGCGCATTTGGTGGCAAAGAAAGCCAAGGCAACGCCTTGGCTGTCGCGTGTGCCATCGCAGCGCTTAAAACTCGAAGACCCTGCAAAATGCGTTACGACCGGGATGATGATTTCATCATTACAGGTAAACGCCATGATTGCAGAATTGCCTATAAGGTAGGGTTCGATGCGACCGGTCGCATCGAGGCAATCGATTTCACGCATTATTTCAGATGTGGTTGGGCACAAGACCTATCACTCCCGGTCGCAGACCGCGCCATGCTGCATGCAGACAATGCCTATAATCTTCCGAATGTTCGTATCACGTCTCATCGCTTGAAAACCAATACTCAAAGCGCCACAGCCTTTCGTGGCTTTGGAGGCCCTCAGGGTATCTTGGGAATTGAAAGGGTAATCGATCACATCTCCCACAAACTGGGCCTAGATCCGGTTCAAGTGCGCAAGGCTAATTTTTATCCAGAAATGGGATCCAATAAATCCGCTAAAACACCCTATGGTATGGATGTAACGGATTTCATCCTTGGCGATATGACAAAAAATCTGCTGGAGAGCAGCTGCTATAATGCTCGCCGTTCATCTATAGCGCAGTGGAACAGTTCAAATCCCCATCTCAAACGCGGTATCGCCTTTAGTCCAGTTAAATTTGGAATTTCCTTCACCCTGACACACCTCAATCAGGCCGGGGCTTTGGTGCAAATTTATGCAGATGGTTCGGTCTTGGTCAATCACGGTGGAACCGAAATGGGCCAAGGCTTGTTTCAAAAGGTTTCGCAAGTTGCAGCACGGGCATTGGGCGTACCACAGAACTTCATTCGTGCTAGTGCGACAGATACAAGCAAGGTTCCCAATACATCTGCCACAGCCGCAAGTTCTGGGGCAGATCTCAATGGCATGGCCGTATTTGCCGCCTGCAAAACGCTGCGTGACCGGATTGCGAAGCATTTAGCTCAAAGCTATGATTGCTCTCCAACAGAGGTGACCTTTGTCGATGGAAAAATTACGGGGCCAGGGTTTAAGGTTGACTGGGCAGAAGCCACTAAATCAACATATGAAAACCGAATTTCACTCTCATCTACTGGATTTTATAAAACCCCTGATATTGAATGGGACCGGATCAAAGGCCAAGGGAGACCCTTTCTTTACTTTTCATATGGCGCAGCAATAACTGAAGTCGTAGTCGATGTCTTAACGGGGGAAAACCGTATCTTGCGCTGTGATATTTTGCACGATTGTGGGGCATCTTTAAACCCAGATCTCGATATTGGTCAAATTGAAGGCGCGTTTGTGCAGGGCGCAGGTTGGCTGACAACTGAAGAATTAGTTTGGGATAATCAGGGCATTCTGAAAACACATGCACCCTCAACCTACAAAATCCCAGCCTGCTCAGACCGACCAGATATTTTCAACATATCACTTTGGGACGCTAAAAACCCAGAAGCCACTGTTTATCGTTCAAAAGCGGTTGGAGAGCCTCCCTTTATGCATGGGATATCAGCCTATTTAGCACTATCGAATGCTGTCTCTGCTTGTGGAGATGCCTATCCTGACTTACAGGCTCCAGCCACATCTGAAGAGATATTCAACGCAATTGCGCGTTCGAAAAGGTCCACGGCATGAGCTTTAATACACACGAGATAAATTTAGCAATTGCTCAACATGGCACAGTTTACCGTGTGGTCATCGTCGCCATACGAGGCTCATCCCCAAGGGAAGTCGGCGCCTCCATGTTGCTTTGGCCCGGTGGACAAAGTGGCAGCATCGGCGGCGGTGCACTCGAATTCCAAGCCACACAAGCCTTAGAGATTGGACTTCGCAAATACCCTTTGGGACCAGAACTGGGCCAGTGCTGTGGCGGGCATGTTACATTGGTTACCGAACGTTTTGATAAACAAGTTACAAGCAGCTCGTATTTTGTGCGCCAATTCAGCGGTACATCTGGTCAGCCATTCAAGATGGCAAGGATGCAAAAATCTATTCGCAACGGATCTGTACAACCCGTGCTGATGCATGGAGATGGCTGGCTGGCAGAACCTATCAATCTGCCAGCACAGCCCTTATGGATTTGGGGCGCGGGGCATGTGGGCCGCTCCGTAGTAGAAATTGCCAAACATCTGCCAGATTTTGAAATAACATGGGTCGATACTTCCAAGGAGAGGTATCCAAATGAAATACCAGAAGGTGTTACAGCCGTTCCAACGGCAGAGCCTGCTTTACTAATGGCTCACGCCCCAACGCATGCACTACATTTGATCTTCACCTATTCCCACGCCATGGACTTAGCTCTTTGCAATGCCGCTCTTTCGCGCGGTTTTGAGTATTGCGGGCTCATTGGGTCAGCCAGTAAATGGGCGCGATTTCGAGCTCGATTAAGTGCTTTGGGACATACTCCAAGCAAAATAGGTGAAATTACCTGCCCCATTGGTGATCCAAGCTTAGGAAAACAACCAATTTCGATTGCGGTTGGTGTCACACAAGCTCTATTAACACGCCATAGTATCGCCTCTGCCAAAAGGAGCGTTCAATCGTGAACCACCCACTTCTCAAGCTGCAAGGCCTTACTAAAGCATATCCCGGCGTTATCGCCAATGATGACATAAGCTTGGAAATTGGTACTGGTGAAATCCATGCACTGCTGGGCGAGAATGGCGCAGGCAAGTCAACTCTGGTCAAAATAATTTATGGCCTTGTGCACCCTGACCACGGGAAAATGGCTTTAAAAGGTGAGATTTTTTCGCCTTCTGAGCCACGTTCCGCGCGGGCCTCTGGTGTAGCCATGGTTTTCCAACACTTTAGCCTTTTTGAGGCTTTAAGTGTTGGAGAGAATATAGCTTTGGGCATGGAGAACCCTCCAAAATCAGGTGCACTGTCCCAGAAAATCACGACGGTTTCAAATGCTTATGGACTTCCTCTAGACCCTCAAAGATTGGTTGGTGATCTCTCAGCAGGCGAACGTCAGCGCGTCGAAATCATTCGCTGCCTATTACAAGACCCCAAATTGCTTATTATGGATGAGCCCACCAGTGTGTTGACCCCCCAAGAGGTGTTCACATTGTTTACAACACTTCGAAAGCTTAAGTCTGAGGGCACATCTATTCTTTATATATCACACAAACTTGAGGAAATTAGAGAACTGTGCGAAACGGCTTCTATTTTACGTGGTGGTAAAAAGGTTGCGACATGCGACCCCCGTGAGAAATCAGCGCGTGAGTTGGCTGAGATGATGGTGGGTGGAACTATTAATTCAGCCAAAGCCAGTTCCACAGAGATTGGTGAGACTATTCTTAAGGTTTCTGAATTATCTCTGCCACCACAATCCGCTTTTGGAACAAGCCTGAAAAGCATATCTCTCAATCTTCATAAAGGCGAAGTTTTGGGTATTGGTGGCGTTGCGGGCAATGGTCAAGATGAGCTTTTAGCCTGTCTGTCCGGTGAGGTCTTAAGTGTGCACTATACGATTCTTTTTAACGGCATTGGTATTGGGCATCTAAACCCCAATGCCCGGCGTGCTTTGGGGTTACTTGCGGCCCCTGAAGAGCGTCTTGGCCATGCCGCAGCACCTGATATGAACCTAATTCAAAATACAATGCTGACAGCGATGGTACGACAAAACCTGTCGAAAAATGGGTTTTTAAATTGGGCTAAGGCAAAGGCTTTTGCGCAACAAATTATTACCAAGTTTGATGTGCGGACGCCTAGCACACAGTCAGCAGCACGCTCTCTTTCAGGTGGAAACCTTCAAAAATTTGTAATTGGCCGTGAAGTTCTGCAAGATCCAGATGTCTTCATCGTAAATCAACCAACTTGGGGTGTAGATGCCGCCGCCGCCGCCTCGATTCGCCAAGCCTTGTTAGATCTCACAGCCAAGGGTGCCGCCGTAGTAGTAATTAGCCAAGATTTGGATGAATTAATGGAAATTTCAACACGGTTCGCCGTCCTAAATAATGGCAAGCTCTCAGAGGCGCAGCCAATGGCAGATCTTAGTCTCGATGAAATTGGGTTGCTTTTGGGAGGTGCCGATGCTGCGGCTTGAAAAACGCCCTAATCCCTCACAATTGTGGGAATATCTTGCACCCGTTCTGGCTGTTATAGCAACGATGGTTGGGGGCGGCTTTATGTTTGCGTTATTGGGCAAAGATCCATTTGAAGCTATCCGAACTATTTTTTATGATCCCCTTTTCTCCGAGTTTTCATGGTATTATCGGCCTCAGCTTTTGGTCAAAGGAGCGCCATTGGTGCTGATCGCAATTGGTTTATCCATGGGGTTTCGCGCTGGCATTTGGAATATCGGTGCGGAAGGGCAATATATTATTGGTGCTATTTGTGGCGCAGGCATTGCGCTGGCGCTTTATCCTGCCGAAAGCATATTTATCTTTCCAGCAATGGTCTTTTTCGGCGCATTAGGTGGCTTTGCTTGGGCGATGATCCCAGCCCTTTTGAAAACAAGATTTGGCACAAATGAAATTCTAGTTAGCCTCATGTTGGTCTATGTAGCCGAGCAGTTATTAGCATCAATGTCGCTAGGCTTGATGAAAAACCCGGACGGGTTTGGATTTCCTGGCTCACGTAATTTACAACAATATCCAAGTGCTCATAATGTCGAAATTATAGCAGGTTCCGGCGTTCACATGGGTGTCGTTTTTGCCCTGATTTCTGTAATATTTGCATATATTTTGCTGGCACGTCATCAATTGGGCTTTAATATTCGACTAACAGGCGAAAGCCCAAAGGCTGCGCGGTTTGCTGGGGTTAATCCCAACGACTTGTGATCTTTTGCCTCGGCTTTAGTGGCGCCTTGGCTGGGCTTGCAGGGCTGTTCGAAGTGGCAGGTCCCAGTGGTCAGGTCAGTATTGATTTTAACGTGGGCTATGGGTTCACCGCGATCATCGTCGCCTTTTTAGGGCGGCTCAACCCGTTTGGAATTATGCTGGCGGGGCTGTTGATGGCCCTGACCTACATTGGTGGCGAGATAGCGCAATCCAGCCTGGGCCTCCCGTCCGCAGCCATTCAAGCCTTCCAAGGTATGCTTTTGTTCTTCCTGCTCGCAGTGGACATGCTGACCAACTATCGAGATCAAATTGGGCCTCAACAGGGGGACGGACATGAAGACCAGCATACGCACCCAGAAAATTGGAGATCGCGAGTAATGGATCATTCAAGCAATTAGCCAGACCCTGCTGCTGGCCTCGCTTGATGGTCGCCTGCAACGCCGATCCTGCTGGCCGCAATCGGCGAGCTGGTTGCAGAGAACGCGCAGGCGTCCTGAACCTCGGGGTGGAGGGCATGATGATCACGGGGGCCGTCTGTGGGTTCGTCAGCGGCGGTCGGTCACAGGGTCACCAATGGCTCGGAGTTCTATCGGGGCCGCCGTTGGGAGGCGCAGCTCCTATGCGCTGCTGTTCGGCAGTGCTGACGCAGTATCTGTTATCAAACCAAGTGGCGACAGGGCTCGCGCTGACGCTGTTCGGGCTTGGCCTGTCCGCGCATGTATGGGACAAGGGTACATCGGGATCAAACCGCCAGCGTCTGTCCCCGATTGGCACATACCCGTTGATGGGGGACATACCTGATCATGGGCCCGATCGTAGTTCCGACATGATCCGATGGTCTACTGTGGACGCAGCTGATTGCCTTGGTGGCGGGCGACATGGTGGTTCTTGCACAATACACCCGCGGCGGGCTCGATCCTGCGGGCGGTCGGCGAAAGCCACGATGCAGCCCACGCGTTGGGGTACAAAGTCGTACGGGCATACGGATACTGGCGATCATGTTCGGAGGCGCCTGCGCAGGGCTTGGGGGGGCATGCACTGTCGCTCGTTCGCGTGCCACAGTGGACCGAAGGCATGACGGCCGGCGATCCGGCTGGATCGCACTTAGCGATCGTGGTCTTTGCAGGCTGGAAACCATGCGCGCGTCCTGCTGGGGGCCTACCTTTTTGGGGGCGGTAGCTGTGCTTCAGCTGAATCTTCAAGCTGCAGGCGTATCAATTCCTGTTGAGTATTTGTCTATGTCGCCATATCTTATACACTATCGTTGTGCTGGTGGCGATGTCTGCTAATCGCTCGAAATCAGCACGCAATGCACCTGCGGCCACTTGGTCGTGTGTTCCATGCCTCGCGATAGAGGCTCATCTTTAACTGGGGGAAACCTGATGAATTTGAAATACATACTGGCTGGCGCTGCGCTGGCTTTGACAGCAGCTTCTGGCTCGCTTGCTGACACAACTAAAGTAGGCTTTGTCTATGTTGGCCCAGTGGGTGATGGCGGCTGGACTTATGAGCATGATCAAGGCCGTATGGCTGTTGAGAGCGGCATTTGGCGACGCAGTCGAACACTGTATTCGTTGAAAACGTTCCCGAAGGCCCAGACTCTGAGCGGGTGATGACACAGATGGCGTTGAATGGTGCAGACCTTATTTTCACAACCTCATTTGGTTACATGGATCCGACTATTAACGTCGCAGCTAAGTTCCCTAATGTAAAATTCGAGCATGCAACAGGCTACAAACAAGCTGACAACGTGTCGCGTATACTCGCCCGATTCTATGAAGGCCGCGCAGTACAAGGTCACATCGCTGGTCAAATGACCAAATCAAACATCGTTGGTTATATCGGTCATTCCCGATTCCAGAAGTTATGCGTGGCATCAACGCTGCGTACATCCACGCCAAAGAAGTTAATCCTGATGTAGAGTTCAAAATCATCTGGGCCTACACTTGGTTTGATCCAACTAAAGAAGCTGATGCAGCTAAAGTTCTGATCGAACAAGGCGCAGATGTTGTTTTGCAGCACACCGACTCAACTGCACCACAAGCCGCCGCACAAGCAGCTGGCAACGTGATTACATTTGGTCAAGCCTCTGACATGAGCGAATATGGCCCAATGCCACGTGTATCATCCATCATCGATAACTGGGGACCATACTATGTGGCACGTACCCAAGCAGTGATGGATGGTACATGGGCATCAACAAGCACATGGGACGGAATTGGCGCTGGCATGGTTGGTATTGGCGAAATTACATCTGCTGTTCCAGCTGGCGTAAAAGCATCTGCAGAAGCTCTTCTTGCCAGCTTAGCAGACGGTTCTTACCACACCTTCACTGGTCCAATAAATAAGCAAGACGGTTCTGTTTGGTTGAACGCTGGTCAAACAGCTTCCGATTACGGTGACGACGGTTTGGCTGGATTGAATTTTTATGTCGAAGGTATCGACAGCGAACTTCCTAACTAAGCAATCTAAAATAATGATGAAAAAGGGAGCTTTTAGTTCCCTTTTTTCTTTCACAATTCCTCAATTAATACATGGTTTAATAATGTTAGATTTTTTGATCATAGGCGGCGGTATCGCCGGTGTTTCAGCGGCAGCGCGCTTGTCCACCCATGGCGTAACTTTGGTTTTAGAGGCAGAGGAACACTTAGCCTACCATACGTCCGGAAGATCTGCAGCTCTTTATGAAACAAACTATGGAAGTCCTTCAACCATTGCTTTGGCAAAAGCAGGCCGCTCAGACTTTGATAAGACGCTCTCAGACGTTTTAAGCCCACGAGGCTTTTTACTGCTGTGCTTGAAGGGTGAGGAAAACCAGTTCGATTACGATGTCAAACATATGCACCTGACAGAAATACCACTCATGGAGGCGGTTTCATTAGTCCCTATCCTCAACGCTACAGAAGTGGTGCGGACGGCAAGTAGTAGCACGGCACATGATATTGATACCGATATGATGTTACAAATATTTGCAAAGCAGCTTAGCAAAAATGGCGGAACAATTAAGACTAACCAAAAGGTAACTGCTATTGAAAAAACAAAACACGGCTGGCGTGTTCACGTTAAAACAGGCACCTTTGAAACACGCCAGCTGGTAAATGCCGCTGGAGCTTGGGGCGATGAAATTGCCGAAATGGCAGGTATTCCAAAGATTGGCTTAACACCGTTTCGTCGCAGCGTTGCGAGACTAAACGCACCCGGCGGGCACGACGTGAAAAACTGGCCAGTGTTATTTGGCCCGGGAGAACGCTGGTATGCAAAACCCGATGCAGGTGGCCTTATTGTCTCTCTAGCTGAAGAGACACCAAGCCCGCCTATGGACGCGTGGCCACATGACATAGATTTAGCAGAAGCATTGGCTCGATACCAAGATTACGTGACAGAGGAAGTAACCCGCCCTGTGTCCTCTTGGGCAGGACTTCGCACATTTTCTCCAGACAGAAACTTGGTACTGGGCCCGGCCCCGCAAGATAACAGTTTTATATGGTGCGTTGGACAGGGTGGTTACGGTTTTTTCACAGCTCCCGCTGCCTCACGTTTCGTTGCAGACTTGGTAATTGGTAACACCCCCGAATATCCTACCGAAGTGATTGCAGAACTAAGCCCAGATCGCTTTAAAAGCTAGCACACTGCGTTTTGATGAAACTTGGGTATTGAAGCCAGTTAATCATTTACGCTTAAAAATACTTAGCCATCAACACGAATGGTAGCATTTTTTGGGTCATACGGGCTGTCCACAACCACTTCACAATCCCACAGCTTATCCATGATTTTTACCTGCAATTTAGTACCAGGAATAGCCAACTCGGGGGTCACATAGCCCATCCCTATAGATTTCTCATAGTGAACTGAGTACCCACCCGATGTAAGACGTCCAACGCGTGTATTGCCGTTATACAGAACTTCGCGGCCCCAAGGATCAGCGTCTTCAGGTCCATCAATCAAAAGCGTACAACATTTCACACGAATGCCTGTAGCTTCCATCTGATCTTTACCATGAAACTCTTTAGAGAGGTCCACAAAACGCGGTAAGTCTGCCTCCAATGGTGTCGCATCACGGCCTAATTCATTACCGAATGCGCGGTATGATTTCTCTTGCCGCAACCAATTTTGAGCCCGTGCGCCAACCAACTTCATACCATGTTTTGAACCGGATTCTTCGAGTAAATCAAAGAGGTAATTTTGCATCTCCATTGGGTGATGCAATTCCCATCCTAATTCACCAGTGTAGGCGACACGGATTGCATTCACCGGACACATGCCCAATTCGATCTGTTTAGCAGAAAGCCACGGGAACCGCTTATTCGACAAGGCAGTTTTTGGATCCGCGTCACTGATTATCTCAGTCAAAACATCGCGTGACTTTGGGCCTGCGATTGCAAAAACACCCCACTGGGTCGTAACGTCTTGCATCTCTATACGGCCGAATTCAGCTTCTTTATCTTCAATAGCCTTTTTAAGATAATCCCTATCATAGGCCGTCCAAGCTCCAGCAGAAACAAGATAATATTCCTGCTCAGATAGTCTTACAATTGTGTATTCCGTCCGTGTCGTCCCGTGCGAGGTCAGCGCATAAGTCAGATTAATCCGACCAATACGGGGTAATTTATTACAGGTGAACCAATCTAAAAATTCTGTCGCACCCGGTCCTTTAACGATGTGTTTTGTAAACGCTGTTGCATCGATCAAACCCACACCTTCGCGGATAGATTTGGCCTCTTCAACAGCATGCTTCCACCAGGCACCCCTGCGGAAACTACGAGCGGTTTCATCAAAGTTTTCAGGAGCATTTATTGGGCCATAGTAGTTAGGACGTTCCCAACCATTTACCCAACCAAATTGTGCGCCACGCATTTTTTGACGGTCATAGGCCGGAGCCGTGCGAAGCGGGCGAGCAGCCGGACGCTCTTCGTCGGGGTGATGCACAACATAAACGTGATCGTAGCATTCTTCGTTTTTGCGTGCGGCAAATTCTGTAGTCATCCAATCGCCATACCGTTTTGGATCTAGGCTTGCCATATCGATTTCAGCCTCACCGTCCACCATCATTTGCGCCATGTAGTAGCCAGTCCCACCAGCCGCTGTAATGCCAAAGCTAAAGCCTTCTGCCAGCCACATATTGCGCAAACCGGGCGCAGGACCAACCAAAGGGTTTCCGTCAGGTGTATAGCAAATTGGACCGTTAAAATCGTCTTTTAATCCACTTTCTTCGCATGATGGCATACGGTGTATCATCGCCATGTATTGCTCTTCAATCCGGTCAAGCACCAAGGGAAATAAATCAGCTCGGAAACTATCTGGCACACCATGTTCAAAACGTGCAGGCGCATTTTTCTCATAAACGCCCAAAATCCAGCCTCCACGTTCCTCTCGCACATAGCTTTGTGCATCAGCATCCCTAATAACTGGATGCTCCGGATTACCCGCGGCACGCCATTCAACCAAAGACGGATCCTGCTCCATTACAATAAATGTATGCTCAACCGGGATAGCTGGCATTTTGATCCCCAGCATTTTTGCTGTGCGTTGAGCGTGATTCCCGGAAGCAGTAACAACATGTTCAGCCGTGATAACAGCTTGCTCTTCAGAGGGTATTAAATTACCACCCTTTTCCACCATCTTGGTGCAGGTGACTTCCCAATGCGTGCCAGTCCAATGGAATGCGTCCGCCTGCCATTTTCGCTCAATTGTTACACCATGCTGCCGTGCACCTTTAGCCATCGCCATAGTCACATCAGCGGGATTAATATAACCGTCCGTTTCATGATAGATTGCACCTTTGAGATCATCTGTCCGGATCAACGGCCATTTAACTTTGATTTCCTCAGGCGTCATAAATTGGTAAGGAACACCGCAAGTTTCTGCCGTCGACGCATAGAGCCGATATTCATCCATTCGCTCTTCAGTTTGCGCCATTCGTAGATTACCAACAACCGCAAATCCGGCGTTTAACCCCGTTTCAGCCTCCAAGCTTTTATAAAAGTCTACTGAATATTTATGAATATGCGTTGTAGCATAAGACATGTTGAAGAGTGGAAGAAGGCCAGCGGCATGCCAAGTTGAACCTGATGTCAATTCATCACGCTCGATCAACATTGTATCCCATCCGCGCTTACCCAAATGATAAGCAACAGAAGTACCAACAGCACCACCACCAATAACCAAAGCTTTTACATGCATTTTCATATTAAACGGCTCCTTTGAACGATGCTTCTTGTTAGACTGGTTTCGCAACGCTATTCAAAGTCCCGCCGACCTACCATTTACAAAAACCGACCTTGCAACATTTTTTACCCAATTGAAGCACCTATTTGCGTATAGATATGCAACCTGGATAATTCATTTAGTTTTAAAAAAATTGAAACGTTGCAAATACAATGCTCCTTGCCAATAAGACTTTGCATTAATCTCTTCTCAAGGCTTTATATCTGTGTAAAAAGAGATCGATAGGGTCGCGTCTTATAGAGCGGTGTTTTTTGGGGTGGGCATAGTTATCTTAAATACAGCCTACATTAGGGCCATTTTAACCCTATCGCTGATGCTCTGCACCAGCTTAGCGCTTGCACAAAATTATACCCGCGGGCCTGTGACAAACTTACCAATACCACGCTTCGTTTCGCTAAAAGCCAGTGAAGGTAATATACGCCGAGGGCCTTCACTAAGCCACCGTATCGATTGGGTTTTAAAGCACCGCAACATGCCCCTACAAGTGATCGCAGAGTATGGTCACTGGCGCAAAGTCCAAGATTTTGAGGGAGCTGGTGGATGGATACACTACTCTTTACTGTCTGGAACACGCAGCATTTTGGTCCAAGTAGATATGCTCGATGTCCTAAATAGGCCTAAACCCAACGCGCAAATTCAAGCACGTCTTGAGCGAAATGTCGTAGCCCGGCTTAACACTTGCACAAAAGAATGGTGCGAAATTACGGCTGATGGGCATAAAGGATGGGTTAATAGAAAGCTTCTTTGGGGTGTAACCTTAGAAGAAAAATTTGAATAAAAATTTTATAAACTTCGATTTTTCAGCAAAGCCTTGGCATCGGGCATGCGCCCCCTAAACCTTAAATACAATAGCTCTGCATCCTCACTGCCACCTTTTGACAAAATATGCTCATATAATGCCTCTGCGCGTTCCGGATCGAAGGCGTCTCCAGCTTCCTCAAAAGCCGCGAATGCGTCAGCGTCCATAACCTCTGACCACATATAGCTATAGTAGGCACTTGAATAACCATCCCCAGCAAAAACATGGGCAAAGTGCGGTGTCGCATGGCGCATTCCAATGGCTGGCGGCATTCCAATCTTGGACAACACCTCCGCTTGACGCTTCATCGGATCAACTGGAGCCTCTCCCTCATGGAAGTCCAAGTCGACCAAAGCAGACGCCACATATTCAACAGTTTTAAATCCCATATCAAAAGTGGATGCTTCCAACATACGCTTAAGCAGCTTCGGTGGAATCACTGTGCCTGTTTTCGCATGCGTTGCAAATTTCTGCAAAACTTCTGGTACTTCGAGCCAGTGCTCATAAAGCTGGCTTGGCAATTCCACAAAATCACGCGCAACTGATGTCCCAGACACTGCCGAATAATCAACATCACTCAAAATCTGATGCAAAGCATGGCCAAATTCATGGAACAGGGTGTGCGCGTCATCAAACGATAACAAAGCTGGCGCAGCACCTGAAGGTTTCGCAAAGTTACAAACGTTTATCACAATTGGAAACCGCTGAGTTGGTTTTTTGCGCTGACTTTGAAGTGCGGAACACCATGCCCCAGAACGCTTTGAACTCCTAGCAAAATAATCACCAATAAATAGAGCCAAATGCTTACCATTGCGCGTGACTTCCCAAGCGCGTGCATCACTGTGGTAGAGTGGTACGTCTACCTGTTTGAACTCCAGTCCAAATAACCGATTTGCACAGTCAAACGAAGCAGCTATGATCTGATCTAGCTGTAAATAAGGCTTCAGCTCAGCTTCATCCAAGTCATGTTCCGATTGGCGACGCTTTTGGGCGTAGTAGCGCCAATCCCAAGGCTGAAGTGGACCAATTCCACCCTCATTTAACATTATTTCATTCAAAACTTCCGCGTCGGCATCCGCTCGCGCCTTCGCTGGAATCCACACCTGCATTAGCAGATCACGCACACGTTTGGGCGTTTTGGCCATCTCAGTATCAAGTTTAAAATCAGCAAAACTAGCAAAACCCAATAATGATGCACGTTCATGGCGCAGGGCTAATGTTTCGCTAGCAATAGCACGGTTATCGGTTTCACCATTATTTGCACCGCGAGCTGCCCAGGCTTTATAGGCAACTTCACGAAGGTCACGACGGTCAGAGAACTCGAGAAACGGTACAATAAGGGAGCGTGAAAGTGTCACCACCGGCCCTTTTGCACCTTTTTCAAGACCCGCTGCTTGCGCCACTTGCAGCACAAAATCAGGCAGCCCTACGAGATCATCAGGTCCCAAGGCCATGAACCAAGTTCGTTCATCAGCAAGTAAGTTTTGTGTAAAATTTGTACCCAAGCTTGCCAATTGTGACTTAATATCAGCCATCCGCGATGCTTGCACACCCACGAGCAACGCCCCAGCGCGAACAAAACTACGGCGGGTCAACATTAGGACGCGCTCTTGCTCTTTAGTCAACTTTAGCGCTTTCCGACTATTCCAAAGTGCTTCAATACGCGCAAAGAGTTTTGCGTTCGAAGCAACTGCAGAGGCGTATGCAGAAAGCTTAGGGGCAAACTCTCGTTGTAATTTTTCTCGCACAGGCGTGCTGTCAGAGCCAGCTAAGGTGTAAAAAACTGAAGCCACTTGCTCAAGCAACGCTTCCGCTTCTTCTTGTGCATCGATTGTATTCTCAAAAGTTGGTGCTTGCGGGTCGTCTGCAATTTTTGCAATTCCACCCAAGGCGATATCTAGTGCCATATCCATTGCAGGAGCAAAATCAGCATCTTCAATTTGATCGAACGGCACAAGGCCAAAAGGGGTGGTCCAAGTTTCAAGCAAAATCATAGTATGGCTTTCAGAAAGAATTATTTGAGGGGTAACAAATTGGACAATCAGCATGCTGGCTTGTCGACAAAATGCGGGTATGTACGTCAAGTAGATTAAAAATTGCCAGTTTACCACGCATAGTTGTACCAGCACCTAGAATATACTTGAGCGCCTCCGTCGCCATTAGGCTGCCAATCACACCTGGCAATGCTGCAAAGACACCGGCCTGCGCACAGCTTGGAGCCAGTTCTGGAGTAGGCGCACTGGGAAAAATACACTGGTAACAAGGGCCACCCTGGGCCGGATCAAATAGGGCGACCTGCCCTTCCCACTGGCTCAATGCACCGCTAACCAGCGGGATAGATTGAGCGACGCAGGTCTTATTCACCAAATATCTCGTCTCAAAATTATCAGTGCCATCTAGCACAATATCATATTGCGAGACTAATTCAGTGGCTATTTCATCCGTCAAACGTTGCTGATACGTATTAACAGCAACATAGGGATTAATATCACGCAAAGTTTGGGCTGCAGATGTTACCTTTGCTAGGCCTATGTCCGCGTCGCGGTGGATCACTTGCCGCTGTAAATTCGACGCATCGACAACGTCGTCGTCAATAATTCCAATAATACCAACGCCCGCCGCTGCCAGATACTGCAAGGCTGGTGATCCGAGGCCACCAGCGCCGATCACCAGCACCCGAGCCCGGCGCAAACGCATCTGACCTACGCCACCAATTTCAGGCATGACTATATGCCGTGCGTATCGTTCTAGTTCAGTTTCGGACATTTGATCGCTGGTTACCTCAGGCTCCCGCTTAACAGCTTGACGCAATCGTTGCAGGCCTTGGCCATATATCCGGACAATCAAAGTTATAGCGGCGAGCAAAGCCCATAGCTGCCATGAACCTCCAGTATTCAAACGCACTGAATGATTTTCAGGCAAAATAAGATGACCAACCATCACCAAAGTAAGAACCCCACCGATCATCACCCACCTCTGACGGCTTGGGGTCTTCATAAAGATACCGATGCACCAGATGACCAGACAGATTGTACCAACAAATATCATTAATTTATACCAGTCGAGCCGAACCCACCTTGACCACGAACAGTTCCATTCAGAATTTCGACCTCTGAAAAGTCAGCTTGGACGGCTGGCGCCACAACCATTTGGGCAATGCGATCACCATGCATCACCACGAAAGAATCTTGGCCTACATTCAACAAGATTATTCCCAAGGGTCCACGGTAATCACTGTCGATCGTACCAGGCGTATTCGCAACTGTGATGCCATATTTTAAACAAAGTCCCGACCGAGGCCTAATCTGCACTTCGAAACCTATTGGAATTGCCAATCGCAAACCAGTGGAGATCAATGCCCGCGCACCTGGGTTTATTTTAACTGACCCACTATTAACTAAGTTTGCTTTCAGGTCCGCGCCGACTGCGCCTGCTGTTTCATAACGAGGCAATCCTAAGGTCTGGTCAGCGCCATCGTCCCAAGAAAATGTTATTTGAGGTCTCATTTCAAGTCCTGTGCGATGCGCAACGCAAGCCTTTTTGCCACGCCCTCCTTGGGCATCTCATCCCAAGCCTCAGCACCGTTATCGTCAATCAAAGTCACAGTATTTTTCTGTCCACCCATTACACCAGTGTCAGAAGATACATCATTTGCCACAATCCAATCGCAGCCCTTCCGCAATCGCTTCGCGGTCGCATTCTTTATAACGTATTCTGTTTCCGCAGCAAAGCCCACTACCAACCGAGGTCTATGCACTCCCTTTGAAAGGTCAGCTAGAATATCTGGGTTCTCAGCGAACTCTAGATTAGGCAAAGGTCCCGACGTCGTTTTTTTCATTTTCTGATCATGAGCACTAGCCATACGCCAATCTGCAACTGCAGCCGCACAGACAGCGACATCTACAGGTAAAATAGATCGCACAGCTTGCAACATTTCTACAGCCGTCTGGACCCGATGAATCTCAACCCCCGAAGGCGAAGCCACATCTGCAGGGCCGGTCACAAAACTTACACGCGCACCCAAATCGCGCAGAGCCGCGGCGATTGCAGTCCCCTGCGCACCAGACGACCTATTAGCGATGTAGCGCACAGGGTCTATAGGCTCATGGGTTGGACCCGATGTCACAAGGGCATGTTTGCCTTGAAGTGGACCCACTTTAAAAAACCCATCAACTGCGCCCAATATTTCAGTTACTTCAGCCATCCGGCCATAACCAAACTCACCACACGCCATCACGCCCTTGTTTGGGCCAATCACACGCACGCCATCCGCACGCAACTGTGCGAGATTGCGGCATGTTGTCGGATGTTCCCACATACGGACGTTCATTGATGGCGCAATTATCACAGGAGTGTCAGTGGCCAACAAAAGAGTTGACGCCAAATCATCAGCAAAACCGTGTGCCATCTTCGCTACCAAATTTGCGGTACCTGGCGCGACAAGGACAATATCGGCAGAGCGTGACAACTCAATATGTCCCATCTCAGCCTCATCTGTCAGATCAAAAAGATCTGTGTACACTCTATGCTCGGCGAGAGCCGAAACTGACAAGGGTGTAACAAATTCGTGAGCGGCCTTAGTCATCACTGGGATTACACTTCGACCCTGATCACGCAATCGGCGTATCAATTCAGGAATTTTCACAGCGGCTATACCACCAGAAATAATCAAAATGATTGTTTTCGCATCCATAAACAATAGTTACGCAGCCAAGCCCTGCTCTGCAAGACCCAGCACGTGATGCTACTTAATGGAAAAATGCACCGGCTTCTGGCATTTCCTCATCCAGAGTCGCCCGCATTTTGCGAAACGCCGCAGCCTCTACCTGACGGATTCTTTCTTTAGACAGCCCCATCTCCGTTCCAAGGCTTTCCAACGTCCGAGGCGCTTCGATCAACTTTCTCTCCCGGATGATGTACTGCTCGCGATCACTCAAACATGCCATCGCCTGAAGCAACCAATCGCGCAATGCAGCTTGATCATGATCTACCTCAACACAAGTAGCACCCTGAGCATTTTCATCCTCCAGAGTATCAATCCATTCACGACCTTCATCTTCACTCGACTGAGTCGCGTTCAAAGAAAAATCTGAACCTGATAGACGTCCATCCATCATTACAACATCATGCAACGGGACACCCAAATCTTGGGCTATTAACTGTTGTATTTGATGACGATCGAGTGCTTCCCCATCATTACTGGCATCTCGTTCTAGTCTCGCCTGCACTCTTCGCATATTAAAAAATAAAGACTTTTGAGGGCTGGTCGAGCCAGTCCGTACCATTGACCAATTCCGCATTACATACTCTTGAACTGAAGCTTTGATCCACCAAACTGCGTAGGTAGAAAACCGAACACCGCGATCTGGGTCAAATTTGTCTGCAGCTTTCATTAGGCCTAATCCAGCTTCTTGAATTAGATCCCCCATTGGAGCACCATACCTTTTAAATTTAGCTGCCTGAGAAATTGCTAACCTCATATAAGCATTAATTAATCGGTGAAGACTTTTTTCGCAGCGTTCATCCCGCCAAGCATATGCGAGTTTTAATTCCGTTTCTGCATCCAGCATTTCCGCCTTCATTGCTGTTCGGGGTAAGAAATTTTCACTTTGTACATCCAAAGGCATGGCGATTTCTCCGAGTCACGTTTAAAAAAAACTTGTTATAATTAATATTACGTGGACCAGTCAAATTCAGATCACTTAGGTGGAAAATGAAAACAGAAAATTATATATCAGCTGTAACATTGGTTTTAGGAGGGACTAACTCTGGGAAATCTCAGTTTGCTGAAGACTTGATCGTTCAATCTGGCAGACCCCGTCGGTACATCGCAACAGCCCAAGCCTGGGATGCTGAAATGCGCGCAAAAATTAAATCACATCAGGTTCAGCGTGGACCAGAATGGAAAACTGTTGAGGTACCTTTAGAGGTTGAAGCCGCTCTCTTGGAAGCGCAGCCTGGCGAGATTATACTGCTCGACTGCGTTACGCTTTGGTTGAGTAACCTTATGATGGATGATCGAGATATAAAAAAATCATGCAGCTCGCTGAGCGCAACGCTGCAGCGGGCACCCTGCCCAGTGATAATTGTCAGTAATGAGGTGGGGCAAGGAATAACACCAGACAATGCCATGGCACGCACATTTATGAAACATCAAGGGCATCTTAATCAACTCTTGGCCTTACATGCCGAAGAAGTTTATTTTGTTACCGCCGGTCTACCTCAAAAGCTGAAAGGTGCATAATGACTGATTGGTTTTGGGTCAGGCATGGACCAACACATGAAAAAACGTTCGTCGGCTGGCGCGATGTACCTGCAGATCTCTCAGACCAGGCGCTAATCAATCGGGTTGCAGCCTACTTGCCAGACGACGCTGTGGTGGTATCCTCCGACCTGAACCGCGCTATTTCGACAGCCGGCGCATTGAGAAAAAGCCGCAAACAGTTACCTCATGAGCCTAATTTTAGAGAATTCAATTTTGGTGATTGGGACGGGCGGCACTTCAGTGACGTAGCCAAGACACACCCGCAACTGAGCCGTCAGTACTGGGAACAGCCCGGTGATGTCGTGGCACCTAATGGTGAGAGCTGGAACATGGCAGCTGCTAGGGCACGCCCCGCAGTTGACCGCCTGACAAGATCTCATCCAAGTATTATTGCCGTTGCCCATTTTGGAATTATTCTCACACAAGTTCAAAGAGCCTCGAGTGCCCTACCCTATGATTGTCTTGCGCATAAAATTGATAATTTTAGCGTCACGCATTTAAAAGAAAATAATGGCAGATGGACTGTCGAATGCATCAATTACCTGCCGTAATATGCAGGGCACCGGATAATCTGGAAAAAGAAAAAGTCCGAAAACTTTCGTCAGCAGGTTAGGCTGAAACTAAAAAAGCATTTAGCATGGTGGCAAATAGCTTTCGCATGCACACAAGCTCAAAGTGTTATGCGCCTCGTACAAGACGAAAAACTGCTGCTGCGGCCCATCCGGCAAAAATCGCAATCGCTAGTGACATTAGTCCATAATAAACTGGATGCTCATGTGCAAGATTATAAAGCCAACGTTCAATTCCAACTTTACGCACATCGATACTAGTTTGGTGGGTTGCTACGACTTTGCCACTACGCGTCAAAAAAATGCGCGCCGTGTATTCCCCTTCAACCAAATTCGCAGGTAGGCGAACGGATGACGAAAACAAAGTATCGTCTTGGAGCACCACCGCATTAGGTAATGTTTGGTAAAGACCTAGGTTTTCACGAATACGTGACACAGCCTCTGCAAATACGGTAGGATCATCGACATCCACTGGCGCACTAACTAAACGGATCATCTGTGGAACGGAAATCTTATAGCGTAAGTCTTCAACTTTGCTAACAACGTCAGAGAACGGTCCTGTGGTTGCAACAGCATAAAAGTTTGGAGCAAGATCCACCGTAACTGAATCTACATTAACCCAAATACCCAGGCGCTTTTCTTTGCGTCGCACTGTTACCGGGGCCAGCGGGCTCGCGACAGTGATAGCAACTTCTAGAGGAGGAGTCATCACCTAAAGTTTCACCATGTTTTACAGCACCAAAAATCAAAATATCTGAACCATCAAATAAAGCAGTAATCCCAATTTTATCCTTAGATAAACCAAGAACAATTTCTTGGCTCAAAACAGGGCTCACCAAGGTAAGAAGGGCCAGAGAGAGATATCCAAAAAAGCTACGCATCAGTGACCACTAACTTTACCAAGGCTAAATAGCTCACTCGGTTGTATAACGAGGTCGAACGCTAGTTTTCCACAAACGAGAAGTACCATCGCCGCCAATAAAATTCTAAGTTGCTCAGCTTTAAGCTTCGAGCCAATCATGGTGCCAAATTGCGCCCCAATGACCCCGCCGACCAGCAACAATACCGCCAAAACAATGTCGACAGTAAAGTTGGTTGTTGCGTGAAGCATCGTCGTGAATGCCGTTACAAAAATAATTTGAAAAAGAGACGTACCAACTACTACGCGCGTTGGCATCCCTAGCAGATAGATCATTGCTGGCACCATAATAAATCCACCACCGACGCCCATTATAGCCGCCAAGATACCAACCAATATTCCCACTAATACCGGTGGAATTGCAGATATATAAAGGCCTGAAACTCGAAACCGAATCTTAAAGGGTAGAACATGTATCCAAGTGCGCTTGGGACGCTTTTTTATAAGGACGTTTGACTTATTAGCATTTCGCAACGCCCCAAGGCTCTCAATGAACATTAAGCCACCAACTATGCCCAAAAAAACAACATAACAGAGCTTCACAAGCAGATCCACCTGCCCCATACTTTTGAGATAGTTGAAAATGAAAACGCCTAAACCGGCACCTATAAGGCCACCAATAAGTAAGACTCCACCCATTTTGAAATCAACATTTTTGCGCTTCAAATGTGCCAGAACACCTGAGAAAGATGAGGCTACAATTTGGTTTGCCTCAGTCGCCACTGCAACAGCTGGAGGAATACCGATGAAGAACAAAAGCGGTGTCATAAGGAAACCACCACCAACTCCAAACATGCCAGACAGTACGCCAACCAGGCCACCTAATCCAAGAAGGATAAAGGCGTTAACAGAAACTTCAGCAATGGGCAGGTAGATATACATGACGCCGCTTAGACCCATCGCAGCAGTGCGGCAAGGGGTTGATCAGAATACATTCATATTATTACAGGGTTCAGCGGTCTGGACTTAACAAATGGTTTTTTCTGGACTTATTTTTCCTTGACGTAGGGAACTCCACCCGACCGCGGTGGAATCGCTTTCCCAACGAAGCCCGCCAAAACAACGACTGTGAGGATGTAGGGGAGCGATTGGATAAATACGACTGGAATCTTAATTTGTGTACTGAGACCCGCACTCCAAGCGCTAGCGACGATCAAAACAGATACAAATGCAACTCCCAAACCGAGCCCACCAAGTACAATTTTATCAAGAAGATCTTTACGCCAAACATATCCGGCTAGGCCAAATGCGGTAAGTAGGAGAACCCCACTCAAGGACCAGGCAGGTAATAAAATATTTTGGAACCGATTATCAATCGCAAAGAAAAATCCAAACAACAGACACGCTCCTAGTGCATACCAAGGGCGCCACTTTGCAAAGATTAGCGCTGCCAAAGCAATAAACCCTCGTCCTGCTGACATATCTTTCGTGAAACTGGCCTGTAAAGCAGTAGCGATATACGCTCCTGCAATACCGCATAACACCCCACAGATAATAACTGCCGCATAGCGCATCCCAACAACAGATATACCAGCTGTATCAACCGCTGCTGGGTTTTCACCCACTGCGCGCAACCGCAGACCAAACCGCGTTTGATAGAGCACAAACCATGACAGCGGAACTGTGAGCAGAGCCACATAAACTAAAAGAGAATGGCCAGATAACAGCTCAGAGTATAACTGCATGACCGGCCCAACATCAGCCATCTCCTTGGATGGAATAGCACCAGGAAAATTTATTGGCTCAAATCGTCCACCAGATTGTAAGGGCGGTGTTCTTCCACCTTGACCAAACCAAGCCTGCGCTACTACCACAGTGAGGCCAGCAGCTAAAAAGTTTATAGCCACACCAGAAATAATTTGGTCCCCTTTTAAGGTAATGGAAGCCAATCCGTGAATTGCGGATAACATAACCGAGGCCCCAATTCCCGCCAATAGTCCCACCCAAACTGATCCAGTAGTATAGGCAACTGCAGCCGACACAAAAGCAGCAGCCAGTATTTTGCCCTCGAGACCAATATCAAAAATTCCAGCGCGTTCAGAAAATAGCCCAGCCAGACAGACGAGTAGTAGAGGTGTTGCCAATCGAAGAGTGCTGTCAAGGACTTGAATCAGTATAAGAAAGTCCATTTCTGTTATCCCCGCCGTATCGCAAAAAATAGTTGCTCAAGCGGAGCTCTTACCATCAAGGTTAACGCTCCAGTGAACAAAATAACCAAGGCCTGTATCACTATGATCATTTCGCGTGGAATTTTCGTCCATAGAGCAAGTTCAGCGCCACCTTGATACAAAAACCCAAACAAAAGCGCCGCTAAAAACACACCGACAGGATGACTGCGTCCCATAAGAGCAACGGCTATCCCTATAAACCCCGCACCTTCGGTAAAGTTTAAAATAAGGCGTTCACTCTCTCCCTGCGTGGTATTTACTGCCATTAATCCGCAAAGCGCACCAGAAATCATCATTGTAATCATAATAATCTTGACTGAGCCCACACCGGCGTAGCGTGCAGCTGGCCCAGACTTACCCAAAGCACGGATCTCGTAACCTAATGGGGACCGCCAGATTAAGTACCAAACTACTACACAGGCCAACAGGGCAATAAAAAAACTAACATTTGCCGGCGCCGACCGAAACATTTTTTCGAAACCTAAGAGCTGAGCCATATCTTCAAATGTCGGCAAATGCGTACTGGCGGGGAAGTTTGCTGTTGCGGGATCCATACTTCCTTTTGGCTTGAGGGCGCCAACAAGGAAAAAGTTCAAAATACCAGCCGCAATAAAATTAAACATGATGGTGGTAATTACAATGTGGCTACCCCTCTTGGCTTGCAGATATGCAGGTAAACCAGCCCAAATCATTCCAAACACAGCTGCACCCACCGATGCTCCAACAATGGCGAGGCTCCAATGTGGCCACGGGATGAACAGGCAAACGAGGGACACTCCCAAGCCACCCATCATTGCTTGGCCCTCACCCCCAATATTAAATAGTGAGGCATGAAAAGCGATTGAAACAGCGAGCCCAGTAAAAATAAAATTTGTAGTATAGTAAAGCATATAACCCCAGCCCGCTGAGCGTAACAAAGTACCTTCAACCATAAGCTTAAGTGCTTCACCGGGACTTTCCCCAATCGCTAATATCAGAAGGGCTGATAAAAACGCTGCTAATACAAGAGAAAAGAGGGGAACGAGGACCACATCAGCCCATTTTGGCATTACATCCATTAGAGCGCTCCAAACATTGTACTCAAAAAATGATTTAGATTCATTCTTTTGCCTCACTGATGATACCTGCCATTAACAGGCCCAGCTCTTTTTCATTCGTTTTTAAGGGGTCTCGTTCACCCATAATTTGACCATCAAACATTACTGCAACCCTGTCCGATAATGATAAAATCTCATCTAATTCAACTGAAATAAGTAAGATTGCTTTGCCCTGATCACGCAACGCTACAATTTGTTTATGAATGAATTCAATCGCACCAATATCAACGCCACGAGTAGGCTGGCCCACTAAAAGCAAATCAGGATTACGTTCTATCTCCCGTGCCAAGACAATTTTTTGCTGATTGCCGCCTGAAAAGTTCTTAGCTGTCAAGTTTGGATTTGGTGGCCTTACGTCGAAGCGAGCCATTTTGGCGGCAGTTTCCTCACGAATCGCAGCGTTATTCATCAAAAAGCGATTTAATTGGTGATTGGGGTCCCGATGATAGCCAAAAATTGCATTTTCCCAGGCCGTGAAATCCATAATCAGACCCTCACGCTGGCGATCCTCTGGGACGTGGGCAATCCCCCTCGCACGGCGCGATTGGCCATCACTAGAGGAGCCCGTCAAATCGATCTCGGACCCGTTAACACGGATGGACCCAGTGGCAGATCGGTACCCGCCCAAAACCTCCAGGAGCTCAGATTGGCCGTTTCCAGCAACGCCAGCAATCCCCAAAATTTCGCCAGCGCGCACATTAAGGCTTACCTCTTTCAACCTTCGCACCCCGGCCTCATCAACTACGGTTAATTTGGATACTTCCAAAACCTGATGCTTGGGCTGAGCCGGTGTTTTGTCTACGCTCAGTAAAACTTTCCGGCCAACCATTAGTTCAGCTAAATTCTCAGGGCTTGTTTCACTAGTTTTTACAGTTGCTGTCATCTCACCGCGCCGCATTACGCTTACCGTGTCTGTAATATCCATAATTTCACGTAATTTATGCGTGATAAGAATAATGGTCTTACCTTCTTTACGAAGTCTACCAAGAATTCGGAACAGCTGCCCAGCCTCCGCCGGTGTAAGAACACCAGTGGGCTCATCCAATATCAAGATATTGGCCTTGCGATAAAGCGCCTTGAGAATTTCGACACGTTGCTGCATGCCAACACCAATTTCCTCAATTACAGCATCGGGATCAACGTTTAATTCATACTCTGCAGCCAATTCTGCAAGTTCAGCCCTTGCCTTACGCAACGATGGGGCTAAAAATTCGCCACTCTCCGCACCCAGCACAATATTTTCAAGAACTGTAAAGTTTTCAACCAATTTAAAGTGCTGGAAAACCATCCCAATACCAGCAGATATTGCAGCCTGGCTATCGGGGATAAGTATTTTTTGACCATCAGTAAAAATCTCGCCAGCGTCGGCTTTGTAAAAGCCATACAGGATCGACATCAAGGTGGATTTTCCCGCACCATTTTCTCCAATGATACCATGAATAGTTCCTGGCATTACGCTAATAGAAATATCCCTATTAGCCTGCACCGGCCCAAACGCTTTAGAAATGCCTTTTAATTCAATGGCTGGATTATTGGTCATCAAAATCCCTATAAATAAAAAGGGCCGCCCCAAGACGTTGGCACGGCCCCGTAATTTAAGTCTGTAGAATTGCCTAGAAAGACACCGCCGGGCAGGTCTCATCGTCCGTGTAATTGTGAACTGATAGCGAACCTCCTGCGATTGCAGCCTCAGCCGCCTCAACTTTAGCCTGCATATCGGCAGTTACTAAAGATGCATTGTGCTCATCCATTGCAAAGCCCACAGCACCCATAAAGTTGCCAGTTTCGAGGTTATTACCTGCTGTAAAAGCTTCATAGACAGCGATATCAACACGCTTCAACATCGATGTTAGAACTTTGCCAGAGTGTAGGTAGTTTTGATTGCTATCAACACCGATGGATAAAATACCTTCGTCTGCTGCAGTCTGCAGTACACCTACGCCTGTTCCACCGGCTGCTGCAAAAACAACATCAGCGCCTTGACTGATTTGCGCTTTTGTAAGCTCAGAGCCCTTCACTGGGTCATTCCAAGCTGCAGGTGTTGTTCCTGTCATGTTAGCTATTACTGTCGCATTTGGATTGACCGCTTTAACACCTTGCGCATAACCACAGCCGAAGCGACGTATCAAAGGAATGTCCATTCCGCCAACAAAGCCAACAACGCCACTTTCGGAAGCTTGAGCAGCCATCATGCCCACAAGGTAAGAACCTTCATGCTCATTAAAGCCAATGCCACGCACGTTTGGCATGCTTAACCAGTTTACATCGATGACAGCAAACTTTGTATCCGGGTAGTCTGGCGCTACTTTACCAAGTGCGTCAGCGAAGGCAAAACCAGCCATTACTATTGGATTTGAACCGGCTTCAGCAAAGCGGCGCAAAGCCTGCTCTCGCTGCGCTTCGTTTTGCAATTCAATTTCTCGAAAAGAGCCGCCTGTTTCATCGGCCCAACGCTGAGCGCCGGTGAAAGCAGCTTCGTTGAACGATTTGTCGAATTTACCGCCAAGATCGAAAATAATTGCAGGGTCAGCGAGTGCAGCACCAGCGCCAAGCGCAAGAGCAGCGGCACCGCCTAGTATAGATTTCATAAAGCTCATTGGAGTCTCCCATTAGTGGCTAGGGCTCATGGGACAGAATCCCTAAACCTTTCGCGAGCAGATCATGGTATCATGCATAAGATAATCGCCTGTGCCAAGTCACAGTATGAAAAAAAAAATTAAACTTTCAATGAAACAAGGATAAAGTCACTACCTGACCTAATAAAATTATCTTTATTTTGGCCGAATCAGTGATTTTTGCAAAATATTTGCATCGCATTTTGATAGGCCAGACCGGGTATAATAGTTTTTGCGGAGGCCAACCTTCGCAAATCCAAGAGACTTATAAAGCTGAAGCGCTGGTATATTGTCCGCGGCAACTTCTAAGAATGCCCACTTAGCACCCCGCACGATGGACTCTTTAAGCATAGCTTCCAAGATAGTTCGGCCACGTCCCTGCCTTTGATGGCTCGGAGCGCATGCAACACTAAGAACCTCCAGCTCGTCGTCAACAACCCGCCCCAGAAGCGAAGCAATGCGGATCAGAGATTAGGCAAGTGGATGGCTGCGCACAAAGGTTCTCAAACTCAACTTGGCTCCATGAGCGCTCATGCTTGAATGCCGCTGAATGAATTTTTGATAGTTCTAAATGGGTTCGCGCAACAATTGGCATAACCACATTATGCGACTACGGGACGAACTTCTACAACCTCTGGAATGTAATGGCGTAATAAATTTTCTATACCCATTTTAAGAGTGAGCGTTGAAGAGGGGCAGCCCGCACATGCTCCCTGCATGTGCAAATAAACAATCCCTCGTTCAAAGCCGTGAAAAGTTATATCACCGCCGTCTTGCGCCACCGCGGGACGGACGCGAGTATCTAAAAGTTCTTTAATTTGGTCCACGATACCTTCATCAGCCGCATCATAGTCGCCCTTTACAGGCTGAATGCCTTGCCCATCAGACAATACCGACGCACCAGATTGGAAATGTTCCATAATAGCCCCAAGCAGTGCTGGTTTAATATGGTCCCACTCGATCGCTTCGGCTTTAGTAACTGTTACAAAATCAGCTCCAAAAAAAACTCCTGTGGTGCCATCAACAGAAAAAAGGCGCTGTGCAAGAGGGCTTGCAGAGGCCGACTCCGATGAAGGGAAGTCTGCTGTGCCCATATCCATTACCGATTGGCCAGGTAAAAACTTCAATGTTGCTGGATTTGGAGTGCTTTCAGTTTGAATAAACATGTCTACGACCTCAAAGTTGTTCAGGTCCAGAGATGGAGTGCAAAAGGGTGAATGTCAAGTTTTTAGAACTATTCTAACCTTAAAAAACCGCCTAAATGTGATCAAACTATAGCTTCAATTTGCTCTTTGCTAAGGTTGCCCGGGACTATAACGATTGGGACGTCGAGAGTTCCAGAAGATTTAGAGAGCTGGGATACTAACGGTCCTGGGCCTTTTCGGTCCGTTCCCGCACCCAAGACCAAGATATCAACTTCAGCATCATCATTAATCTGAGCCAAAATTTCATTTACAACTTCGCCTTCGCGGATAACTAATTCGGGTTCAACGTTGTGTTTCTCGCGCATCCATTTTGCAAAAATTTCAAAATGTGCGCTGATCCTATCACGAGCTTCTTCTCGCATTATGGCCCCAACACCAATCCAGTGGTTAAATTCCTCTGGAGGAATAACAGCCAAAATTTCGACCCGAGCACCCGTTTTTTCAGCTCTCATTGCAGCGAAACGCATCGCGTTCAAGCATTCTGTTGAATTATCGAGCACGACCATAAATTTTCGCATAAGGATCCTCCATTCTGAACCCTACCATGCCCGCCCATTATTACACCCGCAACGTCAAACTTGCACTCAAAGGCAGATAAGAATTTGTTTTGAGCTTGTTTAGCGCAACATGCCCACAATATCATATGTTTTTGCCAAAATTGGGGCAGCAATAGTCCTACCACGCTCTGCGCCACGCGCCAATATTTTGTCAATCTCACTGGTATCTTGCATTAGTCGTGACATTTCGTTGGAAATTGGAGCCAGTTTTTCAATAGCCAAATCAACAAGCCTTGGCTTGAAGGTGCCAAATTGGTGCCCGCTAAACTCCGTAATTACAGCCTCAGCATTTGAATCGCTTAAAGCAGCATAAATATTAACCAAATTGCGCGCTTCTGGACGGCCCTCCAATCCTTCGATCGAGTCTGGAAGTGGTTCCGCATCAGTTTTTGCTTTTCTAATTTTCTTTGCAAGTGCATCCGCATCATCAGTCATATTCAGACGGCTCAAATCGCTAGGATCTGATTTTGACATCTTTTTAGACCCATCACGCAAGCTCATAACACGAGTAGCAGCTCCTTCGATGACCGGCTCAGTAATCGGAAAGAAATCAACATCAAAGTCGTTGTTAAATTTGGCCGCTATATCACGGGTCAGCTCGAGATGTTGCTTTTGGTCATCGCCAACAGGCACATGGGTTGCATGGTAGATCAAAATATCCGCCGCCATAAGTGCAGGGTATCCAAATAGACCTAAAGAGGCATTTTCAGTGTTTTTTCCAGCTTTGTCCTTCCACTGCGTCATACGCTTCATCCATCCCATGCGCGCCACGCAATTGAAGATCCACGCCAATTGTACATGCTCTGGCACCTGGCTTTGGTTGAAAAGAATTGATTTTTCAGGATCAATACCACTGGCAATAAAGCCTGCACAAAGTTCGCGAGTGTTACGTCGTAAATCCTCTGGGTTTTGCCAAACTGTGATAGCATGCAAATCAACCATGCAATAAACAGTCTCAAACCCACCATTTTCCTGCATATCCACGAAGCGTTTTATAGCGCCAAGGTAGTTGCCAAGCGTCAATCCGCCAGACGGTTGGATGCCAGAAAAAACGCGTGGAATAAAAGTTTGGGTCATAATGGCCTCAGCTCTGGATTTAGATCTATACATCGCATACTTAGCAAGCGTTAAGCCGTCAAGGAAACAAGCCATGCCAGGACCCAACACACCAGCCGTAAACCCTTTGCCGCCAATGGTCATTTTACTTTTTCTGGGCATTGTTCTGCTCGAAGCCTACATCGCCGGTGCAGAAGCCAACCTATGGGGTAGTTTTGATGCGCGTATTTCGTTGATCCGCAAATTTTCGTTTCTGCCGAATGAATTTCAAAGCTCTTCAAGTACAGCTGTTTGGGTGCCAGAATTGTTCTGGCGAATGCTCACATATCCATTCGTGCATGGATCTTTTATGCAAAGCATTTTCGCAAGTGTATTTTTTCTGGCTTTGGGGAAATTCGTTGGTGAAGTTTTAGGGGGGTTCGCAGTGCTTGCAATCTTCATCATCGCATCAGTGTCAGCAGCCCTTGCCTACGCCTTCTTTACTTCTTCGAATTTTCCACTTTTTGGGGGCTTTCCCCCAGCATACGGACTGATAGGCGCCTTTACATTTGTTTTATTCAGTCGTGCACAGGGCATTCTAACACAACAACTTATGGCTTTCAGACTATTAGGCATACTCATGGTAATAAACATAGCTTTTGCAATGATGCAAAGTGGACCACCTTTGTGGGTCGCAGAATTATTTGGGGCAATTTCTGGGTTTATTTCCGCAATGATTATACATCCAGGCGGGGTAAAGATCATTATCAATAAAATCCGCAGGACTTAACGGTTTTTGCGCATCATTTGCCGTAATTCCCACAAGGTAAATGCACCAGTGATGTATCCGGCAACACAGTAGCTGACCAAACCAAAAAACAAGATGGCGCAGAGCGCTAGGACCCTATATCCGGACATTTCCAAGATGGGTTTTAGTACCTCGGCAGCAGCCCAAATTGTAACACCCATTATTAAGCTAGCCACTACAATACGCCCTATTTTTAAACGTAGCCTTTCATCAAGTTGGGCGGCATCTCCAAATTTTTGGCTGCCCCACCACAGACAAAACAACATAGCCCAACCGGCAAATGTTGCTCCATAAGCCGCAGCTGTAAATCCAATATAGGGCCTCAATCCAATCGCAATAGTTGCATTTACAATTAAGGCTAGAAGAGCAAAATAAAATGGTGATTTTGTATCTTCCCGGGCAAAAAATACTGGTTGATAGATCTTTTGCAAAACAAACGCCGGTAATCCTAGACCATAAATTGCAGTGGCCATCGCCGTTGATGCCGTGTCACTTGCAAGAAACTCGCCACGCTCAAACAGAACGGAGACAAAGACCCCTGGAATGATAAATAATGCAACAGCACTGGGAATGGTTAGCAAAAGCGAGAATTCAGCCGCACGGTTGAAGGCGTCTTTTCCACCCTGGGCGTCACCAGATCGCAATCTACGTGAAAGATCAGGCAACAAAACAATACCAACGGCAATTCCAACAATACCAAGTGGAAGCTGATACAAACGATCCGCATAATAGAGCCACGCATTCGCTCCCTCAAAACCACTAGCAATCTGACGGCCGACAATCAAATTGATCTGAACAACACCACCAGCCAATACCGCCGGCAACGCAATAATCGCAAGCCGCTTCAAATCGGGAGTGATACGAGGAATTTTTGGGATCAATGTGAAGCCAGCTTTATGCGCCGCATGCCAAACAAAAGCTAACTGCGCAACGCCTGCAACTGGAACCGTGCACGCAAGTGTCATACCTACATTCCAATCCAACCAATGGCAAAGGATCAACGCACCAATAAATGCCAGGTTAAGCAAAACGGGCGCCGCCGCCGCCGCCGCAAAACGCCCAGTCGAGTTCAAAACCCCTGAAGCTAAAGCAGCCAGCGAGATAAACAAAATGTACGGAAATGCAATCCGGCCAAAAACAACAGTCAGATCAAAACGCTCATCACCGGCAAATCCGCTGGCCATAATCCAAACCAAAGCAGGCATTGCAAAGGTAGCACAAAAACTAAAGACAATAAGAATGGCTGCTAACATCGAAAAGGCGTCACGTGCGAAATCTTTGGGAGCGTCGTTCGCCTCAAGTTTTTTAGAAAAAATTGGTACAAAAGCTATGTTAAAGGCTCCTTCCGCAAAAAACCGGCGGAACAAGTTGGGAATTGAAAAGGCAATCACAAAGGCTTCCGCAACAGGGCTTGAACCGAGGGCGCCCGCAATCAATACGTCGCGTAGGAAGCCCAAGACACGGGACACCAAAGTCCAAAGCCCAACCGTGAAAAACCCTCTCATCATATTCATGATAACGCCTGTTGAGCGCCCTGCGTAATCGCTTCCCTCAACTTTTCTTCTAGTATGTCACACTTAGGTTTTGAATGATATTTCAACCCAAACATGTCTTTGACATAAAATACATCGACGACTTGTTCACCATAGGTCGCTATGACTGCGCTTGAAATATTTACATTTGCATTGGCCAAGGTTCTTGTGAGATCGTACAAAAGCCCAAGTCGATCTCGGGTATCAACTTCAATAATTGTATAAATTTCAGAACCTTGGTTGTCAAAACTTATGGATGTAGGGACCCTAAAAGCACGCTCCCTCTTTTTAATTTTATCTCGAGATTTAATTTCATCTCGCGCGACGACCTTTCCGTGCAAAGTCTCTTCAATCAGTTTTTGCAAACGACCCAGTCGAGCCTCTTCGTAGGGGTGGCCATCCGAATCTTGAACCCAAAATACTGCCGTTGCAAACCCATCTTTGCTTGTGAAAGTCCGAGCATCGACTATGTTTGCACGGCTCAAAGCCAAAGCTCCGGTGATACGGCTAAAGGCACCAGGGTGATTGGCCATCGCAAAACAGATACGCGTCGCATCACGGTCCTCATCCGGCTGCAGGTCCATACGAATTGAATCCTCAGGAATATCACGCAGTAGGTCTGCAAAAATGACATGAGCAGTCACATGCAAGCCTTGCCAATAGGGAGCGTAATGCCTGTTCGTCTCACGCCGCACATCCCCTTTGGGCCATTCAGGCAGGGAAGCTCTTAAGTTTTTCTTAGCCTCAGTGCCTCGGTTCTCTCGATTTAGATCTTCCAAGCCAGTTTCAAGTGCTTTTCGCGTTTGGCGGTACAAGGCACGAATTAATACGGCCTTCCAATTGTTCCAAACGCCAGGGCCAACCCCTGAAATATCGCATACTGTCAGAACCGTTAAAAGGTCCAAACGTTTTACAGATTGTACCGCTTTCGCAAAATCTCGAACTGTGCGTGGGTCTGCAATATCACGCTTTTGCGCCATATCAGACATCAGCAGGTGATGCCGTACAAGCCATTCGACAGTTTCAACCTCAAGAGATTTAAGACCTAATCTCGGCGCTACATCCCGGGCTATTTTTGCTCCCAAAACTGAATGATCCGCCGAGCGGCCTTTACCTATATCATGCAACAGTAAAGCTACATAAAGGACTTTACGATTAAGCCCTCCTTCCAGAATTGCGCTCACTACCGGCAACTCTTCTTCCAGCTCGCGACGCTCAATCGCAGCTAAGTGACTGATGGTTTGAATTGTATGCTCATCAACCGTGTACGAATGATACATATTAAACTGCATCATCGCCACAATCGGCTCAAATTCGGGAATAAAAGCAGATAAAACACCAAGTTCATTCATACGTCTCAAAGAGCGCTCCGGGTTCCCATGCTTTAGTAAAAGATCGCAAAAAATGCGTACTGCCTCATCTGAATTACGCATTCGTATATCGATGCGGTGCAAATTTGCAGCTACCAATCTCATTGCATCTGGGTGGATCAAAAGCTTTGTGCGCAAACCTTCTTCAAACAATCGAAGCAAGTTAAGTTCATTTTGTAAAAATAATGCAGTATTAGCAATTGCTAATCGATTTTGAACAATGTGGTACCCGGCACGAACTTTCGGTTTGCGCTTCAACAAGTTTCCCAGAGCCGGTATTGTTTTGACATGTGCCGCCTCCATCGCAGTCAAAAAAATACGGGTCAATTCACCCACTTTTGTGGCGTGACGGAAATAGGCCTGCATAAAATGCTCTACCGCTCTTCGACCAGACTTATCCTCGTAGCCCATGCGATCGGCAACTTCAACTTGAAGGTCAAACGTCAATTGATCCATCGCACGTTTGGTTATCAAATGTAGATGGCAGCGAACCGCCCAGAGAAAATCTTCAGCGGATCGGAATGTAGAGTATTCTTCTATAGTAAAAACACCTGCCTCGACCAATTGGCGAGCTTGAAATACACCATTTACGTATTTCTCAATCCAAAACAGGGATTGCAGATCTCGCAACCCGCCCTTTCCCTCTTTCACATTCGGCTCAACCACATAACGCTGGCCGCCTTGTTTTCGGTGGCGGTCCGCACGTTCAATTAGTTTTGCTTCAGTAAAATCACCGGCGCTATCTTTAAAAAGATTTTCGCGCAATTGATCGCGAAGGCTTTCAAAAACTTCTTCAGCCCCCAAAATATAACGCATCTCAACCAAAGAGGTGCGAATTGTAAAGTCCTCACGTGCAAGGCGCATACAATCTTTGACAGTACGGCTGGCGTGCCCAACTTTAAGCTTCAAGTCCCATAGAATATAAAGAATACTCTCAATAATACTTTCAGCCCAGCCAGTCATTTTATAGGGAACAGCAAATAGTAAATCGACATCAGAATATGGTGCCATCTCACCGCGACCATAGCCGCCAACTGCGATCAAAACCAACCTCTCACTAGTCGTGGCGACACCAGGGGGTTGCAAATATTGGAGGACTGCCTCGTATGCGGCCCTTACAATTTGATCTGTTAAAAAACAATAACTTGTCGTTGCCAGCCTAGCCGAAAACGGAGATTTTTCAAAACAAGATGAAATCTGTACTCTGCCATCCAACTGCGTTTTTTGTAAAATTTCGACAATTTTTAGTCTTATCTCAGCCTCACCTATAACAACGCCGACACTTTGGTCTAAATTTTTATTGAACTGTGTTTTGTTGAAAATTAGGTCTGCCGAACAGATTAATGCATCTGGAGGAAAGGGATTTTGTTCATGCAAGTTTAAAATCCAAACTGTCCAAATGAATGTGGCGCAGGATCAAGCAAAACAATTTTATTTCCTTCTATTTTTACGACTGAAAGCCCACGCTCATTCGTGCCATCAGCCTTCAAACGAAAAATGCCTGCAGCACCTTGAAACCCATTTTGACGGGTCAGACCACTGGCGCTCAGCGCATCACGGCTACCAGTAGCAACAGACGCACCAACTGCAGCTACACTGTCATATGCGATTGCAGCTAGCGGATGCGGCGCGCTTCCATAGACAGCTTGATAACGCTGCTTAAACAGCCGGATCCGATTTGCACTTGGCATTACAAACCACCCCCCTTGGATGCCTGGTAAGTTGAACGCCGACGGCAAAGCATCCCAACGAGACAGGCCAGCATATTTAACAATGCGCGGATCAACACCCGCCTCCGGGAGCAGTTGTGCTATGAGCGGCAACGCGCCATCATAATCGGCAGTAAGGAAAACTATGTCAGCTTCAACTTCAGTATTTCGGGTCGCAACTTGGCTCATTGCGTCAACAACATCTTGTTGTGTGAATTCATAACTCTCCACACCCACAGCCACCACGCCCTCTTTATTCAAAGCTTGGGAAATTGCAGCACTTCCTGCCAATCCTTGCAAATTATTGGCATGCACAACCAAGGCTCGATTTTTACCCTGAGTGAAAGCGTAAGACACCAAGCGGTCTGCTGTATTTTGAAAAGTATGGCCAAGCACGTAAACGTTACCACCAGCAATATCCGTATTGTTCGATAATGATAAAATATTTACGTTTCGCCCAGCGATGGCAAGTCCAGCAGCATTTGCAGCCCCGCCAAAAAGGGGTCCAACTATAACTTTTGCACCTTCGTCCACTGCCAAGCGCGCCATTTCAGCAGCTTGGGTTTCTAAACCGGCAGTATCGTAGAGACGTAAGTCCATCTCAACGCTGTTTTCTAAATCCTTCATCGCCATGCGGGCCGCTCTATCAGCCGAAGCAGCTAAATCACGTACTCTCTTGTCGCCAGCAGAGATCGGCAATAAAATGGCAACCTGCACTCGTTTTGTTCCATCAAGCCGTGGTCCTGAACCTGAAAATTGTCCCATGTTTAATGGTGAGCAGGCAGAAATGAGAACCATGCAAAGCAACGATAAGAGCGCAAAGCGCACACGCCCAAACGAAAAAATTCGAAGATCCATGATGAAACCGCCTCTTCATTGGTTACTTGTTGTTCAGATTTGTGTATTTTATTGCAATCTAACGAGGGGTCTAGTGGTGAATCATAAATTACTGAAGTTGGATCCAGGGTTATACCTTGTAGCAACACCTTTGGGCTCAGCACGAGATATTACCCTTCGTGCTTTGGATATTTTGGCCTCTGCAGACGTTTTGGCAGCGGAAGATACACGGACTGCGCGTAAATTAATTGAAATTCACGGTGTGCCCCTGAACGGCAGACGAATCATTGCTTATCACGATCACAGCAAAGCTAGCGACCGCAGCCGCCTTTTAGCGCACATTAATAATGGCCTTTCCGTGGCTTATGTCTCAGAGGCCGGAACGCCCTTGATAGCCGACCCAGGATACCAGTTAGTCCGCGATGCCCGCGAATCCAATCTAACGGTGCTTGCAGCTCCTGGTCCATCGGCTTGCATCACCGCTTTAACGGTTGCAGGACTTCCCACAAATCAATTTCACTTTGTAGGTTTTTTACCGCCCCAGCAAACGGCACGTCAAAAAAAGCTTGCTGAACTATTACCCCTAAACGCCACGTTGGTCCTCTACGAATCTCCCAAGCGCCTCAAAGCGCTTCTTAGCGATATCGAAACAATCGTGGAAAACAATCGGCAAGTTGCGGTTTGTCGAGAATTGACCAAAAAATTCGAGGAGGTAAAGGTTGGAACACCCTCTGAACTATTAGAGCATTTCGAATTGAAGGCTGCTAAAGGTGAAATCGTTGTTTTAATTGAACCGGGGGGCTCCACCGAAATCGACCAAAGTGATTTGGAGGCCGCGCTTCTTGAAGCAATGGACACACTTCGGATTAAAGATGCAGCGGACGCGGTCGCAGGGGCCTTTAGCATGCCAAGGCGTGAAATCTATCAGTTGGCGTTGCAGATAAAGAAGGACAGCCTGACGCCGTAATGACACTGACATTACCCCAAATAGCAAAGCAAATTAAATCTCTGGAATAGCCGCTGAGCACCTTGTCACAACAAGGATCTAGTCCTTCGCATCTAAGTTATTTTTCCGCCAGTGGTGAGCCCATTTACTTTTTTCCTGCTCATGAGAAACCAATCATATTCGTCCAATTCCAATACCCCAACAAAAGTTTTCGACCAGAAACGAGCATAAAGCACGGAAATTCGTTTTGGCTTAGTCCCACTATCTGTTCATAGCTAAATTAAAGTCATTGAAATTTTTCTGGTGCAATAGCCCTATTGCCTCCGCTTGAACGCAATGCCATTTATAAAAAAACAGCGCAGGTGGATATTATGTCAAAAAAAATTGCATTCCAAATGGACCCAATTGAGTCTGTCGACATCAATGGAGACAGCTCCTTTCATTTGGCACTTGAGGCGCAAGCCCGGGGGCACGACATCTATTATCACACTCCAGACATGCTTGCTTTTCAAAACGGCAAGGTTACCGCCAAAGGTCAAAAGATGCAGCTGTCCCGTGAGCAAGGCAATCACGTTGATCTTGGTGCGATTGAAGAGTTAGACCTCCAGTCATTTGACGTGGTTTGGCTACGGCAAGACCCACCTTTTGATATGGGCTATATCACATCAACACACTTGCTAGACCTTTTAAAACCTCATACTTTAGTGGTGAATGATCCGTTTTGGGTGCGCAATTTTCCTGAGAAACTGCTAATGTTGCAATTTCCAGACCTAATACCGCCGACTACGATTGCTCGGGACCTCGACACACTTAAAGTTTTTAAAGCCATTCACAGTGATGTGATCGTGAAACCCTTGTATGGTAATGGAGGCGCTGGCGTTTTCCGCCTGACCCCTGAAGATCGAAATATCGCATCCTTGCACGAATTATTCATAGGTATTAACCGCGAGCCACTGATTATTCAAAAATTCCTGCCAGACGTGAGCAATGGCGATAAGAGAGTTATCTTAGTGGATGGTGAGGCGGTTGGTGCGATCAACCGAGTTCCAGCCACCGGTGAGACCCGTTCAAATATGCACGTAGGGGGTAGACCTGAAAAAGTTGGGCTAACGGCCCGCGATTTAGAAATTTGCGCCAGAATAGGCCCCACGTTGCGTGAAAAAGGCCAAGTCTTCGTCGGGATTGATGTGATTGGGGATTACTTGACAGAAATTAATGTAACATCTCCGACAGGACTTCAGGAATTGCAGCGTTTCGATGGTATAGATGTAGCCGCTTTAATTTGGGACGTAATTGAAGCAAAGCTATCATTTTAAATAAAATTAATATGTGGTGTTTTGTTTGTGTTGATTAGGCTCCATCGTCAAGTTTAATGGCGCTGATGCAGCGTCTAGATCATCTACTTGCAGAGGCCCAGTGGGCCGCGCAAGCCTATTACGGACAACCCAAATCAGCCGGTCCTCTGCGCGGGTGATAGCGACGTATGCCAAACGTTTCCAAAGCTGCACCCCCGCTTCAATGCGATTCATTCGAGCGGCTATATAAATATCAGGTGCAAAAACCTGGACCGTATCCCACTGAGAACCCTGCGCCTTGTGAATGGTGACCGCTGCCCCATGCAAAAACGTAGCTCCCATTTTTGACGCAAAGGGAATGAACGGTTCTTCCTCATCAGGCTTTTCAATCTTAACAATACTGGCAGCCCCAAATTGTGGGTGTTCAGCACCTATAACGTGCAAACGGGAAAATCCTGGTCGGCGTCCAGGCCCCATATAAATAACTTGAGCCCCCTTGATGAGGCCCCGCGCTTCCAGATCAAGTCTTTTCTTACGATGTTTTAAAGGCAATTCTAATCCGTCACAGATCAAAGGTTCGCCCACCAAAAGTTCTTCGGCAGGCGCATCAAATGACGAACGGAAAGCATGGATCAACTTGATGCGCGTAACATTGCGCCACACCAAAACGGGAGAGCGTGCCATCAAGTCGGCCTCGACCCGTTGCCCCATGACAACACGGTCATCTTTTTGAGCCGCGTCTTCGATCATCCGCTCAAAGTCTGGAAATGTAAGTTCAGGATCTCCTAAAGCATGAGCCAAATCAAGAATTGGATTGTCATTCTTCTGTCGGTGCACTCGATTTAGGAGTAGACGACGGCCTTTGGGGAACTCGTCAAAAACCATCGTACCAGATTGGTTGACCGGTGGAAGCTGGGCAGGATCCCCAAAAAGGATCAAGGTTGGAAAAATTTCTTGGAGATCTTCAAATTGCTTTGCATCCAGCATCGAACTTTCATCAACAAAACCAATATCAAGCGGATCTTCACGACGCTTCCAGCCGATGATGAAATCAGATCCACGTAACCCAGCAGCGGCCAATGCACCAGGGACTGACGCGTTTGAAGCATAAAAATTTGCCGCACGATCCAATGCATGCGCCGTCAGCCCCTCAATTTCAGGTTGAGGTCCATCTCCACTTAACCATTCTGCAATTTTTTCATATTCAGGGTCATACATTGGCGTATATAAAATTCGGTGAATAGTCGTGGCAGGCACACCGCGATTGCGCAAAACACTGGCGGCTTTATTTGTTGGCGCAAGAATCGCCAAACTTCGCTTTTCCTTACGTGCCCGCCCTTCATAATCTCCTGACACGATATTCACCCCAGCATCTTTCAAGGCCTCATAGAGGTTCGCCAACAGGAGGGTTTTTCCAGATCCTGCTTTGCCAATCACCGCCGCGATATTCTCTTTATTCGCTCTTAGCGGTGTCAGCACGCCATTTTCTAAATCCACACCAGCTGCACGTAAAATTCCACTGACGGAATCAAAGGCTTGTGCCTGATCTTCTGAATATTTGACAGGTTCTAGGGACATAAGACTGTCTAGCCAAAGGAGGCCTTGGGTTCCAGCACATTCCATGCAAACCGTGGACCAAAAAAATTACCGCTCTCATGGGAGGCTTTGGATTAGCTTTCCAGCGCATGTGTGCAGATCTGCGACCTTTAACTAACGTGAAGCAGCCAATGTCTCATCTATCGAGCGTAAACCTTTGCGTGGAGATTGCACGAGAACTGCCATATTACCTGGAAGATGTTCATTGCGGCGCATTTTCATGTGAGCCTCTGGCAAATCGTTCCAATCAAAAACTTCAGACAAACAAGGGTTTAAGCGATCTTCGCACATCAAACGGTTGGCAGATGCTGCTTGCTTAAGGTTCGCAAAATGGGAGCCTTGAAGCCGCTTCTGGTGCATCCACATATAGCGCACATCCAAGGTCAAGTTATACCCGGTTGTGCCGGCGCAAATCACAACCATACCACCTTTTTTGCACACAAATGTTGAAACTGGAAAGGTGTTTTCGCCCGGATGTTCAAAGACCATGTCAGGATTATTGCCTTTACCAGTAATTTCCCAAATAGCAGCGCCAAACTTGCGCGTTTCTCTGAACCAATTTACGTATTCCGGCGTGTTGACTGTCGGCATTTGTCCCCAGCAATTAAAGTCACGACGGTTAAGCACGCCTTTAGCGCCCAGGCCCATCACAAAATCTCTTTTATTTTCGTCACTGATCACCCCGATTGCATTTGCGCCAACAATGCTAGCCAGCTGGACCGCGTAAGATCCCAGTCCACCTGATGCACCCCAAATCAAAACATTCTGACCCGGTTTTAGATCGTGTGGGGCATGCCCAAACAACATGCGGTAGGCCGTCGCTAAAGTCAGAGTATAGCAGGCACTTTCTTCCCAGCTGAGGTGTGCTGGGCGCCGCATCAATTGCTGACTTTGAACACGGGTAAACTGGCTAAAGGAACCATCGGGCGTTTCATAGCCCCAAATGCGTTGGCTTTTGGAATACATTGGATCCCCACCATTGCATTCTTCGTCATCGCCATCGTCCTGATTGCAATGCACTACGACTTCATCGCCAACTTTCCAACGCGTTACTTTTGACCCAACAGCCCAAACTATACCGGCCGCATCAGATCCTGCAATGTGGTATGGTTGTTTGTGACCATCAAAAGGACTGATCGGCGCACCGAGCGCCGCCCAAACACCGTTATAATTTACTCCAGCGGCCATCACCAGAACCAGCACATCATAACTTGCGAAGTTTTGGGACATCTAAAATTTCCTGCAACATGGCTGTATTTGGCTCGCCATGGCGCTCTTTGCGGATTGCCCACGCATACATTTGTTTAGGTGATATGACCTAACGGTGGCATTTCGCCCATCTCATATAGGTCTTTTTTGATAGCATCGTGGGTGTTTAAGGCGGAGTTAGCATCCAACGGCATGAGGGGGCCCTTACGTAATTTATATCAACACAGGTAAACCCTGCAGGCGTCCGGGATAGAATCCGTTACGCAATAATGCAACCCTATAGGTAAATATTTTGTAACTTTAGTTCGTAATGAATCAAACTAAATCAAATTTTCAAGAAATACGGCATAGTTTTGCGCCGTACCCATACCCCTTTCAGTAATTGCATGGCTATCAGGGCCTAGTACAATTAATTTTAAGTGGGTTAGGTTTTCAGAACAATTTCAGGAGTATAGGTAATATCGGTTCCTGAGACATACAAATAATCCTGATCAAAAAATTCTAGATCATTTGAGGCAATCTCGTTTCGATAATGTCCGCAGATGAGTTGTCGGTACGTCGCCAAAATGCTTACAATAATCGACGCTGTTAGGACCAGAACGACACTGCCAATTTGCAATATCAATTAACTTGGAGTATTTTTGGCGATAGCCTGTCCCAGTTTCTAAATAAACACCTGCAAACTTAAAGGCGTCATAAACATCACAGAAATTACGGTAGGCGAAACGGGACGTCCAATAGATGCAAGTATTACACCAATTTGTATTAAACTTATCAAAACTGTCAGATGTAGAAATTGCGACGCTGCATCGAATTGACAGAGTCCGATTACTGCTCGGCCATTAAGTACGAACGCGCAATAATATTGCGCGGATTCGAATAGAAGAGGCCCTGCTCATGACCCAAGCTAGCAAAAAGATCGTCCCTGGATGTTTCGAACATATGCCGGGCACTCAACGGCCGAAGGCGTCAAATGCGCTCTACCGCTCCAACCTCGCCAAAGGGCAAACGGGGCTGTCCGTGGCCTTTGACCTGCCCACGCAGACAGGCTACGACAGCGATCACCAACTTAGCGCGAGGCGAGGTAGGCAAGGTAGGCGTGCCCGTTTGCCACCTCGGGGATATGCGTGCACTTTGTTCGAAGACATCCCTATTAGAAAAAATGAATACGTCGATGACCATCAACGCAACGGCCCCTTGGTTGTTGTCGCTGTACATCGCTGTTGCCGAAGAACAGGGTGCTGACATTGCGGCGCTGCAAGGTACTGTTCAAAACGATCTGATCAAAGAATACCTGTCGCGCGGCACCTATATTTGTCCACCCAAACCATCGTTGAAGATGATCGCGGATGTTGCCGAATATTGCTACACGAATGTTCTGCCAAATGGAACCCGATGAACGTCTGTTCGTACCACTTGCAAGAGGCCGGCGCGACGCCAGAGCAAGAGCTGTCCTTTGCCCTTGCCACCGCCACTGCCGTTTTAGATGAGTTGCGACCCCGCGTTGATCCCGCCGATTTTCCCGCCCTTGTTGGGCCGCATCTCTTTCTTTGTGAACGCAGGCATCCGGTTTGTGACAGAGATGTGCAAAATGCGCGCTTTCGTCGATCTATGGGATGAAATTTGTGAGACGCGGTACGGTGTAACAGACGCCAAATATCGCCGCTTTCGTTACGGCGTTCAGGTGAATTCCCTTGGCCTGACCGAACAACAGCCAGAGAACAATGTTTACCGAATCTTGATCGAAATGCTGGCAGTGACCCTGTCCAAAAAGGCCCGTGCCCGTGCGGTTCAATTGCCAGCATGGAATGAAGCCCTTGGCCTGCCCCGTCCATGGGATCAACAATGGTCCATGCGCATGCAACAGATCATGGCATTCGAAACAGACTCTGCTTCGAATACGACGACCTATTTGATGAAAATCCAGCCGGTGGAGCGCAAAGTTGCAGCGCTCAAAGACGGCGCAATGGCAGAGTTGGCATTGATTGACAGCATGGGCGGGGCTGTTGAAGCTATCGAATACATGAAATCTTCTCTCGTACGCTCAAATGCAGCGCGAATGAGCCAGATTGAACAGGGTGAGATGACCGTCGTGGGGGTAAATAAATACCAAAATGGAGAGCCTAGCCCACTGACAGCCGGAGACGACACTATCATGGTGGTCGATCCAGCTATGGAGGCTGATCAAGTATTGCGCCTGGAGAACTGGCGGGCTGCAAGAGACCAGAAAGCGGTGAACGTCGCATTAGAAGCGCTGAGACAAGCAGCCAAAGATGGCTCAAACATTATGCCTCCGTCAATTGCAGCTGCAAAAGTAGGCGTTACAACCGGTGAATGGGGTGACGTAGTGAGACAAGTATTTGGTCAATACAGAGGTCCAACAGGGGTAAGCGCGTCACCTTCAAATCAAACCGAAGGGTTGGATGAAATCCGTCTTGCCGTGACAAATGTTAGCGACAAATTAGGGAAGAAGCTCAAATTTCTTATGGGGAAACCTGGCCTTGATGGCCATTCAAACGGAGCTGAACAAATTGCCACCCGTGCACGTGATTGTGGCATGGAGATCTCTTACGAGGGTATTCGCCTAACGCCGGATGAAATCGTGGAAGCCGCAAAATCAAGCGCAGCGCACGTAATTGGATTGTCAATTTTGTCAGGATCGCACATTTCCCTCATGGAAGAACTAATGTTTAAGTTGAAGGTCGCAGGTCTTGGCAATATTCCGGTAGTTATCGGTGGTATAATTCCTGATGATGATGCAGATAGGCTCCGAAAATTGGGGATATCAAGGGTGTATACGCCAAAAGACTTCGAACTAAACCAGATCATGTTTGATATCGTAACACTTGCTGATCCTGGCAGCGGGCCTACACCCTAATATAACTTATAATTAAAAAACTACATCATTTCTGAGTGGTCTGTGAACTGTTAAAAGCTGCAGAGATCGCAAATCTGGCAAATAGCTAATAACTCATACGGATCGTCACAGGTTTTAATTTAGGTGATTATCATTTACGTTAACGTTTCGGCTTCAGGGATCGGATCGGCGTACATTTATACCTTCTCCCGGATCCACCGAGAGGGCTTTCGGATATTAATGAGCAAAGACTTGCCCTAAGGCTTGGTAAAACCCTGCAATACGAAAATACCTCAATAAAAACTTTGTGGGTCAATATCAATCGAC
>CAJJBP010000007.1 GCA_905182425.1 uncultured Planktomarina sp. | reverse complement strand
GGTTAAACTACTTCGCTGTTCTTCCTCAATTCCAAAAAAGTGGCTTTGGAAAACAATTGTTAGAATTTGGAGAACTGTTACTTGTTGATAAAGGTTGCCCAAAACTAAACCTTCAAATCAGAGCAAATAACAAAGAAGCGATTAACTTTTATAAAGCAGTTGGCTACGATGAAGATGAAGTAATCAGTTTTGGTAAGAGGTTGATTGAAGATTGAAACGTTTACTTACAAAGTACTTACATAGTGAAAATAAAACATAACAAAATACACGCTTGATGGTGCTGCGGTTAGGGCTAAGACAACTACGGAAGTTTGACTTGTTTAAATACCTTGCTTCACGACAGATAGCATCACTTGATTAAAGACACTGAAAAACAACACGAATAATACTGTTAAAAGCACACCGTAGTGTCTGGCATTATTAGTTTCACACCAAGTTGAGAGAAGGCTAGCGTCCGTTGCCGGACGTGCTCAGTCATACTCCTCAAAGTACCCATGCTCAGTCACTGCCACAATAGCGTTCATAGCTAGAACCAAACCATCAGGCGTTCGACCTGTTCCATATCTCTCGTGAATCGCACTAGACCCACGGGTCTTGTGGCCCATCAAGTACTGACCTAAACTAGGGTCGACTTTTGCAGCTTGGTAACGATCTTTAAAAGTATGGCGTAGGGAATAAGGCCTTAACAAGCGCTTATCTTTTGGTCTTTTATTAACAACTAGCTTAGCAAGTGCTGAAGACCTTTCTGCAGACACATGCTTTCCCACGGCATACCTAGGAAATAAAAGTTCACCACCAGCGTAATCAGTTTCAATATAATTTATAATAACAGACAGAAGAGGCTCAACTAATGGAGTTACGCGCTCTAAGCGCCCCTTACCAAAGTACCTATATTCGTTTGATCTAAAAACTATATGCGGCGGGGTACTCTTTAGTTTTAGGTCATCACGAACCAAACCAGCAGCCTCTCCAGCAGGACACCCACAGTAAGCGCAAAGCATACCAATGATCTTCATCTCAGCATCCTCAAGCTTCTCTAAGCCCCCCCAGAAAAGTAGCCACTCCTCCCTAGTCATGGACCGAACATCTTGGGTGTCGTGCTCTATATTGCTCTGGTTTTCACTGATTATAATCTTGAAATGATTCTCTACCGCTTGAGTAGGATTATAAGTATTCCAAGAGTTGAGCATGGCTTGATAGGAACGGCAGGCCCTATCCCTAGTAGATGCGTTAGGCCACTCCTCTTCGCAAAAAGCCTCTAAAGAAGTGCGATCAAGCGAACTAAGAGGTGTCTTCATACCCTTACTTAAAGAGCTACCCAAGCGCTCACAGAAACTCTTCGTAGCATTTTCATGTTTATTCCGTTGGTCCTCATTACGGCGCTTACCCATGTTCTTTTTTAAATAGTTGTACATTACATCCGACCAAGTAGGGTCAGGTGTCACGTCTATCTCACCCAACATAACCCTATATTTTATTACTTCTAGGTCATTATCATCCCATACGCATTGGGGCGGTACATAAGTATCCGTACCTGTATCAACGTCAGGATTAAGCATGTCAGCTTGAGCCAAAGGCCAATCAGTATATTTATTTTGCAGATGCGCTTTTAGAAGGCTCCGCTCCGTAAGATACTTAGCGTGTGAGTGAAACTCATTACCCTTCATTTGTGCTACTAGTTCACCCTGCTTTACACTGGATATTTTCCCAGACTTTTTAAGTTCTGCTATTTCGCTCGCAGTCTGTGCGCCCTGAAGGAAACCCGTTAAAGTCTCAGGTTCACTCAATACATCAATCTTTGGTAAATCATGGGGATATAGGTTACGTTCCTGTAGGTCTTTAACTGCTGTAAGAACTTTCTCCTTAGGAGAGGAAGTAGGGTCAGAGATTCTATACCCTTTGGTTGCTATTACAGACCCAAACCAACGATCCATTTCTTTATGTAGCCGTAATGCCGTACTCAGATGTTTAGTACCAAAAGACTTCACTATTTCTGTTTTGAAGTCGAATAACGAACGATACTTTTCAGCAACCTTTCTTCGATATCCGTAAATACCTTTTTTAGTTTTTGTTAGTCTATTAATCTTCTCTAGCATTTCAACACAAATATGAGGAATTATGATAATAGTGTAGTGGGTTTTACCTATAAGGTGTAGCGGTTTTATAATGAAGAGTAATATAATTTGTCAATTAAATGTTGATATACGACTAAAATGCTTTAATTAATCAAGTGTGGCTCAGTGGCTCAACTGGATAGAGCAGCCCCCTCCTAAGGGGCAGGTTGCAGGTTCGAATCCTGCCTGGGTCACCACCATAACTTGAATATCAAGATAGCTATGTAATATTTGATCTAATCTCGTTTTTCAGGGGCACTCCGAAGGCTTGTACGCATCTGTGTCGTCAGAAGAGTTTGTCCAATAATCAAGGGCAGCATTTTAGGAGCTGACAACGTCAGATGCAGGCGGTCGTTTCCAGCTCACACTATCTATTGTCTCACAATTTACACACACTGGTTCCCACTCATGGGAAATGTTACCACAATTTTCACAAACCCATTGTGGATCACGCTGAGCAGATAGCGCCTCGGTGAGAATTTCCCGTATAGACTGATCGTCCCCACCCTCTCCTCGTTCAATTGCAGCCATTATTGTAAGAGAGCGCATCGTTGGATCTACAGATGCTAAGTCACCCATTTCCAAACGTGCTTGGTCAAATTGCCCAGCTGCTATATTTAGCTCTGCCAGCAACATTTTAGTTTCAGGGTGACTCGGTGCGATTTTAGTAAGGCTTAAGAAGCGCGTCAAGACGTTCAGTCAGGCGTTTCGTTAGAAACAATCGCTGCAAAACTGAAGCCAACTCAGGGATGCGGCTCGATAGACCAAGCCGCACGCAATGTCTTTGCAGCCAGTTTTGGTTTGTCTTTCTCCAAATATCCCTTGAGCGTCAAAATCGCTGCAGGCACCAAGCCTGGCGTAAGTTTATTTGCCTCAACAGCCTTTACATGGGCAGCGTCCAATTGACCCGCCGCGTGCAGTTCTCGCGCCTGGGACAACGCAAACACACCGTCACGTCGCCGATGGACATCACGGGGCAAAGACCCGTGCTTTAGTTTGGCATTTAATGTTTTACGAACACCCGCCCAATCCTTTTGTCCCGCCTGCAGCTTTAGCAACGCGTCCTGAGTTTCAAGGTGTTTCGGCTTCAACGCAAACGCTCTTGTCGCCAAATTGAGGGCCGTCTCAAAATCTTCTTCCTGTAATTTTTGTTTTAGTAAACCATGTATCCCTACAAATCGCGTTTTTGGATCTTGCAGTAGTATTTTATAAGTTGCTGTAGCTGTTTTCTTATCACCGCTTGCAACAGCAGCTTGCGCAATAACAAGATTTGTCAGGTTGGGGCGGTTTAATAATCGCCCCGCCTTTCTCGCCCCCACCATTGCTTCGCGGCCATCACCACTCGCCAATGCCATGAGGCCAGCTGATAAAGCTTCAAAACCACGCCGTTCACGATTGCGGTCAAAATACCGAGACAGTGCAGTCTCGTCTCCATTTATAAAATGTGCCACTGCAATCAGTAAGCCCATCAACTTTAATAGAAACCACACACATATCAGCAAAAAAAACATCAACAGGGTTGCCTGAAGCGGTTTCAGATTTAGCTCAATGCCGCCATACTCAATCGTCACGCCGCCCTGAGCCTCCATAAGGAAACTCGCGCCAAAAGTAATAGCTGTCAAAGCCACCATAAACATCAAGATTTTGGTTAACGACCACAGCATAGAATTACTCCTAATTTACCACCATTGTTCGCGTAAGCTCTGATAAGGCGTTCAAGACGCTTAATCTTGTCCTTGCTCGCTCAGACCAATCTTGCAAGACAAGCTGTCCAGACTTAGGTAAATCAATCAATTCAACCAAAGCTACCTGCAAATTACCCGCTGCAACTGATGCTTCAGCACGCGACAACACTGCATCCGGAGAAGTGCCTTCCCTTGGAAATAAAGACCGAAAACCAAGCTGAGCCTTCAAAAACGCACCAAATCCAGTGCCCTCCCCTTCCCTTCTAGCAGCTTGTAGTGAAACACGTGCAAGTTTAGGAAACTCGTCTTGCAGCTTATTTAATGTGACAACGCCCAGTTGAGCATTTGCGCTAAGTACCTCTGGCAAATTCAGTCCCAAAATCGCCTTCAGCTCCTCAAGTAATACACTATATCCAGTACCATTAGAAATCGCTGCCTCTATTCCAATCAGAGCAGAGGCAGCCACGTTTTCTTGAGAAATAGCTTGAGCAGCAACCTCTAGCATCGCAGCCCCACCCTGAGCTTGCTCAACATCATCGAGCAGCTTTGTTTACAATTGCTTCAATTTCAGCTCGTATTTGAGTTAGTTCTCTTTCATAGTTCTGCATTACGCTCGCAGACACCTCACCGTTTAACGGTCTATTTTCCAGTAAGTAAATACGCTCTTTCAATGCTGTTATTTCTTTTTCTTGAGCAGAGCTACGCACCTTAATATCTGCTGATAGTTTTGATAAAGATATTCTAAAGGGATCCAGCTCTTCTGAAAAATTTGCTGAAGGTCCCACGTTTCTCAGTTCAGAAACTGTTTCAGAGAGACTTATGATCTGATCGTGAATTTCTTTTTGATCCAACAAAACAGAACTAAGTTGGTCATTTGAATTAAAGTAGTCGGGCAGAATCGCAATACAAAATCCTATGGCACCCGCGCACAAGCCGCCCAAAAACATTGGTATTAGATAGTAACTGTGGCTTTAACCCTACTCCTTTTGAAGAAGCCTGCCCCCCATCAGCTTCGATCGCCCCTTCAGCATCCGCTGGCATTGTTTCCAAAACTTCCGCGTCAATAGTGTCAGCCTTATCCAAACCAACATCCTGTCCTTTTGTGGTTTTCTTTCTTGCCACTCTAAAAGCCCCTTCAGCTATGCTATTATTCTTTTTAGTATAGACCTGGCAGCATAGGCTCAACCATCCGTTAACTCTATGAGTGACTTTATAGCGGCCAACATAGATTGTGCACTTGGGTGGGCAGCCACTATCGTTTTTCCAAAACCTGCTTTTTTACAGATCTCCGCTGTATTTTTACTGATAGAAACCGCGCAATGTTCTTTCCAATTAAGATTTTGTTCGCATAATAAGCGGGCGCTTCGTTGAGAAAAAACAGGTACAATAGAACCCCTGTTATCATTAAGAACCTTTATTGTAGCCGTGCTTAACTTACCAGAGATCTGACGGTAGCAGATTATATTTTCAACCGATAGTTTTGACCCCCGAAAAAATTCTTCGAAAGTCCAGAGTAATGTGATCTCCACAAAGATATGCTACTGGCCCGGGTAAGGGTGACTGCAATAGTGCATTACATAGGTCAGTTGCAGTTTCGCCTAAGCATTTAGCTAAGAACCCGTGCGAGATGGCTGCCTCAGTTGTAGAATTCCCAGCACAAAAAGCTGGCAACCGTGATCCAACCAAATAAGGAGGCAAATGTTTCAATGCGTTAGAAGAGGTCAAAATGATGGACCTAAAGTGCTTCAGTTTTTTGATCGGGGTAACAGGCTCAATGCGGAGTATAGGATCAATAATAATATCCTCTGAAGCTACTCCACTGGAAGTCAGCGCTTCAGAAAAACTGAGCGACTGACTGTATGGACGTGTGAGCACTAAAAGGGACATTAAGCCGCCGTAGCATTGAGCAGAAACACACTTGATGTTATGCTGGACACTGGCTTTAAGCAACAGGGACATCCAAATGGACCACACAAAAACCAATCTGAACACGATTAGTAGTTCTGCATGAAAGTGTGCATACTAGGTGCTGGTGCTTTTGGCACGGCTTTGGCAGTAGCTCTTTCTAGCAAGCATGACATTTCCCTATGGGGTAGAAGTGCTACCCTGATGCCTGAAGTTGCCAAGAGCCGTAAAAGTTCAAGGCTTCCCGGAATAGTTTTAAATAGTAATATTCATGTGACATCTGAAATAAGAAATGCAACTGAAGGTGCTGATTTTATTTTATCTGCAATTCCCCTTCAGGCGACCCACAATACACTCACAGCACTTTTACCAGATTTAGTAGATGTGCCACTTATTGGATGCAGCAAAGGCGTAGATTTACAATCTGGACAGGGTGGTTACTCTATTCTGAAAAACCTTTACCCCTTAGGGCCTGTAGGTCTATTGACCGGTCCCAGTTTTGCAGATGATATTGCAAGAGGGCTACCGACCGCCCTGACCCTCGCAGCAGATCCAAAAGAAGCGATAAGTGTTTGGCAGGCCGAATTGTCCACAAACACCCTCCGCCTCTACGCCTCTCATGATCCAGTTGGCGCAGAGTTAGGCGGAGCGTTGAAAAATGTAATCGCTATTGCATGTGGCGTAGCAATTGGTGCCGGGTTGGGTGAAAGCGCCCGAGCGGCACTTATAACGCGCGGGAATACTGAGATTGGGCGCTTCGCTATCTCGCGTGGAGCTCGGATAGAGACACTCGCAGGTCTATCTGGTTTTGGAGATTTATGCCTCACGTGTACGTCTGAAAAATCTCGCAACTATCAATACGGGCTTGCCTTAGGTCATGGAAATCGTTTTGATTCAGATATCACAGTTGAGGGCTTCGGAACCGCAATGGCGATGCAAAACATCATACAAGATGCCGAAATTGAAATGCCTATCACCAAAGCCGTTGCAGATTTATGCTCTGGTCGGCTGACTGTTTCGGAAACACTTACTAATCTAATGACCCGCCCACTGCGAGAGGAGTTGTAATGCGTATTGCCTTAATTACCCGTGATAAACCAAAACACCTGCAAGTTCGGCTAGACAATCGGGAGGCTCATTTAGCCTATATTAAAGAAACTGGCGTTGTGGAAATGGCCGGCCCTTTTTTAGACGATAGCGGCCAAATGAGCGGCTCTCTTATTATTCTTGATGTTGAGGATATAGCTGTTGCTGAAGCATGGGCCGCAAAAGACCCTTATAATAAAGCTAATCTTTTTGAAAGCGTGAGTATTATTCAGTGGAATAAATTAATAGGTTAACAGACAATTAATATTCCTATCGCAAATCTTAATAAATCGCTGGTCGATAAAATTAAAAGAGGAGATTCACAATACTCAATTCAGTAAAGGCTTTAGTTTAAATATTTTAATAAAATGTCACGAAGCTTATTCAGAATGTGCGCCAGTTCTGTTTTAAAAATAATCTAATTGAAAAGTGCGCTGAGTTAAAAGCCCAGCGCATCTTATTTTCTGTCTAAGCTGGCACTATTATTAGTAACGATAATGCTCTGGCTTAAAAGGACCTTCTGTACTAACACCAATATAGTCAGCCTGCTCTTTATCAAGTTTTGAAAGCTTCACACCTATTCTATCAAGATGTAAGCGCGCCACCTTTTCATCCAGGTGCTTTGGTAAAATGTAAACTTCATTATTATACTCGTTACCTCTGACCCACAGCTCGATTTGCGCCAAAACTTGGTTAGTAAAAGATGCAGACATCACAAATGAGGATGGCCAGTAGCATTGCCAAGATTAAGCAAACGGCCCTCTGACAAAAGTATTAGACGGTTGCCGATTTGGCATTTCGATCATATCGACCTGCTCTTTAATATTAGTCCATTTGTGATTTTTAAGAGATGCCACCTGAATTTCAGTTATCAAAATGGCCGATATTTCCAACGATCGCCATATCCTTCATTTCACGCATATGCTCGATGCGGATCACATCCTTGTTACCGGTTGTAGTAACGAATATGTCGCTGTGGAAACAACGTCTTCCAACGAGGTTACACTGAAAACCGTCCATAGCAGCCTGTAGGGCACAGATGGGATCAACTTCGGTTACTATTACGCGCGCGCCAGCGCCTTTCAATGAGGCGACAGAGCCTTTACCCACATCTCCATATCCCAGTACAACAGCAACCTTACCGGCCATCATCGTGTCAGTCGCACGGCGGATCCCGTCAACAAGAGATTCCTTACACCCATATTTATTGTCAAACTTTGATTTCGTTACACTGTCGTTAACATTGATGGCAGGAAAGGGCAGTTGCCCCTGCTTGACCAGTTCATACAAGCGGTGGACACCGGTTGTAGTTTCTTCTGAAACGCCCTGAATCTTCTGCTCGAGTTTTGACGAACCAGCCTGGTGTTTCCACCATTCGTTTTTTTATTTGTGCAAAAACCGCTTCTTCTTCCTCTGAGGTTGGGACCTCGATTAAATCTGTTTCACCCTCCTCAACTCGCGCACCCAAGAAGCACGTAAAGCGTCGCATCACCACCATCATCAAGAATCATGTTTGCTCCGTTTGGGAACATGAAAGAGCGGTCAAGGTAATCCCAATGCTCCGTCAAAGACTGGCCTTTAATAGCAAAGACCGGCGTCCCTCCTGCGGCAATTGCTGCCGCTGCATGATCTTGAGTAGAAAAAATGTTACAAGAAGCCCAGCGCACATCGGCTCCCAGCTTCACAAGAGTTTCAATTAAACAGCTGTTTGAATTGTCATATGCAAAGAGCCAACGATACGCGCGCCCTTAAGCGGCTGAATTTCAGCATATTCTTTACGTAATGCCATCAAACCAGGCATTTCAGTTTCTGCGATATCTAGCTCTTTGCGACCAAAATCTGCCAATGCTATATCTTTTACTATGTAATCAGTTGTCATTTTTAAGTCCTTAAGTGGAAAACCACAGTGCGAAATTATTGTTATTGGGCTCATAACACCGCCAACATCTCTCGACAATAGTTGTTGTCATGAGCTAGCATCTCCACTAGAAAAGGCATCTTTCAATGAAACAACCAAGAGCCTGGCAAAGAATGCTATCAGGGCGGCGACTTGATCTACTTGATCCAACTCCAGTGGATGTGGAGGTTGAAGATATAGCGCATGGATTAGCATTCGTGGCGCGTTGGAACGGCCAGACCGTGGGTGAATATGCGTATTCTGTCGCAGAGCACTCACTGTTGGTTGAACAAATATTTAATCGCCTCGTGCCAAACGCACCCGCCAGTCATAGACTTACGGCTTTGCTTCACGATGCTCCAGAATATGTCATTGGTGATATGATTTCGCCTGTAAAAGCTTCTGTCGGGGCCGGTTATGAAAAGCTAGATAAAAGATTGGCGGCAGCAATTCATATTCGATTTGGCCTTCCTGCAATTACCCCATTAGTTTTGAAAAAGAAAATCAAGAAGGCGGATAAAATAAGCGCTTGGCTTGAAGCCATACAATTGGCAGGATTCTCCAAAAGCGAGGCTAATCATTTGTTTGGTAATGTTGATCCAAAAATAGTTGAGAATTTAACACTACGTTTGCGTCCACCTGTTGAGGTTCGCAGGGACTTCAACAAAACGCATGCTGCGTTATTAGAGCTTCTATGATTAAAGTTATTGTACGCCATAAAGTTCAGGATATTATTGCAAACTTTCTCGATCAATCCATACAGGCTATTCGGAGGGGGACAAAAAATGTTTGGGCGAGCTAAATTGGCAGGCAAAGTCTCTGGGCTAAAGGCAATTTATGCCACAGTTCTAACTGATACCATTGCCAGCTTATAATGCTGTGAAGGGCTTAGCCTTATCCATCATTGTGTCATAAAAAACCAAACGCTCAATGATGGCCAAAAGATTAGCCGCATCCAAACAAATACAGTTTATAAATTACCTTGGGCTACGTTTTGCCAATATACGCTGCAAAGTGCGGCGATGCATATTTAGACGGCGCGCTGTTTCACTTACGTTACGATCACATAATTCAAAAACTCTTTGAATATGCTCCCAGCGCACGCGATCTGCTGACATTGGGTTTTCCGGTGGTGGTGGTAATTCGTTACCTGACGCCAAAAGCGCGTTGGTAATATCAGTTGCATCTGCGGGCTTGGACAAGTAATCCGTAGCACCAATTTTTACCGCTGCAACCGCTGTTGCTATCGCGCCGTAACCCGTGAGCACAACAACGCGGCAGTCAGGGCGCCTAGCTCGCAGAACCTCCACAACATCAAGACCGTTTCCATCTTCGAGGCGTAAATCTATAACTGCATATGCTGGCGGTCGCGCAGTCGCGATGGCTCGACCTGCAGCCACGGAACCTGCTTGTTCCACAGAAAAGCCACGCTTTTCCATAGCTTTTGCGAGCCGCTTTAAAAACGGTTCATCGTCATCGACAAGAAGCAAAGATTTATCTTCGCCTATTTGTAGCGGTTCTATTGCCATAGTCGGACCCTCTTTTTTGTCCACAGGTATCAAAATGCGCTGAGGAGAACTAGTATCAAGCCGCGTCTAAGACACAAGCCACGAGCTCTGCAACTTGTTCAGGATCTAGGTCGCCACGGAAAAAATCAACAAATCCGTGCTCAGGCATCATTAAGTATGTAAAGTTAGAGTGTGCCATCAAATAATATTCCTCATCTTCACCGGGCTGTCTCTGGTAATAAACCTTATATCCACGAGCAGCTTTCGCCACTTGAGCTGCGGTTCCGGTCAAACCCACCATATCAGGATGATTATTTGCGACAAAATCGGCCAACTCTTCAGCGGTATCACGTTCAGGATCAATTGTTATGAACACTGGCTTTGCCTCCCGCCCTGTTTCGGCGAGGATGTCCACAGCAACGGCATTTCTAGCAACATCCATCGGACAAACGTCAGGACAAAACGTATATCCAAAATAAACTAATGATGGTTTATCCAAAACATCCAAATCAGTTACAGCCCGCCCTGTATGATCTGTAAGCTCAAAAGGACCGCCAATTGCACCCCCCGCAACACTACTTGGAATACATGCTTCGAATTTATTTTTTGGGGCCATAAACTGCGTGAATAGGAACGTCCCTCCAATTACCAATATGACGGCTGTGGCTGCCCCACCTGCGACTTTTACGAGTGACATTGCGTTTCCCTTCAGGCTCCTGCTTGACTATTATGTCATAAATGCTGATTTGTTCAGCTTCAGATCGTCACAGGAGCACGATATGATCCAAACTGGCATCGAATATATTAACCAGAGTGCGCGTAGCAATTGGATCCGACTACGAACGCTAGCAATGGTGCGCTGGTTCGCTATCACAGGTCAAGTTTCAGCCCTAGTGGTTGGACAGCAATATTTTGGCTTACAACTGGCCCTGATACCCTGCGCAGTGGTTATCGGAATGTCGATCCTGACAAATGTGATCGCCGTTGTAGTTTTTCCAGGTAGCCGACGACTAAGTGAAGCCGAAACCGTCCTGACACTATTGTTTGATACACTTCAACTCTCACTACTTTTGGCCTTTACTGGCGGCTTAAACAATCCTTTTGCGTTGCTCATTTTAGCCCCCGTAACAATTGCTGCAACAGTTCTACCAACACGCTCAACACTAATGTTAGCAGGTTGCGCAATCATCATGATCACTTTAGTTAGTCTTGCGCATATTTCATTGCGCACCTTGGATGGGAACATTTTAGAAATGCCGGCTGTCTTTGTCTTTGGCTTTTGGGTTGCCATTGTCACCGGTATTCTTTTTATCTCAATTTATACACGACGCGTTACAGTTGAAATGACGTCCATGGCAGAGGCCCTTTTAGCAACACAAATGGCGCTTGCACGCGAGCAAAAGCTTACGGACCTTGGTGGTGTAATTGCCGCAACAGCGCATGAATTGGGCACTCCTCTTGCTACAATTAAACTAACAAGCTCAGAACTAATGGAAGAGCTTTCTGAAAATGAGGAGCTACGAGCAGACGCGAGTTTGATCCGTGAACAAGCTGATCGGTGTCGCGATATTCTCCGTTCTATGGGGAGTGCTGGAAAGGACGATATTCACTTACATGCGGCCCCTTGGTCCGCCGTTGTGCGCGAAGCTGCAGAACCACATTTGAACCGTGGAAAAGACGTCTTTTTTGAATACGTAGGTGATTTAGGTGAAGAGCCAAACCAGCCTCTTGCCTTACGCAAACCAGAGGTCATTCACGGACTTCGCAACTTAATCCAAAACGCTGTAGATTTTGCCAGAACAGAGGTGTGCGTCCAAATTGGATGGTCAGAAACGTCGCTCACTGTAGAAATTTCTGATGATGGCCAAGGTTTTTCTCCGCAGGTTATGAACAGAATTGGTGATCCCTTTGTTAAACAGCGCGAGCGCAACTCACGACAGACCGCGCGACCCGGATATGACGGTATGGGACTGGGTCTTTTTATTGCAAAAACGCTGTTGGAAAGATCTAAGGCCATTCTCAATTTTTCAAATGGGGGCCAAGGGCTGGGCGGTGCTGCCGTCTTTGTCTCTTGGCCACGGAGTAAGCTAGAAGAAAAAAAATTGGCAACAGGGAAAAACCAGCCTTTCAAAGTCATATAGTTATTTTATTGTTATAAGTTATGATAAGCATAAATAGTTGTATTATATTATGGAAAAACTAAAATCTCTTTTTTCTGAAAAACCCACGCAGCCCTTTTATATTGTATCTATGTCCCATTAAAATGGGCACAAAAAATTTTGGAGATTGTTAGTTGACCCGGGCCGAAGAACTTATCACTTTTTTACAAAAGTCTGGTTGGGGATCAGCAACACGCTCACCATTAGCGGGAGATGCTGGCCGACGAAAATATGAGCGGCTAACGGACAGTCAGAATGGCTTGGCAATATTAATGGATGCTCCAACTAACCTCGGCGAAGATATCGAGCCCTTTCTCCAAATAGCAGATTATCTAAAGAGGTATGGCCTTTGTTCTCCACAAATCTTTGCACATGACACCCGCCTAGGCTTTATTTTAATGGAAGATTTTGGGGATGATCTTTTATTTAATTTAGCCCTAAATTCACCAAAGTTAGAACTTCCGTCCTACACATTGGCCCTTAAGGCTCTGCGGGTATTGCACAAGGCGCCGCCAACCGAAGTATCAGGACGTTATTTCGCTCCCGAAATGGCTAAAGCAGCGTCACTGGCTGCAATTTGGTACGGTGATTCTGACACAGCGAAGGAACTAGAGCTTAGTGTGAAGTCAATATTGGACAGGTTAGACTGGAGTAAACCAGTTTTGGTTTTGAGAGATTATCACGCACAGAATTTGATTTATCGTCCCACAAAGATCGGTTTGGAAAAAATGGGAATTCTTGATTTTCAAGATGCGCAAATGGGGCACTCACTCTACGATGCCGCCTCTTTGCTTAAGGACGTTCGGCGGGATGTTTCAGCTGAGACCTTGAATAAACTCATGACAATTCTTCGTAATTCGTACCATAATCGTGATGACTTTGATTTAGCTTTTGCGGCAGTCAGCGCCCAACGAAACCTTAGAATTCTTGGAGTTTTTGTACGATTGTGCATACGCGATGGAAAAGCAGGCTATATCGACCTAATACCGCGCGTTTGGCGAAACCTGTGGGCTGATTTGCAGCATCCAGATTTGTCAAATTTAGCTAACTTTTGCAGAGGCCTACCAACACCTGATCAAGATTTTTTATTAAATATGAGGTCACGATGCGCAATAAGCCCAGTGAATTAATGGTATTTGCGGCAGGTTTTGGTACCAGAATGCAGCCGCTGACAAATAATCTACCTAAACCATTAATATCAGTGGGTGGCCGCACCCTTTTGGATCACTCTTTGGATATCGCAAACGCAGCTAATATAGAGAAAACAGTGGTGAACACGCATTACATGGGGGATCAAATAAAAAATCATCTTTTTGGCCAACCATACATTGTAGAAAACGAACCAGAGATTTTGGAAACCGGTGGGGGCCTGCAAAATGCACGACACCATTTTTCTGGGTCTTCTATATTAACTTGTAATAGCGATTCAGTTTGGGTTGGTGAAAACCCGTTGCGAGCGCTTCAAGCGGCTTGGCAAAATGACTGGGATGCGCTTCTTTTGTGTGCGCATGCCTCTAACATTAATGGGAGAGACGCTCCAGGGGATTTTAATATTTCAGATAATGGCCTTATCAGTAGATCCGGTGATTGGGTCTATCTTGGTGCACAAATTATTAGATTGTCTTTGTTGGACAACATCAATCAAACCAGCTTCTCCCTCAACATTGTTTGGGACAAATTAATCTTGCATGGCAAACTTCACGGTATAGAGTATTCAGGAAAATGGTGCGATGTTGGTAGTCCTGGAAATATTCCCGTTGCTGAAGAAATGATGGGTCTTTCGGGTGTTTAATAATCAAAGCGAGCCACATATTTTTGGCACACCCGTTGGGCAAGATTTTCCAATGGCGCTTTTACGTGGAATCGAAAGCAGACTTGAACACCACCCACCTCAAGATTGGGCGCAGGCTGAAATTTTTTTAAGTACACGGCGGATGCAGCGCAAACTTTTTGCCTTATTCGCTCAAGGACCAGGGCGGTTGATGCCTAAAATCCGTCTTATTACAGATCTCTCCAGCGACTTGACCTTTCCGCACATCCCAAAGTCCGTTCACCCACTTGAGCGACGTCTTGAGATTACTCAATTGGTTCGCCAGCTTTTAAGTAATAGCGACGGTCTCACCCCAAGATCAGCTATCTTTGAACTGGCCAGTAGTCTAGCAAATTTAATGGAGGAGATGCAGAGTGAGGGCGTTGCCCCCGATGTAATTTCCAACCTTGATGTTTCAGATATCTCTGGGCATTGGGAGCGCGCTTTAGGCTTCATAAATATGGTCAGGCCGTATTTCGAAGGGGAAACGGCGCCTGGCGTTGAGGCACGGCAACGTGCCTGCGTCATGGGTTTAGCTGCGCGTTGGCAACATAACCCGCCTCAACATCCAATTATTATTGCCGGATCAACAGGGTCGCGTGGAACAACGTTTGAATTGATGAAAGCAGTAGCAGGATTACCAAAGGGCGCTTTAGTTTTGCCTGGGTTTGATTTTGACATGCCAAAACATGTCTGGGACAAACTAATTGATCCACGTACTGGGGAAGACCATCCACAATATCGATTTTCAAAATTGCTGGGGGCTTTGAACACGGAAGCCGATCAAGTGCGACGCTGGATTGACGAAGGGCCACCAAACCCAGCTCGAAACAAGCTCATCTCCTTAGCCCTACGTCCCGCACCCGTTACACATCATTGGCGGCGTGAGGGACCAGTTTTAAAAGACTTAGAGTCGGCTACAAGGGATATTACGTGGTTGGTTGCACCCAATCAAAGGGTAGAGGCAATGGCAATTGCACTTGGCCTGCGAGAAGCCGCAGAAAATGGAAAAGTTGCAGCCGTTATTACACCCGATCGAAACCTCACGCGACGCATCTCTACCGCATTAGAGGCTTGGAATATTACACCAGACGATAGTGCTGGCATATCGCTTAACTTCACGGCGCCAGGGCGATTTCTGTTGCACGTCCTGGACTTAGCAAAGTCACAAATAACTGCAGAGGTTCTCTTGGTTTTGCTCAAGCACCCACTTGCCCATAGCGGACAAGATCGTGGACAGCACTTGCTTCACACCCGGGATTTAGAGCTTTACCTCCGAAAAGAGGGACCGGCATATTTAGCACCCAACACTTTAGAAAAATGGGCAGGAAAGGACGAGTTGCGCAACAATTGGGTATCGTGGATAAACGCATGCGTTTTTAATTCCTGGCCAACCAGAACAAGTCCGCTAAAGGTGTGGCTCTCTCACCACAAAGAGACATCTGAAAAACTTTCTAATGGTCCTGAGGGTGAGGACGGTGCGCTTTGGAAGCGCGCGTCAGGCCGAGATACATTAGCTGCTATGAATGATTTGGCAAAGCACGCACATGCAGCAGGTAAAGTTGAGTTAATCGATTACAAAGCGATTTTATATGGCGTGTTAAATGGTAGTGAGACCCGAAATCAAAACTCACAACATCCAAATATTTTAATATGGGGTACGCTAGAGGCCCGCGTACAGGGCGCCGATTTAGTTGTTCTGGCAGGGTTAAATGATGGGAATTGGCCAGAACCACCCTCCCCAGATCCTTGGCTAAACCGCAGCTTACGCCTTCAAGCAGGCTTGTTGCTACCAGAGCGTAAAATTGGCCTTTCGGCGCATGATTTTCAGCAAGCAATTGGGGCCAAAGAGGTTTGGGTAACGCGCTCTGTAAAGTCAGAAGATGCGGAAACGGTGCCGTCACGCTGGCTCAACCGGATCGAAAACCTACTTAATGGTCTATCTGAAACTAAAGAGGCATCCCTCGTGAGCAAGATGCATGAACGGGGTAATGGGTGGCTAAACTTGGTTTCAGAAATGGAGGCAGTTTCACCACCGCAGCCCACCCCTCGCCCTTCAATTGCTCCGCCAGTCCATGTCCGCCCAACACAGCTATCTATCACTGAAATAAAAACCCTTATTCGTGATCCTTACGCTATTTATGCGCGCCATATTCTTGGGCTTCGACGAATAGATTCTCTAGTCAAAAAACCTGACGCTCCCTTGCGCGGTACTATAATTCATCAAATTTTAGAACGGTTTGTTGATAGCGGTCCATGGCCGGACGTAGTGACGGCAAAAGCAGGACTGGTAAAAACCTCCTCGTCGATGTTGATAGATTTGGTACCCTGGCCAGCGACAAGGCGTATTTGGCAAGCAAGAGTGGAACGGTTTGCTCAGTGGTTTGCCGAATATGAAATGGAACGACAGACGAACTTCAGCAGCACACATTCAGAAATAACAGGCAAAATCTCTTTGCCGTCCCTTGGCTTCACTTTAACGGGCAAAGCTGATCGCATTGATATCGTTGGTGATGGAGCAGCCCATATCTATGACTATAAAACTGGTAGCGCACCTAGCACCAAAGAGCAGTTGTATTTCGATAAACAGCTTTTACTTGAGGCTGAGATGTTGAAGCGCGGTGCTTTTAAGGGCCTTGGTGCCTTGGGAGTGGTGGGCGCTGAATATATTAGTCTTGGGGGCAAAGCCCAAACATGTAGCGGCACCTTTAGATGAAAGTGATATATGGTCTGAGTTTTCTAAGCTCGTTCAGACCTATCAAAATCAAAATCAAGGGTATGCTGCACGGCGTGCAATGTTAACTTCTGATGCTCATTCAGATTATGACCACCTTTCACGATACGGCGAATGGAGCACCGTGGCGCGCGCAACATTAATTCCGGTATCAAAATGAGTTTGAACGATGCAACACTGAGACAGATCAAGGCCGCCGAACCAAAAAGTTCGACATGGCTCGCTGCAAACGCCGGGTCTGGAAAGACCAAAGTTCTAACGGACCGAGTGGCGCGCTTACTTCTTGAGGATGTGATGCCTCAAAACATTCTGTGCCTAACATACACAAAGGCAGCAGCATCCGAAATGCAAAACAGGTTGTTTGGTAGGTTGGGCAAGTGGACGATGCTGCGAGATGAAGATCTCCTCCAAGAACTGAAGGAGCTTGGGGTAAACCGTGTTTTGAGCATGAAAGATTTAGAAAATGCACGCACATTATTCGCCAGAGCGATCGAAGCGCCAGGGGGATTGAAAATTCAAACCATTCATTCTTTTTGCTCATCTGTCTTGAGGCGCTTCCCATTAGAGGCAGGCGTAAACCCCCAATTTGTTGAAATTGATGAGCGCGCTCAAAAGTTACTGTTGGACGAAGTAGTAGAAACTATTGCAGATGGCACCGGGCCTTCCAGCTTTGACGGTATTGCACATTATTTTAGCGGAAAAGACGTACAAGATGTATTCAAGGCAATCTTAGATCTGCCTGATTTGTTCAGCAAACCGCACTCTCTGGATGAGATTTGGAAAGGCTTTAATTTACAACCCGGTTACACTGACGATGATCTGAGCAAAGAGTGTTTTATCCCTGGAGATTTAGCACTAATACAAAAGCTGCGTGATCAACTTTTGACCAAAGCTGGAAACGACCTGAACGCTGGAATAAAACTAAGTGGTTTGAAGGATGATGCTTTAACAGTCTTTGATTTGCCGCTTTTAGAATCAGTTTTCCTAACAAAATCTGGCGCAGCGCCCTTCACACCAAAAAGTACATTCCCTACAAAGGTAACCAAGGCTGAGTTTTTATTTATGCCTCAGTTGGAGGCCTTAATGCTGCGAGTTTCCATAAGCCGGCAAAAGAGGCTGACCCTGCAAATTGCGAAACGCACTGCAGCATTACACACTTTTGCGACAGAGTTTTTACAGGTTTATTCAGACCACAAACAAGCAAAAGGTTTTTTAGACTTTAATGATCTCATTTCACGCACACGGAACTTATTATCTAACGAAAATGTGGCGGCCTGGGTTCTGTTCCGCCTGGATGGTGGAATCGATCACATTTTAGTAGATGAGGCTCAAGATACCAGCCCCATGCAATGGGATGTCATTAAACAATTAGCACAAGAGTTCACCTCCGGTCAGGGTGCGCGTGCTGACGTACCTCGCACCATTTTTGTAGTTGGTGACAAAAAGCAATCCATTTACTCATTTCAGGGTGCCGATCCCGAAGGCTTTGACCGCATGCGCGATAGATTTGAAGCCCAGCTGCATGAGATTGCCCAGCCATTTCAATCTACCACTCTAGATCACTCTTTCCGTTCTTCGCACGCCATTCTAAGCCTCGTTGACCAAATTTTCTCTGACCAGAAAAAAATCAGCTCGAAGTCAACACACCTTGCTTTTAAAGAGACCCTGCCCGGCCGTGTTGATGTTTGGCCAGTTTTTGAAAAACCACTTGTAGCTGAATCGCGGCATTGGACCGATCCAGTTGATGAGGTCTCGTCTGATCATCAAGATGAAAAGCTGGCAAAGGCGCTTGCGGCACACATCATGGAATTGATCAAAACTGAGACATTAACGCAGATAGATGAAAATGGGGTTTTATTTCATCGTAAAATTACAGCAGGTGATTTCTTAATTTTGGTTCAAGGCAGACAAAAGCTATTGTTTCAGGAGATTCACCGCGCCTGCAGAGATGCTAATCTTCCAATCGCTGGCGCCGATCGGCTAAGGGTTGCCAAAGAGCTTGCGGTACGCGACCTGCGCTCATTGCTGGCGTTTTTGGCGTTTCCTGAAGACAATCTTTCTCTTGCAGAAGCTTTACGTTCACCGCTATTTGGATGGTCTGAGCAGGATATGTTTGATCTTGCTCAGGATAGAGATTCTAAATTTTTATGGCGGAGTCTTCAGAACCGAAGTGACGATTTCCCAGACACAGTCCAAAAGCTAATAGACTTGCGTAATATGGCTGATTTTAAACGTCCCTTTGAACTTATTGAACATATTTTAAACCGCCTGTCCGGTCGAAAATCCTTGTTGAGCAAGCTCGGAAATGAAGCAGGAGAAGGGCTTGATGCACTAGTCAATCAATCCCTGGCATATGAACGCAGTAATATTCCGAACCTTACAGGCTTTTTGATTTGGCTTGATGCTGATGATCTTGAAATTAAGCGTCAAATGGATGGCGAGAGTGATAAAATACGGGTGATGACCGTACACGGCGCTAAGGGTCTCGAAGCCCCTATTGTTATATTGCCCGATACCGCTGCGAGGCGCGCACCGGCAGCACGTGACGTTGTGGATTATAACGGCCTGGCCGTTTGGAAGCCAAATACAGACCAAGTGCCCGAAGGGCTTGCGTCGACCCTAAGCGGCTTACAAGACCGCCAGGTTGAAGAGCGGGATAGACTTTTGTATGTGGCTCTTACTAGGGCCGAAAGTTGGCTAATTGTGCTTGGATCCGGTGAGATCAAAGAGAGCCATGACTGTTGGTACAACACTGTCCGTGAGGCCGTTATAGCTAAAAATGCAAAGCCCCTGAACACGAGTGCGGGTCTTGGCCTGCGATATGAACACCTGGATTGGGTTTCAGGCATTAATAAAAATAATGCGACTAAGGGCACGCCAAAAATAAAAGTTCCAAACTGGGTCTCACAAGATGCAATTCCTCCACAACCTCCTAACCCCATTCGGGCTCCCTCTCAGCTTGGAGGGGACAAAACTATTGCCAGCACTGAAACTATTATAAGCAACAGTGCGCTTGAACACGGCAGTGCTGTGCATCTATTGCTAGAAACCCTTCCCACTACAAATCCTTCATGCTGGGAACAGCTCGCCCGGCACATCCTTGACGAGGAGCTATTTGAGACTGCCCTTCAGGAGGCAACAAAGGTGTTGACTGATCCAGGTCTCGCACATGTGTTTGCACCTGAAACCTTAGCTGAAGTAAGCCTTACAGCACATTTAGCAGAGCTAAATGGCGACGCCATTCAGGGCTCTGTAGATCGGTTGATTGTTTCAGCTCAAAAGGTGACTGCCGTAGACTTCAAAACCAATCAAATTGTACCAAGGTTAGTAGAAGAAACGCCTGTTGGGATTTTGAAACAAATGGGGGCATACGCGCTTTCGCTTGCTCAGATTTTTCCAGAACATGAAATTGAAACAGCGGTTTTATGGACAAAAAACCAAAAGCTGATGCAATTACCACATCACCTTGTTACAACTTCGTTGCAAACTACATCCACTTCTTGACGCTAAGCGTCAGCAGCCCTACTTCTTTCAAAGAAACTGACTTTATTTGGAGTGTACCTCATGGCAACTGTAGCCGCTACCGACGCAACCTTTGACGCTGAAGTCAAAAACTCTGATCTTCCTGTAGTAGTAGATTTCTGGGCTGAATGGTGTGGTCCTTGCAAACAAATTGGGCCCTCTCTTGAGGAAATTTCAGCAGAAATGGAGGGTCGTATTAAGGTCGTTAAAGTTGACGTTGACAGCAATCCCGGCGCCGCAGCTGCACTTGGAGTGAGGGGTATCCCGGCATTGTTCTTGTTCAAAGATGGCGAAGTGGTTTCAAATAAGACCGGCGCTGCTCCAAAAGCCGCCCTTCAAAGCTGGATCAACGATTCCATATAATTGGTTATTTAATTTGACAGAATCAGCGCTCTTTAGGGCGCTTTTTTCATGCACTTGTATCAAGCACAAATAATAGCCACATAATCTTAAGTATTCAGGAGGCCCTTATGGCAGACACTCAATTTCCAGGATGGCATGGCACAACAATAATAGGTGTTCGCAAAGACAATAAAGTTGTCATCGCAGGCGATGGGCAAGTTAGTCTCGGACCAACAGTTATTAAAGGGACAGCTCAAAAAGTCAGGCGTTTATCACCTGGTGGAAATGATGTTGTTGTTGGGTTTGCCGGATCTACGGCAGATGCCTTCACCCTGTTGGAGCGGCTTGAGGTAAAGTTAGAGGCAATGCCTGGACAGTTAGCTCGCGCTTCCGTTGAGCTCGCAAAAGATTGGCGAACAGATAAATATTTGCAAAAACTGGAAGCCCTATTGATAGTTACTGATGGGTCAGAGCTTTTAATTATAACAGGCGCTGGAGACGTTCTTGAGCCTGAGCATGGAATTGCCGCAATCGGATCAGGTGGAAACTTTGCTTTGGCGGCCGCGCGCGGCTTGCAAGAGACGGCGCTTGATGCGGAGGGTATCGCACGTAAAGCTATGGCTATTGCATCAGATATTTGTGTTTACACAAATGGGCACCTTACCGTCGAGGTGATTTCTAAATGATCACTACTTTTGTGATATCGCTTCAGATCGACGTTTACTAAAACCACTCAATGTCCAAAAACTTGATAAAGGTGCTCTCATGACAGATCTCACTCCCCGCGAAATTGTTTCTGAATTGGACCGCCATATTGTTGGCCAGAATGACGCCAAGCGCGCTGTTGCAGTAGCTTTACGAAATCGATGGCGGCGCAAACAGCTGACAGATGATCTACGTGATGAAGTTTATCCAAAAAATATATTGATGATTGGTCCCACTGGTGTTGGAAAAACCGAAATTAGTCGTCGTTTGGCAAAACTTGCTCGGGCCCCCTTCTTAAAGGTTGAGGCCACCAAATTCACAGAAGTTGGTTACGTCGGCCGTGATGTTGAGCAAATAGTAAGAGACCTGGTCGATGCCAGTATAGCAATGACCCGAGACTTCATGCGTGAGGATGTTCTTACCAAAGCTAAAGAGGCTGCAGAAGAGCGGGTCATCGAGGCGATCGCTGGAGAAGACGCTCGTGACGCAACCCGCGAGATGTTCCGAAAAAAGTTACGAAGTGGTACGCTTGATGACACTATTATCGAGCTGGAAGTTGCAGATTCATCCAATCCTATGTCGATGCTAGATATGCCAGGGCAACCTGGAAGTCAGATGGGTATGATGAACTTAGGCGATATGTTTGGAAAGGCATTTAGTGGGCGAAAGGTTCGTAAACGGCTAACCGTCGCCGCCAGTTATGATGTCCTACTTAGTGAGGAGGCCGATAAATTGCTGGATGATGAAACGGTCACCAAAGCTGCTATCATTGCAGTGGAAGAAGGTGGCATCGTTTTTCTCGACGAAATCGATAAAGTGTGTGCTCGGTCTGACGCGCGTGGGGCGGATGTCAGTCGCGAGGGTGTACAGCGCGATCTGTTGCCCTTGATTGAGGGAACTACTGTCTCCACCAAGCATGGCGCTGTAAAAACAGATCATATTCTGTTTATTGCATCTGGGGCTTTCCATGTTGCAAAACCCTCTGATCTTTTGCCAGAACTGCAGGGTCGCCTGCCAATCAGAGTGGAGTTACAAGATTTAACCGAAGAGGATTTTATCCGTATTTTGTCAGAAACAGAAAATGCTTTAACCCTTCAGTACTCAGCCCTTATGAAAACGGAAGATGTAACTGTAAGCTTTAGTGACGATGGGATAGCCGCCCTGGCACATGCGGCGGCAGAAGTGAATCGCACCGTTGAGAATATTGGGGCACGTAGACTTTATACCGTGATCGAGCGTGTTTTTGAAGAACTGTCATTTGTAGCTCCAGACCAGCCCGGAACTGAAATTGTTATTGACGAAAACTACGTGAATAAGAACCTGGATGTTTTGCTGAAATCAAGTGATCTGTCGCGTTACGTTTTATAAGGCTTGCCAGTTGGGAGATTTCACCCGACAACATGATCAATGTTTAATTTTCTTATCAACAACAGTCGTTGGTTAGCTGCGGGCGCCCTACTCACGCTAATGTCAAGTTTTGGGCAAACTTTTTTTATCTCTATTTTTGCTGGTGAAATCCGTAGTGCCTTCTCCCTATCGTATGGGGATTGGGGTGCTATTTATGGTTTTGGGACTTTTGCATCAGCGATTGTAATGGTTTGGGCGGGTGGCTTGACCGATATTATGCGGGTCAGACGAATAGGACCAATTGTTTTAGTAATCTTAGCAGCATCTTGCTTATTCATGGCCTTTAATCCAATTGCGGCTTTACTACCTGTTGTTATTTTTTGCTTACGCTTTTCAGGACAAGGTATGACAACCCATATTGCAGTTGTTTCCATGTCACGATGGTTTGCTTCAAACCGAGGTAAGGCGCTTTCTGTTGCTAGTCTTGGCTATTCTCTTGGTGAGTCCACCCTACCAATTATTATCGTTATCTTGATGGGTTATGTAGCCTGGAATGGGATCTGGATTATCGCAGCTATAATTGCTCTCTTATCGATCCCCGCCCTAATGTCTCTTTTACACCAAGAACGAAGTCCACAATCTATGGCCAAAGAGGGTCAATCGGTAGGTATGCAGGGTCGACACTGGACCCGCAACCAAACTTTGGCCCACCCCCTCTTTTGGTTTATGGTTCCCGCTTTTGTGGGGCTGTCGGCCTTCAATACGGCTTTCTTTTTTCTCCAAGTGCATTTTGCAGAAGTTAAGGGTTGGGAGCACTTTCAACTAGTAGCAATGTTTCCCATCTATACAGGGGTCGCAATTGGTACGATGGTTTTATCAGGCATTCTGCTTGATAGGTTTGGCACAGCCCGTCTTATCCCCTATTTTCAATTACCTATGATTTTTGCATTTCTAATTTTTGCCTATGGAAATTCTTTAAAAATGGCCTTAGTTGGTTTTATTTTTCTTGGCCTAACTTCAGGCGCAAATGCGACGCTACCAAACGCATTCTGGGCTGAGTTTTTTGGAACCAAGCATCTTGGTTCGATTAAAGCGGCCGCAGCAGCGGCAATGGTTTTAGGCTCAGCTATTGGTCCCGCTTTAACAGGTGTATTACTTGATCTTAGTATTTCATTAGAAGTTCAGTACGTTGTGATATCAGCGTTTTTTGCCGTCTCGTCCTTGATGATGTGGTTAGGTATTTCTAAATTTCACGTGCCTTTTAAATCTTAACGACGCTTTCGTAGATAAACATAAATTGCACCATCACCGCCATGCCGTTGATGGGCAGGTGTGGCCTCAAGAATAACGCTTGAGAGTGGCGCTTGAGCTAGCCAAATCGGCACATTTCTTTGTAAAATTCCTTGAGTCCCAGGTGTGAGGCTAAAATCACTTTTCGGTTTACCCTTTCCAGTAATAACTAAAACTAACCTCCGTTGTAATTGGGCTGACCCCAAAATGAAGCCTTGAAGCGCTGGGTGCGCTTCCGAAAGGCTCATCCCATGAAGGTCAAGCCTCGCTTCTGGTCGAAGTTTTCCGCGCGTCAGTTTTCCAAACGACTTAGAGTCCATCCTTATTTTTGGAGGTGGTGCTTCCTTGCGGCTCGGATTACCATTCAAATGAGATTTAGAGCCGACCTTAAATAACGGAAAGGTTGGTTTAGCAACAATGGGCTTGGAACTTTTAAACACTGTTTTAGGAGTTTTGGGCTTGGGGTCGGCCATGGCTGTATGGATTGGAATTGCGGTATCTGCTACCTTTTTCCATAAGGCCTGCTCATCTGATTTGATTTTTCGCGCCATACTTAAAACCCTGAAACCTTATCCAATGCCAACTTAATTGGTAAAAGAACCACCAAACGGCCAGTATCCTTAGTCAAGCCCGCTGCAATTCCTGCATCATCGCCCGTACCAAAGAAAATATCTGCTCGTTGAGGACCCTTAATAGCAGCGCCCGTATCTTGCGCAATCATCAATCGATTCAGCGGTCTTGGACCGGCCTTTTCCATCCAAACTGGAGCGCCCAGCTTCACATAACGTGGGTCAATAGCGAGACTTCGCATAGCAGTGATCGAGCGGTTCATCGCCCCAAGGGGCCCCTTTTTTTCTGGAAGTTCTTCTATTATCCGAAAAAAAACATACGATGGATTATGCCACATTAGGCGTTTAGCTTGTTTTGGGTTGTTACGCGCCCAGCTACGAATGCGGTTTACTGAAACCTCGTGTTTTTGTAATATGTTTTGGCGCACTAGTTCTTTGCCAATTGATCGATATGGATGTCCGTTTTCACTTTTATAACCAAGCCTAATGGTTTCTCCATCTTGAAATTGCACACGGCCAGACCCCTGAATGTGAAGAAAAAAGGCATCTATCGGCTCATCGATCCACGCCAACTCTAACCCGCGACCTGCAAGCACGTCTGTTTGCTCGATCTGTGCACGGCTTAACCATGGTTTGTCCTTTGGCAACTTGGGTGGAGGAGCGTATATGGGATGCTTAAAGCGGGATGTCCTTTGTAGCGAGCCCCTTAATTCAGGCTCGAAGTAACCAGTAAATAACGCTGGCTCTTCGTTTTCTATCAGAATTGGGTAAAAAAAGGTTTCAAAAAAGAGCCGCGCGTTTGGGATTTCTTCAGCAATGGAGCAAACCTTACGCCATTCTATTCCTTTGAGTTTTGGGCAGGTTTCCAGAAACGGCTTTAGTGCAGCTTGGTGATTGTCCTCATTCCAGTTTTGTAGATCTGAATATGAGAGTAATCTTAAACGGTCTTGGGCCACGGAAACGGTGCCCTAGGGCAATTAATGCCAAGGTGATTACTAGTTTTTGAACGTCACTCGCCCGTTGTTACAAGCTGCCAGTTTGGATCGTCTGATCCCATCACACGAGAAAATGTCCAAATATCACGCTGCCGCTTTACTTCTGTTTCGCTGCCCTCAACGACTACACCCGCATTATCGCGGACAATAGATGTCAACTCTCCAACAAACCGAACATCTACTTCTGCTTTATTTTTAGCAGCGTTAAACCTTGCTCCGACGAGGCTTACCTCACTGACGCCAATAAATTCAGCATCTATTGTGAGCCCCTGTTCCTCGCGGGATGCAACAACACCAGAAAAAGCTTCATAAACATCATCTGCAAGATATGGTTTAATTTGAGAAATGTCGCCATTCTCAAAAGCCATCAATATCCATTCGTATGCACTTTTTGATCTTTGTAGAAACTCCGACACTGAAAAAGACGGCTCTGCTGTCTTCATTTCAGAAAGCGCCTTGGCTTCAGGTGATTTTTCGTCAACATGATCGGTAATATCCTGATCTGGGCCTCCCTCGATTACTTCGAACTTTTCCCGGTTCGCTTCTGGCGTCATCACGTCTGATCGTGGCGCCTCATAACCATCGCGAGTCCCAAGGACGCCGCGAAGCTTTAAAACTAGGAATACAGCAATACCTGCTAAGACCAACAATTGGATTAATGGGGAGTTCATATTTTCTCTGATGCCTCTAAACGAATAGAAATCTTTGTTACAACCACCTATGTATGTCACCAGGTGGTTCAAGTCCACCAACCCAAGCTTGAATCGGAGTTCTTAAATGCGATTATTAATTATTTTCATCGCGGTCCCGCTTATTGAAATAGGTCTTTTCATTCAAATTGGTGGCTCCATTGGTATTTGGCCCACCCTTCTCATAGTCTTAATAACGGCTTTTGCTGGCACGTGGCTAGTTCGAAGTCAGGGAACGCAAACCTTAGTATCTATTCAGGATTCATTTACAAATATGAGTAATCCAACTGAACCCTTAGCTCATGGGGCTATGATATTATTTGCCGGTGCCCTTCTCTTAACTCCAGGTTTTTTCACGGATGCCATTGGTTTTTTACTACTATTTCGGCCAGTTCGAAAATCTTTAATGAACGCCGCCTGGGCGCGCTTAAAGGCAAATAACTTTACCTTTTCACCTGAGCGGCAGCATCAGCCTCAAGACAGTGATGTTTTAAACGGAACATTCGAAGAATTACCACCAAATGATGGACCCTCTAAGTGGACAAAGGATTGAGAGCTCTAATACATTCTGCTATGCCACGTAGAGGATATTTTTAGGAGTTTAATGAAATGGCGAAAAAGCCAAAAAACACAGAGAACCTTGAGGCGCAAGCGCAGCCACCTGTAAAAATGAAGGTTTTGGCTCAATATGTTCGCGATATGTCTTTTGAAAACATCGTAGCCCAAAAAGGTATTAGTGGCGACATGGCGCCAGAAATTTCTGTACAAGTTAACTTGGATGCTAAAAAGCGCCCGTTCGACAACCAATATGAGGTTATCATCAAAACTGATATTGCCTCAAAGACAAAGGAAAAAGGAGAGCCCATGTTCCTCCTTGAGTTAGAATATGGTGGGATTTTTCAGATTGAAAACTTACCAGAGGATCAGTTGCACCCGTATCTCATGATCGAATGCCCTCGAATGGTTTTCCCGTTTCTGCGACGCGTTGTCAGCGACGTGACTCGTGATGGCGGCTTTCCACCATTAAACCTAGAGACTATAGATTTTGTTGCCCTTTATAAAGCTGAGATTCAACGACGCGTGGCTGAAGGTGCAAAAGAAAAAGCAAACTAGCGTTTTTTTATCCATAATGCATCACTACCCAAAGCGGCAACGAATTTTTCATGCGCCGCTTTTTCTTTATCTGAAATCCGCTGTGCTAGTGGCTTTTTACGCGCCGCAGGCTCCCACTCGGTTTGATCAACCATACTTTGGGTTTCATCAACGGCATCAGACCCATCCAATACTAGGTCAGGCTGCCTTCCCCCAACTAACTCGAGATACACTTCAGAAAGTATTTCAGAATCTAACAACGCGCCATGAAGTGTCCTAGCAGTATTGCTGATGCCAAAGCGACGGCAAAGGGCATCTAAGGAAGCCGGAGAGCCTGGGTATTTACGTCGCGCGATTGTAAGCGTGTCCAAAGATTGACTCATTGGAAGAGGATCAAATTTGATCCAACCCAATTCGGCGTTGAGAAACTTCATGTCAAAGGCGGCATTGTGGATAATTAGTACTGTGTCACCGATAAAATCGATGAAGTCTTGAGCTATGTCCTCGAACACCGGCTTGCTTGACAAAAATTCAGTACTCAGCCCGTGAACTTCGAAAGCCCCTTTGGGCATATCTCGTTGGGGATTAATGTATTGGTGGTAGGTGCGGCCAGTGGGTAGGTGGTTAAATAATTCAACAGCGCCTATTTCAACAATGCGGTCTCCATCCCGCGGTTCAAAACCAGTTGTCTCGGTGTCCAAAACGATTTCACGCATCTTTGAGCCTTTTTTTAATATCCGTAATAATCTTAATAACTGATGATTTAGCGCTGCTTGGTGTGCTTGTATCAATAACATAATCCGCACGATTTGCCTTTTGTATTGCCGGGAGCTGTTTACTGAAAATCAAATCAAAATGACTTTTCGTCATGTTTTTCCTTGCCAGGACTCTTTCTAGCTGAGTTTTATAATCAATCAATACGCAGGCGATGGCGTCGAATTGATCTTGGGAACCTGTTTCAAACAATAATGGTATGTCAAAAACTAAAATGTCTTTTGGGTATTTCTTTGTAAAGCTCTGGCGACTTTTTTCCACAATAGGATGAATAATGGCCTCTACTTTTGACAGCAGGGTTGGGTCATTGGAAATCAATTTACGCAACAGGCGGCGATCTACACAGCCATCTAAAATTGAAGTTGGTGCAATTTTTGACAACTGAGTAACAGCCGTCCTATTGACACTATATGCTTCATGCACGGCGCCATCAGCATTCCAGATTCGGCACCCATGTTCTACAAATAATCGCGCTGTAGTTGATTTTCCCATACCAATAGAGCCTGTTAGCCCCAATAAAAAACTCATTCTAAAACCAATCTTTCGATTTCTTCATCCACGTTTGGCCTTACGCCAAACCACCCCTCAAAGCCTGGCACACCCTGATGGAGTAACATACCGATTCCCCCCACTACCTGGCATCCTTTTTTAGAAGCGGCCCTTAATAGATCAGTTTCTAATGGAGAGTATATAAGATCAGCCACTAAAGCGTTTTTACTAAGTGTTGATATGTTTATATCCAGAGCTGGTTTCCCAATCATCCCTAAGGATGTAGTGTTCACCAAAGTTGTGATCTGTGGCAACCATAGCTCCTTGTCCTCCCAATCTATGACATCAATAAGTAGAGATGACGTTTCCATTAACTCTTCAGCACGAGCGCGGGTACGATTACAAAGATAAATTTTAGGCACACCGGCCTCGACAAGCGAAAATAAAACGGCTCGCGCGGCTCCGCCAGCCCCTAAAATCAACGCTGGGCCAGATTTAGCATCCCAGTTCAAGCTGGATGCTCTAAGGTTTTCCATAAAGCCGTAGGCATCTGTATTATCAGCATATATATCACAGTTTTTGGCTACAGTCAGTGTGTTCGCTGACCCTATTTTATCAGCCGTTGTGCTAACTTTATCAGCGAGCGTCAATGCGGCCTCTTTATGTGGAATCGTAACGTTAAAGCCTGACAGACCAACTGAAGCGAGTACTTTAATCGTATTAGAAAAGTGTTTTGGTGGAACATCAATCGCAATATAGTCGCCATTTAACTTGCTTTTGTTAAGCCAGTATCTATGCATCTGCGGTGATTTGCTGTGAGAAATCGGGTGACCTAGAACAGCCACAATTGGCGGCACTGTTAATGGTTTTCTTTCAGAGGTTTGGTTAAGGAAACCGAGTACAGGCCCAATAGATAGACCAAGGATATCAAACCAGTTTCCCCGAACAGCAGAAAATAAATGTGGTGTTTTCTCAAAATAATAACCTCCGCAACTATCACTAATGCTTGGCCAAGCTCTATCCACATAGTCTTGGATTTCAGTGTTATTAAACGAATGCATGGTCATATGTGTTATTGCCACATGTCGCCAGATAGGCTTGGTGTCTTTGTAGATGACGTTTGCCGTAATAAGACGATGGTTCTGTCCCTGCAAAAGCCGTAGTCTTTCTATCAGGTCTTTTCTGGACGCAGGTTTTCCATATATTTGATTTTTAAAGACTAAAACTTGGTCGCATCCTAAAACCGATCTTCCTGGATTTTTATTAGATATTTTTTTTGCTTTATACTCTGCAAGAGTATCTGGAATATCTCGTAAAGATGCATTTTCGGAAATCAGAGATTTCGTAATGCTTTCCTCATCAATATTGGGGGAAACGATAGTCACAGCAATATTAGAGCACTCTAGTATGTGACGACGCATTTTTGACTGAGAAGCAAGGATTAGATCCATATGGGGTAAACCTGTGGGTAGAGTTAATTATTGTCTGTTATCCAATTGTGTGCGTATTCGCCAGTTTTTGCAAATGCAACAAATAAGGTATTTTATCTCTATGTTATCCTGGGTTTATTGGCATTGGTATATGTATAAATGTTGGCTGTTTATAAAAGTTAAACGTATTCTTTTGTACAGGATTTACCCACTATTTTTTCATATTTAATTATCCATTATTCTGATTATAGGTTATTTTATCTAATTTTTATAATTACGAACAATTTGATCTACATGGTGTTAAATCTGTGGAAAACTGTGTAATCCACATTTAACCTATGACCTACTACTTCAAAATATACTTATATAATTAATTATTTTATTAAGGGGATGGGAAACAACGGTGATCGAATTTCTAATTTTGCTTTATCCTTGGATTAAGGCTGGGCATATAATTGCTGTAATATCGTGGATGGCTGGTATCTTCTATCTACCAAGGCTTTTTGTTCATCACGCCGAAAGTGTCCCTGTGTCCTCTAATACTGATAGATTATTTTCTCTGATGGAATATAAATTATTGCGAGTCATTATGAATCCAGCAATGATCGCAACTTGGTTCCTAGGGTTAGCGCTCGTGTTAGTACCCGGTTTAATTGATTGGGGCATGCTTTGGCCATGGATGAAGCTCTTTGCGGTTTTTGCGATGACTCTTTTTCATTTCTGGTTGTTGGCTCGGCAAAAAGAGTTTCAAGCTGGGAAAAATGTTCTGTCTGGAAAGACGTATAGAATTCTAAATGAGGTCCCCACTATATTACTTATTTTTATTGTAATTTCGGTGGTTGTGCGTCCGTTTTAGACACCACTTGCTATAATTGACTCCCCTGCCCATTTTGAGTATCTGAGTTAAGCACCCGTCCGGGTACGCTCTTTTTCTTAAATAATTTTTTAGCCCTTCTATTTGGGTGGGAAGTAAAATCATGAACATTGAACGCGTGACTCTTGCTGATTTAAAAGTAAAAAGCCCGAAAGACCTACTATCGATGGCTGAAGAGTTAGAAATCGAGAATGCCTCTACTATGCGTAAAGGTGATATGATGTTCTCTATTCTTAAAGAACGTGCAGAGGACGGCTGGGAAATATCTGGTGACGGGGTCCTAGAGGTGCTTCAAGACGGTTTTGGTTTCCTGAGGTCTCCAGAAGCAAATTATCTCCCAGGTCCAGATGATATTTATGTCTCACCAGAAATGATTCGCTTACTTGCTCTTCGTACCGGGGACACGATTGAAGGCGTTATGAGAGCACCAGAGGATACTGAACGTTATTTTGGTATGACAAAGGTTGAGAAAATTAATTTTGAAGATCCCGAAAAAGCACGGCACAAAGTTGCTTTTGACAATCTTACACCGCTTTATCCCGATGAACGAATGAATATGGAATTAGCTGATCCAACAACAAAAGATCGTTCAGCACGCATTATAGATTTGGTCGCACCAATTGGCAAAGGACAGCGGTCACTAATTGTCGCACCACCCCGTACAGGTAAAACAGTTTTATTACAAAATATTGCCAACTCAATCGAGCAAAACCACCCAGAGTGCTACTTAATTGTGCTGTTAATTGATGAGCGCCCGGAAGAGGTGACGGACATGCAGCGCTCGGTTAAAGGGGAAGTTGTAAGTCTCTACTTTCGATGAGCCTGCGACACGTCATGTTGCGGTATCTGAAATGGTAATTGAAAAAGCCAAGCGTCTTGTCGAACATAAACGAGACGTCGTTATTTTGTTAGACTCAATTACAAGATTAGGCCGAGCTTTTAATACAGTTGTGCCGTCGTCTGGGAAGGTTTTAACCGGCGGTGTGGACGCAAACGCCTTGCAAAGACCAAAACGGTTTTTTGGGGCCGCCCGTAACATCGAGGAAGGCGGCTCGCTAACAATTATTGCAACGGCGCTAGTGGATACCGGCAGTCGTATGGATGAGGTTATATTTGAAGAATTCAAGGGTACAGGAAACTCAGAAATTGTTCTTGATCGCAAGGTTGCCGATAAACGCGTATTCCCAGCAATGGATGTCACCAAATCTGGCACGCGCAAAGAAGAGCTGCTGGTTAGTAAAGTTGATTTACAGAAAACTTACGTTCTGCGCCGTATTTTAAATCCCATGGGTACAACGGATGCGATAGAGTTTTTGATTTCGAAACTAAAACAAACCAAATCGAACTCCGATTTCTTTGATTCAATGAATACATAGATTTTACTATGGACACAATTTTTGCTCAAGCCACCGCGCCGGGGAGAGCAGGTGTCGCTATTATCAGGGTTTCCGGGGAACAAGCTTTTGATATTTCACAAAACTTTTGTAAAATCCCTACTAATAGTAAATCCTGCTTAAGGTCACTTCGTGATAGAGATGACAATTTAATTGACCGGGCATTAGTCTTAAAGTTTGATAGGGGCGCAAGTTTTACTGGCGAAGACGTAATAGAGTTTCATGTCCACGGTGGCCTTGCGACAGTGTCAAAGCTGATGTCCGAATTATCTTTTTTTTCCAACTGTCGCTTAGCTGAACCTGGCGAGTTCACCCGGCGTGCCCTTAGTAATGGTTGTCTTGATCTAAATCAGGTGGAAGCTCTGTCGGACCTGATTGATGCTGAGACAGAAGCACAGCGAAGGCAGGCTATAAAAGTGTTAGATGGCTCTTTTAGTGATGCAGGTGATAGTTGGCGGCGAGACCTTTTGAGGGGGACAGCGTTACTAGAGGCTAGTATTGATTTTTCTGATGAGGAGATACCAGACAATCTGCATGTTGAAGTAGCCGATTTAGTTGAAGGCGTCGGTAGCTCTATTTCTGAGGTGCTTAGTCGTTCTAAGGTTGCCTCTAAAATACGATCTGGTTTTACCGTTGCTATTGTAGGAGCGCCTAATGTTGGTAAGTCAACTCTTTTGAATAACATTGCTGGACGGCAGGCAGCCATTACTTCGGATGTCGCTGGTACGACGCGTGACGTCTTGGAAATTCGAGTTGACCTCAAGGGGTTACCGGTGACTTTTTTGGATACCGCTGGTTTACGTGAAACGGACGAAAAGATAGAAAACCTCGGTATTACAATGGCTTACAAGCGAGCGAGCGAAGCTGATCTTCGAATATTTCTAGTTTCGTCCTTTGATGAGGACTTAAAAATTCCTGCAAGCAGTGATGATTTGGTGGTCCTTAATAAATCTGACTGTAGAAATGGAATTGAACTTTCTGTGTCTGGAAAAACAGGAGACGGTGTTCCCAAGCTCCTTGAATTAATCTCAAATCGGTTTAAAAATAGAACTGTTGAGGATTTCGTGGCAATTCGGCAAAGGCAATTAGACGGCCTTCAAGCCGCCCTTGCTAGCTTAAAAGAGACTTCTTCATTTTTATCTCATCGCCCTGCTCCGTTTGAGCTGGCAGCGCAAGAGTTATATTTTGCAGTTTCAAGCTTAGATTTTGTTTTTGGTAAGGTTGATATAGAGTCTATACTAGATGAAATATTCTCAAACTTTTGTTTGGGAAAATAGAGGGGTGTTTCACGTGAAACATTTTGATGTCTTAGTTGTGGGTGGAGGGCACGCTGGTACGGAGGCTATTCATGCGGCGTGCCGCTATGGTCTTAGTGCGGCACTTGTCACTTTAGACCGATCTAAGATCGGCGTGATGTCTTGCAACCCGGCTATTGGCGGTTTGGGCAAGGGCCATCTCGTACGAGAGATAGACGCTCTTGGCGGTATTATGGGCGTGGCGGCGGATGCATCCGGTATTCAATTTAGGCTTTTGAACCGTAGTAAGGGACCTGCCGTCCAAGGACCACGAACCCAGTCCGATAGAAATTTATATTTAATGGAAGTGCAACGGCTGCTCGGAAAGCAGAGCTACAATCTTATTGAAGGTGAGGTCACGGCGCTATTGCAGGATGGCGCCTCGGTTAGCGGTGTTCGGTTGATGGATGGTACTGAAATAAAATCAAGAACAGTTATTCTAACAGCTGGCACATTCATGAGGGGAACCGTTCATATTGGTGATAAGCGAGTGTCTGCTGGCCGAATGGGAGAAAGGGCGGCTGATGAGCTATCAGTCCAAATGGAGGCACTTGGTGCCTCCTTTGGTCGTCTGAAGACTGGAACTCCACCGCGTTTAAATGGAGACACAATTGATTGGGCGGGTTTAGAAATGCAGGCGGCTGACACTGATGCTGTCATGCTGTCGTTTATGTCTGAGAAGCCTAGGGTTGAGCAGGTAGACTGTGGTATCACCCATACAAACGCTAAAACACATGATATAATAAGGGAGAATCTTAATCGCTCAGCGATGTATGGTGGCCATATTGAAGGGGTGGGTCCACGGTACTGTCCATCTATAGAGGACAAGATAACCCGATTTTCTAGTAAAGATAGCCACCAGATATTTCTGGAGCCAGAGGGGCTAAAGTCTAAAAGCGTTTATCCTAATGGGATATCAACATCTTTGCCCGAAGACGTCCAGGGCCAATATGTTAGGTCTATCTTAGGTTTGGAGCGGGTTGAAATTTTACAGCCCGGCTACGCAATAGAATATGATTTTTTGAACCCAAAGGGCCTTAGCTCGGACCTTGAATCTGGAATTTTAGAAGGTTTATTTCTTGCTGGCCAGATAAACGGAACAACAGGATACGAGGAGGCTGCGGCTCAGGGTTTGGTTGCCGCTGTTGGGGTAGCAAAAAAGCTCCGCGACGTAAGCGAAATACGATTTGACCGAAGTACAAGCTATATTGGTGTAATGATTGATGACTTAATAACGCGTGGAGCAAGTGAGCCCTATAGAATGTTCACATCCCGCGCCGAATTTCGGTTGAAGCTGCGTGCTGACAATGCCGATCAGCGGCTCACCGATAGCGGTTGGGAGTCAGGTTGCGTGCCTGCCGCTCGGTACAGCGCCTATCTTAAAAAAATGGAATTGTTGAGCAGATGCAAAAGTGCTTTAGATGAAATGGCAGTGAGCCCAAATGAGGCACGCAAAGCAGGAATTGAGCTTGGCTTGGATGGTCGTAGAAGGAGCGGGCACGAATTACTAGCAATCCCCACGGTTTCTTTCCATAATCTAGTGAGATTGGATGGCTCCCTCGCTGGCTTCAGTACAGCAACGCAAACACAAGTGTCTCATGAGGCGCTCTACGCCACGTACATTCAACGTCAAAGGCATGAAATTAAAGCGTTGGAGCGAGATTTAGACGTTTTGTTACCATCAAGCTTTGATTACCATGCGGTGGCGGGATTGTCCTTTGAAATGCGCACTAAGCTTTCAGATGCGCAGCCGGAGTCGCTAGGAAAAGCGAAAAATATTGAAGGCATTACGCCAGCAGCGCTGACTGCAGTTCTCTTAGCGGTGAAGTCATTCAACTTCAAAAAGGCTATATGAGTTTTGGAGTCACTTGATATTTTAAAAAATGTTTCACGTGAAACATTGGATGGTTTGGACCGGTTTGTGCAGTTAGTTGCTAAGTGGAATCCGACAATCAACCTAGTGGCTAAAAACAGCTTGGCTGACGTATGGGTGCGACATATTAAAGATTCCGCCCAACTTATCCCACTTGCCGCAACTGGACGGGCCTGGATCGACCTTGGCAGCGGTGGGGGTTTTCCAGGAATAGTGGTCTCTGTGGTTCTCAAAGAAGTTGCTCCAGAGACTTGCATGTATCTAGTGGAGAGTGATGCAAGAAAGGCAACATTTCTTAGGGAGGCTTCGCGGGCGCTTCGTCTAAATTGTCAGGTGGTGAATCAAAGAATTGATGAAATAAACTTACCACCGGCAACTGTTATCTCTGCCCGCGCCCTGGCCCATTTAGATAAATTACTACATTTCAGTAAAAGATTGGTAGACTTGGACGGTGTTTGTCTCTTTATGAAAGGAAAAAGTCATCAGGATGAGGTTAGGCTAGCACGAGAATCGTGGAAGTTTGATTGTGAAGTGATACAAAGTAAAACAAGTGCCGAAGCTGCGGTGCTCAGGATTAGGAATATTGAGTGTGCCGCTAAAAAAACCTAAGGTTTTCGCTTTCGCGAACCAAAAGGGGGGGGTTGGTAAGACCACCACCACAATTAACTTGGCCGCAGCTTTTGCGGAAAATGGCTATAAAGTTCTTATTTTGGATCTTGACCCACAGGGCAATGCTTCAACCGGACTAGGGTCTCTGGCTGAAGACCGAGAATTCACAACGTATGACGTTCTCGTTGGGCAAAAAATAGAACCTAAGCACGTCGTTGAAACTAAAGCTAAAAATATTTTTATTGTCCCATCCACTACTGACTTGAGTTCGGCGGACATAGAGCTGGCAACTAGTAATAATAGAAGTCAGCTTTTGGCTAATGTCCTCCAGAATTCTGAATTATCTAAATTCGATTACGTTTTTATGGACTGTCCTCCATCATTAAATGTCCTCACGGTAAATGCGTTTATCGCTGCCGACTCATTGATAATTCCACTACAAAGCGAATTTTTTGCCCTCGAAGGGCTTTCACAGTTAATATTGTCTGTACGTGAGGTCAGAGCGTCTGGAAACCCAAACCTTCGGATTGAGGGTGTTGTTCTCACTATGTATGATGCGCGAAACAAGCTTTCGCTACAGGTCGAAGAAGATGCGCGGGAAAATTTGGGTGAGCTGGTGTTCAAAACCATTATTCCGAGAAATGTTAGAATAAGCGAGGCCCCTTCGTTCGCCAAGTCCGTACTGAGTTATGACACTAAATCCAAAGGCGCTATTGCTTATAGGGCGCTTGCCAAAGAAATTCTCGCACGTTCATGAAAGAGGTCTAGGAGACGAAAATGTCTAATCCAACGAACCGCCAACGCGGCCTCGGCCGCGGCCTTTCTGCCTTAATGGCAGATATCGAACCCATAGCTAGCGAAGCGGCAAATGCAGGGCGTGGGGCAAAACATAACTCACTCGTTCCTATAGAAAAAATACATCCAAACCCGGATCAACCCCGTCGTCACTTTGATGCAGAAGAGCTCAATAATCTGGCTAATTCTATAAGATCTAAGGGCGTAATTCAGCCCCTGGTGGTTCGTGTGCACCCTTCTAAACAGGATGAATATGAAATTGTAGCGGGAGAGCGTCGGTGGAGGGCGTCACAGAAGGCGCAATTGCACGCGTTACCGGTGGTTATCCGCGACCTCTCTGACCTAGATGTACTAGAAATTGCTATTATAGAGAACATTCAGCGCTCTGACTTGAACCCTATTGAGGAGGCGTCCGGTTTCAGGCAGCTGATGGAAAAATTTAGTCACACACAAGAGCAGATGGCAGAAGCTCTAGGGAAATCGCGACCCCATATCGCAAACAGCCTTAGGCTCTTGGCTTTACCGGGCGATGTTCAGGCGCTTGTAGTCGGGGGGCGGTTGTCAAGCGGTCATGCCAGAGCGCTAATAACGGCGCCCAACGCTTCAGAATTAGCGAAACTTGCTGTTTTGAAGGGCTTGTCTGTTCGACAGATAGAGGCCCTAGTAAAGCAGGGTAAAATTCCGAAACCGGCGAAAAAAACAGCACAGATAAAAAAAGATGCTGATACTAAAGCTCTTGAGGGTGACCTATCTTCTACATTGAAAATGATGGTATCGATCGAGCATCTTCAAGGAGAAGAGGGTGGCACATTAACCGTGAAATATAAATCCCTTGACCAGCTAGATGAGCTATGTCGCCAGCTGGGTGGGACTTAAAACATTATGCCTTGGATGATTTGGTTAAGAAGGGGACGACCGGTTGGGCTAGCCCTTAAGTTGTCGCCATGAAGCTCTATTAACCCGAGCTCAAAAAGGTTTTCGGGTACTGATATGGCCCGGCCAGCTACATCTGAGATCCTAGAAATAGAAATCCCGCAACTTAACCTTAAACCCATCATTATCAGTTCGTTAGCGTGGTCTATTGGGTGCAACTTTATGGTGTGAAGTGTGGCGGACTTTTTTTGCTCAACGCGCTCAAGCCAAGCGAAAGGGGCTAGTGCAGTTTGCGTTGCATGACGTCCCAACGTTGTCGTAATCCTACCGTGAGCTCCAGGGCCAACCCCAATATAATCGCCGCCCCGCCAGTAGATAATGTTGTGGATGGATTCCAGACCGTCTGCTGAATAGTTTGATATTTCATAGGGGGAATGGCCTGCATCGCTACACATTTCATTGGTAAGTTCGAACATATCAGCCGACAGGTCCTCATCAGGTAATCCACCAAGTTTTCCAGCTTTGGCCCTGAATCCAAAGGCAGTGCCAGGCTCAACGGACAGCTGATAAAGTGAGAGGTGCCCGCTGCTCATCAACAGCGCTTGCTTTAACTCGGCCTCCCATGATGACAGACTTTGTTGTTGCCGAGCATAAATTAAATCAAAACTAACCCGGTCAAAGTTTTTATGAGCGATATCAAGCGCTAACGTCGCCTCTTGAACGGAATGCAGTCTACCCAGCGCCCTAAGATCACCATCATTTAACGCCTGCACACCCAAGGAAACCCGGTTTACGCCCGCTGCGCGATAACCGGCAAACCGATCCACCTCTACAGAAGATGGGTTAGCCTCTAGTGTAATCTCAATATCATTAGCCGGGGTCCAGATTTTCAGGGCGGTATCAATTATATCACCCACAATTTTTGGGGGCATAAGACTAGGTGTACCGCCCCCAAAAAAAATAGAATTCAGCAGTCGGCCAGGTGTGATTTCTGCGTGACGTTTGATCTCAGAAACAAGAGCCGTGCCCCAAGAATCCGTGTCTATTTTTGCGCTCACATATGAATTAAAATCGCAGTAGGGGCATTTGGCCTCACAAAAAGGCCAGTGAACATAGAGCCCGAACCCACCATTTTTCCAATCCTCATTCAAAACAATATGTAACTAATTTATGGAAGGCATTGGCGCGATGGGTTAAGGGCTGTTTCTCCATTGGCTGCATCTCAGCAAAGGTGAGATCATATCCCGTTGGTTGAAATATTGGATCAAAACCAAAACCATGTTGTCCACGCATTGGCCAAATAACCTCTCCAGACGCAACACCTGAAAAAACTTCGTCATGTCCGTCAGGCCAAGCTAGACAGAGAGTGCAATTAAATTGAGCGTAGCGCGGGAATGGGGCTTTAACCGCTTCGAGTTTTTTCCATACTTTGGTCATCGCAAGATTGAAATCTCTTCCATTTTCGGTTTCCGCCCAATCGGCTGTATAAACGCCAGGCTCTCCATCTAAAGCATCGACCGAAATTCCACTATCGTCTGAAAGGGCGGGCAATCCAGAGGCCTTTGCCGCAAAATGTGCTTTGATTCGCGCATTCCCAGAAAAGGTTGCTTCTGTTTCTTCTGGTTCTGCCAGATTAAGTTCTGCCGCAGAAACACATACAATACCAAGAGGCTCCAGCAGAGCCGTAATCTCGCCGATTTTCCCCTTATTGTGGCTGGCAAGAACTATTTTTTGCTCATTAAACTTGCGCATTATGCAACTGCTGCCAATTGTGCGGCTACCAGCTCTGTAACCCCAACTTCAGCAAGATCTGTTAATTCAGTCATTTGGCCACGAGAGAATGTCGAACCCTCTGCTGACATTTGAACTTCAACTAACTTACCTGACCCCAATAGTACGAAGTTTCCATCAACACCGGCCTCACTGTCTTCTGGGTAGTCCAAATCCAACACTGGCTGACCGGCATAAATACCACAGCTAACAGCAGCTACTGGATCCAAAAGAGGGTTGCTTGTGACATCACCTGCCAGCATTAGTTTTTGTACGGCAAGTTTTAGCGCAACCCAGCCGCCAGTAATTGCTGCACAACGCGTACCACCATCAGCCTGTATAACGTCACAATCAATGCTAATTTGACGCTCACCTAAAGCTACACGGTCAACACCAGCTCGTAGACTTCTTCCTATAAGACGTTGAATTTCTTGTGTTCTTCCAGACTGACCGTTTTTTGCTTCGCGGCGCATTCGTGTGTGCGTTGCCCGAGGTAACATACCATATTCCGCCGTCACCCAACCAAGACCAGAGTTTCGGAGAAAGGGAGGAACCCGTTCTTCAAGGCTTGCTGTACACAGTACATGTGTGTCTCCAACCTTGATCAAACAAGATCCTTCAGCATGGTGGCTCACACCCGTTTCGATCACAACGTCGCGCATTTGATTTAATTTTCTTCCGGAAGGTCGCATATCTTGTCCTCTTTCTGTTGATGCGCGAATATGCGATGCACGCCCCAAATGGCAAGGGTTAGGTTATGGAATCGACCACAGAACTATTTTCAGACATGGATGCTCGCAGCCGCGAAGTGTTTCAGAGGGTTGTGGAAGGCTATCTTTCCTCTGGCGAACCTATGGGAAGCGCCACGCTTACCCAGCAGATGAGCCAGCAGGTTAGTGCGGCTACAATCCGCAATGTTATGCAGGACCTTGAGCTTCTAGGCTTACTAAATAGTCCCCACATTTCTGCCGGCCGCATTCCAACAGAGCTCGGACTACGGATGTTTGTTGATGGGATCATGGAGGTGGGGGATCCAGATGAAAAAGATCAACGCAAAATTGCCGCAACGATTGGCAATGATGGCAACGTAACGAACCTTCTGGACCGTATATCCAGCGCGCTTTCAGGGCTTACTCAGGGCGCATCTCTTGTTTTGGCACCAAAGAAGTCCGCACCAATCAAACATATCGAATTTGTGTCTCTTGCCCAAGACAGAGCGTTAGCGATTTTGGTTTTTGCAAATGGCGAAGTTGAGAACCGCGTTTTTCGACCACCGACAGGTCAAACCCCAAGTCAAATGCGCGAAGCTGTTAACTTTCTCAATGCTGTCGGACAGGGTAAAACCCTCCAAGAACTTCAGGGCAGCATTTCTGCTGAAATTTCACATCACCGAACTGAAATTGACACATTGACGGCAGCCTTGGTGGAAACAGGTGTCGCAGTTTTGCAGGATGCGGGAGGCAGTGATGAACGTTTGATCGTGCGCGGTCGCTCGAACCTATTAGAAAACGACGGCACAGCTGAAGATTTGAATCGTGTTCGAGTATTATTTGATGACTTAGAACGTAAACAAGATATAGTAGAATTCCTTAATTTAACGGACACTGGCGAGGGTGTACGCATTTTTATAGGCTCTGAAAATAAACTTTTTTCACTTTCGGGTTCATCTTTGGTTGTTTCTCCCTATATGAACGCTGACCGAAAGGTTATTGGGGCTGTTGGCGTAATTGGACCTACCCGTCTCAATTACGGCAGGATAGTACCAATTGTAAATTATACGGCCCAGATGGTTGGGCGCGTTTTATCTGATCGGAGTTAGGTCGAGATGGCGATGGAAAATGAAGATGATTTCTTGCAGGATATAAGTCTTGCAGAAGAAGAAGTGTTTGGTGAAGATGAACACACCGACGAAGAGCTTGAGTTAGATGAATTACGTGCAGAGCGTGATGACCTTAAAGATAAATGGATGCGCGCACTAGCGGACGCCGAAAATTCACGCAAACGCAGTGAGCGTGATCGCCGGGAAGCTGAAAACTACGGTGGTTCAAAGCTGGCACGTGATTTGTTGCCAATCTATGATAATTTAAAGCGCGGCCTAGAGTCGGCAACAGATGAGCAAAGAGCGGTTGCATCTGCATTAATAGAGGGCGTTGAGTTGACAATGCGCGAGCTTATCAGTGTATTTAAAAAGCACGGTATCGAACCGATAGTTCCTGAAGTGGGCGATAAATTTAACCCGCAAGATCATGAATCTATGTTTGAAGCCCCGCTTCCGGGAACAAAATCAGGGGAGATTATCCAGGTCTTATCAGAAGGCTTTATGTTGCATGATCGCCTTTTGCGTCCAGCACAGGTAGGCGTATCTTCAATGACAGACTAGATTTTATGTAACTAAAATCCTAAAAAACTAATTTTGAGATTCACCCTGGTTATCAAAAGTACCATATTCTTAACTATTTTTTATATGAGACTTAAGTTCATAAACCAAGTCTAGCGCCGCCTTAGGGCTTAAAGTGTCTGGCTGAACGCTTGATATGATATCCTCAAGAATATTGGGTTTCTGAGGTGCCTGTGAAGCAACAGCGGAAAACAAAGGTAGGTCATCTATAAGCGCTTTCCGCGCCCCTGTTCCCTCACGTTCACCTTGCTCTAGTGCCTCTAAGACTAAGCCGGCTCTCTGCAGAACAGATTGAGGTAAGCCGGCAAGCCTTGCTACTTGAATTCCGTAGGATCGGTCCGCAGCGCCCTTCTTGACTTCATGCAAGAATATAACATCGCCTTGCCACTCCCGAACTGTGATCATGGCGTTTTCGACGTGCTTCAATATTTTAGAAACTTGTGTTAGCTCATGATAATGTGTTGCAAAAACCGTGCGACATTTGTTTACGTCATGTAAGTGTTCGAGAGTTGCCCAGGCAATCGACAGCCCATCATAAGTCGATGTCCCTCGCCCAATTTCATCTAAGATAACTAATGCTCTGTCGTCAGCTTGATTTAAAATCGCAGCAGTTTCTACCATCTCGACCATAAATGTAGATCTTCCGCGGGCCAAATCATCAGATGCCCCAACGCGACTAAAAATTTGTGAAACTATACCTATTTCTGCATGCGCAGCTGGAACGTATGAGCCAGCCTGCGCCAAGAGCGCTATGAGAGCATTTTGGCGCAGAAACGTCGATTTACCTGCCATGTTTGGACCCGTTAAAAGCCAAATTGTGTCTGCCGTGCCGTTTAGATTACAGTCGTTTGCTACAAAAACCGCAGAAGATTGTACTTTGAGTGCAGCTTCTACAACGGGATGGCGACCCTGTGACTACGTTAAAGTTGCGGCTGTTGTTTAAGGTTGGCCTCACCCAGCCCCCGTTCATTGCAAGCTCTGCTAAACCGGAAGACACATCAATTTCAGCAATAGCGGTTGCTAAAGCTTGCAGGTGTCCCGCATGCTCTAAAACTGAGTTACGTAGGTTTTCAAAGATTTCCAATTCAAGCTCGAGTCGCTCTTCCTGCGGCGTTTAAGATCTTGGTTTCTAGTTCCCCTAAATCGACGGTAGTAAAGCGTACGGCGCTGGCTGTAGTTTGGCGGTGAATGAATGTCGCAGATAAAGGAGCCGCAAGCATGCGCTGGGCATGAGCTGCCGTGGTTTCAATGAAATAACCAAGAACATTGTTGTGTTTAATTTTTAACGTCGAAATACTGGATGCACTGGCATATTCAGCCTGCATTCTGGCGATCACAGAACGCGCTTTATCGCGGAGGGATTTGATCTCATCTAATGTCGCTGAATAGCTCGCTGCTACGAACTCGCCATCACGAGCCAGGAGAGGAGGTTCCGCCACTAATGCGCTGCCTAGCTCAGAGCAAAGATCATCATGGCCTAATAGGTCGACCGTAACCCTGGAAAGTAGGCTTGGAAGGATCTGAGCCTCTAAAAGGCCCTCAACCTTAGTTGCGTGGATCAATCCATTGCTTAGGGTGCCTAGATCCCTAGGACCTCCACGCCCCAAAGCAAGCCTACTGAGTGCCCGTTCAATATCAGGCATTTGCTTTAACGTGGAGCGCACAGAAAGCCTTAATCCACTATTTTCACAAAAGAACTGAACAGCTGCGGCTCGGCTCTTCGATTATCCCAAGGTTTTGTGACGGGGCTGTTATTCTACGGTACAAAAGGCGTGCGCCAGCGCCGGTGATTGTTCGGTCCACAACAGAAAGCAAAGACCCCTTTTTCTCGCCAGCTAAGGTTTCGGTTAGTTCAAGGTTTTTGCGCGTGGCGGCATCAATGGCCACAAAGTCATTACCCGATTCACAAACGGGCTTTCTTAAAAGCGGAAGCTGGCCTTTTTGTGTCGCATCCAAATATTCAACCAAAGCCCCCAACACAGCGATGCTGGATCGGTCCAAATCCCCAAGGCCATCAAGGGTTAAATTACCATAAGCTTTAGAAACTTGAGCACGTCCCCTTATGCTATCAAAGGCCTCTTGGTGCAATTCAGTGAAAGCTATGCCAGCGTCTGAAATAACATCGTAAACATCTGTTCCAGAGTTTTTTGAAATTAAAATTTCTGCTGGTGCAAGGCGAGCAAGTTCAGGGCTAAGGCGCACGCTTGGACATGGGCAATAACGTAAATCTCCAGTTGAAATATCAACCCAAGCCAAACAACCCTCGCCACGAATTTCCGCGAAAGCTGCTAGGAAGTTTGATTGTCGAGGGGTCAGTAAGCTGTCTTCGGTAAGGGTTCCGGGGGTGACAAGTCGAACAACACCTCTTTTTACTACTGATTTTGCTCCCCTCATTTTTGCCTCTTTTGGGCTTTCGAGCTGTTCACAGACCGCAACACGAAACCCTTTTCGAATAAGGCTTAGTAGGTAACCCTCTGCTGCATGGTAAGGAACGCCACACATTGGAATATCTTCTCCAAGATGTTTGCCACGTTTGGTGAGAACTATATCAAGTGCCTGAGCTGCTGCAACAGCGTCATCAAAAAACAACTCGTAGAAATCACCCATGCGATAGAATAGCAGCGCGGTGGGGTATTCGGACTTTATTTCCATAAACTGTGTCATCATTGGCGTGACAGTATTTTCAGATTTGGCCACAGGAAACTCCACTTTACGCCAAGTTTAAGCAACGCGAGCAGTAAAAGGAAGCTGTTGTCGTTGCTTTGTTCGCAGAGTAGAAAGAAATTTCAAATAGGAGCGTTAACATGGCTAAGAATAAAGTAACTGATGAAGACGCGCTTGCTTTCCACATGGAACCAACTCCTGGTAAATTCGAAATTACCGCGACAGTGCCTATGACAACGCAACGTGATTTATCTCTTGCGTATTCGCCGGGCGTGGCAGTCCCATGTGAGCGGATAGCTGCGAACCCTGAGCTTGCTTATGATTATACAAACAAAGGTAATCTTGTTGCAGTAATTTCGAATGGTACGGCCGTTTTGGGATTAGGAAATTTGGGGGCTTTAGGTAGTAAGCCTGTCATGGAGGGTAAGGCCGTTTTATTCAAACGCTTTGCAGACGTGAATTCAATAGATATTGAACTTGATACCGAGGATCCAGACGAGTTTATTAAAGCGGTTGAGCTAATGGGGCCAACTTTTGGTGGGATCAACCTTGAAGATATAAAAGCACCGGAGTGCTTCATAATTGAGCAGGCGCTTAAAGAGCGCATGGATATTCCTGTGTTCCACGACGATCAACACGGTACTGCAGTAATCTGCGCCGCAGGTCTGATCAACGCTCTGCATCTGTCAGGAAAGAAGATCCAAGACGTAAAAATTGTTCTCAATGGGGCAGGTGCTGCTGGAATAGCGTGTGTTGAGCTACTTAAGGCTATGGGTGCCAATCATAATAATTGTGTGGTCTGTGACACAAAGGGTGTAATATATCAGGGTCGTACAGAGGGTATGAACCAGTGGAAGTCTGCGCATGCAATTACTACCGAATTACGCAGCCTTGAAGAAGCTATGGTTGGAGCAGACGTATTTCTTGGAGTTTCGGTTAAGGGCGCAGTGACACAAAAGATGGTTATGGCTATGGCTGATAATCCCGTTATATTTGCAATGGCGAACCCTGATCCAGAGATCACTCCAGAAGAGGCACAAGAGGTGCGCCCTGATGCCATTGTGGCCACAGGCCGTTCTGACTATCCGAACCAGGTAAACAATGTTTTGGGTTTTCCATACCTGTTTCGTGGTGCATTAGATATTCACGCGCGTGCTATCAATGATGAGATGAAAATTGCTTGTGCAAGAGCATTGGCGGCTTTGGCGCGGGAAGAGGTTCCAGAGGAAGTGGCACTGGCCTATGGTACTAAGTTAAGCTTTGGTCGCGATTATATCATTCCCACACCGTTTGATCCACGTTTGATTTACCGCATTCCACCCGCCGTTGCGCGTGTCGGCATGGACACAGGTGTGGCGCGACGTCCAATTGTGGATATGGATGGCTATGAGCTGTCTTTGAAAACTCGCATGGACCCCACAGCCAGCATACTGCGTGGCATAAATGCCCGCGCAAGATCATCTCAAGCACGTATGATTTTCTCTGAAGGCCATGATGAGCGCGTTTTGCGTGCGGCTGTTCAATATCAACGGCAGGGTTTTGGTCAGTCTATTGTTGTTGGCCGTGAGGCTGATATCCACGCTCAGCTTAAAGTTGCGGGTCTCGGCGATGCTGTCGGAGAGCTTCAGATTGTGAATGCCGCCAAGACTGAGCATTTGGATACATATAAAGAGTATCTGTACAAACGCTTGCATCGCAAGGGTTTTGATCAGACAGACGTGCATCGCCTAGCGGCTCGGGATCGTCACGTCTTTGGATCTCTTATGTTGGCTCACGGTCATGGAGATGGGTTAGTCACAGGTGTGACGCGTAAATCTGCCCATGTTTTAGATTTGATTAACCATGTTTATGATGTTGGCCCACACGATGGTGCCGTTGGTGTGACGGCATTATTGTCAAAAGGTAAAATCGTCCTGATTGCAGATACTCTGGTGCATGAGTGGCCTGATGAAAACGACTTGGCTGATATTGCAGAGCGTGGGGCGGGCGTTGCTCGCGCCCTAGGCCTTGATCCACGTGTTGCCTTCGTCAGTTTTTCGACTTTCGGATATCCTATTTCTGAGCGGGCTGAAAAAATGCGCATTGCACCCCAGATACTACAAAAGCGTGGTGTTGACTTCGAATATGAGGGCGAAATGGCCGTTGATGTTGCCTTGAATGTTGAGGAAATGAAAAAATATCCATTCAGTCGTCTTACTGGACCGGCAAACGTTCTAGTTGTGCCAGCACGGCACTCTGCATCTATCTCTGTTAAGTTAATGCAGGAAATGGGTGGAGCAACTGTAATTGGGCCAATCTTAACTGGGATCGATAAGCCAATACAAATTTGCTCGACGGTATCTTCCGTGAGTGATATTCTGAACATGGCTGTTATTGCCGCCTGTAATATTCGATGACCGTCTATAACTTGGGCTCAATTAACGCTGATTATCTATATCAGGTCCCACACATTCCAGCACCTGGAGAAACATTGGCAGCAACCCACCTTGAAAAAGGATTGGGAGGCAAGGGTGCAAACCAGTCTGTTGCGATCAGAATGTCGGGTGCTGAGGTTTTACATATTGGTGCAGTTGGTGAAGATGGTGCATGGCTTACAGCACGACTGCGCAGTTTGGGTGTTAACACCTCGGGCGTTGCGCAACTTGATGGCGCGTCGGGTCACGGGATTATCAGCATCGCCCCAGATGGTGAAAACGCAATTACCCTTTTCCCAGGAACAAATATTACAATCAGTTCAGATATGGTCTCTAGCCGGCTGAGTGAGATTGGCCCACAAGATTGGCTGGTGTTGCAAAATGAAACATCCCAGCAACGTATGGCTGCAGCCCTTGCTAAAACTAAGGGGGCGAGCGTAGTTTACTCCGCCGCTCCGTTTGATGCTGATGTGGTGGCTTCGGTTATCGACTGCGTTGATATCTTATGTGTGAATGAGCATGAGGCAGCTTCGCTCATCGAAGCGCGAGACCTTATAAATTTCGAAGATCTAGGTGTGGGAGCAATGCTCATCACATACGGAGCCCAAGGGGCTGCTTACCATGACTTTGTATCTAAAACTGTGTCGGTCGTTGAGGGCCATTCGGTCAATGTTGTCGATACAACTGGCGCGGGTGATACTTTTTGTGGCTACTTCGTTGGCAGGCTTTCGCAAGGTGACGGTCCAAAAAAAGCCTTGAAAATAGCCAATAAAGCCTCCGCCTTACAGGTCACACGACCAGGGACAGCAGATTCAATTCCCACTCTGGCGGAAGTTTTGGCCTTTAAGCCTTAGAGGTTTTTATAAGGTGGGAAGTTTCCAAAGCTATGTGACCCAACAGGTAGGTCTGCAATTTTCAAATATTCCTTGTAGGCCTTAGATTGTCATAATGTGTCAAAGTGGATGATGATAAAGCTAAAGCCCAAATAATGTTTCCGACTATGGGACATCTCAGATGCACCCGCAAATATTTTCTAGGCAAAGTAGAAAAACAAAACATTCTTTGATGGCGCAAGTAGCACTTTACCCCTTGGCGTTGATTGTTGTTCAGCCTACGGTTTGATTCATGTCAGATTATGTAACAACCCATCAAGCCGCAGAAGATGCTCGAAATGAGAACATTAAAATATATTTAAATGGTACAATAGTGCCAAAGGAACTGGCTGTTGTAAGCGTTTATGATAGTGGTTTTATGTTGGGTGATGGGGTTTGGGAGGGGCTACGGCTCTATAACGGAACGTGGGCTTTTCTAGATGAGCATATGGATCGATTGTTTGAAGCCGCTAGGGCTGTAGACATTGATTTACGTTTGGACCGGACTGGTGTGGTTAAAGCTCTTCTGGATACGCAGGCGGCAAATAACATGCATACTGATGCTCACGCTCGTCTCATGGTAACGCGCGGAGTTAAGGTTCGCCCATTCCAACACCCAAGTTTGTCACAATCTGGTCCAACATTCACGATCATTATGGAGCACTCAACCCCTAGCCACCCACGCGGCATCCGCCTATCAACAGTGCCTCATTTGCGTGGCTTGCCAATGACGCAAGACCCAAAGCTAAATTCCCACTCAAAACTAAATTGTATTTTAGCCTGCATTGCTGCTGAAAAAGCCGGTGCGGATGAAGCTTTGATGCTGGACACGCATGGCTTTGTTAACACAACTAACGCTTGCAACTTCTTTATCGTGCGTAAAGGCGCTGTTTGGACAAGCACTGGTGACTACTGCATGAATGGCATAACCCGGCAAAAAGTGATTGATCTGTGTCGAGAAAGTGAAATCCCTGTTTATGAGCGCAATTTTAGCTTGGTCGATACTTACGGCGCCGAAGAGGCTTTTTTAACGGGTACGTTTGGCGCCCAAACACCTGTTATTGATATCGACGGCCGGCCCATTGGTGATGGTGAAATGGGTCCAGTTACAAATCGTCTGAGGGGGTTATACAAGAACCTGATTAAGAAGTTGACAGAATGAGAATTTCGATGTGGTCAGGACCGCGCAACCTTTCGACTTCGATGATGTATTCATTTGGAAACCGAATAGATACCACAATTGTTGATGAGCCGTATTATGCTGCTTACTTGCATTATTCGGGGGTTGTTCACCCGATGAATGAAGAAATTTTAAACAGCCAACCGTGGGACCCTGACTTGATTAGTGCTGGTCTAACAAAAGAACCGTTGAATGGTTTTACAATTTGGTATCAAAAGCTAATGACGCATCACATGCTACCAGAGTTCTCTCTTGACTGGATTGCACAACAGGAAAACGTTTTCTTGATCCGACACCCCGCCAGAGTGATTGCAAGCTACGCAAAAAAACGTGGACGCTTAACTCTTGATGACCTTGGATTTGCGCAGCAGAAGCGTATTTTTGAACATTGTTTAACAGTATGTAGAACACCGCCCATTGTTATTGATAGTGACGATATTCTGGAGCAACCTAAAGTTGCGTTGAGCGCTTTGTGTGCCGTGCTGGGTATTGAGTTTGATTCTCGAATGTTAAATTGGCCATCTGGTGCTAGGCAAGAAGACGGAGTTTGGGCGCCGCATTGGTATGACGCTGTTCACAAGTCTACAGAGTTTGGGTCAATCTCTGGACCAGTTCCGACTCTAGCCGTTGAATTTGATGAAGTATTGAGGCCTGCCATGGAAATATACGCCCAGCTTTCTGAATTAAAGCTGAGATTTTAGGTAGTAGGGGCTCAGAAAAAATAACGATTATAAAAAGAAAATTGAGTTATTTGAGGTTATTGAAGCGCTAGAAACAATTTTTGATCCGGGTTTTACGCTTACTTAAGCGCTCAACCCAGTCGGTTTTTGCGCGCAGCCAAAAGCTTTAAGCGTAGAGCGTTAAGCTGGATGAAACCCGCTGCATCTTTTTGGTCGTAAGCACCTGCATCGTCTTCAAAGGTCACGTGTGCTTCTGAATAAAGACTGTGGTCCGACCAACGTCCCACTGTTTTTGCAGAACCTTTATAAAGTTTAAGGCGAACAGTTCCTGTTACATGCTCCTGAGATTTATCAATCATCGCTTGTAGCATCTCGCGCTCAGGGCTGAACCAAAAACCATTATAAATTAGCTCTGCATACTTTGGCATCAACTCATCTTTTAGATGTGCTGCGCCGCGGTCGAGCGTGATAGACTCAATTCCCCTGTGTGCTTCCAATAGCAACGTTCCACCAGGAGTCTCGTAAATTCCCCTTGATTTCATTCCAACAAATCTACCCTCAACAAGGTCAAGGCGGCCGATACCGTGCTTACCACCTAACTCGTTCAGCTTAGTGAGTATTTTAGCAGGTGACATCGCCTCACCGTTGATGGAGACTGGGTCTCCAGCATCAAAACAAATTTCAATATGCTCGGGGGTGTCAGGCGCGCTTTCAGGACTAACGGTCCGTTGATAGACATATTCTGGCGCAGTAACGGCTGGATCTTCAAGTACTTTGCCCTCAGATGAAGTATGCAGCAGATTAGCATCAACACTAAATGGCGCTTCGCCGCGCTTGTCAGTTGCAATTGGTATTTGATGCTTCTCCGCAAAGCTGATCAATTTAGTGCGGCTGGATAGGTCCCACTCACGCCATGGTGCAATCACTTTGATGTCAGGGTTAAGTGCATAAGCGGCTAATTCAAACCGTACCTGGTCATTGCCCTTACCAGTTGCACCATGCGCTACAGCGTCGGCGCCTTCAAGCGCGGCTATTTCGACTAATCGTTTTGAGATTAGAGGGCGAGCAATGGACGTGCCAAGTAAATAAAGTCCCTCATACACAGCATTTGCCCGGAACATTGGGAATACGAAGTCGCGTACAAACTCTTCCTTAACATCTTCAATATAGATTGAGGTGGCCCCCATCATTTCAGCTTTAGCCCTTGCTGGCTCTAGTTCCTCACCCTGTCCCAAGTCTGCCGTAAAGGTTATAACCTCACACCCATATTCGATTTGTAACCACTTGAGAATGATCGATGTATCAAGACCACCTGAGTAGGCGAGAACAACTTTTTTCGGCGCGGACATGTCGGCTCCAATCTGCGTTTTCTGAAGTATATTCTGCCGGCACGTACCCGGTTTTTTCTTGTGAATCAAGTTAGGTGCTAATAGACTTATTAGCATAATTTTGTTGCAAAATAATTATGGCTACAAAAATTTTTAGACATGCAAGGAAAATGCTATGGAATAATTTAAGAAGTGCCGTAAAAGTGTCCCTTTCCCTATTATTTGTACTACAATCGCAATTGCTTTCGTCCTGGTGTTGCTTGGAGGGGCAGCTTATTTTCTAGAAGGCTTTGACATCCTCACTGAAACTCATTTGGTTATGATGGTTTTTGACAGTAATATTGGTTTTCCTGTCTTTTTGCTTTTTGCGTTCGCAATCAGCATTTTTGAAGAGGAGCGCCCAAACGGGTTTTTACCAAAACGGCATAGTGTGCAAGTTAAGATAGACATTTTTAATTTATTTAGAGTTTTTTGTATTGTTTTTTTAGCCATAGCTGTGCTCAGCTTTATGACTTATGGATTTGGATTGGTTGTTTATATTCCTCTGCTGCCGTACCTTTTGTCATGTGGCATTCGCATTTCTCTGGGTCTTCCGTCCCGCGCGATTGACGGGCGCTTTGGGGTGTCTGAGGTTTGGGCCGCAACTAAACCAATTGCGAAAAATTATATTGGTTTTCCTGTATTTTTTGCTTTTTGCGTGTCGCAATCAGCATTTTTGGAGGCTTACTGCAATTAATTCCAATAATTGGTTTTATTTTATCTGGCCTAGTTCAGTGGTTCGTAATGATGTTCAATGCAAGTGTCTTAATAACAATCTATGGCGTGGCCATAGAGTACCGTGAGTTGATGTAAAACTTGCGCATTTATTTGGATTGAGGCACTAGGATCAACTATGATTGATTTTACTTCCAGAGCCGCTGAGGCCACACTGCGCATGCGGGAACTATTCCCAGAAACGCCATTGCAGCTTAATGATCACTTATCGAACATTTATGGTGCTAAAATTTGGTTAAAGCGGGAGGATTTGTCTCCTGTGCGATCGTATAAGCTACGTGGCGCTTACAACGCTATGGGGAAGCAGAAAGATAAGCATACTTTTGTTTGTGCTAGTGCTGGAAACCATGCGCAGGGCGTGGCGTTTGTGTGTCGGCACCTACAGAAAAAAGGCGTAGTTTTTATGCCAGTAACAACGCCACAGCAAAAAATTTACAAGACGAAAATGTTTGGAGGTAAATGGGTTGAGGTGCGTCTGGTTGGAGATTATTTTGATGATACACTCCGAGCTAGTCAGATATATTGCGAAGAAACAGGTGGCCATTTCCTTTCTCCTTTTGATGATAAAGATGTTATTGAAGGTCAGGCAACAGTTACGTATGAAATATTAAAACAACTTGGACGTGCACCGGACATTTTGGTTGTGCCCGTTGGTGGCGGCGGTTTATCAGCGTCTGCGCGCCGGCTTTTGGCGGAACTGGCACCTGAAACAGATATTTATTTTGTTGAACCCTCAGGTGGAATGAGTCTTGCCGCTGCGGTCGCAGCAAATGAACCAACAACAATTGGAAACGTAAATACATTTGTAGATGGTGCAGCAGTGGCTCGTATTGGCAAGCACACATTTGTAGAATTAAAGGGCATACGGGCTGACCATGTTTTGGCCATTTCTGAGGACCGTGTTTGTACAACAATTCTTGAAATGTTAAATATAGAGGGCATTGTTTTGGAGCCAGCGGGTGCTTTGGCCTTGGATGCCTTAAAGGATTTAAAGGAGGAAATTTCCGGTAAAACAGTTGTCTGTGTATCGTCAGGTGGCAACTTTGACTTTGAACGCTTGCCAGAAGTTAAAGAGCGCGCTCAAAGGTATTCGGGTGTTAAAAAGTATTTTATATTGCGGCTACCTCAACGTCCTGGCGCCCTGAAAGAGTTTTTAGGGCTACTTGGTCCAGATGATGATGTTTCGCGTTTTGAATATTTGAAAAAGTCTGCACGAAACTTTGGCACTGTTTTATTGGGTTTAGAAACGACCGCCCCAGAAAACTTTGCGAGCCTCTCAGAGCGTTTGGAAAATGCTGGAATGTCAATTCGTGACATTACTGATGACGAAGCCATGGTAGACTTAATCATTTAGGGTATATTAATTTCTACTGAATGGGCCCATGTGCATTCTAAAAAAATATGAAATGGCATCACGATCTCCAGCATTGGCCAAGCGCCGAAGAGCGTCTTTGACGGATAGCTCAACGGGATTGTGATCTAGTTCAAGCGGCTCTGAATGGCGGTATATTGGTTGTGCTGTGTAGATCGTGCAGATTTTTTCAGCCCAAAGATTGTAATCAGGCATAAAAACGTAACTTTTAAATCTATAGAAAACCCGAGGTTTTGCGATGTGCCAACCAGTCTCTTCAAAAACCTCTCGATGAAGTGCTGAAATTGGTTGTTCTCCAGGGTCCACGCCGCCGCCAGGTAATTGATATTCATTGTGAATTCCACCCTGGAAGGTCGCTAGGATTCTCCCCCTAAAGGGTAAAATAGCATAGACGCCTGGGCGGGGTGTATACCTAATATCTTCGCGTGGGTTGGGGCCAAATCTTTTCAATTTTTTTTACCAGGGTTGGTGTCCGTCTGGACGTGCTTATATGGACAAGTTATGGCAAGGCCAATCTATGGAAAGAATTAATGACACAGTCTGAAGAAATTAGCTGGGATGACACGGTTTTACCATTTCAATTGGACGCATCCGACATTCGTGGGCGGGTTGCCCGACTGGACGGTCTTTTAGATCAAGTTCTTGCACAACATGATTATCCGCCAGTGATTGAAGCTCTTGTGGCGGAGATGGCACTGCTCACAGCTTTGATTGGCCAAACAATGAAGCTGCGCTGGAAGTTGTCGCTTCAAGTCCGAGGTGACGGACCAATTCGACTAATAGCTACAGATTATTATGGCCCAATTGATGAGGGCAACCCTGCTCGTATTCGAGCCTATGCAAGCTACGACAGTGACGCGATTGCTTTGAAAGCTGACGGCTTTACTCAAATTGGAAAGGGTTATTTTGCCATATTGATAGATCAGGGTGAGGACATGACCCCGTATCAAGGCATCACGCCAATTTCTGGAGGATCATTATCGGCCTGTGCTGAAGCTTATTTTGCGCAATCGGAACAACTACCGACGCGCTTTTCTTTGGCATTTGGGTACTCACAGGAGGTGAGCGGTAATAGTGGCTGGCGGGCAGGTGGCATCATGCTTCAGCACATGCCTAAGGCTGGTGCGCATGTTGTGTCGGCTGCTGAGGGCTCAGGTGAGGGTGGACTGCTTACTGCGGTGGATATGCTTTTGGGCGATGCTATTGAAAACTGGAGCCGGGCAAACATCTTGCTTGATACCGTTGAAGAGTTAGAATTAGTTGGGCCGACGATCTCCCCAAGCCGCTTGCTTTTGCGTTTATTTAATGAGGAAGCTCCGCGAATCTATGATGTCCAGCCAGTGAAGTTTGGGTGTTCATGTTCAGAAGACCGTGTACGGCAAAGCCTGTCGATTTATTCTGCGAAAGATATTGGTCACATGACAACTGCAGCTAATATAGTCACAGCTGATTGTCAGTTTTGTGGTGCACATTATGCCTTTGACCCAATGACCTTGGGTTTTGAGGCTAAGCCAACGGATGCAGATGATAACTCTTAGAGCTAAAATTCCCCAGGCTTTAGCCCGCGTAGCGCATCCTTCCAGTGATTTTGATCTAAATATTGGATTAGAACCTAGAGTCTTAAAGTTGCAAGATGCGGCGGTCTTGATAGCCCTGGTTACACGCCCAAATGGTGTGAATGTTGTCTTAACAAAACGTGCAGCGCAGCTCAAAATACATCCTGGTCAGATTTCTTTTCCAGGCGGCAAGCGAGACGGGAACGACTTGAATATTGTAGCGACAGCTCTGCGTGAGGCCAATGAAGAAACGGGGTTGCAAGCCTCTAACGTCCAGGTTTTAGGACAACTACCCATTCACCGAACGATGACTGGTTTTAGGATTACGCCAATCATTGGCTGGGTTCAACATTGGTGGAATATTCAGCCCAACCCTGGGGAGGTTGAGGAGGTTTTTGAAGTACCCCTTCAGAATGTTTTACACCTACCGAATTTTCAAGTCCAAAGTAGGCACTGGGCTGGACATAATCGAAACTATTACGTTGTACCCTACGGACCTTATTATATTTGGGGGGCAACAGCGCGTATCTTGCGTAGTTTTGCAGAGTTGATGGATACATCATGAAAATTGAAACTAAAGCGATAAATCAATCCGAGCTTGCGCCAACCTTTACAGCCTTTTCCCTTGCTGGGTTCCAATTGCTGTACGTGGGCGGTTGTGTCAGAAATGCAATATTGGGATATGGCCAAACTGATGTTGACTTGGCAACGGATGCAACGCCCGCTCAAATGCGAGAAATTGCGAAAGCCCTGAATGTTCGGATAATCCCCACAGGCGAGGCATTTGGAACGTTGACCTTTCAAATTGCGGCGCAAGATTTTGAGATTACATCTTTTCGGAGTGATGTCAGAACAGATGGGCGTCGAGCGGAAGTTCTGTTTGGCTCATCTATTCAGGAAGATGCAGCGCGACGTGATTTTACATTAAATGCCTTATATGCGGATGTTAACGGTACTGTGATTGACCCACTTGGTGGGCTTGCTGATTTGCGTGAGTACAGAATTCGGTTTATCGGCAACGCAGAGGAACGCATAAAAGAGGATTATTTACGTATTTTGCGCTTTTTCAGATTTTGGGCTTGGTATGGAAACGCCCAATCTGGGATTGATCCTGAAGGCCTATCCGCATGCGCCTCTTTGTGCCTTGGGTTGGACATTGTTTCGAAGGAGCGTATCGGTGCGGAGCTGCTAAAGCTATTGGCAGCTCCTGACCCAGCGCCCGCAATGGCTGCAATGGAGGCCTCTGGCGTTTTACAGATCATTTTGCCTGGAGCATGTGCGCGGAATTTGGCTTTGCTTGTAGATCTAGAAGGGGATTTGAAGCCTGATGCATTCCGCCGATTAGCACTTGTTGGTGGAGAAAACCTAAAGACGAATTTAAGGCTTGGAAATACAGCTCTAAAGCGCGTTTCAAAATTACGCAAAACAGCACAGGAATGTGACCGTTTAATTGAACACGGGTATCATCTGGGAGAAGAAGACGGCTGGACTTCTTGGTTGGTGCGAAACGCGTTTCTTGAGCGATCACCGGGGGCATGCGACAGGGCTACACTCGCCCGAGCGGCCGTATCACAATTTCCTATTCAAGCTTCTGATCTGTTAGAATGGTTTTCGAATAAAGTGCTTGGAGAAGCTCTGGAGGACGGACTTCGAATTTGGTTAGCATCAGATATGAAGCTTGAGAAAGATGCATTAATATCGCAGATACGTGAAAACAAAATTCTGTAGAGATATTACCTAGGCTTTGCTTGGCGGCCTGTGTAATTTTTAAGGCTATGTTTAGGTTTTTTGAAAAACTAGTTGATCCTTATCAAGCTTATGCGTCTGATGACACGCCGCCTCGTGCTTTGTTACCCTTTTTAAGAAATTACCTTTATCCCTTTAAAAAGATTTTTTGGGTTCTAGGGGTTTTTTCATTCACAACAGCTTTCATTGAGATTGGTTTGATCTGGTATTTAGGTCGGCTGATTATGTTATTGACAGACGTAAAGCCTACGGAATTTTGGGCTGAAAACAAGGCTGAGCTGATAAGTGTATCTATTTTTATTCTGACGGTCCGGCCCGTGTTGCAAGCAGTGGATACGATGTTGCAAAACAATGCAATGTTGCCAAATGTTGGCACATTGGTGCGTTACCGGTCGCATAAACATGTCTTGAGGCAGTCGGTTTCTTGGTTTGAAAATGATTTTGCAGGGCGTATTGCAAACCGAATTATGCAAACCCCCCCGGCAACTGGGGAGGTAGTATATCAGACATTTGATGCAATCACGTTTTCTATTGCATATCTTATTGGCGCAATTTTTCTTTTGGCGGGAGCTGACCCACGGCTGGCGCTCCCTATGTTACTTTGGATTGGGCTTTATGGCGCCTTGGTAGCTTGGACTGTGCGTCGTGTTGGACCCGCCTCCACAGCCTCATCGGATGCTCGAAGTGCCGTGACCGGCAGGGTGGTCGATAGTTATACGAACATCCACAGTGTTAAAATGTTTTCACAAAGTGACCAAGAGTTGGACTATGGGGTTGAGGCTATCGAACATGCGCGAACTACCTTCCAATATGAAATGCGGCTTTATAGCTTGATGGATATTGGCCTTGTTGTACTGAATGGGTTTTTGGTGGTTGGTGTGGTTGGTTGGGCCATCTATCTGTGGACGATTGGCAGCGCTGGCGTCGGTGTGATAGCGGCAGGTGCCGCTTTGACAACGCGCCTAAATGGCATGTCTGGCTGGATCATGTGGGCCCTAACCACAGTTTTCAGAGAGCTTGGTGTTATACGTGAGGGTATGGAAACTATTGCGGCACCGATTGAGCTCACTGATGTTGAGGGTGCTACGTCGTTAAAAATGACTGAGGGTCGAATTGATATTATAAATTTGACGCATAGATATGGTCGTGATTTTGGGGGACTTGAGGGCGTTAATTTAAACATCTTGCCAGGTGAACGCATTGGTCTGGTTGGTGCAAGCGGTGCTGGAAAATCGACATTAATTAAACTTTTACTTCGGTTTTATGACGTTGAGCAGGGGTCAATAAAATTTGATAGTCAGGAAATTTCAAACGTTACCCAGGATAGTTTGCGAGCGCAGATCGGCGTTGTGCAGCAAGATAGCTCCCTTTTGCACCGCTCAGTGCGAGACAATATTTTGTACGGCAAACTAAACGGGTCAGAGTTGGAAATGTTAGAAGCAGCTAAAAAGGCTGAGGCCCATGACTTTATTCTAAAACTTGAGGACCCAGAAGGCCGCAAGGGCTATGATGCACAAGTGGGAGAGCGTGGTGTTAAGCTATCTGGTGGGCAGCGACAGAGGGTGGCTTTGGCTCGAGTAATTTTAAAAGATGCGCCAATTCTTGTACTGGATGAAGCGACATCAGCCCTTGATAGTGTTGTCGAGGCTGAGATTTTGGATACGCTTTATAATGTGATGGCGGGAAAAACGGTTATTGCGATTGCGCACCGTCTATCCACGATTGCACATATGGATCGTATTGTTGTTTTTGAGGAGGGCCGCATTGTAGAGGAGGGAACGCATACCAGCCTGCTGGCGACAGGCGGGGCCTATGCAGAGTTTTGGCGGCATCAATCTGGTGGCTTTTTGGCAATGGAAAAACCCTAATGGAAATTATTATAGATCGTTTAGGTCATCTTGGTGACGGTTTGGCTGCTGGGCCAATTTTTGTTGATCGGACTTTGCCGGGTGAAGTTGTGTCTGGGCTGCTGGTCGGTGATCGGATTGAAAACCCTCGGATCATCATGCCATCTGAGAACAGGATTGCTTCGCAATGCACTGCCTATAAGCGATGTGGTGGATGCTCTTTGCACCATGCACACCCAGACTTTGTTGCTCATTGGAAGCAAGAAGTTGTTCTGCGGGCCCTGTCCGCACAAGGTATTAACGTTCAAACCCAAGCCCTCCACACCTCCCCTGAAAATAGTCGGCGACGTGCAAAGTTGAGTGGTACACGTACAAAAAAAGGAGCTACTGTTGGTTTTTTTGGTAAATCAAGTGTTACAATCCAATCGATTGAACCTTGTAAAATTCTAGCTCCCGCTATTTTAGATCTTGTACCGGCGCTTGAAGGTTTCACAGCTAAATTCGGATCTCGCAAGGGTCAGTTAGGATTTTTTGTACTAGTCACTGATACTGGAATTGATGTAGCCGTTGATGGCTTGGAGCCTCCAAACCAGAAAAACTTAGCAGCCTTCGCGCAATGGGCGGGATTAAGTGGCGTAGCTCGGTTATCGGTTGGTGCAGAAACTGTTTGTGAGCACCAAACTCCATCTATGACTTTTGGAGCAGTTAATGTTTCAATTCCACCACGTGCATTCACGCAGGCAACAACTCATGGAGAGGTTGCCTTGCAGGGGGCAGTTGCGCGTGCTCTGGATGGCGCAAAATCTGTCATTGACTTATTTTCTGGTGTTGGCACTTTGGGATTACCACTGACGTTTAAGGCAAAGCTGCATTGCGTTGAAAGTGACCCCAAACTGTTAGATGCTTTAGTTTACGGCGTACGCCATACGCAGGGTATAAAAAAAGTTACGATCGAAGCTCGTGATCTATTTCGTAACCCTGTCTATCATACAGACATGAAGTCATTTGATGCGGCCGTAATTGACCCACCACGGGCAGGAGCTGAACAACAAGTGCGTCAGCTCGCGCAAAGTCAAATGCATAACATAGCCATGGTGTCGTGCAATCCAGTTACCTTTGCCCGAGATGCGCGCATACTTTGTGAGACAGGGTTTAAGATCAGGTGGCTAGAGGTGGTTGATCAATTCCGCTGGTCGTCTCATATAGAGATTGTTGCAAGCTTCTTTAAGGATTGAAATTGACGTAAGGTATATAACGTGAAGAGGTAGACTAAACCAAATAACGTCGTCCGTGAGGCCATTGCGCCTTTGTTAACGATTAGAGGTGCGGTTAAATAAAAAAGGTTAGTTTGGCATTTCTATGTGTTTAGACTAAATTTTCCAAAAGTATGATTTGAGGCATCTTTTATGCGCCTAAAAAATGTATTGGTTATGATCAGCCTGCTGCTGACATTGTCGTCGTGTTCTTTCTTCAACCGCAAATTATTACCGGAAGTGACCCAAATCCAAGTTTATAAAGCAGATCGTAAGCTTTTGTTACTGCACCAGAATAAGGTGATAAAAAAATATGACTTTAAACTTGGCTTTGCCCCAGTAGGTCATAAGGAGTTCCAGGGGGATGGAAAAACCCCGGAGGGCCAATATTACATTGATCGTAAAAACCCTAAAAGCCAATTTTACCTATCTATTGGAATGTCTTATCCGAATGCCCAAGATAGGGTTAAAGCGCTTGCGTTAGGGAAAGACCCAGGAGGCGATATTTTTATTCATGGGACCCCCAAAGAGTATGCTAGGAGCGATAAGGATTGGACTTGGGGTTGTATTGCGGTAACCAACAGAGAAATGGATGAAATTTATGAAATGGTCAGTATCGGAACAACTATTTGGATATTCCCTTAAAATGTCTCGTCCGTACCGCTGACTAGAGTCCACCAAATTTTTCCACTTTCTTCCTGAAACCAGCTAAAACCGATATGTCGATTTTTAGGATTCATTATCACACCACGTGTTGGTGTGCCATCCATCCACGCTGCAAGGGTTTCTAATTCTGACTCGAAAGTTTCGGAGATCGTTTCTCCTAACAGTTCTCCTTCATACCCAACACGGGACACGCGATCGAGCGGTGATGAACCATCTGATCCAAAGTGCCATGCACGATTTTGAGCGGCCATATCTCGAGAGTGTGTGGCTGCGGCTGCATTTAGTTGGGGATTTAGTGAAAGTGGGGAAATTCCATTCGCGATGCGTAAGCTATTTATGCTATCGAGCATACTAAATTGTATCCGGCTCGTATCTGATGGCGCAATCCAATATATGCGAGCTGTGTTGCCTCCACTAAATTCAGTGCCATCACCAATTGGAGCTACACAGGCAGCCAGACTTGCAATTAGTATGGTTGCAATAACACGAAAGAACATCATTTTTCCTCAAGCAGTGGTAGCAGCAATAGCTTGCTTACGTTGTCAATCAAACCCATTTCCCACCCCTTCCTCTAAATGACAATACTTTGATTTGAAAAACATACACTTCTCGTGTAAATAAGAGGGAATAAATTTGGAGCTCAGACCTATGCCTAAAATAATTAAAAATTTGCCACGCCGTACATTTCTTGCCGGTGCCGCATCTTTTTCTGGTGCTGCAGTTTTTGCTCAAGAACAGAGAGTTGTGGGTGATATTGCGCTTGAAGCAGAAATCAGAAAAACCTCCGAACGTAATATTAGTAGCTTCCGAATGCTTGACTGGCGCCCCTATTTTGACAACCTTACGGGTGGAGCTATCTTGGTCGATATCGAGTCAAGAGCGCTGCATTATTGGTCTGAAGGTGAAAAAGTTTATAAGTTATACCCGACGTCAGTTCCCCTAACTGACGATCTAACTCGAAAGGGCAGAACAAAAGTCATAAAAAAAGTGGAGGGTCCCAGTTGGAGTCCGACGCCAGCCATGCGTGTTCGAAACCCAGAGTGGCCCGAATATTTGGGGCCAGGTCCTGAAAACCCTCTGGGATCTCACGCGCTGTATTTGTCTTGGACGTATTACCGAATTCATGGAACACACGATACACGCAAAATTGGCCGAAAATCATCTAATGGGTGCATTGGCCTATATAACGAACAAATAGCTGAATTGTTTGAATTATCTAAAGTTGGGACACAAGTGTTGCTTATTTGACAATGAAAGTAAATTTCGGCATGTTTACGCTCGAGACCCGTTTGCTTTTTAACTAGAGTGCTGGTTTATCCGAAGTATAAAATAAACCCAAGGACACAGTATACCCCAAACTTGATGTAAGTGTCTGAATTATATGGAGAAGAAAATGAAAAAATTGGTATTGGTAACAGTATTATTAGCCGCAGCAACAACAGCGTTCGCTGGCGGCATGAGCGATCCTGTGATGGATGCACCTGTAGTTGTTTCAGCAATGGACGGAGCGAACTCATCTGATAGCGGTCTTTTGATCCCTCTGATCATTCTTGCATTGCTTGCCGCAGGGGTTAGCTAAAAAGTAATTTTCTTAGATTTAAGAGGGGGCCGCATTTTTGCGGTCTCTTTTTTTCAGAAAAAAATCCTAAAGTTTGCAACTTAAACCCAACCGTGCAAGTTATCTGATATTAGGTTGGTTAGTGCTAAAATATGCGCAGGCTCATCGTTCAAGCATGGAATGTAAGTGAATTTCTCACCTCCTGCATGCTCAAAGCTTTCCCGAATTTCTTCGTTAATTTCCTCTAGCGTTTCAATGCAGTCTGCTGAAAATGCAGGAGCACATACCGCAATATTTTTCTTTCCAAGCTTTGCCAACCTAGCAACCTCTTCAACGGTATAGGGTTGCAACCATTGTTCTGGCCCAAACTTTGACTGGAATGTGGTGATAATTTGGCTTTCATCCCAGCCAAGCCGCTCTTTCAATAGCCGCGTAGTTTTTTGGCACAGGCAGTGATAAGGATCACCTTGCATTAAATAACGTTTGGGAACTCCGTGATATGAGCACACTAGAATTTCTGGCTCGACCTCGGCATTAGCATATCCACGCTCAATGGAGGTTGCTAGTGCGTCTATATAATCCGGGTGATCAAAGTATGCGCCCACCGTACGGGCTGTTGGTTGCCAGGTCTGCTTTATGAGGCTTCTAAAAAACTCATCGTTGGCTGTTGCTGAAGTCGCTCCCGCATATTGTGGGTAAAGTGGGAAAAAAAGTATTTTTTGACAGCCAGCATCAACCATTTTTTGCACAACTGAATTTATTGACGGATTTCCATAGCGCATACAAAAATCGACCATAACGCCTTCGCCATGACGTTCTGTGACGCTTGACCTAATTGCAATAGTTTGTGCTTTAGTAATCGTCAATAATGGGCTTTCATCTGCTTCATGATTCCAAATCGTCTTGTAAGCAGCGCCTGAAGTAAACGGACGTTTTGTGAGAATAATAAGTTGCAACAGGGGCTGCCAAAGCCATGGGCTGTAATCGATTACGCGACGATCGGATAAAAATTCACCCAGATACCGTCGCATTGACCAATAGTCATAACTGTCAGGCGTCCCGAGATTGGACAACAACACACCAACCTTTAGCTTTTTCACGGGAGGGTGTTCCTCAGGTGCGGCTGAAAGTGGACTTATGCTTAAAATTTGATCGCTCAATTCTGGCTCCTAAGATGCTTTCCAATTGAAATAAGGGTAATTAGGCTGTCGTCAATCGCCAGGATACGATTTTGCCTCGTCTAACGCGGCTAGAAGTGATTTCCTAACTGACCCAGGCCGCAATGGCTTTGGCTGATTTTTATGTGGCGCCCAGCCAGAGAGGAACATTAACTCAAAGGTACACATTAAGCGGTCATCTGAGTTTTTGAATTCCGCGGCGTATATTTCTTGAGCGCGATTAAACAAAGTACGTGCAGTAAAAGACTTTGACCGAGATTTCATGATGTTTGTTTCTCCCATATCGCGAAGATCAAGCATAAGATGCCTTAGGTCGCGGTAACTGGTGGAGATATTGAGATTATCTGCGACTGGTAGGGCGAGCCCTGCACGTTGTAAGATTGCCCCAAGGTCGCGAATTTCTGCCATGGGTGAAATACGTGGGGAGAGCCCGCCACATAGTTCGGCTTCCGCTGTGGATAAGGCTGCTCGCAGTTCAGCTAATGTTTGACCACCAAAGCATGAGCTGATGAATAATCCATCTGGCTTTAAGGCTTGGGTGGATTGAATGACTTGCCCCACGAGGTCATTGCTGTGATGCAAAGCCATTGCGTGGATTATCAAATCAAATTCCTTTTGTGCTAGATCCAGCGTATCAGAGTCGGCGATTAAGTTTGCTTTAGGTAGACTTTGTGACCATATCTCTGGGAAACCAGTTACAATTGCTATCGCCTCAAATGATCTATTAATATCTTCCAGCCTTTCTAAGATTTCATCTCGTGCGAGGACTTGTAAAAACATTCCATCAATTTTTGTGCGAATGCGTTTTAGGTTTCGAGCTTTAAGATTGAACAATTTAATAGAAGCCATTTTTCTGAGGTAAAAGGGAGGTGAAGGTATTGCAAGCCTTAAGCAGGTTTTAGCGCTGGCATGCCTTAGAAAAGACCTTTAAATGGTATATGCACAATGGAGATTTGAATAATGAAAATTGTTGAAATATATACCTCTAAACTTTGTGGTTATTGCCATGCAGCCAAACGATTACTTGACTCTAAGAACGTTAGTTTCCAAGAGGTTGATATTTCAGGAAACCCTGAACTACGTTCGCAGATGATGGTGCGAACAAATGGCTGTCATACAGTGCCACAGATTTTAATTGGCGATACCCACATCGGTGGATGTGATGATTTGCATGCTCTTGAGCGTTCTGGAAAGCTTGATTTGATGTTGGCAGCTTGAAGATCGCGGTTGCACAAATAACTTCTAGTGACCAGCCAGACGAAAACCTTGATTGCGTTCTGAATTTGATGGAAAAATCAGTAGGGCAAGACATTCTATTTTTACCAGAAGTTACAAATTGTGTGTCTTTTGATCGCAAACACCAGATGCAAGTTCTAAAGCCTTTTGAAAGCCACTCTTTCATTGCCGCTGTTGCGCAAAAAGCCTGCTTATTGGATTTATGGGTCGCATTGGGCTCAATTAGCATAAAGACAGATGACTCCAATGGGCGATTTGCAAATCGCTCTGTTTTGATTAATGCAAAGGGTAAAACGGTTGCGCATTATGATAAAATACACATGTTTGACGTCCAGTTATCATCTGAAGAGACCTATTGTGAATCCAAAAGTTTTCGTGCTGGACAAGAAGCGGTTTTAGCACAGACGCCCTGGGGCTTAATGGGATTGACTATCTGTTACGATCTTAGGTTTCCCCACCTCTACAGGGCGTTGGCGCAAGCTGGTGCGAAGATCTTAACGATACCGGCCGCCTTTTCTCCTTTAACTGGCAAGGCGCATTGGCATAGCCTGCTGCGCGCACGCGCTATTGAGACAGGGTGTTATGTGGTTGCTTCTGCTCAAACTGGTTCTCATCCGGGTACGGGTCGCAAAACCTTTGGGCATGGCTTGGTCGTTGATCCCTGGGGGGAGATTATTTTGGATGCGGGTGATGCAACTGGGTTGCACTTTGTCGAGCTTGATTTAGGTGCAGTGGACAGGGCAAGATCGCGTGTGGCATCTTTGCAGCACGATCGTCTTTATAAGTTAAGGTCTTACCCAGTTAATGACACATCTAGTTGAAACCCTTTCCGTCGGACTCTTTTCAGAAATCCTTGCCCTTGATCAATTACTCCGAAGCCGGATCTCCAAGGGTTTGCCAAAAGGCATGGAGCTGTCACATTTTTCTGTTCTCAATCATCTTGCTAACTTGGGAACAGAAAGGTCCCCTGCGCAATTAGCGAAATCCTTTAATCTAACGCGCGGAGCAATGACGAACACTTTAGCTAAATTAGAATGGGCGGGTTACGTGCATATCCGTCCCGATTGGGATGATGCGCGGCGAAAGCAAGTTGTCATTAGCCCGGCTGGTCGCGCAGCGAGAGATCACGCCTTTGCCCAAATTGGCCCTATCATGACCAAAGCGATTGGATCGGCTGGGGTGGAGAAGCTCAAAAATGTTTTGCCGGTGCTACGTGAACTGCGAGCAAATTTGGCTAAAGAAGTTTAGGTTGGTTTAAGACTTGCTGTCACGTAATTTACGCTCAAATCTGTTGCAGACAAAGACCAACTCCACCTTATTTTATCGAATACAAACCCTTTCCGATCTACCGGTAAAAGACCGGCTTCTGTTAAAAGGGCAAACAGTTCATCAGGAGTAATGAATTTATTCCAGTCATGTGTGCCCTTTGGCAACCACCGCATTACCCATTCTGCTCCAATAATGGCGAACAGAAAGCTCTTTGGATTACGATTTAAAGTTGAGCAGATGTGTAAACCACCCGGCTTTAAAAGTTTCTGGCAAGCTAGAAGGTAAGTGGGTGGACCTGAAACGTGCTCAACAACCTCCATATTTAGAACAACATCAAATTTTTCACCGCGGTCGGCCAGCGCCTCGGCAGTTGTATGACGATAGTCAATTTCCAGATCAGATTGCCGCGCATGTATTCTGTGCTACAGGGATATTTCCTGAAGCGGCGTCTGCGCCGACAACGCTCGCGCCCAAGCGCGCCATAGGCTCACACAGAAGCCCTCCACCGCAACCAATATCCAAAATGCGCAGACCTTTAAATGGTAAGTTTTGAGAGAGATCTTTATTAAACTCCATCGCTATTTGCTCATTAATGTAGTCCAGCCGACACGGATTGAGCATATGCAAGGGTTTAAATTTTCCCTCTAAATCCCACCATTCATTTGACATGGCTTCAAACTTTGCGACTTCAGATGGGTCAATGGTAGATTGGTTGCCTTGCATTCTGGTCTCCATATGGATTTAACTTTGAGAGGGCTTTGTCCCACCCCGCAACTATATAGGTTAATCATGGACAAAGTCGCTGGTCAAAAACGCGCAGTAGAGCTTCTTTATCCACCGATTGAGCCTTTCGATCAGCGTATACTGGATGTTGGTGACGGTCATCACATCTACGTAGAGCAATGCGGACGAGCTGATGGTGTACCTGTTGTAGTTTTGCATGGTGGCCCTGGAGGTGGGTGTAGTCCTGGAATGCGGCGTTATTTTGATCCCAGTCATTACCGTATTATTCTGTTTGATCAAAGAGGTTGTGGTCGTTCGCGACCGCACGCGATTGTGGAGCATAATACTACATGGCATTTGGTTTCAGATATCGAACGTATCCGGACCGATCTTGGGATAGAGAAATGGTTGGTTTTTGGCGGGAGTTGGGGCGCAACACTGGCCCTACTTTACGCTCAAGCACATGCAAGATCTGTCCAAAACCTTATTATCCGTGGCGTATTTCTAGGTAGTCAAAATGAGCTGGATTGGTTTTATGCGGGTGGTGCTGGGCGATTTTGGCCAGAAGCATGGTCAAGGTTTATGGCTCTTATCCCTGAAGATGAGCGTGATGATTTAATTGCAGCTTATAACCAGCGCCTTTTTAGTGGTGATATGATGACTGAGACGCGCTATGCGCGCGCTTGGGCGGGTTGGGAAAATGCACTCGCCTCGATTGATTCTACTGGAATTTCTGGAGAAGCGCCCTCCCATTATGCACGTGCGTTTGCCCGGATAGAAAACCACTATTTTCGTAACAAACTATTTTTGGTTCCAGGGCAGGGAATTCTCGAAAATATGCACCGTATCAAAGATATCCGTGGTTACATCGTCCAGGGACGATATGATATGATATGCCCTCCAAAAACGGCTTGGGATTTGGCAGAGGCTTGGCCTGGTGCACGGTTGAGTATTGTTGGAAAGGCGGGGCATTCCTTGTCTGACGCGCCCATAAGTGCTGCTTTAGTCAACATTACAGATTTCTTGCGAACTGGTTAAATGAAAGAGCCTAAAAAGCTTTATTTAAGGCACTGAGTTGTTGACTTAGCGTTATATTACCAATGACGTTGTAGTGGGCGTATAAATGCCAAATCGAGTCAAAGCTTTAGTATTTTGTCACGAAGTTGAATAACCAATAGGCAGACCACGCTGTAAGAGGTAAAGAAAGAATCAGCTAAATCCCTCAGGACCGCTTGTTCGTTTCAGCTTAGAGGTAAACCTGCGGTTCACGCCAGCCACCCATCCCGCCCAGTGCATCGTAATAACGCTACCCTTGGCTGCACTTTGCGCCTTGGCCTAAGTGGCGATTAAACAACTGCCACCTGGTTACGTACGTAAAAACTTTTCTTAGTTTGATTTTGACGTCCCTGGCTTTCAGATTTTTTAATACCAAGCTTTTTGAGCGCATTGTTTTAGTGATCTAAAAACAAATATGAGGATGGGATTGAAACCTTCTGATAAAACATGTAGGGAAATTTTAACAGCGGATATTTGGCTTCCAACCCCAACAATCCACCGGAAAACTTTACGGGCTGCACGCCCGTTTTTTTGTGCCTGAAAGTTGATTATGACCGATTTGATCGCCAAAGCAGCAATGGATAAACGTATCTACGAAACCCTAAACCCAGCGGTTGAGGGTATGGGTTTCGAAATTGTGCGTCTTCGCTTAATGGGGGGTAATACACCATTACTACAAATCATGGTCCAAAAGCCTGATGGCACAATGGAAGTGGATGGCTGTGCTGAAATTAGCACTGCTGTTTCTGCTCTAATGGATGTCGAAGATCCAATTATTGAGGCCTATACTTTAGAAATATCGAGTCCTGGTATCGATCGCCCGCTGACACGCATCAAGGACTTTGGCCAATGGCTTGGATATACGGCAAAAATTGAAACAGAACAGCTGATTGATGGCCGCCGCCGTTTCAAGGGTGAGCTGGCCGGTGTCGAGGGTGACGAGATTCTCATCACAGTTGATGAAGGTACAATTGGTTTGAAATTTGACTGGCTGGCTGACGCAAAGCTGATACTTACTGATGAATTGATCCGTGAGGTCCTGAAAGGCCGTAAAGACGCAGGTCATATCGATGAAACCCAATATGATGAAGTGCAAACCATCGTTGATGGAGAGGAAGATTAATGGCTATTACATCTGCAAACCAGCTTGAGCTCTTGCAAACAGCAGAAGCTGTTGCACGTGAGAAAATGATCGATCCAGGTTTAGTTATCGAAGCCATGGAAGAATCTTTGGCACGTGCTGCCAAGTCCCGCTATGGCGCTGAAATGGATATTCGCGTATCTATTGACCGCAAAACTGGTCGTGCGGTTTTCACTCGTGTTCGCACCGTTGTTACAGAAGATTTGCTGGAAAATTACCAGGCTGAATTCACTGTAGAGCAAGCAAAGCAATACATGGAAAGCCCAGAGGTTGGTCAAACTCTCGTGGAAGAAGTTCCACCTGTCGAGATGGGCCGGATTGCAGCGCAAGCAGCAAAGCAAGTTATTTTGCAAAAAGTACGCGAAGCTGAGCGTGATAGCCAATTTGAAGAATTCAAAGATCGCGCTGGTACAATCATTAATGGTTTGGTGAAGCGCGAGGAATATGGAAATGTGATTGTAGATATTGGTCGTGGCGAAGCCGTTTTGCGGCGTAATGAAAAAATTGGTCGCGAAAGCTATCGTCCGAACGACCGTATTCGGGTTTACATAAAGGACGTGCGCCGCGAGCAACGTGGCCCGCAAATCTTTCTCTCACGCGTACAGCGCCAGAATTTATGGCCGAATTGTTCAAGATGGAAGTTCCAGAAATTTATGATGGTATCATTGAGATTAAAGCGGTTGCACGTGATCCTGGTCTCGCGCGCAAAATAGCGGTGATTTCATATGATAGTTCTATTGACCCAGTTGGCGCCTGTGTTGGTATGCGTGGGTCCGCGTTCAGGCTGTTGTTAACGAGCTGCAGGGCGAAAAAATTGATATCATTCCTTGGAATGAAGACCAGCCCACCTTTTTGGTTAACGCTTTGCAACCGGCAGAAGTTACTAAAGTTGTACTGGATGAAGAAGCGGGCAAGATTGAAGTTGTCGTTCCAGGTGAACAGCTCAGCTTAGCGATTGGCCGCCGTGGACAAAATGTCCGTTTGGCCAGTCAGCTTACAAACTTAGATATTGATATCATGACTGAAGAAGAGGAATCCAAGCGTCGTCAAGCTGAGTTCGAAGTACGCACTAAGTTATTTATGGATAACCTGGACCTCGATGAATTCTTTGCCCAACTTCTCGTTTCTGAAGGCTTCACAAACCTTGAGGAGGTTGCATATGTTGAAGTTGAAGAACTTTTGGTTATCGATGGTGTTGACGAAGCGACTGCTGGTGAGCTTCAGGCGCGTGCTCGTGACGTTATAGAATCTGAAAACAAACGAGCAATGGAGCGCGCGCGTGAACTTGGAGTGGAAGATAGCCTTGTTACATTTGAGGGCCTAACTCCACTAATGATTGAAGCTTTGGCTGAAGATGGTGTAAAAACCCTAGAAGACTTTGCGACCTGCGCGGACTGGGAACTAGCTGGTGGTTGGACAACGGAAGGAGGCGAACGCGTCAAAGATGACGGTGTCCTTGAAAAATTTGAAGTTGATCTCGCTGAAGCCCAAAATATGGTGATGACTGCTCGGATTATGTTGGGGTGGGTTGACCCAGACGATTTGGCATCAAACGAAGAGCTGTCGGAAGAAGTTAAATCGGAGAAATAAAGTTAAATGAGCCAAGGTAGTACCAAAAAAGTAGAAGATATGGCTGAACGTAAATGTCTAATCAGTCAAAATTCTGGTCCAAAAGTCAGGCCTTATCCGCTTTGTTACTAGTCCTGACGGTGTGGTGGTACCGGATATTCTTGAAAAATTACCAGGACGTGGATATTATGTTTCCGCTAACAAAAAAGTTCTGCAAGAAGCTATAAAATCAAAGGTTTTTTCTCATGGTGCAAAGACACAAGTCACGGTACCAGAGGAGCTAATCTATACAATTGACCACCAATTGGCACGACGCGTTGTTGATCTCTTATCTATTGCCCGTAAAGCAGGTAAAGCCGTGACTGGTTTTGAAAAAGTTAAAGGTTGGTTGGCTGATGGCAGAGCCAAAATTCTACTTCAGGCAAGTGATGGATCGGAACGTGGAAAAGGTAAATTATGGACACCCGAAGGGGGAAGATTTTTTGGATGTTTAAATTCACAGGAATTGGGTTTGGCATTTGGGCGTGGGCATGCGATACACGCCGCAATCTCCTCTGGTGGACTCAGTGTTCGGGTAGTAAACGAAGCAGACAAGTTACTTGGATTACGAGAAGCGGATTAAGTGGCACAGGGCGTTTGCCCTCTGAAAGGACGATAGAGCTTTATGAGCGACGACGGTAAAAATACATTAGGTTTGCGTGGTGGCCCCCGTGCGGGCAATGTGAAACAGAGTTTCAGCCATGGCCGGACGAAGAATGTTGTGGTGGAAACTAAACGCAAACGTGTTGTTGTGCCAAAACCCGGTGCGGCAAAACCTGCTGCACCTGGCACGGTGCGGGGTGGGGATCCGGCGCGCCGACCTGCGGGTATTTCCGACGTCGAAATGGACCGTCGTTTAAAGGCTGTACAGGCGGCAAAAGCACGCGAAACAGAGGATGCTGCGCGCAGGGTTAGCGAAGAACGTGAGCGAGATGCAGAGCGCAGCCGCCGCCGTGAAGAGGCGGAGACTAAAGATCGCGAAATTCTTGAGCGTGAGCAGCGCTCTAAAGCGAAGGCTGAAGCAGAAGAGGCAAAAAACGTGAAGCAGAAGCAGCAGCTATGCGAGCAGCTGCACCCCAAGCGTCTCCAGAAGAGCGAGCAGCAAAATCTGGCCGGCTCGTTCAAAAGCTCACAGAACAACCGCGTCGAGAAGAACCGGCTCGCCCAAATCGCAACGCAAAAGGACGCGGCGATGATAACCGCCGCTCGGGTAAACTGACGGTGAGCCAAGCGACTGGTGGCAACAATCGCCATCGCTCCATGGCCTCTATGAAGCGCAAGCAAGAGCGTGCCCGCCAAAAAGCGATGGGTGGTACCGTAGAGCGTGAAAAGGTTGTACGTGACGTTCAGGTCCCAGATGGCATTGCCGTTCAGGAACTGGCGAACCGTATGGCTGAGCGTGCAGCTGATGTTGTGAAGTCTTTGATGCAAATGGGTATGATGGTGACACAGAACCAAACTATTGATCAAGATACAGCTGAGTTGATCGTGGAAGAGTTTGGCCATAAAATGGTCCGGGTTTCTGACGCTGATGTTGAAGATGTGATTGACCAAGTACATGACAAACCAGAGGATTTAGCTCCTACGAGCTCCAATCATCACGGTCATGGGTCACGTGGATCATGGTAAAACTTCACTACTGGACGCCATCCGAAATGCGCGTGTTGTATCAGGAGAAGCTGGGGGAATTACGCAACACATTGGTGCTTACCAAGTGAACAAAAGGGTGGAGCTTTTGACGTTTTTGGACACACCAGGTCACGCGGCGTTTACGTCGATGCGTGCACGTGGTGCACAAGTCACTGATATTGTCATTTTGGTAGTTGCGGCTGATGACGCTGTTATGCCGCAAACAATTGAAGCAATCAACCACGCAAAAGCGGCTCAGGTACCGATGATTGTTGCGATCAATAAAATTGATCGCCCAGCAGCAGACGCACAAAAAGTGCGGACAGATCTTTTGCAACATGAAGTAATCGTTGAGCAGATGTCTGGTGAAGTTCAAGACGTTGAGGTCTCTGCAACTACAGGTCAAGGCTTGGATCAGTTGCTAGAAGCAATCGCACTGCAGTCAGAAATCCTAGAATTGAAAGCGAACCCAAAACGCGCAGCGTCTGGGGCTGTAATTGAAGCTCAGCTTGATGTTGGCCGTGGCCCGGTCGCAACAGTACTTGTTCAAAATGGGACCCTGAAACTTGGTGATATTTTTGTTGTTGGAGAACAATGGGGTAAAGTACGAGCTTTGGTTGATGATAAGGGTGATCGAATCAAAACTGCGGGCCCATCAACACCGGTGGAAGTTTTAGGTCTGAATGGCACACCAGAAGCGGGTGATGTTCTGGACGTGGTGTCTACTGAGGCACAAGCGCGTGAAATTGCACAATACAGAGCGCAAGCCGCAAAAGATCGTCGTGCTGCCGCTGGTGCGGCTACTACACTTGAGCAGTTAATGGCGAATGCAAAAGCAAATGAAGACGTAAGTGAATTGCCTATTTTGGTGAAAACTGATGTTCAAGGCTCTGCTGAAGCGATCGTGCAAGCTATGGATAAAATTGGGAATGACGAAGTCCGTGTTCGCGTTCTTCATTCCGGGGTTGGTGCAATTACAGAATCAGATATTGGTCTCGCGGAAGCGTCAGGTGCTCCGGTGTTTGGCTTCAATGTTCGGGCAAATACATCGGCACGCAATACCGCTAATCAAAAAGGTGTCGAAATCAGATATTACTCTGTAATTTATGATCTGGTAGATGATGTAAAAGCTGCAGCTTCAGGTCTTTTGAGTGCCGAAATCCGTGAGACTTTCATCGGGTATGCGAGCATCAAGGAGGTATTTAAAGTATCTGGTGTTGGCAAAGTTGCGGGTTGTTTGGTGACTGAAGGCGTTGCTCGAAGATCTGCTGGTGTACGCTTGTTACGTGACAATGTGGTTGTTCACGAAGGCACGCTTAAAACCCTTAAGCGGTTTAAAGATGAGGTTGGGGAGGTTCAATCTGGTCAAGAATGTGGTATGGCATTTGAAAACTATGAAGACATCCGCCCTGAGGATGTTATCGAGATCTTCGAACGTGAAGAGGTTGAGCGCCAGCTTTCATAAATTAAAATCTCAATATGAAAAATGGCGCCTAACTTGGTGCCATTTTTTTATAGCATTCAGCCTTCAAGCATTATTTGATGGACAGTCAATTTTAGTACCAGCGGGTAGGACGGCAAATGGCCGTATTTTGGTTTAACAAGACAGTTAAAAATTTTTGATGTTTGGAATGTAAGGCTAGGTTTAGCAATTTTAAACCTTGAAAGCTTGTCTTGACTAATTCCGTAAAGCTCTGGTGCATAAATTTTTTTCTAACTGATCCGAGGGCAAAGGGATCAAGAATCAGTAAATTTTAAACTAGATGATCAAATTTTAATATTTGTGCGAATTTTCTGTTAACCACCATAATAAGTATCATGAGGGGTACTCTTTTTTAATGGAGGACGGACGTAAATCTCCAACATACGGATTATGTTAAGTTTAAATTAAAGCCAATCATAAAGAAGAGGTATCAATGGTATGTCGGCGGCCGGCATTGGATAGGACCGTAAATCCTGCTTACGAACCCAGTCCAGAGTTTGATTTTCGCGCGCAGAGGGGGTCCCTTCCCATTTTCTGCAGGCAAACAATGGCATTAGTAGATGAAAGTCATCGTATGCATGGCTAGCAAACGCTAACGGCGCAAGGCAGCTTTCCCAGGTGTTTATCCCAAGTTCTTCTTCTAGTTCGCGAACTAATGCGTTCTCTGGCGTTTCTCCAGCTTCTACTTTACCACCTGGAAACTCCCATAAACCCGCCATTGATTTACCTTCTGGGCGTTGAGCTAAAAGTACACGACCATCACGGTCTATCAACGCTACTGCTGAAACCAAGAGCATTTTCATGACCGATAATCTGCATTAATCTTGATGTACCCATGTGTTAAATCACAGGTCCAAACTGTTGCAGAAGATCCGCCAACGCCAAGATCTGTGCGAATGCTTAAATTGTTTTGCTGCATGTATTCTGCACCTACCTCCTCGGAATAGCTAGAGGCAACCCAGCCGTTCTTTGCAACCAAATGAGGCCCAAACCAAATCGATAATCTGTCGCGATCTGCTTTTGCACCCGATTTTCCTACGGCCATCACAATACGACCCCAATTAGGATCTGCCCCTGCAATAGCAGTTTTTACTAATGGTGAATTTGCAATTGACATTGCAACTTTATGTGCATCTGCTTGAGATGCGGCCCCAGATACGGCTATTTTAACGAACTTTGTTGCACCCTCACCATCTCGCACAATTTGTTGGGCCAAATCGAGCATGACGCCTTCAAGCGCTGACGCGAATTCTATATTGGACGAAACATCAACATTGGACGCACCCGTTGCCGCGCATATAAAGGCGTCTGAGGTTGAGGTGTCACTGTCGACCGTGATGCAATTGAAGGTCTTATTGGCTGAATTCCCCAAAAGGCTTTGCAAGTCTGAATAGCCAATTTTGGCGTCCGTGAAGATATAGGCCAGCATCGTAGCCATATCAGGCGCAATCATGCCTGAGCCCTTAGCGATACCTCCGATGGTCACAGTTTTACCTTCAATTCGTAGGGATTTACTAGAACCCTTGGCAAAAGTATCTGTCGTCATAATCGCATTGGCTGCAGCCTCTATGCCGGCGGCCTTAAATGACTGAGAAAGCTCTGTCAGGGATTTTGTTATTTTTTCATCTGGAAGGACTTCTCCAATCACACCAGTTGAAGATGTGAAAACAGCTCTTGAAGGTAAGCCCAATTTTGCGCTAACGGCGGCACAAATTCGATCTACCGAAGCCTGACCTGCAGAACCCGTAAACGCGTTTGCGTTCCCAGAGTTTACCAGAATTGCTGCACCCTGAGGGGTATCATGCCCGATTTTTTCTTGACAGTCTAGAACGCAAGCTGCCCTTGTCGCAGAGCGGGTAAAGACGCCGGCAATCGTTGCGCCAGGCGAGATCTTAGCCAGCATCACGTCGGTACGGCCAGTATGCTTTATACCTACCGAGGCTGTTGCAAATTCCACACCTTCAATTGAGGGGATGTGAGGAAAGCTTTTTGGAGCAAGTGGTGAAACTCTCAACTACTCATCTTTCAGTTGCAAGGTAGAAAGAACCGATGGATCAATGGGCGTCTCCGGGTAAACCACCGTAAGCGCAGCCATATTACTGCTGATATGTGCTTCCACTGCTGCGTTCTGCAGTTCGACTTCAAGCTCATCACGCACCTCATTAAACGAAGGTGGAATGATCTCGCGGAGATCATCAAGGCGTATTAAGTGATACCCAAATTGTGTTTGAACAGGACCCGTGTATGTGCCAACCACCATTGCTTGAACGGCGGCTTCAAATGTGGGAACCATTTGACCCTTACCAAACCAACCGAGGTCTCCACCGTTTGGGCCAGAGGGCCCGGTGGAATGCTCCTGGGCTAAGCCACCAAAATCCATACCTTCGTCCAGTTTAGAGAGTAATTGGTTTGCCTCTTCGGCAGTGTCTACCAAAATGTGAGATGCTTTATACTCCTGTCCACTACTTTGAGATGTATACTTTTCCTCATAGGCTGTGCGTAAGGCCACCTCGGATATTGCGTTGGCGCGGACCTCATTGATTACGATCAAGGAAAGCAAACTTCTGCGCTGGTTCTCAAGTGCTGCAGCCATCCAATAAGGATCCTTAGCTACAGACCCGGCCAACATTTCTTGCTGTATCAGCTGTTCAACAATACCTGAAAATAAAACATCATCTCCCAGTGTCTGGTATTGCTCAGGAAGTTGACGTTTTACGTCTAGAACATGTGCTATGGTGATCTCTGTGCTGCCAATGGTGGCGACTACTTCGTCAACACTCGTACCCTGAGCAGCAACTGAGGACGTTAGAAAAAATGAAAACACCATTCCGTGCCAGATTAAGTGTGATTTTACCATTGTTTTTCCTTTGCTGCGGGAGGAATCGTCCCCCGGCGTTGACACTGTAATGCAAGGCCCATACATCACAAAAGTGGCCCTGAGGGGGCCTGATGCGCTTGTTGACCTAGTTCTGACTTTTCTTAAGCTTAGGTTTCAATGCAAGCAAGTAAATCCCTCAATTGATTTGATGAAGCATTCGGAGCAAATATGTTGGGTTTTGGAAATATTACCAAGAAAATCTTTGGTACACCGAACGACCGTAAAATAAAAATGACTCTTCCTTTAGTGGATCAGATCAATGCCCTTGAGGCAGAGTTTGAAGCTTTGAGCGATGAAGCTATCATCATAAAGACCGGTGAACTTGCAAATCGTGCCAAAGGTGGCGAGGCACTTGAGTCACTTTTACCGGAAGCTTTTTCTAACTGTCGTGAGGCAGCGAAGCGTGCGCTTGGACTGCGGGCTTTTGATGTTCAGCTGATGGGTGGTATTTTTCTCCACCAAGGAAATATTTCTGAAATGAAAACAGGAGAGGGTAAAACCCTCGTTGCTACATTCCCCGCTTATTTAAATGCTCTCACCGGTAAAGGTGTTCACATAGTAACTGTTAATGATTACCTAGCGCGGCGCGACTCGGAGTGGATGTCAAAAGTGTATGGTGCTTTAGGTCTGACAACTGGTGTTGTCTATCCGCAGCAACCTGAACGGGAAAAAGCTGCGGCTTATGCCTGTGATGTGACATACGCCACTAATAACGAGTTGGGCTTTGACTATCTCCGCGATAATATGAAGTCTGAGCTGTCTCAAATCCACCAGCGGTTTCATAATTTTGCAATTGTGGACGAGGTGGACTCTATTTTGATTGATGAGGCGCGGACGCCCCTTGTTATTTCAGGACCAGCTGAGGATCGTTCTGACCTATATCAAACAATCGATGCTTTGATCCCTGAGGTCCAAGATGACCACTTTACCTTAGACGAAAAGACTAAAAATGTAACCTTCAGCGATGAGGGTAACGAATGGCTTGAGAAAGTGTTGAGTGAACGTGCTATTTTGCCAGACGGACAGTCTTTGTATGACCCCGAAAGCACAACGATTGTTCACCATATGAATCAAGGCTTGCGTGCACATAAACTTTTCACAAGGGACAAAGATTACATCGTCAGTGATAACGAAGTTGTTCTGATCGATGAATTTACTGGTCGAATGATGTCTGGTCGCCGCCTATCAGATGGCTTGCATCAAGCAATTGAAGCAAAAGAGGGATGTAAAATTCAGCCAGAAAATGTGACTTTGGCTTCAGTAACGTTCCAGAAATTACTTCCGGCTTTATGATAAGCTCGGGGGTATGACTGGTACGGCGTTAACAGAGGCAGATGAGTTTGATGAAATTTATGGCCTCGGCGTTGTTGAGATTCCAACTAACCAAACCGTCCGACGTATTGACGATGATGACCAAGTATACCGCTCGGCGAAAGAAAAATACACAGCTGTTGTCGAGGCAATAAAAGTTGCTCATGCCAAGCAGCAGCCCGTACTTGTAGGGACAACGTCGATTGAAAAATCTGAGCTTTTATCTGACCTTCTGACTAATTCAAATATTAAACATAACGTTTTAAATGCGCGTCAGCACGAGCGAGAAGCACAAATTGTGGCAGATGCCGGCAAGTTGGGTGCTGTAACAATCGCAACAAATATGGCTGGGCGAGGCACAGATATTAAATTGGGTGGCAACTTAGAAGTTACCATAGTGGATGCAATGACCGCTGATCCAGAGGCAAACCTGGATAAGATTACAAGAGGGGTTGAAGCTGAACACAAAGTTGGTGAACGGGCCGTTAAAAATGCTGGTGGTCTGTTTGTATTAGCAACTGAACGACATGAGTCTCGTCGGATCGACAATCAATTGCGGGGTCGTTCTGGCCGTCAGGGAGATCCTGGCCGTAGTTCTTTTTTCTTGTCACTCGATGACGATTTGATGCGGATCTTTGGGTCTGAGCGCTTGGAAAAGGTTTTGAATTCTCTTGGTATGAAAGAGGGTGAGGCGATTGTGCACCCCTGGGTCAATAAATCCCTTGAGCGCGCGCAGGCAAAAGTTGAGGGTCGCAATTTTGATATCCGCAAGCAGTTATTGAAATTCGATGATGTTATGAACGATCAAAGGAAGGTAATATTTGGCCAACGTCGCGAAATTATGGAAGCAGAAGATTTAGCTGAGATTACACAAGATATGCGTCATCAAGTTATTGATGACTTGATGGCCCAATTTATGCCTTCTAAATCCTATGCTGACCAATGGGACACTGAGGGTTTGCAAGCTGCTGTAGTTGAGCAGTTAGGCTTCGAAGTTCCGGTTTCTGATTGGGCTGCGGAAGAGGGAGTGGACGATGAAGAAATTTGTATAAAGCTTGAAAATGCTAGTGACGCTTTCATGGCAAAAAAGGCTGTTGATTTTGGATCTGACAATATGAGAACAATCGAAAAGCAAGTTTTACTTGAGGCGATTGATGGAAAATGGCGTGAACACTTGTTGACACTGGAACATTTGCGCTCGGTCGTTGGGTTTCGAGGTTATGCTCAGCGGGATCCTTTGAATGAGTATAAATCTGAGGCTTTCCAATTGTTTCAAAGTCTACTGGATAGTTTGCGGCAACGCGTAAGCCAAGTTTTAGGGCATGCAAGAATGCGTACGAACGAAGAGCAAAAAGCCATTATGGATGAGATGATGCTCCAGAAAGGGGCCTTGCAACGGCAAGCGAAGACTGCAGGTGGTGCCCAGGGAGCTAGACCAGTTTTTAACGAAAGTGATGTGACGACATGGGGCAATCCTGGTCGTAATGATAAATGCCCGTGTGGGTCCGGCAAGAAATTTAAGCATTGCCACGGCAAACTTTAATACGGCTGGAGTAAAATTTGACAGCTTTTAGAAACAGGTCATTTCTGATAGTTTACAAGATAGATATTAGAAATTTAAGGGTGACGACATACAGATCTCGCTAATTCAGACTTCAATCTAGAGCAGGAAGAAATGCTGTGGTAGGCTTTATCGGCGTTATGTTGGGTGGTAAAATGCTTCAATTTATAAAGCGCATTTTTCTTAGTGTAGCTTGCTGGATGTTTTGGATGTCTAGCTATGGTGCAGCTGATCCTGTTACCTTAACTCTACCTGATGGAGATTTTTCTGTTTCGGGTGAGTTCGTAGCTTTTGATGGATCATTTTACAAAATTGATACTGAATTTGGGCTACTTACCATGGCTAGTGATACGGTTATTTGCACTGGCCTTCCGTGCCCTTTAATAGAAGATATAATACAACGTGTGGTTTTTTCTGGGGACAAAGTTCTGGGGCAGGTATTACTTTTGCCTCTAATAAAAAGATTTGCAAATACACAAGGTTATAATATTGAAGGTTTTACGTTGGAAAACAGCGTAGAAGAACTTCATTTTAGCAAGCCAGAATATAAACAGGCCATGGCTGTATTCCGAATGTCCTTCAACTCAACATCTGAAGGAATTCTGGAGATTACCGATGGCAATGCCGATTTTTCGATCGCGCGTCGTGCTGTCACGGACCTTGGGAGTTTATTAAACGCTAATTTTGGAACTAATTCAACGGCGGTAAGACGCTCAAAAGTGATTGGTTGGGAGAATTTACAAATAAGGGCTGAAAAAAATAATGAGGCAAGCCTTATATCCACAGAAAGCCTGATATCGATGACCTCAGGGTCACCTGCGCTTTGGCCGCTTAAAAATGGGGTGCAGTTACCAGTGTTCGTTGATGGATTGGACGAAAGCGTGATGGCACTTAGACAGCAATTGGGGCAACCCACCACGTCAAAAACTGAGCGACCACAGGGTGTCAACGCGCCAGGCATATTATCAGTGAGCCATTTTTGGCAAGGTGCAAAAAAATGGGATCAAAGTTGTAACGTCATGTGAGGAAGTATCAAACCAGCCAACGGAAAAAAAAGGAGCTGCAACCCCGCTTAGAGTTCCAATGTATCTAATTGCATCGCCAAAAAAGCTTGCTCCAATCGCCCGAGACTTTTGGGCGTTCTTAATGTCCCTCGAGGCACAAAAACTTGTGCAGGATCTGGGTTTTGAAAGCCGGACTCCCCTTGAGGTAAAGTTTGACGGCAGTGCTGGTATCATTTTGAAGTCGGTTCTTAACACAGATGCTGATATGCGTGCGGACGATCTTAGAAACGCTATTCAGAGGTTTGCTAGGATATAGTCGTTTGTCGGTGTCGTTTCGCTTTTTGGAGGGAAGTCAGATTTTGGACGAACCGTCCCAGTCTAATTTGGGGTATCCTGGCTAATTTGCTCCTGTCGGGACGATATGACGGGAGAGAGGTTATTTTTGCTGGTTTCACTGATAGTCAGGGTAGCTCAGATGGCAATTTACAAATATCACTAGATCGTGCACGGGCTGTTCGCGCGACGATTAAAACAATGTTGGCTGAGAAAAATGTGGGACAGTTACAATTTCAAGCGATAGGTTTGGGAGAAGGGCTACCGACTGTTTGTAATAATTCAGATTGGGGACAATATCAAAACCGCCGTGTAGAGGTTTGGATAAAATAAAGGTTCATACTGCCTTTAAACTCACTTTTTCATTCCGTCCCAAAACCCTTTGACCTTGTCAAAGAACCCTTGGCTTTCTGGACTGTTATTCACAGCAAGCTCGTCAAACTCTTTCAAAAGCTCTTTCTGACGTTGGCTAAGGTTAACGGGGGTTTCAACTTGGAGTTCAATAAACATATCACCCAGTGCACCGCCACGGATTGCGGGCATGCCTTTTGAGCGGAGGCGCATTTGGCGACCTGATTGGCTGCCTGTGGGAATTTTTACCCGACTGCGGCCTCCATCGATATTGGGAACTTCGATGTCCCCGCCCATTGCCGCTGATGTCATTGAAACTGGAATGTGACAAAATAAATTGGTACTTTCGCGTTCAAAAATTTCATGCTTATTAACCTCGATGAATATATAGAGATCCCCTTGTGAACCACCACGAATGCCAGCCTCACCTTCACCAGATAAACGGATCCTGGTTCCAGTTTCAACGCCCGGAGGAATATTGACCGAAAGAGATCTGTCCTTTTCAAGTCGCCCTGCTCCGTGACAAGATGAGCAAGGGCTTTTTATAACTTGACCGCTGCCACTGCAGGTAGGGCAGGCGCGCTCAACAGTAAAAAACCCCTGCTGTGCACGTACCTTGCCCATTCCCGAACATGTACCACACGTGCTGGGTGTGGTCCCCGCCGCGGCGCCAGAACCATTACAGGGAGCACATGCCACTGTCGTAGTAACTGAAATAGATTTCTTTTGGAGGCCTTGGAATGCCTGCTCCAAAGATATGGCCAGGTTATAACGCAGGTCTGACCCACGAGTACCCTGCTGACGACCGCCTCCACGGCCCCCGCCACCCCTAAGCCCACCAAATAAATCATCAAAAACGTCTGAGAATGCATTGGCGAAATCGCCTTGTCCTCCAGTTCGTCCCCCACCGCCCGCGTTACCTTCAAAGGCTGCATGTCCATAGCGGTCATACGCTGCTTTTTTATCGCCATTCTTTAAAACTTCATAGGCCTCATTGGCTTCCTTGAATAGCTCTTCAGCGTTAGGTTTGTCTGAGTTGCGATCAGGATGCAGCTCTTTGGCTTTTTGCCGATAGCCTTTTTTGATCTCATCTTGGCTCGCACCTTTAGCTAGACCAAGAATTTCATAATAATCGCGTTTAGACATCTGATTTGTCCTCTTTGGAAACGAAAAACTGACCTACAGAATTGCAAGTCAGATTTTCGATAGTTCCGCTTGAAGTTAGTCGCGCTTATCGCCATCTAAGTCTTCGAAGTCGGCATCAAGGATGTCGTCATCCGCCACTGGGCCCTCGTCGAAATCACCGGCTGCTTCAGCTTCTTGGCTTGACTTGTAAATTGCTTCGCCAAGTTTCATGGCAGACTCTGTTACATTCTGGATGCCAGATTTAATTTTTCCAACATTCTCAGTCTCTAACTCGTCTTTCAAAGCTGCAATTGCAAGTTCGATGGCCTCAATAGTAGTTGGGTCCACTTTGCTACCGTGATCTTCCATTGATTTTTCAGTTGAGTGGATCAAGCTTTCAGCTTGGTTTTTGCTCTCAACTAAATCCTTACGCTCTTTATCGGATTCTGCATTGGCTTCAGCGTCCTTAACCATCGCATTTATGTCATCATCGCTAAGACCACCAGAAGCTTGGATTGTAATCTTTTGCTCTTTTCCGGTGCCTTTATCTGATGCACCTACAGATACAATGCCGTTGGCATCAATATCGAAGGTTACTTCGATTTGTGGCATACCACGTGGCGCTGGTGGAATGTCTTCAAGATTGAATTGTCCCAAAACTTTGTTGTCAGCCGCCATCTCGCGCTCACCTTGGAAAACACGAATAGTTACGGCACTTTGGCTATCTTCTGCTGTTGAAAAAACTTGAGATTTTTTTGTTGGAATGGTTGTGTTGCGATCAATTAGACGGGTAAAAACCCCACCCAAAGTTTCAATTCCAAGCGAAAGTGGTGTCACGTCAAGAAGTACAACATCTTTTACGTCTCCCTGCAAAACACCAGCCTGAATTGCGGCGCCCATTGCAACAACTTCATCAGGGTTAACACCTTTGTTTGGCTCTTTACCGAAAAACTTTGTAACTTCTTCGATCACGCGTGGCATGCGTGTCATACCACCAACTAAAACGATTTCATCTATATCACTTGTTGAAAGCCCTGCATCCTTAATTGCGGCTTTACAGGGCTTCAAGGAAGCTTTTATCAGGTCACCGACCAATGATTCGAGCTTCGCTCGGGTAAGCTTTACGACTAGGTGCAGTGGCTGGCCTGATTTACCATCCATCGATATAAACGGCTGGTTAATCTCTGTTTGGGTTGAAGAAGAAAGTTCAATTTTGGCTTTTTCTGCAGCTTCCTTTAAACGTTGAAGCGCCATCTTATCTTGCTTCAGGTCAACGCCATTTTCCTTTTTGAACTCATCTGCCAAATAGTTAACAATCTTCATGTCGAAGTCTTCACCACCAAGGAATGTGTCACCATTCGTTGATTTCACTTCAAATAAGCCATCATCGATTTCGAGGATAGTTACATCGAATGTACCTCCGCCGAGGTCATAGACAGCAATTGTTTGGGTTTCTTTTTTGTCGAGGCCGTAAGCCAGTGCAGCTGCAGTAGGCTCATTGATGATCCGCAAAACTTCCAAGCCAGCAATCTTACCCGCATCTTTTGTTGCCTGGCGTTGTGCATCATTAAAGTATGCAGGAACTGTAATCACAGCTTGATCAACAGTCTCACCAAGATAGCTCTCGGCCGTTTCTTTCATTTTTTGCAAAATAAAAGCTGAAAGCTGTGACGGTGAAAATTTATCACCAAGAGCTTCAACCCATGCGTCGCCATTGCCGCCATTGATTAGGTTAAATGGAAGGTTTTTCAGATCTTTTTTCAGGTGTTCGTCGTCAAACCTACGTCCCACCAAACGCTTCACACCGAAAACTGTATTTTCGGGGTTAGTTACTGCTTGACGTTTTGCGGGTTGTCCCACCAAACGCTCACTTCTCTGTAAATGCAACAATAGACGGCGTTGTACGCGCGCCCTCTGCGTTTTCAATAACGCGAGGTTGCGAACCGTCCATAATGGCAATACAGCTGTTTGTTGTTCCAAGGTCAATCCCAATTACTTTAGCCATGGCGTAGCGTCCCTTTAAATCTGGCGTGCTGGGGCAAATACCCCGATTTTTCGGTGGTTCATGTGAAACACCAGCTCAGCGCGCTATATAGGTATGCCAAACACACCCTGCAACCTTCTGGAGGCAATGAAATTTGGATTTTTTAAAGTTAAATGGTCTAGCCTGTGAGTTATCGCCGATTTCCATTGGTGGAATCGATGTTTATAAGGGATTTTTGTCAATTTCAGATCAAAAACTGCTTGTTGAAGAATTACGCAAAGTTGCAGTAGCAGCACCAGTTTTTTCTCCAAAAACTAAAGCCGGTAGGCCAATGTCAGTACGCCTTACGGCTGCGGGTAATTTTGGATGGTATTCTGATCATGCGGGATATCGGTATGTTGAACGTCATCCCTCAGGCTGCGCTTGGCCTGAAATCCCAAACCTAATTTTGAGTATTTGGCAGGCTCTAGTTCCAGATTCTCCGAAACCAGAATGTTGTTTGTTAAATTTCTATGGAGAAGGAGCTCGGATGGGGTTGCACCAAGATCGCGATGAAGCGCGATTTGAATGGCCAGTTGTATCGATTTCACTTGGAGATGAGGGCCTTTTTCGTGTCGGTGGGCTCGAACGGGGCGGAAAAACAGCCTCAATATGGCTTCAATCTGGAGATGTCGCCGTCATGGGGGGGGCCGCCCGCTTGAATTATCATGGAATTGACCGCATTAAATTTGGTAGTTCAACTTTGTTGAAAGACGGAGGGCGACTCAATGTTACATTGAGGGTTGTTACGTGATGAGCATTTAAATCAAAAACTTTGGATATGTTATAGTAGATTATTGAATTAACCAACAAAGCCCATTCAAATGTTTGCTTAAAATTTTTTGAAGGTGTTACGGTACCTCTAATTCAAAAGTAAAATAAAATACTAAATTAATTTAATAACCTCACATAGATGGATTTGACGTTGGATTTTCAAAAACTTGAAGCGATTATGCGTGAACTCTCTCTACAGGCGGGTGATGCAATAATGGAAATTTATAATGGGTCAGACTTTGAGGTAAAATCAAAGTCAGATAATAGTCCTGTTACCGCTGCTGATGAATCAGCTGACGCGTTGATTTCTGTAGGTCTACTCAAAGCTTTTCCAGATGTGACACTCATTACCGAAGAACAATTTGACAGCCACAGCTTGATTGATAGTACCTTTTTAATTGTTGACCCACTTGACGGTACGAAAGAGTTCATCCAGCGCCGGGGTGATTTCACCGTTAATATAGCTTACGTAGAAAACGGTATTCCGATACGTGGCATCGTTTACGCACCAGCAAAGAGACGCCTGTTTTATACAGATTCTTTGGGTGTGTCTGTGGAGGAAACGGGTCACTTACAACAAGATGAGGTTGGATCATGCCACCCTATTTTAGTTTCTACCCCTAACAATGAAGCGCTGCGAGTTGTAGCGTCAAAATCGCACCGTGATCAAGCCACGGATAATTATATATCAAAGTATGAGACGGTAGATGTGAAGAGTGCGGGCTCTTCATTAAAATTCTGCTTAATTGCGACAGGCGAAGCAGATTTCTATCCTAGAATGGGCCGAACAATGGAATGGGATACCGCAGCTGGTCACGCTATTTTAATTGGCGCAGGTGGGGATGTGGTCCGTTTTGATGATTTGTCCCCTCTCACTTATGGTAAAGCGGACTATGAAAACCCTTTTTTTATAGCATATGCTAAAGGCGTTTTGCTTCTCGAGCACTAATAGAAAGCTCTGTGCAATTGGCGTCATCTGTAAAAGGTATTGTATTTTAATTTTTAATAGCCACTTGCTTATGCATTCTGTTAACAATTGGTTAGAATTGCAAATTTCGGCCTACTAGAAGATTAAATCACTGCCATAAGGCTAGATGCAAAATGAGACCTCAATATCAGTATTAAGGCGCTATGAATGTGCAGCGTTTTAGGATTTTAAACTAGGCTGGGGGAACTACGTTACTGGTTTTCATAACGTAATAATTTAAACGCGTAACATTTAAGGTTTTTCGGTATTTATCGCATTATGTTTAGTATTAAGCGTGAAACGTCTTTTAAAAGATATGAGCCTCCTTAATGCCAAAGTAAATAAAACAGTAATCTTTTGATGGGTATGACCTTGAAAACTATGATCGCCCTTTCTTTTAAAAGATAATTTTCGCATTATCGCGCAATACTTACGTTAGTGGCTAATCAGTTTTAGTTTTGGTGCAAAATTAGGGCTTTAGGCAGCAACAGAGGCTGGGCCTTCTTGTAATACAGCAAATAAAATGGCTGGATCTTCGTTGTTTCGAAGCTTCATGCAAACATCTGCGTCACGCAATGTACGAGAAACCAAAGCAAGCGCTCTAAGGTGCTCAACTCCACTAGAAAGTGGTGCGAATAGTGCAAAAACCAAATCGACAGGTTGGCGATCAACAGCATCAAATTCGACTGGACGATCGAGCTTCATGAAACAGCCAACTATGTGGTCAATGGTCTCCAAGCGTGCATGGGGCAGTGCAACACCGCGTCCAACGCCGGTTGGACCCAAAGTCTCGCGTTCTAGTAGGGCCTCAATAGCCACCTCAGGATTAATTCCATAGGCTTGGCCGGCTACGGCGGCCAAATCTTGAAATAAACGTTTTTTACTGCCTACCGAATGCGCAGTACGCACGGCCTCGGAATGCAAAATATCAATTAAATCCATATTTATTTAGCTGTATTTGAGTCTAAGTCGGGTCGACCCACCCAATATTGCCGTCTTCACGGCGGTATACAACATTCACTCCATTATGGCCTTCGTTCCTGAAGACAAGGGCCGGTTGCCCAGCTAGTTCCATCTGCATCACTGCTTCACCTACGGACAGAGATTGAATCTTTAGCTCCATCTCCGCCACGATTAACGGCTGTAGTGTGTCCGGCTCTGAGTCGTCTAACACATCGCGATGAGCGAGGATATACGAGGAACTGGAGGAAAGTTCAACTGGCTGGACGCGTTCTTTATGATGATCTTTTAAACGCCTCTTATATCGTCGTAATTGTTTCTCCATTTTCTCTAATGTAGAATCAAAAGCAGTATAAATTTCATAACTGTGGGCTCTGGCTTGTGTGGTGAGCCCGGTGGAAAGATGAACTATAATTTCACAGACATATTCATTGGCACTTCTTGAGAATATCACCGTTGCATCTGTTGGTCGTTCTGCGTATTTATTAACCACTTCACCTAAAACAGATTTTACATATATCTGCAGGGCTTCACCTATATCGATTTGTTTTCCAGTTATTTGATAGAGCATTTAGCCTCCTAGAATTAATCAGCGATTCAATTTGATACCCTTGGGATCGGTTCAAACCTTTTATTCCCGAAAACCCAAGTGGGCTGGCAATCTGCCATTGGCAGTTTGTTTATTTAGCTGATGAAATGACACGAAGTCACAATCTTATTTGGCCAAAATTGGAGGCCACCTGTCAACCCAAAAGTGAACATTAAACCATTCTGAAATGTTCGCCTAGGTAAACGCGTTTGACGTTTTCGTCCTGAACTATTTCCTCAGGGGTCCCGCTCATTAAGATTTTTCCATCGTGCAAAATATAAGCTCGATCTACAATTTCTAATGTTTCTCTGACGTTATGGTCAGTTATCAAAATACCCAAGCCGCGCTTTTTCAGTGTAGAGACCAAAGCTCTAATTTCGCTAACCGCTATAGGGTCCACACCTGCGAAGGGTTCATCTAATAAAAGATACTTGGGGTTGGCAGCCAAACACCGCGCAATTTCGGCACGTCTTCGCTCACCACCTGAAAGTGCAAGGGCTGGTACCTGCCGCAAATGGCTGATTGAGAATTCGTTAAGCAATTCTTCAAGTCGTTCGTAACGGCGTTTGCGATTTGGTTCAGTGAGTTCAAGTACCGCAAGAATGTTATTCTCAACATTCATACCCCGAAAAATTGACATCTCTTGCGGTAAATACCCGACACCTAATCTTGCGCGACGATACATTGGGAGGCGGGTGACATCTTTCCCGTCGACGCTAACTTGGCCGGCTTCCGGAGCTACTAAACCTGCAATAGAATAGAAGCATGTGGTTTTACCTGAGCCGTTTGGACCCAGTAGTGCTACGACCTCACCCCTGTGCAATTGCATGCTTACATCACGAATAACTAGACGTTTCCGATAGCTTTTCCTGAGGGACTTAACATTAAGCCCCCCATTGCCGTCTGATATATTAAATTTGGCTGATTCCATTAATTAGAACTAGTTTTCAAAACAGTGCGTACGCGCCCCGTCAAAATAGCAGACCCTGTTGCAAGGTCCACGTTCATGGTTTCGGCTGAAATCGCGTTTTGTCCCTGCTTCAAGAGGACGTTGCCATTCATTACTAGTGTGTTGTTAGTCAATGAATAATTAGCTGTTTCAGATTCTGCTTCGTTAGTTTTGGTCACGAAAGTGACCCCGCCCAAAGCCGTGAGTTGGTCAATTCCCCCCTCCGCTAGGTATGTTACAATCACAAGCTCTGCTGAGATGCGCATATCGCCCTGACCAATAACAACATTACCTTCAAATCGGGCTGAGCCATCTGCTTGGCTGATGCTTAGTTTATCGGATGTCATGTTCACAGGTGCATTGGGGTCTAAACTTAAACTATCAAAGAATAAGTTGGTTTGTGCTACCGCTGGGAAAGAGGCGTTTAAGGTCAATAAGATAATTGAAACTAAAGTTAAGATTTGTCGCACAAAGAGCCCCAATCAAGTTTTTGTGAGGTTGGTATATCAGTTGAACACCGTTTGTGAAAACGATTTGCCTATCATCGGCGGCCATTTGCATAAACATTTTTCCTGCCTTAATGGCTCCAATCGGTGTCACGCCTTCAAAAAACCCGTTGCTGTAGGCTGTAGCACCTGTTCAAAATTTACATCTAACTTATTGGTTTTAAACCAAAAACTAGGTGTGCCAGTCACGCTCACCCCTTGAGACACGATGGCTTGTTGGCTTGTTGAATTCATTTTACCAAAACCGGCTGTGATCTGACTGCGTCGGCCGGTTTTTGATTTTAATACAATCGATGGTTCTGAAACATTGTAAATATCTGTGATATTTGGATCTACGGACGCATATGCTGCCGAAAGTGCAACTTCTGTTCCGTTTTCAGAGATCGTAGTAAAATATGGTTTTGTTATGCGTTGTTCGCGAACTATCTCGGCAACATTTAATTCGGCATATGGTAATGATTTTGTCACATCAATCTTTCCAGAAAAGAGAAATATTGTTGATAACATTCCCAATGCCGCAATTGGCAGCAGGGTTTTCACCCATGCTACAAAAGCAGAATAGCCGTCATCAAAGCCTAATCTCATATCAACGCCTCTTCATAAATTTATATAGGCCTACGAGTGTGCAAAAATATCTGCGTCTGGCCAACCTGCCAAATCTAACTTCGCGCGTGTTGGTAGAAAGTCAAAGCATGACTGCGCAAGTTGCATACGCCCTTCACGGGTTAGCCGTTCGTTTAGAGCTTCACGAAGCTCGTTAAGATACAAAACATCAGATGCTGCATAGTCGATTTGCGCTTTGGAAAGCTTTTTTGCACCCCAATCTGACGACTGCTGTTGTTTGGAGATGTCTATTTCGAGAAATTCCTGTAAAATATTCTTTAAACCGTGTCGATCAGTGTAAGTGCGGATCAAACGGCTAGCGATTTTTGTGCAATAAACTGGCGCAGCCAAAGCACCAAAAGCATGATACGCAGCAATGTCAAAGCGACCAAAATGAAATATCTTTAGAATACTGGGATCTTCCAGTAACCTGCACAGGTTAGGGGCCCTTTTTTGGTCTTTCGCAACTTGAACCAAGTGGGCGTTTCCGTCTCCACTGGAAAGCTGCACAACACAAAGCCGGTCTCGATGAGGATTTAATCCCATCGTTTCGCAGTCAATCGCAACAAATGGACCCAGATCCAAATCATCTGGCAAATCGCCATGATATACTCGGTTTGTCATGTTCGATCCTTTTATATGCTTATAATCTGCCTGCCTTCCTAGGGCGGTGGTGTCAATATAAGGATAGATATGTAGGGGTTCATTTGCAATGCAGAGCTTTGAATCAACAAGTTAGTTAAACATTGTTTCTTTTATTGCCTTTAAACTTGAAATGCGGGGTAGGCCTGAATGCTAACCAGCGATGCTTTCAGACATGCTTAAATAGAAACTTTAATACCCTAAATAAAAATATATTACTGTATATTAAAGCTTTCTTGCATTTCAGATACCAAAAATTGCCACTCTCACTACATCAAAGTTTGCAATCGTGATGAGAAAGTTTTTGCAGAGTTAATTGTCTGCCTTAAGCTTTAGTCCAAAGTATTGTGTATTTAAAAAACCCCCAAAATTGGCATACTCACGATTATAAGTGTATTTTTTATAAGAGGCCTCATTCATTGATAAAAAACATTGGCTTTTCGCAGATTATAAAGTACTATGAGAGCGATTAAAAACAAAAATCCTCGAATCTTAGTTGGTAGAAGGCTGCAAACATGACACTTAACTTTAAAAAAACCACATCAACTCACAAAGCCATGCTTCTAGCAACGGTCGCGTTACTTCCCCTACAAGCTTCAGCTCAGGCATATTCAGTCATGGCTTATGCAGCTCCACCAGCAGCACCTGCGGCAGTAGCGTATTCGCCACCACCAGCAGCACCTGCACCAGCACGCACCACCACCACCAGCAGCACCTGCATTAGCAGCAGCACCACCACCAGCAGCACCTGCAGGAGCTACGGCTTCGCCACCACCAGCAGCACCGCCCAGCAGCAGCACCACCACCAGCAGCACCTGCACCAGCAGCAGCACCACCACCAGCAGCACCTGCAGCAGCTGGACGCTACTAGCAGCACCAGGAGCACCTGCGCCAGTAGCACCTGCGCCAGCAGCACCAACAACAGCAGCGCCGGGAGCAGTTCCCAGCAGCACCAGGACAACAGCAGCGCCGGGAGCATTCCCAGCAGCACCAGACAGCAGCAGCAGCACAGCAGCAGCAGCAGAGCAGCAGCAGCATCAGCAGCAGCAGCAGCAGCGGGAGCAGCCCAGCAGCACCAGGAGCAGCAGCAGGCAGCCAGGAGCAGTCCCAGCAGCACCAGGAACGACAGCGCCGGGAGCATTCCCAGCAGCACCAGGCAACAGCAGCGCCGGGAGCATTCCCAGCAGCACCAGGAACGCAGCGCCGGGAGCATTCCCAGCAGCACCAGGAGCGGGAGCAGCGGGAGCAGCAGCAGCAGCAGCAGCAGCAGGAGCCTTCTCTGCCATCCAGCAGCAGCAGCAGGAGGAGCGGGAGCAGGTCCAGTCCCAGTTGCAACACCGAATCCAGGTCCAGTAGCACCTGGCGCAGGCGGAGCCTTCCCGGATCCAGCAGCACCTGGCGCATTCCCAGCACCTGGCGGAGCATTCCCAGCACCAGCAGCACCCGGCGCGGGCGGCGCATTCCCAGCACCTGGCGCAGGCGGAGCCTTCCCGGATCCAGCAGCACCTGGCGCATTCCCAGCACCTGGCGCAGGCGGCGCGGGCGCATTCGCAGCGACTGGCGCAGGCGGAGGCTTCCCGGCATCCAGCACCGGCACCTGGCGCATTCCCAGCACCTGGCGCAGGCGGCGCGGGCGGACGCAGCGATGGCGCAGGCGGAGGCTTCCCGGCACCAGCACCAGCACCAGCATTCCCAGCACCTGGCGCAGGCGGAGCCGTCCCGGAGCCAGCAGCACCTGGCGCAGTCGCAGCACCTGGCGCAGGCGGAGCCTTCCCGGCACCTGCAGCAGCACCAGGCGCATTCCCAGCACCTGGCGCAGGCGGAGCCTTCCCGGATCCAGCAGCACCTGGCGCATTCCCAGCACCTGGCGCAGGCGGAGCCTTCCCGGATCCAGCAGCACCTGGCGCATTCCCAGCACCAGGCGCAGGCGGAGCCTTCCCAGCACCGGTAGCACCAGTTCCTGAGCCTCAGCCGACAGGTATCGATAAGGTTCTAGTAGAACAGTTTGGTTATGAGTTTGTGGGTGGCGTAGCTTATCCTGCAGGCACTGCGCCAGCACCGGCACCGGCACCGGCACCAGCGCCAGCATTCCCAGCACCTGGCGCAGGCGGAGCCTTCCCGGATCCAGCAGCACCTGGCGCATTCCCAGCACCTGGCGCAGGCGGAGCCTTCCCAGATCCAGCAGCACCTGGCGCATTCCCAGCACCTGGCGCAGGCGGAGCCTTCCCAGATCCAGCAGCACCTGGCGCATTCCCAGCACCTGGCGCAGGCGGAGCCTTCCCGGATCCAGCAGCACCTGGCGCATTCCCAGCACCTGGCGCAGGCGGAGCCTTCCCGGATCCAGCAGCACCTGGCGCATTCCCAGCACCTGGCGCAGGCGGAGCCTTCCCAGCACCGGTAGCACCAGTTCCTGAGCCTCAGCCGACAGGTATCGATAAGGTTCTAGTAGAACAGTTTGGTTATGAGTTTGTGGGTGGCGTAGCTTATCCTGCAGGCACTGCACCAGCACCAGCACCAGCACCAGCACCAGCATTCCCAGCACCTGGCGCAGGCGGAGCCTTCCCGGATCCAGCAGCACCTGGCGCGGGGAGCCTTCCCGACCAGAGCACCTGGCGCAGGCGGAGCCTTCCCAGATCCAGCAGCACCTGGCGCATTCCCAGCACCTGGCGCAGGCGGAGCCTTCCCAGATCCAGCAGCACCTGGCGCATTCCCAGCACCTGGCGCAGGCGGAGCCTTCCCAGATCCAGCAGCACCTGGCGCATTCCCAGCACCTGGCGCAGGCGGAGCCTTCCCAGATCCAGCAGCACCTGGCGCATTCCCAGCACCTGGCGCAGGCGGAGCCTTCCCAGATCCAGCAGCACCTGGCGCATTCCCAGCACCGGTAGCACCAGTTCCTGAGCCTCAGCCGACAGGTATCGATAAGGTTCTAGTAGAACAGTTTGGTTATGAGTTTGTGGGTGGCGTAGCTTATCCTGCAGGCACCGCACCGGCACCAGCACCAGCACCGGCACCAGCATTCCCAGCACCTGGCGCAGGCGGAGCCTTCCCGGATCCAGCAGCACCTGGCGCATTCCCAGCACCTGGCGCAGGCGGAGCCTTCCCAGATCCAGCAGCACCTGGCGCATTCCCAGCACCTGGCGCAGGCGGAGCCTTCCCAGATCCAGCAGCACCTGGCGCATTCCCAGCACCTGGCGCAGGCGGAGCCTTCCCAGATCCAGCAGCACCTGGCGCATTCCCAGCACCGGTAGCACCAGTTCCTGAGCCTCAGCCGACAGGTATCGATAAGGTTCTAGTAGAACAGTTTGGTTATGAGTTTGTGGGTGGCGTAGCTTATCCTGCAGGCACTGCGCCAGCACCAGCACCGGCACCAGCAGCACCCGGTTCCAGGGGCAGCAGCACCGGGAGCAGCACCACTTGGACCTAATGGTCTAGCAGCTGGTGCAGCGGTTCCAGGGGCAGCAGCACCGGGAGCAGCACCACTTGGACCTAATGGTCTAGCAGCTGGTGCAGCGGTTCCAGGGGCAGCAGCACCGGGAGCAGCACCACTTGGACCTAATGGTCTAGCAGCTGGTGCAGCGGTTCCAGGGGCAGCAGCACCGGGAGCAGCACCACTTGGACCTAATGGTCTAGCAGCTGGTGCAGCGGTTCCAGGGGCAGCAGCACCGGGAGCAGCACCACTTGGACCTAATGGTCTAGCAGCTGGTGCAGCGGTTCCAGGGGCAGCAGCACCGGGAGCAGCACCACTTGGACCTAATGGTCTAGCAGCTGGTGCAGCGCCGTGGCGCATTCCCAGCACCGGTAGCACCAGTTCCTGAGCCTCAGCCGACAGGTATCGATAAGGTTCTAGTAGAACAGTTTGGTTATGAGTTTGTGGGTGGCGTAGCTTATCCTGCAGGCACTGCGCCAGCACCAGCACCGGCCAGCCGGTTCCAGGGGCAGCAGCACCGGGAGCAGCACCACTTGGACCTAATGGCTAGCAGCTGGTGCAGCGGTTCCAGGGGCAGCAGCACCGGGAGCAGCACCACTTGGACCTAATGGTCTAGCAGCTGGTGCAGCGGTTCCAGGGGCAGCAGCACCGGGAGCAGCACCACTTGGACCTAATGGTCTAGCAGCTGGTGCAGCGGTTCCAGGGGCAGCAGCACCGGGAGCAGCACCACTTGGACCTAATGGTCTAGCAGCTGGTGCAGCGGTTCCAGGGGCAGCAGCACCGGGAGCAGCACCACTTGGACCTAATGGTCTAGCAGCTGGTGCAGCGGTTCCGGAGCACTTCCCAGCACCGGTAGCACCAGTTCCTGAGCCTCAGCCGACAGGTATCGATAAGGTTCTAGTAGAACAGTTTGGTTATGAGTTTGTGGGTGGCGTAGCTTATCCTGCAGGCACTGCGCCAGCACCAGCACCAGCGGTTCCAGGGGCAGCAGCACCGGGAGCAGCACCACTTGGACCTAATGGTCTAGCAGCTGGTGCAGCGGTTCCAGGGGCAGCAGCACCGGGAGCAGCACCACTTGGACCTAATGGTCTAGCAGCTGGTGCAGCGGTTCCAGGGGCAGCAGCACCGGGAGCAGCACCACTTGGACCTAATGGTCTAGCAGCTGGTGCAGCGGTTCCAGGGGCAGCAGCACCGGGAGCAGCACCACTTGGACCTAATGGTCTAGCAGCTGGTGCAGCGGTTCCAGGGGCAGCAGCACCGGGAGCAGCACCACTTGGACCTAATGGTCTAGCAGCTGGTGCAGCGGTTCCAGGGGCAGCAGCACCGGGAGCAGCACCACTTGGACCTAATGGTCTAGCAGCTGGTGCAGCGGTTCCAGGGGCAGCAGCACCGGGAGCAGCACCACTTGGACCTAATGGTCTAGCAGCTGGTGCAGCGGTTCCGGAGCCATTCCCAGCACCGGTAGCACCAGTTCCTGAGCCTCAGCCGACAGGTATCGATAAGGTTCTAGTAGAACAGTTTGGTTATGAGTTTGTGGGTGGCGTAGCTTATCCTGCAGGCACTGCGCCAGCACCGCAGCACCGCAGCACCCGGTTCCAGGGGCAGCAGCACCGGGAGCAGCACCACTTGGACCTAATGGTCTAGCAGCTGGTGCAGCGGTTCCAGGGGCAGCAGCACCGGGAGCAGCACCACTTGGACCTAATGGTCTAGCAGCTGGTGCAGCGGTTCCAGGGGCAGCAGCACCGGGAGCAGCACCACTTGGACCTAATGGTCTAGCAGCTGGTGCAGCGGTTCCAGGGGCAGCAGCACCGGGAGCAGCACCACTTGGACCTAATGGTCTAGCAGCTGGTGCAGCGGTTCCAGGGGCAGCAGCACCGGGAGCAGCACCACTTGGACCTAATGGTCTAGCAGCTGGTGCAGCAGTTCCAGGAGCTGCAGTTCCAGCACGGTAGCAGCGCCAGTAGCCGGCACCGCGCCAGTAGCACCGGTTCCTGAGCCTCAGCCAACGGGCATTGATAAAGTTCTAGTTGAGCAATTCGGCTATGAATTTGTGGGTGGCGTAAGCTTATGCGCTGCAGGCACATGCAGCCAGCACCGCAGCATCACAGCAGCAGCAGCACAGCAGCAGCAGCGCAGCAGCAGCAGCAGCAGCAGCAGCAGCAGCGACAGCAGCAGCAGCAGAAGCAGCAGCAGCAGCAGCACAGCAGCAGCAGCGACAGCAGCAGCAGCAGCAGCAGCAGCAGCGAGCAGAAGCAGCAGCAGCGGCAGCAGGCTAATAATTTGCTGTGGAAGACTAGTGCAAAACTAAATTTGAAATTAGATAAAAAGGCGTTCCGTTTGGAGCGCCTTTTTTAGATTACCAATACCACTTAATAAAAAAGACTTTTTCAAAGGACCCACTTTGAAAAGTACAACTTTTTCTTACGATTAAGGTTTGAGGGATATTTATTCCTCTAATGCTGGCTGCGCTACCGCCAGGGATGGTCCACTTTTTTTAGCAAAAGTACCCGCTACGGCCTGAGCAATTCGGCCTTTAATTGATCAATTTATGATTGGGGAAAAGGTGTCTTATTCTACCACCCATATTCTCTGAGCGACTGGTTAAATAAAATGAGCTTTTCGACTAGTTATTTAGATTTTATTTCCCAATTGGAGACTGGTTTTAATAATGTATTCGCTTGCGTACTGAAGGCTAATGTTTCAGAACATAGTGAGTAGATTGGCCATTGTTATGGGCCAAGCGGAGGTTTTAAGCATGGGTAGTACAGGCAAAACTGTAGTAAACAGTTGGAATGAATGGGACCCGCTGCGGCATGTAATTGTAGGGCGTGCTGACGATTGTCATATACCAGCAGAAGAGCCCGCCTTAGAGGCTAAGGTTCCAGAAGATAGCGATATGCGCGGCCAGTGGGGGCGACGTCCACAAGAGACCATTGATCGGGCAAATGAACTCTTAGATAATTTTGCAAGCCAGTTAAAAGCCCGTGGAATTCGTGTAGACCGACCAACTTCCATAGATCATTCGCAACCTGTCGTAACGCCAGACTTTCAAACGAAAAGTCAGTTTGGCTGTATGCCTCCACGGGATGTACTTTTAACTGTTGGTTCTGAAATACTCGAAGCTACAATGTCATATCGTTGTAGGTGGTTTGAGTATCTCAATTACCGCCCATTGCTTAAGCAATATTGGGAAGATGATCCAAAATTCCGTCATGAGGCTGCTCCAAAGCCTCGCTTGACTGATGCTGATTACTACCCCGACTATCTATCAGATCAAATTGGTGTGGAAAAGCGTTTGAAGTGGGCAGAGGAGAAATTCTTCGTGACAACTGAAGAAGAGCCTCTTTTTGATGCGGCTGATGTATTAAGATTTGGTCGTGATTTGGTTGTGCAACATGGGTTCACAACAAATGAAAAAGGTATTGAATGGTTACGTCGCCACTTCCCGGATCATCGTGTGCACTCTGTGAACTTTCCTGGTGACCCATATCCAATTCATATCGACGCTACATTTACGCCATTACGCCCAGGTTTGATTTTAAATAATCCTCAGCGCCGTTTACCGGAGGCACAGCGTGAGATGTTTAAGAAAAATGATTGGGAGATTGTGGATTCGGCACAGCCCGCTCACAACGCGCCGCCACCGCTTTGCTACTCGTCTACTTGGCTGAGCATGAATGTGTTGGTGCTAGATACAAAGACAGTATGCGTTGAAAAGTCTGAAGTTTACAAGCTGACAGATGAGACGCTTGGCATGGAAGGTGTTGAAGTTGATCTACGAGTACGCTTTTATGTTTTCTAGGAAGAGGAGATAGTCCGAAACAGCGAGACTTTTTATCATAGATGATGTGATGGGGCCTCAATTACAAGGAACTGCATCTGTAAATGATGTTGAGTTAAGCTGGTTTTCAGTTTGTTCCTAATCCAACAACCGATATGATTCATTTTACCAATTTAAATGGAAAGAAAGATATTCGTATTTTTGATATTAATTCCAAACAAGTTCTTGAAAAAATAATTTATTCTAATGAGTTGTCAATTAGAAGTTTAAATCCAGGATTGTACTTACTGATTAACTAAATCGATTGAGTGTTTTGAAAGATTGTCGCGATGTAGGTGGTAGAATTATTTTTTATCATACGGTTGAGTAGCGGTGGATCACGTTGCGAGGCGATATCCACCGTTTTCAGTTACCAAAAGACTTGAATTGCTCGGATCAGTCTCAATTTTTTGACGCAACCGATAGATGTGGGTTTCAAGTGTATGGGTTGTAACGCCGGCATTATACCCCCAAACCTCCTGCAGCAAAGTATCGCGCTGAATGACGCGTTCCCTAGTGTGATAGAGAAATTTTAAAATATTTGTTTCCTTTTCAGTCAAGCGAATTTGATTGCCGGTTTTCGTCAGCAATAGCTTACCGGCGGGATTAAACATGTAGGGTCCAAGCCTGAGGATAGCATCCTCAGATTGCTCATATTGTCGGAGCTGTGCGCGGATTCGGGCCAGAAGTACTGGAAATTTAAATGGTTTTGTAATGTAGTCATTGGTGCCGGCGTCTAAACCTAAAACTTTGCTGGCATCAGCATCAGATCCAGTGAGCATCAACATGGGACTGTTTACTCCATGTTCACGCATTAATCGACAAAGCTCGCGGCCGTCAGTGTCAGGTAAGCCCACATCTAAAATTATTAGGTCGAAGGACTGTTGGTTTACTTTCTCTATAGCCTGTGCGCCATCGGGTCCTTCAGACACTTTGAAGTCTTCACTCAGCATCAATTGCTCTGTTAGCGCTTTGCGCAAATCTTCATCACCAACTACCAAAAGAATTTTTTTCAGTTGAGCCATTTGCAATCTCCGTTTAGTCGCATTGTTAATACCTGCGCTCTTGTGACCACTTTGGCAAGATTTGTAGTAGTGAGGTCATAAGCTCGTGTTCACAATGTAAGAATTGTTTTAATTCCACTGATAAAAGGGCTAACGAAGATATTATGAGTCTAATACCGTCCCCAGTTGAGCTGCGAGCCCGTGCTTTAACCGATCTTCGGATGGGTATGCCCGTTGTTCTTGATCTGCCGCAGCCTTTGGTAATTTGCGCCTCTGAAACACTCACAGAAGCTCGACTTTCGTCCTTGCGCTCTTTGGGTGATGTTGAAGCTGTTGTTTCGAAGTGGCGAGCAAATACCCTTAAAATACCGGTATATGACACTGACGTTGCGCGCATAAATGTGCCTGAAACCGTGGATGCTCTTTGGTGCCAGGCAGCTGCTGACCCTGTTTTGGATATGAATTATCCAATGAAAGGTCCATTTCGACCAATACGTGGAGGTGATGCGACGGGTGCCAGGGCGGCAGTAAATTTGTTGAAGGCTGCACAACTTTTGCCGATGGCTCTAATGGTGAGTGTGGCTCAGGCTCCAGAGGGTCTCACAAAAATACCAACAAAAATATTACTAGATACTGGCCTAGGCCATATTGTAACGGCACCCCTTCCCCTGCACGTTTCAGAGGCTGGGCGACTACACGTTTTTCGCCCAAATGATGGTGGATATGAGCATTACGCAGTTGAAATTGGGGCTCCTGACCGTGGGGTGCCTATTCTTACTAGATTGCACTCTGCGTGTTTCACAGGGGACATTCTTGGGTCTTTAAAATGTGACTGTGGTCCGCAGCTTAATGGTGCCATGGCTCAAATGGGATCTGAAGGCGCTGGGGTTCTGCTGTATCTCAATCAAGAGGGGCGAGGAATTGGCTTAGCCAACAAGATGCGTGCTTATGCCCTTCAAGTCCCAAGGTTTTGATACTGTGCAAGCTAATCACCGACTTGGATTTGATGATGATGAGCGTGATTTCAGAATTGGGGCTGAGATCCTTAAAAGCCTTGGTTTTTCCAGTATAAGGTTGATGACCAACAATCTTAGTAAAGTAGACCGGTTGAAAGACCAGGGCTTAAATGTAGTTGAGCGTGTTCCATTGATTGTTAATAGAACTCAGCATAATGATAAATACTTACAAACCAAACTAGAAAAATCAGGGCATATTTTGTGATTCTCAATGAGATGTTTTACGTTGCTGGTCGACTACGGGCATTTGGGCGACAAATTCCAGCAAATTGTGGCCGTTCTGGAGTTACAGACAAAAAAGTCGAAGGTGACGGCGCAACTCCCCGTGGGGTACATCACATTACGGGCCTTTATTATCGCCCCGATCGATTGTCGGCACCTTCAGCCTGGGCGAACCCTATAGGGCTGGGTGATCTATGGTGTGATGATCCAGATCACCCGTTGTACAATCATCTGTGCCGTGCGCCTTTCTACGCAAGCCACGAGGCGCTACGTCGTAGTGACCCGCAGTATGATATTGTTATGACTACGGATTGGAACTGGCCAAATTCTATCCCAGGGCAGGGATCTGCAATATTTGTGCATCAATGGCGTAGACCCTCGGCTCGAACGGCAGGTTGCATCGCAATGAGCCGGTATGATATGATTTGGTTATCAAAGCGGGTAAAAATTGGAACATGCTTAATTATTAGCTAGGGACTGGAGCAACTCGAGCACCAAAAATAGCTGATCCTACCCGAACATGGGTAGCACCAAATGAGATTGCCTTTCCGAAATCGCCAGACATGCCCATTGATAACTGATCAATACCATTTCGCTCAGCCAATTTTGCCAGAAGCGCAAAATGCAAGCTGGCCTCCTCAGCAGTTGGGGGGATGCACATAAGGCCCACAACAGGTAAATCCATCAAACGACAGTTGGCAATGAAATCATCGACATCGGTGGGGTTGATGCCGGCTTTTTGGTCCTCTAGGCCTGTGTTGACCTGCACAAATAACGAAGCGCAATATCCAATTTCTTGAGCAATACGAGCTATGCTCTTAGCGAGCTTAGGTCGATCCAAAGAATGAATACAATCAAACAATTCCAATGCAGCTCGCGTTTTGTTAGTTTGAAGAGGGCCGAGAAGATGTAATTTCACATCTAAAAAGGTTTCTTTAAACGCAGTCCATTTTCCTTCTGCTTCTTGAACACGGTTCTCACCGAAAATTCTGTGGCCCTGCTCCAGAACTGCCAAAACGCGGTCATTGGGTTGAACTTTGGACACGGCAATCAACTCAACCGTTTTTAAGGGACGCCCAGCCTTTAGGCAGGCATTCGAAATTTCGTCAGAGACCTGTAAAAGAGACATATTTTTTCCTGTGTAATTTCTGTTTAGACAATTAAAGAGTTAAGGCGCTGTTGTCATCGTCAGAAATTTGCATAATGATGTAAATCATGAAGCAGTGTGTGGCATCTGTGCACCATCTTAGCGCAACCTAACCGAATTGCTGCACGGCGGCTTGACCGAAGGTCGTTTGAGAAGCCATTAATGCTCCAATACTTGCCAAGGTACGTCCTGGCCGAGTGTTCTATTTTTGATTACAAAACACGAGGGAAAAACATGAAACACATTCTTCTTACTTCGACAGCTTTGGTGATGACCGCTGGTTTCGCCGCTGCTGACGCCCACGATGCACACCACGCCCATGGCGTAACGCTGTCTGGTGCAGCTAACGTTGATAGCAACTCAGATACAGGCTTTACATATGGCGCTGAAGCAACTTTGGGTATGTCTGCAGCATTAGATAACGGTTACACAGCATCGGCTTCTATAACAGTCGAAGCAGCAGACAGCGGTGCCGGTGCAGCTTCAATGGGTAACGTATCTCTTTCAAGCGATGCTGTTAGCCTGACATTTGGTACAGATCTGCACGGTGCAGGTTTCTCCGCAGCAAGCGATGATTATGCAATCGGTGCCGGTGACGAAGGCGTCGCACAAGGCTTCACAGCACAATTGGGCCTTGGTGACGCAACGGTTTACATTTCCGTTGCAAACGAAGCTGGCGAACAAATGGACGCTGATTCACTTGAGATAGGTGCGACTGCAGCTTTGGGTGGCGCTAATGTTGGTCTTGCTCTGGCTGGTGATGACTACGTTGTTTCAGTTGGAACAACCGTTCAAGGTCTGGACGTCGCAGTAGCACTTGCCTCAATTGCGGGCGATGAACTTTGGGACGCATCTGTTACTGTTCCTTTGGCTGGTGCTTCTATTGGTCTTGCGACAGATGAAGCAAGCGTTTCAGTTCTTACTGTTGGTTACACTGCTGGTGCAACTGAAGTTGGTGTTGAATATGACAGCGATGCTGGCACATCATTCACGGCTGCTTGGGCTGCAGGCGACTTGTCCGCTGACCTAGAATACACTGCAGCTGGCGATTTCGCCGCAAATGGTGCATACGGCTTAGGTGCGCTTTCACTAGGTGGAGGCTTTGATGATGCGTCTAACACATATGTAGAAGCCGCATACGACCTAGGTGGTGGCGCTTCATTCGGCGCAGTCTACGCAGAAGCAGTTGACCAGAACCCTGCTGAAGACAACGCTGTAGGTACAACCGTATCTCTTAGCTTTGCATTCTAAATAGTAAATCTAGTTTATTTAAAGGCGGCCCTAGGGCCGCCTTTTTTTGTGCTAACTATAAATAACAACCTTCAATTGCTAAATGCTAGCCCTGGAAAACCTTGTCAAACCAAAGTATGGGTAGCTCTGTGCCACGTTGGGCAAAGTTGTAAAGTACGCACAAAGAGGACATTCCATGTCGAGCTATACACCCGCTGAAATCGAAGCCAAATGGCAAGCGGCTTGGACTAAAAGCGAAACTTTTAAGGCTATAGCTTCAGCAAATCGTCCAAAATACTATATTTTGGAGATGTTTCCATATCCTTCTGGTCGGATCCACATGGGCCATGTTCGCAATTATACAATGGGTGATGTAATTGCGCGATATAAGCTTTCAACAGGTCATAATGTATTACACCCTATGGGTTGGGACGCATTTGGTATGCCGGCCGAGAATGCTGCAATGGCAATTGGTGGGCACCCAAAAGAATGGACCTACGCAAATATCGATATAATGCGAGAGCAGATGAAACCTCTGGGCCTTTCGATCGACTGGTCCCGCGAATTTGCGACGTGTGATCCTGAATATTACGGACAACAGCAAGCTCTGTTTATTGACATGTTGGCCAATGATTTGGTCTACCGCAAAAATGCGATGGTTAACTGGGATCCAGTTGATATGACTGTTCTGGCCAATGAACAGGTTATAGATGGAAAAGGCTGGCGTTCAAACGCTGAGGTTGAGCGACGTGAATTAACCCAGTGGTTTTTCAATATTTCGTCCATGTCTGAAGAGCTTTTAGGTGCTTTGGATGATCTAGAGAATTGGCCTGCAAAAGTGCGCTTGATGCAGGAAAATTGGATTGGTAAGTCACGCGGCTTGGACATGACCTTTTCACTGACTTGTCCTCGAGAAGAGTGTTCAGAGATTATCGTTTATACCACGCGGCCAGACACTTTGGCTGGTGCGTCTTTCATAGGTTTGGCACCAAACCATCCATTGACCGAAAGTTTGGCGGTGCAAAATACTGATTTGGCTGACTTTTGTGCCAAATGTAAAAAAATGGATACAACTGAAGCTGCGATGGAAAAGGCTGAGAAGAAGGGATTTGATACTGGTTTAACCGTTGAAAACCCCCTTGGAGGAAAGCCACTGCCGGTTTGGGTCGCTAATTTTGTCATGATGGACTACGGGACTGGGGCAATATTTGCTTGCCCCGCTCACGATCAGCGCGATCTTGATTTTGCAAGAAAATACCGTCTTCCTGTGATTAATACCTTTTTTGCTCTCGATAATAGTGCTCCTGTCGAGGATGTGGCTTTTATACCTGCAAAATCTGAGAAAGTGCGTTGGGTAAACCAACCTGCAGGCTTAGATATTGCAACTGGCCAGGAGGCAATTGACGCTACGGTGGACTGGGCAGAAGCCAATGGACTTGGAACTGGAAAAACGCAATATCGTCTTCGCGATTGGGGCTTGAGTCGGCAGAGATATTGGGGCTGCCCTATCCCTGTAGTGCATTGTGATGCCTGTGGAATTGTGCCTGAGAAAAAGAAGAATTTACCCATTCGTTTGCCGGACGATGTGACGTTTGACATCCCTGGAAATCCACTTGATCGCCACCCCACTTGGCGAAACTGCAAATGTCCTGCCTGTGGTGCGGATGCACTGCGGGAAACAGATACAATGGATACATTTGTGGATTCCTCGTGGTATTATGCGCGCTTCACCGCTCCAAATGCAGTCACACCAACGGACTTGGATGAAGCTAGTTACTGGATGAATGTTGACCAGTATATTGGTGGTATTGAGCATGCAATTTTGCACCTGCTTTATTCCCGCTTTTTTGCGCGTGCGATGCAGATTTGTGGACATCTTCCCAAAACTGCGATTGAGCCATTTGATGCGCTGTTTACTCAGGGCATGGTCACACATGCAATCTACAAAAGTGATGGAAAAGATGAACGTCCAGTTTACCATTATCCCGAAGATGTTGATTTGCGCGATGGCAGAGCTTTTTTGAAATTAGATCGTTCGGAGGTTACGATTGTACCTTCTGCTAAAATGTCAAAATCAAAAAACAATGTTGTTGATCCAGTAAATATTATTAAAAGCTACGGCGCTGATACGGCTCGCTGGTTCGTGCTGTCTGATAGTCCTCCTGAGCGAGACGTTGAATGGACTGCCTCCGGTGCAGAAGCTGCCTTTAAACACCTTAACCGTGTTTGGTTAATGTCTGACAAGATAACAAAAATGGATCGAAATGTGCCGGGAGAGGGTGGTAAGGAATTACTGCGAGCCGTACATAAAACGATCCAAGAGGTGACGCTTGCCCTCGAAAGCTTTGGATTTAATGCAGCAATAGCAAAACTGTATGGAATCACTGCAACATTGGGAAAATCAAAGGCAGATTATGCAACACAACGTGATGCCATTATGATCTTGGCACAGTTAATGTCTCCGATGACACCACATGTTGCAGAAGATATTTGGATGCATCAGGGTGGTGAGGGTCTTATTGCAAACGCATGTTGGCCAGTTCCAGACCCGGCCTTTACTCGTTGAAGACGAAATGACGTTGCCGATCCAGATAAACGGTAAACGGCGTGATGAAATATTGGTGTCAAAAAATATAAGCAAAGATGAGCTTGAAGTGCTGGTTCTAAAGAATAAAGCTGTGCTGAAGGCACTGGGTGGTGCTACACCTAAGAAGCTTATTGTTGTTCCTGGGCGTATCGTAAATGTGGTTATCTGATCGACGTAGGTTTCTTTTTGGCTTCACAGCGCTTTCGGGCTGCGGTTTTTTGCCGATGAAAGGACCTGCTTCTCAAGGTGAAAAGTTCCGTAATTCGGTTTTTGTCCAAGCACCGACTAACCGAGTTGAGTTTGAACTTGTTCGCCATCTCGAAGGGCGTTTAGGGCGCGCCTTAAACCGCAAGTATAATTTGCTATTCACGCTAAGAATTGACCAAAAAGCGGCTGTCGTCTCTGCTGCACAGGAGACCGACCGGTTCAGTCTGATAGGGACATTAGATTACTCGTTGATTGATGCGAACGGCAGTAAGATTTTGGAGACGACTGAGACTTCATTTACGAGTTACTCATCCACTGGTACGACACTCGCAACTGAACAGTCCAAACGTGACGCTGAGGATCGATTGATGGTCATACTTGGTGACCAATTAAACGCCCGTTTGTTAGCGACATTTGGATCATGAAACTTTCAGCACGAGATGCTCTTAGGGCTTTTGCTAACCCAGACCCGAAGAAAACAGGTGTCCTGATTTATGGTGCTAATGCAATGCGTGTTGCTTTAAAGCGGCAGACATTAGTGAAAGGTCTAATCGGACGAGCAGGTGAAGAGGAGATGCGGCTCACTCGTATTCAGGGTTCAGAATTACGACGTGATTCTGTGGCTTTGAATGATGCTATTAAAGCAGTTGGATTTTTTCCGGGACCAAGGGTTGTACTTGTGGAAGACGCAAATGAAAATTGTGCCGGCTCTGTATTAGCTGCCCTTAAAGATTGGCTGCCAGGTGATGCTCAAATAGTTGTGATTGGTGGTCCCATGAAACCGACTTCAAAGATTCGTAAAGCCTTTGAGGCACACTCGAATGCTTTGGCCGTGGGCATATATGATGAACCACTTTCGCGTGCCGAAGTTGAAGCAGCAATGGCGAAGGTTGGCCTTGGTGAGCTGAGGTCTGAAGCGCGTGATGCGATTGGAGATCTTTCAAAGGCTTTGGACCCAGGCGATTTTGCCCAATTCTTAGAAAAGTTATCTTTGTATTGTATGACGGAAGCCGGACCCGTGACTATCGATAATGTTGAAAAATGCGCCCCACAATCAACTGAGGCGCAGCTTGATGATGTGATCGTACTTGTTGGGGATGGCGATGCTCATGGGCTATCACCTGTACTTCACCGAGTTCTTGCCCAAGGTGGTAGTGCTACGGGTCTATGTATTGCCGCTCTGCGATATTTTAGAATGTTGCACGCTGCGACATGTGATCCTGGAGGTCTATCTTCAGGGTTAAGCAAATTAAGACCACCAGTTTATGGACCACGCCGCGATCGAATGCAAAAACAGGCTATGGGTTGGGGTTCAGTGCGCCTGGAGCAGGCGATCCATATTTTACTTGAAACAGATTTGAAGTTACGTTCAGCTGGTCAAACTGCACCACAAATGGCTTTGGTTGAGCGCTGTTTCATCCGGTTATCTATGATGGGAAAGAGATGAATGTACACAGTTTTGGGAACCACAAAAAATCGTACTTTCCGCGTCATTTGGGCTCTTAATGAACTGGGTCTTGACTATGAGCAAATCCGGGCAGCCCCAGGTTCTGCAGATGTAAAATCACGTCTGGATACTGGCAAAGTCCCCGCTTTGATTATTGATGGAGAAGCCTTGCCAGACAGTGTAGCAATCATCACATTCCTTGCAGACCGCCATAACAGCTTGACGTTCCCTGCGGGATCAATTGATAGACTGAGGCTTGATGGTCATATTAATTTTTTAATTGAGGAGTTTGATTCGCTGTTGTGGGTTGCCGCAAAAAACTCATTTATCAATCCGGAAAATAGGCGGGCAAAAGCTGTGAAGCCAGTTATGAAATGGGAATATCAAAGAAGTTTGGCGCGTTTAGAAGAGCGCCTGCAGGGTGAATACTTGATGGGTGATGTGTTCACGATTGCCGATATTCTGGCGGTGCATTGTTTCAACTGGGCCTTTGTTGCTAAATTTCCTGCGCCCACGGTCGCCTTAAGTGTTTACATAAAGAGGTGCAAAGACCGGGCTGCTTATAAAAAAACTTTGTCAGAAGCATAACGAGCCGCTGCCGCTCCTGCCCAATGTCCTGTCGCCATACAAGCCGTGATTAGATACCCACCAGTTGGAGCTTCCCAATCTAACATTTCGCCGGCGCAAAATATTCCTGGATATTCGTTCAACATCAAGTTGGGTGAGATGTCTTTCCAAGATACACCACCACCAGTTGAAATTGCTTCATCAATAGGCTGTGTTCCTAAAAGTGGTAACTGACATTTTTTGACAGCCTTTACCATTCGATCTGGTGTCTGTGGCGTTGGCTGCGTCAGTTCAAAGAACAAGGCTCGTTTAGCTGCATCTAGTTTTACATATTTGCGCAGGAAGTTTCCAAGGCTCTGCTTGGGATTACGAAGTGCAAACATATCATGCAGAAGGCCTGCCTCAATCTGTGGTGCCAGATCAAGTTCTGCGTGGGTGGCTTGTCCGAAGCTCACGGCCCAAAGCATAGATTGCGCCTCCCTCAACGCCAGTACTCGTTATTACGCACTCGCCTCTGCTCATTTTCTTTGCCACCGAAAGGCGAATGTTTTTCAAGGGTTGTCCAAAATGGGGCACCATATGCTCTGACCATGCAATGCGCATACCCACATTCGCCGCTGTGAAAGGGGTGATGGAAATCCCTGCCGTAGCGAATAAAGTACTCCAAGCGCCATCAGACCCCAGCTTCGACCAACTGCTACCACCGAGGGCAAGAACCATCACAGGGGCTGAAATTTGAACTGTGCCCTCCTGCGTTTCAAAATTATGGACATGGTTTGTATTTAGTGGTCCTGACCAGCGGCAACGCTTTAGGAAAGTTACCCCAAGCGTACTGAGGTGTTCCACCCAAGCGCGTAGAAGTGGTGAGGCTTTCATCTTTTTTGGAAAGACGCGCCCGGTACTGCCTGTAAAAATGTCTTGACCATGCCCGAGAGCAAAATTCGAAACCTCTTTTGGACCAAATGCATCGAGCATGGGGCGCAATTGTATCGGTGTGTCGAATTGATTTAAAAAAACATCAGCCGCTTCGTTTTTAGTGAGGTTCAGCCCAGTTTTACCAGCCATCAAAAACTTGCGCCCTGGCGACGGCATTGCTTCGGTAATAGCAACCTTGTGACCTGCTTCAGACAGTTGTTGAGCGGCCATTAGCCCGGATGGACCCGAACCTACGACGACTGCATCAAAATTTAAGATGGGATTGCTCCTTTGTGATTATCGAAACTGGCTAGAGAGTTTTTTAACTTAATTGTATTCTAACATATTGTGGTTGGGATATATATTATCAAAATTAATGTATCTGGTCTGCAGTGAGACATGGGTAGTTTGCTATGACCCTAAGTTTCAGGTGAAAAAATAAAATTTCAGCACTAAATCAGCTCTTAGTACTTACCTTAAGATTTACTTAAACATCTTGCTGATTGTGTCGATGTGTTCAAAATCGGCATGAATGCAGTCTGAAAGTAAGTCGAAGGCTTCTTCAATGAGGGCTTCCGGCTCTACAATATAATCAACCAAACCCCAATCTAGTGCTGTAGAAGCTGAAATTTTCTCCCCCGCCATAATCAACAACTTTGCTTTTGCGGGCCCAATTAACCTTTGCATCCTAATTGGGTCAGAAGCTTGTGGCAAAATTCCTAATTTCATAACAGGATAGAAAAATTTAGCATGTGGGGCTACAAGTCTAATATCGCACGCAATTGCCATGCCATTTGCACCTCCAGCAACCGTCCCGTTTAGCGCTGCAATCGACATACCTTTGAATTGTGCAACCTTAAATGACAATTCTTCCCAAAGAGTTGACAGTGCGAGGCCGTTTCTGGCGGCTTCTAGATCAGCGCCGGCGCTGAAAACCGTTCCACTCCCCGTTAAGATTAGTCCATGCTGCCCTTCTGCTGTATCAACAGCATTGCACAAATCTTGTAGCATTTGTTCGGTTAAGGCGTTTGCCTTCTCTGGTCGATTAAGTGTGATGAGTGTAGTTTTGTCTTGTTGCTGAACTTTAATCATTATTTTAATTTATCCGTCTTGCGTTGATATAAAGTGGTATCACTTGAACATTACTCTTGCCTGTCTGACTATTAACAATAGAAGTTTCACAAACAAGAGACGTATCTTTTGTGCAGGGTATTTAAAAAGGAATATATTTATGAAAAATAAATTTATTGGTGTAGTTTGTTTGGGCTTTTCTAGCCTTTCCGCACCTGCTTTTTCGGATATTTCAGTGGAAGAGGTTTGGGCAGATACAAAGAAGTGGATGCTTATGGATCCAAGCACAGCTGTGACCTTTGGAGTGGTAGAAAGTTTTGGGGATAGATTGGTCGCAAAAGATATTAGAATTGTTTATGATGATGATAATATTATAGTAACTGCCGGAATTGCAGCAATAGAAATTCAGGAAGTAGGTGATGGGTCGGTCGAATTGATCTATCCTGAAGTTATTCCTATAAGCCTAAGCACCGGCTCTTCTGAAGAATTTATAAACATTGATATGGAACTAGATCTTGGTGATTTTCGCTATGGTGTTGATGGTACGCCAAAAGATTTAATCTATACAGTAGATAGTCCGAAAATAGAGGTTTCAATTGTTGATTTTGATAACTCAAAAGAGAAAATAATGGCTTCTGCTGTGCTTACAATTAGGGATCTTAAAGGTACGCACCGCACTTTGGATGCTGGAGATATTATAGGCCTTGTTTCCAATTTAGAGTTGGGAAGTATTGTTGGAAACTTAACATCTTACAATCCGGAATCTGGTGAGGGCATTAACCTAAGTATGTCCACGTCTGGTATTGAAGCAGCCTATGAAATTAGCTTACCAAGTAATTTAAGCGAGCTGAACCCCGAACAACCGTTTCATGAAGATATGGAGTTCGATTTAAAATTTTCTTACGGCAATACAGTTTTGGATCTTGAGACTAATATAGAGGATAACGCGATTGATTTTAAGATGGGGGTTGGAGGTGGTTCCCAAGACTTTATTGTCAATAAGGATACTTTTGAATACCGAACCAAAGCGACTGATCTTGAACTTTCTTTACTGGTCCCAGATCAACTCCCGTTTCCGGTTGCTGTGAGCGCTCAGACTGACTTTGGGATAAAAATGCCATTGAGTAAAAAGGAGGGTAATTTTGAACTTAGCGTAGGCTTGCGTGATCTCTATGTGAATAACGAACTTTGGGATATGTTTGATCCCGAGGAAAAACTTCCCCGTACGCCTGCCACTTTAGCACTCAAATTATCAGGGGTCGGCAACTTGTTTTTTAACGCACTTGATCCAAAGCAAGCCCAAGAGCTTTCACGTGCCGATATTCCAGGCCAAATTAAAAGCATCAGCTTGGATGAGTTAGATATTCAAGGTGTCGGTCTTGAGGTGACGGGAGATGGTTCGTTCGTTTTTGATAATGATGATTTAATAACAATTCCAGGTATCCCTAGGCCGAGAGGTTCTGCTGAAGTACAGCTAATAGGTGGCAACACCTTTATTGATACTTTAATAAATATGGGTATTTTGACCCAAGATTATGCAATGCAAGCTCGCATGATGTTGATGCTGTTTGCAAAGCCAGACCCGTCTGTTGCTGACAAATTAAGTTCTCGTTGGGAAATAACCGAAGATGGACAGATTACTGCGAACGGACAGCGTTTGCGTTAATCTTTTGTCAAACTTATAGCTTGATAAGCCGCTCTCGCTTGTAGGGTGGCTGATTGCTGTTTAGCTAACTAGAAAAAAGGATACCTTATGTCGCGATCTCTCAATGATCTTGGCCAAGAGCTATTAGATGCTGCCAAACGAGTAGGTGCTGATGCAGCCGATGCGATGGCTATAAATAGTATCTCACACTCTATCGAAGTGCGGGTTGGTAAGTTAGAGCAGGCTGAACGCTCAGAAGGTGTGGATATTGGCCTTCGGGTTTTTGTTGGAGCTGGGCAAGCCTGTGTTTCGGCCTCTGATACAAGCGCCGATACAATTTCACAGATGGCTATGCGCGCATTTGAGATGGCGCGTCATGCGCCTGATGACGCCAATATTCGTCAGGCTTCATCAGATGAATTGAGCCATGATTGGGATGTAGAAGCGCTCCAGCTTAGTGATCCAAGTCAGGAACCTAGCGCTGAAGAGTTATTGAAAACTGCCATTGAGGCCGAAGCATCAGCTTTGAATGTGTCTGGTGTGGAGCAATGCCAATCTGCAGCTGCAGGTTACGGATCCAGCAATATCCATTTAGCAATGTCTAATGGATTTAGTGGTGGATATGTGCGTACGAATCATGGATTTTCATGCGTTGCAATCTCAGGGACAGGTTCAGAGATGGAGCGAGATTATGATGGTGATTCGCGCATTTTTCGTGCTGATTTACGCACTGCTGCAGATGTTGGACGAAGTGCTGGTGAACGCGCGATCAAACTACAAGGAGCGCGTAAGCCACCAACAGGTATTTTTCCAGTTCTATATGATGAGCGAATTTCGAGTGGGCTAATTGGACACATGTTATCTGCTACAAATGGTGTTTCAATCGCTCGAGGAGCTAGTTGGCTTCAAGACGCGATGCAAACAGCGGTATTGCCTCAGGGCATATCTTTAATTGAAAACCCAATGCGTCCGCGCACAGGCGGTTCTCGACCCTTTGATGCTGAGGGCCTTGTTGTTGCCCCACGCAATATTGTGACCGATGGTGTTTTGCAGCAATGGACTTTAGATTTGTCAACGGCTGCCCAGCTTGGACTCAAAAGTACAGCGTCTGCCATGCGTGGCACGTCTAGCCCACCCTCTCCCGGAGTGGGTAACCTTGAGCTCACTCCAGGCAATCAATCACGAGAGGATTTAATCCGAGATATGGGGACGGGTCTGCTTCTGACTTCACTCATTGGATCTTCAATAAATGGCACAACGGGGGATTATTCTCGTGGTGCTTCTGGGTTTTGGGTTGAAAATGGTGAGATCGCTTATCCGGTGAATGAATGCACAATAGCGGGAAACCTGCGAGAGATGTTGTTAAAAATTGTTCCTGCAAATGATGGTAAGGCGCATCTGTCTCGGGTTATCCCATCTTTACTTGTGCCGAATATGGCCGTTGCAGGTGCGTGACTTAGAAGTTCTGACAAAGGCTGCTCGTTTAGCGGGGGTGATTGCGATGAACTATTTTAAAAGTGATCCCCAAGTTTGGGACAAGGGTGGTACGGCGGGCCCAGTAACCGAGGCTGACCTCGCGGTGAATGATATGCTTTTAAAAACACTTAAAATGTCGCGTCCATCATATGGCTGGCTCTCTGAGGAAACTGAAGACAATTATCTGCGCCGGACGACTGAACATGTTTTTATTGTTGACCCAATCGATGGAACGCGAGCGTTTATTGAGGGGGCGACCAACTGGGGGCACTCGCTAGCAATAGCGCGCAACGGTCAAATTATTACTGCTACTGTTTTTATGCCTGTGTTGGATTTGATATTCACAGCTACATTGGGTGGTGGGGCATTTGTAAATGGTAAACGTCTTCAAGTAGCTGTGCGCGATGACGTAAAAGGTGCTGATATTCTTGCAACCAAACAAAACTTCCAGGAAGAATTTTGGCCAGGTGGCCTTCCTGATATTATTCGCAGCTTTAAATCTTCTTTAGCCTATCGTTTATGTCTCGTCGCGCAGGGTAAATTTGATGGAATGCTGACATTGCGTCCTACCTGGGAGTGGGATGTTGCTGCGGGATGCTTGATTGTGTCAGAGGCAGGAGGCTTGGTGACTGATCGTACAGGATCAAAACTACAGTTTAACTCGCTTAAAGCGCAGTTAAATGGGATAGTCGCAAGCAACGCAGATGTTCACCGTGGTTTGATGATGGGTCTGTTATAAGGCTCTCATTTGAGTTCGTTGATTAAAAAGGATTCCTAGATACTAGAAATGAGTATTGGATTTCGTTCAAATGGCCCAATTATTTGGGCACACGGTGGATCGCAACTAGCGATTGATGCGATGAGGGATGTTGTGTCTCGAATAAAGTTGATTGAATCGTCTGTTACATATGTTTTGACAGCACCGCTGACGGCTGAAGCCGAGGCAAATGATATAAAAATCCTTCAAGACTCGGAGGCACAATCAAGTATCGATTTTTTAACAAAATATTCACCAGATCTGTGCCTTTGGATTGATGAGAGTATTTCCAGCCCGTTATTTTTACTAATAAACCGGTTTTCAATTCCAGTTGTTTTAGTGAACGCAAAAATAGGTATGTTGCCCAGCCGAACTTGGGTTTGGCGAAAGACTGCCGCTCGCCAGGCAGTACGGTCTGTTTCATTTGCATTGATCGAAACGGCTGAAGACGCCTCCAATCTACGTAGTTTTGGGCTCCCTCGCAAGAGTATGGCAGTTCTGGGCCCTCTAAACGCGGGTATCGTTCCACCAAATTGTGATGACACTGAACGTGACCACATAGCTGAAGTATTGATGTCTCGCCCAACTTGGTTCGCGCAAGGGGTTCCAGAGGAAGAACTTGAGCTAGTATTAGAAACTTTCATTTTGGCACAACGCAGTGCGCATCGGATGTTGTTAATTCTGGATACTCCAAATGCTGATCCAAATGAAGTCAAAGCGCTGTGTGAGACTTATAAACTGAATGTATCGACACGGTTTGAAGAGGGTGAGCCTGATGCTTCCACACAAGTGTTCTTAACGGATGACAAGGTTTTTGAGGATGGTCTGTGGTATCGCCTTGCAGCCCTATCTTATATGGGCGGTAGTTTTTCGGATGGTAATGTGTCAAACCCAATGATTCCGGCGGCGCTTGGGAGTGCGATAATTCATGGTCCAGTATTGAGCGCTTTTAGTAACTCATACATACGGCTGCGCCTCAAAGGTGCCACCCGTCAGATAGATAGTGAGGCCATGTTTGCGCAGGTAATGGGCAAGCTGATGGCGCCCGATGAATGTGCTGAGCTTGCGTCTAATGGATGGGGTGTTGTGTCGGAAGGTGCCGGCGCTATAGACCAGATTGTTGAAGTCTCACTGCAAAAGCTTGGGTTTGGAGATTAAGTAAGATGATAAAATCCCCAAACTTTTGGTATCAAAAACGAGGGCTATTATCCTATGTACTTTGGCCGCTGGGTGTTCTTTATGGAGTGGCAACAGCCTTCAGGTTGAAGAAACTTAAAGGTACTCTTAGGGCAAAGTGCCCTGTAATTTGTGTGGGAAATATTAATGTAGGCGGTACTGGAAAAACCCCTACCACAATTGCGCTGGTAGAAAGGTTACAAGCTCGTGGCCACACTATTGTGGTGATTTCTCGTGGATACAGAGGCTTGGAAACTGGCCCGGTTCTGGTTAATCCCATGCAACACACAGCCAAACAAGTTGGCGACGAGCCACTTTTAATTTCTGCCTTTTGTGCGGTGGTGGTTGCTAGGGACCGTAGGGCCGCGTTAAAATTAGCGGAAGAACAGGTTCCTGATGTGATCCTAATGGATGATGGATTTCAAAGTCCATTAATACATAAAGACCTTTCGATTGTTGTGGTGAACGCGGCGCTGGGCTTTGGAAATGGGTTCTGTATTCCTGCAGGACCGTTACGTGAACCGGTCAATGGCGGATTAAAGAGATCAGATATTTTTCTATCTATTGGACCAGAGGACAGTCAAAAAATATTCCAATCACAACTCACGAAAACTTTTGACGAGACGCATGTAACGGGTGAGATTAAGCCATTGCATACAGGTATGCATTGGGAGGGTTTGGATGTCTTCGCGTTTGCTGGAATTGCACACCCTCTTAATTTTTTCACTACCTTAAAGCGGTTGGGTGCTAACATCCGAGGTCATGAAGCGCTATCAGATCATGAACCTCTTTCTCCTGCATTGATGAAGAGGCTGGCTTCTAAGGCGGCTAAAATGAATGCTCAAATGGTATGTACCGAAAAAGATGCTGCGCGTTTACCTATGGAATATAGGAAGCAAGTTTTGGCTTTACCCGTGCGTTTGGAGATTTCTGATTGGTCCAAGATCGACATATTTTTGGACGACCTTGGACTCTTTTAAGCTACTGAGCTTCCAGAATCTCTTTGAATTTATCGTAAGGCATGTTTGCATATTTTATGCCATTAATCATGAATGACGGTGTTGATGTTATGCCGTCAGCGGCTGACTTCTCTTCAAACCACGCAACCAAGGTTTGTGCTTTTTCGCTATCGGAGAAACAAGCTTGCACATCATCTTGTGACAGACCGGCAGTCAGACCAATGCGGCGTAATTTTTCTGCGACTTCAGCGGGGCTTCCTTTTGTCCATTCTGCTTGCTTTGTAAAAAGCATATCAGAAATAGCGAAGAATTTTTCTTGCCCGCCGCAACGTGCAATGATTGAGCTCCAAAGACCGAAGCGATCAAAATAAATCTCACGGTAAGTGAAGCGAACCTCTCCGGTATCGATATAGTCCGCTTTTAGTTTCTTGAAGGCGCCTTCATGAAAAGACCGACAGTGTGGACAGGTAAAACTTGCATATTCTATGATAGCAATTGGTGCATTTTCATCACCCAAAACCATATCCGAAATAGTAGAGGTATCTACTTCTACGGCAGTCTCGGCGCTGGCTGAGCCGAAGGATGGACCAAAGTCGCCGCTTGTTTGTGGGGTTAAGGCCAAATACGAGCCAATGCTTAGGACGGCGACAAAAACCAATCCCAACAGAATTTTAGTTTTCATTTTTTAATCCTTTTTCGTGGTTTATAATATTCTCGCCAAATGCTGTTAAAGCAGACCTTAAGGCTTCATTATTTATTTTGCTTGAAATGGCGATGGCTTTTTTCAATGTCTCTGGACTGGCTTTTACCACATCAGGTGTTACAGTTTTAACAAACTGAGCTTTTCCGTCCAAAAACCCTACAGGAGCGGTTTGAGTGATGCGGATACGTGAAATAGCATTGTAGCCGTAACAAGCATTAACCTTTTCCCTTATTTGGGGTAGTTGCATCTCTAGCATTTGCGCCTGTGCGCCAGTTGTTAGAATTACTAATGTAGCGCCAAAACCCTTCTGAGCAAAGCTAATTTTTACAGGAGTACAAATTTCAGCGACTGAGCTCCCAACAATATCGTTCCAATGTGTCAACAACCGGGTTACGGCAAATCCACGTGATTCCCCGACTGTGCGTAGTCTCTGCTCTACCAAAGCTGACGTACGCCTGAACCCTGCGCGCCGATTTTGATATGGCTTAGAGTTTTTTTGCATCGATTTTACTGTTTCTTCCTGATTTACTCTATTTTAACCTAAGCAACGCTCAACACCACCTCTTTTACAGGAAGTCATTAAAACATTGTATGATAAACCAAACGCTCAGGTACTTTTGGATTGGTATGACATTCATGCACGTGAAATGCCATGGCGTATGCCGCCAACTGAACGTGCATCGGGCAGCCTGCCTGATCCTTATCGCATTTGGCTTTCTGAGATTATGTTGCAGCAAACGACTGTAGTGGCTGTGAAAGAATATTTCATCAAATTCATCACGCTTTGGCCTAATGTTTTTGATCTTGCTATGGCCAAAGATGCTGATGTCATGGCAGCTTGGGCGGGTCTTGGATATTATGCGCGGGCGCGTAATTTACTAAAGTGTGCTCGGATCATTGCAGCAGACTATGGGGGAATTTTTCCGCAAGACCGCGCGCAGCTTCAAGAGCTGCCTGGGATAGGCCCCTATACCAGTGCTGCCGTTGCCTCAATCGCGTTTGATCATGTGGAAACAGTCGTTGATGGAAATGTTGAGAGAGTTATGTCACGCCTTTTTGATGTTCATGTTCCATTGCCTACGTCTAAAGGCATGTTGACGGAGTTGGCTAAAAACCTCACGCCCAAGTGTCGCTCAGGTGATTACGCTCAAGCAGTTATGGACCTTGGTGCCACCGTTTGCAGTCCAAAGTCACCCCGCTGTGTGCTATGCCCCTGGGCTGATGTCTGTCTGGCGCATAAGAAAGGGACCGCGGTGCAACTCCCTAAGAAATTGAAAAAGCCCTTAAAGACTGTGCGTTTGGGAATTGCCTATGTAGCACTGCGATCCAATCAAGCTGTACTACTCGAAAAGCGTCCAGATCGTGGGTTATTGGGAGGAATGCTGGGATGGCCGGGAAGTGATTGGACCGAGACTGAACCTATTTCCATGCCTCCTTTTGAGGCCAATTGGGTGCGGGTTCCCGGTGAGGTTCGTCACACATTTACTCATTTTCATTTACGCTTGCAGGTCATGAAGGCTCGAACTGAGATATCAGACACAAATTTCAATTTTGTGCCCCAGAATAAATTTAGACCAGAAGATTTGCCCACTGTTATGCGCAAAGTTTGGAATTTAGTGGTCGCGGAAAATGAATAGGGTTCAAAAAAAATCGCTTACCGATTTAGTTTAATCGCAGTATTTTCAAAAGTAAGGTCAGTGAGTGAATGAGGTACCATTACTATTTTCAGCACGAAATTGCGGGCTGGACCCCCTAAAATCGAGCTGAGAAACTACTCTTACGCTGGGCTAACATATTTATTTAACAAGGCCCCACCATGGAAGCGGGACAAAGTTACCCTACTTTTTAAAAGCTTTAGTTTGGACGCTGTCGCATTTCCGTACGAATCTGCTCGCGTAAAAGGTCAATTGAGATATTTTTTCCATCCCGACTAAAGTTCCAATAGGACCAGCCGTTGCAAGAAGGGGCATTTTCTAATGCGGCCCCTACTTGGTGGATTGAACCTGCAGACTTGCCACACACAAGCGTACCATCTGCTCTTACCTTTGCAGTTTCACCACGTGGACTGACCAAATTCTCACCTGGGCGCAACATCCCGCGCTCAACCAACTGGCCAAACGGAACCCGTGGCTCTGCGCGTTTAGAAGTGCTAACTGATAGTGCGTCACTGTCATATTTCCGAGTATTATCGATGCGCTTTTGCGCAACCTTACGGTAGCTTTCCTCGCGCTCGATACCAATGAAATTTCTACCAAGCATTTTTGCAACTGCCCCAGTGGTTCCCGTACCAAAAAATGGGTCTAGGATAACGTCTCCTGGATTTGTTGAACCCAGCAGGATCCGGTGAAGCAGGCTTTCTGGTTTTTGTGTTGGGTGCGCTTTATCACCGTTTTCGTCTTTGAGTCGCTCATGACCCGTACAAATAGGAAGAACCCAATCACTACGCATTTGGATGCCCTCATTCAGAGCCTTCAGGGCTTCGTAATTGAAAGTATATTTTCCACCCTCAAATCTTAGAAGCCCAAATCATAGTTTCATGTGCGTTTGTAAATCTTTTACCACGGAAGTTTGGCATTGGGTTGGATTTTCGCCAAACTACATCATTTAAGATCCAGTATCCTGCATCTTGCAACGCTGTGCCGACCCTAAAAATATTGTGGTAGCTTCCAATTACCCAAATTGCACCATTTGGCTTTAAAATACGACGTGCTGCCTTTAGCCAGCTGCAGGTAAATTTATCGTAGACTGCTAAGCTGTCAAATTGATCCCAATGGTCGTCAACTGCATCCACCTTGGAGTTATCGGGTCGGTGAAGGTCAGACTTTAGTTGTAAATTGTAAGGAGGGTCCGCAAAGATTAAGTCGACGCTGCACTCCGGCAGCTCATTCATCACTTCGATGCAATCACCGTCGACTATGGTATTCAACGGCAGCTCGGAGGCCGCTGGATCTTTTGTTGTATCAATCATTTTTCGCCTCTGCCCCTGGTGCATTTCCTGCACTCGCTGGTTGCTTCAAAGATGAATCATGAGTGATTCCTCGTCAATTTCTTTTTTAAATCAAAACTTTAATTTTATACTTGATACAAGATATTGTGTACTGGTTTGAAGGTTCGCCTATGGTGTGGGGTAACTCCCAAATCTTGGAGTGCTTTTAAATGCTCAGTTGTTGGATAACCGGCATTTTTCTCCCATCCATAGCCTGGATAGTGTTGCGCTAAATCACTCATCACCAAATCACGTTTTACTTTTGCCACTATTGAGGCAGCCGCAATCGACAGAGATCGAGCATCTCCTTTGATCATTGCAGTTGTGGGTATTCCGAGGTCTTGGGGAATTAAATTGCCATCAACTAACACATAATCTGGTTTTTTTTTGAGGCCTGCAACAGCACGGACCATTGCCAAATGCGACGCTTGCAAAATGTTAATCTGTTCTATTTCCCGTTCTGAGGCGCTTGCGATGGAAACGTCAGCGTACTCAAGTATCGATTCTAAAACAGAACTACGATTTTTAGCAGATAGTTTTTTACTATCATTAAGTCCCATCGGAATTTTTCCTGGGCCCAAGATAACGGCTGCGGCATAAACAGGACCTGCCAGAGGGCCTCGGCCGACCTCATCAACACCTGCAACATTCTGGTACCCTTGCTTATGCAGCTTGGTTTCAAATTCAAAATTTGGTAAATTAGTCATGTGCTAATAAGTAACTAAATATTCCCATATAAAAAGGGGAGAACGAAGTTCATATCAAAAAACGTGTTTTACCCATTAGATCAGCTGGTAAGCCAAATTAAATAGGGTACCTGATTCATTAATAAATGAATCGATAGCCGCGGTGATTTAGGCACTTTGTTTTGTAGCCCCGGATTATGCGGCCGTTTGTTTTTTGCAATTTGAGCATACATTTACGTGGCAAGTAATCCACGAAACCATAACGCTTTCTAAGGCATTTTTTGGAAACCATGCGTATAATTCTGTTGGATGTACGGATCTTTTTTTTGCACGCTTTTGGCAAAAGCTTTGGGTTTTTAGTTAAAGGTTCTGGTTCTTGGTATGTAAGCTTTCTGACTTTTGGTGACGGGTCATCTTTTTCACTGAAGGCCTGGCTCAAAATCATTAGGCTCACTGCTCTGAACAGAAATTTGCCTAAGGCATCGTCGTTATTTGCTGCTGCAGGGGGTAGCGCTGAGCCCAGCAATAGTGATGGCGCTGATGAGAAAGGCTTTGATAAGGTAGGATTGCACAGAGTGTTCCTTTCGTGCTGTATTTGGCTTTTGTGCGATTAGCTTCGGCGGGTTTCGAAACGATAAGCAATATCAATCGAACGTTATGCAATTGTGTGGCTTTGCTATTGAATAACATAGGGAAAAACGGCACTTTTAAAATATGAGATATATTATCATAATATCCGCCACTTTCTTGGCAACCGCTGTGCAAGCATTTTGCTTTGTCGACTATAAGGCAAAGCAGGATGATCCACTTAAACTACACTACGGTGTAATGGAATTGACGGATCAGCAGTGTAGTTTTGAGGAAGCCCAAAAGGTTGTTACGCAAAGATTGTTGCTGCAAGGTTGGACTTTGCTTAATTTGTTGTCAGTATCGGCTTCGAACCCAACACCTCAACAGAAAGCAAACGCTGGTGAAAATTTCCTCCGCTACTGAGACACGTAAAACCACACGTTTGATTATTTTTGGTGGATTAGTCGTAATAATTGGCATCTTGACTGTAACTGGGGCCTGGTTGCTTTGGACATTGCCTGATGCCAATGCATTCAATGTCAGAGTAGAACAGATTTTTGTTCGTAACGACGCCTTGACTAGTCAAAATGAAATTAATTTGCTTGAGATATTGGCCCAGTCTGGCACTGCCTTTTCTGATACACTAGCAAGTTACCGGATGGTGATTTTTGTCCTGATGCTGATGGCCACCGCGCTGCTGGTGGCGGCGCTCGCTTTTTTGGGAATGCTTCTGCTGCTTAATCGACGTATGGCAAAGATTGAATCTTCTGGTATTCAGGTGTCTTCGTTACTTATAAGTAGAGATGAAAACCTTGTCATTTTGAACAATATGGAATTCCAGCTGACACCAGCTGCAATTGAAACGTTCTCAGTTCTTGCCGAAGCTCGAATGGATGGCGATGTTTTGAGTGGCGCTGAGCTTGAAGCTATGATTGTTGGTAAATCAACTGCTGATTGTGATGAGGCTGCAGGTGCCACTCGCATTAAACGTTTGCGGGACAGCTTGGGTAATCAGATGGTCAGTGCTCTGTTAATCAAAAATATTGCACGCCGCGGTTATGTGCTTGCGATAGATAAAGATGTCATTGAAATGATTTGATGTCAAAATTTATTGGCGAATGCCGCACATCCAGTATAGTTATTTAAGGCCTATTTAGACCGGAGCACAAACATGAAATTTACTATCGCCACTTGGAATATCAATTCAATAAGATTGCGCGAACCTATCGTTCTGGACTTGCTACAAAATGATGCTCCTGATGTTTTGTGTTTACAGGAGTGTAAAAGCCCGGTTGATTTGATTCCCACACAAGGATTTGTGGCGTTGGGTTACTCCCACATGGTAGCACGCGGACAAAAGGGCTATAATGGCGTCGCGATCTTGTCAAAAATCCCTCTCGATGATTGTGGTGGTTTGGATCTTGCCAATTTGGGGCACGCAAGGCATGTGGCGGGCCGTTTGCCAAACGGAGTTATGATCCATAACCACTATGTCCCTGCAGGCGGTGAATTGGCCGATCGTGAAAAGAACCAGAAATTTGGTCAGAAATTAGATTACTTGACAGAGTTACGTGATAGTTTTTTAGCAGAAAAACCCCACCGAGCTATTCTAGTGGGTGACCTCAATATTGCTCCTAGGCAGGATGATGTTTGGGATCATAAAAAGCTTCTAAAAGTTGTTAGTCATACACCGATTGAGGTGGAACATTTTAATCAAGTTATGGAGGCTGGGGATTGGGTGGATGTAACCCGCCAAGACATTCCGGAAGGTTTATTATATAGCTGGTGGTCATATCGCGCTAAAGATTGGGATCAGGCGGACAAAGGTCGCCGTTTAGATCATATCTGGGCCACTTCAGATATTTCAAAGAGCGCGCATTCGAGCCGGGTTCTGCGTGCTGCGCGCGGATGGGAAAAGCCGTCAGATCACGCCCCAGTCTTTGCAACATTTGATATCTAAATACCTCTTGGCAAAGAAAGCTTTGGACCTCATATAGTGCATAACACAAAAGGAAGTTATTATGATGGAATTGAACGCAACACCCGCGCCTTCAGCAGACTTGATCAAAGATGTATCAGAGCAGACCTTCGTACAAGACGTTATCGAAATGTCACAAACTGTTCCGGTGATTGTAGATTTTTGGGCCCCATGGTGTGGCCCTTGTAAAACACTCGGACCTGCGCTTGAGGCGGCTGTAACGGCGGCCGGTGGCGCTGTTAAAATGGTTAAAGTTGATGTGGACCAAAACCAAGGAATTGCTGGTCAGTTGCAAATTCAAACCGTCCCAACAGTCTACGCATTTTGGCAGGGGAAACCGGTTGATGGTTTTCAGGGTGCCGTACCAGGATCAGAAATTCAGGCCTTTGTTGATAGGGTCACCGAGTTGGGCGGCGGAGTTGAGGATTCGGGTTTGGCAGACGCTATCATCGCGGCCGAAGAGATGCTGGTGGCGGGAGAGGCGGCGGATGCCGCACAAACTTTTGCGGCAATTTTGGAAGAAGATACGGTAAATGTTGCAGCCTATGCAGGGCTTGTAAGGTCACATCTTGCTTTGAGTGATCTAGAGCAAGCGGAAGCTATTTTAAACGGGGCTCCTTCCGAAATTAGTGATTTGCCTGAACTCGAAGCGGCTCACGCGCAGCTGGAACTGGCCAAGCAAGCTATAAATGTAGGTCCGTTGGCTGAGCTACAAGCGGCAGTTGAGGTTAATGGAGACGACCATCAAGCCCGTTTTGATTTGGCAACGGCAATGCATGCAGCAGATGATGCAGCGGGTGCGGTTGAGCAATTATTGGAGCTATTCCGCCGGGATCAAAGCTGGAACGATGGTGCAGCGAAGGCGCAGCTGTTCACTGTTTTTGACGCTTTGCCAGCTAATGACCCTACTGTGCTCAACGGACGCCGTAAATTGTCATCATTAATATTTGCATGATGTATGATCTGCTCTAAATGAACGATATGAATTTAAAATACGACATGCCCGACGTCATCCCAGTGTTCCCTTTGCCGGGAGCTTTACTTTTGCCACGCTCAAAGCTTCCTTTGCACATTTTTGAGCCACGTTATCTCAGCATGATTGAAGATTGCATGAAAACGCGCAGTCGGTTCATTGGGATGGTTCAGCCTTATGCTGCTCGAGGTGGAGATATGGTTTTGCATTCAATCGGATGTGCGGGCCGCTTGACACAAATCTCCGAAACTGACGATGGCCGTTATATGGTTACCCTCACCGGAATGAGCCGCTTTCGAGTAAAGGAAGAGGTCGAGGGCTTTCCTGCCTATCGCCGGTGCCATGTAACTTGGGAAGGGTTTGAGAATGACCTAGGTGATATCGAACAGGACGCTAATTTTGACCGTCCAAAATTTTTGGTAAATTTAAAAAAATACTTTGAAGGTCAGCAACTTTCAACGGATTGGGAAACTATGAAGGAAGCTGAAGATGAATTATTGATCAATTCATTGTCGATGATGTGCCCTTTTGAACCTGAAGATAAACAAGCACTTTTGGAAGCACCAAGCCTTTCTACACGGCGTGAAACCTTGGCTACGTTAATCGAGTTTGCATTGCGTGGTGGATCAGAGGAGATACCAGTACAGTGAACGATATGGATCGTAAAATGCTAGAGTCTCTGATTTGCCCCCAAACGGGTGGGCCTCTGACATATAATGTTGCTGAACAAGAATTAGTGAGTAAATCTGCTCACCTAGCTTATCCTATTAGAGAAGGCATTCCGATCATGTTGGTTAGTGAGGCGCGAGACATCGAGTAAATTACTAACCGGTATTTAAAGCCTGCTCCCCTGCATAAGTTTAGGGACTTCCCCGGCTGTACCTGCTGCATTAGCAACAAAAGCGCGTCGGATCGAATGGGAATTGTTTATTAAACCCATACCGAGATCACGCAGCCCACGACTTATTGGGTTATCGTTTGAAAATAATCTATTAAAGCCATTTGTCGCTAGGGATAAAATAGCGTTGTCAAAACGGCGCCAACGTTGATATTCCTCAAGTGCAGTTTGAACACCGAGATCTTGACCGCGCCGTCGGGCATTGCACAAGACTTCTGCCAATGCGGCAACATCTTTAAACCCAGCATTCAATCCTTGGCCTGCGATGGGGTGCACCGCGTGGGCGGCGTCTCCTACTAAAGCAAGCCGTTGGCTGATCATGCTGTACGTTGTTGATAGGCTAAGAGGATAGGTATAGCGGTTACCAGCCAGTGAGATTTTACCTAAGAAGTTTCCAAACCGCGGTTGTAGGATTTCAAGGTAAGCCGCATCATCTAAGGCATTAATGGCTTGTGCGGTCTCAGTTTTTTCTGTCCAGACAATACCGCTTCGATTGCCAGAAAGGGGCAAGATGGCAAGTGGGCCTGCAGACATAAAGTATTGGTGTGCGATGTTATTGTGGGGTTTCTCATGTTGAATTGCGCAGACCAAAGATGATTGTTCGTAAGCCCACCCCGCGCGGGTAATACCAGCATCCTTTGCGATCTGAGAGGCGCGACCATCCGCACCGACCAACAACGGGGCTTGAAGGCAACTTTTGTCTCCCAAAGTCACTGATACCTGCGCGAATTCTATATCATGACTTATAATATTTTCTGAGGGAAGGTGAGTAACTGATGATCGTTTGATGGCATCAAACAATGCCAATCGCAAGTGACGGTCCTCAACGACGTAACCCATTGGACCTTCTGGCATATCTTCCTGCCTAAATTCCATCATGAAGGGAGAAGGGGCAGCACCAGCTTGCCCATCTGTAACTTTAATCTCAAGCATTGGCTCGGCATTACGTGCTAAGCTGGGCCAAACATCCAATACTGAAAGCATTTTCTTGCTGGCTGCGGAAAGCGCGTAGGAGCGACCATCAAAACCGGAAAGTTTCATAGAAGCAGTTGTTTGGCGATCTATCACAGCGGTACATATCCCAACCTGATCCAATGCCAATGCCAGAGTAAGACCGTTCAAGCCGCCGCCTGCTATTATCACTTCATAATTCATAAAACAGACATGGGGTAGAGAAGGGACATTGTCGAGGGGGTGCGACATCGCTAGCGTGGCATTACTAATTGGAGGAATGTTGATGAAAAGATGGTTGGCTATGAGCGCAGCGAGCCTCGGTCGTGGGATTGAAAGTGGTAATATTGACCCGGTTACTTTAACGCAAACATATCTTGAAGCTATTGATGTTCACCCTTTTCGAGATCGAATTTATACTCTGGTTACACCTGAACGAGCGTTAGCTGAAGCCAGCGCCGCAGCTGATAGGGCAGAGCATGGGCAACGTAAATCTGCCTTGGATGGTGTGCCAGTATCTTGGAAAGATCTATTCGACACCGCGGGCATTTTGACAGAAGGCGGCAGTAAACTTCTAAAGGGCCGTGTGCCAGAGGCGGATTGCGAAGTACTCAAAACTGCGACTGCACTTGGCCTTGTTTGCCTAGGTAAAACCCATCTTTCTGAATTAGCTTTTTCTGGCCTGGGTTTCAATCCGTCTACAGCTACATCTCCTTGTGTTAACGATCATGCAGCAGTTTCAGGAGGTTCCTCATCAGGAGCGGCTGCCTCTGTGGCTTTCGGATTGGCGCCATTAGCTATTGGATCAGATACTGGTGGGTCTGTTCGCATTCCAGCGGCTTGGAATGATTTGGTTGGTTTGAAAACTACCTCTGGTCGTTTGTCTCTATTAGGTGTGCTTCCACTCTGCGCAAGATTTGACACAGTAGGTCCTTTATGCCGATCTGTTGAGGATGCAGCATTAGGATTAGCAGTACTTGAAGGCAGTGGTGTTGTCGACTTAACCAATGCTAAACTTAAGGGACGAAGGTTTGCAGTTTGTGATTTTTCCTCAACCAAAGATGTCCGTGAAGCGCCTAAGTTAGCGTTTGAGAATGCGTTAGGCAAGCTTCGTAAAATGGGAGCTACGGTTGATAGAGTTTCAATTCCTCAGGTTGTTCCAGCACTTGACTTATCTGGACTGCTCTTTTCGCCCGAAGCTTACGGAACATGGAAGGACGTTATTGAGGCCAATCCTGATGCAATGTTTGAAGAAATTCTTTCGCGCTTTCGCAGCGGTGCCAATGTTTCTGCTCCAGACTATGTGGCCGCATGGCAGCAGTTAGATCAGCTTAGATTAGGCTATTATGAGATTACGTCTGGTTATGACGCAGTGCTATTACCGAGTTCACCAATTTTACCACCAAACATCGATCGTTTAACGAAGGACCATGATTATTACGTTACAGAAAATATACTCGCCTTACGCAACACTCGGGTTGGAAATTTGATGGGTTCGTGTAGTTTAACACTGCCAACAGGTTTTCTATCTTGTGGTCTCATGATGTTATGTCCGCCGATGCAAGAACATAACTTATTACGTTTGGGAGCTGCTGTAGAAAATGCTTTAGCTTGATTTATATTTTCAATTTTTTGTTATCAGTGACGTAGCCTAAATCTGATCGTGACTGAAAAGGACTAAAAAATGTTTCCAACCCGATTTGACGCGCTGCCCATAGCTACTTGGCCTCGATTACGGTCCTTACTTGACGGACATAGTCCTGGTGGTGACGTTATTAATATGGCCATCGGTGAACCTAAGCATAAATTTCCAGATTGGGTTGGACCAACACTGAATGAAGCTTTGTCAGGGTTCAATAGCTATCCTGAAAATAATGGCACTTTGAAATTACGGAGTGCTATAGGTGATTTTTTAAACCGTCGTTACGGTGTTTCGATCGCTATTGATACTGAAATTATGGTGCTGAATGGAACGCGTGAGGGACTGTTTAATGCAGTTGTGGCACTTTGCCCTTCAGGGTCAAAAGTCTTGATCCCCAACCCGTTTTACCAAGTTTATACAGTTGCCGCCATGACGGTTGGCGCAGAGTCTATTTACCTACCCGCCACTTTGGAAACGGGTTTCCTGCCAGATCTGGACCTATTAGACCCTGGTGATTTGGATCAGACTTCAGCCTTTTTCTTATGCTCACCGTCAAACCCGCAAGGTGCTGTTGCTAGCCTGTCTTATTGGCAGCGCCTGATTGCATTAGCTGAAAAGCACGATTTCAAAATTTTTGCTGATGAGTGTTATAGCGAGATTTATCGTAATGCGCCGCCGCCAGGCGCTTTGGAGGTTGTGGCTCAAATGGGAGCAGATCCTGAGCGTGTCGTCGCATTTCATTCTCTTTCGAAGAGATCAAACTTACCAGGTTTACGGTCTGGGTTTGTGGTATCAGGGCCAAAAAATATAGCACGTATAAAACAGTTGCGTGCCTATGCTGGTTGTCCTGTAGCGGGACCAATACAACATGTTTCTGCAAAAATTTGGGCCGATGATGAACATGTCTCGGTCAGCAGAAAGCTCTATTGTGGCAAATTTGAGGCAGCTGACCGTATTTTTGCAGAAATTAATGCATATAAGTCCCCAGAAGCAGGTTTTTTCTTGTGGTTACCTGTCGAAAATGACGAAAATGCAGCATTAAAACTGTGGACCGAAAAAGGGGTGCGGGTGCTACCAGGAACATATCTGGGGCAAGTCGCAAACGAGCAGAACCCTGGGTCTTGTTACGTCCGAGTTGCCTTGGTGGCTCCAATAGAAGAAACGCAGCGTGGATTAAGTATTATTCGCGACTGTTTGTATAAATAATTTTGAGGTTTACATGGCTCACCCAACCCGCGGACGTGATCCGCTTTTGGATGCATCAACACAAGCGTTCCTAGAGCGACGAGGCCAAGAAGCATTTGGTCTACTTTTGTTTTTTGTTGGTCTTTTTTTATCAATTGTCATAGCTAGCTATTCTGCGGAAGATGCCGCTTGGGTAGCCACAGGTACGCGTGAACTATCAAACATTGCGGGACCATTTGGCGTTGCAATTTCGACACCGCTCATAAAAATTATGGGGTACGGTGGTTGGGGTTTGCCCATAGTCTTTCTTGCGTGGGGCTTACGGCTTATGGCTCATGGCGGAAGTGAGCGTATGTTAACTCGTATGATTTATGCTCCAATATTTTGGGCTTTCATATCTATTTATGCTGCTACACTTACGCCTGTTTCTGGTTGGCTGCATAGTTTTTCTATGGGTGGGCTGTTTGGTGACACTGTCCTGTTTATGATTCTTCAAATTTTGCCAGGTTCAGCGGCATTGGGTGCAAACGCTGTCGCTCTAGTATTAGGGATCTTGGTCATTATTTTGGGTTTTTATGTTGCTGGCTTTGTTCCCAGTGAAATCAAGTTAATATTTCGTGGAATGAATTTGGCTTTAAGTGCATTGGTTGTAATTATTGGTGCAAAGCTAAGGGCGCGCTCTGAGTTAAAAGCTGAAGCTTCCATAAATTATGATGAAAAACGTCAAGTGCAGCCAGGTTTTTACAGCATGACCGTTGAGCCAAACCTCACCTCTGCTAAAGAGTCCGCAAGGGTCGCTTCTGTAATACGGGAAAACCCTGTAATGCCGGTTAGTCGTGGTGGTGATGTGCCTCTGCCAGCACCGAAGTCGCTGTTTGCGCGTGTCCCTGCGCTTTTGAAGCGGAACGTAGCGCTAGAAAAATTTTCCCCAACTATTAACAAGGGGGATAGTACTAATACAAGCATTGAAGAAGATAGAATTCGTGGCAAGATTGCCGATGCAATTCGAGCACGGGCGCCACAGCCCACTCTGACTGCAGATGGAAAATTGCCGATTGTCACTGAGAAACATGGACGTCCTATGTCTCCGCGGCCCATAGTGTTAGAGCCTGAAGCTTATGATTTAATTGATGAAAAAGATAGTTCTTATGACCCAGAGGATGGTACGACCAGGTTCGACCATGACACCAGCAGCCATTTAAGCGAAACTCCAATGATGGCTCCCGTGAAACAAGTGGTACAACACCCGTTAAAAAGGGCCATTCAACAGTCTTCTCAGGCGAAAGCAGAACTCCAACCTAAGCTTCAATTTGAGCCGACTACTGGTGCACAGAACTTTGAAATGCCGCCTTTGAGCCTTTTGATGAACCCTGAATCGATTGAGCGTCATGTGTTGAGTGATGATGCTTTGGAAAGTAATGCCCGTATGCTGGAAAGTGTTCTGGATGATTATGGTGTGAAAGGTGAAATTGTTAGTGTGCGTCCAGGTCCGGTTGTGACGATGTATGAGCTTGAGCCTGCACCGGGCTTGAAAGCCAGTCGAGTGATTGGCCTAGCAGATGACATTGCACGCTCCATGTCAGCATTGTCTGCACGTGTGAGCACCCTACCAGGCCGTTCAGTTATTGGGATCGAGCTACCAAATGAAAATCGTGAAATGTGCGCCTTAAGAGAAATTCTCTCAGCGCGTGATTTTGGTGACGCTAATATGCAACTGCCACTTGCATTGGGCAAAGATATTGGCGGTGAGCCTATTGTTGCCAACCTTGCAAAGATGCCTCACCTGCTAATAGCGGGTACAACAGGCTCCGGTAAATCGGTGGCAATCAACACAATGATTCTTTCATTACTTTATAGATTGAGTCCAGAAGAATGTCGGATGATCATGATCGACCCTAAGATGCTTGAATTGAGTGTTTACGATGGTATTCCACACTTATTAAGTCCTGTCGTTACGGATCCAAAGAAGGCAGTGGTTGCCTTGAAATGGACGGTTGGTGAAATGGAAGACCGGTATCGCAAGATGTCGAAAATGGGTGTTAGAAATATTGATGGTTATAATAGCCGTGTAAAAGACGCTATGTCCAAAGATGAATTATTTAACCGCACGGTTCAGACTGGGTTTGACGATGTGACTGGTGAGCCATTATTCGAGACCGAAGAGTTTGCCCCTGAAACGTTGCCATATATTGTGGTTATCGTCGATGAGATGGCTGATCTAATGATGGTCGCGGGTAAGGAAATCGAAGCCTGCATTCAACGTCTTGCACAGATGGCTCGTGCGTCTGGTATTCACATTATTATGGCCACTCAAAGACCGTCGGTTGATGTGATTACTGGGACCATCAAGGCCAACTTTCCAACAAGGATTTCATTCCAGGTCACATCAAAAGTTGATAGCCGTACGATCCTAGGAGAAATGGGAGCCGAGCAGCTTTTGGGGATGGGCGACATGCTTTATATGGCTGGTGGTGGCAAGATCACGCGAGTTCATGGGCCATTTTGCTCAGACGAGGAAGTGGAAGAGGTGGTTAACCATCTTAAGAAATTTGGTCCACCGGATTACCTTTCAGGCGTTGTAGAGGGCCCTTCTAATGACAAAGAAAGCAGCATTGATGCGGTTCTCGGACTCGGTGGAAACTCTGATATGGAGGATGCTTTGTATGACACCGCTGTGCAGATTGTGATTAAGGATCGTAAGTGCTCGACCAGCTATATTCAGCGAAAATTGGCGATTGGATATAACAAAGCGGCGCGTTTGGTAGAACAAATGGAAGATAATGGCCTGGTAAGCTCAGCTAATCATGTTGGAAAACGTGAAATACTGGTCCCAGAGCGAGGCTAGCTAGGAATCGCTCATTAGCTGTGATTATATATTTTTAGATAACTTAGGCTTTTTGTGTTGGGAGAAAGTAAGTTAGACACAAGGAATGAAATATATTTTATTCCTTGTAATAGTTTTCGCAGTACCTGCCCATGCTGAAAAAATAAGTCTGGCTCAGATATCGTCTTATCTCAACAAACTTGGCACTGCTGAAGCAAATTTTACCCAATTTAATGATGACAAAAGTATCTCAACAGGAAAATTGATCATTAAGCGACCAGGCCGTATTCGGTTCGAATATGATCTTCCCAGTCTTGCCTTGGTTATTGTTGGGGGTGGCCAAGTCGCCGTTTTTGATCCTAAGGCAAACGAGGGGCCAACACGGTTCCCTTTAAGCCAAACCCCCCTGAAAATTATTTTAGAGAATAAAGTTGATTTGGGGCAAGAAGATATGGTCGTTGGTCATATGGCAGATGGTTTGAGTACCATTCTGATACTACAAGATCCAGAGAATCCAAATCGTGGGGCTATTCAGCTGATCTTTTCGGAAAACCCAATAAAGTTGAAACAATGGATTGTTGACGACAATGAGGGCAATGTTACGAAAATTATTATTGGAGATTGGACTGAAGGTCAGCGCATACCGAACGTTCTATTCAATATTCAAGCGGAGATGCAAAAACGCACCCAGTAGTACGTAGCTCTTTTTAAATTTTTCGGCATTTCTGAAGTTGTGCGTGATACATTATGGCACGATCTTGAAGTTTGTTTGCTATATTTAGCAGCCATTTTTTAGACCGATAACTGCCGCGTTTGTAACCTGTGTGACCCTCATGATAAGCGATATACTGATTACGAGTATCTGACATTGATAGACCCAACCTTTTCTTGGATCTATCCATATACCATCCCATGAAATCTGATGCGTCACGAATGCTGGTGCGGCGGGCTCCCCATCTTCGTGCTTGTTTTCTGTATTCTTTCCAAGTGCCATCAAGGGCTTGGGCGTATCCGTAGGCTGAGCTCTGTCGTCCTCTTGGTATAATCCCAAATAAGTATTTACGGGGTGTCTGCGCTCGGGCCTTGAACTTACTTTCTTGCCAGATCATCGACATCTGCACAGCTACAGGCACGCCATACTTGCGTTCTGTCGCTTTGAAGGCAGAAAGAAACCTTGGCCTCTCATCCAGAATAGCACACGCATTATTCAAAGATCGCGGTGCGTTGGCGTTGCCACCAAAGCTTGCGCACCCTGCCAACAAGGTTATCATAACAATGGCACGAAGAAGACTGCTCATTTCGTCACTCAATTTTTTTATTAGTATTAGTATTGTTTTACTTTTTTTTCAAAACTATATCAATTCGGATGGTGTTGCAATTGGACAGCTTACCTTTTTGGAAAGGCTTCGGAAAAGTTACCAGCAAGTTAAAGTTATTTTCAAAATGTTTTTGTGTGGCATGGACACTGTGACGCAAAATAAGTTAATTGATTTGTAGGGGGTGGGTTGAGTGGAAGCGCAAGCTAAATATCATTTGGGTCAAGTGGTCCGTCATAAAAAATATCCGTTTCGTGGTGTAATTTTCGATGTTGATCCTGAATTTTCAAACACTGAAGAATGGTATAATTCCATCCCGGAAGAGGTGCGACCCGTACGAGATCAACCTTACTATCACCTCTTTGCTGAGAACGATCAGAGTTACTATATAGCCTATGTCTCCGAGCAAAATTTAGTTGTTGATAGCTCAGGTGAACCTGTCGATCATCCAGACGTTTTAGATATTTTTGGTCCATTCCAAGATGGAGCGTATCCCCTTCACTTCCAAATGAATTGAGAGCCCCAGTTCAATAGCCCAAAGCGCACCCATCTTTTCGTGGGTCGGAGGCCCCTTTCAAAACTCCGTCTTCTTGTATTAATATTGATTGAGCACCCCCGATTGGTCCGTCTGCTATCTCTACTTTGTGGCCCATCTCTGACAGGCTTTGATGGACGCTGTTGCTGTATCCTCGTTCAACCTTCATCACACCATTTTCTGAAAAACATCTTGGTGCATCTATGGCCGCTTGATTGTCCATTCCAAAATCAACCATGTTTGAAAGGAACCTAGCATGTCCATTGGGTTGATAGGCCCCACCCATAACTCCAAACGGCATAATCATGCGATCGTTTTTTGATAACATCCCAGGTATGATTGTGTGCATCGGTCTTTTACCACCCGCCAACTCGTTTGGATGACCTTTCTGCAGACTGAATCCTGCACCTCGGTTTTGGAATAATACACCATAAGTATCTGATGCGAGACCGGATCCAAACGAATGGAAGATGGAATAGATTAGAGAAACAGACATGCGGTTTTTATCGACCACAGTGATGTAAACAGTGTCTTTGTGTACAGCTTCAGAAATGGCACCTGGATTTATTATTGCGCGTGCAGGGTTCACGAGTGTGGCTAGCTGGTTGGCTGTTTCTGGAGCAAGCATGTGGGCTATGCGGGTAACATAATCAGGATCGGCAAGAAACCGGTTGCGAGCGTCATAAGCTAGCTTGGCGATTTCAGCCTCGATATGTGCCCGCTCGGCGCCCATTGGGTCCATTTTTTCAAAATTGAAATGTTTCATCATGTTGAGCATGAGTAGTGCCGTTGCTCCCTGTCCATTGGCAGGGTGCTCCATCATTTCGAGGCCCTTATATTCGGTTCTCAAGGGATCCCCAAAGGTAGACTGGGTCTCAACGAAGTCATCCATAGTATGAACTCCACCAAGCGCTTTAAGAGAATTAACCATATCCTCCGCAACGGGTCCTGTATAAAAACCATTCCGTCCGTTCTGGGCGATTTGTTCTAGAACAAGCGCTTGCTCAGGCGCTTTGAATAGCTGCCCTTCACGAGGTATTTCACCGTTGATTAGATACTTATTACGGGCACTGCCCTGTAATGCATTTGCGCCCCCAGCCCAGTCGAATGCCACGCGGGGCGCAATAGGCACGCCGGCGCGGGCATACCAAATGGCTGGGGCTAAAATGTCTGATAAATCTTGGCTTCCAAATTTTGCAATAAGAGAACAAAATCCATCTATAGCCCCGGGTGTTGTTATTGCGTCCACTGAGTGCAATGGAACTGTTTTGTGTCCTTTAGCCCTTACTGCTTCTGATGTTGCTGCCTTAGGTGCGCGACCTGATCCATTAAGGCTGATGACATTGGATGTTGGACCCTGTTGAATTAACGCAAACATATCGCCGCCCAGGCCGGTCATTTGTGGCTCACAAACTCCTAAAAGAATTGCACCGGCGACCGCTGCATCGGCGGCGTTGCCGCCAGATTTCAAGATATCTATGGCGGTGGACGCTGCGAGAGGGTGTGATGTGGCGCACATTCCGTTCTCAGCAAAAACAGCAGAACGTCCTGGAAATTGAAAATCGCGCATTATTTAGCCTGCCTCAAAGTTACCAATGTAGCGAAATCATACTGAATATTTGAGCTATTACGAGTGTGTTTTTTTTCAGCTTAAGTTTACAAACTATATTTCTCTGTCACGGATTTTGATGGTTAAATCCTTCCTAGTTTGTATAGTTTTCAATAAAGTAAGAAATTTCTTATAATTAAATTTGAAAACGGTAATCTTACTAAGAAGTGAAGTAGGTTGAAAATTACTAAAATACCCCCTTTTACTTTTTGTAACGTATTTGGGTTTTTTGAGGCCCTAATGGCCTTTTTATCTGCAGGCCTTGTGTAAATTGTAAACAAGAAGGCATAAGTTATCTAACAGTATTGATTGGGGCATTTCATGGAAGCAGTTTATATTTTGGGTGCGGCTCGTACCCCTATGGGTGCAATGCAGGGCGTGCTTTCTAGCGCCAGTGCTAGTTCTTTAGGAGGGGCTGCGATTGCCGCAGCAGTAGCGGAATCATTAGTGCCGGTGGCTCATATTGATGAGCTGTTGATGGGTTGTGTGCTTCCGGCGGGCCAAGGTCAAGCACCGGCACGTCAGGCCGGATTTTCTGCCGGACTTAGTGAAGATGTTCCTGCGACTACTATCAACAAAATGTGTGGGTCAGGGATGAAAGCCGCAATGATGGGGTTTGATCAATTAGCATTGGGCGCCAGTCATATGATGGTTGTGGGTGGCATGGAAAGTATGACGCAAGCACCATATCTCTTACCCAAAATGCGCGATGGTGCGCGTATTGGGCATGGCCAGGTCAAAGACAGTATGTTTCTTGATGGTCTCGAAGATGCCTATGAAGAAGGCCGTCTGATGGGCAGTTTTGCAGAAGATTGTGCAACGCATTATCAATTCAGGCGTGAGGATCAAGATGCATACGCTTTGCGGTCTTTGGACCGGGCTAAAGTGGCTCAATCAAGTGGAGCATTTGCCCGAGAGATTTCGCCAGTTTTGTTAAAAACGCGTAAAGCTGAAGTTAAAATTGCGGAGGATGAACAGCCAGGCAATGCACGGCCAGAAAAAATCCCCCTTCTAAAACCTGCCTTTCGTGAAGGTGGTACTGTAACAGCGGCTAATTCTTCGTCGATCTCGGACGGTGCTGCGGCCCTGGTTATTGCAAACACTAAAGTTGTAGAGACATTGGGGCTCTCACCACGTGCTAAAATTCTGGGCCATGCCAGCCATGCGCAGGCTCCAGGTTGGTTTACTACAGCCCCCGTACCCGCAACACAAAGGCTTTTGAAAAAATTGGGCTGGTCAGTATCTGATGTAGATCTCTGGGAGGTGAATGAAGCCTTTGCGGTCGTGCCGATGGCCTTTATGCGTGAAATGGACCTTAGCTCAGATATTGTGAATGTGAACGGAGGTGCTTGCGCTTTGGGCCATCCAATAGGCGCCTCTGGTTCTAGGATTATTGTTACCTTGTTAAATGCACTTGAGACCCGGGGTTTGAAGCGAGGAATTGCCGCTATTTGCATCGGTGGCGGCGAAGGCACTGCCATTGCAATTGAGCTTGTTTAGGGGGCAGTCCGGTGAATAAAGTTTATTATGCGCACCTCAGGAAAACCATTTCTAGCCTGACTGAGGGTGAGGAAGATGTTGTTTCACTTATGGCTACGGTGGTTTGTGAGCTTTATCATAGTGACCATCGTTTCGACTGGACTGGTTTCTACCGTGTAACAAGTCCGGGCATGTTGAAGATTGGACCATACCAAGGAAGTCATGGTTGTTTAAAAATACCATTTGAAAGAGGCGTATGCGGTGCGGCGGCCCGTCTTGGCAAAACTCAATTGGTTGCGGATGTTGAGGCGTTTGAGGGGCATATCGCTTGCGCAAGTTCAACTATGTCTGAGCTGGTTTTGCCCGTCTGGGATAAGGCTGGCGCGTTGATTGCTGTATTGGATATAGATAGCGACCAGCCCAACGCATTTACGGAACAAGACGCAGCGGAACTTGAAATTATTCTGGCTAAGGTTTTTTCTTAGTGGCCCACATATGAAATTTTCTTGATTTTTTTCATCACTTAGTGCAACCGTGAAAAAAATGGAAATAATTTCACTAAGATGATTCAAGGTTCTCTCACCAACCGTACTATAGGGGCGGATATTAGAGCCCTGCGAAAAGCACGTGGCCTGACCTTGGTCGGTTTGGCAGGTATGTTGAGCCGCTCGGTTGGTTGGCTCAGCCAAGTTGAGCGCGATAAATCAGAACCGGGCATTAACGATATACGCGATATGGCCAAAGCGCTTGATGTCTCAGTTTCTTCATTGTTCGGTGCGAGCGCCGCTCCGGTTGGGGAAGCGGGATACGTCGTACGTAAAAACGCTCGGAGGCCAATCGGCAGTCGTGAGGCGGGCCTAGTTGAAGAGCTAATTTCACCAGATTTGACTGATGATTTTGAAATGCTGTATTCGACGTTTGAGCCAGGTGCAAAACTTGATCCACCAGTCTCCAGACCCACCCAAGAGGTCGGCTATATTCTGACTGGAAAATTAAATTTATGGATTGGTGAAAAAAAATACTTCCTAAATTCTGGAGATAGTTTTCGAATCAAGGGTGAGCTGTTTTGTTGGGAAAACGCTTCGAATAAACCGTGTACTGTTATTTGGGTTATCGCCCCACCGGTGTATTAATGACCCTTTCAGCCTGGTTAATATTCGCAAGCTTTTGGTCAATTAGTGTGATCACGCCTGGGCCAAACGCGGTAAACTGTATTAGCAACGGTGTGATCTTTGGAATACGACGTGGCATGTGGGCTGTTTTGGCTATCCTGACCCAAGCACTGGTATTTTTACTTTTGTCTGCCTTTGGCATAACCGCATTGCTCGCAGCCTCAACCGCCGCGTTTTCTGTGGCTAAAATTTTAGGTGCAGTTTTCTTAATATTTTTAGGGGTTCGCGGATGGATGAATGCGACCGTTGCTCCAAAGGAAAATGTTAGAATTGGTTCAATTTATGGCAAGGCACTCGCAATTGCGACGATCAATGCGAAGTCTTTGGCTTGTTACCTAGCAGCCTTCACCCAATTTGTTCAACCTGACATCCCAATTTGGGATCAAATGTTCTATATATTACCCACAGCGCTATGTATCACTGCGATATCCTATACAGGCTATACCAGCCTTGGCGCTGCACTAGGTAAGACTGCAATGGCCCGTATTCTAAACGTATCAATGCGCCGAGGATTGGCGGTTTGTTTTGTTTTTTACGGTGTGATTCTTGGCTTCTCAGCACTTCAGACTGGGGTGGCAGTATGATTTGGGATATTATTTTAGGGTTTGACAAAACGCTGCTAATTACTTTTGTCTTGGCGGCATATCTTTTAATAATCACGCCTGGAGCTGACTTTATCTTTGTTTCCGGAAGTGGAGTTGTGGGTGGACCTTGTACTGGAATAGCGGCAGGCATTGGCGTTAACTTGGGTGTTTTGGTTCATGTCCTTGCTGCAGCAGCAGGAGTTTCAGCTGCATTACTGGTCTATCCTACAGCATACGATGCAATTGGATGGGTCGGGGCTATTTACCTCGCCTGGGTGGCAATTCAGGCGTGGCGCAGCGATGGCAGATTGGCCCCTGGAAGGGTAGCCTCGGGTGCAATGCGCGCAATGAAAAGGGGGTTTGTTACAAATGTTTTGAACCCTAAAACGGCCCTGTTCATCTTTGCTTTTATACCACAGTTCACCGACCCAGAAATTGGTCCGATCTGGCTCCAAATTTTATTTTTGGGTACTATTTTTTTGTTATACGGACTCTTTTTTGTCATGTGCTTAGGCGCTGTATTAGGCTATTTTGCATTTGCCTTGCGTGAACGGGTAAAGATCCTGAACAAACTAACTGCAATTCTTTTTGGCGGGCTAGCTGCGCGTCTTATCATCGACTGAGGGGGACCACGATGAGCGAAATTCCAACCACAGCACGTGTTGTCATTATAGGGGGCGGCGTTGTTGGCGTTTCCACTCTTTACCACCTGGCCAAAGCTGGTTGGGCTGATTGTGTATTGCTTGAAAAGAATGAGCTGACTGCAGGTTCAACTTGGCATGCCGCAGGCAATTGCCCGTCCTTCAGCACAAGCTGGGCTATCATGAACATGCAGCGTTATTCACTTGGGCTATATGCAGGCTTGGCGGATGAAGTGGATTATCCAATGAATTACCATGTAACGGGGTCGATCCGTTTGGCGCATGATAAAAATCGCATGCAAGAATTTGAGCGCGCCCGCACAATGGGCCGCTATCAAGGCTTGAGCATCGAAATGATGTCGGTGTCTGACATGACAAATGCTTATCCTTTTATGGAAACGCACGATCTCGCCGGAGGTCTTTGGGATCCAGATGATGGCGATATTGATCCTTCGCAGTTGACACAAGCGTTGGCTAAAGGCGCCCGTGAGATGGGGGCTAAAATACAACGCTTCTGCCCGGCGACTGGTGTTACTCAGGTTGGAGATGAATGGCTTGTTCACACCGATGATGGCGACATACGCTGCGAAAAAGTTGTGAATTGTGCAGGCTATTATGCACAACGAGTTGGTGAATGGTTTAAACCATACGGAGGCCGCACCGTACCTATGACGGTCATGAGCCACCAGTATTTCTTAACTGAAGAAATTCCTGAGCTGAAAGAATGGACTGAGACTAATGGGCGAAAAGTTCCTCTGCTGCGTGACGTGGATTCATCCTACTATCTGCGCCAAGATAAAAATGGTCTGAACCTTGGGCCATATGAGCGTAATTGTAAGGCGCATTGGGCTACTCCAGAAGACCCAATGCCAGATGACTTCAGCTTTCAGTTATACCCCGATGACTTGGAGCGTTTGGAGTGGTACATTGAAGACGCCATGGCGCGAGTGCCTATTTTGGGTTCGCAAGGTGTTGGCCGGGTTATCAATGGTCCGATCCCATATGCACCCGATGGTCTGCCCTTGGTCGGTCCAATGCCGGGTGTTAAAAACGCCTATGAAGGATGCGTCTTTACCTTTGGTATCACGCAAGGTGGTGGTGCGGGCAAAGTGCTTGCGGAATGGATTATGGAAGGTGAAACTGAGTGGGATATGTGGGCTGTCGACCCACGTCGTTTCACTGATTATACTGATCAAGATTACTGTAACCGAAAAGCGTTGGAAGTTTATGGCCATGAATATGCCATGCACTTCCCGCATCACGAATGGCCTGCTGGGCGCAACAAAAAGCTGTCTCCTGCGCATGATATAGTGCATGCTATGGGTGGTGTTATGGGATCGTATAATGGTTGGGAGCGGGCCAATTGGTTTGCAAAAGATGGCGATGATATATCAGAGGGTGCCACACACACTTGGAACCGAGAAGGTCCCTGGACAGTTCGGATCAAAGAAGAAGCTGAAAACGTTCGCGACAATTGCGGTGTGCTCGACCTTCCGGGCTTTAGCCGGTTCAACCTTTCAGGTAGGGGTGCTGCAGAATATTTGCGTGGGCGCATCACGGGTGGCTTACCCAAGGTTGGCCGGATGAACTTGGCGTATTTCTCAGATCAACGCGGTCGAATTGTGACTGAGATGTCTTTGATACGCAGCAGCGATGATGAGTTTACCTTGATCACAGCTGCATCTGCGCAGTGGCACGATTTTGAGCTTCTGAAAAACTCGATCCCTGTAGGTCTCACTCTTACGGATCATACTACAGAAATTTCAACACTGATTGTAACGGGTCCGACAGCGCGTGACGTGTTGACAAAAATGGGAACAGACGCTGATCTTTCCACTAGTTGGCTAACGCATCAACCCGCCACTGTTGCAGGTCAAAGTGTAACTTTGCTGCGGGTTTCGTTTGCGGGTGAGTTGGGTTGGGAAATCCATGCGATCAATAAAAATATCCCGGCTTTGTACGATGCAGTAATCTCAGCTGGGGCAAAACCTTTTGGGATGTACGCTTTAAATAGCCTGCGTCTTGAAAAAGGGTACCGTGCATGGAAGGGTGATCTATCCACAGATTACAGCCTGTTCGAGGGTGGTTTGGCTCGATTTGTGAAGCTTGATAAACAGCAAGATTTTCCAGGCAAAACTGCTTTACAAAATGAAAAACAGCAGGGCAGTAGCAAAGTTTTTGTGACATTGACTTTAGATGCTACTGAAATGGATGCTCCTTATATGTCTACAATTTTGTACAATGGAGATGTTGTGGGTGAAACAACTTCAGGTGGTTTCGGCTATCGTGTTGGGAAATCTATCGCTTTGGGTATTTTGCGCACTGATCTTGCAGTTGAAGGAACAGAGGTTGAAGTTGAAATCTTTGGCCAGCGTTGCAAGGCTGTTGTGCAAGCAGATCAACCCTTATGGGACCCAAAAAATGAGCGCCTACGATCCTAATCATTGTGAAGGTGCAGATACCCGCCTTCTTTTTCAGATCTTGGGGCGTTGCTCTAAACCCCAGAGTGCTTTTAGCCAGAAGAAAGATTTTAGATGATAATACTTGATGGAGGGATGGGCCAGGAATTGGTCAAACGTGCAGGTAAAGCTACAGACCTTTGGTCGATGCAGGCTTTATTAGATTTCCCCGCAAGTGTGCGTGCAATTCATGATGAATATTTTACCGCTGGCGCTGAAATAGCTACAACAAATACATATTCTATTTTACCAGACCGGTTGATGAGCAAGGGTTTGATAGAACAACTTGTCCCAATGACTCGATCTGCTTGTGAAATGGCTTTAGCTGCGCGTGATGCACATGGTTCGGGTCAAGTAGCGGGTTCTTTGGGGCCTCAAGGATTTTCATATCAGCCAGATAAAGCACCACCAGCTGAGCAAGCAGCTGAGGTTTATGCTGATATCGCTCGGCTTCACGCGGAATATGTCGATTTTCATATTCTAGAGACGATGTCATCGATTGATCAAGCTCGTGGTGGACTCATGGGTGCAGGCGTCACTGGCAAGCCGGTTTGGGTGTCTCTTTCTGTTGATGACAGTGATGGTACAAAGTTGCGCTCAGGTGAGCCTTTGTCGGGTGCAATTTTAATGTTGGAAGAGTTCCAACCTGCGACTGTTTTGATAAATTGTTCCGTACCAGAAGCAGTCTCACAAGGCTTGCCGGTCTTGGCTGGGAGCGGTTTTAACTTGGGTGCTTACGCGAATGGTTTCACTGGGATTCATTCAGATTTTAACAGCATTCATGCGACAGTGGATCTTTTGAAATCCCGCACTGATCTTGGCCCTGAGCAATATTTGAATTTTGCTAAAACATGGGCTGAAATGGGCGCATCGGCTATTGGTGGGTGTTGCGAAGTTGGGCCGAAGCATATTGCTATGATGGCAAAGCACTTCGGAGTTTAGTGTAATGCTAAGTACATCGGCCATAGACTGCATTTCACCTGTGAGACTGGGGTTTGTCGCCTCAGTTTCTCCAGGTGGGAGGCCGTCAGTGTCGCCTAACGGCACGTTTTTGGTTTTGGATGAGCGAACGATTGCTTTTGGAGCAGTTTGGTCGCTTGGTTCCATTAATAATATTGGCCATAGCCCCAAGGTGGAGGTTAATTTTGTGGACCCATTCACTCGAAAAGGTTGGCGCATTCGCGGTCTTACATCTGTTCTGCGTCGTGAAACAGATGGTTTTGATGGAATTTTTTCAAAATGGACGGTGCTTTGGGGAGATTTGTTTCACCGTATCAAAGCAATTGTGGTTGTTCGGATATCGCAGGTTAAAGCCCTTTCAACCCCGCCCTATGATGATGGGGTAAGCGAGGCTGAAATGGTTGCGGTTTACAAAGCAAAATATGCGGAGATGTATCCTTAATGCCCTGCGATCACTCTACACAAATAGGTCTAGTGAAAGCCGCTGCGACCTTCTTTCAATTTATAGACATAAAGGGAGGGTCAAATGGCTCAGGTTCCTAACGAAGCACGTGCGGTTATTATTGGTGGTGGCATCATCGGTTGTTCGGTTGCTTACCATCTAGCCAAACTTGGGTGGAAAGATGTTGTGTTGTTAGAGAGAAAGCAACTGACATCTGGTACGACATGGCATGCGGCAGGCTTGATAGCACAGCTACGTGCAACAGCAAATATGACGAAATTAGCAAAATACAGCCAAGAACTTTATGGAAATCTCGAAGCTGAAACAGGTGTAGCTACAGGTTTTAAGCGCTGTGGTTCAATTACTGTGGCTTTGACTGAAGAGCGCAAAGAAGAAATTTTTCGCCAAGCTGCGATGGCGCGTGCCTTTGGTGTAGAAGTTGAGGAAATCAGTCCCTCTGAGGTAAAAGCAAAATATGAACACCTTAATATTAAGGGTGTAACTGGTGGCGTATATTTGCCTCTCGATGGGCAGGGTGATCCTGCGAATATTGCAGTGGCATTGGCCAAAGGTGCGCGTCAAATGGGGGCTCAGGTTATTGAACGCACTAAGGCAACTAGTGTGACGCGCCAAGCGCGAAAGATTACTGAAGTTCATTGGGAAAATGAGCAGGGCGAAAGTGGCACAGTTAAATCTGAAAACGTGATAAATTGTGGTGGAATGTGGGGTCATGAAGTTGGGCGGATGTTGGGAGTAAATGTACCTCTGCAGGCCTGTGAACACTTTTATATTGTGACAGAGGCGATTGAGGGTCTCACACAAATGCCCGTGCTGCGGGTTCCAGATGAATGTGCGTATTTTAAAGAAGATGCGGGAAAAATATTGTTGGGAGCGTTTGAACCTGTTTCCAAGCCTTGGGCAATGGCTGGCATTCCAAGTGATTTTGAGTTCGACCAGTTGCCAGAGGATTTTGATCATTTTGAGCCGATCTTAGAGGCTGCAGTAAAACGTTTTCCGATGCTTGGTGAGGCTGGAATTCATACTTTTTTCAATGGTCCTGAAAGCTTCACGCCTGATGATGCGTATCACTTGGGTCTTGCACCTGAGATGGATAATGTCTGGGTTGCGGCTGGCTTTAATTCAGTTGGTATTCAATCTGCAGGCGGTGCTGGTCAAGCGCTAGCACAATGGATGGAAGATGGTCAAAAGCCATTTGATTTGGGTGACGTCGATATTAGCCGGATGGAGCCATTTCAGGGAAACAAACAATACTTATTTGAAAGGTCAAAAGAAACCCTGGGTTTGCTTTATGCTGACCATTTTCCTTATTTGCAAAAGAAAACAGCTCGGGGCGTTCGCAGGACCCCGTTTCATCAAAAACTCCTAGATCAGGGTGCTGTGATGGGTGAGTTGTCAGGCTGGGAGCGGGCAAACTGGTTTGCCAACAAAGGTCAAAAGCCAGAATATGAATATAGTTGGAAGCGTCAAAATTTCTTTGATAACGTTGCAGCTGAGCACAAGGCAGTCCGTAATAATATCGGTATTTATGACATGTCCTCATTTGGTAAAATTCGTGTCGAGGGGCCGGATGCTTGCGCTTTCATGAACTATATTGGTGGCGGTCAATATGACGTGCCGGCTGGAAAAATTGTCTATACACAGTTCTTGAATAATCGCGCTGGTATCGAGGCAGATGTTACTGTTACCCGCCTTTCTGAGATTGCATATTTGGTTGTAACGCCGGCGGCAACGCGCCTTGCTGATCAAACTTGGATGATGCGAAATAAAGGCAATTTCAATGTAGTGATTACAGATGTCACCGCAGGGGAGGGCGTGTTGGCTGTTATGGGCCCAAATGCGCGAAAACTTTTGGAGCTTGTGTCACCTAATGACTTCTCAAACAACATAAACCCATTTGGAACAGCACAAAAAATTGAGTTGGGAATGGGCCTAGCTCGAGTACACCGCGTCACCTATGTGGGCGAGCTGGGTTGGGAGATCTATGTCGGCTCTGATATTGCTGGTCACGCTTTTGAAATACTTTGGGAGGCAGGACAGAGCTTGGATGCCAAACTTTGTGGGATGCACATGATGGATTCGTGTCGGATTGAAAAGGGGTTCCGGCACTTTGGGCATGATATCACATGTGAAGACCACGTTTTAGAAGCAGGTCTTGGATTTGCTGTTAAAACAGATAAGCCAAATTTTATTGGTCGAGATGCTGTATTGCGTAAAAAAGAAGTTGGTTTGGATATGCGTTTGGTGCAGTTCAAACTAACAGACCCAGAAATACTTTTGTACCATAATGAAACGATCCTTCGGGATGGAAAAATCGTGGGTTACCTGTCTTCTGGAAGCTATGGCCACCATTTAGGGGCTGCGATAGGCCTCGGCTATGTGCCATGCAAGGGTGAAACTGTTTTGGATTTGCTATCCTCGACCTATGAAATCGATATTGCGGGGACAAGGGTGAAATCTGAAGTATCCTTGCAGCCAATGTATGATCCGAAAAGTGAAAGGGTAAAAACGTAATGAAACTCTTCTATTTTAGCAGCTTGCTAAAGAGGGCCATTCTTTGAATATAAATGCTTGGCAGAAAAAGTGCACGGAACTAAAAATTGCTTGGGGACGATAATGTGGAAATGGTTGATTTGTTCAGCTGCCCTCACGGGTTTGGTCGCTGGTATGTTCGGAATTTTTCCTAAACTTGATCAAGAAACATCTGCGTTCTTCTATAATCAAAGTAATGGTTTTTATTTAGGTAAGGTTTCAGTGCTTTCCGCGTTTAGAGAGTTAGTGTGGAATGTCTCAATTTTACTTTTTATATTTTGCATAGCTGGATTTCTTTTTCTGCGCTTGAGGGGAGGTAATTCTAAGTATTTCGAAATTGGTATACTTGTTTATTTACTCGGGCCTGTTTTATTAGTGAATGTTATTCTAAAGGAGTTTTGGGGTCGCGCTCGACCATCTCAGATAACTGATTTTGGTGGAGAAAAAATGTTCACACCCTTCTATGAAATTACTAATCAATGTGCGTCCAACTGCTCTTTTGTTTCAGGTGAGGCATCCGGTGCTACAGCAATCCTTATTGTGGCGGCATTGCTGACATGGGCCTATTGTGGAGCTCGGGTACAAATTGTTACCGTTGGGCTAAGTACCATTGTACTGATTGGTTCTGGTGTTTTAAGGGTAGGTCTTGGAGGACATTTTGCCTCGGATGTTTTACTCAGTATTTTATTTACGGTCTTAATATTTTTTATTGTTATACGGCATCATCGATACAGGCAAATTTTCATGTAAGCCCTTTATTATGTTACAAACCTGACAGAAATATTAATGTGAAAGAGCTAAGTAAGTGTGCTAATACTAGAAATAATAGATAGAATACCCATGACAAATTAGGGTAGGGTAAAATTAAAGGAGAGATTTTATGGCTTTACCTTTGGCGCCCTTAGCGGGTGTGGCCTTATGGTATGGGGCAATTGCATTAGTGGCCTATGCTGCTATACGGTTAGTCCCAAAATTACGTTATGACCAGGCAGAAGACGATATTTTAGATGGTATCGATGAGGGCCTTAAAGCCCGCCGTGATGCAAGGCAAGTGAACATAACTGGACGTTGGAAGCGAACCATTCGTATTCGGCCAAGTGGCCCAGGTATTGAGATTGATGCCACTATGTTCTCACGACTTAAAGCTAAAAGGGTAGATTAAAATGCAATTAATAATGGCAGCGGCATCACCCTTCGCACGTAAAGTACGTGTTTTAATTCGTGAAACAAATCAGCTGAAAGATGTGGAAGAAGTACATATAGAAACCTCCCCTTTTAATGCAAACCCAATTGCAAGTGCAGCCAATCCAACAGCGCGCATTCCTTCTTTGATCCGACCGGACGGCTCCACGTTATACGATAGCCGAGTGATCACACGTTATTTAGACGCACGAGCGCGGGCTGGCCTCTATCCAGATAGTGATCTTTGGGATGTTCTCGCCTTAGAAGCGACTGGTGATGGCATAATGGACAGTGCTGTGAGTATCTCATATGAAACACGACTGCGCGCTGTGGAAATGGTGAGTGCGGATTGGATTAATGCGCAATGGGTCAAAATAATGGCCGGCTGTACTGCGATCCAAGACCGCTCGATGGCTCATTTGAACAGCTCTTTGAATATGGGACAAATTAGTGTCGCATGTGCGCTGGGCTATCTTGACCTACGCCATGACGCCAGACACTGGCGACAAGGCCATAAGCTATTGGCTGATTGGTTCAGTGGTTTCAAGGACCGCGCAAGCATGATTGATACGCATGTAAAGGGGTAAGCTTAAATAGTATTCATATAAACTTTAGTATACCCCAAAAATTACAATACCCTAGGAGCGAGTAAAGATTTTAAAAGCTGAAATCTGGCGCATTATATCTTTGAGGGGTGCAATCAGTTTTAGTAGTTATTTTTTCAGCTGACTGGCTATAATTTGGTTGTGACCGCAAGCTTGGGTGCATTAGCGCAGTCCTCACAAAGCGATGGTAAGGTCTAGTCATTATTGATTGTTTGAATGGCGCGCATAGTGGCTGACTGCAGTAAGTAGTTTTAAATACGATTACTTTTTGGGATCAAAGTGTCTGGTGAAGGAGCTTTATAATATTATGTCCATATCTTTAACAAGATTTTGGACACATTTTGTTGGCTATTAAAAATAAAACCTTAATTTTTGCATGGATTGGCCATTATTGGCCCAATGGCCTTAGAAGTGTCGCTCAAATTTAAGAAATGTTACTTAAATGCGGCAAATTCACGTCTTCCAGACTGCGCCCGAATGTCCGCTGGACGTGGCATGATCTCTAAGCTAGGAACCATCGCAAGAGCCCTCAGAGTTAGGGAGCTAAGCCTATTGTTAATTTGTGATTCGAATTTAATTTGGAGGAACCTCGTGGCGCATACAGATGAACACGAAGGCACCCGTAGAGATTTTCTCTATTATGCGACCGCCGGAACGGGCGCGGTTGTGGCAGGAGCCGCGGTGTGGCCGCTGGTCAACCAAATGAACCCGTCAGCGGATGTCCGTGCTTTAGCCTCTATTCGCGTGGATTTAGCGGATGTAGAGCCAGGTACGCAAATCACTGTATTGTGGCAGGGTAAGCCTGTTTTCATTCGCCGTCGGACTAGTAACGAAATAGAAGCAGCTCGGGCTGTTAAAATGGATGAGTTGATTGACGCTAATGGCCGCAACGACAATAAACCAGATCTTCTAGCGGTTGATGAAAACCGCGCGCTTGATGAAAGTGGTGAGTGGCTGGTAATGCTGGGTGTTTGTACACACTTGGGCTGTGTGCCTTTGGGTGATGGTGCCGGTGAGTTTGGAGGCTGGTTTTGCCCCTGTCACGGTTCACATTACGATACTGCAGGTCGGATTCGTAAAGGTCCGGCTCCAGAAAACCTATTAGTTCCCTACGCCCGCTTCGACGGTGCAAATGAACTGGTTATTGGTAAGGAGAGCGCATAATGGGCGGCATTCCACACGATCATTACGAACCAAAATCTAAAATGGAGAAAGCGATTAACTCGCGTCTCCCAATTATCGGCCTCTTGTACGACACATTGTTGGTCCCAACTCCGAAAAATTTGAACTGGATGTGGATTTGGGGCATCGTTTTGACATTCTGTCTGACGCTACAAATCATCACTGGCATTGTCTTAGTTATGCATTACACGCCGCACGTTGATTTAGCATTTGCCTCGATTGAGCACATAATGCGTGATGTAAATGGTGGACACATGATCCGCTACTTCCACATGAACGGTGCGTCGCTGTTTTTCTTCGCCGTCTACACGCACATGTTTCGTGGTTTGTACTACGGCAGTTACAAAGCGCCGCGAGAAATTACATGGATTATTGGTATGTTGATCTACATATTAATGATGGCTACCGGCTTCTTAGGTTACGTTTTGCCCTGGGGTCAAATGTCATTCCACGGCACAGCCGTGATCACTGGTTTGTTTGGTGCAATACCGTTCATCGGTGAAACACTTCAGACTTGGTTGCTTGGCGCAACCGCTGTGGGTCAACCAGCGCTCAACCGTTTTTTCAGCTTGCACTACCTATTTCCATTCTTGATGGCAGGCCTGGTAATTTTGCATATCTGGGCCTTCCATACCACCGGTAACAACAATCCAACAGGGGTTGAAGTGCGCCGGGGCTCTAAAGCGGAAGCAGAAAAAGATACCTTGCCATTTTGGCCATACTTTGTCGTAAAAGATCTCTTCGCTCTAGGTTTAATTCTTACCGTATTTATGGCGATTGTAGGTTTTATGCCAAACTATTTGGGTCATCCAGATAATTATATTGAAGCTAACCCTTTGGTGACACCAGCACATATTGTGCCTGAGTGGTATTACTTGCCATTCTACGCAATCTTGCGCGCTTTCACCTCAGAGGTTTGGGTTGTTCAACTTGCGAGCTTCGTAACCGGCGGTATAGTTGATGCAAAATTCTTCGGTGTTCTGGCGATGTTTGGTGCGATTGCAGTGATGGCTTTGGCGCCTTGGCTGGACACTTCCATGGCTCGCTCTGGCCGTTTCCGCCCGATGTTCAAGTGGTGGTTTGCAATTCTGGTTGCCGACTTTGTCTTTTTAATGTGGTTGGGCGCCCGCCCCGCTGAAGAGCCTTACGCTTCCTTAGCGCTGATTGGTGCGACGTATTGGTTTGCCTATTTCCTAGTTATCTTACCATTGTTGGGTGTCATCGAAAAACCATTGGCACCGCCTTCGACAATTGAAGATGACTTTAATGCCCACTACGGTAAATCGAATGCAGCTAACGCCGCTTCCCCAGCTGAGTAAGAAAGAGCCTAGGTATGTTCAAAAAAACCTCGACAGCTCTGATATTTGTTTTAGCCCTTACTTCTGGCAGCTGTTACGCCGCCGGGAGCGAAGGCCATGTGCATGATCACGACTTCTCGTTTGAAGGCCCATTTGGGTCGTATGATCAGGAACAATTGCGACGTGGGCTCAAAATCTACACTGAAGTTTGTTCATCATGCCATGGTATGAAGTTTGTTCCAATTCGTACATTGGGTGACGAAGGTGGACCAGCTCTCAGTAAAGATGAAGTTCGAGCCTACGCGGATCAATTTGTTGAAGTATGGGATCAATCTTTAAATGATGGTGAAGGTGACTACCGTGCAGCATTACCTGCGGATCACTTTCCTGTTGGTGGTAATTCCAACGCGCCAGATCTTTCTTTGATGGCTAAAGCACGCGCTGGTTTTCATGGTCCCGCAGGGACTGGTATCAACCAACTTCTCAAAGGTATGGGCGGACCAGAATATATCTTGTCACTCCTGACAGGTTACACTGGTAATGATAAAACCGTTTCGGGTGCAACACTATACGAAAACACTGCCTATCCAGGGGGCTGGATTTCAATGGCCCCACCTTTGTATGACGAAGCAGTCGAATTTAGTGACGGTCACAAAAATGATGTTGAGCATCTCTCGGAGGATGTGTCAGCTTTCTTGATGTGGACCGCCGAACCAAAGCTAAACCAGCGCAAACGCGCAGGTACTGTGGGTGTTTTAATCTTGGGTGTCCTGACGTTGCTTTTGTTCCTTGCGAACAAAGCGCTGTGGGCTCCGATCAAAGGTCGAAAAGATTAAGTTTGTCCCGCTGTTCGATAATAACGACGCCCTTTCTTAGAGGAATATTTTTATTATGTGCGGTTTCCGAGGTAGGCCTTTAGCGCGCGCGGAGGATCATCGAAAAATTCTTGGATAGGTTGAGGAGCAGATGCGTAGCCATCCGCAACCAAAATTGCTTGATCTGCAAAAATTAGAGCATCTTGTGGATCATGTGTGACCATCAATGCGGTCGCGGAATTGCTGCTCAGAACGTTGTCCAAAGCTTCCAACATTTCATCTTTGAGAGCAGGCCCCAATGCGGCAAAAGGCTCATCTAACAGCAAGAGTGGACGTTGGCGTAACAGCACACGGGCCAACCCAATACGGCCACGTTGCCCGCCCGACAGATCACTGGGGTAGCTTTCATTTCGATCTTGGAGGCCCACTTTTTGTAGGGCCAAACTCACTTGTTTTTTCTGGGGTGCAGACAGTCTTAATCTTGGGTTAAGGCCGATGGCAACATTGTTAAAAACTGTGAGGTGAGGAAATAAATTATGATCCTGAAATAGAAGGCTTATAGGCCGAAGTCCCGGATGGTTTGGCATTGGCTCACCTGCCCAACGAATGTTACCTCGAGTTGGCTTAAGGAAGCCAGCAATTCCATGCAATAATGTGGATTTCCCCTCGCCTGATGGACCAATGACTGCAACCTTAGCGCCCGTTTGTATTTTAAAATTAGCGACCAGAGAAAAAGATCCTTGAGTGAATTCAACCTGGTTAAGATGTAGCATGTCGCCGTCCTCCTCGATCAAAAATCCAAAATAGAGCCAAGCTCTGTGCGACTAAAACCACTGCGACGGCTGCGGCTTGGTCCATTCTGTAAGCGCCCATAAGCCGGTAAAGCATTAAAGGCAAAGTTTGCAAATCGGGATCTGCAAACAGGGCAATAACCCCCAAATCGCCCATTGACAGGGCGGCAGCCAATCCAGCTGCAAATCCAAGAGGTTTGCTAAGACGTGGTAAAATAACTTTCCAAAGCCAAGTCCCACTAGACATCATCAAGCTCTCGCGAAGGCGTATATAATCGACATAAGTGTCTCGGATGGCTGGAAACAGGACACGCAAAGCAAACGGCAGGGCCATCATAGCATTGACCATGGCTGTTACTGGAACTGCGAGGCTCATTGGGTGTGCAAAGGGAAAGATCATTAGAAATAGCCCTGTCCCAACAACTAAGGGACTGGTTGCCAGTCCAAGAATGCCAACGACCTCAACTAATTTTTGAGTTGTTTGCCCTGTACGAGCGAATGAAAGTGCGAGGCTCAGAGCCATTCCTATGCACAGACTAGTGGATATCAGAGCAATCCAGAGGGACGTCCAAGCGGCTGCAAAAACGGCATTAGGTAGTTCGGGCAGATGTATTGCGCCACGGATCACAATAGACGCGAGCGGCAAAATTAAAAACGCTGCTGTAATACTGATGAAGCCAAAGTCGATAATTCTGTTGCTCTGTACATCTTGGCGGGTGTGTATGAGACCTAGGCCATGACCATCATTTCTTGGTAGTGGGATCAAAATTGCCAGCGCGGCGACCGTACCACAAATTACAAATTGAATGAGCGCAAGGCTAGAGGCCTTCCCTAAATCAAAATCGAGGCGGAATGACTGGTAAATTGCCAATTCTATAGTTGTCCCTCGCGGTCCGCCTCCTATCGCCAATGCCACTGCAAAGCTCGTTAGGCAAAGCAGGAAAATTAAAAGAAAGGTGCCAGGTAACATGGCACGTAGCATTGGCCATTCAATCAACTGAAACTGGGTCCATGGTTGAGCTCCTAAACTATCAGCGACACGAAATCGGTCCGGGGGTATGGATGCCCATCCTTGCAAAATGAAGCGGGTAGCTAGTGGAAGATTAAAAAAAACATGAGCCAGAATTACACCAGCAGGGCCATATATAGATAACCGATCCAACCCAAACAGATCCAATCCTTGGCTTATCCAACCAGCACGACCAAAGACAGCAAGAAGGCCTAAAACTCCCACAATAACAGGGAGAATAAAGGGAGCACCCAATAATGTTATCAGAAGTGAGCGACCCTTGAAGTCTTGCCGCGCAAGCGCGCGAGCAACAGGCACCGCAATACCCACACTTAGCCCTGTGGATGCTAAGGCTTGCCAAATTGTAAAGCGAACGGCTTGCCAGTCGTACGACCCCAATGTTCCTAAACCGTCGCCATGTAAGGCGACGGCAAGAACCGTACTAAAAGAAAATGCGAGCAGGGCGACTAAAACCGCCCCACCGCCTATGATGCGGATAATTACTGCGATAACGCCGCCTGCCATTCCTCTAATGCGCCTGTTCGTATTGCCGCCGCCTCTGATGGGCTGAAGATCAAAGACTGGGAATCAGGTAGGGCTTTTGGAAAGCCGTCTGGCAAACCTGCGGCAGGCGTGACGGCTGGGAACATCCAATTTGTGGTTGGGATGATGTCTTGAAATGCATCTGAGACCATGAAATCAAGAAACTGGTCCGCAAGGGCATTTTGATCAGTTGATGCAAGTTTGCCTGCAACTTCGATTTGCATGTAGTGCCCTTCATCAAACTTTGCATACTTCTTTGATGCATCGCCTTCAGCAATTATGTGGTAGGCAGGTGACGTTGTGTAGGATAAAACCATATCGGCCTCTCCCTCGAGGAACATGCCATATGCCTCAGACCAGCCTGCGGTCACAGTCACAATGTTGTCGGCCAGTTCAGCCCAAAGTGAGGCAGCTTCTACACCATACGCGGCCTTAACCCACATCAATAAGCCTAACCCGGGCGTCGATGAGCGTGGATCTTGGATAATAATTTTGAGGTTGCTGGCGGCCAATTCTTTGAAGTTTTTTGGTGATTCAAGATCAGTATTATGCACAAACGCAAAGTAACCCCAGTCAAATGGAGCAAACAATGAATTATTCCACCCGCCCGGAACAGTATAATCAGCAGCTGTAGAAATAGATGTGAAAAGGCCTGTTTCAGATGCTGCATGGGTCAGGTTGGTGTCCAGGCCCATGACGATGTCAGCTTCGGAACGGGATCCTTCCAAACGAATACGTGCCAGTAACGCTGCACCATCGCCTGCGCCCACCATTTGTAGATCGCAACCACACGTTGCTTCAAATGCTGCCTCAACCGCAGGGCCAGGGCCCCAGTCAGAAATAAAGCTATCATAAGTATACACTGTTAATACAGGGGTGTCGGCTACTGCCGCACTCGCTAAAAACAGTCCTGCGAATAGGGTAATATTATTCATTTCATTCTCCATATCGCCGAACGGGGTCAGAGAATGGAATGTTCCAAACCTTCCCTCCGCCGGTCTTAACCGGTTCAGGTTCTACGGGTTCGCTTTCGCATCTCAGCCATTTATGGCTCCCCGAGGTAGATTTTTGATAGAATGTTTTGAATTAAAGCTCAACCCTTGGTTAAGGATCTGTGAAGTCAATGCAAACAAATATTGTAAACTAATTGTTTGCCACCCCATAAAAGCTTTCCAAATTATATAATTTTATAGGGGATGTGAGGCTGGCTATTGCTCCGGTGCTTGCGCAACGATATTGCAGGATCGAAGGAGCTTTCCAATGAGTATAAATACTTTCGGACATTTATTTCGTGTTACAACTTGGGGTGAAAGCCATGGTCCAGCATTGGGGGCTACTGTCGACGGCTGCCCGCCAGGTATAAAAATTTCTGAGGGCATGGTTCAGCACTGGTTGGATAAACGTAAACCTGGACAAAATAAGTATACCACTCAGCGCCGCGAAGCCTGACCAAGTTCGTATTCTCTCAGGAGTTTTCGAAGGCTTAACAACTGGTACACCTATTCAATTGATGATTGAAAATACAGATCAGCGCTCAAAAGACTATGGCGAAATTATGGAGAAATTCCGGCCTGGTCATGCAGATATTACATATTGGCAGAAATATGGTGTTCGTGATTATCGTGGTGGTGGTCGCAGTTCTGCTCGGGAAACCGCGGCGCGCGTTGCCGCGGGCGGTTTGGCGCGAGAGGCTATCAAGCAATTGGCCCCATTGGTGCGGATTACTGGGTTTATGTGTCAAATGGGACCGCATAAAATTGATCGTGAAAATATTGACTTGGCTCAGATTGACCAAAACCCATTTTGGACACCAGATACGCAAGCGGCCGAAGATTGGGCTGAATATTTGGATGGGTTGCGTAAGTCTGGGAGCTCAGTTGGTGCCGTGATTGAAGTTATAGCCTCTGGCGTCCCTGTGGGCCTCGGGGCCCCAATCTATGGTAAACTAGATACTGATCTAGCCGCTGCAATGATGAGCATAAATGCTGTTAAAGGTGTTGAAATTGGTGACGGTATGGCTGTGGCTGAGTTGACTGGTGAGACTAATGCAGATGAGATTTCAATGGGGCCTGACGGTCCAGCCTATAGCTCAAACCATTCTGGCGGTATCCTTGGTGGCATTAGCACAGGACAGGATTTAGTTGTCCGTTTTGCAGTAAAGCCAACTTCTTCAATCTTGACCACACGGAAAACTATTACGAAATCTGGTGAAGATACTGAAATTATTACCAAAGGCCGCCATGATCCCTGTGTCGGAATCAGGGCCGTACCAGTTGGAGAAGCGATGATGGCGTGCGTGGTGCTGGATCATCTTTTGCTGCATCGTGGGCAGGTGGGAACCAACCAAGGGCGTATCGGTAGCTGAAAGAGCATGATTTAGCGGTCTTTTACCTCGAAGGCTACGGCCAGCGGCCCAGCGTTTTTGAAATTTAACGTGGCATTAATTTGATCACCTGCGTCTAAGCTATCTTTTAAACCCATAAACATGATGTGATATCCGCCAGGTACAAATTCGACGCGCCCAAACTCTGGCACTTCGACCGTCATCAAATGTACCATGACCATTACGCCGTCTTCCATTTTTGATTCGTGCATCATGACCCGTGGAAAACTAGCTTCTACTGATATCAACACATCTGCTGCACCGCCATTTGTGAGCGTAAAATAGCCAGCGCCCGTTTTGCCCGTTGCTGTATAAGAATAGGCATCGGTCACTATTAATGAGCCCAGGGTATAATCTTCTGCTGCGACTGAATGGCCAATCATCAAAAGTAATGCTGTAAGGTATTTCATTTCCAAGCCCCTTTTTTAAGAGGTACTTACTATACGACTTTCGCGAAAACCCAAGGGTTTAGAATGTTGCTGTCACATGTTATCGGAACTTTATGGCCAATTTACCAACACAGGCGGAAATCCTCGAATGGATCCGCGCGCACCCTGGAAAGTCGTCTAAGCGCGACATAGCCAAAGTTTTTGGAATAAAGGGGGCCGCTCGGATAGAACTTAAGAAGATGTTGAAGTCGCTTCAATCGGATGGACAAATTGAGCAACGGAAACGTAGGTTCAATGATCCTGATATTTTGCCTCCAGTTTCTGTGCTGAAAATGCTTGGTCCTGATGATCAGGGGGACTTGTTTGCAGTACCTCTAGAATGGCAAGGGATGGGTATTTTACCTCAGATTTTGATGAACTTGAGGTCGGGGGAGCCCGCGTTGGGTAATGGGGATCGGGTATTGGCGCGCGTCGAAGCCGTTGAAGGTGAGGCTTACCAATATATAGGTAAATTAATTCGGCCGATTGGCACAAATCCACAACGAATTCTGGGTATATATCGTGCTGATGCTGAGGGTGGACGCATTGTCCCAGTCGATAAGGGTGAGGCCAAAGACTGGCGGGTTCCCCACGAAGGTCGTGGAGATGCAAAAGATGGTGAGTTGGTTGAGGCCGAACAGTTGGGTACCAAGGGGGGGTTGGGCTTGCCGCGTGCGCGTATAGTAGAACGCCTCGGTGATCCTTCGGCGCCGAGAGCAGTTTCTTTGATTGCGATTCATCAACACGGTATCCCAGATAGCTTCCCAGATGTTGTGCTTGCACAAGCTGATAATGCAAAGCCTACGGAAATGGGTTCTAGAACTGATTTAACGGATCTACCGTTAATCACAATTGATCCTGCGGACGCGCGTGATCATGATGATGCTTGTTGTGCTTTAGAGGATTCAGACCCTGAAAATTTAGGAGGCTTTTTGCTTTGGGTCGCAATCGCTGATGTTGCCCATTATGTGACCTCTGGCTCAGCATTAGATACCGAAGCCAGGCGCCGTGGTAATTCCACATATTTCCCAGATCGAGTTGTGCCAATGTTACCGGACCAGTTGTCTGGTGATTTGTGCTCACTCCATGAAGGTGTTGTGCGGCCATGCATTGCAGTGGAAATGAAATTGTCACTTTGTGGTGAAAAAATATCTCACCGCTTTGTGCGTGGGATGATGCGTTCCCTGGCATCTCTGTCTTATGAAGAAGCTCAAGACGCTATTGATGGGGCTCCATCTAAACGCGCAGGACCTTTGCTAGAGCCAGTTTTGCAACCCTTGTTTGCTGCTTATAAAGCTCTAAAAATGGCACGTGAAGCCCGGCAACCTCTAGCGCTAGATCTACCTGAGCGTAAGATAACTTTGTCAGACGACGGCAAAGTCGCATCAATCAATTTTAAAGATAGATTGGATGCACACCGTTTAATCGAAGAATGCATGGTTTTGGCTAATGTTGCTGCGGCAGAAACTTTGATCGCCAAGAAACAACCGTTACTGTTTCGAGTTCATGAGGAACCAAGCCCTGAAAAGCTGGATGCTCTGCGGGAAACCGCAAAATCAGTAGGACTAGTTTTGGCAAAAGGGCAAGTATTGCAGACGCAACACCTAAACCAATTGCTTGACGCTGCAGCCGGCCGTGATGAGGCAGAGTTAATTAATATCTCCACACTGCGCTCTATGACGCAGGCCTATTATAGCCCTCAAGGCATGTCCCATTTTGGTTTGGCTTTACAAAATTATGCCCATTTTACCTCTCCTATTCGACGGTACGCTGATTTGCTTGTGCATCGGGCATTGATTTTGGCACATGTTTGGGATGACGATGGGTTATCCTTTCAAGATGTTGAAATGCTTGATGAGACAGCGAAGCAAATTAGTGATACTGAAAGACGTTCGATGGTGGCCGAGAGAGACACAACTGATCGCTATCTAGCCAGCTTTATGTCTGAGCGGGTAGGTAACGAATTTAAAGGTCGTGTCTCAGGGATTGCGCGATTTGGTGTGTTTGTGAAGCTTGATGAAACCGGTGCGGATGGCTTGGTTCCAATGCGAGCTTTAGGGCAAGAATATTTTCGTCATGATCCGGAAACCCAAACCCTATATGGAACTGACTCCGGCACTGTTATCAGCTTGGGTCAACGGGCTATGGTGCGGCTTTCTGAGGCCACACCTGTAACAGGTGGACTTTTGCTGGAATTACTTGAGTTGGAAGATTCGAAGTTAAAAATTAAGACAAGTAAACGAAAACCTAATTATTCTAGTGGAAGAAGGAGCTCAAAAAAAATGAGTTCTAGAAAACTGATCCGTAAAAGAAAATGACGTTTGAGAACTGGAAGTCTGAGTTTTTACTTAAATGCACTAACAAGGGAGTTTCAGCTGCAGTTTTGAAATTGATTCTCCCGTATTTGGTGCCTTTACCTTCTGTTCTGAATGCGGATAGCACTCAGTCTGAGGCGCGTAAGACCCTTCAGGACTATCTATCGTTGACGGTGAGTAAGAAACGGATTTTGGAAGGCCGAGGCGCTTTGGTGTTACATTCCTCTACCTTTGAAAAAATTGAAGTTGAGTATTCAGTTGATCGTTATATTGTAGCCGCAATTTGGGGAATAGAAACAAATTATGGCACTGTTCGTGGCGATGTGCCTGTCTTGTCAGCCTTGGCGACATTGGCGGCTCAAGGTCGGCGTAGGGCCATGTTTGAAGCCCAACTTTTTGCTGCTTTAGAAATTATTAGCCAAGGTATTAAGGCGCCAAATCAATTATGTGGTAGTTGGGCAGGCGCAATGGGGCACACACAATTTATGCCTAAGTCTTATTTGGATTTTGCCGTGTCAGCTCAAGTAGGCCGACCAGATATTTGGTCAAATGACCCAGCAGACGCTCTTGTTTCGTCTGCGCATTTTTTAACTTGTCATGGTTGGAAGCCTGATTGCCCATGGGGGTTACAAGTTCATGTTCCAGAGAATTCGAATTTCTACGAATTGAGGCATTTGCCGGCACAAACTGGATCGGGCTGGGCTGCTTTGGGTTTGAGGGGGACTGGTTTGATGGATGCCGCGTGGCTTTCGAAATTGATCCTGCCCGGTGGGGTACATTCTGCAGCTTTTCTTGTATCAAAAAACTTTAAAGCTTTGCTGAGGTATAATGCTTCGCCTGCGTATGCGATTGCGGTTGGGTATTTGGCAGATCGTTTGCGTGGAGGCCCCCCTTTGGACTTTTCACAGGGTGCAGATCAACATGGTTTATCCTTTTCAGAGATTAAGTTTATCCAAACCCAACTGACATTTTTGGGGTTTGATACAAAAGGAACTGATGGATTTACAGGTCCCAATACTGAAATGGCGATCGAAGCGTTTCAGGTTGTCAGTGGCTTGCCCGTTGACGGCTTTGCCGGTCTGTCCTTGTTGGCGCGTCTTCAAAATAAACTATAGTCCTTAGCGGCCATTTGCCACTATCAGTTTTAGATCACGTGGATGTTGTCTCAAACTGGGGTTTGGTGCCTCAGAACGATTTGGAGCCAAAGGATCTGATGTGCTGTCAATAACAGCTGGGTGTGCTGGGGCTTGACCCATTCCGGGTGTCAGCCTGTGACGGATCAAGGCAACTGGATGGGTGCGTAGAGTGAGGCGCATTGAGACATAATCTTCAACCACCTCTTCGCCTTCCGTCATCTTTGGTAAATGCGCTGGACCCTCGATGATCGCCTCACCATCCAAACTTTGTGAGAAAAGGGGCAAGGGTTTGTCACCTGTAATGGCCTTTGCATCCCAGAGGGCCTCACGTCGTGACAGCCCAAGAATATAAAAAGCATCGGCTTCTGCCAAGGCTTGAATCATCTTGGGACTGAGTCCCGCCCGCCGCCATAAGCTTTGAACATCTGTATAGCCATTGCCACGCGCTGAGGTTAACCAGGCAGCTTCATCTTCTGCGAGGCCCTTTATTTGGCGAAACCCTAGTCGGATTGCGAGGCCGCCTGTGCCGTCAGGTTCCATTGCGTTGTCCCAAAAGCTGGCGTTTATACATATGGGATATACCTTTACGCCATGCTCACGTGCGTCACGCACGATTTGGGCGGGGGCGTAAAAACCCATAGGTTGAGAATTTAGCAATGCGCAACTGAAGATACCAGGATGGTGATGTTTGAGCCAGCTTGACGCATATACAAGTAAGGCAAAACTGGCTGCATGGCTTTCGGGGAAGCCATATGCCCCAAACCCTTCGATTTGTGAGAAACATCTGGCAGCAAAATTCTCGTCATATCCATTGTGTCGCATGCCCTTCATGAATAGAGATCGAAACTCGCTGACATTTCCATGCTTTTTGAATGTAGCGAGAGAGCGACGCAAGCGATCGGCTTGTTCTGGTGTGAAACCTGCGCCTATGATAGCAATTTGCATGGCTTGTTCTTGAAACAGTGGTACGCCTAAAGTTTTGCCCAATACGGCCCCGAGCGCATCTGAGGGAAAGCTGACCTCTTCCTCGCCATTGCGTCTACGAATATAGGGATGCACCATATTACCTTGGATGGGGCCAGGACGGATGATCGCAACTTCGATCACAAGATCATAAAAGGTACGAGGACGCATGCGCGGCAGGAAGTTCATCTGGGCGCGACTCTCAACCTGGAAGACCCCTAAGCTATCGGCGCGACATAGCATATTGTACACGTCAGGATCTTCGGGAGGCAAGGTGGCAAGCGTGTAATCAACCGCATGATGCACACTGATCATATCAAATGCCTTGCGAATACAGGTTAACATTCCAAGCGCTAAAATATCAATTTTGAGAATACCTAAACTGTCGATGTCATCTTTGTCCCAACAAATTAAGGTACGACCTTCCATCGTGGCGTTTTCAATGGGAACCAATTCATCCAATCGACCTTCTGTCACGATAAAGCCACCCACATGCTGTGATAGGTGACGGGGAAACCCGATCACCTCATAGATCAAAGCCAAGGTTTGCTGTAGGTGCGGATCATTTGCATCGAGGCCAATTTCCGCCATGCGTGCAGCTTCTAAGCCTTTGGATGAAAAAAACCCCCAGAGTTGAGATGATAGAGCACTGATCGTATCTTCTGATAAGCCCATAGCGCGGCCAACTTCGCGAATTGCACGCTTGCCACGGTAATGCACTACGGTGGCACAAAGCCCGGCACGGTGGCGGCCGTAACGCTCATAGATATATTGGATTACCTCCTCGCGGCGCTCATGCTCAAAATCGACATCAATATCAGGTGGCTCATTGCGGGCTGCTGATACAAAGCGTTCAAACACCATAGTGCCAATTTCAGGACTTACAGATGTCACGCCTAAACAATAGCAGACCACAGAATTGGCCGCAGAACCACGGCCTTGGCATAGGATATTTCGGGACCTAGCGAAGGCTACAATATCCCGAACGGTAAGGAAATAAGGTTCATATTTTAGTTTCTCTATGAGAGAAAGCTCGTGTTCTATGAGCTTTCTTACCCTCTTTGATGCCCCGTTTGGGTAACGCCACTTCAACCCTGCATATGCCAAGCGCCGCAACCTATCTGAAGGTGTTTCATTATCCGTCAATTCAGATGGGTATTCATAACGCAATTCGTCGAGTGAAAATTTTAATTGGTCAAGGGCTTTGGCTGTCTGGTATAAGGCTTCTGGATAGGCATGAAAAATAGAAGCAACTTCTGAGGTGCTGCGCAACCGTTGTTCTGAGTTCGCTTGCCCGTCTCGTCCCAGTACGTCCACACGAACACCCAGACGGATTGCTGTTAACACATCGACCAATCTGCGGCGCGCCCCGTGATGCATCACGGGGGCTGCGGATGCGACTAAGGGTAACCTGAGAGTTTGGGACAGCTGTGCTAGATCTTTAAATCGTGCTGTGTCTTGGCCATCATACCTAGGTACCAGCAGCAGCATCACATCTTGGGCGAAGTGTTGCGTCAATCTTTGCACCTGTGACGCCCATGTGGGCGCGCTGGGTTGAGCCTTTTTGCTGGATGGTGCATGCAGCAAGATCAGTTGATCATGACCAAACTCGAGCAAATCTTCTAAGCCAATATCGCAAATACCTTTTTCAGCGCGTAATCTACCACGTGAAATCAGGCGACAAAGATAACCCCAGCCAATACGATTTTTTGGTAAAACTGTTGCTACTATCCCATCACGTAATATAATTTTTGAAGCGGGCAGGAGGTGTGGCGTATTATAAATTTTTGCTGAAGTGCTGCGTTTGCAGCGTGCTGGAGCTGGTGGACCAATCAAACCAACGGTATTATCAAAGGCGCGGCGCTCTTTTACGCGCTGGATAATTTGACGTGCATGTGTATGTGCACGTACAATTCCAGCAACTGAATTATCATCGGCAATAGCCACAGCAGCAAGACCTAAAAGGGCTGCGCGGTCCATATATTCTTCGGGATGAGACCCGCCCTTCAGGAAAGAAAAATTAGAGCATGCTTGTAGTTCTGCCCAAGAAATAGGTGATTTGGGGAGACGAATGATGTCTGAATTTGACATTATGGCTGTGCCTATAAGTGATTCCACACATCACTTTGTTCATACTTTGTTCTCACCTTCAATTCTATTGTTGTGAGGTTCACCTTTTCCTCAAATCACTTCCCAAGTAGAGTACTAAAAAAAACGGAGATGACTCATGACTGATATTGTTATTCTTGGTGGCACACGCACTGCAATCGGCACCTTTGGGGGCAGCTTAGCTGGAGTGGCTCCTATTGATTTGGGTGCAACAGTGGCGAAATCTGCTATTGCACGCTCAGGAATAGAGGCCGCCCAAATTGGGCACGTTGCATTCGGGCATGTGATTAATACCGAACCGCGTGATATGTACCTGTCACGCGTTGCGGCAATGCAAGCGGGTATTCCCGATAATGTCCCAGCAATGAATGTTAACCGGCTTTGTGGATCAGGTCTGCAAGCAATCGTATCGGTTGCACAATCTCTGATGTTGGGCGATGCTGAATTTGGTCTTGCGGGTGGCGCTGAAAACATGAGCCGCTCTCCATACATCACGCAGTCTCAGCGTTGGGGCCAGAAAATGGGTGATGTGACCACGCTCGATATGATGCTAGGCGCATTACATTGTCCGTTTGGAACAGGACACATGGGCGTCACAGCTGAAAATGTAGCTGCTGAAAATGGAGTAAGTCGAGAAGATCAGGATGAATTTGCACTCGAAAGCCAAAATAGGGCCGCAGATGCTATTGCAGCTGGAAAATTTGTTGACCAAATTACCCCAGTCCAAGTGAAAGTGCGTCGAGAGATGGTTGATTTCATCACGGACGAACACCCAAAATCTACAAATCTGGAAACGTTGGCTGGCTTGCGCACCGTGTTTCAAAAAGACGGAACAGTTACTGCTGGAAATGCTTCAGGAATTAATGATGGTGCGGCGGCCATTGTCTTGGCCCATGTTGATGCCGCAGAGAAGGCAGGACTTACACCAAAATTCCGAATTTTGGGTTACGGTCATGCAGGTGTTCGCCCAGAAGTCATGGGCATAGGGCCTGTGCCTGCCGTTGAAAATTTAATGGCAAAAACTGGACTTTCTATTCTGGACTTTGATGTGATTGAGAGCAACGAAGCTTTTGCGGCCCAAGCAGTGGCTGTTAACAAAGGTCTTGGTTTGGACCCCGTTCGGGTTAACCCCAATGGTGGCGCCATTGCCCTTGGGCATCCAGTTGGAGCTACAGGGGCAATCATTATGGTTAAACTTATGGCTGAGCTTGAGCGAAGTGGTGGGACCAACGGTCTAGCAACTATGTGCATCGGAGGTGGACAAGGTATTGCTGTTGCAATTGAGCGACTTTAAAGTGGGCCGATTGCGTTAGATTAATGAATATTAAAAGATCATATTTTTGATATAACGGGTCTGCTTATTCTGCGGATGACAGGCTATAAAGGTAGGCGTAGATGTTCACAGCATCTTCTTCTTTACGGACTCTAAAGCTCATTTTTGCTCGGGCGCGCTTGTCATCTAAGAATTCACGCAAAAAACCTTTTGGGTCTTGGACATAAGCTGTGAAAGTCTCATTAGTCCAAACTAAACCATTTTCAGCACCCGCTGCCGTAAGAGATTTTCCGTAACGATAACCTTCCACGGTACCAGCGCTGGCACCTGCAATATTATATAAATTTGGGCCTGATTTTGAGTTGCGACCAGCGAGCTTTTCTCCAACCTCGTTCACAACTATGTGGCATGAGGTACATTGCTTTTTAAAAGCAGTGGCGCCAGCAAAAACGTCTCCGGGAGGTGTAGGGGCATCAGGAAAAACAGGAGTGGCACATAAAATTAGGACCATAAGGATTGATAAAAGCTTCATTGTTTAACATTCCTTTAATGTACTTACCTGGCAGGTAACTTTACAGTGACGACACTGGAGTTTAGCGCCAATAAATAGGTATCAATTAAGCTACGGCGCGCGAAATTGCACATTGTTTCCACAGCGACGAGAGCGCTGATACTAAGTGATCAATGTCTGCATCACTGTGGAGTGGCGATGGAGTGAACCGAAGCCGTTCTGTCCCTTTTGGAACAGTTGGGTAGTTAATGGGCTGCACATAGATACCAAATTGATCCATCAGATAATCAGCAATCATTTTTGTTTTAACGGGATCTTTAATCATAACCGGGATGATATGGCTGTCGTTTTGCATGTGCGGAATACCTGCACGATCAAGCCCAGCGCGCAAGCGCGCTACTTGCGTCTGTTGGCCAAGTCGCTCTGTGTTACTAGCCTTGAGATGTGCTACTGAGGTCCGTGCTGCTGCTGCAACTGCTGGTGGTAAGGCTGTTGTGAAAATGAAACCAGATCCAAATGACCTGATGAAATCGCAAATCTCGGAAGAACCTGTGATGTAACCACCGACGCAGCCAAAAGCCTTACCTAAAGTTCCTTCAATAACGTCAATTCGATCTGTGAGACCTTCACGTTCGCTGATACCACCACCGCGTGGACCATACATGCCAACTGCATGTACCTCATCAACATATGTTAGTGCGCCATGTTTTTCGCAGACATCAATAATTGCAGCCATTGGAGCGATATCGCCGTCCATTGAATAAACGCTTTCGAACGCCACAATCTTGGGGCGGTCTCCGCATGCAGACAATTTTCTGTCTAAATCCTTCACATTATTATGTTGCCAAATTACTTTATCAGCTTTCGAGTGGCGGATCCCTTCAATCATCGACGCGTGATTCTCACTATCAGAGAGGATAACTACATTAGGTATTTTAGAACCTAAAGTGGTCAGGGTTGTCCAATTGGAGACATAGCCAGATGTGAACAGAAGAGCATCTGACTTGCCATGTAGATCCGCCAGCTCTTTTTCGAGCAACAAGTGGTCATGATTTGTCCCGCTGATGTTACGTGTTCCGCCAGCACCGGTTCCACAGCGTCCAACAGCTTCTTGCATTGACGCGATAACCTTTGGATGCTGCCCCATACCAAGGTAATCATTAGAACACCAAACAGTCACATCCCGCTTTCCACCATCAAAGTGGTTTGTAGCACGTGGAAACTTACCTGTGCTACGTTCAAGATCAGCAAAATACCGATAATTTCCATCTGCCTTTAATTGATTCAGTTGATCTTTGAAAAAACTATCAAATGACATTACAATATTCTTTCCCACAGTTCTTTTATAATAGGTCTGGCTTCCATGAAGCAATCTATTGTGGACCTACTAATTTCAATGGCAAAACCCGCGACATTTTCGCCTAAAAGGCCTAGAATCAAAAAAGAGCCATCTACAACTCCATCAGTTCTAATTTTTATATATCACAAGTCATAAATGTTAATTTTCCGCAGAGTTTTAAATCAGTGAACAGATCGACTATTATTCTATAATGTTGTGTCTGCTCAAAACTGTTTACAAACTTGTTATGTTTCTTGGACTCGTCTTATGGGTATAATGATTCCTACTTGAATTGATGGCGTGGTGCAGTCAGTTGAAAAACTGGAGGCCCACCAACGAGGTCTACAGCACAAGGCCGTGTTTGTATTTGTTTTGAATGGATCTCATACGCTTTTGCAGAGCCGCATATTGAAAAAATATCATACGCCAGGACTGTGGACCAATTCGTGCTGTACTCATCCAAATTGGAAAACGCTGGGCTTGAATTGTGCGCAACGAAGACTGCAAGAAGAATTGGGTATCATTGGTGTTGAGCCACAATATATCGACACTATTGAGTACCGAGCTGAAGTACCTCCGGGATTAATAGAAAACGAAGTTGTGCAAATTTTTTTTGTAAACTTTACAAGCGTTATAATGCTACCCAACCCAGATGAGGTGATGGACTACTGTTGGGAAGCTCTGGAAGAATTGAACGCTAAAATTGTATCCCAACCAAATATATATACGCCATGGCTTAAGATTTATTTACAGAAATATGCAAACAAAATTTTTAAGGCCTAAACTCGATAAGTGCGCAAGAAAACAGGTTTTTCGTATGTGGATTGATCTGGCTGATATTCATACCCACCACTATCAAAGTCCATAATTTGATCTGCGCGTGAGAGACGATTCTGCATAACAAACCGTGCCATTGCTCCACGTGCTTTTTTTGCAAAGAAGCTTACAATCTTTGCTTTACCATCCTTGAACTCCAAAAACTGTGGTGTAACGGTATCAACTTTCAAGATTTTGAGGTCCACTGCACCAAAATATTCTTGACTAGCGCAATTGATTAAAGTTGTGGATCCTGTTGCTACGGCTTGATCATTTAGTGCTTTGGCGATGTTGGAACCCCAATATTCATATAATGATTTCCCACGTTGCGTATTCAAGCGTGATCCCATTTCGAGACGGTAGGCTTGAATTTGATCGAGTGGACGCAAAACACCATAAAGGCCAGATAAAATTCTTAAATGATCTTGAGCCCAGCGCATGTCGTCGTCACTCAAAGTGGTCGCCTCTAATCCCTGGTAGGTGTCGCCTGCGAAGGCCAAAGCTGCAGGACGTAGAGCGCCCACGTCTGGTGTCTCGGCATAGTTTTTGAATCGATCTTGATTCAGTTGGGCTAAATTAAGACTAATTTTCATTAGGTTTTGAAGTTCTGTAATAGATAAGCCGCGTGCTGTTTTTGCCAAGCTCAAAGCTTCCTTACTGAAGTCTGGCAGAGTTAAATCCGTTCTTTCTACGGCTGACCAATCTAATTTTTTGGCGGGTGAAATACATACCAACATGTTTTGAACTCCTTGATTCCCTTAGTTTAGCGCTACCTACTGGGACTTCAAGATTTCTAAGAACGCAGCACCAAATCTTTCAGCACGCGATTCGTTCATTCCTGCAATTTTAGACATTTTCTTGATGGTTTTGGGCTGCATTTCTGCAATATTTCGTAAGACTGATGTTGAGCAAGATAATGGTTTATCTGTGCCCAGTTCCCCACGCTCTAGTTCTACTTGCGCAGCGAGCAACTGATCGAATATGTTAGCTACTGGTTGTCCTGCTAATTTGCGACGCGTTGGATGAACGATGGTATCAGTTCCGGTTATGACCGATAAGAAGCCCTTGCCATAGCTCTCCAACTTTTTGGCACCCACACCTCCAATGGCCGCCATTTCATCTAGGTTTTTTGGACGTTTTTCTGCCATCTCAATTAAAGTTTTGTCGTTGAAAATTATGTAAGCAGGCACTTTTTGTTGTTCGGCAAGCGCGCGTCGGTTTGCTTTCAGTGCTGATAAGAGAGGCGCATCTTCATCTGAAACAAGTAACTTGACAACAGGCCTACTATCATTTGCGGAGGTGATACTGTCTTTGCGAAGTTGTATCTGTGCCTCGCCCTTTAGCAATGGACGTGCATTTTCGGTAAAACGTAATCCACCGTGACGCTCTGGGTCTGGCCGAATCAAATCGTGGCCCATCATTTGGCGAAAAATAGCCTGCCACTGAGCTTTGCTCATATTTTTTCCAACTCCAAAAGTTGGAATTTCATTATGAGCGCGTTGACGAACTTTCTCGGTAGCGGTGCCGCGCAAAATATCAATTAAATGCCCGGCTCCGAACCATTCCCCAGTTCTCAAAATAGCGGAGAGCGCCATACGAACAGGTTGGGTACCGTCAAAGACCTCGGGTGGACTGTCGCACAGATCACAGTTTTTGCATGTGACATCAGTTTCTCCAAAATATTGCAAAAGGTTTTCACGTCGGCAGCTCAAAGCCTCTGCTAGGCCAAGCAAGGCATTCAAGCGAGCATGATCTGCCATTTTTCGATCAGTGGGAGCAAGGCCTTCATCAATCTGGGATCTGCGTAATCGGATGTCATCTGCCCCAAATAGTGTGAGAGTTTCCGCAGGAGCGCCATCGCGGCCGCCACGACCAATCTCTTGATAATAGGATTCGATTGATTTGGGTAAATCTGCATGTGCAACCCAACGAATATCGGGTTTATCAACGCCCATTCCAAACGCTACAGTCGCAACAACAATCAGGCCGTCTTCCCGTTGAAATCTGCTTTCGACAAGGCGCCGATCTTCAGCTTCCATGCCGCCATGATAATGACAGGCTGAGTGTCCATTTTCTTGAAGTGCGCGTGCGATTGTTTCTGTTTTGGCGCGTGTGCCGCAGTAAACAATTCCAGATTGCCCTTTTCGAGCATTGGCAAAATTCAAAATTTGTTTACGTGGTTGGTCTTTGGCGGCAAAGGCAAGGTGTATATTAGGACGATCAAATCCATGCAAAAAGCTGGCTGGTGCCCTACCATCAAATAATTTTTTGATAATCTCAGCCTGGGTTTCTTCATCTGCAGTTGCGGTAAAGGCGGCAAGTGGCACATCAAGTGCCTGACGCAACTCACCAATGCGTAGATAATCTGGTCTGAAATCATGGCCCCATTGTGATACGCAATGCGCTTCATCAACCGCAATCAAACTGACACCAATCCGGCGCAACATGCCAAGAGCTGATCCCGCGGCCAGTCTTTCAGGCGCTATGTAAAGTAATTTTAGCTGCCCATGCTCCAGCGCTTCCCAAATGGCATCGGTTTCCTCAGGTGTGTTTCCAGATGTGAGCGCGCCTGCGCTTACGCCTACTGCCTGAAGCGCGCGAACTTGATCGCGCATCAGAGCGATCAGTGGCGAGATGACAACAGTGACCCCTTCACGGAGCAGTGCTGGTAATTGGAAGCATAGGGATTTTCCACCGCCTGTTGGCATAATCGCCAGTACGTTTTTGCCCTCTGTTACAGCCTGAACAATATCTTCCTGTCCGGGCCGGAAGGTAGAGAATCCAAAGACATCCCTCAGGAGGGCAGAATAGGGCATAGCGGTTCCGATGCTTTAGTTGCCGTAATAAACAAGCGTATATTGTAGCGCTGCGACAATGAGCAAAGAGGCTAGCGGTGTAAGGTCGAGTCCACCCATATTAGGTAAAAAACGGCGAATAGGCTGGTAAATTGGATCCAGCATGCGGTTCAGTCCTTGCCAAATTTGGCTGACTACGGGTTGTTTTAGGTTAAGTACATTAAATGCGATGAGCCAGCTCATGATAAAATGTGCGATGATGAAGAACCAGATTACGTTCAAGATCATGTAGGGAATTGCAAAAATTGGTGCCATGGGAACCTCAGTAAAATTTATAAGTTATTACCTAAGCGCTAAGAGATCTATCGGCAAGAGACATAACTGTCCGAAGGCTTGACCTTCCTTCTTACACAGGCGATTTGATTATAAACTGGAGTTCCTTACATGTATCCCTTTATTCGCCTCGCATGGCAATTTTTTCTACACAGGAAGGCATCTCCATTAGGTGTCGGTGAGACCCATGAAAGTTTGCATTATTGCCTGCCCTGGGATTTGGATCTTTGGATGGAGCTTAACAATGGGCGTGCCTTGACCCTTTATGACATGGGTCGTTTGCCGTTGGCGAAGCGTGCAGGTTTGATGGACGTTTTAAGGCGACGCAACTGGGGACTGACTATCGCTGGAAGCTCAGTAAGGTATCGAAAGCGTATACGGATGTTTGATTGCATTAAAATGCAAAGCCATGCTGTTTGTGTAGATCAACGTTTCATGTATCTGGAGCAAAGCATGTGGGTTCGTGGAATTTGTGCTGGACATGCTTTGTACCGAACAGCCGTGACTGATGAGAATGGGATTGTCTCGACTGACCGTGTTTTGGCTGAATTGGCCACTGGCGTAATTCTACCTGAAATGCCAGACTGGATTGCAGCTTGGTCTGCGGCTGAAGACTTACGACCTTGGCCACCGATGCAGCCCTTAGTTTAGGAAAGGCTTGCGTTGATACCGCTGCTCCCGCACAGTCCAAAGATGTCAGTAAGGGAGAAATAAATGTCTAGTGAAATAATCGCTGGCGTAAGTCTAAAAAAACGGATCCGTGGTTGGATGATGTTTGATTGGGCAACGCAACCCTTTTATACTTTAGGCCTTACTTTCATTTTTGGACCATATTTTGCGGTTACTGCAGCACAAGCCTACCTCGAAAGTGGTATGGATGACGCAACGGCAAAGGCAAGCGCTCAGACTATGTGGTCTATGGGACAGGCTGTTGCTGGATTATTTGTGGCGGTGATTGGAATTTTAGCTGGAGCTTACGCTGATAATACTGGCCGACGAATGCCATGGCTTTGGGCGGCCTCGATTGTCTATGTTATTTGTAGCTGGATGCTTTGGTACATGGTGCCAGACGGATCTGCGATGTGGTCGTCTTTGCTTTTTTTCTCAATAGCATTCGTGGCAGCAGAGTTAGCGTTGGTTTTCACCAATGCGGTACTTCCGAGCCTTGGAGATCGCCACGAAGTGGGTAAAATTTCTGGGAGTGGTGCTGCATTGGGCTACACTGGTGGGATTTTAAGCCTGTTTATTATGCTGTTTTTATTTTTTGATGATGGTGGAAAAACCTTCATGATTGGTCTGGATCCCGGCTTTGGATTGTTGGACGCAAATATGCGCGAGGGAACCCGCGCTGTGGGTCCGCTTATAGCAATTTGGTTTATCGTCTTTATGGTTCCTTATTTTTTGTGGGTGCGCGAAAGCAAAGCCCCAAATAGCCAGGGCGGTTTCCGGAAATCTATGGGGGAGCTGAAGTCCTCACTTCAAGAGATGGTTAAACGGCCAAGCCTCTTTTCGTTTATGGGCGCACAAATGTTTTATCGTGACGCACTCAACGGACTTTACGCGTTTGGTGGTGTCTACGCAGCCTTAGTTTTGGATTGGGGACAAACACAACTTGGGGTTTTTGGAATTATCAGTGGAATTTCGGCGGCATTGTTCACATGGATATCAGGAAAATACGACCGTAAGCTCGGTCCCCGTCCAGTGATCTATTGTCATATTTGGATATTGATTATCGTATCATTACTCATCATTGGAATGTCACGCACGTCTTTTTATGGCTTCCCTTTGGCTCAGGGCTCCAGTTTGCCAGATATTATGCTGTTTATTTGCGGTGCGGCGATTGGTGGATCTGGTGGGGGCATTTATGCTGCCAGCCGTTCCATGATGGTAAGACATACGAATCCCAACCGTCCGACTGAGGCCTTCGGATTGTTTGCCTTGGCGGGTAAGGCTACTGCCTTTTTAGCTCCACTTCTGATTGGAGTTTTCACATACTGGTTAAATGATGCTCGGTTAGGCTTTACCCCAGTCGTAGGTTTGTTCGTTTTGGGCTTATTGTTGCTGCGCTGGGTTCATCCGAATGGAGATCAAGACAAATGGGAAAAAGTTTCCTCTTCTTCCGTACCTTAACCTTAATAACTGTGCTGGCAATTTGTGGTGTCATTGAACCGCTACTTGCGCAAAGTCATGAAGATGGCCCCCGAGCAAGACCTGAGTCTATTGCGGCAGATTTGCCAGCAAAATTTCTGTTCGGAGCTGCTCAGAGGGGTTCAAAGCAAAGGGCGCAGTCCCATGGTAGCTATGCTAAAGGATGTTTAGCTGGTGCAAAGGCGTTACCTGAAACTGGGCCCACTTGGCAAGCGATGCGGCTATCGCGTAACCGAAATTGGGGTCAACCGGTTCTTATTGATTATGTGCAAGATTTGTCTAGTAAAGTAGCCAGAGGAACTAGTTGGAAAGGTATTTATATTGGTGACATCTCGCAACCTCGCGGAGGTCCTATGCTGTCAGGTCATGCTAGTCACCAAATAGGACTAGACGCTGACATTTGGTTGCTGCCTGCGAGAGATTTGAATCTAGACCAGGCCGTTCGGGAAGAAATCTCTTCGGTCTCGACACGTAGGTCCAAAGGTGCTTTCACCAATAATAAATGGACTGCGGAGCATGAAGCTATTTTGAAGCTAGCGGCATCAGACCCGAGGGTCGCACGTATATTTATTTTTCCAGGCGCAAAGGTTGCCATGTGTAAATCAGCAAAAGGTAGCAGAGACTGGTTACGTAAAATTAGACCTTGGTATGGGCATCACTATCATTTTCACGTACGGATAAAGTGCCCCAAGGGACAAAAGGGATGCAAAAACCAAGCTCCTCCACCTTTGGGAGATGGCTGTGATGAGGCGCAAGGGTGGGTTGATCGCATCCTTAACCCGCCCCCACCAAATCCGAATCCAAAACCAAGAAAGCCAAGGCCAGAAATAAAATTATCAGTCTTACCCGAGCAGTGTTCAACAATATTGACTTCTCCCTGAATGGTAAAAATATTTTTTACTTGAAAGATTTTTGCAAACTACGTACGGGGTGACGTCAAACCTGACCAAGTCGCCGCTACCTTGGCTAAAAAACGGAATTGAAACTATGAAAAATAACTACCTCCCTGGTATTATTGCCATGGCAGTAATTGTTGTCGCCTCAAACATCCTCGTTCAATACTTATTTGGGGATTGGCTGACATGGGGTGCTTTTACTTATCCTTTGGCCTTTCTCGTCACGGATGTGATGAACCGAGTTTATGGAATTGCCGCAGCACGTCGTGTAGTTTTTGTTGGCTTTTGCGTGGGGATCTTATGCTCACTCATTGGCACGCAAGTTATGTTGCAGGGAGATGGATATTCTTATCCAGCTGTAACCTTGCGCGTCGCACTTGGATCAGGCATCGGATTTTTAATTGCACAAATGTTGGACGTCCAAATATTTGATCGCTTACGAAGTGGTCTATGGTGGCGTGCGCCTTTAGCATCTACTTTGATTGGCAGCGCCATAGACACGGCTTTATTTTTTACGATTGCGTTCTCTTCCATGTTCAACAGGCTCGAAGTGGCAAGCATTCCTGACTGGGCACAAGGTGGTGCACCATTACTTGGAAGTGGCCCGGAATTGCCTTTATGGGTATCGCTCGCTGTTGCTGATTGGCTTGTTAAGCTTTCTATTGCACTTATGGCATTAGTTCCATTTCGTATGCTCGTACAATATCTAGTAGGGCGTAGTGTAAAAAATCATTGACTTTGAAACTCTCTCTGACAAATTGTGAATATCTTTAAACAACTGAAAGGAGGTGATCCAGTGTCAAGAAAGGTATTGGAGAATGGAGTCGTAACAGGTTTGGGGGGTGTCCTCTAAGGCAACCCTTGGTGTTAATCCGCCAAACTTGGGCGAAGGTGTCCTAAACGACCCGGCCTCCCAAAAAACTTTCGAAGGGCCGTCTTTTCTAGGCGGCCCTTTTTCTTTGTGGCATATTGGGCCCATTATGCAAATTAATGATGATATAACGATTCAAGATTGGGAGCTCACAGAAAGCTTTACCCGCTCACAAGGGCCGGGTGGTCAAAACGTAAATAAAGTTGCTACGGCGGTTGAGCTGCGTTTTGAAGCAGACCGTAGTCCAAGCCTGCCTCGCTCGGTAAAGATACGGTTAAAAAAAATTGCAGGGCGAAAATGGACACTAGAGGGCGCTTTGATCGTGCGTGTCGAAGATACCCGCTCGCAGGCTCGCAATCGTGAGATTGCGCGTGAGAGGCTAAAAGAAATGATTGTTAAAGCAACACATCGCCCAAAACCCCGGATTGCAACTCGCCCGACTTTTGGCTCACAAAAACGCAGGCTGGCCAGTAAAACGCAACGTGGTACAGTAAAGTCTTTGCGCGGAAAGGTAAAAGATGACGAATGAATTGATGGCTCGCAGGCAAGCTGTTCTAGGGCCTAATGTGCCCACATTTTACGATAATCCCGTGCACCTCGTTCGTGGTTCTGGTGTTTGGGCATGGGATATGGATGGCAATAAGTACCTTGATTGCTACAACAACGTACCGCATGTTGGCCACTGTCACCCACATGTAGTTGCGGCGATTTCTGAACAGGCTGCGACATTGAATACCCACACACGCTATCTACATGACGGTATCGTTTCATACGGCGAGCGCCTAACTGCAAAGTTCCAAATGGAGTTGGATCAGGTAATTATGGTTTGTAGTGGCTCTGAGGCTAACGATATTGCGCTACGCATGGCCCAAGCGATGACAGGTAAAGTTGGAATTATATCTACTGATAATACATATCATGGAAATACAATGGCAGTATCCCAATTGTCCTCCCGTAAACCTCCAATTGGAGGATATGCAGCTCATGTTCGGCATGTACCGGCCCCCGATACATTGCGACCAGTAGGTGGTAGTTTTGCCAATCAAGCAGAAGCTTTTGCAAAGGAAATTCAAAAAGCGATAGATGATCTTGAAGCTGCAGGTCATGGGTTTTCTGGGTTTTTGTTTTGTCCAACGTTTGCCAATGAAGGCTTGCCTGATTTGCCTCAAAACTTTATGCGTCCGGCGGAGAGAGTTATAAAAGCGGCTGGTGGGGTCTTGATATCTGATGAAGTTCAACCTGGCTTTGGCCGTTCGGGTGGTACCTGGTGGGGCCACGATTGGCTGGGGTTGTCTCCAGATGTGGTGACGCTTGGAAAGCCGATGGCCAATGGGCATCCGGTCGCTGCGGTTGTCGCGCGTTCTGAAGTAATGTCGGCATTTCGCAATGCATTTGGGTATTTCAATACCTTTGGAGGAAATCCGGTCAGCTGCGCCGCAGCAGCTGCTACTTTAGATGTGATTGAGCAAGATAATCTTGTTGAAAACGCACGCATTATCGGTGGCGAATTTTTAGAGCGTTTGGCACAAATTTCACATTCCTCAATCGCAAGCTTGCGTGGACGTGGTTTGTTCGTGGCCTTGGAGCTTGAAAAAGATGGTGAAGCGGATGAGAGGCTGGCAGCTCATGTGGTGGAATATGCACGCAATCATGGAATGCTGATGGGACGCACTGGCCGCAATCGCAACATCTTGAAACTGCGGCCACCTATGCCCTTTTGCAGTGCGGATACAGAGTGTGCGACGCATATTTTAGCAGACGCATTTGCTGTAGATGTTACATGAATAAGGTTGAAGATATTGCGGCAGCTTGGGGAGCGGATGGTCCCATATGTTTGATCGCAGAACGCGAAAATGCGGTATACCGAGTTTCAATAAACGATGCACCTGTCGCGTTGCGCCTGCATCGTAAAGGATATCAAGAAAAAGCATCAATCCTATCTGAATTGATATGGACTAATCGTCTAGCAGATGCAGAATTTTCCTGCCCAAGGCCGGTGAGTATGCCCGATGGTTCATTATTATTAGAGATCGACGGTGGCAGATACGCCTCAGTAATCTCATGGGTTGACGGTATGCCAATTGGTAGGGCTGAGGAGGCATTTGATGGTACCATAACAGAACATTGTGATCTCTATCGGGGTGTAGGCCTGTTGCTTGCCGAGCTTCATAATGTGACTGATTCTATAAAGACTAATGATATTACACGCCCATCTTGGAACTTGTCTGGCCTGCTTGGGAAGTCTCCGTTTTGGGGTCGTTTTTGGGAAAATCCATCACTTTCTGCAAGTGAGAAGAAGTTTATGATCTATGCTCGTGATGCAGCATATGCGCATTTAGAGGGTATGAAGGATGCTGATTTTGGATTGATACACGCTGATGCTGTGCAGGAGAATATTTTCTCTACACCATCAGGTTTGACTTTAATCGACTTTGACGATTCAGGATTTGGATATCGTGGATATGATTTGGGTGCGCTTATGTCTCAGCACTACACTTTGCGATATTTGGACGATCTGATCGAAGCGGTTCGAGACGGTTATGGCGTGTTACGTCCCGCACCAAGCCTTGAAGATATCCATTTCTTTCTCATGCTTCGTGGGTTTGCCTCCTCTGGTTGGGTCATTCCCAGGGAGCCAAAGAAGAGCACTACACAAAGGCGATATGCAGAGCGTGCTTTGCACTTATCTTACCAATGGCTGAATTAAACATCACACGTTTTAAACAATAATGTTCTGCGCTGATTGCGCTTTAATATCAAAAACGCGCTTGTAGCGTTCTATTTCATCGGCTGGTCCCATGGCTTTATTGGAATTGTCTGACAGCTTTACCGTTGGTTTGCCATCTGCGCTGATGGCCTTGCACACGAGTGAGAATGGAGCCAAGGAATCTTTTGGAACAAGCCCGCGGAAGTCATTTGTCAGCAATGTACCCCAGCCAAACGAGACACGAACACGGCCATCAAATTTAGATTGGAGCTCGGAAATTTTAGCAACATCCAATCCGTCTGAAAAAATAACTAATTTTTGCGTTGGATCTTCCCCACGACTTTTCCACCATTTAATCGCTATTTCAGCGCCAGCTTCAGGGACGCCTGAGTCAATTCGGATACCGGTCCATTTGGCCAACCAGTCTGGCGCATTATCAAGAAAACCCTGAGTTCCGTAAGTATCTGGAAGAATAATACGCAAGTTGCCATCATGCTCATCATGCCAATCCGACAACACGTCATAGGGCGCTTGACGTAAAGCGAAATCTGAAGTCGCTAATGCGGAATATATCATAGGCAGTTCGTGTGCATTGGTACCAATCGCAGCCAAATCACGATTTTTCGCAATAAGGCAATTTGATGTACCAACAAATTTGCTGCCTAGCCCTTCAGTCATCGCTTGTACTGCCCAGTCTTGCCACAAGAATGAGTGCCGACGTCGGGTGCCAAAGTCCGCAAGGCGTAGGTTATCAATGGAACGTAATTGTTCGATTTTCCCCCAAAGTTTGGTCATAGCGCGAGCATATAAGATCTGAAGTTCAAATTTTCGCATGTCGCCCAGTACGGCGCGTCCCCGAAGCTCCATCAAGACTGATAAGGCAGGGATCTCCCAAAGCATAACTTCGGGCCAACTACCTTCAAAGGTTAGCTCATACTGCCCATCTTTTTTTTCCAAGAGATAGGGCGGTAGGCGCAGTGTTTCAAACCAATCCATAAATTCAGGTGTGAACATTTGACGTTTACCATAGAATGTATTGCCCCTCATCCATGTGCTTTCACCGCGAGATAGGGATAGGGACTGGACATGGTCTAATTGCTCACGCAACTCACCTTCATCCACAATTTCAGCAAGTCGAATGTGAGGTGATCGGTTAATCAAGCTAAAAGTCACTTGCGTATCAGGACTATTTCTAAAAACAGATTGGCACATTAATAGTTTATAAAAATCTGTATCAATTAATGAACGTACAATTGGATCAATCTTCCATTTGTGACTCCAAACTCGCGTTGCAATATCAACCATCAGATCAAATTCACTCTTTTTAATTTCATATCGCGCAAGGCAATCTCAAGGGTGCCTTCCATATCAATGGCGCGACAAAGCTCTGTTCTTACGCTAACTTCATATCCTAATCGGGCAGCGTCAAGTGCCGAATAAGCAACGCAATAGTCTGTAGCCAAGCCCACAAAGGTTAGGTCTTTAATTTTCCCGTGTTTTCAAATAGCCCGCAAGACCAGTTGGGGTCTTATGATCATTTTCAAAAAAAGCAGAGTAGCTGTCTATCAAAGGGTTGTAGCCCTTGCGCAGAATGAGATCTGCATTTTTAGTGTCTAGGCCGAAATGAAACTGTCCACCTTTGGTGCCCTGTACGCAGTGGTCGGGCCATAAAATTTGTTTGCCATAAGACATCTCAATAGATGAAAATGCAGAAGCGTCATGCGAGGAGGCGAATGAAGAATGCCCCGCAGGGTGCCAGTCTTGTGTTAGTATGATTGCATCAAATTCATCCATTATTTGGTTTATTGGTGATACAATTTCATTGCCACCGGTCACAGCAAGAGCACCACCTGGACAAAAATCGTTTTGCATATCTATTACTATCAGGGCACGCATCAAATATTCTCACTTTTATTTCACTCCTAGAGGTAGACAGGGTATGCCTTGGGGTCAATGAGGCCACACATATGAACCTAGTGTTATGTCTATTGAAGATGATGCAGTAATTCGTGGCACTCTTCTATTTTTTTGAGTTAAAGTGTTCTTGCGAGTTGCGGCTCACCACATTACTACGCATCGCATGTTCACGGTTTCTGCAATGTACCATTTCACCCGGTTTGAGGATCCTGCTGCTTTGCGGGGCCCAATTTTGTCTTTAAGTGAGCATGAGGGCATAAAAGGTACAATCCTACTGGCGCGCGAGGGAATCAATGGCACTGTGGCTGGGTCCAGCTCGGGCATGGCGCGCCTTTGGGCCCATATCGCTACATTGCCGGGGTGTGCTGATTTTGAACATAAAGAAAGCAAAGCGCAATCTATGCCTTTTAAACGTATGAAAGTGCGTCTAAAAAAAGAGATCGTGACAATGGGTCAGCCGGACGTGAACCCGTCCAGTGGCGCTGGGCATTATGTTGATCCTTTAGACTGGAATAAGTTGATCACGTCACCGGATTTTGCCGTGATTGATACGCGCAACGATTATGAAGTTGGTATCGGCACCTTTCAAGGTGCTGTTGACCCTCAAACCAAAACATTTCGTGAGTTTCCTGCGTGGTGGGCTAAAAATAAACATAGGTTTCACAATAAGAAAATTGCTATGTTTTGCACAGGTGGAATTCGGTGCGAAAAGTCGACAAACTTCCTTCTTGGGCAGGGTGTCGAAGATGTATATCATTTGAAAGGTGGCATTTTAAAATACCTTGAAAATATACCTAAAAATGAAAGTACCTGGGAAGGTGAATGTTTTGTTTTTGATAACCGGGTTTCAGTTGGGCAAGGCCTTGCCGAAGGTCGTTACGACCAATGTTTTGCTTGCCGCCGCCCAATTACTCAGTCTGATAAAACGCGCAATGAGTATATGAAAGGCGTTCAGTGTCATCAATGTGTTGATGAATATAGCGATGAAGATCGTGTAAGGTTTGGAGAGCGTCAGCGCCAGATGGACGCTGATAAAAACAAGGTATAGGTTTTATGTCTATTCAAAGCAATTTCATCCAATTGGAAAGTTTTGCGACTGCGCTGCCCAACGCGGATTTTCGGTTCCCGAGTCCCCCGGTATACTTGCATGTGTGCGGGGACAGCGCTATTGCTTGAGTTACTTCTCATAATTTCAAGAAAATTGGCAGATAGCCAACCACCATTAGGTTAAGACACTAACCTTCTGGATTAGCTTTCAAGAATTGAATTTCTTGTTGCTGGACGAAGTATTTGCAACCCGCCCAGCTCCTTTATACCAAACTTAGATTAATTTCCGCTATACCTAATCTTAAAAGCATTAAAATAACTAAACTAGAAATCTAAGTTCTCAACACTTAGTGCGTTTTTTTGGATGAATTCGCGGCGAGGTTCCACGACGTCACCCATCAGTTTTGTAAATAAGTCATCTGCTTCGGCGACATCATCAATTTTAACTTGCAACAATGTTCGGGCATCTGGATCAAGCGTCGTTTCCCACAGCTGACCTGGATTCATTTCTCCTAAACCTTTGTAACGTTGAAGTGACAGGCCTTTTTCGCCTTCTTCCAAAATAGAGCTTAGCAAGGTTAAGGGGCCGTTCACAACCTGAACTCGGTCTTTTCGAACCAATGTGCATGGGCCCGAATAAGTGTCTTGAAGGCCTTGGGTTAAGGTTCCAGTACGACGAGCTTCTCCTGAACGTAGCATTGCTCCATCCAAATTCCGGACCTCTTCGACACCTCGTAATATCCGAGCCAAACGCATACCACGATCTTGGGTCGGACGACCCTGCCAACCGCGCTCGTATTCGACCGCAATTAGATCAAGTCTCCGAGCCACAGCATCGGCCATGCCCTGCAGGTCACGATCAACAGCACCGGGCACAAAAGCACCTGCAATGGCTGCTTGTTCTAGAATGTGACGTGGGTAGTGAGTAGGAAATGCATCAACAATCCGTTTAAGCTGCGTGGCTTCTTCGACGACTCGCAACAAGTCAGCACCAATAATTTCTTCACCATTGCTTAGGCGTAAAATAGCACCTTCAATACCCTGCTCAATGAGATATTCGTCTAAAGCTGGTTGGTCTTTGAGGTATACTTCAGACCGTCCACGGCTGACCTTAAACAAAGGTGGTTGCGCGATGTAAAGAAACCCACCTTCAATCAGTGCTGGCATTTGGCGAAAGAAGAATGTGAGAAGTAATGTTCTAATATGTGCTCCATCAACATCCGCATCTGTCATGATGACAATCTTATGATATCTCAGCTTTTCTATATTAAACTCATCGCGCCCAATTCCAGTTCCCAATGCCATCACTAAGTTGCCAATTTCTTGGCTTCCCAGCATTCGATCAAAACGCGCGCGTTCCACGTTGAGGATTTTACCACGCAGAGGCAAAACGGCTTGGGTCAGGCGATCACGACCGGTTTGCGCAGAGCCACCAGCACTATCACCTTCCACCAAAAAGACTTCGGTTTTAGACGGATCTTTTTCTGAGCAATCTTTGAGTTTTCCGGCAAGGAAGTTTACATCCATGGCCGTTTTTCGACGTGTCAAATCACGAGCTTTGCGCGCAGCCTCACGCGCGACGGCCGCTTCTACGATCTTACTAACTATTATTTTAGCCTGGACAGGGTTTTCTTCAAACCATTCGGCCAACTTTTCACCAACCAAACCTTCAACTGCTGGCCTCACCTCTGAGCTCACCAGCTTATCTTTGGTTTGACTTGAAAACTTTGGATCTGGAGCTTTCACAGATAGGACGCACGTCAATCCTTCGCGCGCATCGTCACCTGTGAAGCTAATTTTCTCTTTTTTGGCAATACCGCTGGTTTGTGCGTAATTATTAATTGTACGTGTCAAAGCACCCCGAAAACCCGCCATGTGGGTGCCGCCGTCGCGTTGAGGAATGTTGTTTGTGAACGGGAGAACATTCTCATGGTAGCTGTCGTTCCACCACATAGCTACTTCCACACCTATGTCATCACGAGTTCCCGTGATGAAGATAGGTTCTTCCATTATTGATGTTTTGGAGCGGTCAAGATATTTTACAAACTCCTTCACTCCACCGTCATAATACAACTCTGATTTCAGAGGTTCTGCTGGACGCAAATCCTCTAAGATGATCCGAACCCCAGAGTTAAGAAAGGCCAGCTCACGTAGACGCTTTTCTAGGATTTCGAATTTATAATCGAGATTGCTAAATGTTTCAGTTGAACCCAAGAACCGAACTTCGGTTCCTGTCCGATCGCCGCATTCTTTCACAACCTTTAGATGTTCTGCCGTGTCACCGTTCTCGAAGCGCGCGACGTGTTCTTTGCCATCGCGCCAAATCCGTAGTTCTAGCCAAACTGAAAGTGCGTTTACAACAGAAACACCCACGCCGTGCAAGCCGCCAGAAACCTTATAAGAGTTGCTATCAAATTTACCGCCAGCGTGGAGCTGGGTCATTATAACTTCGGCTGCAGAAACACCTTCTTCTTCGTGAATGCCGACTGGGATTCCACGGCCATTATCTGCTCACAGAAACAGAGCTATCTGCGTTAATCGGACCAAGAACATGGTCTGCATGACCTGCTAAAGCTTCGTCAATTCCATTGTCCACAACTTCATAAACCATGTGGTGCAAGCCTGAGCCATCATCAGTATCGCCAATGTACATACCTGGACGTTTTCGAACAGCCTCTAACCCCCTGAGAACTTTAATGGAATCAGCTCCGTACTCTTCATTAACGGGGGTTTGCTCGGTCATAACGGTCACCTTTACTAAGTTACACAACAGATAGCGTAATTCGAAGCGGTTGTCACGTAAATGGCACAAGAGATAGTATCTAACTATAGCAATTTTTTCTTAAGCGGCCTTTTGAATTACAATCAGATAAAAACCTTTATAATTTTGGGTATATTATAGGATTTTGCATCAAATAATAACAAACAAAACGTATGTAAACGTCACTGGTTAATTTGAATTGTACTTATCCTTAACCTGGAAGCGTGGTAGGCTTTTTAACGAGTATTTGGGTGGGCATAGTGCTCTGACTGATAGATTATATTTCACTTAAAAATTGAAAGATGTCACTTTAAATCCCGTTCGTGTAACACCTGACATATAAGAGCCCTTTGGGCAGCCTAGAAGTGGTTATGGTCAATCTTCTCAAGTAAACAGAATAATTAATCCCACCACAACTAGAAGACAACCGGATATAATATTAATGCGCTTAACCGCGCTTGGTGCGCGTAGTGCTTGGCCTATTTGATGCACAAACGCAATCAAAGTGAGATTACTGAGAAACGGGACCAGAACCGACACTAATACAATCGTAAAAACATCTGTGTTGGAAATTTGTGTGAGGTCAAAAAATCCAGGTAAAACTCCCATATAAAATAATATTGCTTTGGGATTGCTTAGGATCGCCAATACACCGGCGACAAAACCCGCCCACATTCCTGGACGGGTCAGACGGCTGTTACTACCCAAGGCTCGGTCAGCTCTAGTTATTAGAAGTGTTCCCATTATGAGGAACATAAGAGCGCCTACAATGCGCATGATGCGCATCAAACCGTCAATTTCATTAACTAACCAACTTACGCCGAGAATGGCCAATAATGGCCAAGCCGCATCACCAAGGCTCACACCAAGGGCAAGCGGCCAAGCTGCCTGAAAGCCACCAGACAGAGTTCTTGCGAGAAGCGCCACCCAAACAGGGCCTGGGGTTAAAAAAAGAATGAAAACTGCTAGCGCGTAAAGGGCTAGATCTGTGATAGAAATGCTCAAAGGAATTTGACTTCAGATTTGCCTTCGACCTCGACCACAAGAAGGTGCTGTGCAGCATTTCCCAATTCTAAAAATAATTCAGGTCCGGTACCTGTCATCCAAGCCTGTGCGCCCAAAGCGCAAATTTCATTGTAAAGAGATGCTCGACGCTCTTGATCCAAATGTGCGGCCACTTCATCCAGGAGTAAGATTGGCGCATGCCCAGTTTGCTGCTTTAAGGCTCGTGCATTTGCAAGGATCAGAGATATCAAAAGTGCTTTTTGTTCGCCGGTGGAGCTGTCTTTTGCTGGTACATTTTTTGCAGCAAAAACGCCATATATATCATCACGATGTGGACCGATTAATGTCCGCCCAGCTGCAGTGTCTCGACTGCGATTTTCATTTAAAATTTGGGCAAGTTCATTACTTTCCGTTGGTATATTAGAGACTTCTGTATTCACTAATGAGAGGTTAGCTGTTGGAAATGCTGTTTCAGCTTCATCTTGGGCCGCTTGAATATATTCCAAAGCCTCGGTCCGGGCAGCCCTAATCTTAACTCCAGACAGTGCCATTTGTTCTTCGATTGCACGGTACCAATGTGGGTCTTTCACTTGGTCTTTCAAAAGTCTGTTGCGCTCGCGCATCGCTTTTTCATAAATTAAAACATTTTCGGCATGACTGGGCTGAAAGGACAGTGTCATACGATCAAGAAACCGTCGACGCCCTTCAGCGCCTTCAATCCAGAGACGATCCATGGCCGGAATTAGCCATAAAATACGAGTAATACGCCCTAGCATAATCTGTGTAGCCGACTTTTCATCTATACGCACCTGCCGGGCAGCACCATTCTCTGACCACGTTTCAACTTCGTGAAACCTATCTTGTGAGTGCACGACGGCCTTAACTTTCCAACCTAAGGCTTCAGGGCGACGAGTCATTTCTTCAGCGCTCGATCCGCGGATGCCACGCCCAGGAGAAAGGACTGAAATTGCTTCAAGAATATTCGTTTTGCCCGCTCCGTTAGAGCCATAGACTGCAACTGGCCTTGCATCACATTCGATTTGAACCCGATGGTGAGACCGAAAGTGAGACAGTGTTAAGTTTTCAATTGCCAGATTGGGCATTTTGCCCTTCACAAACTGAGAAAATTAAACACGCATTGGCATGACAACATAAATCGCTGACCTATCATTGCCTTCACGCATTAATGTTGGATCACCGGAGGAATTGAACAAAAAGACTGCATTTTCACGGTCGACTTGGCTTGCTATCTCCAGAAGATATTTGGCATTAAAACCAATTTCAAGTTTCTCATCACCGTATGCTACTGCCAATTCTTCTTCTGCAGCACCGCTATCTGGAGCATTTACAGAAAGGATTAAACGATCTTCGTCCAGAGATAATTTCACTGCACGCGACCGTTCTGATGAAACAGTGGCAACGCGGTCAACAGCACGGGCAAACTCGGAAGCGTCAACCTCAAGCTTGCGTGTATTTCCCGATGGAATGACCCGCGTGTAATCGGGGAATGTACCATCAATAACCTTTGAAGTTAAAGTCACATCTGGAGTTGCAAACCGAACTTTGGTTTCAGAAATGGAAACTGCAATTTGAGCATTATCATCGTCTAAAAGTTTACGTAGCTCGCCAACTGTCTTGCGTGGAACAATAACGCCTGGCATGGTTTCAGCATTGCTTGGAAGATCTGCATCAATCCGCGCCAAACGGTGCCCGTCGGTTGCAACACAACGCAAAACTTGTCCGCCTTCTCCTTCAGCTACATGCATGTAGACGCCGTTCAAATAGTAGCGTGTCTCTTCTGTTGAGATCGCAAACTTAGATTTATCAAACAAACGGCGCAAAACCATAGCTGAAGCGGTAAAATTCGATTCGTACTCGGACGTTGCCATGATCGGAAAATCTTCTTTCGGTAGTGTTGCCAACGAAAAGTTCGACCGACCAGCTTCTACTGTGAGGCGGCCAGAGGTGCCGTCATCAGTCAATGTCACTAAAGCGCCATCTGGCAATTTGCGTACAATCTCGTGGAGAGTTACCGCTGATACCGTGCTAGCACCTGCGCGCTCAATCATTGCGCTAACGCGGTCAACAACTTCGATGTCGAGGTCCGTTGCACGAAATGAGACGTGATCACTTTCGGCTTCTATCAGGACATTAGCCAAAATTGGAATAGTATTACGTCGCTCAACAACTGACTGTGATTGTGACACGGCCTTCAACAAAGTTGCGCGTTCGATTGACAGTTTCATCGCTGTTCTCCGTGACGTGTATGGATGTAAAACCGTATAGGAATTTTGGTAGGACACAAGAGTTTGCTAGTCAGTTTTAACCGATGTCTTGCGAAAAAATTAATTAGCCCTCAAGGGATCGACGCAACATATCAAGATCATCCGACATTTGGCTGTCTTGATTTCGTAAATCTTCTATCCGCCGCACTCCATGCATAACTGTTGTATGGTCACGACCACCAAAACGGCGACCAATCTCCGGCAGTGAGCGGCTGGTTAATTTTTTACACAGGTACATTGCGATTTGGCGGGGACGAGCAAAACTGCGGAGGCGCTTTGGGCCAAGCATATCAGAAAGCCGGATGTTATAATGCTCACTCACTTTGCGCTGAATTTCTTCAACTGTAATTTTACGGTCTGACGCGCGCAAAATATCGGATAAACAGTCTTGAGTGAGTTCAACTGTAATTTCTCGACCAACTAAGGATGCAAATGCGAAGAGGCGTGTTAAAGCACCCTCGAGCACGCGGACGTTTGATGATATACGATGTGCAAGAAACTCAACGACCTCTTGGCGGACTTCAATGCCGGGGTAACTCGACTGATAAAGCTCAATTTTTGACTGTAAAATACCTAGGCGCAGCTCATAGGTAGTTGGATGGAGGTCCACGACCAACCCACATTGCAGGCGGCTTGCAATTCGGTCTTCAAGATTTTTGATCTCTCCCGGTGCTCGATCTGCAGAGATTATAATTTGTTTGTTCTGATCAACCAATGCGTTAAATGTGTGGAAGAACTCTTCCTGTGTGCTGTCTTTTCCCGCAATGAATTGAACATCATCAACCATCAGGACGTCCACGGAGCGAAATAGCTCCTTAAAGTCCATCATTTTGCGTTCACGGAGGGCTTGCACAAAACGATACATGAACTGCTCTGCCGATAGATACATAACATTGATGTCTGGACGATTAGATTGAAGTTCCCAAGCGATCGCGTGCATCAAGTGAGTTTTACCCAAACCTACACCGCCGTAAAGAAATAAAGGATTGAACGAAACTGGACCTGCTTCGGCCACGCGTTTTGCCGCTGCATGCGCCAATTCATTTGGCTTTCCAACAACGAAATTATCGAACACAAAACGCGGATCTAGTTTGGCGCCTTGGATCTCACGGGCTTTTTCTTCTCTGATTGCTGAAGACTTTGTCGTGGTAGTAGAAATCGATTGCTTTGCGGCTAGATCAGCACGGCCCACAGAGAAAGATACCCTGCTAACTTGCATGCCTGCGTCGCGAAGCTGATAGAGAATTTGGTCTTCAAAATGTTGACGCACATAATTTCCAAAAAAGCTTGTAGGAACTGAAAATTCGGCCGTTCCCGTTTCATCACCAACAAACTCTAAAGGTTCGATCCAAGACTTGAAATTGTTATGTCCGAGTGACCGGCGGAGCTGATCTGAAGCAATATTCCAAGATTCTAGTTTCATGTGTCTCAACGTCCTAAAATACGTAGCGGGTATTTCAACCTGCGAATCAAAAGGATGCTTTGATCAAAATCGCAGCAACCACGAAACTCACTTCACAAAACGCCATTAGGAGGCGCTTATTTAGGAAAGAAACTGCAAAAAACCCTATAAATGGAATATTATGCTATTTTTAGAGACTGTACGAACTCTATCGCACAGCGCGAAGGTCCCCACAGCCTTTGTCCCCCCCGGTACAAAATGTGACTCGTTATTCTTTTTTATCCTTGAGGTTGATTGCTCTGCAACCGATCTTCATTCTTGACTCGTAGATTCATGAAAAAGAATCTCTTACTCGGTTTGAGGATAAAATATGGGAGCGTTATTTTGTGTCTAAAAACAGTATTTTAGACACAAAAAAAAGGCCCGAGAAAAAACGCGCCTTTTTTTGGAAAAGTTGAATCTTTTTAAGAAATTGATTTTACACGTGACGCTAACCGTGAGACTTTTCGCGAAGCCGTATTTTTGTGAAAAATACCTTTTGTGACACCGCGCATTAGCTCAGGTTGAGCCGCGCGAAATGCTGCTGTTGCAGCGTCCTTGTCGCCCGATTCAATAGCTTCTTCAACTTTGCGAAGGAAAGTGCGGATGCGGGATCTTCGAGTTTTGTTGATTGCGGTGCGGCGTTCGAGTTGGCGCGCACGTTTTTTTGCTTGGGGTGAATTTGCCATGTTTTCAGGTCCTATTTTGTATCTCGAGCCACACGTCTCACCGCTAGGCCCATTCCGTTTGGACCGGATTATCTAAAGCCAAGCGGGCCACACGCGCATTTTCTGAGGTGCGTATAGCGAGTTTCACCGAAGATGCAAAGTGATTCTGAAATTACTTATCACGGAAGTGTGGATCACGTTTCTCAATGAACGCGGTCATACCCTCTTTTTGGTCCTCTGTTGCGAACATCGAGTGAAAAACCCGACGCTCAAACAAAAGTCCTTCTGACAAAGTTGTTTCGTAGGAGCGGTTCACGGCTTGTTTTGCTGCTTTCACAGAAATTTGGGATTTTTCAGCGATCTTAATCGCGATACTTAGAGAGACCTCGGCTAGACGTTTTAGTGGAACAACGCGGCTAACAAGCCCAGAACGCTCAGCCTCTTCAGCATCCATGAAACGGCCCGTAAGGTGCATATCCATAGATTTTGATTTACCAACAAAACGGGTTAATCTTTGTGTTCCTCCAATGCCGGCAATCACGCCGAGATTAATTTCAGGTTGCCCAAATTTAGCGTTATCAGCACAGATAATGAAGTCGCACATCATCGCAAGTTCACAGCCTCCACCCAAGGCATAACCTGCGACAGACGCAATGATTGGCTTGTTTGCATTTTGAATAGGCAGCAAACTAGCTCCAAAAAGGTCATCAGTGACTACATCAACAAATGTTTTTTCAGACATTTCTGAAATATCGGCTCCCGCAGCAAACGCCTTGTCACAGCCTGATATAATCATACAACGAACTTTATCATTTGTTTCCGCCTGACGCACGGCATCACTCAGTTCCGCCACCAGTTGTGAGTTAAGCGCATTGAGTGCCTTTGGGCGATTCAATTTTATCAGACAAACATGGTCTGTAATTTCGACGATTATATTTTCATAAGCCATGAACGGCCCCTGAATTGTTGCTTCTAAGCTTTTAGGCCTATCAGGTTCACGTCCTAGATCAAGCTATCTTTGGCACTGTGGACAGAAGAAACTAGAGCGACCCGATTGGGTGATCCGTTTGATGGTGCCTTTACAGGCCTTCTCTTTGCAAGTTTCACCTTCTCTGCCGTAGACTTGGAAACTATGTTGAAAATAACCTAATTCACCACCTGTTTGACGAAAATCTTTTAGGCTTGATCCACCGGCTGATATTGCCTCTTCTAACACTTCTCTGATGGTTGGCACGATTTTGCCAATAGCCAGTTTTGATAGGGTTGCAGCCTTTTGGGTTGGTAAGACTTTGCTGCGATATAGCACTTCGCATACGTAAATATTGCCTAAACCTGCAATGATTCTCTGATCGAGGAGGGCTGTTTTGATAGGGGAATTTTTTCCTGTTAACGCACCTTTGAGGTAGCTCTCATTAAAAGAATTTCCCAGGGGCTCGGGACCAAGGGATGTTAAAAACTTATGGCTCTCAACCTCTGCGGTTGTTGCCAAGTCCATTGCTCCAAAGCGACGGGCGTCATTAAAAGTAACGCGTGCGCCATTTTCCATTTGAAAAACCACGTGGTCATGTTTTTCCGCAGCAGGATGTTCGGTAAAGAAATTGCCCAATTTGAGGCCTGATATTAGCATTCTACCTGACATTCCGAGATGGATAATAAGCGTCTCTCCACGATCGAGATCCATTAATATGTATTTAGAGCGTCTACGAAGGGCAGTCACCCGGGCGCCAGTTAGCCGCTTTGCCATATTCTTTGGGAAGGGCCATCGAAGATCTGGCCGGTTCACTTCTGCCCTGAAAATGATTTGGCCCAGAATGGCGGGCATTAGACCGCGACGGACTGTCTCAACCTCTGGTAATTCGGGCATCTCACGTTTCCTTATGTTACACCGCATTGTAACAGCCGTTCTGGGTATTATAAGAGGGGCTGAAGTTACGAAAGGGCCTGTCCCATGCAAGACCACGTTGATCAAACAACTCACTTCGGCTTTGAAACCGTACATGCTGCCGAAAAAGCTGGAAAAGTGCAGGGGGTATTTAATTCTGTTGCCGCAAAATATGATGTTATGAATGACGTTATGAGCATTGGAATACACCGTATCTGGAAAGAAGCGATGATGGACTGGTTGGCACCTCGTTGCGGTCAAACGTTAATCGATGTGGCCGGTGGGACTGGCGATGTCAGCTTTAAATTCTTGAACCGTGCGGGCTCAGGCCATGCAACTGTGCTGGATCTCACAGAAAATATGCTCGTTGAAGGGCGTAAAAGGGCGGAAGCCAGTGAAATGGAGCAAAGTCTCGACTGGCTGGTTGGTGATGCAATGGCCTTACCATTTGCTGATAATAGCTTTGATGTTTACACAATTAGCTTTGGTATTCGTAATGTAACGCGGCCTGAAGATGCTCTAAGTGAAGCATTTCGAGTTTTACGCCCAGGTGGTCGGTTGATGGTCCTCGAGTTTAGTCAAATTCCCGTTCCGTTGGTACAAAAAGCATATGATCTTTATTCTTTTAATATAATACCTGCGATGGGAAAAATGATCGCAAATGACCGCGATAGTTACCAATACCTGGTCGAATCGATTCGTAAGTTTCCAAATCAGGAAACGTTTTTGAACATGATCCGTGGTGCGGGTTTCGAAAATGTGAGCTATCGTAACCTTTCTTTGGGTATTGCGGCGCTGCATTCTGGATGGAAAATCTAGATGCGTGGCCCACATAATATACTCAGGCTAATCATAACTGGTGCAACTCTTGAACGGACCGGAGCGCTTAAATTAATATTGGACGCCTATCAAGCCCCTTGGGGCTTGCGTATTGCAGCAAAAATCATTGGTTGGCCTTTTCAGTGGTTGGGATATAAAGGCGACCCCTCCATGCCTCCTGCCACCCGGGCTCTGTCCGCTCTTGGGCCTGCCTATATAAAATTTGGTCAGATACTCTCCACAAGGCCTGATGTCGTTGGTCACGATTTGGCTGATCAGTTGCGTGTTTTACAGGATAAATTGCCGCCGTTCCCAATGGAAGAGGCGCGTTCAATGATTGAGAGTGAGCTAGAGCAGTCTCTCGAAAATGTTTTTTCTGAGTTCAGTCTGCCTGTTGCTGCAGCCTCTATCGCGCAGGTCCACCGTGCCAAATTAGTATCAAGCGGAGCAGATGTTGCAGTTAAAGTTTTAAGACCGGGTATTGAGCGTGCTTTTCAACGAGACATTGATGCCTTCTATTTTGCGGCCCGCATGGTAGAAATTTTGGCTCCTGGCGCGCGCAGATTGAGACCTCTAGAGGTAATTGCGCACTTTGAAGGTGTGGTTATGGGGGAACTGGATCTGCGTCTGGAAAGCAGTGCCGCTGGAGAATTCGCAACGAATACTGAAGGTGATGCTGGATTTCAGTTACCAAAAGTAAATTGGAACCTTTCTGGTAAAAACGTCATGACAATGGATTGGGCGGATGGCATCCCTGCTGTAGATAACGAGTCTATAGATGCCGCAGGCCTTGATAGGCATGTGATTGGTGAGCGTGTGTTACATTTGTTTTTATCTCATGCGCTACGGGATGGATTTTTCCATGCAGATATGCACCAGGGAAACCTAAAGATTGCCTATAATGGCGATATTATCGCTTACGACTTTGGAATTATGGGACGGATCGACGAATATACACGACGGGTTTATGCCGAGATTCTGTACGGTTTTATTCGTCGTGATTATAAACGGGTTGCTGAAGTCCACTTTGAGGCTGGATATGTGCCGGCCGATAAGGATGTTGATGAATTTGCCCGTGCGCTGCGTGCTGTTGGTGAGCCAATTTTTGGCATGGATGCTACCCAAATTAGTATGGGTCGGGTACTCAGCCATTTATTTGCTGTGACTGAGAAATTTGGCATGGAGACACGGACTGAACTGATTTTGTTACAACGTACAATGGTTGTTGTTGAAGGAGTTGCGCGCAGATTGCATCCTCAAGTCAATATTTGGGAAGTCGCAAAGCCTGTTGTCGAGGGCTACATCAAAGAAAGCATCGGGCCAAAAGCCTTGGCTAAAGATCTCTTTAAGACGCTGCGAGTACTAGCTCGTTTTGGACCAAAGCTTCCTCAGATGGCAGAAGATTTGTTGATCCGATCCTATAATAAACCAGATGAAAAGTTAGGTGAAAATGGTCGCAAGCTCGCATGGTTAGTGCCGACATTGTTAATCGGTTTGGCTGTCGGTTATGCTGCAGCGCACTCTTTTTAATTTTTTATGTGGGTAAATAAGTTGAGGTACTGATTGCATAACCCTTCCACCCCGCTCCGAGAGTGTGCTACGCAGATTGAAATCAGCTCAGTGTTCAAGATATTGTAGTCATTTGGTGAGTTGTAAACGTTGATAATGGCGCGCTAATAGTCGGCTTGGGGAGGAGAATTGATGGAACGCACTCTTTTTGGAACCGACGGTGTTCGGGGAACAGCGAATTCCTACCCTATGACCGCAGAGACAGCATTACGTTTGGCAGCGGCCGCCGGTAGGTTTTTTAGACGTGATAAAACTCATGGCCATCGTGTTGTTATTGGCAAGGATACGCGTCGATCTGGTTATATGATTGAGAATGCTTTAACCTCTGGTTTTATGTCTACTGGCATGGACGTGGTTCTTTTAGGGCCCATTCCAACCCCGGGTGTTGGAATGTTGACGCACTCCATGCGTGCAGATGCTGGTGTTATGATTTCCGCCAGTCATAATCCGCATCACGACAACGGAATAAAGTTTTTTGGTCCTGATGGTTTTAAACTGTCTGATGAAGCTGAAGCTGAAATTGAGGCATTATTTCATAGTGGTGTTGAATTATGCCAGCCTGAAAATATTGGCCGGGCCAGCCGTGTTGAAAGTGCAATTGGTCGTTATGTGGAAGCGGTCAAAACAACCTTTCCTGTCGGGAAGCGTTTAGATGGCTTGAGAGTTGTGGTAGATTGCGCGAACGGCGCTGCGTATCGAGCGGCCCCAGAAGTTCTCTGGGAATTAGGTGCCGAAGTAATTCCTTTAGGCGTGCAACCAAACGGTTATAATATCAATAAAGGTGTGGGCTCGACCGATCCTGAAGCTGCTGCACGGGCAGTTTTAGATAATGGTGCTGACCTTGGTATTTGCTTGGATGGAGACGCCGATCGTATCGCCATAATAGACAACAAAGGGCAAGTCGCAGATGGAGATCAGCTAATGGGTCTGATTGCGGCGCGCTGGGCGCAATCTGGAGTTCTAAAAGGCGGTGCTTTGGTAGCTACGGTTATGTCAAACCTAGGCCTGGAGCGTTGGCTAGAGACGCAAAGTATTGGCTTGCACCGAACGAATGTTGGTGATCGTTATGTCGTCGAAGCTATGCGCAAAGGTGGTTTTAATCTTGGTGGGGAGCAATCTGGCCATATCGTAATGACTGATTATGCAACGACTGGTGACGGACTTCTTGCTGGTTTGCAATTCCTAGCTGCTTTGGTCGAAACAGAGAAAACAGCAAGTGAGCTTGCGAGCGTTTTCACGCCATGTCCGCAAGTCTTAAAAAATGTCAGCTTCACCAAGGGTTGCGCACCTCTTGAAAATGATAAAGTCAAAAAAGAGATTGCCAATGCGCAGAAAACTTTGCTTGGTAACGGTCGCCTATTAATACGCGTGTCTGGAACGGAACCTCTTATCAGAGTAATGGTTGAATCTGAAAACGAAGCGTTACTAAAACAAATCGTGGATGAAGTTTCTGGCGCAATAAGTGCTGCGTCCTAAAAATGCGTAGCAAAAAGAAAAATCTTTGTTATTAAAACCCTATCAAATTACGCATCTTACTAATGGTTTACTCCGTATAACGCTGTGCATTTTGTATGAATTGGCCACAGTACTTTGTTCATAACACTTGGCTGATTAACAGGTTTACTAATCTATCATGGTCTTGACTGCACTCGTTTGTCATGTGTGAGACGATTATAGCTTTTACTAGATCGCAGTCTTTGATAGTTTTGTACCTATTGTTACAACCGGATAAAGAATTGCTCCACTCTTGTCGTGCTGTTGGAATTACAGTTTAATAGAATTGCAGGTAGTTCAGACGTTTCAGTAAGATATTTCTACAGGAAAAAATAGATTTTGGTAGCGAGCCTTAGGAGACAATATGCTGGGCAATATGATGAAACGGCATTTAAATACGTCGGAAATTCTTAAGTTTGCGGAAGAAATTCATGGGGCCCGTACAGTTGTTTCGGCACTCAATAAAAATATTCGCCATAGTATTACCTATCGAGAAATGGCTGCCAGATGTCGTAAGTTAGCGAACGCGCTAGAAAGGCTCGGTGTTACCTTTGGGGACAGGGCTGCAACATTAGCTTGGAACGGGTCCCGCCACCTGGAGCTGTATTATGCAATTTCAGGTATTGGTGCTGTCTGTCATACTATAAATCCAAGACTTTCTGCTGAACAAATGGTCTACATTATTAACCATGCGCAGGACCGATTGGTGTTCATTGATACTGATTTAGTTCCTATTATATCTGCTATTGTTGACCAGTTGGATGATGAAATTACCTACGTGATCTTGTGCGAAGTTAATGAAATGCCTGAACATGGTCTTCCAAATGCACTGTGTTATGAGGCTTTGATCCAACAAGAAACGTCGGAATATATATGGTGCGATTTGGATGAGGATATTGCCTGCAGTCTTTGTTATACTTCAGGAACCACCGGCGACCCAAAAGGTGTTCTTTATTCACACCGGTCTACAGTTTTGCATGCATTCTCTACAATTCTTGCATTTCCAAACGTCTTTCAGGCGGGCGTTAAGATCTTGCCGGTTGTACCCCTATTTCACGTGAATGCTTGGGGAATACCTTATACAGCTCCGCTTGTAGGGGCAGAAATTGTGTTCCCTGGGCGCAATCTCGATGGTGCCTCGCTGTATGACTTGATGAACGATACAGGAGTGTCTTCGGCTTGGGGGGTCCCTACGATCTGGATTAGCCTGCTGGATGAGATTGCGAAGCGAGGGAGTATCCCTGAGGGATTAAGACATGTGGTAATTGGCGGTGCTGCTGCATCTGGCCAAATGATTGAGACGTTTGAAACGCTAGGTGTTGATGTTGCCCATTCCTGGGGAATGACTGAGATGAGCCCAATTGGCAGCAGTGGGCAACTCTTCTTACCAGAGTCTGACCTCCCTATGAATGAAATGTTGGAGCTTAAGAAAACGCAAGGCCGTAGGGTCTTTGGCGTTGAAATGAAGTTGATCGATGACAATGGAGACAAGGTTGCCCATGATGGAGATGGTGTGGGGGAACTGTATGTGCGCGGCAACGCGATAATTTCGGAATATTTTGAAAACCCGGAAGCCACTGCTAACGCTATTGATTTGGAGGGTTGGTTTGGTACTGGTGACGTTGCCAAAATCGATGAGGCTGGATATCTGACAATTACTGACCGGGCAAAAGATCTAATAAAGTCTGGTGGTGAATGGATAAGTTCACTTGATATTGAAAATCTAGCAATGTCACATCCAGATATTACAAATTGTGCAGCTATTGGGGCATATGATCCGAAATGGGATGAGAGGCCTATATTGATAGTTGTTGCGCGCGATGGCATCAAGCCTGATATAAAAAGTATTTTCGATATAATTGGTTCCAATCTTGCCAAATGGCAGGTTCCTGATGATGTTGTGTTTGTGTCGAGCTTGCCGATGACCGCCACTGGCAAAATTTCTAAACTAAAGCTTCGTGAGAGATTTTGGTACCATCTACACTCAAAGCCTGTTTGACCAAACGTGAAGTTAGTTTAAGTCTGATTGAATGTTAAAAGCTCACAAATTTAAGGAAATGATTTAATGGTCTTTGGTAATAAAACAGTTGCTGTTGTTACAGGTGGAGCTTCAGGTCTTGGGGCTGCGACAGTGCATAAATTAGTAGGTATGGGAGTAAAGGTTGCCGTTTTTGATATCGATGTTGCCGCTGGACAGGTGATTGCAAAAAATCTAAATGGTAGCTTTCACCAAGTTGATGTATCAAACACCGAAAGTGTTGCTATAGGCTTAGAACAAGTTGTAAACTTACACGGTACACCAAGAATAATGGTTAATTGTGCAGGGATTGCGCCTGCTGCCAAAACTGTGTCTCGCGGGCTTCCTCATGATGAAGCTATGTTCTCAAAAACTATTCAAATCAATCTTATAGGTACCTTCAATTGCGCATCTCAAGCCGCAGCTTTGATGGCTGCAAGTGCGCCATGTGGTCCAGACGGAGCGCGCGGAGTAATTGTTAATACAGCGTCTGTTGCAGCTTATGATGGTCAAATTGGACAAGCAGCTTACTCTGCCTCAAAGGGAGGCATTGTTGGTATGACCTTGCCTATGGCCCGTGATCTTGCAGATAAAGGTATTAGAGTTTGCGCTATTGCCCCTGGTATTTTCGCGACGCCGATGGTTCAGGGCATGCCGAAAGATGTTCAAGATGCACTTGGTGCGCAAGTTCCATTTCCAAACCGTTTGGGAAGGGCATCTGAATATGCAAATCTCGTCGCGCACATTGTTGACAACCAAATGCTCAATGGAGAAGTTATTCGCCTTGATGGTGCGATCAGAATGGCGCCTCGGTAATGTTTTTACGCAATGTCTGAACAGGTCCCCATCAGTGCTGAACCCCAAAAAAATCGCTATTTTGGCTTGTGGTTTGGCAGGGGCAAGCTGGGCAGCTCTTTTTTGCACTATGGATTTAATGTCCGTGCGTGGGATCCAGATACTATTCCGCTTGAAACCCTTGCTGATCGCATAAAGGGCCCAATGTTTCAGCTTCAGTCTCTAGGTGAAGGGACAAAACCCTAGGAAATTTGAATACATTTAGTGAGATGGCTGAAGCGATGCAGGGGGTCACCTTTGTTCGGGAAAATGCTCCTGAAATAATTGATTTAAAAAAAGAGCTTTACCGAAAATTTGAGGTGCTGAGCCCACCTGAGGCCCTGATTGCATCAAGTGCTTCGAGTTTCGTTTGGTCTACGCCGAGTGCCGACATGAGGGCGCCACATAGATTGCTTACGGCACATCCCTTTAATCCGCCGCACCTAATTTCGCTAGTTGAGATGAATTGTCCTTCAAAAGATACGTTAGATTTTGCAGAAAAATTTATCTAAGTATCGGCTGCGTCCCAATACGTCTTAAACGTGAAGCGACGGGTCACATTGCTGATCGGTTGGCCTCGGCTCTCTGGCGTGAGGTAGTGAATATTGTGAGTGAAGGCATTGCTGATGTCGATGTTGTTGACGCCGCTCTTATTCATGGCCCAGGTCTGCGCTGGGCTGTGACTGGAGCACATATGACTTACCATCTTGGAGGTAGAAGCGGTGGCATGAGCGATTACTTGCAGCATCTCGGTCTAAGTCAAGAGCTACTATGGGCAGATCAGGGCACACCTAACCTTAGCCCGGAGGTTTGCGCCACTTTGATTGCGGGGGTCGATACACAGGCGCAGGGTAAAACTGTAGCTGAGCTTGAACAGATACGTGATGATGGACTTTTAAGAATTCTAACTGCACGGAAGTTGAAGAGCTAATTTGTATAGTTTGTGAGTTTCAATTCAAATCTTACTTGCATTTAGATCTATCCAAGCGGCAAAAAGATTATGAACAAAATTTGGGGTCATCATGAATATCTTATTTATAATGTATGATCAGTTACGCTTTGATTACTTAAGTTGTTCGGGTCATCCACATTTGGATACGCCAAATTTCGACCGAGTGGCCAATGTGGGTGTGCGATTCACCAATAGCTACGTCCAATCCCCAATTTGCGGTGCTAGCCGCATGTGCTTTTATACGGGCCGTTATGCTAGCAGTCATGGCGCGCAGTGGAACGGATTTCCATTGCGCGTTGGAGAGCAAACTATTGGAGACCATCTGCGCAAACTTGGTATGAACTCCTGGATTATTGGTAAAACGCATATGAAAGCAGATGCTGAAGGCATGGCGCGTCTTGGTTTAGCGGCAGATAGTGTAATTGGTGCACGACAAGCCGAATGTGGTTTTGATAATTGGATCCGTGACGACGGATTGTGGGCATATGGGCCTGACGGATTTTATGATGAGAAGCGTAGCCCCTATAACGAATATCTTAAATCTAAAGGGTATGATGGTGAAAATCCATGGGCAGACTATGCTAACGCCGGAGTTAGTGATGCGGAAATAGCGAGTGGCTGGATGTTTCGGAATGCGGACAAGCCCGCTAACATCAAAGAAGAAGACAGCGAGACACCTTGGCTAACGGCTCAAACAATTGATTTTATCGATCAGTCTGAAGGTGACTGGATGGCGCATGTCAGCTTCATTAAACCGCATTGGCCCTACATCGTTCCTGCTCCCTACCACAATATGTTTGGAGCAGAACATGTTCCTTTGCCAGTGCGAGACGATGTCGAGCTGGAAAACCCGCATCCTGTTTATGGGGCTTATATGAGTAATAAAATTGCAACTGCGTTTCAGCGTGATGACGTTCGTGAGAAAGTTATTCCGGCTTATCTTGGATTGATTAAGCAATGCGATGATCAATTAGGCGTTTTGCTGGATCATCTTGAGGCAATTGGTAGGATGAAAGACACCATGATCGTGTTGACCTCTGATCATGGTGATTATCTTGGGGATCACTGGCTAGGTGAAAAGGATTTATTTCATGAGCCATCTGTCAAAGTACCTTTAATAATTTATGATCCAAGAGCGGCAGCTAATACCACGCGTGGAACTGCTTGTGATGCTTTAGTCGAGAGCATTGACCTAGCCGCCACATTTGTCGATGCTGCTGGGGGACATGTACCTGATCATATTCTTGAAGGTAAATCATTGATGCCTTGGCTGAATGGGGAAACGCCAAAATGGCGGGAGTTTGTCATTTCTGAGTACGATTATTCGGCTACACCACAAGCTGCTAATCTGGGCGTAGAGCCACGAGATGCACGCCTGTTTATGGTTTATGATGGCCGATATAAATTGATGCACTCCGAGGGTGGAATGCGTCCAATGCTATTTGATCTCCATAATGACCCACAAGAGTTTCATGACCTTGCAAAAGGCTCAAATCATGGGGCGGTTATCGATAAAATGTATGGCCACCTTAGGACATGGGGTTTGCGTCTATCGCAACGCGTTACCAAATCTGAGGATGACATCAAAGCAATGCGTGGGCGCTCAATGCGCCGTGGCATTCTTCCGTTCTTATTCGATGGAAGTGAAGCCTCAGAAGAGCTGACTGAAAAATATCGAGGTCCGGTTCGTCAAGATCACACTTTAGATTAAAATCCAGAAAAGTTTGGTTTGCGTTTTTCATTAAAAGCTTTGACTCCTTCACGTCTGTCTTGGCTTGGAATAGTCCGGTTGTAGGCTTCAATTTCAAATGAGAGCCCGTCTGCTAGACTCATTTGTCTTCCTTTGCCAATGGCCTGTTTGGCTTGACGCACTGCGATTGGTGCATTTTCTGCGAGAGTCTGAGCCGTTGCTAATGCAGCAGGCATCAATTCTTTTAAAGGATATATCGCATTAGCTAAACCCCAGTCTAAAGCTTGGTCTGCATCAAAAACTTGACCTGTTAGAATTAGCTCTTTGGCGCGGCGTTCCCCTATTGCTCGCGCAAGAGTTTGTGTGCCTCCTGCGCCAGGAATAATTCCAAATTTTACTTCTGTTTGAGCAAACTTGGCTCCTTCAGCGACATAAGCAAAATCTACAGCTGCAACCAATTCACACCCGCCGCCATAAGCTGCACCGTTAATGACACCAATAATTGGAGTTGGGCAATTCAAGATTGCCCGAGCCATACGTTCATAGATTAAATGCTGCCTGCCCCAAGCCGTATCGCTCATACCGTTGCGTTCCTTCAGGTCCCCCCCCGCACAAAAAGCCCGATCACCTGAACCTGTCAAAACTAGCACGCGCGTGTCACCTGGATCCATTGTTATTGCCTCGAACGCATTGACTAAGTCCTGAGCCATTTGTGTATTAAAAGCGTTTGCGGCCGCTGGGCGGTTAAGTGTGATTTGCAAAACATGATTTTTAGGATGGCTTAATAGCAGTGTTTCGTAGGAATTCATTTACGCCTCACATTAATCACAGATTAGTTTTGTATTCCAACTCTAGCACAAGTCTTTGTGTTATTCATGAGTTGCATTCGATAAGGCTTCAATTGTTGCGGAAAAATCATATTTTGGTTTCCAACCCCAATCTTGTCGCGCGGCTTGGTCGTCAAACTCATTAGGCCAACGCCGGATCAAGTTATCCACGGATGTGCCCGGCTGAAAGGTATATTCAAAAGATGGATAACGCGCTTTAATAGCATTGGCGAGTTGCTGGGTGTCGAAATAAAAACTGTGCAAATTATATATGTGGTGTCTTAAATCTCTACGTTTCGCCTGACAAATTTCAATAATACTCCGAGTCACATCGTTCAGATAAATGGTCGACATCCCTGTCATACAGTCCACTGGGAAATCAAAAGCTTCACCACGTGTGGCAGCCACTATAGCATGGCTCGGATAGGCTGTTATGGCACCGGTTGGTGCAAGGGGCGATAAAACCATTGGAAAGCGAATGCATCTAAAGTCTAAGTTTTGGCAGATTTTTAAGTATACTCCCATGCGTTCGACGGCGACTTTTGTTGCACCGTAAACATTCTCCGGCCATTGAGGTGTGTCGAGAATAACTGGGCTAGTAAGGTCAGGTCCATAGGTTGCTGCCGTGCTGGCGAAGAAGAAGGGACCATCTACTTTTTCCAAACATAACCGCATAAGAGAAATGGACGCAGATGCATTTATATCCCAGGCGGCGCTTGGGTTTGCCTCTGAGCTGCCTGACAACATTGAGGCAAGATGAATTATGGCATTCGGTTTATGAGTTTCCAATACCCTTTTTAAAAGTTCATGGTTTCGTATGTCTCCCAGGACTGTGGCGTGACGTATTTTGCTGAAAGCACCCAATGTACCTGGTAAATCAAAACTTATAACTTGGGTACCGCTTGATTCTAAACTGGCTGCAACCAAACGGCCCAAGTTACCGTTGCCACCTGTAATCAATACTTTCATAAACATTAAACACCCGGTCTAAGATTGATCTTACCATGCCGTGCCCCCCCCATAAGGCGAATTCGTGTTGAAGGTGGAGAGATCAGTTGCTGATGGTTAACATGGACAGTATTGAAAAAGAATTGGATGGTCCATAGTTTGTAGGGCAGGTGGGAAAATCATATAAATGAATTTAACTTTAAAAAGAACTTGGATTTTAAGCATCATAATTGCTTTTGTGGCCGCAATAAGTATTTTCTCAATAAGCCCTGCAATTTCTGATATTGAGTTCGCTCCCGATCAAGGATTTAATTGGTACTTTTGGAAGCGACCTGATCCTACTTTTTGGTCTCGTATTTCTGTTTGGGTCTCATATCTTACCCATCAACTTTTTATTTGGGGCGTGATTGGTTGGGCGCAGGCCAACCGCACAAAACTGCGAGATCGTAATAAAATGCATCCAATCAATTGGATTGCACTCGTGGGAACAGCGCTATTCGTTGCTCTTCACTATCTTCAAACAGCAGTTTTTTATGATGGGCTTGGACAAGATTTGCCGGTAATCACGTCGCAGGGCTCTGTCATTATTTTGCTGGTCATCGTTTTGCTGATGGAGGCCCCCAGACGTGGACTATTTTTAGGAGTCGGCACTTCTTGGTTTTCGCGCATAAGACCAATATTGCTGCGTTACCATGGGTATTATTTTGCCTGGGCAGTGACGTTCACGTATTGGTACCATCCTATGGAGACAACACTTGGGCATGTGGTTGGTTTTATGTATACTTTTCTACTTCTCATCCAGGGTGCATTTATATTCACCCGTGTACACAGCAATAAGTATTGGACCTTTGCACTTGAAGGTTCTGTTTTGGTGCATGGGGTCATAGTGGCTTTTGTCGCGGGTCAAGAGATTTTGCCTATGTTTCTGTTTGGATTTTTGTTCTTGATTGTCATGACGCAGATGCATGGATTAGGCTTATCCCGCAGCCTGCGTTGGGCAATAGGCCTAGCGTCTATTTTTATGGTTTTGATAGTTTATTCAAGTCGTGGTTGGGGAAATCTGAATGAGGTGCTGCGCATCCCAATCATAGATTATATTCTTGTATTCGCCTTTGGGGGCCTATTGTTGTTAGGTCAAAAACTGTTTGGCCGCCGAATACCGTGATGCAAAGCCCTCGAATTATTTCTAGACCTTATACAGTTGGTTCTATTGCTTGAATGGTGCGAAGGCTGTCAAAATCACTGGCATCATGACGTTCGAGTAGTTTCTCATCATCTGGACCATGCGTACGATTGACCATACGACCTCTAATAAAAGCGGGGCGGGCAAAAACCTCATTGGCCCACCTGGTCACATTTTTATAGCTGCTTACATCTAGAAAATTTGCGGCATTGTACACTATGCCTTTGACCAATGCTCCATACCAAGGGGCAGTTGCCATATCAGCGATTGTGAAGCAGTCCCCGGCCAAAAATCTTCGCTTTGCTAGGTTCTGATCCAAGACATCTAACTGTCGCTTAACCTCCATCGCATACCGATTGATTGGATATTCAAATTTCTCTGGTGCATATGCATAGAAATGTCCAAAGCCACCGCCCAAATATGCAGCAGACCCTTGAAGCCAGAATAGCCAGTTCAGTACCTCAGTCCGTTCTGCGTGATCTTTAGGTATAAAAGCCTTAAATTTTTCTGCCAAATAAAGCAAAATCGCTCCACTCTCAAATACACGAATTCCAGTGCTTGTGTCGTAGAGCGCAGGAATTTTAGAGTTAGGATTGATATCCACGAAGCCACTACTAAATTGCATACCTTTGCCAATATCTATTAACCATGCATCGTATTCTGCATCAGCATGTCCGGCGGCGATAAGCTCTTCCAGCATCACTGTCACTTTTACTCCGTTAGGCGTCCCTTGTGAGTAAAGCTGCAAGGGGTGCTTTCCAACTGGAAGCTCTTCGTCATGTGTTGAACCTGATGTTGGGCGATTGGTATTTGCAAACTTTCCGCCATTTTCAGTGTCCCACGTCCAAACCTTAGGGGGGGCATACGTCATTATTCTCTCCGGAAAATTCTATAAGTATAAATAGGTATTGGAGCTTAGAATGCAACATTTATAAAAGCTGTTTTTGCCTCCATCCTAAATCAACAGCTTTAAAACTTTATTAAATAATAGTTACTAGTGGTGAAGTAACAATTAAACTCAGCCCGCAATATCGATGCCAGTCACTCAGCAATACTGCAGATTTTTAGTGACCGCCCGTTCCTAATAGATGTGGGAGTGAGGACGGTCTATTAATTACTTATCCAATAATTTTGTTTAAGCGTGTTGATGGCCGCATGACTACTGAGGTTTTGGCGCTGTTACCATGGAAATATCCCCCAACGTCGACCGCCGTACCTCGACTCATGTCTAAATCAGCCAAAATTTCAACTTCATGTTCAGCTAAATCTTTGGCGATTGGGGTGAAATGGGCAGATAATTCAACATCATCCGTTTGCTCTGCTAGAGCTTGTGCCCAATAGAGCGCAAAGTAAAAGTGGCTGTGACGGTTATCAGGTTGACCCACTGTCCGACCTGGAGATTTATTGTGATCCAAGATGCCCTGTGTTGCCAAATCAACTGCATCACCTAAAACTTTAGCTTTGGTATTGCCGTTGGCTGTCGCAAGGAACTTCAAACTTTCGCCTAAGGCGCAGAACTCACCTAAGGAGTCCCAGCGAAGGTGGTTTTCTTCCATTAATTGTTGGACGTGTTTTGGGGCTGATCCACCAGCGCCGGTCTCAAACAAACCACCGCCGTTCATCAATTTCACAATTGAAAGCATTTTTGCTGATGTTCCCAATTCCAGAATTGGGAACAGATCAGTTAAGTAGTCTCGCAGGACGTTTCCGGTCACTGCAATAGACATAGCACCAGTCCGAATGGTTTCAAAACTCAGGCGTGTCGCAGCGCGAGGAGCTAGAATAAGGAATTTGTCAGAAACGCCCTTCGCAGCTAAGATTGGTTTTACATAATTTAGCAATTGAGCATCGTGGGCTCGCTTGGCATCCAGCCAAAAAATGGCTTGGCAATTTTCGAGTGCTTGGCGATCAATTGCAAGTTGAACCCAATCTTCAATAGGCGCTTGGCGTGTTGAAGAAGATCGCCAGATATCGCCTTTTTCCACAACATGTTCATGCAACACATCACCATTTGCTAGAATGATGCGAACGGTACCTGCGGTTACTACCTCGAAGGTTGTTGGGTGTGAGCCGTATTCTTCAGCTTTTTGCGCCATTAAGCCGACGTTTTGCACTGTACCAGATTTGGACGGGTCCAAAGCGCCGGTTTCTCTAAAATACTTAATAGTTTCGTCATAAACTGGGGCGTATGAACTGTCTGGGATCACGCAGTTTGTATCTGACTCGGATCCATTTGGACCCCAGCTTTTACCGCCGGCACGAATAAGAGCAGGCAACGACGCGTCAATAATCACATCTGAGGGGACATGAAGGTTGGTGATCCCTTTGTCGGAATTGACCATGTAGAGAGGTGGCTTGGATGCTACAGCAGAGTTGACGGCGGCCATGATTTCTTCTGATTTTGAAGATTGCTCAATACTTTTTAGTAGTGCACCCAAACCAGAATTAGGATTGGCGCCTATTGCTTCGAGATCGTCGCCGTATTTTTCAAAAACAGGCGCTAAATATTCTTTTACAGCATAACCAAAAATGATTGGATCTGAAACTTTCATCATGGTGGCTTTGAGGTGGATTGAGAACAAGACACCAGCGTTTTTAGCGCCCTTATACTGATCGCTTAAAAAAGAACTTAGTGCTTTTACTGACATGAATGTAGCATCAACAACTGTTCCTGAGTGATAATCTACTTCTGATTTTAAAACTGTGACGGAGCCGCTTTCTGTTAGAAGTTCGATACGGGCCTTACCAGCTTGCGCAGTTGTCAAGGTGGCTGATTTTTCGTTGCTGAAAAAGTCATCAGACGACATTGTTGATACGTAGGTTTTGCTGTCTGGAGCCCAAACACCCATCGAGTGTGGATTGGCCATGGCATAATTTTTCACAGCTTTGGCGGCTCGGCGGTCTGAGTTACCTTCACGCAATACCGGATTTACTGCCGATCCTTTAAGTGTGTCAAAACGAGCGCGGATGCTTGTTTCTTCTTCTGTGATTGGCGCTTCAGGGTAATTGGGCAGATCATAACCCTGCGACTGCAGTTCTTTTAATGCTGCTACAAGCTGTGGAACAGATGCCGAAATGTTTGGAAGTTTAATTACATTTGCTTCGGGTGTTTTTACTAACTCACCGAGGAGTGCCAGATCATCTGATTGTTTTTGTTGTTTGGTAAGACTTTCTGGGAAAGCTGCTATGATCCGTCCTGCAAGTGAAATATCGCGCGTCCCCACTGAAACATTAGCCACTGCGGCAAAGGCTTGAACAATTGGAAGCAGAGAGGCTGATGCCAATTGCGGTGCTTCGTCAACCGTTGTGTAAATGATATCAGGATCGTTTGAGACGGCCATTTGTTTCAGTCCTCTTTACGTTGCGCATTCCATAACCAATATGACAGTTAAGGTCCATATTAGCAGTGAATAAATTATAGTTTTATGACGTATGTGCAAAAAGATGTGACAGTTTAATTCCTGAAATTTGGGAATAACACATCGATTAAAACTATGGCACCTCCAGAGATTAAGTTACCCGTGAGCGATTTTGGAATTGTGGTTTTTGCCACGTTTTATCACTTAATATTTGTTCAAAAATTTGAGTGGCTCGTTCAATGTCATCCATGTTGATAAATAATGGAGTGATTCCAAATCGCATTATGTTTGGTGCGCGGAAATCTCCGATAACACCTTGATCAATCAAGGCCTGCATGCAGGAGTAGCCGTGCTCAAATTCAAAGGAAACATGACTACCACGGGCATATGGATCACGTGGACTGGCTAATGTAACGCCTGGACATCTTGCTTCTACTTTAGCAATGAATGCGTTCGATAATTCAACAGATTTCTCTTGCAGCTCAAAAATATCAACATGATCCCAAACATCCAATGCCGCGTCTAACAAGGAAAATGCAGAAAGGGACGGTGTGCCTATCCTCATGCGGTCAATCTTGCCGGGCATAGGACGGAAATCGATGTCAAACGCAAATGGAGCTTCATGCGCAAACCAGCCTGAAAGAACCGGTTCGGCGTCATCGATTAATCGAGGCGATACATAAATGAAGGCTGGTGCGCCTGGTCCGCCATTAATGTACTTGTAAGTACAGCCAATCGCAAAATCTGCATCAGTTGATGTGACATCAACAGGAATAGCACCAAGTGAGTGAGCCATATCCCAAACCACAATTGCACCCACGCTATGCGCTTTGGTGATCAACGCAGACATATCGTGTTTTCTACCAGTGCGGTAATCCACCTCAGTTACCATAACCACGGCGACTTGATCGTTAATTTGATCCATCATTGCTTCCGGATCAGGCGTTAGCAGTTCATAGCCGGCATTTCGCAGCTTCATAAGTCCTTCGACCATATATAGGTCGGTGGGAAAGTTGCCGTTGTCAGATAAAATAATTTTACGATCTGGAACTAATTCTAGCCCCGCCGCTACTGCTTGGAAAACCTTGATTGAAAGTGTGTCGCCCACAACCGTAAAACCAGGCTTTGCTCCGATAAGGCGGCCTACGCGATCACCCAATGTATTTGTCTGCATGAACCAATTTTTGGTATTCCAGCCCCGAACTAATTCGGTGCGCCATTCATCATGCAAGAATCTCTTTATGGCGTCGGGTGCTGCTATGGGCATGGGCCCTAGTGAGTTGCCATTTAGGTAGATCATCCCCTCAGGGATATCGAACATTGCGCGGGTTTTGGCAAAATCAGTCATACGAACTTTCTCTTGGTCAGTTATTGCACTACTCAATTTTCAAGGATGAGCTTCGGTTCGTATTGGCGACTAATTCCCGCCATGGTCAACCCCAGACAGTATTAAAGTCGCCTGCTGACGTGCTATTTGAGTGAATTGATTTTCGAAATTTTTAATTGGCACTCGCTTTATGTTGCCACTTGACAAATTATAATTGGAAAAAAATATTATTTTAACCATAACGCGGTATTAGGTTGATGTTGTGTGTGTCTATCAACTGGAGGGTGAAGTAATGATTGTTGTGGGTGGAGATAATTTGATCGATATGATCGAAAGCACGCGTGACACTGGTAGCGTTATGTTTGCTGGTGCGCGGGGTGGCTCGGGCTACAATACTGCAAGAGTGGTGGGTCGTCAGCTTCAAAAGGTTGGGTTCATTACTCCGATCTCTACTGATAACCTTGGGGATTTTTTGGCAGACGCCTTGGTCTCTGATGGTATTGAATTATTAAGTTCACGTTCGCAAAAACCCTCTTCAATGGCTGTTGTTTCGTTGAAAAAAGGTCAACCAAGTTACCAGTTCTACCGTAATGATACGGCTGAACGTGAAGTTGATCTGCCACTTCTTCAAAAAAACTTTCCAAGCTTGGGGGTGGCTTTTCATTTAACGTCGCTGGCTATAATTGATGGACCAGACTCGGTGGCTTGGGCAGATTTTTTTATTGCTCAAAATAAAGCCGGTATTGTAACAACCTTAGATCCTAATGTGCGCCCAATTCTTATTCCAGATCGTAGCTCTTATTTGAACAGGCTATGGTTACTGATGTCCGCAGTTGACCTGATTAAGCTGAGTGATGAAGATCTGACTTGGATTTTTCCAGAAATTCCCTTTGAGGATGCATGTGTCAAATTACTAAATAAAACATCTGCGCATGTGACTATTGTGACCAAGGGAAAGAATGGTGTTATTGCTTTTTGGAATAATCAAAAAATTGATATTTCAGCCTACCCTGTAGGCGATTTGGTAGATACAGTTGGCGCTGGTGATACATTTATGGGAACTGTATTGAGTTTTCTTAGTGCCAATGGAGTCCTGTCACAAAATGCTCTGCCACACCTATCGGAGGAGTTTATGCAGACATTATTACTTCGCGCAGCGAAGGCAGCAGCTATCAATTGCGGACGTAAGGGTTGTAACCCGCCCAGCTTAAAAGAGTTAGATTAAACTTAATTTTTGCAAAAAACATTCTAAAAATCAATCTTCACGTTTGGAAGCTTAAGTGTTTTTATGAGCTCCCGTAATTCCTGCCGAGCGGCGATATTTGACATGTTTAGCTGCCGACCGCCAACCTGCTTGAGGTCCAGAAGCGTCAAGCCTTGGGGAAACAACTCCCGAAAGACTACACGTTCGCTAAAGCCTGAAGCTGCCCGGAAACCAATGCGTTTTGCCAATAAGGTGAGCGCGGCGCCCATTTTCTTTTTATTAATCATGTTTTGCGCGCCGAGACGGTTTCTAACGACGATCCAATCCATTGGTTTCATTCCTGCTTCTGCGCGTAGTTGCCGAGCGCCCCAGACCATTTCTGAATAGACAGAAGGACCTTTGATTGTTTTTCCGTCACTTTCTACCTTGGCCAAAAGATCAAAATCTACGAAGCTGTCATTCAGGGGTGTTATTAAAGTATCTGCTAAAGAATGTGCCATCTGTGACAAGCGTGTGTGACTGCCTGGACAATCGATAATTATGAAGTCTGATTGTGGTTCCAAAAGAGCGATACCTGAGGACAACCTATGATCGAACACGTTTGACCCAGGCTTGAGAGAGGCTTCGTTGACCTCTGGCAAGTCAATATAATGAGGTGTTCGTAGGTTAATTCCAGTCTCTGAACAATATCGTGCCCGATTCTTTATATACTGACCGAAGGTTTTTTGTCGCAAATCCAGATCCATGCCTCCCACATGGTGACCCATTCGCACCAAAGCGGTTGCCACATGCATAGTGGTCGTAGATTTTCCAGAACCACCTTTTTCATTACCGACAACAATTATATGCGCCACAATGTACCCCGTAAAATCTTTATATTTTTTGCAACTGGTATTGGTTTGAGATTGGCAGTGAAATCCATCGATAAATAGGTGGTATGATTTTATTGGTTTGTCACTGGCAGTCGTTAGAGATAAAAAAACCGGCTCTAGGGAACCGGTTTTTCAAATTACTGGTATTGAAATGAATTAGAAGCCGAGACCTTCGTATTTCTTTTTGAACTTGGAAACACGTCCACCAGTGTCCATCAAGCGTGCGCCAGAGCCAGTCCAAGCAGGGTGTACTGAAGGATCGATGTCTAGCGCCAACTGATCGCCCTCTGCACCATAGGTGGAACGCATTTGTACGATATCGCCATTTGTCATTTTAACATTTATAAAGTGATAGTCGGGGTGAGTATCTTGTTTCATAGTACCGCTCCTTACGACTTCGGTTTGTAGTTTGTTTTCTCAGCGATACGCGCCGATTTACCTCGGCGATCACGGAGATAGTATAGTTTTGCCCGACGTACACGGCCGCGGCGTACTACTGTAATACTATCGATATTCGTTGAGTGTAATGGGAAAACCCGTTCCACTCCTTCACCAAACGAAATTTTGCGAACTGTGAACGAACCAGCAATTCCAGTTCCGTTGTTACGGGCGATGCATACCCCTTCGTAGTTTTGAACTCGGCTGCGTGTGCCTTCGGTTACCTTGTAACCGACACGTATCGTATCGCCGGCTTTGAAATCAGGGATATCGTTCCCGAGGGCGGCGATTTGTTCCGCCTCTAGCTGTGCAATCAGATTCATCTGACGCTCCTTTTTTTCTCACGGTTGTTCCGTGAATATTGGGTGCCACCTCAGCGCTCTCGGTCTTCTTCCGGGTCCACAACTGTGCCCGCCAGAGTTTAGGTCGTCGTTGCTTTGTACTTTTATCTTGCATCAACTCATCTGCAGGCCCCGAAGAAAAGGCGTACGTGCAATGACCTGAGCAATAATAAAGCTTTCCGAATCCATTTCTGGTTCAGACTTTCGCCGTATATTTGGAGAATGTCCGCGAGGCAAGGGGGGGTGCATTGATCTGCATGCTTATAAACTTAATTTTTATGTGACTTATTAAATTCTTTCCATAAATCTGGGCGTCTTTGCTGTGTTAGCGCTTCGGATTGCTGTTTTTGCCAGTCTGCAACCTTGCCATGATGGCCAGACATCAGAACTGGGGGGATTTCCCTACCTTCCCAGACAAGGGGGCGGGTGAATTGCGGGTGTTCTAGCAATCCATTGGAGAAGCTCTCTTCCTCTGTACTTGTCTGATTGCCCAAAACGCCAGGAATGAGGCGGATGGACGCATCAAGCATGACCTGAGCTGCCAGTTCTCCACCGGACAGGACATAATCACCTATGCTTATCTCTTCGATTTGAAAATGGTCAATTATACGTTGGTCAATACCTTCAAATCGGCCGCAAAGCACTATGGCGCCAGGACCATTTGCCAATGTTTTGGCGCGGGTGTGGGTCAAAGGTCTACCTCTGGGGGACATGTAGATTATTGGGCAAGGGTCACGCCGACGCAGCACATCTGAAATTGCACGGCCAAGCACATCAGCACGCATAACCATTCCAGCCCCGCCACCTGCTGGGGTGTCGTCCACGTTCCGATGTTTTCCTTCCCCGTAGGTGCGTAAATCATGAGTGTGCAATTGCCACTTGTTTTCTTTTAGGGCCTTGCCTGTTATGGATGCACCCAGAACACCGGGAAACGTATCTGGAAATAAGGAAAGAATGTCTGCGCGCCAAACCCCCGCTAAATCAGGGCTATCGCCGATTAATGCGCGTGGTGTTATGCTTGCGTGGATCGATTTGCGTCCATGCGAGCGTTCATTAGCGCTCATAGCAGACCTTCTGGTGGATCAATTACTATGCTTTTGGCGTTCATATCAACTGTAGGTACGAAAATTTTGGTGAAAGGCACAAGTGCCGTATCCGATGCGCCGGGAATACTGATTTCCAGCAGGTCGTCTGCCCCATGATTCACCACAGTTTTGACCGTTCCAATAAATATACCGCCCGTATCGGCTACTTCAAACCCTATTAAATCAGAGTAATAATATTCATCAACTGGAAGCTCTGGCAGATCCTCGCGGCGTGCAAACAAGGAAACCCCGCGCAATGCGTCGGCTGCTTCCTTGGTGTCGATGCCTACAATCCGTGCCGAAAATCCATTTTTAATTTCACCGATAAGTGATAGCTCATAGCTTTGTTCTCCGTCTTCAGTAAGCAGCGGAGTATATTCTGCAAGATCAGAGGGATTTGCACAAAAGCTTTTGACCCGTAACTCGCCCCTCACGCCGAAAGCGCCTGCGATAGAGCCCACACAGATTAGTTCACTCATTGGCTCACTCCTATACAATACCCATTCTCAACTGTACCACCATCTATGCCGCAGTTTTCAGAGATCTGAAACCGGGCATAAAAATATCCTGCCAGAAAGAAAATTGCAATTAACATGAGGGAACGAATGGGGCGTAACAACATAAAGGTACCTTAAAGTCAAAGTGGAAAATGGAAAACCCCGCCAGTTTGACGGGGTTTTTCATTTTTTTGAATGCTTAAATGCTAATTAAGCGTTACCAAGCAATATAATTTTAAGCGTCAGCCACTTTTTCAACTGGAGCCTCTTCAGCCGGAGTTGCCGCAGCGTCAGCCACTTTTTCAACTGGAGCCTCTTCAGCCGGAGCTGCTGCAGCGTCAGCCACTTTTTCAACTGGAGCCTCTTCAGCCGGAGCTGCTGCAGCGTCAGCCACTTTTTCAAGCGGAGCCTCTTCAGCCGGAGCTGCTGCAGCGTCAGCCGCTTTTTCAACTGGAGCCTCTTCAGCCGGTGCCTTTTCAGCTGGAGCTGTATCAGCGTCAGCTGCTCTGGCTGCTTTTTCTTCAGCGCGCTCCAGAGCCTTTTTGCCTGGAAGGGCTTTTACGGGGTTTGAACGGCTTTTAGCAGGCAATACGCCGGCTGCTTCCAACATGCGTGCTATACGGTCTGTCGGTTGCGCACCTTTGCTAAGCCAGTACTGAACACGTTCCATATCTATTTGTACTCGCTCTTCACTGTCTTTTGCGAGCAATGGGTTATAAGTGCCCAGCTTTTCGATGAAACGACCATCACGTGGCATACGGCTGTCCGCTGCTACAACGCGGTAAAAAGGACGTTTCTTTGACCCACCACGGGCCAAACGGATTTTCATTGACATAGTTATTCTCCTTGAAAATGGTGGAAGGAATGCAAATTTTGCATCCTAATCTTGGTATGTTTTATGGTCTTGTATGACTTCCTGTATAATAAAATTCAGAAATTTCTTGGCGAACTCGGGGTCTAGATCTGCACGTTGTGCAAGATCTTGTAGACGGGTAATTTGCGTGGTTTCACGGTTTGGATCAGATGGTGGAAGGTTGTGCTCTGCTTTGAGTTTGCCAACGGCTTGAGTGTGAGCAAAACGCTCTCCTAAGGTGTAAACTAATATAGCGTCTAGCCTATCGATGCTGGCGCGGTGCGTTTTCAAAATCTCAGCAGCACGTAAAACTTCATCGGTCATGATATCCCCTCGGATTTTGGGTGGCGGTAAACAAGGCGACTTGTCTCAAGAATAAAAGTCAATCGGAGGTCCTCCGAAGGAATTCAGTATTTATTGTGAAAAAGTATTTCATTACTTTTTCTTCCCCAGTCCGCTCAACCCGCCAGGCAGTCCGCCGCCCATGCCGGACAGGCCACCCATGCCTTTGGGTAAAGACATTCCTTTTGGCATTCCGCCCGTTGCGCCATTAGAAATTTGCTCTTGTGCTGCGGCCAGTTCAGCTTGGCTTGGCCCACCTTTACCGAACATGCCCTTGAGGGCGTCCATACCACCGCGTTTGCCCATCTTTTTCATCATGTCGGCCATTTGGCGATGTTGTTTTAAAAGCTTGTTGAGGTCGCTTACTTGCATACCTGAACCTGCTGCAATTCGCTTTTTACGGCTAGCCTGCAAGAGGCCAGGATTTGCCCGCTCTTTTTTAGTCATAGAATTAATTAACGCAATTTGACGTGCCAGCAGCTTGTCATCCAGGCCCGCATCCTCAATTTTACCCTTCATCTTGGCCATGCCTGGGAGCATGCCCATCAAGCCCTGCATACCACCCATTTTTTGCATTTGATCAAGTTGGTTGCGCAGGTCGTTCATGTTGAACATACCCTTTTGAAAACGCTTCATCATCCGCTCGGCTTGTTCTGCCTCAAGGGTTTCCTGTGCTTTTTCAACGAGGGCAACAATGTCGCCCATGCCCAAGATGCGGCCTGCGACACGTTCAGGTTCAAATGTCTCAAGGGCTTCCATTTTTTCGCCAGAACCAACAAATTTTATAGGCTTCCCAGTCACAGCTCGCATGGAAAGCGCGGCCCCACCACGACCGTCACCATCCATCCGGGTCAACACGACGCCGGTAATGCCAATTTTGCCGTCAAATTCTTCGGCAACTTCAACAGCCACTTGGCCTGTTAACCCGTCAACCACCAGAAGTGTTTCACGCGGAGATACGGCATCGCGCACATCCTCAACTTCTTTCATTAACGTTTCGTCGATCTGTAGACGACCGGCGGTGTCGAGAATGTAAACGTCATAGCCACCAAGCGTCGCTTGCTGCTTTGCGCGTTTCGCAATCTGAACCGCAGACTCACCTGACATGATAGGGAGGGTATCAACACCAATTTGTGTTCCGAGAATAGCCAATTGCTCCATCGCCGCAGGACGATAGATGTCAAGCGAGGCCATCAGAACTTTTTTGCCCTCACGGGTTGCAAGCCGTTTAGCTAATTTACCAGTCGTCGTCGTCTTACCAGAGCCTTGTAAACCCACCATCAAAATTGGCGTTGGCGGGTTGTCAATTTTCAGATCATCCGGTTCCCCTTCGCCACGCAACGTTTCTATTAAAGCGTCATGGACAATTTTGACGACTTGCTGTCCAGGAGTTACCGATTTGGTGACAGATGCGCCGGTTGCCTTAAATTGAACTTTTTTGACAAACTCACGGGCAACTGGAAGGCTAACATCAGCCTCCAAAAGCGCAATACGTACTTCGCGCAGGGCGGATTTTACATCTTCCTCGGATAGCGCACCTTGCTTGGTTAGCCGATCAAACACACCACTGAGGCGTTCAGACAGATTTTCAAACATAGGCAGCCCCTTTCTTAATTGTATGTCCCGCCCCATCAGGCGCGCCATTGCGAATCCCTGTAGTCCAAACCAAAAAAGCACCCGTGGGCGCAATGCGCTGACGGGTGGCGATCCTGGCAAATGCCTAAGGACCGGAAGATTTAAGCTTCCGGAATTTGAAGCCAACTACAGCGAGGCTAGAGATAGAGTCAAGTCTCAGGTGTTTGAGTAAAGAATATATAACGGTATGATTTGACGAAATTTTAGACATTTCGCGTTTAAACAAACTCTCCAAAATCAATTATCTTTTAATATAGTCTCGATGTATGTTTCCAGGCCGTCCAAGTCGAGTGTTTCAAACTGTCCAAAACCTTGCATCCAAGTCCATGCAGATTGTGTGGCGTCTGGTTCCAATTTGCACCATTTTACCCGCCCGCGTCGTTCTTGTGTGATAAGCCCTGCTACGCAAAGAACCCCAAGATGCTTTGAAATCGCTGCTAGCGACATCTCAAAGGGCTCTGCCACATCTGTAACAGCCATGTCGTCTTCCAACAGCATCATCAAAATTTGTCGGCGGGTTGGGTCAGCGAGGGCCGAAAAAATATGATCGAGACGTTGGTTCATAAAATGTAATTTAATCATATGCATTAAATGGTCAACCAAATGGTTGAATGTCTGAATCTGAGGCAAAATGAGTATTTTGGTTGTATCTCAGTGTCGGTACGATCTTTGTTTGAATTTAATGTGTTATAAATCAATAACTTAAGAAAAAATTTAGGTAATTTATGTGAATTGACTCTAAGGCCTGTGCAGACTATCCACCTCCAAGCACTCTTAACCGGGAGTTTTGGATGAAATCGCCAGATCCGAAAAAGCTCAAAGAGCTTGATAATCGTATTGCGAAAGTTCGGTTGGCGCGGGCTCCAAAGCCGGCGAAAGAAGAGCATCATACAATGGCCAACATGGCTTGGCGCATGGTGATCGAATTGGTGGCAGGAATAGCCATCGGTTTTGGGGTTGGATATGGCCTTGATTGGCTTTTCGGTACAATACCGATCTTCCTAATCCTGTTTATAGGTTTGGGCCTCGCCGCTGGAATTCGTACAATGATGCGAACTGCGGAAGAGGTACAGAAAATGCACGTGGCGCAAGCCGTAGAAGATAAAAAGGGTTGAGACCTTGGCGACGGAAACACACAGCGAATTAGAAGACGGTCTCGTATTTCATCCAATGGATCAGTTTCAGGTCATATCTCTTGTGGGTGGAGACGTTGAATGGTTTACGATCACAAACGTAACGCTTATGATGGCCCTCACGGTTATCGTAATTGCTTTTATTATGATTTTTGGAGCACGCGGGCGGGCTTTGGTTCCTTCTCGCAGCCAATCCATCGCAGAGCTTACCTATGGGTTCATCTACAAAATGGTAGAAGACGTAACCGGAAAAGACGGCGTTGTGTTCTTCCCTTATGTGATGACATTGTTCATGTTCATCTTGGTCGCTAACTTTTTGGGTCTGATCCCAATGGCGTTCACAACGACAAGCCACATCGCAGTGACCGCAGTTATGGCGATGGCTGTGTTCCTTGCTGTAACGATCATAGGTTTCGTGAAAAACGGCTTCGGATTTCTTGGCGTATTTTGGATTTCATCTGCCCCTCTGATTTTGCGCCCTATCTTAGCATTGATCGAGGTTATCTCATATTTTGTCCGCCCTGTTAGTCACTCCATTCGTTTGGCGGGAAACATGATGGCGGGGCACGCTGTTATCAAAGTGTTTGCGGCGTTCGCACCTTTGGTCCTAATTTCGACAGGCATCGGCCTCGTGGTAACACCACTATCGATCCTGGCGATTACTGCAATATATGCCCTGGAGGTGCTCGTTGCCTTCATCCAGGCTTATGTTTTCGCAATTCTAACTTGTGTGTATCTGCGCGATGCTTTGCATCCGCACCACTAGGGTTTGAACTTTAATTTATCTAAAATCCCAATCTAAGGAGAAACTGAAATGACTGGTGATATCGTACAAATGGGCGCTTACATAGGTGCTGGCTTGGCATGTACTGGGATGGGCGGCGCGGCCGTTGGTGTTGGCCATGTTGTTGGCAACTTCCTATCAGGCGCTTTGCGCAATCCATCAGCTGCTGGTGGACAAACAGCTACCATGTTTATTGGTATTGCGTTTGCTGAAGCCTTGGGGATCTTTTCGTTCCTCGTCGCTTTGCTGCTGATGTTCGCTGTTTAATCCATCCTTTCCTTAGGTTCTGGGGTCCTAGTGGGGCCTCAGTTCGCCCTCAGGTATTGGAGGAAATGACATGGCAACAAAGACACAAGAGTTAAGTGATGCTGCGGCGGAAGCCGGACCTGGCATGCCACAACTAGATTTCTCGACCTTCTCAAATCAAATTTTTTGGTTGGTTGTTACACTTGTTGTGATTTACTTTATCTTGTCTCGTTTTGCGCTCCCGCGCATTGGTGGGGCATTAGCTGAACGCGCTGGAACTATAACAAACGACCTTGCTGAAGCTGAAGATTTGAAACAACGGGCGCTTGAGGCTGAGCAAGCCTATGAGAAAGCTTTGGCAGAGGCCCGGGCAGAAGCCCAACAAATCAATATTGCGATGCGTGCTGAAATTCAGGCGCAACTAGATATTGAATTGGCAAAAGCCGATGCTGAAATTTCGGCTCGAACAGCAGAAGCTGCGACCGCCCTAGCCGAAATCCGTGATAGCTCTGTTAACAGCGTTAAAGATGTTGCTAAAGCGACAGCGAAAGAAATTGTTGCAGCAATGGGCGGTAAGGCAGATGTTAAAACCGTGACAGCCGCTGTAACGTCTCGGATGAAAGGGTAAGGCATGTTACGCTTAACTGTTGTTCTAATTACTCTATTGGCGTCTCCAGCATTTTCTGCGAGCGGCCCATTTATATCACTTCGTAATACAAATTTTGTCGTGATGATTGCGTTCGCAATCTTCATTGGTATTATTTTGTACCTTGGTGTTCCCAAAATGCTGGGCGGCTTGTTGGACAAACGCGCTGCTGCGATCAAAGCCGAACTTGACGAAGCAAAATCCTTACGGGAAGATGCGAAAGCATTGTTGGCCTCTTATGAGAAGAAGCAGACTGAAGTTCAAGCTCAGGCTGACCGTATTCTGGAAGCTGCAAAAGCAGAAGCCGCGGCGGCTGCAGAGCAAGCGAAAGCGGATATCGTATCCTCAGTTGCGCGCCGGTTGGCCGCTGCTGAAGATCAGATTGCGTCGGCTGAGGCATCTGCAGTTAAAGAAGTAAGGGACCAAGCCATTGTGGTGGCTATAGGTGCTGCGCGGGACATCATTAGCAGGCAGATGACTGAAGCCGAAAGCAATAGTCTGATTGACGCTTCTATCGATGACGTAGGTTCTAAGTTTCACTAACATATTGGTTTAATATTATTTTTAGTAAGGCCCAAGGTTTATTCCTGGGGCCTTACTAGTTAGTTTGCCATTACTACTGAAATTATTGAATGTGCAAAAAACGTAGTTTTGAGATCTTTTCGTTGCGATCTGCACGATCTTGTGCCTGCAAAACACCTGCAACAAAATCCAGATGTTTATGCACGGCTTGCTTGGCTCCGTGAGGATCACGCGCCTGTAGGGCTGCGTTTATCTCGCGGTGTTGTTCAAGCAGTTGATCACGGCCACTGCGCTGTCGGAAAGTGGCTTGACGATTATAGAAAACTCCAATTTCAAGCAGCTCGTACATAGATCTCATCATGTGCAGCATGACCACATTATGCCCTGCCTCGCAAATAGACATATGAAACTGAGCATCTAGCCGGGCTTGCTCATCAGAGGGCCGATTGGATTTGCTGGCAACCATTTTTTGATAAATTGCATCAATGACCTGTAAGTCAGTATCAGATCCTTCAAGCGCTGTGCGCTCTGCTGCAAGGCCCTCTAGGTCTTTCCGGAAGGCTAGATAATCGTAGACTGCTTCGTCATGGGTTGCGAAAAGGCGCATAAGAGCAGGAGAGAAAGCAGATCCTAATACTTCGGCGACAAAAATCCCAGCGTTGGCGCGTGCGATCAGGAGACCCGCTGATTGTAGCTCTCCAAGTGCTTCGCGTAATGACGGACGAGAAACTGCAAGTTTTTCGGCAAGGTCACGTTCAGCAGGTAGGCGCTCACCTGGTCTTAAGATACCACGCAAAATGAGCTGTTCGATCTGCCGAACAACTGATTTAGAAAGTTTTTCAGCTTCGATTGATTGAAATGGCATGTGTCCTCCAAGGACTAGTCAAAACATATGACTATTTCCTTAAAGAAAAGCTTCATCACAAGATAGTACTGTAGCATTATGTGTACGGCTGAATTATAATTTCAACACGCCTATTCTGGGCACGCCCCTGGTCTGTAAGGTTGCTTTGCAATGGAGAATCTTCTCCGAGTCCAATTGAACGAATTCGGCCTGGTGGCACGCCGCTAGCTGTCAACACTTCAGCCACGGCTTCCGCTCGGCGTTGAGATAGGGATTGATTATAGGCAGCTGACCCAGAGTTATCTGTATGGCCTTTAATTTTAATTGTGGTGTCCGGGTAGGCTAGTAAGTTATTGGCAACGGCCTCAAGATCACGTCGAAGGTCACTTCGAACTGATGAGCTATCAACAGCGAACAAAATATCCTGCGGCATTGTTACAATCAGTTCTAAGCCTGTATTCGTGATCGTAACTTTATTGTTGCCGAGATTACGACGAAGATCCGCCTCTTGTTGGTCCAATCGTTGTCCAATGACTGAGCCGGTAGCGGCTCCAAAGAATGCTCCTAATAATGCACCTTTGGTACGATCCTTATCGCCTGATACTTTCATGCCAGCTATTGCTCCAAGCATGCTGCCCATTACAGTTGCCGTTGTTTCATTGTCCCGACCGCTGCTTCTATCCAGACGGTTTGGGTCCGTGCAGGCTGTAACCAACAATAATGCAGCACCAGTAACTGTCATACTTATTCGAGAAACTATCATTCCTAAATCCTTTTTGTGCTCTGAGGGCGCCTTTTCTGTAACTTAATACCTGCAATTCAAATCGCAAATAAACTTATGAGTTTGGGCAAAGCTTTGCCTATTATTGTGCATCGGTTAGGGCTCCTTCATAGGCAAGAATCTCCCTTTTCAGGGGCAAACCCCAATGGTAACCACCTATTTCTCCTGATTTTCTTAAAACCCTGTGGCATGGAACTAAAAACCCAATTGGATTTTGTCCTATGGCTGTGGCAACAGTGCGTACGGCTTTGGGATTACCAATCTTATCTGCGATAAGAGAATATGTTGTGACGTGCCCATTTGGAATTGTAAGTAAAGCTTCCCAAACCCTAATCTGGAAGGGCGTACCAATCAAATGTAGATCGATCTTTTCACATTGTGAAAAGGCTGTTGCCATCCAGTTATCAAGTTGAGTATTTGCTGGTTTTAAGTGGGCCGCAGTCCATCTCTTAATAAGGTCTGATCGCGCAACGTCCCGTCCCAATTCGCTGGCAAAACCAAGACCACAGATTCCGCGATCTGTACCCATTGCAATTACTTCTCCAAAGGGACTTTGATACCAGCCCTCATAAATTGTGATGCCATCTCCTTTTGAGGCTTGAGCTCTGGGTACCATAGCCTCCCAGCTCACAAAAAAGTCCTCTTGCCGAGAGCTTTCTGATGACACAAACTCTTGGGCAGTTTGCAACTTGTTAAAATTTTTTTGTAGAAGATATTTTGCATCGTCTTACGCAAAGTATTGCTGATATTTTTTATGTGAAATCCCAACCCAAAAAGAGAAACTTCGCTTGAAATTTGCTGGACTAAGTCTGATGGCATCTACAAGGTCTTGAAAGCGACAAGAATAGTCAAAGCGGTAAACTGCTTCAATGGCGCGGCGAATAACTTGGAAATTATGGGTGTCTTCCAAACTTAAAGTTCTCCATTATTGATTTGTGTACCATAGCCTATGAATATTCCAAGTAGCGACCCGAAAATTGCGGTTTTGTCTGAGAGAAAAGTTAGCTACATGTAATTCTATGCAAAAACAGCTTTCATACCAGGTAATCTGCAAAATTTTTACGCGATTTCAGAACAATGAGCCAGAACCGAAGGGCGAGCTAAATCATGTTAATGCTTACACACTAATTGTCGCTGTCGCCTTATCTGCTCAAGCGACTGATAAAGGTGTCAATAAGGCCACAGCGGCTTTGTTCAAAATTGTTGATACACCGCAAAAGATGTTAGACTTAGGTGAAGAGAGTTTGATTGAGCACATCAAAACCATTGGTCTTTATAAAACGAAAGCTCGTAATGTTATGAAGATGGCCCATTTGTTAGTGGATGAGTTTGGTGGTGAAGTTCCTAATTCACGAGCCGCATTAGTCAGTCTCCCAGGCGTTGGTCGCAAAACTGCAAATGTCGTTCTGAATATGTGGTGGCAGCAGCCTGCCCAAGCAGTCGATACGCATATCTTCCGCATTGGTAATCGTGTGGGCATCGCGCCAGGAAAAACAGTTGATCATGTTGAGCGTGCGATTGAAGATAATGTTCCAGCGGATTTTCAGTTACATGCACATCATTGGCTGATATTGCATGGGCGGTATATTTGTATGGCTCGTAAACCGAAATGCAAGGCGTGCATTATACGTGATCTTTGCCTTTTTGAGGAGAAAAACCTTTGATGAAAAAGTTTCAAGTTGTTGGCATTGGTAATGCAGTATCTGATGTAATCGCTACAACCAACGATGCGTTCCTTACTGAAAACGGAGTTGAAAAAGGCATAATGCAACTTATTGATCAGCTGCGTGCTGAGGCGTTATTTTCCGCAATGGATCAGCGCACCGAGACACCGGGTGGCTCCGTGGCGAATACGATCTCTGGTTTAGGTTCTCTAGGTGTAAGCACTGCTTTTATCGGTAGGGTAGCATTGGATGATTTGGGTGCGTCTTACGCCGCTGCAATGATAGCTGAGGGCACTGATTTTCCAAATAAACCAATTAAGAACGCTGCTTTGCCCACCTCTCGTTCGATGATTTTTGTTTCTCCTGATGGAGAGCGTTCCATGAATACTTATCTTGGTATTTCCTCTGATGTTGGTCCGGATGATGTATCGTCTGAAGTAGTTTCAGATTGCGAAATTTTGTTTTTGGAGGGCTATTTGTTTGATAAGGAGCCGGGTAAGGCTGCATTTCGCAAAGCGGCAGACCAAGCCCGAACAGCAGGTGCGCGGGCTGGTATTTCCCTGTCTGACCCGTTTTGCGTCGATAGGCACCGGGAAGACTTTCGAAAGCTTGTTGCGGGCCCGTTGGATTACCTCCTGTGCAATGAGGAGGAGCTGAAGTCACTGTACCAGACGGACGACCTTTCCTCTGCATTGACCCTCGGATCGGCTGACTGTGAATTGGTTGTTTGTACGCGGTCTTCAGACGGTGTCTCGATTTGCCAAAAAGGCTCAAGGTGGGACGTCGGAGTTGTTCCTGTGACGCCTGTGGACGCCACTGGCGCTGGTGATCAGTTTGCGGCTGGTTTCTTGTACGGTTTGGTTCATGGCTATGATCTTCAAACCTGCGGGAAAATTGGTGGCATTGCCGCCTCAGAAGTGATCAGCCACATTGGCCCTCGTCCTGCTACGTCGATTGCAGAGCTAATAAAGGCGCAAGGCCTCACATAAGATCTTGATTGCTGGCAGATAGTTGAATGGCTGTGGCTGAGATCGATTTCAGCAATTTTTATCTTGCTTAGAATTTGGTGTTAGGAGTTGCAGTAAGATTTAGAAAAATGTTTAAATGATGAAGATTTTGTAGATATGCTTTGGTGAAAAATGCTTCGTCCAAGGCGTTAGATTGGCTGTGTTTTTGGATATTTCTTAAAAGAAAGTTAACCATATAACGCTAGTGGAATAATTATTTGAAATTGAGGAGACTAACCTTGGGGTACGACTATGATGATCAAAACGTTTTTGCTAAAATCTTACGCGGTGAGATTCCTAATACAACTGTGCTTGAAACAGACCATAGTCTTGCATTTCGCGATATTAACGCCCAAGCGCCAGAACATGTTTTGGTAATCCCTAAGGGGCCCTATGTGTGCTTTGACCATTTTGCGGCAGAAGCCAGCGCCGAGGAGATAGTGGATTTCACACGTACGATTGGCGACGTGGCGCAAGCGCTCAAAGTGGACCTGGGTTATGGTGGTGACGGTTACCGTTTATTATCAAATACTGGTGCACATGGCGTTCAAGAGGTTCCTCACCTCCACATACACTTGGTTGCAGGCCGTCCCTTGGGCCGGATGCTCTGCCGGGATCAGCCTTAATAATTGCTACTTGGTAATTTCTAAAAATACGTCCTGCAGATTAGGTTGCTCTGTCTGAATATCTTCGATGTGAGCGTTTGCCGAACGCAGGGCATCCAGGATTAAGTTTGGGGATGTGATGCTGTGTCTATAGCTAAAGGCAAGGCTGCCATCTGGCCGGTAGTCCAAAGTCACTCCGTCAGGTAGTGATATTTTTTGGGATACCTGTGCTTGTACAACGACAGTTTTGGTGTCGAGTTTTGACAAAAGGTTGGCCGTAGTATCCAGAGCCCGTAATTTACCCTCATGAATAATTGCAATCCTATCGCACATTTCCTGAGCTTCTTCGAGATAGTGTGTCGTTAAAATTACTGTCATGCCATCAGCATTCAATTGACGGATATTATCCCAAAGCATTTGGCGCAGTCCAATGTCTACACCAGCTGTGGGTTCATCGAGCACCAAAATCTGTGGACTGTGGACCAATGCTTTGCCCAACAAGAGGCGCCTGCGCATCCCACCCGATAGACTGCGAGCGTAAGCGTTAGCTTTATCTTCAAGACCGATAAGACGCAGAATTTCACTTGTTTTTCGTTGACGCTTTGGTACGCCATAAAGTCCTGCTTGCATATCAAGAGATGCGCCTGGAGTGAAGAACGGATCAAGGTTCAGCTCTTGAGGCATAACTCCAATTGCTGCGCGGGATTGCCGAGGGTTTTTGTCTTGATCAAAACCCCAAACATTAACTGTACCTGATGATTTTTGTACCAACCCGGCTAGGATATTTATCAGCGTGGATTTACCCGCGCCGTTGGGCCCCAAAAGTCCAAATATAGAGCCTCTTGGAATATCTAGATTGATGCCGTCCAATGCCTTTTTTGCACTCATTTTTTTAGTAGCAGCGTAGGTTTTCTCTAGTCCTCGAAGCTCAATTGCATTTTCTGACATATCGGACCTTTCAAAGTGCTTGTGAGCTGCGCTGGTTTTGGTATCGTAGCCCTCGACATATGCGGGGCGCAGCCCAACAGCAACCAAAAGGCTTGAAAATGATAACTCAAACACCAGAGATCAAAATTGTAGAGGCGTTTCGCGTGGCCTGTGATGGCAGCGAAGGCGCCTTGGGACACCCCCGTGTTTGGTTGCAAATCCCAAACGACCTTGGATGGGTGGTTTGTCCATACTGTGACGCCAAAATGGTGAATAAAGGATTTGAAGGAAAGGTTTAAACTGCTTCAAAAATTTCAAGAATTAGTATTCTTAATGGCCGAGTTAATCGCTTGAACAACATTGTTTTGGAGTCTTAAAGCTTTTTGAAAGATAGGCTTAACTGGTAATAATACCTTGCTAGTACAGTCTTGGAAATGAAGCGTGACTTTGCTTTTTTATCTGGAAATAGCCCCTTGGCGACTGTAATTATTGGAATCGAAGCCAGCAGCACTGGCAGCATTAATATTTTCATGTCACAAACCTATTAACTAATAAACCAGGGATCGCATCATCATGGCATTCGGGAACGGGCATCATCTTCATCTCATCGATGGATCTGCATTTATCTTCCGCGCATATCACGCTTTACCGCCTCTGACGCGCAAATCAGATGGATTGCCAGTTGGAGCTGTTGCTGGATTCTGTAATATGCTGCATCGCTATGTTGAGGGCAACACTGGGCCAGATGCGCCGACCCACGTTGCTGTGATTTTTGATCATTCTGGAAAGACATTCCGCAATGACATGTATGACCAATACAAAGCGAACCGATCTGCAACGCCAGAGGATTTAATTCCTCAATTTCCTCTGACGCGGGATGCTACTCGCGCATTCAATATAGCCTGCAAGGAGGTTCAAGGTTTTGAGGCTGATGACATTATTGCAACTTTAGCCAGTCATGCCCGCGATGCGGGCGGTGCCTGTACGATCATCAGTTCTGATAAAGATATGATGCAATTAATTGGTGATGGTGTCGTTATGCTAGATGCCATGAAGAATAAGATTATTGATCGTGATGGTGTGTTAGAGAAATTTGGTGTCTATCCTGAACGGGTCGTGGATGTGCAGGCTTTGGCTGGTGACAGCGCGGATAATGTTCCAGGTGCGCCGGGTATCGGAATTAAGACTGCGTCTTTATTGATTAATGAATATGGTGATCTCGAAAGTCTTTTGGATCGCGCGGGTGAAATCAAGCAACCCAAACGCCGTGAAAGCCTTTTAGATAACCGTCCACAAATCGAATTATCGAAGAAACTGGTACAACTTGAATGCGATATGGATCTTGATTTCACCATTGATGATCTGGAAGTTCAAGATCCTATCCCTGAGGATCTCCTGGCATTCGTGTCTAAGATGGAGTTCAGAACGCTCACCAAACGGCTTGCTGATCAAATGGGGACTGAAGCGCCAATTATTGAGGATTTAGTCGAGCGCGAAGCCACCAGTGACGTGTCAGAATCCCCCCCAATTAATATAAGTAAGTATGAAACCATCCGTGATGCGGCCAGTTTGCAGGTTTGGATTGATCGAATTTATGCCCGTGGATACGTGGCTGTTGATACTGAAACGACTGGCCTGAATGATATGCGTGCAGATTTGGTTGGAGTTTGCCTTTGTGTTGAGGCCGGGCAGGCGGCTTATTTACCGCTTACTCACCGTGCCGGAAATGCAGATGACCTGTTTGGCAGTAATGAGCTCGCAGAGGGACAAATGAACCTTGCTGAAGCGTTGGCTATGTTGAAGCCTGTTATGGAGGACAGTACAATCCTCAAAATTGGTCAAAATATGAAATATGACGCGAAAATCTTGGTCCGAGTTGGAATTAACATAGGCCCAATAGATGACACAATGCTTTTGAGCTATGCGCAAAATGCTGGTATTCACAACCATGGCATGGATTTATTGAGTGAACGCTACCTCAACCATGTGCCTATCCCGATCAAGACCTTGTTAGGGACGGGGAAATCAGCAATAACATTTGACCACGTGCCCGTGGATGAGGCTACAAAATATGCGGCTGAGGATGCGGATATTACATTGCGTCTCTGGCAGTATCTCAAACCGCGTTTGCATCGTAAAAGAGTGACTACGGTTTATGAAACTATGGAGCGCCCCTTGGTGCCAGTATTAGCTCAAATGGAGCGGCATGGGATCAAGGTTGACCGCGATACTCTGAGCCGCATGTCGAATGGTTTTGCTCAAAAAATGGCAGCCCTTGAAGATGAGATACACACTCTTGCTGGGCGTACCTTTAATGTAGGGTCTCCCAAACAGCTTGGTGAAATCTTGTTTGATGAGATGGCCTTGCCGGGTGGCAAGAAAGGTAAGACTGGAGCATATGCAACTGGTGTTGATGTGTTGGAGGATCTTGCAACTGAACATGAATTGCCGGGTCGTGTGCTAGATTGGCGTCAGTTGAGCAAGCTGAAATCAACTTACACAGATGCTCTTCAAGACCATATTCATCCAGACACGGGCCGAGTGCACACCTCTTATTCAATCGCGGGAGCAAGCACGGGACGTTTGTCCTCAACAGATCCAAATTTGCAAAATATCCCGATCCGCACGGAAGAAGGTCGGAAAATCCGTGCAGCTTTTGTGGCTGAGCCGGGCAAGACCCTTGTTGCTTTGGACTATTCCCAAATAGAGCTCCGTATTTTGGCGCATATTGCTGATATTGCCAGCCTTAAGCAGGCGTTTGCCGATGGCATAGATATTCATGCCCTGACCGCTAGCCAGATGTTTGATGTGCCATTGGATAAGATGACACCAGATGTTCGGCGTAAAGCTAAAGCGATTAACTTTGGTGTAATCTATGGAATTTCTGGCTTTGGCTTGGCCCGTAATCTGCGCATCCCAAGAGGGGAGGCGCAGGCTTTCATCAACACCTATTTTGAACGCTTCCCGGGCATCCGAACCTATATGGATGATACCGTAGGCTTCGCCAAACAGCATGGCTATGTCCAAACATTGTTTGGGCGTAAAATTCACACACCTGAAATAGATGCAAAAGGCCCACAGGCCGGTTTTGCCAAGCGTGCAGCTATAAATGCACCCATTCAGGGCACTGCCGCCGATGTGATCCGCCGCGCTATGGTGCGGATGCCAGATGCGATTGCGAAGCTGCCTGCCAAGATGCTCTTACAAGTGCATGATGAATTATTGTTTGAGGTCGAAGATGGCGCTGTCGATGAGCTTACGGTGATTGCAAAGGAGATCATGGAGGGAGCCAGTATGCCTGCGGTGCGCCTAGATGTTCCTCTTATTGTTGAAGCGGGATCAGGCCAGAATTGGGCGGATGCTCACTAAAGTAAACCTCCAAAGTGTAGGGTAAATAATATGGTAAAACGTAGTCTTTCAGCAGCGACCATTGCAGCACAAGCTAGTGGGTATATTGATGCGGCTAGTGGCGGAGTGGTACCTCCGATCCAGCCAAGTACGACTTTTGTAAGAGATCGTGATTATGAGCCGCATAGGACTGGAAATATTTACGCAAGGGATCACAATGATGCCGTGCGAGTGGCTGAAGACCTTTTAGCCAAATTGGATAATGCGGAAGCAGCATTGTTGTTTCCCAGCGGAATGGCTGCAATTGCGGCCGTTTTTCGAGCGTTACCGAGCGGCTCTATCGTATTAGTCCAGTCTCAAATTTATTGGGGTGCAACAACGTGGATTCGCGGTTTCTGTGATCGGCGTGGTATGAATTTAATTGAGGCTGATTTGAGTGAAACCACACAGATGGAACAGCTTTGCGCAACCAATAAACCTGACATGGTCTATATAGAAACCCCATCAAATCCGTGGTTGCGATGCACTGATATTGCTCATGCCGCGAAATGTGCTCATGCTGTGGGCGCGATGCTCGTTGTAGATGCCACTGCGGCGACGCCGATTTTGACCCGGACTTTGGATTTTGGTGCGGATATTGTGATGCATTCTGCCACCAAAGGGATCAATGGGCATTCTGATGTTTTGGCTGGGGTCCTTGCCACAAACTCACCGCTTTCGGATCACTGGACTGCTATGGCTATAGATCGACATGATGCGGGCGCCGTGATTGGTAGTTTTGAAGCTTGGTTATTGATTCGTGGGATGCGGACATTGCCTTTGCGGGTTGAACGCATGTCACAAAATGCGCAGGTTGTGGCAGAGTTTTTGCATGCCCACCCGGCTGTGGAACATGTGTTTTACCCCGGTCTTCCTAATTTTGTCGGCCATCAAGTGGCAGCGATTCAAATGACCCAAGGTTTTGGATCGCTTTTGTCGTTTACGGTCAAAGGTACAGCGTTAGATGCACTGCGGGTCGCGGGGAAACTGGATTTATTTCACCGAGCCACGTCCTTGGGTGGCGTGGAAAGCTTAGTTGAGCACCGGTTTACGATCGAGCCACATACAGGTATTCCCGAAAACCTTCTGCGTTTGTCAATTGGGGTAGAGGGTGTGCAGGATCTCATAGATGATCTTGAGCAGGCTTTAGTTTGAGGTTTGGAAATGTGTGCAGCTAATGGACAACAGTTATGCTGATCCTGTTCAACAAACCTTTCAACGTGTTGTCGCAATTCACCGATAAAAGTATAAAAGGGCAAGAACGTGAGACTCTTTCGCCCTATATTCCTGTGCCTCATTTGTATCCTGCTGGCCGTCTTGACCGTGACAGTGAAGGTTTGTTGCTTTTGACTGATGACGGCAAGCTACAGGCTCGCATTACCCAACCCAAAAATAAGATACTAAAAACATATTGGGCCCAAGTTGAGGGAGTACCCTCAGATGATGTGCTGGGTACGCTACGAAGTGGAGTGAAGTTGAAAGACGGGACCACTCGGCCCTCGAAAGCGCGGTTGATCCCAGAGCCAGAAGGTCTTTGGCCTCGAAACCCACCAATTCGGATTCGAAAGTCTGTGCCAGATAGTTGGATTGAATTACAAATTACTGAGGGCAAAAATAGGCAGGTCCGACGGATGACAGCTGCTGTTGGTCACCCCACATTGCGGCTTATCCGCGCCCAAATAGGTGATTGGACTTTGGATAATTTGCCGCCTGGGTCATACCGCTCCGCAACGTAAGCCTTTGCAAATGCGGGGATGCAGCTATCATTGGACCATGAAGAACTTAGATCTTAGCATGGTAGATGGTTTGGCGACTGTGTCACTTAATCGACCTGAAAAGAAAAATGCCCTTACTGAAGAGTCGTTTAATGCTCTTTATGAGGCTGGGGTGAGTTTGCAGCAAACGCCAGGGTTGCGTGCGGTTATTATAACTGGCGCTGGTGCTGATTTCTGTGCGGGTATTGATTTGCAGTTTTTGCAATCACTCCTGCCCCGCTTGGACGAAATTCGTGCGGAAATGCGAAATCTAAATCAGGAAGGCGCTGCAAATTGGTTCCAGAGACCCTGTTATATTTGGCGTGAACTTCAGGTTCCTGTAATAGCAGCGATTGATGGAGTTTGTATTGGAGCTGGCCTACAGTTGGCTCTCTGTGCTGACATTCGGTTGGTGAGCCCAAATACAAGGATGAGTATTATGGAGGCGAAGTGGGGCCTTATTCCAGATATGGGGATAACCCAGGCTTTGCCGCAATTGATGCGCGTGGATCAAGCAAAAGAATTGATGATGACTGCTCGGATGATGACTGCAGAGACTGCCCAACAAGTTGGGCTCGCGACTCGTATAGTTGAAGACCCGCTTGCCGCAGCTCAGCAATTAGCCTTTGAAATTATGAGCCGTAGTCCAGAGGCGGTGAACGGAAGCAAGGCTTTAATTGATCAAACTTGGACTCTCCCAATGGGAGAAGGTCTTGCAATTGAGGGCGCGTTGCAAGCCGATATCATTGGTACACCCAATCAGATGGAATCGGTTATGGCTGGCACGAGTAAGCGCGCGCCTCTGTTTAAGTGACTATTTGGGCTTAGACTTCAAGATCTGCTGAGGGAATAATGGGGAAGAAAGTGGATTTGGAACGCACCCCAAACCAGCTTTGACCCTCGTGATGGTCATGTTCTCCAATATCTACTAAACGGTAGAAACTTTTGCGATCGATTAAAGCCTCAAGATTGTTGCGTACCAGAACATAAGGGGATGGCTCGCCCGTTTCCGGGTCGCGCTCAACGCGAATTCGATTTTTGGGCCCCGCAATCATTTGGTCGCCGACCTGGGTCGTAAAATGTAAATCCCCATTTATAACATCGAAATCAACAGCAACAAACGGTGCATCATCTACCGTGATCCCGACTTTCTCAACTGGGGTCACAAGAAAGTAAGCGCCCCCCTCTAACTTTAAGATTGAAGAAAATAATTTTACTAAGGCAGGCCGTCCAATGGGTGTCCCCAGATAAAACCATGTCCCGTCCCGCGCAATTCGGATGTCCAAGTGGCCACAAAATGGAGGGTTCCAAAGGTGAACAGGTGGCAATCCACTGCCTGTTGAGGCTGCATTAACACTTGCTGCAAGGTTTTCTGCCGATGGTGCCTCGATCTTCTGTCCTGTCATGTGATTTCTAATCCCAAATTTCAAACCTAAAGTACATAGAGCAGTTAGATAGATCAATATATGCTGATGTCATGACTACGGGTAAGAATATTATATTTGAAATTGAACGTTTTTTTCAAAAGTGAGCTTGCATTAATTGAAAAATTAAGTGTCCAAATCATTGATAACCTCGCGATGAGCGTTAACATTAGAACTGGTGACCTGGCCAACCAAGACGGTAAAGCGTTCGAAGAATATAGAACTCACCGCCCACGATTGAAACCTACTGTGCCATCATGCCTGGGGTTTTGTAGCTGGAGAGTTTTGTTGAAACGCCCAATCACAATTTTGCTGACTGGACCAAAGTTGATGACACATTTGTCTCAAATCGAAAATGCAAAAATATTATGTCAAAATACTATTGGTCGCTTATAATGAGGGAAATAGTCTTGTGATCCTCTCTAATTGGTTATAAAAAATTACCAATTGGAGGGTTTGCCATGGAAATGCCACAGCCGAACCTAGATATATTGGCTAAAAAATCAGTTGTTGTTGCAGCTTTGCTAAAAGTGATGGCGCGTGATGCGGTTATAGATGATCCGTCTGAGACACGCGTATATGAATGTGACGCGCTGACGGCTTATAAGTGTGCCCCGATGATTGTGGTACTACCAACTAGCACCCAAGAAGTATCGGATGTTTTGAAAATTTGTCATGTAGCCACGGTGTACCGGTGGTCCCCCGTGGCGCAGGCACCTCTTTGGCGGGTGGAGCATTGCCCACTGCCGACTGTGTTGATCCTTGGGAGTCGCCAAAGTGAAATAATGGTCTTAGAGACCGATTATGACAATCGCCTGATTCCGTGTCCAAAGAGGACGCACTAATCTGAGCGTGTCAGTGGCGCGGTTGAGGAGCGAGGATTTTTTCTATGCCCCCTGACCGTTCAGGTGATACTGGCCTGAGCAATAGCGGGCAACATATTGCCATGAATTCCGGGGGTGCCCACTGCCTTGAAGTACGGAGTGACGACCAATAACTTGCTGGGTGTGAAGTTGGTTCTGATGGACGGAGACGATTACGTCGAGATTGGCGGGGGTCATTTCGAGACGCTGCGTGGGTATGGACTTGCTTGGAGTCTGATTTGTGGCTCTGAGGGGCAGATGGGTGTGGTGACCGAAGCAACGCTACGTATTCTTCCGAAAACCTGAAGGCTGCCCGGCCGGTACTGATAGGATTTGATAGCAAATGAGGTCGCGGGTGCATGTGTTGCGGATATTATTCAAGGCGGGTGTTCTGCCGGTGGCGATTGAGTTCATGGATCGCCCTATTATTGAGATATGTGAGAACTTTGCGAAGGCGGGATACCCTGAGTGTGAGGCGCTCTTGATTGTTGAGGTTGAAGGTTCTGAAACTGAAATACAGGATCAAATGGACCGGATTAATGTAATTGCACAAAAGCATAATCCGGTTGAAATTCGCCAAAGCCAATCGGCTGCTGAAAGTGAAGCCATTTGGCTTGGAAGAAAATCGGCTTTTGGTGCGGTCGGGCAGGTGGCTGACTATATGTGCCTTGATGGAACAATTCCAGTCTCTGCCTTGTCCGAGGTTTTACGCCGGATAGAAGAATTATCCCAGCAATATGGTTTGCGCGTAGGAAATGTTTTTCATGCAGGTGACGGGAATATGCATCCGTTGATTCTATGTATGATGCCAACAAAGCCTGGAGACCTTAGAACTTTGTGTGAAGCTGATGGTGCGCGGACGTATTGCTTAGGCTTTGCGTTGAGGTCGGCGGTTGCTCTCACGGGTGAGCACGGAGTTGGCATTGAGAAAGAGAGATTTGATGGAAAACCAATACTCAGCTGGCGACTTGGAAATCCAAATGGCTATTAAAGATGTCTTTGACCCAAGTTGGCTGCTAAATCCGGCGAAGGTTTTTCCGTTGGCTGTGTCCCAATCTCGAACAGCTGCATAGTGGAGATTCATCACCCCCAGAATGTAGCAGAACTATGCGATATTATTGCGGCGGCACCACAACCCCTGAGTGTCTTAGGTGGCGGGACGCGGCCTATTGGGCAAAGCTCCGCACGATGTGGCCTTAGTACTGACCTCATGTCTGGCATTGTGACCTATGAACCTGGCGCTATGACCTTAGTGGCCAAGAGCGGGACTTCAGTTGCGGAGATAGAAGCAGCTCTGGATCTAGAAAATCAATGCTTAGCATTTGAGCCGATGGACCACCGTGACCTTCTTGGTACGCAGGGAATACCTACCCTGGGCGGTATTATAGCTGCTAACGTCTCGGGCCCGCGCCGCATTCAAGTTGGCGCTGCGCGCGATTTCACTTTGGGTGTTTCTTTTGTCGATGGAGCTGGACAGCTTTTGAAAAATGGTGGTCGGGTTATGAAAAATGTCACCGGATATGACTTAGTGAAATTACTGGTGGGATCTTGGGGGACACTTGGTGTTTTGACAGAGGTTTCTCTTAAAGTTCTGCCAAAAGCAGAAACAGAATCAACGCTTAGGATCGCAACCCAAGGTTGGGAGAAGGCAGTCGAATGTATGTCTGCAGTTCTGAGGACCCCTTATGATGTAAGTGGAGTAGGCACCGTCCTGAATGTAAATGGTGGCAAAGACGTTATGATACGGATTGAGGGTTTTGTTGCGTCAGTTCGCTACCGCGTTTCGCAATTGACCCAGAGGCTGGTACACTTCGGTGATATTACTGAGATTGAAAGTCCTTGGCATGAGATGCGAAACCTCACTGCTTGGAAAAGTATGGATACCGTCTGGCGTGTGTCTTTACGCCCAACGAATTCGTTAAAGCTGTTGAAGGTATTGGAAGCCTCCGACATAAAGCTTCAGTATCAAATGGACTGGGGTGGGGGCTTGATTTGGCTTGGGCTTGATGATGAAAATAAGCAACGTGCTGAGAATACGGCAACGCTCCACGCAATTATCCAAGAGCAACTTACAGCGCTTGGTGGGCACGCAACATTGATGAAATCCGCCTCTCTGACTGACATGTTAGTTCCCAGTTTTCAGCCACAAACGCCAACCCTAAATAAACTGATGGTAGATCTACGACACAAGTTTGACCCACGTGGAATTCTAAACCCGGGACGGATGTACTAATGCAAACTCATTTTACTGAGGCGCAGCTTGAAGACCCAAAATTTAAGCGAGCCAATGATATCTTACGCAGCTGTATACACTGTGGCTTTTGTACAGCGACGTGCCCCACCTACCAAGTCTTGGGTGATGAATTGGATAGTCCCCGAGGGCGGATCTATTTGATAAAAGATATGCTTGAGAACGAGCGAGTTCCAGATGTAAAAACTGTTCAGCACATCGACCGATGTCTTTCTTGTTTGGCGTGCCTGACCACCTGCCCATCAGGGGTGAATTACATGCATCTTATTGACCATGCCCGGGACTATATTGAGCAAAATTACAAACGCAGTTTTTCAGATCGTGCATTGCGCTGGGTCTTGGCCCGCATTCTGCCATATCCAAACCGTTTTCGCATGGCTTTGCTCGGGGCTAAAATAATGCGCCCCTTGCGGGCGATATTTCCAGATCCTCGCCTAAGAGCGATGCTTGACATGGCTCCACGGCAAATTCCTGCGAAAAGCCTTAATGACGACGCTCAGGTTTTCCCAGCCCAGGTGCCGGCGAAAATGCGAGTTGCATTGATGACAGGCTGTGCGCAGCGCGCACTGAATACTGATATCAACGATGCCACTATCCGCCTGTTAACGCGACTGGGGGCAGAGGTCGTTATACTGACCCAAGGCTGCTGTGGAGCTCTAACGCATCATATGGGCAAAACTGATGAAAGTCTCAGGACGGCGACTGTGAACATTAAAGCGTTTGCCGAAGAAGATGCGGCAAAAGAGTTGGACGCAATCGTTATCAACACATCTGGTTGCGGTACTACAGTTAAAGATTATGCCCATATGTTTGCTGGTCACGCTTTAGAGCAGCAAGCAACTCGAGTGGCGCAGCTGGCCCGCGATGTCAGTGAGGTATTGATAGAACTTGATATGCCAGAGTTCCCAAAAAGTGATGTGCGGGTAACATATCATGCTGCATGTTCGTTACAGCATGGACAACAAATTAAAACCTACCCCAAAGACCTACTGCGCCGTGCAGGATTTAAAGTCTCAGAACCTGAAGATAGCCATTTGTGTTGCGGGTCAGCGGGGACATATAACCTGATGCAGCCTGAGATTGCAGGGCGACTGAAGGCGCGCAAGGCTGGAAATCATTGAAGGCGAAGAAGCCAGATGTCATTATCGCCGCAGGCAACCTCGGTTGCATGATGCAAATTGGCAGCGCAACTGATATCCCAATCGTGCACACGGTTGAGCTTTTAGATTGGGCGACAGGTGGCCCAAAGCCTGCTGCGATGTCAGAATCTTCTGGCGCAGGAAAGGTTCCAATATTGCGTTAAGTTAGATTTACTGTGCATAGAGGGCTAGCAGAGTTTTGCAAATATAAGGTCTGAGGATGCGAGTTTTCGTTGGTATTTTTTTTGCATGGTGTCTTTTGGTGCAAGGGGCCTGCTCGCAAAGTGCAGGGTCATTGGTTAGTAAATTGGAGCGCGCAAAGATTTGGGCAGCTGTTGGGCGCCTTAATGTGGCGGATGGCGGTTTTTGCACTGCGACATTGATCAGTCCCCGCCATGTTTTAACAGCTGCTCATTGTGTTTATGATGCTCAAACAGGAATGCCTGTAAGTTCTGACCGGTTTGAGTTTCGAGCGGGTTGGACGGATGGTCAGGCGGAGGCATACCGTAAAATTGGATCCATCAAGGCTTACCCGAACTATGAGTATAGTGGGCAGGTCGGTCTGGGGAGGGTCGCAAATGACTTGGCTATTCTAGAACTGGTAACCCCAATCAACCACCCAAGTATTACACCTGTGAGCATTGCGCCGATGCCAGCACGAAGAACAAAGGTTACAATTGTCTCATACGCCCACGACCGAAGCGAAAAGCAGGGATTTCATGATCAGTGCGAGGTTTTGGGAGAGAAGCAGAATGCTCAAGTTTTTAGCTGTAAGATGGATTTTGGTTCATCTGGAGCGCCAGTTTTTCGACGAGATCTCGGCGCTCCAATGATTGTATCAGTTATTTCGGCAAAGTCGGAGATGTCAGGTGAACCCATATCGCTAGGTGCTCCGGTAGATCAAAACGTCCAGGTTTTGGCTGGGTCTGAAGCAAAATTCTCGAGTAGGTGAAACGTTTTTCATCATGGATTCTAATTGGTGAAAGGCAAGTAATACTGGCCAGACTTAGGGTTTTAATTAGGGCGTGGAATTTTAAAGGATAAACGGCCACCACCTGGGTCCGCAATTCATCATTGACGTGGGACCGCAATCAGGGTCTTAAGGAGACAAGGGTAACGCTTGGACGCAAAGTTTTAGTTAGATCCCAGCTTGTGACTTCGACAAAACTATCAGTTCTGCTATGGAACAGTAAAGACTAACTAAATCTCAAACTATTTTTGAGCACCAACTTTAAAAAAAAGTGTTTGGTTTGTGATTACTGGACACGGTCTTCGAATGTAGCATATTACAATCTCATGAAAGATCCTATCGAAACCTCTAAGGCTAAAATGGTTACACGCCGCCCTGGTCGACCTTCCGACGATAAAGATCTACGAGTTTCAATTCTTGATAGCGCTGAAATTATTTTCTCTGAACATGGTTTTAGTGGTGGCCGGATGCGCGACATTGCGGCCAGTGCACATGTCAATCAAGCACTTATAAATTACTACTTTCAATCTAAACAACATCTTTTTGATCAAGCTTTTCTACGCAGAGGTATGCAAATTACTGATCGGCGCGAAGCACTGCTTGACGATTTGTTAGGCTTAGACGCGCCACCATCAGTTTCCGACCTGATCCGTGCTTATCTAACGCCTCAGTGGGATATGAAATACAGTGGTGTGGCAGGAGCTGCCTTTGTCAAACTGCAGGCAAGGCTT
>CAJJBP010000006.1 GCA_905182425.1 uncultured Planktomarina sp. | reverse complement strand
CGTTTCTAAAAAATTTGTTAAGCAGTAGCGCACTTAGAAAATACTTAAACAGTTACAGTTGGTTTAAGAACCAACTACCTTTAAAAATTTAAATAATGGTATCTGTATATTCAGTGTTTAGCTTACGGATTGAGAAAATGATACTTTTGGGCGCACTAGAACTGCTATCGCCACAAAAGCCAATAGTACTGCATAGCAATAAAAGACTGATGAAAAGGTAAATACTGTCAATAAGGCGCCAGTTATTACTGGGCCCCCAATCTTTCCTGTATTACGCAGGGCGCCATAAAACCCCATGCCGACGCCCCGATGTCCAGCCTGCGTTTCTGCTGCGAGTAGCGCCAGGCTTCCTGGTAACACCATTGCCTGGGCCAATCCTAAAACAATAGCTGCCAACAGGATCATTAATCCTGGCACTAAAGGCAAGATAACTAATCCAGATGCCAGCATTGCCAAACCCAAGAAAAGAGCAACGCGATAGCCCTTCTTATCAGCCACTTGCCCACCGATGGGGCGAAAAATAATGTGGACAGCTTCCTGAATGGAGAAAAAAATCCCAGCTTGCAAAACTGTTCCGCCGTCTTGGGACATAATAAAAAGAGGTAGAAAGGCTCTAACCGCATAGGTTATTAGAAAGACTAAGAATTCGAGGAACCCTGCAAGCCATATCCCGGTTGTCTGCAAACTTAACCTGATCGCGGCCATTGCATGGCTCATGAAGTTTTTCTTTTGTTTTGTGGCCAAGTCTTGACGGTCATGGAGCATTATAAGTGGCGCTGCTGCAGCAAGTGACATGAAGCCAATCAATACAAATACTTTTTCTGGCTTGAAATAAGTTAAAGCTAATCCCGCACACAACGGTGCACCAAAAGAGGCAAGTGCGCGGGCCATCCCAAAAATGGCTAATCTTGTTGCGCGGTTTTCGTCTGCTATTTCAGCGACGTAAGCTAGTGAAACTGGACCAAAAATTGCTGTTGCAAATCCGTGAAACAGCCTCAGTGCGAGCAATCCTTCTGGTGTTGAAATAAATTGATACAAAAGTGGTGTCACCAAGAAAATAATTAATGAGATCAACAGCCAAGTCCGGCGGCCTGACCTATCTGAAAGCATTCCAAACAAGGGTTTTAGGAGGACACCTGTAAATGTTGATACGGCGACGATCAGTCCAGTTAACATTTCTGCCGCTCCAAGTGCTACTGCAAACAGCGGTAATAGCGGCGACTTTCCCATTTGATAAGAAAATCGCAGCACGAAGTCGGCCGCAAAAATCTTTGCAAGATCAATCTTGGGTCTTAGCATTAAATTGTCTGTGGGCTAGTTTGAACACAGGGTTTACCAGCCAGTTTTAAGTGCACCGATGCTACTTCCACTAATGGTGGGTGGACTGGCATTGGCTATAACGCTGTTAAAATCGGTGATCTCCCCATTAACTAAAACATCCAGCTGGGTTAGTACGGCATCAACCTTGTTAAATACATCATCGGCGACCTCCTTCGTTTGCGCTGGGGGTTTAGAATCTGAAATAGTCACAACCGATAGTAGATTTTCAAGGGTGTCATCCAACCCAGCAGGATGTCGCAAAACATCACGAGGTGTTTCGCGTTTGGTGTCGACAAGCAATGCCTCAATCGCCTTTAACTTAGCAATTAAATCATCTGCTAATGGTGTTTGATCTGGTATAATTTTATATATATTTTTAAGTTGCTGTTTCATTAAACGAATACGGTTTACTGCGATATTTAATTCAGACAATTTGTCCAAAATACTTGATGCTAGATCATGTTGCTCGGTAAAGTCTGCATCTGAAGTATCAATTCGTGGGTCTTTAAGAACTTGCAAGGGCTGGGTCTTGGTGATGGTGCCAACGGTCATTATGACCTTATACATACCAGGCTTTACTACGACGCCAGCAGGCCCATTCCCTCCCTTCGAAAAAGGCTCATACTTTTGATTTTTTAAGGACTTATCGAGTCGGATAGGGGCAGTTTCAGTCAGATCCCACACAAAGCGATTTAGTCCGTATTTTGACAGGGGTTTTTGATTATCTATAGAGTTTTTATCGCCTCCATCACATTCAGAAATAATCGTTCCTTTAATGTCAAGTACTTGAAAGGAAATTGGTAATTTTGTGGCCTCTTCATTTAGCCAATAATAAAAAATTGCGCCATTTGGCGGGTTTTCACCAGTATCTAAATATTTGCGTTCCCGAGTACCATCCGGCAAGTCAGCCATGTAGGAGGCTCCTGGCACACCAAAGGCAGGGCTATAATCCACGCCGTCACCGTTAAACAATCCAGCACTCCAATGAATTTTCTGGCGGATGGTTTCGCGAGGAGGGAAGAAGCTGGTATGTCCCGTAGCTTGTGTGGCGTGGCGCAACGGTGTTATATCGTCCAAAATCCAAAAAGAGCGGCCGTGTGTTGCAACCACCAGATCAGAGTCTTTGATTTTAAGGTCGTAAATCGGTACGACTGGCAGCTTTCCTGCCATGCGACTCCAGCTTGTACCGTCATTCAGGCTAACAAAAATACCAGTTTCAGTCCCAGCAAACAAAAGACCAGCCAGCTGGCTGTCAGACCGAACAACCCTGGTAATTTCATCCTGGGGAAAGCTGTTTGAAATCAACTGCCAACTTTTCCCGCTATCTTTGCTTTTGAAAAGGTATGGTCGGTAATCTGATAGCTTGAACCTGGTTGCAGCAAGATAAATTACGTCTGGATCATGGACAGAAATTTCGACATTCCCAATATAAGCCCACTCTGGCATATCGTCTGGGGTTACATTTTCCCAATTCCCACCATCATCGCGACTGACATGTACCAAGCCATCATCGGTGGCAGCCCATAATTCACCTTTTCGATGAATGGATTCGACAACTGAGGAGCAGGATGCATATTGCTCTGCGCCTGCGCTATCGCTAGTCAAAGGTCCACCCGAGAAGTCGAGTTTTTCAATGTCGTTTCTGCTGAGGTCAGGGGAAATTCGTTCCCAACTCATTCCTTCGTCACGGGTTCGGAAAACATGGTTACCGCCAACATAAATCGTTCCGCTATCGTGCGGTGAAAATATGATTGGGAATGTCCAGGCAAATCTATATTTTAGATCACGTGGCGCTAGGCCTGTGGACTCTTCAGGCCAAACATTAATTAGCTTCATCTGGCGGGTCCGGTGATCATATCTCTGCAAGGCGCCGTTGCCACCAGGGCTGGACCCAACAGCGCCAATATATACGATATTAGCATCCTCAGGATGCACTGCAATAAAGCCACTTTCCCCTGTGCCCGGCAGGGTACTGTCCGCATACGTGATCATGCTCCATTCCGCTTGGCTGGGAACCGAAATTGATGTATTGTCTTGCTGGGTTGCATACACTCGATAAGGATATTGGTTATCGATATCCATGCGATAAAATTGCGCGGTATTTTGGTTGTAAATACTCGACCAGCTGTCCCCACCATTATAGCTTACGCATGCGCCGCCATCATTACCTTCGATCATGCGTCTGGTGTTTGTTGGGTCTATCCAAAGGTCATGATTATCACCGTGTGGGGTGGTGATCTCTTTAAAATGTCTACCGCCGTCGGTTGATTTCCACATCTGATAGTTAGTCACATAAACTGTGTCGACCTGCACTGGATCAGCAAAGATGTGGGTGTAATACCACGGCCGATGAATAAGGTCGCGATTGGGGCAACGTAGTTTCCAGCTCAGCCCATAATCGTTTGAAACATATAGGCCAGTGTTATTCTCGTCACCCTCAACCAGCGCATAAACGCGACCTTGTTTCGCTGGAGATACTGAGACCCCAATTTTGCCTAACATTCCTTTGGCAAAGCCGTGATGGGTAGAAACTTCCGTCCATGTGTCGCCGCCATCCATTGACCTAAACAGTGCGCTTCCTGGCCCACCTGATGAAAGATGCCAGAATTTTCGATGAGCCTGCCAGGTTGCGGCAAACAGGATCCGTGGATTTGTAGGGTCCATGGACAAATCAATCGCTCCAGCCTCGTTGCTTTGAAATAGTATCTGTTCCCAAGTTTCACCGCCGTTATGAGAACGATAAACGCCACGGTCTTCATTTGGGCCGAATGCATCGCCAAAAGCAGCTACATAAATCAGATTAGGATCTTTAGGGTGCACCCGAATTTCACCAATTTGTTTGGTGTTTTTTAATCCAATATGTTTCCAGGTACGTCCTGCATCGGTGGATTTGTACATGCCGTCGCCAAAGGAAACGTCAATACGTATGGTGGTTTCCCCGGTGCCGGCGTAAATGACGTTCCTGTCAGAAGGAGCTACCGCTAACGCGCCAATGGTGGCGCTGCCAAGAAAGCCATCCGAGACGCATTCCCAAAAAGTACCCCCATCAGTTGTTTTCCAGATGCCGCCCGCACATGCCCCGAAATAAAATGTCATTGGATCAACGTAATCGCCAGCAACGGCTACAACCCGCCCCCCGCGTGCTGGGCCAATGCAGCGCCAGTGTAGCGCATGAGAATTAACCATAGTTTCTAGCTGTGACATAAATCTACACCTCTCCGAAAATTTGCGCATAAGTCGCCCTAGTGAAGTTTTGAAATGCAGAGTTTTTGTGCAGCCTTGTGCCTTCGCCCAGCAAGCCAATTCTAGGTATCGAAACAGTTTCTGGAAAAATTGCAACCTTAATGATGTGCTAATTTTGTAAATTATGATTAAGAATTAGTTTCAGTATAAATTTGATTTGGGACCTAGCCGAGGCATTTGTTTGACAGTTGCCAATGGTTCGCCTTAGCATTTCTTTATTGAAAATTATGTGTGCACTGGGAATCAATATGCTTGATCAAGAGAATTCACCTTTAATTGGGTCGCCAATTGCTCAAGTTCGGGGATTGCGCGTGGAGTTTCAGACGAAAGATGGCCCTGTAGTTGGCGTGTCTGACGTATCTTTTGATATAGGCTCTGGTGAAACAGTCTGTATTGTCGGCGAATCTGGCTCTGGTAAATCTGTTTCCTCACTATCTTTGATGCGTTTGGTTGAGTTTGGTGGCGGTGAAATAACTGCTGGTCGTTTATTATTTAGCCGAAAAGATTCTAATGAAATCGACCTAGCGCAAACTGAACAGAACCTTATGCGTTCCATTCGTGGAAACGAGATCGGCATGATTTTTCAGGAACCAATGACCGCGCTGAACCCGGTTTTCACAGTTGAGCGCCAATTGACTGAAGGGTTGCGTCTTCACAAAGGCTTATCCAAAGGTGATGCGTCGGCCAAGGCGTTGGATTTGATGCGTGAGGTGCGCATTCCGGAGCCTGAACGTAGGTTGAAGCAATATCCACATGAATTGTCTGGCGGAATGCGCCAACGAGTTGTGATTGCAATGGCCTTGGCGTGCGAACCGCGTTTGTTAATTGCCGATGAACCAACAACTGCACTGGATGTGACCATTCAAGCTGAAATTTTAGCACTCATCGATCGCCTGAAGCGCGATACAGGCACGGCGGTAATGTTTATTACCCATGATATGGCTGTAGTGGCCCAGATGGCAGACCGCGTTGTGGTTATGTTCCGTGGGGAAAAGGTAGAAGAAGGTAAAGTTGAGGATATTTTTGAGAACCCGCAGCACGCCTACACCAAGGCATTGTTGGCTGCCGTTCCAAAGTTAGGTGAGATGACCGGTAAAGCATACCCAGAACAGATGGTTTTGATGGGCCGCAGTCAAGGCAGGGTTGAGCCGATTAAAGGTAGTGATGAAGTATTGCTGGAAGTTGAGAATCTGACAACCCGTTTTGCGGTTAAGGGTGGTTTTTTTCGCCGTACTATCGCCAATGTGCATGCGGTTGAGGACCTCTCGTTTACTATTTATAAAGGCCAAACTTTGAGTTTAGTTGGTGAATCAGGTTGCGGAAAATCGACGGCGGGCCGTTCGATCTTGCGCTTGGTTGAACCTCAGCAAGGCGCCGTTAGGGTTGGTGGAAAAGACATCATGTCTCTCGATACTAATGGTTTGCGTAAATCCCGCCTTGATATGCAGATGATTTTCCAAGACCCGTTCGCATCGCTGAACCCCCAAATGCAACTATCGGATCAAGTTGCTGAACCGATGCATAACTTTGCGGTACTCAAGGGGAAGGCGATTCAAGACCGCGTTGAGATGTTATTTGACCGCGTAGAGTTGCCGCGAAGTTTTATGCGTCGCTACCCGCACGAGTTGTCGGGGGGGCAGCGTCAGCGCGTGGCAATTGCCCGTGCGTTGGCCCTAAATCCAAAGCTGATAATTGCAGATGAAGCTGTCTCCGCTTTGGACGTTTCGGTCCAGGCTCAAGTATTGAATTTGATGATGGAATTGCAGTCTGAATTAAACCTGTCGTTTCTGTTTATTTCGCATGACATGGCTGTGGTTGAGCGCGTTAGCCACCATGTTGGTGTGATGTATTTAGGTCGTATTGTCGAAATTGGGCCACGCGCTTCCGTATTTGAAAACCCGCAGCATCCCTACACCCAGGCATTGATGAAGGCGGTTCCTATCGCTGATCCGCGTCAACGCAAGGATGAAAGTGATTTGAATTTTAAACCAATTCCCTCGCCGATCCATCCCGTTTCGTATGTGGCAGAGCCATCGGTCTACCGTGAAGTAGCACCAAGCCATAAAGTTTTGATTACAGATAGTGGATATTAAGATGGAGACTAAAATCTTGCACCGTTTAACCCCGTTAGAGTTAATGACCAAGTTGATCAGCTTTCCTACAGTAAGCCGTGACAGTAATCTGCCGTTGATTGAATGGGTTGAGTCTTATTTAGGCTCGCATGGCATAACTTCACACCGTTGGCCGGACCCTAAGCAACCACATAAGGCGGCATTGTTTGCCCATGTAGGTCCGGATATTGAGGGTGCTGTTGTTTTGTCGGGGCATACAGATGTTGTGCCTGTTGATGGGCAACCGTGGAAAACGAACCCTTGGGAAGTCGTCGAGCAAGACGGTAAGTATTACGGGCGTGGCACATGCGATATGAAAGGTTTTGACGCTTTGGCTATTTGGGCCTTGGTCGAGGCGCATTATGGAGATGTGACCCGGCCATTGCAATTGGCGCTTAGCTTTGATGAAGAAGTTGGCTGCACAGGGGCACCGCCAATGATCGTGGCAATGCAGGCTGCGGTGCCGAAAGGCTCTGCTGTCATCGTGGGTGAGCCATCAATGATGAAGGCTGTCACTGGCCACAAAGGCGGCAACGCTTTTACTACAAATGTTGTTGGGTTTGAGGTGCATTCTTCGATCCATTATCAGGGTGTGAGTGCAGTCCATGAAGGTGCGCGTCTTATTCAGTGGGCTAATGAGCAGAACGAATTGAACCGGGCTGCAATGCCTGGCCCATTAGCTGCGATGTTTGATCCGCCTTATACAACATGGCACGTCGGCACGATTTCTGGTGGGACAGCTGAAAATATTACAGCTAAGAATTGCGATTTTCAAATGGGGTATCGCGCAGTGCCTGGTGATGATCCGGAGAGATTAAACCAGTTGTACTTTGATAAGGTAAATGATGTTCGGGCCGCTATGCAGACCGTGCATCGTGAGGCTGATATTGTTTTGACCCCGCGCTTTGCAGTGCCACCATTGCAGCCGGAAGAAGATGGCGCAGCTGAGGGCTTGGTGAGGACCGTTACTGGGGACAATGCCAGTCATGTTGTTAGCTATGGCACCGAGGCGGGGCAGTTTCAGGATGCGGGGTATTCGGCGGTGGTTTGTGGGCCAGGTGATATTGCACAGGCCCATCAGCCTAACGAGTATATAACTGTCGCTCAGTTCGAAGCTGGCCATCAATTTATGTGTGATTTGCTGGCTAAGTTGGCGTAACGGCGGCCTAATAGCCGACAGAGGTATATCGACGATTCCATTTCTGCGGGCTGTAGTTGTTACGCTGAAATAGTTGAGTTAAGGGTGCCATTAATAAGTTAATAAAGTTGATCTTAGGCTGAGTACAACATGCTAGCGTGTAGGCTGATAGCTTGGGCTTAAACTTTTTTGAAATAGGAGAGTACTTAATGCCTGTAAAAAACCGGTTTGCCGAATTACACGATGACATCACTGCGTGGCGCCGTGATATTCATCAAAACCCTGAAATTTTATTTGAAACGCACCGCACTAGCGCATTGGTTGCAGAAAAATTGCGTGAATTTGGGTGTGATGAAGTCGTCGAAGGCATCGGTCGCACAGGTGTTGTTGGAGTGATTAAGGGGACGGTGACCGCATCTAGAAAGGTGATTGGTCTGCGCGCAGACATGGATGCGTTGCCTATTCAGGAACAAACTGGGCTTGACTATGCATCTAAATCTGATGGCGCGATGCATGCCTGTGGGCATGATGGGCATACAGCAATGTTGTTGGGTGCCGCCAAATATTTGTCTGAGACTCGTAATTTTGACGGTACCGCTGTCGTAATTTTTCAACCTGCCGAGGAAGGTGGTGGCGGCGGTAAAGAAATGTGTGATGATGGGATTATAGAGCGTTGGGATATTCAAGAGGTTTATGGCATGCACAATTGGCCTGGCATGCCAGTTGGTACTTTTGCGATTCGTCCCGGTGTTTTTTTTGCAGCCACCGATACTTTTGATATTATTCTTGAGGGGCTTGGCGGCCATGCGGCTAAACCTCACGAAACGATCGATACAACTGTCATGGCAAGTCACTTAGTTCTGGCGTTGCAGACGATTGCCAGTCGCAATGCTGATCCAGTTGATCAGATTGTGGTTTCGGTTACCTCTTTTGAGACATCGTCAAAAGCTTACAATGTGATTCCGCAAACGGTTCATATGAAAGGAACGGTGCGCACGATGTCCACTAAGATGCGTGCCATGGCTGAACAACGCGTCAAGGCCGTGTGTGAGGGCACGACTGCTACTTTTGGCGGCTCAGCCGTGATAACCTACCATGCAGGCTACCCAGCCATGGTGAATCACTCTGAACAGACAAAATTTGCTGCGGATGTGGCACGGTCTGTATCTGGAGCGTGCGATGAGGCTGCTTTAGTAATGGGGGGTGAAGATTTCGCCTATTTTCTTGAAGAAAGGCCGGGTGCGTATATTTTGGTTGGTAATGGTGATACCGCTATGGTGCACCACCCGATGTATAATTTTGATGATAGTGCTATACCTGCAGGCTGCAGTTGGTGGTCTGAAATCATCGAACAACGGATGCCTTCAAAGCGATAGTGTTTATCCGATCTGTTTTTGATTATGGCTGGCAGTCTACAAATATTCTTTAGAATTATTGGACAAATGACAGTGGTACTATCAAGTATGTTGCGCGAGTCGAAAAATGCTCGAGCGATAGTTGACCTTGTGTGACGCTGCGGCGGCATACTAGACATTGAGGCGAAATGGACTTGGATATTTAGTTATTAACTGATTTACGGTCACGATCTAAATTAAATGCAGATATATTTTTATTCCATAATTAGTACCCTACATGAAATGAAATTATTAAACTTATAAGGAATAACAATAATGGGAATTCTGTCTATTCAGAATGCTTGCAAGACTTATTCCGGTGGTTTTGAAGCGCTCAAGGGGGCCAATTTAGAAATTGAAGAAGGTGAAATTATAGCCCTTCTTGGTCCAAACGGCGCGGGTAAAACCACTCTAATTTCCACTATCTGTGGAGTTTCTAGCCTTACATCGGGTAAAATCATCGTTGATGGTTTGGATATTGCCACTGAATACCGGAAAGTTCGTGCCATGATAGGCCTTGTGCCGCAGGAGATTGCCCTTGAGCCTTTTGAAACTGTGATCAATTCTGTGCGGTTCTCACGTGGATTATTTGGCAAAAGGAAAAATGAAGCCTACTTAGACAAGGTTCTTCAGACACTCTCGTTACTTGATAAAAAAAATTCAAAAATAATGACATTGTCTGGTGGTATGAAACGCCGGGTATTAATTGCAAAAGCACTAGCGCATGAGCCGCGTGTCTTATTTTTGGATGAGCCGACCGCGGGTGTTGACGTAGAGCTGCGTAAAGACATGTGGAACACTGTGGCCAATTTAAAAAAACAAGGAGTGACCATTATTTTAACCACCCACTATATTGAAGAGGCTGAAGCGATTGCCGACCGGATTGCCGTAATCAATAGTGGTGAAATCTTATTGGTGGAAGATAAAGAGGCTCTTATGGCGCGCATGGGTCAGAAAAAAATTCGTATTGATTTGGATCGAAATTGCTCAGAAATACCGCCAAAATTGGATCAATATGAGTTGGCGCTTTCAGATGACGGTATGTCTCTGACCTACACCTATGACTCCGCTTTGGACCGTACTGGGATCACCGGCCTTCTCAATGATTTGCGAACGTCTGGTCTTAATATGCGGGATGTTCAAACACAGCAATCAAGTTTAGAAGATATTTTCGTAGGACTGGTCCAGGAGCGTGCACCATGAACTTTCAAGCTATAAGGGCGATTTACATCTTTGAGATGTCAAGGTTCTTTAGAACATTGCTCCAATCATTTCTTTCGCCAGTTCTGTCTACTAGCCTGTATTTTGTGGTCTTCGGTACAGCAATTGGTAGTCAGATTAAAAATGTTGATGGCATCCCCTATGGATCCTTCATTGTGCCAGGTTTGATTATGTTGTCGGTGATGACACAATCGATTTCGAACGCAAGCTTTGGAATCTATTTTCCAAAATTCATGGGAACGATTTATGAATTGTTGTCCGCACCGGTAAATTTTTTAGAGATAGTTGTGGGTTATGTGGGCGCAGCCGCAACCAAAAGCCTCTTTATTGGTCTTGTAATTCTTGCAACGGCTTATTTGTTTGTGGACCTAGATATCCAACACCCAATTTCCATGATTTGCTTTTTACTTCTTACATGTTTGTCATTTTCGTTGCTGGGATTTATTATAGGTATATGGGCTGGAAACTTTGAGCAGTTGAATCTTGTGCCGATGCTCATCGTTACTCCCTTGGTATTTTTGGGTGGCTCCTTCTACTCTATCTCAATGCTGCCGCAGGTTTGGCAAACGGTTACAATGTTTAATCCTGTCGTATACCTGATATCTGGGTTCCGTTGGGCTTTCTTTGGTCAGGCAGATGTCGCAATCGGAATTAGTCTTGGGGCAATCAGCTTGTTCACTTTCGCCTGTATGGCTTTTATTTGGTGGATTTTTAAAACAGGTTGGCGGATCCGTAGCTGAATTTGCATCCTCCTCCTTGTGAGCAGGTGGGGGGTGTCTTAAGACTGAACCATGAAATTAAAGAATCCTCTCCGCAGCAAACGTAAAACTGTATCGATTGTGCGTTTAAATGGCATGATAGCGATTGGTCGAGGCCTCAATGACGCAGGTCTCGCACCAATTTTGGAAAAAGCATTTACCAAAAAGCCAAGTGCAGTAGCTTTGGTAATTAACTCGCCAGGTGGAAGCCCTGTTCAATCCTCTTTGATCGGAGCGCGCATCCGGCGTCTGGCTGAGGAAAACGATGTGCCAGTTTTTGCATTTATTGAAGATGTTGCTGCCTCTGGTGGGTATTGGCTCGCAGTGAGTGCTGATGAAATTTATGTCGACCCATCGTCTGTTGTTGGTTCAATTGGAGTAATTTCCTCTGGATTTGGTCTTGACCGGTTAATTGGAAAATATGGGATCGAGCGCCGCGTTCATACTGCAGGTGCTTCAAAATCAATGCTTGATCCGTTCCAGCCTCAAAAAGATGAAGACGTAGCTCGCCTGAAATCATTGTTGGGAGATGTTCACCAGACGTTCAAAGATTATATTCTTTTGCGTAGAGGCAAAAAACTTGCTGATCGAGATTTATTTACGGGTGAAATTTGGGTGGGTCAAAAGGCAATCGAAGACGGTTTGGTGGATGGTATTGGTCACGTGGTTCCCATTATTAAAAACAAATTTGGCGACAAAGTTAAAATGCGGGTATTCGGCCAAAAGAAAACAATTCTTTCTCGGTTTGGAGCTCAATTTATCAATGATATTAGCCATAATATTGAAGAGCGTGCATCATACGCTCGATTTGGTATGTAGATAAAATGTTGGTAAAGATTGTCACATTTTTCCTGATTGGCATTGCTGTTTTAGCAATGTTTGGCAAATTGCGGTTCCCTGGCCAAAAAAAACTAGAAAACGCAAAATGCCCCAAATGTGGACGCTATAGAATTGGCAAAGGGTCATGTTCATGTGGCCATTCGGGAAGTCGCCAGGGTTAGAAAATGGCTTGGATTTTAGTTTTTTTTGGGCTGGTAGTGTTGCTGGTGGCCGGCGACAGTCTTGTGAAAGCTGCAGTTAATCTAGCTTTGCGAATGGGTATTTCTCCTTTCATGGTGAGTTTGACTGTTGTTGCGTTTGGTACTTCCGCGCCTGAATTGTTTATAGTTCTCTCCGCGTTGGCTGATAACGCACCTGATTTGGCTGTGGGTAATATTATAGGGTCGAACATAGCAAATGTCCTGCTCGTCTTAGGGCTTCCAGCCCTTGCGGCGGGACTTAACACCGCTGGATACGACACACGAAAAGCATTTGCCTATATGATCGCTACAACTGTGTTATTCATTGCGCTTGCATTTTTAGCGCCATTCACTTGGTGGCATAGCGCGATCTTGCTGACGTTCCTCACTTTTATTTTGTTTGATCAGCTAGGAGATGCAGGCCGGAATAGTGAAAGTAATAAATCAGAACCACTTGAGGGAGTTAATTTGGAAATGCGGGGTTGGACTATCACTGTTTATCTAATTTTGGGTATTATTGGCCTGCCAATTGGCGCCACAATTTTAGTAGCCAATGCTGAATTAATTGCACGGGACTTTGGTGTCTCGGAGACAGTTATAGGATTGACATTAGTCGCTATCGGAACTTCCTTGCCGGAACTCGCCACCACGACGGTTGCCGCGATACGCAAGCAGGCAGATGTCGCGTTGGGCAATATCATTGGGTCAAATATGTTTAACCTTCTAGCGGTCGTTGGGATTGCCGCATTGGTGAGCCCAGTACCTGTTGCCTCTCAATTTTTAACTTTTGATCTTTGGGTCATGTTAGCAGCATCACTTGTTTTAATTCCATTCGTTTTATTCCATCAAAATATCGGCCGAATTTGGGGATTATCCTTGACCGTAATTTATTTGGCATATTTGTTATTAGTGCTGTTCTAAAGGAAATTGATATGAGAGCTTTGGTCACTGGTGGTGCCCTTCGATTAGGTCGTGAGATGGCCCTATATTTGGCGCGGCAGGGTTATGATGTTGCGGTCCACTTTGCACAATCTAAGCAAGAAGCACAAAGCACCGTTTTCTTAATACGAGAAATGGGTCAAAATGCCGTCGCTTTGCAAGCTGACCTTTTGGACGAGGATCAAACTTCTTCACTAATTGAGCGTGCGGTTGATGGGCTAGGTGGGCGCCTTGATATCCTGGTCAATAATGCCTCCATTTTTGAGCATGATACGATAAAGAGTGCTACTCGGGAAAGCTGGGACAGACATATCGAAAGCAACCTCCGAGCGCCTTTTGTACTGACGCAAGAATTTGCCAAGCAGGCTCCCGAGGCGCGAGATGATTCCAATGGGGAGCCACAGGCACAGGCTTTGATAGTAAACATGTTGGACCAAAGAGTTCGGAAACTCACGCCAGATTTTATGAGCTACACACTTGCTAAAATGGGCCTTTGGGCTCTCACTCAAACCTCTGCGCAAGCTTTGGCTCCGTCAATAAGAGTTAACGCAATTGGGCCTGGCCCGACGCTGCAAGGTGCGCGACAATCTGCAGATCATTTCGAGATTCAGAGACAAGCCACTGTTTTAAAACGAGGATCAAATACCAGTGATATTACAGAAGCACTGGGGTACTTCCTGCGCGCGCCGGCGGTCACGGGGCAGCTTTTATGTGTGGATGGCGGGCAACATTTAGCGTGGCAAACACCGGATATTTTAGGGCTTGAATAATATTTAGTATAGAAAGTTGTGCACTTTGCTATATCCTTCTGCCCTATCCGCAAATTAAAGCCTTTGTTTTCAGTTAATTGAATTATTTTTATTATAAACATCATATAAATAAGGCTTTTTAAAATTGAACGGATTTTAGGCAAAATTGCTAGCTATACGAAATATAACGAAAAAAAGGGCATTTCTTGATATCCCCCACAGAGTTATCCACAGATTGCGTGGATAGATTTCTGATTGCGTAGGTGAGATAAAAGAAGCAGGCCTACGCAGAATCACAGGGAAGCCTAAAACCTATGACCAAAAATCTAACGCCTCTCACGGGTCATGACCTGATTGCTGATTATCTGGGGGGACTGGATGGCTCACCTGGAGTATACCGGATGTTAGATTCTGAGAGCCGCGTTCTTTATGTTGGAAAAGCTAGGCATTTAAAAAATCGAGTATCGAGTTATGCGCGTCCTCTCGGCCATTCCGCCCGGATATCGCGGATGATCGATGATACGAGAAGTATGATGTTTTTAACTACAAAGACGGAAACAGAGGCGTTGCTTCTTGAACAAAACCTCATCAAGCAACTGAAACCTAAATATAACGTCCTGTTACGGGATGATAAATCTTTTCCCAATATATTGGTCAGTCACGAACATGGCTTTCCTCAGATCAAAAAACACCGAGGAACAAAAAAAGAAAAAGGGAATTATTATGGCCCTTTTGCCAGCGCGGGTGCTGTGAACCGGACATTAAATCAATTGCAGCGCGTTTTTCAATTACGTGACTGCGCGGATAGCCAGTTTGAGATGCGGACGCGACCCTGTTTACAGTATCAAATCAAGCGATGTTGTGCACCTTGTGTTGGATATGTGACAGTTGAGGAATACAGTCACTTGGTTAAAGATGCAGAGCGGTTCCTGTCGGGGAAGTCTACTAAGATTCAAGCTGAACTTGCTCAGGATATGCAAGCAGCATCTGAAAAGATGGAGTTCGAGCGCGCAGCGGCGTTGCGGGATCGCATTAAAGCCATGACACAAGTTCAATCCTCTCAAGGTATCAATCCGCAAGGTGTTTCGGAGGCGGATGTTATCGCGCTGCATATGGAGGGGGGACAGGCGTGTGTACAAGTTTTCTTTATCAGGGGCAATCAAAACTGGGGAAACCGGGACTACTATCCTAGGGTGGTTGGTGACGTTTCAGTCCCTGAGGTTATGCAAGCATTTGTTGGACAGTTTTATTCTGATCGTGACCCGCCCCGATTAGTGCTTTTGTCGGATGCCATTCAAGATCCTGATTTGATGATTGATGCACTTAGCAATAAGTTAGGACGCAAAGTTGAAATAAACGTGCCATTGCGGGGCGAAAAGCTGGAACTGGTCCAGGGAGCAAATCGTAATGCCTCTGAAAGTTTAGGTCGCAAAATGTCAGAAACAGCTACGCAAGCTAGGTTGCTCCAAGAATTATCTGTGGCTTTTGACCTTGAAGGACCTCCGCGCCGTATAGAGGTTTATGACAACAGCCATATCCAAGGGACCAATGCCGTTGGTGCAATGATAGTAGCTGGGGCAGAAGGTTTGATCAAATCTCAATACCGGAAGTTTAACATCAAAGGGGATGATATTACTCCGGGAGATGATTTTGGAATGATGAAAGAAGTTCTAGGCCGTCGCTTCAAACGGTTACTCAAAGAGGACCCAGACCGAAATTCAGGCGCGTGGCCAGATCTTCTTTTGATTGATGGAGGTGTCGGGCAAGTGAGTGCAGTGCGTCAAATCATGAAAGAGTGGGGCGTTGAAGACATTAATATGATTGGCGTTGCTAAGGGAATTGATAGGGACGCCGGTAACGAAGAGTTTTACCGAACTGGAAAGCCTGTTAAAGCATTGCGCCGAAATGATCCTGTTCTATATTTCATTCAACGTCTACGTGATGAGGCCCATCGGTTTGCGATTGGGGCCCACCGAGCCAAGCGTGCTAAATCTACCATGAAAAACCCATTGGATGATGTGGCAGGCATTGGACCTAAACGCAAAAAAGCATTGCTAGCGCATTTTGGATCTGCCAAGGCGGTTGCGCGAGCTCATTTGGTTGATCTAAAAGTGGTAGATGGTGTTTCAGATGCCGTTGCTGAAATTATTTATAATTATTTTCAAAAGTGATCTTAGCTCACTTTTATAAACATAAATTTATCATGCAACATGACTAATATGGGGTTTATGGGTGATAACGCTGGAACCCTCGCTGGAACCAAGCTAAGTTTTTAACATGATGACACTTCCAAATATCTTGACTTTAACCCGATTGACCGCAGCTCCCATGTTGGGGATTATGTTTCTTTATTTCACGCGGCCTTTTGCTGATTGGGCTGCATTAATCTTATTTGTAGGGGCGGCTCTAACAGACTGGGTTGACGGCTATATTGCCCGCACGTGGAAGCAAGAAAGTAAATTAGGAACGATGCTGGATCCGATCGCGGATAAAGCAATGGTATTGATTGCGTTGTTGGTCATCACAGGCATATTTGGTCTCAATCCCTTAGTCCTGTTGCCGGCGACATTAATTGTGTTCCGTGAAGTTTTTGTCTCAGGATTACGTGAATTCTTGGGAGAAGTAGCCGGAACGCTTAAGGTTACAAAATTAGCTAAATGGAAAACCACTGTTCAGATGATGGCAATCGCAATGTTGTTTGCCGTCGGTATTTTTGAACATTATCTCGGCATGGAGGGCTTTGGAATGGACGGTGTGATGATAGGGCAGATTTTGGACGGTAAACTTGAGGATCTTTTGAATTTAAATTTTTTGTATGGAGGTATGTTGGTTACCTGGTACGGAGGTGTTATCCTTCTTTGGGTTGCGGCTGTACTCACAGTTTTAAGTGGGGCTGATTACTTTCGAAAAGCCCTGCCACATTTGCGAGGATGATGTATGAAACTCAACCTACTATATTTTGCATGGCTTCGCGAGAGGATAGGGCGTGGCCAGGAAATTATCGAGACCGACGCGGAAACTGTTACTGAACTTATCGCTGAGCTTATTCTTCGCGACCCAGGTTATGCAGCCGCATTCGAAGATATTTCTTCAGTGCGTGTTGCCGTCGACCAAAACCTGGTAGATTTCTCAACCTCTCTAGCATCTGTGAGAGAAGTCGCATTTTTTCCACCAATGACTGGTGGCTAAAATGATTGTTAGAGTTCAGAATGTTGCTTTTGATTTCAGTGAAGAAGTAAAACTTTTTCAGGCAGCTACGAAATACTCCGGCGCGATTGTAACATTCAGTGGTATTGTTCGAGATGTTAACGGCGATCTCGATTATATGCTGATCGAACATTATCCTGGTATGACGGAAAATGCTTTAGAAAAATTTTCGGCTGCGTCTAAAGTAAAATTCGACTTAGAGCATGTGCTTGTGATTCACCGTTTTGGTGTTTTGCGACCAGGCGAAATAATTATGATGGTTGCTACCGCGTCTAAACATCGCAAAGACGCATTTTCTGGGGCTGATTATTTGATGGATTACCTTAAATCACGTGCACCGTTTTGGAAAAAAGAGGTCGTACTGGGGCAGCCTGATGGAGCATGGGTTGATGCTAAAGTGATCGATGAGACTGCATTAAAGGCTTGGTCAAACTAATAATGACTAACTGCCACTGTTTTGCCGCTCAATATAAGAGCGTAGTTCTTCCGCCTCAGTTCGGGCATCACGCAAGCCTTCCATTGCAGCCCGCAATTCTGCTTCGGTTTGCGACAGCTGGTTTGCCATTTCGGCCTCACGTTGTTCTAGATATGCAATCGCCTGGTCACGTATTTCTTCCACTTCGTGCAAAGATTGCGCCATTTGATCCAACTCGTCCACATCTGACTGGCTGACACGGGTGAACCGATTGATCAGCCAATTTGAAAACCACCCTAAGCAAAAGGCGACGAACAGGATTACTGCGATTGTTGAAATAAACTCAGTTCTGTTCATCTTGTTTTTCCTCAAACTCGACGGGCGTTTCGGTTTCTATAGATTTTGGTGGGACAAGACGGAAATCAATTCGTCGGTTAGCCTCGCGGCCTTCTTCCGTTTCATTATCGGCGATTGGCTGCGATTCACCGTAGCCAACTGACGTCAGGGTTTTCATTTTCACACGAGCACCGCGTAATGCAATTAGTACTTCATCGGCACGGCTCTGGCTAAGGTTTAAATTCATGATTTCACGGCCTTGGCTATCGGTGTGGCCACCAATTTCTATAACTGCCTCTAGGCAGCTGTCAAAGACTTCGGCAAGAGCTGTGATGGTTTCTTGGCTTGCGCCATCCAAAGTGGTTGAGCTGGGCTCGAATGAGATCTTCTGAGAGGTAACTATTCTTTTAATTTCCGCAATGCACTCGTTTGGATTTAGCATGCTTGCAAGAGGGTCCAGCTCTTCCAAATATCTAACATCAAGTTTGAAGTTTGTTTCGTTTCCTAGACGGCTCAACAGAACTTGAGAAATTTTTGTTCTAGCAGCTTTGTTACCGGTCTGGCCTTTTATAACTATGGAGCGAGGCTTAATTATAATGACGCCAGATTCCAATTCACCAAGAGCAGCTAAGCTCGCAAGTACACGTATTGACCACCCTGCAGGGAGGTTTTCGCGCATATTAGTTGCAAGAAGAGCGCGACCCTCACCGAACGTGGCATCGGAAAAGGAGGAGAGTGTATGCAACGCTAGGGCATTTCGAACAGGGCCTCGAATTTGCGCTTGACCCTCTGGTGTTAAAGTCGCGGTGAATTTGACTAGGCTTTGACCCTCAATGACCTCTTCAGTAACTGGAAAATTTTTTTGCAGAGAAAAGATTTCTGGGAGATCTGCATCGAGCTGGCTTGCAATGAGATCAAACAATGCAGGATCTGTACCCTCAAGCGCGGTTATTGTGATGTCGGCATCGCTCATTGTAACTGTGCCGCCGTTAATTTTATTTAACGCGGAAATTGAGCTTACGGCAGCGTCACTCCACATTGGAGATGGTACACCCAACCCCTGGCGACACTCCTTTTCGCCGGTTAATCCCGCAGCAACTGCCGCGGCCAAAATACTTTTAGCCGCGGCATCGCTATCAGCTGAGCATGCATCAAATTGAGCACTTTTGCTATCTTTTCGGAACCTTAAAGTGAATGGGGTGATAACTGGACGTGGGGCGTTGATTGAGATCTGGGCTCTAATATTTACGGGCGTTCGCCGTGTAAGCTCTGACTCGAGTTTTGTTTTTTGAGCAACGCTATTGCCAAAGGCTTGGATCTGAACGCGATCTTTAGTTACTGAGATCTTAGAGTGATCCAGGCGCTCAAGAGCTAACAGGGCAAATGACATGGCGGCCGACCATGAAGGTGGTTTTGGGTAATCTGCGGTTTCTAAAAAATTAGTTACTGGCAAGTCTGCTGCAATTTTTGAAACGATCCTTAAAGTATCGTCGATACTGTCGGACGCTGGAATTAGACCAATGATTGAAATGCCTGCGGCATTTCGAAGAATTTCTACTGAAAATTCTGGTGCTTCCAGTTCTACCGTGGCTGTGATGGTAAAGTTGTCAATCACCCGCGCCGCCTCAACAATGGAACCGGCGGCGGCGAGCACTTTAAACCGTGCTGCCTCAGACGGAGCCTCCCCCTCTAAAATGACTTGTAAACCATCAGCTTGAACACTGGCCCATTCATGACCTTCGATCGCAATAAGCTCTTCTATGGTTGATACGGAGACTTTTTCCACCCACTTTACTGCCAGCTTTGACGCAGAATATGTGGCTATAGCTGCAAAGCTAAAGGCGAAAAAAGTCAAAGTTGTGGAAACTGCTTTCATATTTATCCCTGAACTGCTCCCGCTTTCTAAGCTGGCTTGGGCTTAGTAGCAATCACAGCAAGGCTACAATTATAAAAAATATTACTGGCCAAAAGCCTACATTTCGCATTGCTCGGAAAAGCCTAAGCAAGATCTTGCTGTCATTGGTGTCTAGGATATATAGTTGCCTTGCCATATGGCACCCAAATAAAGCTGGGCCAATGATTGCAATCCAAAAACTAGAGCTGCTGATGGGTAAAACCATAGCTATTGCGACGGCCATTAAAACTACTGATAGGCCAAGAAATAAAGATAGCCAGCGGGAACCATACTCGCCAAATAGGAGGGCCGTAGATTTAACTCCTATTAAAGCATCGTCTTTCGTGTCTTGGTACGCATAGATTGTGTCATAAAATAAAGTCCATGCAACGCCGCTGAGATAAAGAACAACTGCAGGCCATTCGAGACTTCCATGATGCGCAACCCATCCTAGAAGTGCACCCCAATTGAATGCCAAACCTAAGAATACCTGCGGCCACCAAGTGAAACGCTTTGCAAAAGGGTAGACTGCTATGAATCCAAGACTTGTGATTCCCATAATTACAGCTTGTTGGCCAAAACTCAGCAAAATTGCAAAGGCAATAATGGCCTGAAACCCCATCCACGCTGCGGCCTGCGGCACGGTGACTTGTCCTGATGGAATGGGGCGAGACCGTGTGCGTGCTACCTTTGAGTCATAATCACGATCGGTGATATCATTCCAGGTACAGCCAGCGCCGCGCATTAGCCAGGCACCCGCGCCAGAGGCTAGAATAAGCCAAGCATCTCTAATTTGTAAATTTTCGTCATAAATTGCTGCTAAAAGTATCCCCCAGATGCATGGAATATATAAGAGCCATGTGCCAATTGGTCTGTCTGCGCGCGACAAACGCAAGTAAGGACGTGCGAAGATAGGGGCCAAACTGTCAACCCAATTATCTTTTACAGCATCTTCTACCTGACCCTCTGGTGATTTGGTCGAATGAGACATACCTTAGATCCATGGCTTCAATTATTCGACTATATGTAGATCACCAACTGGGGGCAGGGCAATCAGTTCCTCTAGATCGTGATCAGGCACATTATCTATTTGTGGTAATGCGTAAGGGCATCGGTGAGTTGGTAGAAGTGTTCAATGGCCAGGATGGAGAATGGCTTGGCAGAATTGTTCAAGCAAATAAAAAGACCGGAATTCTTTTGTGTGAGAAACAATCCAAGCAACTGATGATGCCACGCGATCTGTGGCTCATCTTCGCGCCAATTAAAAAGGCGCGCACAGATTTTATAGTGGAAAAAGCAACCGAAATGGGCGTGGCTCAAATCATGCCTGTGCAAACCGATTTCACAAATTCTGAACGCATTAGGGCTGATCGGTTGCAAAACCACGTAGTTGAAGCGGCTGAGCAATGTGGAGGTACATTTGTACCCAAAGTGCTCGAATTGCAAAAGTTATCTAGGCTGCTGGACACCTGGAGTGATCGTCAAATAATGTTTTGCGATGAAGAACTGATTGGACAGCCGATCACGCTGCCAGAAATACAAGGTCCTTGGGCCGTTCTCATCGGCCCGGAAGGTGGGTTTAGTCCGGCTGAGCGTGCGCGGTTAAACGCAATGCTGCAAGGGCACCCCGTTCCCCTTGGCCCTCGTGTTTTGCGCTCAGAAACAGCTGTAGTGGCGGCTTTGACGCTATGGCAAACCCGTATTGGAGATTGGCGGTGAGTTTTATTCGGACCGAAGCACAAAATTCACTTCGCCAATACAGAGGATTTATTCTAGCGGGCCTTATTGGGATGGTTGGCGTGTATGTCCTGATGACGACCTTCGGTACGGCGCGTTTGGCAGGCATATTTATTTTGGTAGTTGCGGGTCTAGTTGGGCAGGATGCTTACCGTCGGTTTAGTTTTCCATCGGGTTCAGGCGGCCCAGGGGTGGTTGAGGTTGATGAGCGTCAGGTAAGTTATCTGTCCAGTGGCGGTGGAGCCTCTATTTCATTGGACAGTCTCGATCGGGTAGAGTTACACCGCAATGGTCGAGGCCGCATCACTTGGGTATTTTTTGGAACTGATGAGATGCTATCCGTGCCTGGGGACGCCGAAGGTACAGACAAATTGTTTGATGCCTTGGTTGCTTTGCCCGGTGTGAATTACGATCAAGCACACGCAGCGACACAGGGTAAAGGCTCAGACTTGTTTTTGATATGGCAAAAAAATCGGACTAAACTTCACTAAGCATCATATCTTGACTTGTTTGATGCGAGAGGCCACGGGTTAGTCTGTGAAAAGAGTATCTTTGGAGATCTTTATGTCTATTCCACAATCTGGCGGTGGCCCTATCGAGAGTTTTGAACAGCTTGCGCTACATCTTGAAGAGGGTAATAAGCCGGTCCAAGACTGGCGTATTGGGACTGAACATGAAAAATTCGGATACTGCAAAGATACCTTGAAAGCTTTACCGTATAACGGTGACCGGTCTATCAAAGCTATTCTTGAGGGACTGCAAAATACCTTTAACTGGGCGCCCTTAGAAGAGGGCGGTCATTTGATAGGCCTGACTAAAGATGGGGCCAACGTTAGTTTGGAGCCGGGTGGCGCTTTGGAGCTGTCCGGTGCTCCGCTAACAACAATTCACGAGACTTGCGATGAGGTGAACCAGCACCTGAGAGAAGTCAAAGAAATTGCGGATAAAATCGGTGTAGGTTTCATTGGCCTTGGTGCTGCTCCTATCTGGCGGCATGAAGAAGTAGGGTTAATGCCCAAAGGCCGTTACAAGCTGATGGATGCCTATATGGATAAAGTAGGCACAATGGGTAAAACGATGATGCGCCGGACATGCACTGTTCAGGTTAACCTAGATTTCTCCTCTGAAGCGGATATGGTTAAAAAGTTCCGTGTGGCTTTAGCGCTGCAACCCGTAGCGACTGCCTTATTTGCAAACTCTCCTTTCTTTGAGGGGAAAGTTAACGGTCATAAGTCATGGCGAGCGCGGGTTTGGAGAGATCTCGATTCAGACCGCACTGGTATGTTACCGTTTGTATTTGAGGAAGGCATGGGCTTTCAAAGATACGTCGACTACGCTTTGGATGTGCCGATGTATTTCGTCTATCGCAACGGGATGTACGTTGATGCTTTAGGGCAATCCTTCCGTGATTTTCTTAAAGGTATATTGCCAGCCTTACCTGGTGAAGTTCCCACGATGGACGATTGGGCGGATCATCTAACTACTATTTTTCCGGAAGTGAGGATCAAAAAGTTTATGGAAATGCGGGGCGCCGATGGGGGGCCTTGGCGTCGCTTATGTGCTCTGCCAGCATTTTGGGTGGGTTTATTATATAATCAATCTTCATTGGATGCCGCTTGGGATCTCGTTAAGAAAATGGATGCGAATATCCGCGACGAACTTCGGGTTTCAGCATCTGTACACGGTTTGTCAGCGCAGGCTGGTAATGTAAAAATGACGGATTTGGCACGTCAAGCCGTTGAGATTTCCAATGCTGGTTTAGTGGCGCGCGCGCGCGCAGGTGCGGGTGGCATGATACCTAACGAAACGCATTTTTTGAACGCGTTGCAAGACACTTTGGAAACTGGACAAGTACCTGCAGATGAATTGTTGGAACGCTATCACGGTGACTGGAATGGTGATTTGACAAAAATCTACAGTGATTACTCATATTGACCTGCTTTTTTAAGATCATCATTTATTTATAGCTTTTTCTAAAAAATAATTTTTTATAATAGTTAAAATAAGTTAGGCTTATTTTCACATAAGTGGGTTCTCAAAGAAGATTTTGATCTTATTGATTGAGAATAATTTTGCAGGCTGTTGTGAAGATGTGAGCGCAATATTTTTTATACTTTAGGCTACTGATTTACATATCACTTTTGGCCAATCTTCGTTTCTTGCGATTTTAGTAATCTAATAATATTTTCTTTATGTCTCCATAAAATCAGGGTCATCAACCCAATGCTCAGTGCAACTAAAACTTGTTGCGAAAATATGATCATAAATAATGGTGTAAGAATTACCGTCGCTATTGCGGCAAAGCTAGAATAGCGAAAAATACCTGCAATCAAAATCCATGTGGCTCCAGAGATCAAACCAATGGGCCAGGCCAGAGCAAATAGAAGTCCAAAGAATGTAGATACGCCTTTGCCTCCCTTGAATTTAAGCCAGATTGGGTAGCAATGTCCGAAGAATGCCGCGAAGCCTGCCAATTGTGCTGCGTCTTCGCCTGCTATACTACGCGCCAAAAGAACGGTAATACCGGCTTTGCCCGCATCTGCGATCAAGGTTAAGGCAGCTCCAAATTTCGAGCCAGTCCGTAACACATTAGTAGCCCCAATATTGCCTGATCCAATCTGACGAAGGTCACCAAGCCCAAATAAGTGGGCGACAACTAAACCGAAGGGAATGGACCCTAGAAGGTAACCGGTCACAATCCAAACGAGTAATATCATTGGTGAAGTCGAAAACTCGGGGATCATAGTTGATATACCTTTTTGCCATCCACAAACGTGGCCAGTACGCGCCCTTGCATGCGTTGTCCGTCAAAGGGTGTATTTTTTGATTTCGATTTCAGTTTGTAGCGATCAAGTACAAATGGAATATTTGGGTCAAATAGGATTAAATCTGCAGGGGCTCCTACTGCAAGGCGGCCAGACGTCAGGCCTAACCTGCGTGCAGGATTTAAGGATAAAGCGCGAAATAATTGCGGTAAGCTTAGCTGTTCTGCGTGGTAAAGACGCAGAGCGGCGGGCAGTAATGTCTCGAGTGCTACAGCTCCGGAAGCTGCCTGCTCAAAAGGCACCCGCTTTGACTCTTCGTCCTGGGGAGTATGCATCGAGCTGATTGTATCAATAAGGCCTGATGCCAGCGCATTAACCATTGCAAGTCGGTCATTTTCGGATCTGAGTGGTGGCTTAACCTTAAAAAAGCTGCGATAATTAGCGACATCAAACTCATTAAGAGTTAGGTGGTGGATGTTAATACCTGCAGTAACATCAAGGCCTTGGGCCTTGGCGCGTTCCAATGCTGGAAGCGCTTGCACAGTTGATATTTGATCCGCGTGGTATTTGGCTCCGGTCATCTCAACCATTGCTAAATCACGTTCTAAGCCCAAGCGCTCGGCCATTGTGGAAACAGCAGGGATTGCGCGCAGTGATGCGAATTTTCCGGACGTTGCAGACGCTCCCTTGGACAGACTAGGATCTTGCGGGTGTCCAATAATCAATGCGCCAAGCTGACTTGCGTAGGTAAGCGCGCGCGATAAGACTTTATTGTCGGTTATCACGGCGTCACAGTCGGTGAACGCAATAGCGCCCGCGTCTTGTAAGAAACCAATTTCGGTCATTTCGCGACCAAGACGACCTTTCGTTAATGCAGCCATTTGATAGCTGTGAACTATGCAATTGGCCTGTGCGCGGCGGGATGCAAATTCCAGGGTTTCAGGGCTATCGACTGAAGGTTTTGTATCAGGTCGTGCGACTAATGTTGTTACACCGCCTGCAGCTGCGGCCAATCCAGCTGAGCGGAAGCTTTCTTTATGGCGTTCGCCCGGCTCACAGACTTTAGCTCCAATATCTACAATACCTGGTGCAAGATACTGGCCTTCTGCATCCAATAACGTATCTGCTGTGTCTGCGCCTGAGATCCGACCATTATTAATTGTCAGGGAGCCTAATGTTACCGTTTGAGTTTCAGGGTCGACGAGGTGAACATTTGTGATGCGTAAAGAGGTCATGCAGCCACCCAGATCATAAGACTGACCAAGGCCGCGATGAAAATAAGCGCATACAGAGCAATTTTGCCCGACATGCGGGGATCTTTTGGTTCATTCATAGCATTGCCTCCTGCGCTGCCTCGCGTCGGCTTCTCATGAGGATATTCATGACGGCCATGCGTACAGCCACCCCCATCTCGACTTGCTCTTGAATAACACTTCGGCTGAGGTCATCTGCTATCTCTCCATCAATTTCAACTCCGCGGTTCATAGGGCCGGGGTGCATCACTATGGCGCCTTCTTTGGCATTACTCAATTTGGCAGTGTCTAGGCCATATCGGTGATAGTATTCGCGCTCAGATGGGATGAATCCACCATCCATACGTTCGCTTTGAAGCCGCAACATCATTATGACATCCACGTCCTTCAAGCCTTCATTCATGTCGTGGTAAACTTCGGCGCCAAATTCCGTAATGCCGGATGGCATCAGGGTGGCCGGACCAACAAGGCGAATGCGATTTTCCATTTTCCCTAGTAAAATTAAGTTCGACCGGGCAACGCGACTGTGTGCAATATCTCCACATATCGCAATATTTAAACGATGCAAACGACCCTTGGAGCGGCGGATTGTCAGCGCATCGAGCAGAGCTTGGGTTGGGTGCTCATGGCGGCCATCACCAGCATTGATGACAGCACAATCTACTTTTTGGGCCAAAAGATCTACTGCACCTGAATGCGGGTGGCGTACGACTAATAAATCTGGGTGCATGGCATTCAATGTCACAGCCGTGTCGATCAAGGTTTCACCCTTATTGATAGAGCTAGCCTTCATCGACATGTTCATTACATCTGCACCTAACCGTTTGCCAGCAATCTCGAAACTGGCTTGGGTGCGTGTCGAGTTCTCAAAGAACATGTTAATTTGTGTGCACCCGCCCAAGACATCGTTAATTGGTGCTTTGCTACGATTACTCTGGGCATATTGATCTGCTAAATCTAAAATTTCTGTAATTTGGTGCGGGTGCAGGGGTTCTATGCCCAAAAGGTGCTTGGTCTGCATGTCGATTTCTCCAGTTGGCCGTGTATAGAAAGCCAAGGACATTACGGCAAGGGTTGGCTTCAAGTAAATTTATGAACCACAGGGCTATATTTTTTAAAGTCTATTTTAAGGATGGTTCATTTCGGCGATTTACCTTCCGGACCTAAAGCTCTAGCCTAAGTGCATGGAATATATGGATTGGCATGCTGCGCGTTCAGCGCTTGAATGGCAGCTAGAGCTGGGAGCAGTTGATGCGATCGAGGAAAGTCCGGTAGATCGATATGGGCTTGCGGCTGTGGTGCCTAAAGTGGTGATTGAGCCCAAAACTGTTGTAGTATCGGATCATCCCACTTCAGCGGTTGGATTTTTGCCAGAGGCTCAGGATCCTGTGGCATTGGCGGAGAAGGCCGCGGCAGGAGCTTCTGACTTGGTTGCTCTTAAAAGTGCATTGGCAGCTTTCGAATATTGCGATCTGAAGCGCGGAGCTCGAAGTTTAGTCTTTAGTGATGGCGTTTTGGGATCTTCTGTAATGATTTTGACTGAGCCACCAAATCGCGAAGAAGACGTAAAGGGTATCCCGTTTGCTGGAGCATCGGGCCATTTACTAGATAAAATGTTGGCCGCGATTGGTCTAAGTCGTCACGAGAGTGTTTACATTGGAACTATTGTGCCCTGGCGTCCTCCACAAGATCGAGATCTAAAATCAGAAGAGCTTTCAATTTTATTACCATTTTTGCGCCGCCACATTGAACTTGCTGCACCTAAAATTCTGATTTGTATGGGTGACACAAGCTGTCAGGCCATTTTGGGGAAACGTGGTGTCAGCAAGTTGCGGGGTCAAATGCATAATGGATTAGACCTTCCTGTACTGCCAATGTTTCATCCAGAATCATTACTCAACCGTCCTTCTTTAAAGAGCCAGGCCTGGCAAGATCTGTTATCCCTAAAAGCTTGGGTACGCACTCAAAAGGAAACGTGAATGCCTTCAGATAATTTAGATTTTCTCCCAGTTAGTATCGCAATTTTGACAGTATCTGATAGCCGAAGCCTTGAGCGCGACCGATCTGGTGATACATTAGTAGCGCGGGTGGAAGCAGCAGGTCATAAATTGGCTGCCCGCAAATTACTTAAAGATGATCGGTCGGAGATTTCTGCGCAATTGCGTATCTGGGCAAACGATCCAGCAATTGATGTTGTGATCTCAACAGGCGGCTCTGGTTTGACCGGACGCGATGTAACGGTCGAAGCGCACCGTGATGTTTACGAAAAAGAGATAGATGCATTTAGCACAGTTTTCACGATCGTTTCTATGCAAAAAATTGGTACGTCAGCCATACAAAGTAGGGCAACAGCAGGTGTCGCTAATGGGACCTACATGTTTGCTCTGCCTGGTAGTCCAGGTGCTTGCAAAGATGCATGGGATGAAATCTTAATCAAACAGTTAGATATTCGTCACAAACCGTGTAATTTTGTAGAAATATTACCGCGACTGGATGAACATATACGACGGAAATAGTAGCCTTGGTAGTTAAAGATAGTGACGTGAGCAAAGTTCGTTCTATCTCTTTACCAAGAAAAACTGAAGGATGGACGCGATGCGTTTCTTACGCAAAAGTTTAATAGGCCTTTTTTTAATGGCAGCAACTCTCGCTCTTTTTGTTTTTGCGTTTGGAATGGTGCGAGCGGCCATATCTAATAAAGGTGAAGACGAGAGACGAGGTGGGGGATCTCGCGAGCGCACATTCGCTGTTAATGCAGTCTCGTTTGTACCGGGCACTCAAACCCCAATTTTGCGCGTTTATGGTGAAGTTCAAAGCCAACGTAGTTTAGATATTAGGGCGGCTGTGGGGGGGACAGTAATAGAATTGCATCCAGATTTTCAGAATGGTGGCCAGGTCAACAAAGGAGAAATTCTACTTCGCATTGATCCCTCAAACGCAAAGACTGATTTAGCATTGGTTAAGGCAGATATGGCGGATGCAAAAGCGGACTTGCTTGAAGCAACACGATCGCTTGATTTAGCCAACGACGAGGTGAACGCGGCGAGTGAGCAATCTGATTTACGTTTGAAAATGTTGCAAAGACAGAAAAACCTTGTTTCTCGAGGGGTGGGAACAGAAGCTTCGGTCGAGTCTGCCGAACTTGCCGCGTCTTCAGCTAAACAAGCAATACTTTCTCGTCGTCAAGCCTTACAGACTGCTGAAGCTCGCTTGAACCAAAGTATTGCTCGAGTAACGCGGGTCGAAATTTCAATTGCGGAAGCAGAACGCAATTTGCGTGATACTGTTTTGCGCGCAAGTTTCTCGGGTGCTCTGGCTAATGTTGCGGTGGTTCAAGGCGGATCGATAGCAAACAATGAACGAGTTGGCCAATTGGTAGACCCCTCCGCCCTTGAGGTGGCATTTAGGGTTAGCACCTCCCAACACAGCCGTTTGCTTAATGATGATGGGCAGGTAATCGATGCGCAAATCACTGCAAACCTGGATGTGCTTGGTGCTGAAATCGCCATCCAAGGTAAGCTGACGCGGGAAGCGGCATTAGTTGGCGAAGGTTTGACCGGACGCTTGTTGTTTGCCAGCCTTAGCAACGCGAAAGGCCTGCGACCGGGAGACTTTGTTACTGTCGATATAGTTGAGCCAGATATAAATTGGGTTGCACGACTGCCGTCTTCCGCTCTTAATGGAAATAATCGTGTTTTAGTTGTTGGCGAAGATGATCGATTACGTGAGGCGGATGTGACTTTGGTGCGGCGCCAGGGAGATGACGTTCTTGTTAGGTCCCGTGAGCTCTCAAATGCTAATATAGTAGCCGAAAGAACACCTTTGTTGGGAGCTGGGATCAAAGTGCGGATTTTGAGCGCTCAAGGTGAAATTGCTGCTGAGCCAAAAGCTCCCCAAATGGTTAAGTTAGATCCAGAGCGACGTGCAAAGTTAATTGCATTTATTGAAGGTAATAAATGGATTCCAAAGGCTGCAAAAGAGCGGACAATAGGTCAGCTGACTAAAACCGAAGTGCCACAAAAATTGTTGGACCGACTTGAAAGTAGGATGGGAGAGTAGCCATGTCATTGATGACCAACGCAACAGGCGGAATTTTGTCATATATGACGCGTCACCGTACTGCTGCGAACCTATTTTTATTAATCATGATCGTAGCAGGTGTCGTATCTTTTCCACAAATGAGGTCACAGTTCTTTCCGGATGTGATTATCGACAATGTAACCGTAAGTGTTCGTTGGGACGGAGCAGGTCCAGAGGATGTTGACCGCGCAATTGTTCAAATTGTGGAGCCTTCTTTGCTTGGGATTGAAGGCGTGACCAGTACATCCTCTACATCTAATGAGGGCTTAGCTCGGATCAAAATGGAATTTGAACCTGGCTGGGATATGGCGCGGGGAACTGATGACACGCAAATAGCGGTCGATTCAATTGTAGCACAATTTCCAGATGACGCGGATGACCCGCGCGTAACTCGAGGGTTTTGGCGAGATCGTGTGACGGATGTGGTGATCTCCGGAATAGTTGGAGTGGACCAACTTGCCCTCTTCTCTGATGAATTTGTAACGCGTTTATTTGCTGCTGGTGTGACCCGGGCAAGTATCCGCGGAATTGCTGCAGGTTCTACACTTGTTGAAGTAGATAGCCTATCACTTATCCGGCATGACGTGACCATGCGGCAAGTTGCAAATGCTATAGCTGAAGAAGCTGAGGCGGATCCTGCTGGCGACGTAGCAGGAAATTCACGTATACTTACTGGAGTTGCAAAACGTGGAGCGCGCGATATTGGGGCTATTGTGTTGCGCACCAACGCAGATGGATCTGCTTTGATGATTTCGGACGTGGGACAGGTTATTGAAGAGGGCGTGGACCGTAAGCGAGCATATTTTGTTGGTGGTTCATCCGCGATTTCTATCCGTATTGATAGGTCTGACCAAGGCGATGCAATTGAGATCCAGAAAAAAGTTCAGGATGTCGCCGCAGCCATGCAAGAGACACTTCCCCCCGAAGTCAGTATTCAATTAATTAGGACACGATCGGAAGTTATCTCAGCACGTCTTTCGATGCTCATGAAGAATGGCTTGCAGGGCCTTGGATTGGTTCTATTGCTGCTGTTCTTATTCCTCAATGTGCGAACAGCCTTTTGGGTAGCTGCCGGTATCCCTGCGGCGATGGGCGCGGCTGTTGCGCTTATGTACATGTCGGGACTGACAATCAATATTATCTCGTTGTTTGCTGTAATTATTACTTTAGGCATTGTTGTTGATGATGCGATTGTGGTCGGTGAACATGCAGATTTTCGTGCGCGGACTCTCAAAGAACCGCCAATGGTAGCAGCAGAAAACGCAGCGCGACGCATGTTCTTGCCTGTGTTCTCCGCTACTCTCACAACTGTAATTGCGTTCTTTGGCTTGATTGCAATTGGCGGGAGGTTTGGCAGTCTTATTGCTGATATACCCTTCACTGTTATCGTAGTGCTTATAGCCTCATTGGCGGAATGTTTTTTGATTCTACCAAATCATATGGCGCATTCTATTGTAACTGGAGGTCGCTTGCGGTGGTATGATTTGCCATCTCATATTATGAATTTTTTGCTGGATAAATTTAAGTTTTACGCTTTTCGTCCCTTTATTAAATTTGTGATCTGGGCTCGCTATCCGGTTTTTGCCGCTCTCTTAGTGGCTTTAGCTAGTCAAGTTGCTTTGTTCATTAATGGCGATGTTCAATGGCGTTTTTTCAACGCGCCTGAACAAGAATCTGTAACCGGTAACTTCGCAATGGCTCCAGGTGCAACTCGAGCTGATTCGATAGCTCAAATGAAGTCCTTTCAAAAAGCTGTTGAAGAAATTGGTGCCAAATATGAGATTGAATATGGAACGAACCCCATTGATTTTGTGATGGCGGAAATTGGTGGAAATACTGGACGTGGTCTTGCCGGTGCTGAAAATAAAGATCCTGATCAATTGGGCTCCATCGCGATTGAATTGATTGACGCAGATCTACGGTCCTACTCCTCTTTTTCAGTAGTTGCCGACTTGCAAGATGTGGTTCAGCGTCATCCCAGGGTAGAGACAATCAGCTTTCGTGGATGGCGGGCTGGTCCTGGCGGTGATGCGCTAGATGTAAAGCTGTCCGGAGCTGATGCGGACACTCTGAAGGCAGCTTCTGAGTCTTTGCAGACGTTCTTGGCACAGTATCCTGAGGTCTCGGCGGTCCAGGATAATTTGGCCTATGATAAGGAAGAATTGATCTTGGAATTAACGCCTCAAGGACAGGCGTTGGGTTTGACTATTGATGCTTTGGGCCGCACATTGCGCAACCGGTTGAACGGCATCGAAGCGGCAAGCTTCCCAGAAGGTCCACGCTCAGCTACAATTAGGGTACAGGTCCCAGTGGGAGAATTGACTGCTGACTTTACAGACCGAATGCAAATTCGAACTGTATCCGGAGACTACGTACCTTTGGCTGACATCGTTTCTGTCCAGCAAAGGACTGGATTTTCGACGGTTAGACGTGAAGATGGCATCCAGGTAATTTCTGTCACAGGTGATATATCTGAGGATGACCCCGCCCGCGCAGAAGCAATTGTAAATGAGTTGCGCGACACGGTTTTGCCTAAAGTTGCAGAGGAAAATCAAGTGAGTTTTGAGCTTGCAGGCCTGGCGGAACAGGAAAATGATTTTCGAAATGATGCGACGCGTGGACTGGTGTTGACGCTTGCAGGGATTTTCATGACACTTGCTTGGATTTTCTCAAGCTGGACACGTCCTTTGGTTGTGATGGCTATTATTCCCTTTGGACTGGTAGGCACTATTTATGGGCACTGGTGGTATGACGTGCCGCTGTCACTGTTCTCCGTTGTTGGCCTAATTGGTATGGTTGGTATAATTATAAATGACTCAATAGTTTTGGTGACCACCATTGATGAATATGCAAAAGAACGGGGCTTGTTTCCCGCAATAGTCGATGGGGTAACAGACCGGTTGCGGCCAGTTATGCTAACAACACTCACAACAGTACTCGGCCTATCACCACTGCTCTATGAGACTTCCTCACAGGCACAATTCTTGAAGCCTACTGTTATCACGCTGGTTTATGGGCTGGGCTTTGGTGTGGTCTTAGTATTGGTAATTGTTCCAGCATTGATTGCGATGCAGGCCGATGTGGGGGCGCAGGTCGTAGGATTTAAACGTGCGTTTCGGGGGCTTGTTCGCAAGAGGGGACCAAGATTGCCTTTTGCTGCTGCTATGATTGGAGTTACAGCGCTGTTTATAGTGACTTTGGGGTGGGTATCAGTTAGCGGAACTTTGCCTGCACTCTTTTTAATGTTGCCATTGGCAGGGATTTTATCGGCACTTCAAATGGCATTTATTTTGTTTTTATCGGGTGGTGCACTGTTTTTATTAGCGATTTACATCTTATCAGGTTTAGCAGTTGTGCTGCAGTTCAAGCGTTAGGAACCCTGACAACCTGTGTAGGAGAACGACTTTTTTTGTCCAAATAGAGTGGTAGTCACGGCGCTGCGCGCGACCGAAACAAAGCTCCCTGTGGAGGTCAGTACATTGGCCTCGACAATAAGTTTATCGCCCTTTAACGTGATCTTTGGCGTGCTAACCCATAGACTGGCATTTGCTAATTCAATGATGGCATCTGATACACCACTTGGTGGTGCTGGCAGGCTCAATCTGAGATACATACCACCTTCGACGGGGTCAAATTTGCAGAAAACCGGCACATCCATCTTTTTTGGTTGTGCTTGGATAGCTGCTAAAATGGCAACGTCTTTGGTACTTGATATGGGTAATTGAGCTTTCACTTTAAGCGAAACCGGTATACAAATGTCTTGGCAAACACCAATTTGAACTTGCCCCTTTAAAGTAACTGGGTCACTTACATCTGGCTGAACCAAAAGGGGAAATATGACGGTTTGGCTATAAGAAATTGTCCTCGAATTGTCGACCCATGTGACCTTGGGCGCTGGAAATAGCACATTTACTGTGCCAACATGGTTGGACTCGGAAAAATCAAAAAATGGTGAAATGCCACTGTCGCCGGGTTGTCTCCAATATGTTTTCCATCCTGGAGCGAGTTTGATTTGCAATCCAGCCATGTGTTGCCCGTCCTCCATCCTCCATCCCGGTAGCAAGACAACTTCTACAATATCATTTAATTGATTTGCCTTAACAGGAGCTGCAACAGAAGTGAGAGCGGTTGCAAGCAGCACCAGCTTGGTCAGTAGTATTTTCATATCAGCTTGATAACCTGAAAATAATAAAATAAAAACTCACTTTTATCTGATCTTTGGCTAGACTGATGAAACCCCTTGTTGTGAGTGTGTAACAGACCCATTATCGATTTATGAAAAACGAGAATACGAATCTAACTGGTAAATTACTCGTGGCGATGCCTGGTATGGGAGATCCGAGATTTGAACACTCGGTGGTTTATATATGTACTCATACTACAGAGGGAGGCGATGGGGTTAATTGTTAATAAACCGCAGCCACAACTTAAATTGCGAAGCTTGCTGGAACAGCTAGACATCTCAGTTAAATCTTTAGCCCATGATATTCCGGTACAATTTGGGGGACCAGTTGATGAAACCCGTGGATTTGTATTGCATACCAATGATTACATGGCGAGCCCAGACACGCTACCTATTGGGGATCATTTTGCAATGACGGCAACCCGAACAATTCTTCAGGACTTAGCCAACGGAAAAGGTCCTGAAATTAGTTTGTTGGTCCTGGGATATTCTGGTTGGTCTGCGGGCCAGCTGGAGGCTGAGTTGCTGCAAAACGGTTGGTTGATTTGTGACCCGAATGTGGAAATTGTTTTTGGCCTTGCTAATGAGCACAAATGGACTGCTGCGTTGAGGACTATTGGGATTGATCCGCTAATGTTGTCGTCACAGGCGGGTCGCGCTTAGGCTAAGTAATTTAATGGTACTCCAAACTGACGTCGCGTTTCCAATCTGTTCTATTTCCAAGAAGAGCTGCCTTGTTTAAGACGACGTAACCACTCAAATGATTGATAGCGGAGTTTCCAATGCCTTATCGTGCGCCTGTCAGCGAATACCAATTCATTTTAGAGCAAGTTGTGCCGTTGGCACCTGTGGTTGCGAGTGACTACTTTGCCGAAGCAACTCCAGATTTGACTGATGCAATTTTGAACGAATGTGGCAAGCTTTGTGACACCGTAATGGCGCCGCTTCAGCGACCAGGTGATTTGGTCCCTGCACATCTTGAAAATGGTGTTGTACGAACAACACCGGGCTTCGCCGAAGGATATGCCGCAATAGCAGAAGGTGGTTGGGTTGGTATCTCTGCTAGCCCCTCTTTTGGGGGTATGGGACTGCCACTTACTATGAACACAGCGATGCACGATATGATGTGTGGCGCCTGTATCTCACTGAACCTTTGTCCGTTGTTGTCACAAGGTCAAATTGAGGCTTTGGAGCATCACGCGAGCTCAGAATTGCAAGATATTTACCTTCCAAAACTGATTTCCGGTGAATGGACAGGAACGATGAATTTGACCGAATCCCATGCTGGATCTGATGTGGGGGCGTTGAGTACAAAAGCGGAACCACAATCGGATGGAACTTATAAGGTAACAGGACAAAAGATTTTTATTACTTGGGGTGAACATGATGTTGCAGAAAATATATGTCATCTCGTACTAGCACGCCTTCCTGGTGCCAAGCCGGGCCCAAAAGGAATTAGCCTTTTCTTGGTGCCAAAGTTCATTCCACATCCTGACGGTACCCTTGGGGTAAGAAATGATCTTCGATGTGTAAGCCTTGAACATAAATTAGGCATTCATGGTAGCCCCACAGCGGTAATGGAATTCTCAGCTGCTACCGGTTGGCTTGTAGGCGAAGAGCACAATGGCATGGCTTGCATGTTTACAATGATGAATAATGCTCGCTTAGCTGTTGGCATGCAAGGTGTTGGAGTTGCTGAAGGAGCTTATCAACACGCTTTGAGTTACGCTTTGGGGCGCAAACAGGGCACCTCGCTGATTGCTGATGGTACGGGTACAATAATTGACCATGCTGATGTTAGGCGGATGCTAGCACAGATGAAATCTGAAATTTTTGCTGCCCGTTCAATTGGTGTGGCTTGTGCTGTGGCACTGGACATGGCTAAAGCTACGCAAGATAGCCATTGGAAAGCACGCGCGGCCTTGCTGACACCGATTGCTAAGTCATTTGGCAGCGATGTTGGAGTCCAAATGTCAGATATTGGTGTCCAGATACATGGTGGTATGGGCTTCATTGAAGAAACGGCCGCTGCGCAATATCTGCGTGATGCTCGTATAACGCCGATTTATGAAGGGACTAATGGAATTCAATCTATGGATCTTGTGGCGCGTAAAATGATGGACGGCGGCGCTGCGGCATTTTCTTTAATGGATGAAATGGCTCAGCTGGCTACTGCGTCCAAAAGCGATTTGGCACTGGCGGTACAAGTCTCAGTTGCCGAGCTTCGTGCAACAACGGAATGGTTGGTGACGCAAGACTTGAACGAACGATTTGCCGGATCTGTGTCCTACCAACGTGCTTTTGCACGTGTACTTGGAGGGTACTTTCACCTAATTGCGGCATCCTCGGATGACGGTAAACGCGAACGTTTGGGGCGGTTTTATATAAACAGTCTTTTACCTGAGCATAACGCACTTTGCGCGCAGGCTCGGGTAGGGTCATCCGATATTTATGCGCTTGAGCTTAATGATTTTGCAGCGTAATTCTATGAGATGAACGGTATTAAATACCCTTGGGAAAACCCACCAGATTTTGGTAATATGCTCGAAATTGCTTCCGGTGTGCATTGGTTGCGACTACCGCTACCGATGAAGCTTGATCATGTGAATATTTATGTGCTTGATGATGGTGATGGATGGACACTGGTTGACACGGGAATGAAGACCCGAAAAGTCGAGGCCATGTGGGACGCCTTATTAATGGGTCCATTAAAGGGCAAACCTGTAAAACGGGTTGTTGCAACGCATCATCATCCTGACCACATTGGCTTTCATGGGTGGTTTTTTGATAAATATGGATCCGAATACGTATCGTCTGGTGTTGCGTATTATATGGGTCGAATGCTGACGCTTGATATACAAGAAGGTTATACTGATGGGCAAATAGAGTTTTATCGCCGAGCCGGTATGCATGCGGATTTACTTGAAACCCGTAAGTTGGAACGCCCGTTTAATTTTGCTGACATAGTATATCCTGTTCCAATTGGATTTTCTCGTATATCTGAGGGCGATACAATTGAAATGGGCGGTCGAACTTGGGACATTCGTATAGATAACGGGCATGCCCCGCATCACGCAACCTTTTGGAGTAGGGACGACAATTTGGTTCTCACTGGGGACCAAATTATACCATCTATCAGTTCAAATATTGGTGTTTACCCCACTGAGCCAGATGCTAATCCGTTAGGTGAATGGATGTACAGCTGTAGTCGATTACAAGAATTTGCTACGGATGATCTTTTGGCGTTACCGGGCCATAAGCTTCCGTTCACGGGCATTCCTTTACGTCTCAAACAGTTGATTGATAACCACAGTGGAGCGTTGGAGCGTTTGCGTCAGGCGTTGAAAACACCCAAGACTGCTGGTGAAGTAATGTTTGCAATTTTCAAACGTGATCTTGGGAATGGGGAATACGGTTTAGGCTTGGTTGAGGCTTTGGCGCATTGCAATTACTTGTGGCACGAAGGGGAAGCATCTCGTATATTAGATAGTGATGGCGTTTATCGTTTTGAGATTACTAACCCATAAAAGACTTTCTACTTTTAAAATCCGAAATATTCTGCAAGAAATGGGTGCTAAATTGGAGCTATCCTGCTTTGTGCCCGTGACAAACGGATTAATTTATTGCACTAGATGACTTAAGCTAACGGGAGTTGTCAGCATGGCAGATCAAAAACACGAACACGGTTCAATGGATGTAAGCGTTCAGGAAAAAGGCTTTTCAAGCTTTATATCAATTGTTTCAAGGAGTTCCATCGCGATTATAGTTGCATTGGTTTTACTTTATTTAATTAACGGATAAAGGCTTATTAAATGCGTTTTGCACTCCTACTTCTTAGCCTTCTGGTGACTGTGGGTTGTAGTGTAAAATCTGTTCGGGCTCCTGAAGAGAAAATTCAAGAAGTCCGGTACCGACACCCGGGTGCCGCTGCCATAACACTAGTAACGGTGTTGAACGTTGGTTCTAACAATGGCGCTCATACCGCGTTAATTATAAATGCATCTGAACGGGTTATCTTCGATCCAGCTGGTAGTTTTTCTTATGTTTATGCACCGGAACAAAATGATGTTCTATTTGGTGCAAACCCAGCAATTGTTGATAGTTATATAGATTACCATACTCGGTTTAATTACTATACCACTGCACAAACTGTAGATGTTTTGGCTGAGGTGGCAGAGGGGTTGTTGCATCGTGTAAAGAAAAATGGTGCTGTTTCGCAGGCACTTTGCAGCCAATCAATCAGTGCGCTTTTAGTTGCAACTCCAGGGTTTGAACGAATTCAGAGATCGTATTTCCCTGATCAGCTTGCTATTAGTTTTGCAACTTTGCCAAATGTTCGTACGCGAGTTTTCCGACAACCTGAGGATATTGATCAGACCTATGAATTTCACAGTTGGGTTGGTCAGCCTGCTAGGTTCAATATCGAATAAAGAGTTTTGGTCCTAGTTAAAATAAATGTGAGTAAGTTTTTCCATTCTTCCAACTCCTGCGTCTGAGCTAGGAACACACCTGTGGTGCAAGAAAAAGTTTTTTGTTTCAAACAAACTATACTCAAGCAGCTATACCAGATAGACTCTAAAAGTCTCTCCGAAATCTAGTCTAGCAGATTGCACCAGCTTGCCCTATCTTTGAATTATCTGGCTGCTTTCGTGGTTAAGGAGATTCTCATGTCGCATGCCAAAGCCTGTTTAATCATGCCCAATCCACAATCCGCAGGACTTACGCGCCAAGTTCAAGGGATGGACCATTCTGGCGAACTGTTGGAGTTGCAGGTTGTTGAGGAACGCCCACTGACTATCTGGCTGAATGGACAGGAGATTGTCACGGCCATGACAATTGGCGATTATCCAGAGTTTCTGGCTCAGGGCTTTTTGAGCAATCAAGGCATGCTAGCCCACGATGAGGTCGTCCAGTCAATTGAGTTTGATAAAGAGCTGGAAGTAGTAGTTGTACGTACAGATCGACCTACAAATTACGAAGCAAAATTAAAGAAGAAAACTCGGACATCGGGTTGTGCAATTGGTACTGTTTTTGGAGATATTATGGAAGGGATTGAAGGGCTGAAATTGCCTCAAACCCACCTTCGAACCTCTTGGCTTTATGCTTTGTCACATAGCATCAATCAAATGCCTAGCCTGTATTTAAGCGCCGGTGCAATACATGGCACGGTATTATGTCATGAGGATCAACCGTTGGTCTACATGGAAGATGTGGGCCGCCATAATGCCGTTGATAAAGTGGCGGGATGGATGCGGGCTACGCAAACAGTGGGTTCGGATAAGATCCTTTATACCACTGGGCGCCTTACTTCTGAAATGGTGATTAAATGCGCGTTAATGGGAATTCCTGCCCTGGTCAGTCGGTCAGGGTTTACCGCTTGGGGTGCCGAGCTAGCCCAACAGGTTGGGTTGACACTCATCGGTAGGATGCGTGGCCATAGGTTTCAATGTCTATCTGGGAAAGAACGATTAATTTTTGATGCTGAGGTCACGCTACCTAATGAAGGTACCAAGCACCAAAGAAAATCCGCTCAATGACCTTGCCATTGGGTGTCATACTGGCTGGTGGCCTAGCAAGCCGAATGGGTGGCGGCGATAAAGGGTTATTAAATCTCGGGAATGGTTATGTATTAGATCACGTTTTATATCGGCTTAGGCCACAGGTGGGCAAGATAGCTTTGAATGCCAATGGGTGCCCAAAACGCTTCTCAATGTTTGATCTGCCAATCATACCTGATAGTATGTCAGGCTACCTAGGTCCACTGGCTGGAGTTCTAGCAGGCTTAGATTGGGCCGCGGAAAAGGGCGCAGAGCAGATAATAACGGTTGCAGCTGATACCCCGTTTTTTGCCGATGATTTAACCCATGCCCTGAGTGAGGCCTGCCAGATACAAAAAATGCCGATTGCACTTGCTGCGACGCAAGGTACTGCCGGCCGCGTTTTTAGGCATCCAACTTTTGGGCTCTGGCCTGTGTCTTTACGCCATGACCTGCGTGCCGCACTTGAATTAGGTATGCGCAAAGTTATTGTATGGGCGGAAAAACATGGCACTGCTGAAGCAATGTTTGCGACAGATCTCTTTGATCCATTTTTTAATATAAATACACCAGAAGATCTAAAAAAAGCTGAGGCAATGTTGTGAATGTTTTTGGAGTCACTGGATGGAAAAATGCTGGAAAAACTGGACTAATGGAACGCTTAGTTGGTGAAATATCTTGTCGCGGATATTTGGTTTCTACTTTAAAGCATGCTCATCACTCCTTTGATGTAGACCATATTGGTAAAGACAGTCACAGGCACCGGCTTGCAGGTGCATCGCAAGTTTTGTTAGCGTCAACGGAGCGCTGGGCTTTAATGGAAGAAAATCGCGGGGCACCAGAGTTGACATTGGATCAACTACTGCTCAAACTCGATCCCGTAGATTTGGTTCTGATCGAAGGTTGGAAGAGAGATTTGCATCCAAAAATTGAAGCTTGGCGCGCTGAGGCTGGCAATCCATTAATTGCGCCGCAAGACCCAACAATTTTGGCGGTGGCGACAGATGTGCCAATGCAAATAGATAGGCCGGTTTTCGATCTTAATGATACGGAAACTATAGCTGATTTCATATTGCGGCAAACGCGATTAATCGTATGAGCAAAATCCCAAAGCTGAGAAACGATTGCTTTACGTTGCCGTTGGGTGCGTTTTGGAACCCTGTGGATGATGCCCTTTCTCTTTTAAAGGCTCGACTGTCGTGCGTTGTGGAAAAGGAAAGTTGTTTCGTCCAAGATAGTGATGGGCGCATTCTAGCAAAATCAGTTTTAGCGCCTAGATCGCATCCTCCGTGCCCCAATACTGCCGTGGATGGTTATGCTGTCTCTGGGGCTATATCGGCGGGCGCCCAAAGCTACCAGTTGCTTGATGGACGTGCTGCGGCAGGAGAGGCTTTTGCAGGCTCCGTGTCTGCTGGTGAGGCTTTGCGCGTACTCACTGGTGCCGCATTGCCGGCAGGAGCCCAGACTGTGGTTTTGCAAGAAGATGTTTTGATACAAGATGGAATTATTGAAGTTAATGGGCCTTTAGAGTTAGGGTCAAATGCACGGGCGACCGGAGAGGATATCACGGTCGGTGCAGTTTTGCTTAAGGCGGGGCATAAGCTGACACCTCAAGATTTAGGGATGTTGGTCGCCGTTGGCGTAAGCAAAGTTGAGGTCTTTAAACCTCTGCGAGTGGTAGTGATCTCGACTGGAACAGAGTTGCGAGCGCCGGGTTCCGAGGCCCAGACAGAACAAATATATGATGTGAACAGTCCAATGTTGTCGGCTATTTTACGGCGTTGGAATTTGCATGTTATTGAGTTTGGAATAGTTCAAGACGATCCAGAGGCTTTGCGTAAAGCCTTGGACCGTGCGGCTGAGTGTGCGGATGTTATTATCACCTCAGGGGGAGCGAGCGCTGGCGATGAAGACCATCTTTCAGCGATTTTGAATGCGACAGGAACTATGGCGCTTTGGCGTATAGCAGTGAAGCCAGGTCGACCTCTGGCACTTGGTGTATGGAATGGTACGGCCATTTTTGGCCTGCCCGGTAATCCGGTTGCGGCGTTTGTTTGTTTGCTAATTTTTGCACGTCCTGCGCTTTCGCAGTTAGCGGGTGCTGGTTTCACGAGACCTGAGCCTTTAATGTTGCCGGCCGCTTTTGATAAAAAGAAGAAGCCGGGGCGACGTGAGTATTTGCGAGCGCGCCTGCGCAGTGGGCGCGTCGACATTTTTGCATCCGAAGGGTCGGGTCGTATCTCTGGACTGTCTTGGTCTGACGGTCTTGTCGAGTTGACGGAAGATGAAACCAGCGTGATCCAGGGGCAGCTGGTTCGTTATCTTCCTTACAGTAGCTTTGGGCTTTAGGCCTAAAATACGTTCCTAATCATGGGCTTAAGTCCGGTCTATTTGAAGACGACACTTAAAATTTCATAGGAGCGTTGTCCGCCTGGAGTTCGCACCTCTATGCTATCGCCATCTTCTTTTCCAATCAAGGACCTCGCAAGCGGAGAGTGTATATTAAGTCTTCCATTTTCAATATCAGCCTCCGGTTCACCGACCACCTGATATGTTTTTTCCTCATCAGTTTCTTCATCAACTAAAGTTACCGTAGCACCGAACTTTACTGTCCCGGATAAAGTTGCGGGGTCAATAATATCAGCGCGCCCTAAAATAGCTTCAAGTTCTTTTATACGACCTTCAATGAAACCCTGTTTTTCGCGCGCAGAATGATATTCTGCATTCTCTTTAAGATCACCAAGCTCACGCGCTTCCGCTATGGCGACAATGATAGTCGGGCGTTCGACCGACTTCAGATGCTTCATTTCGGCTTCAAGCTGTTCAGCACCTGCGCGGGTAAGGGGTATTTTTTCCATTTCGATATCACTTCTGGTTGACCTGTACCCTAAATGACCAAAGCCGTGGGGTTTTTGCAAGGGTCAAGCGGAGATCAGAGCAAGTTTTTAGGAATTTTCATTTATTGTGTAACGCATGACTACCTACTTAATGACCTTATCGTGATGGAAGTTAAACTGAGGTGTTCCCTAGAAAACAGCTGCAACTCCTCTCATACGGAAAATCCCATCATCCTTGAAGATCGTTTTCTGATCTAATTAGTGACGATGGATGATTATTGGTGCTATCGGTGTCTTTTTCACAGCGCCCACCAATGCGCGAGAAACATAGCCGTCAAAAATGTTGAGAGTTTATGATGATTTATTAGTGATAGCATCTAAAGATGCGAAATAACGTCGCCATTTAAACATGGGAAGATTGTAATGATTGACCTACAACCTTTGAGTAGCTTAAACGATTTTGGAACGGGACGAAATTTTAGTTTATTTTCTCCTGAGCTATACGAGATATAGGGAATAAACTGATGTCAGAGATTGAACGCGAAACGATGGAATACGATGTTGTAATCGTTGGGGCAGGGCCGTCTGGTCTGTCTGCAGCTATTCGTTTGAAGCAGTTGAATGCTGGTCTTGAAGTTGTGGTTCTGGAAAAAGGCTCTGAGGTTGGGGCGCATATTTTATCAGGGGCAGTACTTGACCCTTCTGCACTCAACAAATTAATCCCAGATTGGAAAGAAAAAGGCGCGCCTCTTAATACAGCTGTGACAGAGGATAACTTTTACGTTCTTGGTGAATCTGGTCAGATCCGTCTACCCAATATGATCATGCCGCCGCTGATGAGCAACCATGGTAATTACATCGTATCGATGGGCAATGTCTGTCGTTGGATGGCCGAACAAGCTGAAGAAATGGGTGTAGAGATTTTTCCAGGCATGGCATGTTCTGACCTAGTTTTTGGCGATAATGGCGAGGTCAAAGGTGTTGTGGCTGGTGAATTTGGCAAAAATACAGATGGTACTCCGTCAACGGCTTATGAACCCGGCATGGAGTTGCACGGTAAATATGTTTTTCTCTCTGAAGGTGTGCGGGGATCTTTGTCTAAAGAGGTTATTTCAAAATATGACCTTGCTGCAAATTGCGACGTCCCTAAGTTCGGCATTGGAATGAAGGAAATCTGGGAAGTCAAACCTGGGAACCATAATCTGGGTGAAGTAACGCACTCCATGGGATGGCCAATGGGTTTCAAACAATCTGGTGGTTCTTTTATGTATCATTTAGAAAATAACCAAGTTTACGTGGGCTATATTATCGACCTCAACTATAAAAACCCACATTTGTTCCCGTACATGGAATTCCAACGCTTCAAACATCATCCCCGGATCTCTAAAGTCCTTGAGGGTGGTAAACGTGTAGCCTATGGCGCCCGTGCGGTTACTAAAGGTGGGTTCCAATCTATGCCGAATAGTGCCTTCCCAGGCGGCGCTATGTTAGGTTGTTCAGTGGGCCTGGTGAACTTGCCCCGTATCAAAGGTAACCATAACGCTATGTACTCGGGTATGGCCGCGGCTGAAGCTGCATTTGAAGCAATAGGAGCTGGACGGTCTGGTGATGTTCTTGAAAGCTACAATGCTGAGCTTAAGTCTGGCCCTGTTGGCAAAGATTTGAAAATTGTTCGTAATGTAGCACCTCTAACTGCAAAATTTGGTCCTTTGGTTGGTTTGGTGCTTGGTGGGTTTGATATGTGGTTTCAAAGCATCTTCAAGTTTAGCCTTTTTGGTACTGTCAAACATGGTAAAACAGATGCGCAATCCACGGGAAAAGCCTCGGATTATCCAAAGATTGATTATCCAAAGCCAGATGGAAAGCTGTCCTTTGACCGCCTAACTAACGTCAGTTTCGCCATGACAAATCATGCGGAAAATCAGCCTGTGCATTTACAACTCGCTGATCCAAGTTTGCCTATCTCTGTTAATCTACCTAAATACGCAGAGCCTGCGCAGCGCTATTGCCCCGCAGGTGTTTATGAGGTTGTAGAAGAGCCAGACAAAGACGCGCGGTTCGTAATTAACTTTCAAAACTGCGTGCATTGTAAAACTTGTGACATTAAAGATCCAAGCCAAAATATAACCTGGGTAACACCACAGGGTGGTGATGGACCAAATTATCCAAACATGTGATTTAGCACTATATTAAAATTATGATTGGAGCTGCTTGCAGAAATGCACCAGCACCAATTGTTTTTAAGCATAACTCGCACTAGCTTAAAGGATGCGGGGGGATACTTGTGATATATAAACTTAAAATCAAAATTATTGTGGCACTCTTTGGGGTGTGTTGCTTTACTCCGGCTGTTTCTCAAAATATTTCTGGTTCTTATCTTGCTGCTCGCCAAGCTGTGGTGCATCATGACTATAGAATTGCGACGGAATATTATGCGCGCGCTTTAGTGCAAGCCCCTGGAAATTTTGGATTGCTCTCACAGGCCTTATCGGCGTTTTTGGCTGTAGGAGAATTCAATAAGGCGCTTAGCATTGCTAATCTGCTTGAAACGAGTGGAAATGATTTACCGCTAGCAAACTTTGTGATGCTTACCGCAGATTTTAAATCTGGGGAGTATGAGCAAGCTCTTGAAAGATTGTCTGCTGGGTCTGTTGCAGGACCAGCAATTGACGGGTTGTTTGAAGCCTGGGCTTTGATGGGGTTGGGCAAAGTCGGGGCAGCATTGGTTAAATTTGATGATATTGCAGCTATGGAAGGGACACATAGCTTTGCGGGTTATCAAAAAGCGTTGGCTCTCGCGCTCGTTGGAGATTTTGAAAGCGCTGAGGAGCTATTTGCAGGGGCTCAGAAGTCACCAATTTCCGTGAACGCAAGGGGTAGTTTTGCGCGTGCTCAAATTTTGGTGCAACTTGATCAAAATGCAAAAGCGTCTGCATACTTGAAGAAAATCCATGGAGTCCAAGGAGACCCTCGATCTGTTGCGATGCGGGCGCGTTTTGATGCAGGAGCAAACGTAGGATTTGATATAGTCACCTCTGCCGCTGCAGGCGCAGGTGAGGTGCTGTTCTCTTTCGCCGAGGCTTTGCGTGACGGTAAGGCCCAGGACGGGCTGTTACTCTATGCGAGGATGGCAAATTATTTGCAGCCACGCAATGTTGATACAATTTTGTTAACGGCGCATTTATTGGAAGATCTCGGCAGCTATGAACTCGCCAATGAAGCCTATAATAAAGTGCCGCGTAGCCATCCCTACTTTGTAACAGCCGAGTTGGGACGGGCGGACACTTTATTTCAATTAGAAGATACTAATAGTGCAATAGAGGTCTTATCTCAATTGGCGCAGAGCTTTCCTAACGTACGTGACGTCCAAGAATCTTTAGGTAATGCAAGGCGGCAGAACGGGGAATATGCAGAAGCCCTGACTGCTTATGATGCCGCTATTTCCTTGATAGATATACCCAAGATTCAAGATTGGTATACTTATTATGTTCGAGCAATCGCGCATGAGCGCAGTGGTAATTGGCCTGCAGCAGAGCGAGACTTTCAAGGGGCGTTGGCCCTTTCATCTAATCAATTTCAAGTCTTAAACTATCTGGGGTATTCTTTGGTCGAACGCGGGGAGCGTTTGGATGAAGCGCTTTCCATGATTTCACGTGCAGCTATTGAGAAACCAGATTCAGGTTATATTATAGATAGCCTTGGGTGGGTGCAATTTCGCCTAGGTCAGTACAGTGAAGCAGTTATAAATATGGAGCGTGCAACTGAATTGATGGCGACAGACCCAATTGTGAACGACCATCTTGGTGATGCGTATTGGGCCGTTGGACGAAAAGTTGAAGCTCGCTTTCAATGGCGTCGATCTTTGAGCTTTATCACATCGAAAACCGATCTCAATGATATTGATCCGGGACGCATTGAACGAAAATTGGATGTTGGTTTGGATCAAGTTCTTATGGATGAGGGATTGGCGCCGTTGATAAACTCTGATGGTAATTAGGCAGTCTGCACCCGCCAAAATAAACCTTTGTTTGCATGTGGTGGGGCAGAGGGCCACAGACGGATTGCATCTACTCGAGAGTTTGGTGGTTTTTCTCGATGTTGGTGAATGGATTGAGGTGCGCAAAGCCTCGAAGACAACCCTTAAGATTGTTGGACCTCAAGCAACCTTCTTGTCTGGTCAAGACGACAATCTTATATTACGCGCAGCTGCATTATTTCCAACTGAATGCGCAACTGAAATTATTCTTCATAAAACTATGCCGATATTCTCCGGTATTGGTGGTGGTAGCGCTGATGCTGCGGCTACCCTTCGAGGAATGGCTAAGCTTTGGAATTTAGACTTACCATCTATCACCGAGCAGCTGTCTTTGGGTGCGGATGTGCCAGTTTGTATTGAGTGCGGATCAGTCTGGATGAGCGGTGTTGGTGAGGTTATACAGCCAGTAGTGCAATTTCCTGAGTTGTATGCGGTGTTAGTGAATCCGGGATTTCAAGTTTCAACCGCTCGAATATTTGATAATTTATCACACAAAAAAAATTCACCAATTTTGTATTATCCATCCTCACTCTCAAAATGGTATGAGTGGTTACCCGTGCAGCGCAATGATTTGCAGAAGCTTGCGATCGCGCAGGTGGCCTCCATTGAAGACGTTTTGCAACGACTAAAATCCTTTGAACCTTTAGCCGCTAGAATGTCAGGATCTGGGGCGACTTGTTTTGCTTTGTTTGAAAGTGCAGATATTGCCCGTGCTTGCAGAGATTGTATAGCTACAGCTCAACCAGCGTGGTGGGTTTATGCAGGAGCTATTGAGCGTTAACCTTTAGCTCAGGCGGGCAACAACATAATCTGCTAAATCAGTTAACATGTCACGGATATCACTTGGCGGAAGCGGCTCAAGGGCTTGTTTGGCCCGGTTTGACCAGTCTATTGCTTGTAAACGTGTTGTTTCTAAAGTTCCATGCCGTTCCATGATCTCAAGTGCTTGATCCAAGTCATTACCGGCCTGCTCACCTTTGGCAATACATCGGTACCAGAAAACCTTTTCGGTTTCGTCTGCCATCGTGATAGCCTTTATAACAGGTAGAGTGAGTTTACGCTCCCGGAAGTCATCGCCAAGGTTTTTGCCGGTGGCGTCTGTGCCGGAGTAATCTAATAAATCGTCAACAATCTGAAAGGATATCCCCAAAGCATCACCGTAATTGCGCAAAGCTTGAACCGTTGTATCGTCCTCGCCTGCTATCACTGCGCCAACCTCTGTTGCGGCTGAAAATAGTGCTGCTGTTTTGCCGCGAATAACTTTGAAATAAGTCTCTTCGGTTGTGGTGAGATCTTGGGCGGTTGATAATTGCAGAACTTCCCCTTCAGCAATTGTGGCAGATGCATTTGCTAAAATATCCAAAACCCTTAGGTTGCCCGTCTCGACCATCAGTTGAAAAGAGCGTGAAAATAAATAATCACCCACAAGTACACTTGACTGGTTGTCCCAAAGCAAATTTGCTGTAGGTCTGCCACGTCTTTGTGCGCTTTCATCCACAACATCGTCATGCAATAGGGTCGCGGTATGAATGAACTCAACTGTTGCTGCGAGATGAATGTGGTAGGGTCCGTTATAGCTACAAATACGAGCAGCAGCGAGCGTCAGCATCGGGCGCAGGCGTTTGCCGCCTGCATCGACTAAGTGCGCTGTAACTTCGGGAATACGTGGGGCATACTCTGATGCCATTTTTAAGGTGATTAGGTCATTTACCTGGGACATCTCTGTGGCTAAAGCCTTTGCGAGACGGTCATGTGGTTTTGTTGTGACGTGATCCAAACTCATACCTGATTTGCCTCAATTACCTCGACAACCATGAGGCTTCACGCCTATGTTTGCTACATGAAAGAACTGCTTCGCACCACAGACCCGACTGTAATTTCGTTCGCTAAGATGCTGTTGCAGGGACAAGACATAACCTGCTTCGAATTTGACGTAAATAGCAGCATCCTAGAAGGTAGCATTGGCATATTGCCGCGCCGTTTGATGGTTTTGGATGGGGATCATTTTGCTGCGAAGTCTGTCATGCAGGATAATAAAATAGATTTGGGGTAATGGTGGCGGTAACTCAGGATGGCTTTTTAGGGGGACGGTTGCAGATTGGCCAGCCAAACCCAGGATATAGAGCAGGGATTGACCCGGTTCTTCTGGCAGCTGCATGCCCTGCACAGCCAGGTGAAGATGTTCTTGAACTCGGATGTGGTGTGGGTGTGGCCAGCTTATGTCTTGGTGCTCGGGTGCAAAAATTGACGCTACACGGTGTTGAAATTCTGCCTGAATACGTTAATTTGGCACGTATTAATGCAACTCAGAATAATTTAGAATTTGAAGTTCAAACAGGTGATGTTTCAGCCCGGCCGATGGCATTTTACGACCAGCAGTTTCATCAAGTCATTATGAACCCTCCATATTTTTCCAGTTCATCTTCTACAGCCTCACCAGATCCAGGCCGTGCCTTGGGGCGCACTGAGAGAGTTGATCTTGAAGCTTGGGTCGATATGGCTTCACGCCGACTGCGACCAAGAGGTTATGTTACGATCATCCAGCGTGTTGAGAGATTACCTGATATATTGCGATCTTTGAACGGTAAGTTGGGATCAATCGTTGTGCAGCCTCTAAGCCCTCGCGAAGGCCGTGCACCACATTTGATTCTGGTGCGTGCGCGTAAATCTGGGAGGGCGGCGTTTAAGCTTTGCGCTGTAAAGGTACTCCATGCTGGGCACCAACATATTACGGATAAGCCCGATTATTCGAATGAGATATTTGAAATTTTGAGAAATGGCGCTGCGTTTGAGTGGGGTGCTTGATTATTGAGCAATGTTTTGCCGAGAAACTGTTTATCTAAGTTGTGCAATAACTTCCTGATGACAGGTTAAGTTTTTTGTGTTGGAATCTACTTATTGGCACATAAGAGAGGCGGAACTATGAATGTAAATTCCAGAATCACTGAGCTAAAACGTAAGCATGTAACAATTTCCCATGCTGTTGAGCTTGCCCAAAAATCTCCATCATCTGATTATTTGCAAGTAGCAGAGATGAAGCGTAAAAAATTGCGTCTTAAGGAAGAGATTACACGATTAACTGGGTAATAGACTTACTTACTCTAAAACGGTTACTGAACGCAGAAGGCATATTATATTTTAGATAAATATCTGAGACTTAGGAAGCCATGTATTGGCCGCCGTTAGCTGTTAAAGTAGCGCCTGTAATAAAACCCGCATCGTCTGATGCTAGAAACACGACGCAACGCGCTATCTCCGCTGCTTCTCCCAAGCGGCCTACAGGGATTTGAGCAACAATAGTTTCACGTACTTTTTCAGGTACTGCCATAACCATCTCTGTTGAGATGTAACCTGGACAAATAGCATTGACTGTGATGCCTGCGCGTGCGCCTTCTTGTGCTAAAGCTTTTGTAAAGCCAATGTCACCTGCTTTTGCAGCAGAGTAGTTTGTTTGTGCAAATTGACCTTTTTGTCCGTTGATTGAGGAAATGTTGATCACGCGACCGAATTTACGTTGTCGCATTCCGTTCCACAAGGGGTGGGTCATATTGAAAACACCATCAAGATTGGTACGCATTACATCGCTCCACTGCTCCCGAGACATTTTATGGAATGGAGCGTCACGGGTGATGCCAGCATTGTTAACGAGGACTTCTACTGGACCAAATTTATTTTCGATTTTTTGAATTCCTAAAATGCAGGCATCATAGTCTGAAACGTCCCATTTGAATGTTGCAATGCCCGTTTCTGCGGTAAATATTGCAGCTTTTTCCTCGTTACCTGCAAAAGTTGCAGCTACAACGTAGCCTTCTGCTTTGAGAGCTATTGATACGGCGGCACCGATGCCTCGGGTGCCGCCGGTTATGAGAGCAACGCGGGACATTAAGCCCTCCTGTAATTAGATTCCTATTGAAATCTTGTTACTAAATTAGACTAATTTTTGCAATATAGTTTCGTTCTAAATTATAAATAAATCTACATACTTGGGTCTTCTGATCTTAGTGAACGTCGTAAGTAAGACCGCGGCGGCACCATCATTTATGCCTGATGCATTGGCGGCGGTCACGGACCCACCATCACCCAAAAAAGCTGGCTGCATTTTTTGCATGCTTTCGATCGTGGCACCGTGTCGTGTGTATTCATCCATTTCTATGATGATATCACCTTTGTGGCTTTTAACAGTAAAGGGAGATATCTCCTTAATAAAATGTCTGGCTTTACGAGCTGCTTCAGCTTTATTTTGGCTCGTTAGCGCAAATTCATCTTGCGCATCACGACTGATGCCATACTGGCTTGCGACGTTCTCCGCGGTTTGCCCCATATGATATTGGTTGAATGCGTACCATAATCAATCATGGATCATGCTATCTAAGTATTTTATGTCGCCCATTTTTGTCCCGCTACGAAGTTGCGCGACATGTGGAGCAAGCGTCATGTTTTCTTGGCCGCCTGCTACAATAATATCTGCATCACCAAGCTGAATATGTTGTGCACCCAGAGCAACAGCACGTAAACTTGATCCGCAAACCTGATTGATACTCCAGGTGGCTGATTCGATGGGGAGACCGGCATTTATGTGTGCCTGACGGGCCGGACTTTGACCCTGATCTGCGGTTAGAACTTGGCCAAGAATTGTTTAGCTGACTTTGGACTTTTCGATACCAGCCCGTTCAACAACAGCCTCTAAAATAGAAGCACCAAGGACGTGTGCCGGAGCGCCGGCAAATGCGCCACCGAAGCTACCCACAGCTGTACGTGAGGCGGATGTGATAACTATATTTGCCATAAAAAATTCTCTCTGAACGGAGGAATAACGCTTGCTTGTGAATTAGTCTAATTTTACGATGATTTTAACAACTGACGCTCATCATAAGGTACGAATTTATCGTACTGTGGCAGGATATTGTAATTTAAGTATGTTATAATTTTTTTCTTCAAATCTTTTAGCTAGCAGTGAGTTTACTTTATTCACTTAAATAAAGACATTAATTTTTATTTTGATCAGTGATAAATTTGCAGATAAATTGGCCCCAACTGTGTTTGGAAAATTGCGTCAGCTGTTGATACTCGATCCAGTTTTCACCTGGAATGTGTTTAAGCTAAGTTAAATTAAATTAAATAACTGCCGGACTTAGCTAAGGTTCTGTTTGATACATGATGAAGACGGACCTTTAGAGTTTTTAAAAATCTAAAAATAAGGTCGCAGGTTCCCAAAGAATATCTATGTGCGATTGAACCTATTGGCATCATGCGCTTTTGGACCTAGCGTTTGTTGATTAGGAGGCAAAAATGCAAAGATGTGGATGGGTTGGTCTCGAACCTATATATGTGGCGTATCATGATGAAGAGTGGGGGGTGCCGGAATATGATAGTAGGGCACTTTGGGAGAAACTTATTCTAGATGGATTTCAAGCTGGCCTAAGTTGGATTATAATTTTAAAAAAACGGGAAGCCTTTCGAAAAGCCTTTGCGAACTTTGATCCTGAAATTATTGCAACCTGGGGACCTAAAGAGGTTGATGCCTTGCTGCAAGATTCTGGTATTGTTAGGCACAGAGGTAAAATCCAAGCGGCAATTGGCAACGCTCAAGCCTACCTTGAATTACAAGAGAAAATACCATTTTCGGAGCGGATTTGGGCCTATACGGGCGGTGTACCGTTGGTGGGCTCTTACAGATCACAAGCTGATGTGCCCACAAACTCGGATCTCAGTGCTCAAATATCCAAAGATTTGAAAAAAGCTGGATTCAAATTTTGTGGACCAACCATTATATATGCCTGGATGGAGGCCTGTGGACTGATTAACAACCACATTATTAATTGTGAACGGTTTGAAGCTGTAAAAAAGTTCGCGCGGATCTAATTAATTTTAGCGGGGCAGCAATCAAGGCTCGCATGATTGCCAATGCGCTTTGGCTGTGCCAATTTGCATCCCCAAGTAAGCGAGCGATTTCAGCACCATCGCGATTAATAACAATAGTTGCTGGTAGGCCCAAAACTCCCATTTTTCGAGCGAACACTTGCTTTGGGTCACGGTATAGGGGCAGGTTTGTGACACCAATATTCTTAAAAAAATCTGCCATTTCGGCTGGTTCATTGCGGCCAGTGGCAATAGTGACTACTTCAAAATCGATACCGCCGAGTTCAGCCTGCAAAGCAGAGAGCTCGGGCATTTCTTTTCGGCAAGGCGCACACCAAGTGGCCCAGAAATTAAGAACAACAATTTTACCTCTGTAGGCGTCCATTGTGATTTCTATCCCGTCGGGCGTTAGAAATTCTACAAATGGTATTTCTTTGGACATTGGGCCGAATTGTAGCTTGCGCATATCGCCCACGCGTAAACCTTCGAGATTAATTGTCTCTGCGTTTGCAGTAGTGATAGTGACCAGATAAAGAACAGTTACAAGTATCAAGCGCATAATAAACTCCCAAAGGTGTCATTCATGACCAAATCCCAAAATCAAATGTGGGGCGGACGCTTCACCGCTGGACCAGACGCAATAATGGAGGCCATCAACGCCTCGATTGAGTTCGATCAACGGATAGCCTCTCAAGATATTCAAGGCAGCCGCGCCCACGCCGCAATGTTGGGTGCGGTCGGTATTATCTCAGATAGCGATAGTAATGCCATTCGGGAAGGTCTTCTCACAATCTTATCCGAAATTGAAACAGGAAATTTTCCATTTCAAGTCGCATTAGAAGATATTCACATGAATATTGAATCCCGACTGAAAGACTTGATCGGTGAGCCCGCGGGCCGTCTGCACACTGGCCGTAGTAGAAACGACCAAGTTGCCACAGATTTTAAACTTTGGGTACGTGATCAGATGGACGCGGCAATAAAGGGCATAGAGGCCTTAATGAACGCGTTGTTGCAGCAAGCCAAAGCAGGGGCAGATTGGGTGATGCCAGGTTTCACGCATTTGCAAACAGCTCAACCCGTGACTTGGGGGCATCATATGATGGCGTATGTTGAAATGCTCGCTCGGGACAAGTCTCGTTTTGAAGATGCACGCCGCCGGATGAATGAAAGCCCGCTCGGGGCTGCTGCCTTAGCTGGTACATCTTTTCCGATTGATCGAGAAATGACAGCCAATGCATTAGGCTTTGATCGGCCAAGCGCAAACTCTCTGGATGCAGTATCTGACCGTGATTTTGCTTTGGAATTTCTTGGTGTGGCTAGTATTTGTGCAATGCATCTAAGTCGCTTGTCAGAAGAACTCGTGATTTGGTCTTCATCTCAGTTCCAGTTCGTAAGTTTGTCTGATCGTTTCTCAACAGGCTCTAGTATTATGCCACAAAAGAAAAACCCTGATGCAGCCGAGCTCATCCGCGCAAAAATTGGTCGAATTTTTGGTGCCAATGTAGCTTTAATGATGGTGATGAAGGGCTTACCGTTGGCCTATTCAAAGGATATGCAGGAGGATAAAGAGCAAGTTTTTGATGCAGCGGATAGTCTTATGCTAGCCCTCGCTGCGATGACGGGGATGATTAGCGATATGACCGCAAACCGGGAGAACCTCCGTGCAGCCGCAACCTCAGGGTTTTCGACTGCGACTGATTTAGCTGACTGGTTAGTTCGTGCATTAGGCATGCCGTTTCGCGAAGCGCATCACGTCACTGGTAGCTTGGTGGCAATGGCCGAAACTCAGGGATGTGACTTGCGTGATTTGACCTTAGAACAAATGCAATCTGTACATCAAGCAATCACACGGGCTGTCTTTGAAGTACTTACTGTAGAGAACTCTGTTGCCTCGCGAAGATCTTACGGCGGCACTGCCCCTGAGCAAGTTTGGATGCAAATCGCTCGCTGGGAGGAATTTTTATCATGAGATGGTATTCATTTTTTTCACTGATATTTCTAATTTCGTGTGGAGCCAATGGTGCGCCAATAGCACCAAATTCCGATAGTAGTTCAGTAATGCCAGCCGTGATAGCTGAAAAATAGAAGGGATAGCTTATGCGGTTTGTTTTTCTTGCCTTAGCGATTTGGGGAACCGTTCACCCAATGTGGTATTTTATATCATGGTTCCAAGCTGAGGGCGTTAGCCTTAGTCTTATGGTAAATGCGTGGCATGCAAATTCTGCAAGCACTGGGCTTGTATGGGATCTAACCGTAGCCGCGTGTGCTTTAACGGTTTGGATCCTCTCCGACGTCTTACGTAATGGAAAATATTGGCACCTAGTGGCGGTCGTGGCCACGTTTGGGATCGGGGTAAGCTGTGGATTGCCCTTGTATTTGTACTTTCGATCAGCACCAAAGGCATAGGGTGCGACCTGTACAGCCGAGATACGCCGTCACGTGGCGTATTTCTAGTTGCAGGGATTTTCTTTTTTGTGATTGGTGGCAATTGAAAGATTTATGTAAAACCATTGTGAGATTTTCTGAACATGATATTCGACACATGAACTAGGGGGCATTAGTAATGGATCATTTTACATATAAAAGTGGAGAGTTATGCTCTGAGACTGTGCCAGTATCTAAAATTGCAGCCTATGTGGGTACGCCATTTTACCTTTATTCCTCCGCAACATTGCTCCGTCATTTTAAATTGTTTGATGATGCCCTTGAAGGTATGGAACATCTGGTGTGCTATGCAATGAAGGCGGCCTCAAACCAAGCGATTTTAAAATTACTCGGTGATGCGGGCGCCGGCATGGATGTTGTTTCGGGGGGCGAATATAAGCGAGCTCGGGCTGCTGGCGTCCCCGGTGAACGAATTGTTTTTTCAGGTGTTGGCAAAACACGTGCAGAAATGGAAATGGCGCTAACTGGGGGTATTCGACAATTTAATGTCGAGAGTGAACCTGAAATGAAACTGCTTTCAACTGTGGCGACTGCTCTGGATGTGATCGCTCCAATTACTATACGAGTGAATCCAGACGTCGATGCAAAGACACATGCTAAAATTTCGACTGGAAAAAAAGAAGATAAATTTGGCATTCCAATCTCCCAAGCACGTGAGGTTTATGCCACGGCCGCGGCACTTCCGGGAATTAAGATTATCGGTATTGATGTTCATATAGGATCACAACTCACACAACTCGATCCCTTTGGTCACGCTTTTGAAAAAGTGGCTGAACTTACGGAGGTTTTGCGGAGTGACGGTCATGAGATCACTCGGTTGGATTTAGGAGGGGGTCTGGGTATTCCCTATGAGAATAGCAATGTTAGGCCTCCACACCCTGCTGAATATGGCGCTCTTATCCGTGAAAAAGTGGGGCATCTCGGCTGTGAAATCGAAATTGAACCAGGGCGTTTTATTGCTGGTAACGCAGGCATTTTGGTCAGTAAGGTTTTGTACATCAAAAAAGGTGAAGAGCGCGAGTTTTTAATTGTTGATGGTGCAATGAATGATTTGATTCGCCCCGCAATGTATGGTGCGCACCATGATATTGTACCAGTTGTAGAGCCTGCAGCTGGGGCTGAATATCAGAAGTATGATGTTGTTGGCCCAGTTTGTGAAAGTGGTGATACATTTGCCAAACGCCGTTCTTTACCAAACCTACAGGCGGGCGACCTCATCGCTTTTAGAAGTGCTGGCGCTTATGGTGCAGTTATGGCTAGTGAATACAACTCTCGCCCACTTATCCCGGAAGTATTGGTGCATGGAGATCAATTTGCGGTTATCCGCGCACGGCCAAGCTTGGAGGACATGATAAACCGAGATACGATTCCTGAATGGCTTTGATCTAGCCACGCCGAATGATCAGCGTGCAGTGTGTAATGCTCAGGGTAGATCCAACCGCGATCCACTTTGTCTAGATACTAATAGTCACCGACAGATTGTTGCGGGTCAAGAAGTGTTATCTATAAAGGAGCCGCGTAAACGATCTTAAAATATAATTGACGAAGTAAGTTAGTGTTCTGTTGGCTAAGGGCGGTCGAAACAAAGGAATGAATATTTACGCAGGGCATTAAAATTTTTTAAGTTATTTTTGCGGTGGGTTACTGAATCGATGCGCAGCATCTGCCAAGGGCTGCAGCGTTATTTTTATCCAACGTACTTGACCATCCACCCACGTGATCAAAGGGTGCAACGCTGTTTTTGTCCAATTCAGTTGACCATTGACCCATTCAACATGTAAATTTATCAGATCTGAAAATTGTGGAAACGTTTCAGTAAGGGTTCTGGAGAACAAATAGGGCGTGGTCATTAAGCCTAACGCTAACCAGGCCAAAATACTTATTTTTTGACGTGTAGTTAATGGCTTCACTTCATCGGGGCTCTGATTTTTTTCGACTGCTAGATCTTCAAACTGACTATTCTTGATCTTATTTTTGGGAGGTTGCCCGTTTGCTGCGATACCACCTACATTTAAAGCTTTTACAACTCCTGTTTCTATAGCTAGTTTTCCAGGTCTTTTTCGCTTTTTAGTTTGGGATACCTCCTTTGTAGTTGGCGTTGGATCTGCTTTCTTACTTTTTCTTTCACCAAGTTTTTTGTAATTGGATGCTGGCTTGCCTCGTGAATCTATTATTTTGGATTTGCGCTGTGCTGCTGAATGCTCAGCTTCCTGCTGAAGGATAAGTTTTACTTCGGGATCAATTGTGCGTGGCACTGGAGCCATATCCTGCTTGCCAAAAAACCAAACATGTTGGCAATTGGAACACCGAACGTCTTGACCTACGGCGGGTAGAACTTCGGCTTGCACTGAAAAAAGTGCATCACAATTTGGGCAAATCAGTTTCACAGTTGCATCGAATCCTTTGGTTACAATCAATTAAACCATACTCATCATACCAATTTTGTTTCTGCTCGAAAAGTATAAAAATGTTCAATCGTTGACGTTTGGAATAATGTTGTTCTTTGACACTGAAACAGAAATTGGAGCGATAGTAGCGATTGGTGATATGTATTTTTGAGAAAATGTCGCTAAGCAAACAGGTACAATGCGGTTATCCATTATTTATAATAATTTTTACGGCTATTTGTGTTTCGTTGTTTTAAGAACCATGTGAGGGGTGTAAAGTAGTAATAAATGAAAGTTGCTTTGCCAGCGGTTAAATAGGCTGTTGTGCTTACTATTTTAAATCAGCCCACCAAGCATGCTATAATTAAAAGGGGATTAAAATGAAAATTGCTATCCAATGGCTTCGCTCACTTTTGTTTAATATACAGATGTATGTAGCCATGTTTGTGGTCGCAATTGTCTTTTTGGTTCCTATGATTTTGAGTTCAGAGGGAGCGCGTCTTGGGGCAAAATGCTACTGTCGCTATGTGGTTTGGTCTGCACGCTGGATAATTGGCTTGAAAGTTGATGTCCGAGGGGACATCCCAAACGCTAGCGTTCTAGTAGCAGCAAAACACCAGTCATTTTTTGACATCCTTGTTATTTTTGATAGCCTTCCACGGTCGAAGTTTGTGATGAAACAACAGATCCTATTTATGCCAATAGTTGGGCAATATGCATCACGGATGGGCTGCATTCCAGTAAACCGTGGGAAGCGTGCACTTGCTATAAGAAAAATGTTGAATGACGTTTCGTCTGGCACTGATTTACCCGGACAATTGGTCATCTACCCACAAGGAACACGGGTGCCAATCGGCAAAGTGATGCCCTTCAAAAAAGGCTCGGGAGTCCTGTACAAAGAATTGGATCAGGATTGCGTGCCTGTCGCGCTCAATATTGGTGCATTTTGGCCAAAGCGCGCGGTTCTTCGTAAACAAGGAACCGCGGTAGTTGAGTTTTTAGAGCCGATTAAAAAGGGTAAATCGATACCTGACTTTATGAAGATATTAGAGGCTCGCATAGAAGAGCGATCAACAGCTTTGCTTGAGGAAGTGAATTTCAAAACCTAGGGGAATTCTTGTATGGATATAAACAAAGATATTTTACAGCTTGTCCCCGCTGCCTAAAACTAAAGTTTGCGAGCGCGTACAGACAAAGCGATGTGGTAAGACAGGCTAGGCTGTGAGACTTTTTTTTCCCATATTAAGAAACTTTTGGCGACGGTCTTGCATGAGTTTTTCGGGACTTGATTGACCAAGTTTGTCGAGCAATCCGCCGATTGTTATACCAACTTCATACATCGCTGTATCCCGGTCACGGTGCGCGCCGCCGGTTGGCTCTGTGATAATTTGATCGCAAACCCCCAGTTTGAGCAAATCTTGCGCTGTCAAGCGCAGCGCTTCGGCCGCTTCTCGCATCTTTTCAGTGTCTTTCCATAGAATCGAGGCGCAGCCTTCAGGGCTGATGACGGAATATATTGAGTGCTCTAGCATCACCAATTTGTTTGCTGTCGCGAATGCAACGGCGCCACCGGAGCCGCCCTCACCAATGATGACAGAAATCAATGGGACTTTTAGTTGTAGGCATTTTTCTGTTGAGCGCGCTATCGCCTCAGATTGGCCTCGCTCTTCTGCACCTTTTCCTGGGTAGGCGCCGGGAGTATCCACCAGAGAGATTACTGGTAAGCCAAACCGATTTGCCAAGTCCATAAGGCGTATAGCTTTACGGTAGCCTTCTGGACGTGCCATTCCAAAATTCCTAGCAATTCTTGACTTCGTATCGCTACCTTTTTCGTGACCGATAATGACAACGGGGCGTCCTTCCAGACGAGCCAATCCGCCCATAATTGAGTGGTCATCTGCGAAGTTCCTATCTCCTGCCAGAGGCGTATATTCTTGAAATAATGCTTTTATGTAGTCTTTGCAGTGTGGACGGTCCGGGTGACGAGCTACTTGGCACTTCCGCCAAGGTGTGAGTGTTGAGTAAAGGTCTAACAGCATGCTAGATGCTTTTTTATCAAGTGCTGCTGCCTCAGCCTCAATATCCATCTCGTTATTATCACGCGCCATTGCGCGTAATTCTTCTGCTTTCCCTTCTATTTCAGCAAGTGGACGTTCAAATTCAAGATAATTTGTCATAATTGGCCTAAAGAAGTTCTCTTGCTGCCTATATGACCCCAGCGAACATGAAGTGCAACATTTCTGCGCACCAGCTGGGATTGCTTCACTTTTTTTAGATTAAGCCGCTTTAATTAAGCTCCGTTGATAAGTTCAAATTGACGCACAATGACTTCGGCCTGTTTTATCGATGCAATATCGACCAGTCGTCCTTTAAAAACTGTTGCACCTTCGCCGTTTTGTTTGGCTTGCGCCATTGCAGCAAGAATATCCCTTGCTTCATCTACAGCGGCTTGTGAAGGGGTAAAAACTTCGTTTGCTAACCTGATTTGCTTTGGGTGAATGGCCCATTTTCCAACCATGCCCAAAGTAGCTGAACGGCGCGATTGAGCAATAAATCCAGCATCATCGCTGAAGTCGCCAAAAGGCCCATCGACAGGAAGTACTCCGTGCGTGCGGCACGCTGCTACAATAGCTGCTTGTGCCCAATGCCATGGATCTGACCAATATTGCGTGCTGCCATGCTGCATATAATAGTTTTCCTGCGTGCCACCGATACCTGTTGTTTGCATGCCCATACTGGCCGCAAAATCTGCAGCACCCAATGACATAGCAGTGAGGCGTGGTGAACTACCTGCAATTTCTTCAACATTGGATATGCCTGCTGCACTTTCAATGATGATTTCAAAATTAATGCGTTTGTCGCGGTTTTTAGCCGTTTCAATAGCTGTAACCAAAGCGTCGACAGCATAGACGTCGGCGGCGCAGCCAACTTTTGGAATCATGATTTGGTCAAGCCGCTCACTACTTTGTTCCAAAAGATCTACGACGTCACGATACCAATAAGGCGTATCCAACCCGTTAATCCGCACTGAGAGAGTTTTTGTACCCCAACCCACATTATGGGTTGCCGAAATCACATTTTTTCGGGCTTGATCTTTGTCTGATGGCGCAACACTGTCTTCAAGATCCAGGTTTATGACGTCCGCGGCGCTGGTAGCCATTTTTTCAAATAACTCAATACGAGACCCTGGGCCAAAAAGCTGGCAACGATTGGGATGAGGCGGTGCGGTTGGCTGTAATCGAAAAGACATGTTATTCCTTGAGTAATGAAGTTTCAAATTTGCATGCTGTTTAAGTATAATCCTGCGCTAGTGGCCGCAAGAACATTTATTATAGTCTATTGTTTCTTTGAAGATCTTACGACTCATAGATAAAAAAATAGACTAAACCTTTAAAAGCCAAATTTTTTTTGGAATTTAATTCGAAAATATTTAATTTATTGAAATTTATTTAACTTTTGTTCCGAAATTTTTTAGAAAAACGGGTAATACTTCTCCGAAGTAGAAGTAAGTTGACCAGATCTAACTGAGGAGACAGTCATGATCAAAACCCCTTACCTTTTGTTCCTTGGCGATGCGCCAGATCAGCTTGCAGCTAAAGTTGCGATCGGCATCAAAGACTGGCGCCCAGAAAATGCTGTAGCACAACTCCGTATGGACGGATGTGGTGCGGATTTGGGCATAGTAGAGATGACATTGTCAGAAGCAAAAGCGGCTGGTGCCAAAACTTTGGTTATAGGTGTTGCAAACCGGGGTGGAATCATTTCTGACGCCTGGAAAGTGGTCCTGAAAGAAGCTTTGGGCATGGGCTATGACCTTGCTTCAGGATTGCATAACCTTCTGCGCGATGAAGCGGATTTGGCCGAGATCGCAGCGGCAAACTTTTGCACATTGCACGACGTTCGAGTGCCATCCGTTGAATATCCAATTGCTAATGGCAAAAAACGCACTGGCAAACGGTGCTTGACTGTTGGAACAGATTGCTCTGTTGGTAAAATGTATACTGCCATGGCCATGGACACCGAAATGAATAAACGCGGAATGAAGTCCACATTCCGTGCGACGGGGCAGACTGGAATTCTAATCACAGGTGGCGGTGTGCCATTAGATGCAGTTATTGCTGATTTTATGGCGGGATCTGTTGAATATCTTACCCCTAGCAATGACGAAGACCATTGGGATCATATAGAAGGTCAAGGCAGTCTATTTCATGTGTCCTACTCCGGTGTGACCCTGGCTTTGGTACACGGAGGACAACCAGACGCTTTGATCCTGGGTCACGAACCAACTCGGGCGCATATGCGCGGATTGCCAGAGTATCAGCAGCCGTCACTCGAGACTTTACGCGACACAGCGTTGGCGCTGGCCCGTGTTGGAAACCCTGCCTGTCAAGTTGTGGGAATATCAGTAAATACCCAGCACATGTCACATGATGCAGCGGTTGCTTATTTAACTAAAGTTGAAGACAGAATGGGTCTTCCGACGGTCGACCCAATCCGAATTGGGGCCGGGCGTTTGGTTGATGCTTTGGCCGCTATTTAAGAAATTGGTTGGCGCACGATGCGCCGCGTTACATTAACTTCACCTGACTGCTTTGCGGTCTGCTGAAGCAGCTTATTCGGCGAATGTATTTCGGGCAGAAGAAGCAAAGGAGCATACATGCATATTTCAGTTCAATTCGATACATTTCAATTGGCGCAGGTTTTTACTATTTCTCGTGGCTCTCGTACGGAAGCGCAAGTTTTAACTGTGCGCGTTGAAAGGGATGGCCGCGTAGGGTGGGGTGAATGTGTTCCTTATGCCCGCTATGGCGAAACACTAGAAAGTGTTGCCTCGGAAATTGAAGGTGTAGATGCGCGTAGCCGTCCAGAGCTATTTGAAGCTTTGCCTGCTGGTGCCGCACGAAATGCCCTGGATTGTGCATTTTGGGATTTAGAGGCTAAAACGGCTGGGGTTCGGGTTTCAGATTTAGCAGGTCTTGGGCCGTTAAAGCCGGAGATTACCGCTTATACATTGTCTCTTGGTACCCCTGAAATGATGGAAGCACAGGCTGCAAAAAACGCATTTCGTCCACTGCTTAAGATTAAACTGGGTACGACTGATGATATGCCGCGATTGGAAGCTGTACGTCGTGGTGCCCCTTTGTCACGCATCATTGTTGATGCGAACGAGGGTTGGAGTGCTGCAGTTTATTTAGACTTGGCCCCTCACTTAGTGCGTTTAGGGGTTGAGCTGGTCGAACAACCTTTGCCATCATCTGACGACGATGCCTTGTTAGGCTTAGAGCGAGTTTTGCCAACATGTGCTGATGAAAGTTGTCATGACAGAAAATCCCTTGCGGCAATGCAAGACAAATATGATTTTGCCAATATTAAATTGGACAAAACTGGTGGATTGACTGAGGCATTAGCTTTGAAAGAGGCCGCGCAAGCAGCGGGTTTTGGAATAATGGTTGGCTGTATGGTGGGTAGTTCTTTGGCAATGGCGCCAGCTACTTTGGTGGCGCAAGGTGCGGCATTTACGGACCTTGATGGACCTTTGCTCTTGGCCGAAGATCGTATGGAAGCTTTGAAATTTGATGAAGACGGCGTGCATCCACCCGTCGCAGCCTTGTGGGGATAATAGAATGACACGCATAGTTTATGTAAATGGGTCTTTTTTGCCAGAAAATGAAGCAACTGTCTCAATCTTTGACAGAGGGTTTCTATTTGCTGATGGCGTCTATGAGGTGACTTCTGTTCTGGATGGGAAGCTGATTGATTTTGCTAGCCATGCCACGCGCCTGGCCCGGTCGTTGACCGAGCTAGACATGCGTAGCCCAATTGAAATGGATGATTTGTTGGCGGTACACCGTGAGTTGGTGCGCGCAAATGATATTGAGGAAGGTCTAGTCTATCTGCAGATCACACGCGGCGCCGCCTCTGATCGTGATTTTGCATACCCAAGTGAAGACACGCCGCCAACAATTGTTTTGTTTACGCAGAATAAACCCGGTTTGGCGGATAGCCCAATGGCAAAAGTAGGTATAAAAGTCATTTCAATTGAGGATCAGCGTTGGGGTCGCCGAGATATCAAGACAGTTCAGCTTTTGTATCCTTCAATGGGTAAAATGATGGCAAAAGCCGCTGGCTGTGATGATGCTTGGATGGTAGAAAACGGGGCGGTAACTGAAGGCACATCGAATAACGCTTACATCGTTAAAAACGGGAAAATTATTACGCGCCAGTTGTCGAATAATATTCTGCATGGAATTACGCGCGCAGCAGTTTTACGTTTTGCCAAAGAGGCACAAATGGAAGTTGAGGAGCGCGCGTTTACTGTTTTGGAAGTTCAGGATGCCGATGAAGCTTTTTTCACGTCGGCGTCAGCATTTGTAATGCCCGTAGTAGAAATTGACGGCGTCGTGATTGGTTCCGGTGCACCGGGGTCAGTTTCGTTACGCTTGCGTGAGATTTATCTTGAAGAGAGCCTCAAAACAGCGATTTAAATTTTGAAAACATGAGGGATGAGGTATTTTTTGTGTTCCCCCTTGCCTTGCATAACGAATAGTTCTGTTGTCCTGTTAACCTGATTTTTGGGAGACCTTGCTTGCGCGTGAAGTTTATCATTTCAAGTTTATGCATTGCTGTAATTGCTTTGGGCTGGTGGGGGGCAACACACCAAGCCGTTCGCATAGAAGCAAAAATTATGCATGGAGTGCCTGCTAGTATTTCAGATTCGGTACATCCTTTGACTGTTGATGTTTCTGGTCGTGACATTTTAATTTCAGGGGTTGTCGAATCTGAGGAGCGTAAGTCTGAAATTATTCAACAATTAAACGCAGTTCCCGGTCGACGCACAGTAATTGCTAATTTGAAGGTTCTACCTTTGATGGCGCCGTATATTTTTGAGGCGGTCCAAGACAAGGACGGTTTGCGCATCACAGGATCAGCACCGACTACATTCGCAATTGAGGAAATAGCGAAGCATGCAGTTTCAGGTGATATTAAATTGCGGCTAGCCGTCGGTGCACCTGCAACCGCATGGCTTGCAGTGGTTGAGCGTGGATTGGCCGGCCTTGCAATGCTCAAATACGGAAGGCTCCGACTACAAGATACAACCGTGACTTTGTCTGGCCTAGCGACATTACCTCAAGCAAAAAATGCAGCATTAGCAGTGTTTACTAACTTGCCGGAACAGTATGCATTCAATTCAAATATTGAAACTGAAGATGATGGCGAACCATTTGGTCTTACTGTTGTGTTCGACGGATTAAAACTTTCTACGTCTGGTAAATTACCTCTGGGAGCTTTGGCTAATTTGGCCGGAATCCAATTACAAAAGGAAGAGATTGAAAATTTAGTAGTGATTGCAAAAATAGCTGATAAAAATGATAATTTCTTGGCTGCGTCTGTCGTCGGGCTAAATGCATTCTCGCATTTGAAATCTGGTCGCTTGATTATTTCTGAAACTTCGGTTGTTTTGGAGGGTGTTGGGATGCGTCAGGGCCTGGAAGCTGCAATCGCAGAATTGAAAAAATTGCCATCATCTTTTTCAGTTTATAATCAAACCAATTTTTATGATGATGGCCAGCCATTTCAACTTGAAGCATTAATTGATGGGAAATCTAGGACGGTATCTGGAAAATTGCCGTATGGGATGTCTGCAGCTGACATTCAGCAAAAAATAGGGTCGGGATTCCAGGAATCGTTTAAAGTTGCAGAAATTAAGTCTGAGGGAGGGCTCTGGCCTGTTGCTATGGCTGTAAGTTTAACAGCGTTCTCTAAATTGCAACAGGGCCGTTTAAGTTTACTTGGTAACGAGATCACTTTGTCTGGTGTTGCACTCACGCCGCAAGAGGGTGCTTTTGTTGAAGAGATTTTAACAGAATTACCACCTAGTTTTAAATTGAATTTAGCATTAAATTTTGTGGACGATGGCACCCCGCCCAAGTTTGAGATTGTGTACCAGACTATGAGTGGAGTTAGGTCCTCCGGTAAGTTACCGAATGGAATGCAAGCCTCTGACATTGCATTAGCTTTCAACCTTCAGAATATTCAAAGCACATCTTATGAGGGCTTGATCGGATCTGCTAATAAAACACTTGATTGGTTATATAAGCTAGGAGCTTGGTTGCCAGACCTAGATACTGTTAGGGTCCAAGGAGAGGGCGACATCCTCAGAATTAATGCAATTGCAAGCCCAGGTATAAATTTGGCACTTTTGCGTAAAGGCCTCGCCCAAGAATTTGGTGCTAACGTTTTAGTGAAAACTGCTGCTGGGCAAAGCCCTACGCAAGGCTCGCGCCGATACAATGCTATTTCCGGATTACTAGAACAGTTTTCGAAGGTCGCGTGGCTTCCTGTTTATAACTTTACTGCAAGCCAAAAAATTTGCAGCAATGCAAGCAAAGATATCTTAAAAAAAGGTCTGATGTTTTTACCAAACAAAGAAAGTCTTACAGTGCGTTCGACGCGAACGATTAATGTTTTGGCGGGGCTGATTAAGTATTGCTTGTCGCAAACAGATTTGAAGGTTGAGGTTTTAGTACAGATCGAAAGCCAAGATCAGGATGAAAACGCTCAGAAACTTAGTTTATCAAGGGCTCGGTTTGTTCAGGATGCACTTATCGCTCGAGGAGTTTCGAGAAATCAGATTCGCGCTCGGGCAGGTCGTGATAGCCACCTCTTGGGCATCGATGTTGCTAGTATCGGAAATAATCACATTGAAATTATTTGGCCGCGTCTTAAAGATGCGCCTACTGGGAATTGATAGGGTAGAGGCAGATGGTTGGAGGTTGGATTTTTTTATTAATTGAGTTTTGGGTATTACTAGTTTTAGCAGCTAGCTTTGGGGTTTTTGCGGGCTGGATCATTTGGGGTTGGCCGCGCTCTATCGCTAAAACTCCGCCATCCTCCATCGTGGAACATGATGCAAAGCCATGACCATTACTTTCGGGATTGCCAAAAGGTGGCTCTGAAAAATCTAGAATTATAAATATTTTGGCTACAGCGCGTGCAGGAAACCCTCATAATTCATGCTTTTTAAAGGTATTAGTTCAAAATTAGAATCTTTATTTGGAACATATTTAGACATGGTTGGAGCAAGGTCCAGTTTGGGTCAGCATTAACCTGGGCGGATTTAAAGGGAGTACGAGCCTGGCTAATTTGTTTACACAAGATCAATCCACTATCCACTTTATTGAAATCAATCCTAAGATCCAAATAGAAACTGCACCATCGAAAGATATTTATTTTTGACTGTGCGTTTTGTCGAAAGCTTCTTGTTTTGAGGGGCTGGTCTCAGTCTGAAAAATTTTCTTCCATTCGCTGAACGGCATACCATAAAACGCTTCACGAGCTTGGTCTTTGTTCATTTCTATATCGGCGTCATTGGCGGCTTCTTGATACCAGCGAGACAGACAATTACGGCAAAACCCGGATAAGTTCATGAGGTCGATGTTCTGTACATCCGTTCTTTCGCTTATGAGATGGTGCTGGAGGCGCCGAAAAGCTGCTGCTTCCAACTCTAGTTTAGTTTGTGCATCCATTTTGTTGTCCTTCTGAAGTTGTTTGTATTGCCGTTAATGAATCCTGCAAAATTGGAGCCAAAAGATTAGCCCAGTTTTTTTGACCTTCGTGGGTATTAATTAAGTCGTTCCGGACTTCGATCAATATGTTGAGATGACCCTGCTTCAAAGCATGTTTGTCCACACTATCACCTGGTAAATGCCCATTGTAAGGCTCATTTATGCCGACGGTAATGTCTCCACGCTTCTGGATGCCTGCAATTGTAGGATCTGAGAGCCTACGGTCTTTAGCAAACAAGATGCCAATTTCCCAGGGTCGCTTCGGGCGGCCTTTCAGCTGTGGTGTGAATGAATGTATTGCAACAATTGCGCGTTCTGGAATTGCTAGTTCTGAATATGCTTGATGGTATGGCCTGTGATAGGCCCGCAAACGTCTTTCGCGCTCGCTACTATCTGCGTAGCGATTGGCAGGAATTACAGTCCCATCATAAACTTTCATAAGTAGGGTTGGATCGTCTTCTCCACGATTTGGATCAATAACTAAGCGAGAGAAGTTGCTGCACAGAACTGGAGCGTTGAGAAGGCTACCTATCGCGAGGCTTAGACCCTCTGCACCAATATCAAACGCGATATGCCTATGCATTTCATTGGCCGGAAGACCTAGGTCTCCACCGTTTATCTCGACAGGTACATGATTTCGTGCGTGGTCACATGTGATTAACCATGGTCCTTCCCTGTCAATACCTGTTACGATGAAAGGCATAATTCGTGTCATATCTTCCATTAGCTTAGTTGCGGTTGGAAGTGAATTGCGGCACTAGAGATAAAAATGATAGCGGTAACAACCAGCGAGCAAATATAATGAAACGTGACAGGAATGTGAAAATTGTGGCTACATTGGGCCCTGCCTCTGATGACTATGAGATGATCCGAGCGCTTTATGAAGCCGGCGCAGATGTCTTTCGGTTGAATATGTCGCATGGAGATCACTCCGAAATTTCTGCGCGGCATGCAATTATTCGCCAAATAGAAAAAGATCTCAACTGCCCAATTGCAATTCTTGCGGACTTGCAGGGGCCTAAGTTGCGGGTTGGATCCTTCAAGAATGATGAAGAAGAATTAGTTAATGGCGCTGATTTTCGTCTTGATTTAGATCCTCAAGAGGGCAACGTTAACCGAGTGGAATTGCCTCACCCTGAGATTTTCCAGGCGCTCAAACAGGGCGCAAGTGTTTTAGTGAATGATGGTAAAATCCGGTTATCTGTTAAAAGCTGTGGCCTAGATTTCGCAGATTGTGTTGTTGTCGCCGGTGGTACCATCTCGAACCGTAAAGGAGTTAACGTGCCGGATGTTGTGCTTCCTTTAAAAGCTTTATCTCCAAAAGATCGTGCTGATTTGGAATTTGCCTGTGAATTAGGAGTGGACTGGTTGGCGTTGTCGTTCGTGCAACGTCCTGAAGATGTGTATGAAGCGCGAGCATTGGCAAATGGCCGTGCCGCTGTTTTATCCAAAATTGAAAAACCCGCAGCCGTTGAAGCTTTTGACGAAATCCTTCGTGTTAGTGATGGAATTATGGTCGCTCGTGGAGATCTTGGCGTTGAGTTGCCGGTGCAAGCAGTGCCACCAATTCAAAAACAATTGGTCCGGAAATGCCGTGCTGCAGCGAAGCCAGTTATTGTTGCTACGCAAATGTTAGAAAGCATGATTGAAAGCCCGATGCCAACCCGAGCGGAGGTTAGCGATGTAGCAAACTCAATTTATGAAGGAACAGACGCTATTATGCTTTCTGCTGAATCTGCTGCGGGTGATTTCCCGATAGAAGCTGTTACTACTATGAACAACGTTGCCATAGAGGTGGAGCGCGATCCAACTTACACTAACCTGATTGAAGCCAGCCGATCTGCTAAGGGCAAAACCGTTGCAGACAGTATTGTAGCTGCCGCACGTGAAATTTCAGAAACAACTGAAATTAAAGCCATTGCGTGTTTTACGTCTTCTGGGACGACTGCAAGTTTAACCGCTCGGGAAAGACCTCGTGTCCCCATTATTGCCCTGACTTCAAATATTAGTACCGCGCGCCGTCTGTGCCTCACTTGGGGAACAAACTGTGTTATTACTGGGCCGGTTGATCGCTTTAAGCTGGCGGTTGTTGCTGCGGCTCGGGCTGCAGTCAGTCAAGGTTTCGCCAAGGAATCTGATCAGATAGCTGTTACCGCGGGCGTTCCGTTTAACACTGCTGGCACCACAAATATTCTTCGTGTCGCTCCATGTGAAGAACGTCTAATTTACCGCTCAGAGCCAGATATATAGTAGTACTTAAGTTTGACTATTTAATTTTTGAGGACCAATGTTAGCCTTCAAAACGTGTTTAGACTTGCATTTTGTTACGATAGTCTTGGTTGATTTCTTCTGGGATCGGCTATGCTTGCAGTGGTTTGAACGCTTTTAGGAGCCAAGTTAGCGCTATAAACTGCATTATGGACGTTTTAAAAGTGGTTGCCACCACCATGCCTTGGAAATTAACGCTTGCCCTTGATGGCGTTCATGCATAAAACCCAATTTCTAGCGCGCGGCCGGCCGACAGTGGCATGCCGAGTCGTGCGTCAAACGACCTCAAATAGGAGACTGAAATGCCCAAGATGAAGACTAAGTCTAGCGCAAAAAAGCGCTTTAAAGTGACAGCGACCGGTAAGGTAATGGCTGCACAAGCAGGCAAACGCCATGGTATGATTAAACGTACCCGTAAATTCATTCGTGACGCACGCGGTACGACCGCTCTGTCCGCTCCTGACGCGAAAATCGTCAAGAGCTATATGCCCTATGATCGTTAAGGAGGTTTACAGAGATGTCACGCGTTAAAGGTGGTACAGTAACCCACGCCCGTCATAAAAAAATAATTAAAGCTGCCAAAGGTTATTCTGGTCGTCGTAAAAACGTCTTTAAGACAGCTACACAGGCAGTCGATAAGGCAAACCAGTACGCGACACGCGACCGGAAGGTCCGTAAGCGTAATTTTAGGAGCTTGTGGATTCAGCGTATCAATGCTGCATGCCGTAGCCATGATGAAAGTCTATCGTATAGCCGTTTTATCAATGGTCTTTCGCTTGCTGGTATCGAAGTTGACCGCAAGGTTTTAGCCGATTTGGCAGTGAACGAACCTGCTGCTTTTGGTGCGGTCGTAGCAAAAGCTCAGGCAGCTTTGGTTTAAATCAAGGATATAGAATTATTGAGGATAGCCTCGGAAGAAATTCCGGGGCTATTTTGTTTCAAGAATTTATTTTTGATTTTGTCGCCTCCCCCCAGTTACTCTTGCCCGGCCGGCATATTCTCGATAGCACGTATATTAAGGCAACTAGGAGTGTCCAATGGACGATCTGCGAGTAAAATATTTGAAATTAATTGCAGATGCGAGCGACGAGTCGTCTCTTGAAGATCTTCGTGTTCAGGCTGTCGGCAAAAAGGGTGAGATCAGCTTGCAGATGCGCTCCTTGGGGAAAATGACACCGGAAGAGCGGCAACTTGCAGGCCCAGCTTTAAACACACTTAAAGATGAAGTAAATTCTGCGTTGCTCGCACGTAGGTCATCCCTTGCTGACGCAGCATTGGAAGAGCGACTAAAATCAGAGTGGCTTGATGTCACTTTGCCGAGTCGAACTGAGCGTCAAGGCTCGATACATCCGATTTCTCAGGTGTGGGAAGAAGTAATTGCGATTTTTGCTGACTTGGGATTTGGCGTGGCCGAAGGTCCACAAATTGAAAGTGACTGGTATAATTTTGATGCGCTGAATATCCCGGGTCATCACCCAGCACGGGCTGAGATGGATACGTTTTATACATATCGCGCCGAAGACGATGACCGTCCTCCACATGTACTACGTACACACACTAGTCCTGTTCAAATCAGGTCTATGGAAAAAATGGGTGCACCCTTGCGCATTATTTGTCCTGGTCGCGTTTACCGCGCCGACTATGATCAAACACACACGCCCATGTTCCACCAAGTAGAAGGCTTAGCTGTGGATACAGACATTTCTATGGCTAATTTGAAATGGTGTTTAGAGGAGTTTGTGAAGGCTTTCTTTGAAGTTGATAGTGTTGAGCTGCGCTTCCGAGCCTCGCATTTCCCTTTCACCGAGCCCTCCGCCGAAGTTGATATCCGCTGCAGCTGGTCGGGGGGGCAGTTGAAAGTTGGGGAAGGTAACGACTGGATGGAAATTCTGGGCAGCGGTATGGTTCATCCGAAAGTTTTGAAAGCTGGTGGGATTGATCCACAAAAGTATCAGGGCTTTGCATTTGGCCTTGGAATCGATCGAATAGCGATGTTGAAATATGGTATCCCCGACTTGCGGGCGTTCTTTGACAGTGATTTGCGCTGGCTACGCCATTATGGGTTTTTGGCGCTTGATAAGCCGGGCCTTATAAGTGGATTAAGCAGCTAAGGATATTTCTTTATAAAATTCAGGCGGTTAACGTTTACGCGGAATATGCTTGCTGTTGATTCTAATGCACCAGAATTAGAAGCTTTAGACAGGGTTATCGATCAGCTCTTGGAGCCTGACAAGTAAGCGGTGGTTGAACAGAGAATCGTTAGCCAAATCTCAATTAAAATTTGCATACCTTATTTGTGGGCGTCAATAATTATCCTGACTACACGATTGATTATTCATCAAAAATTCTGAATATAATCAGGTGGATCCAGGCTTAGATGTGGCGATGAGGGTGTGGTCCGCCGGTCACTCAAACTTTATGTATGCTGGAACCTGACTTAATGTTTAAAATTAGAACGCTCAAAATTAAAAGTTGGTTGGGTTGGTTCAGCGGGATGACCATTCACGCCTCGTCAAAGCCCACGGTTTTTTTTGGATAGCTGGAGGGTTTCCCTCTGACGGAAACCCCGTTATTCAAACCTCGGAGCATAACAATTTTGACGACCGGGGTGGCCTTTTATGAAATTCACATTGTCTTGGTTAAAAGACCACTTGGAAACGACTGCATCACTTGATGAAATCGCTTATGCGTTGACCGACCTCGGGCTTGAAGTCGAAGAGGTGGTTAATCCTGCTGCCAAATTATCTGCTTTTAAGATTGGCAAAGTGCGGAAGGCAGAAAAGCATCCAGATGCAGACAAGCTCAAAGTGTGTCAGGTCGAAACAGATACGGGCATTACACAAATAATTTGTGGCGCTCCGAATGCGCGGGCTGGCATCATAGTAGTGATTGCATCACCGGGCGTTTATGTGCCTGGAATTGATACGACGATCGGCGTTGGGAAAATTCGTGGTATCGAAAGCTATGGCATGATGTGCTCCGAGCGAGAGATGGAGTTGAGTGAAGAGCATGACGGCATTATCGAATTGGCCTCAGGGGAAGTGGGCCAAAGCTTTTCTAATTGGTTAGCTGTCAATGACCCGGCACTTGTTGATCCTGTAATTGAGATTGCAATCACGCCAAACAGACCTGATGCCCTGGGCGTACAAGGCATAGCGCGTGACCTCGCTGCTCGTGGTTTGGGAACATTGAAGGCCCATGACGACAAGCCCATTAAAGCCAGCTTTGTGTCTGATATTAAGGTTAGTATTGATGCAGATACACTCGATGGCTGTCCAGTTTTCTGCGGACGTGTGATCAAAGGTGTGAAAAACGGGCCAAGCCCTGCTTGGCTACAAAAAGCGTTACAAGGGGTAGGCATGCGGCCCATCAGTTTTTTGGTTGATGTGACCAACTTTTTTACAATTGACCGAAATAGGCCTTTACATGTTTTTGATGTGGATAAAATTGTGGGGAACTTGCGGGTACATCGTGCTTTAGGCAGTGAAAAAATCGTAGCCCTAGACGATAAAGAATATACGTTAGAGCGCGGACAGATGGTCATAAGTGATGACAATGGTGTCGAAAGCATTGCGGGAATAATTGGTGGTCTGGCGACGGGCTGCACGGATGAAACTGTGAATGTTTTTGTTGAAGCAGCGTTTTGGGACCCAATCCAAATAGCTTACGCCGGCCGGGCCTTGAAAATAAACTCAGACGCGCGTTACCGCTTTGAACGTGGGATTGACCCTGAATTTACACCAGTGGGTCTGGATTTGGCCGTTGCGCTGATTTTGGAACATGCGGGTGGTGAAGTCTCTGAAATGATCCAAGTGGGTGAGATTCCTGATACTTCAAGGGCTTATAAACTGGATACAGACAGGGTTCAGTCTTTGGTTGGAATGGAGATCGCAGGCAGTACGCAGCGGGAAACGCTCACTGCGCTTGGATTTGTGCTTGAGGGCGATATGGCCACTGTTCCAAGCTGGCGCCCTGATGTGACGGGTGAGGCTGATTTGGTTGAAGAAGTTGTGCGGATAGCTTCGCTGACTAAATTGGTAGGCAAACCTATGTCGCGCGCGCAAGCGGGTATCCCAAAGCCTGTATTAAATGTGCAGCAAAGTCGCGAGCATATGGCTCGCCGCACGATTGCATCTTTGGGGTACAATGAATGCGTGTCTTACAGCTTCATTGATGAACCTTCGGCGAAGGTCTTTGGTGGTGGTTTTGATGAAACTCGGCTGTCTAACCCTATCAGCTCCGAAATGAGTCATATGCGACCGTCCCTTTTGCCGGGTCTGCTACAAGCTGCGGCGCGCAACCAAGCGCGTGGTATTATGGATATGGCATTATTCGAAGTAGGTCCAGTTTGGCATGGTGGTGAGCCTGACGATCAAGAGACATTGGCATGTGGTATATTGGTTGGTCATACCGGCCCGAAAGATGTTCATGAAATGAGCCGGGATGTAGATTTGTATGACGCCAAGGCGGGCGCCGAATCTGTCCTGAAAGCGTTAGGGGCACCAGCTAAAGTGCAATTTCAGCGTGGATTATCCGAATGGTGGCATCCGGGACGCTCGGCGCACATGGCACTTGGCAGGACTTCACTAGCAAGTTTTGGTGAGTTGCATCCTAAGGTTAGGGCGGGATTGGGCGTTAAAGGTCCTGTGGTAGCCTTTATTGTGCACACCAAAAATATTCCGATACCAAAATCAAAAACAGCAACGCGCGCCGCGCTACAAATGCGTGATTTGCAGGCTGTCGAACGAGACTTTGCATTTGTTGTGGATCAGTCTGTTGAGGCAATCACTTTGGTGAATGCTGCTATGGGCGCGGACAAGGCATTGATTGAGGACGTCCATGTTTTTGATGAGTTTACTGGCGGATCAATCGGTCAGGGACTAAAGTCGTTGGCTGTCACGGTGCGAATTCAACCAAAAGAAACGACCCTTAAAGACGTGGACATCGAGGTTATAGCGGCCAAGATTGTTGAAAAAGTGACCAAGGCTACTGGAGGTCTTTTGCGAAGTTAAGCTTTCGAGCATTACGATGGCTCATCGCATATTAAATCCCCAGAGTTGCCATACACTTGTGAGGTAACGCTCTTTGGATTTATCTATCACGACCGTACAGTTGGTAGGTTATCAACATTATACGCCTTTTGATCGTTAATTTTATAATTTTACGCAAAATTAATAATATTAAATAAACTCTGGATAAGTTGGAGCCTGCCGCAAAAGCGGTTGATCCCGGACTACCAAGGCAGAGCCTCTGGTTAAATTTTTAAGCTTTCAAAGCGACCTAAGTTAATTCTTAAATGGACATAACGAAAGCTTTTGGACGGCCTTTCTTTAGTGCAGATATTTATTTTATTGAGTTTGTGTTGGCTTTTGTGAGGATCTATATCTATTGAAGATTCTAGCCTTTTATTACATAATATTCGAAGAAAAGGTATTAAATATGAAGTTAGATGCAACAGATCGACGGCTTTTATCTGTTTTGCAGGTCAAAGGCCGTATTTCAAATTCTGATTTGGCGGATGAGGTGAATATGTCGCCATCCGCATGTCATCGCCGTGTTGGGCGTCTGGAGGTTGATGGATATATAAAAGATTACGTGGCCCTTGTTGATCCTCGTAAAGTTGACCGGCGCACCACAGTCTTTGTTGAGATAACTCTTAGTGGGCAGGCGGATGAAGTTTTGGCTGCTTTTGAGAAACGAGTTGCCTTAATACCGGATGTGCTGGAATGCCACTTGATGGCAGGAACTGCTGATTACCTGCTCAAGGTTGTGGCAAAGGACACTGAAGACTTTGCCCGCATTCACCGTAAATATCTGGCGACACTGCCCGGTGTGGCTCAAATGCAGTCTAGTTTTGCCCTACGCACAGTTTTTAAAACAACTGCACTTCCATTATAAACAAAAAGAAAAACCCCATCCAGAAGGCCGGGGTTTTTCGAATGTGTATCGGAGCGCTCTCCCCTAGGATTGACTTACATCATTCCTTCACGTTGGAGTTTCTTGCGCGCCAGCTTCCGAGAACGACGGATGGCCTCGGCCTTCTCGCGTGCTTTCTTCTCAGACGGTTTCTCGAAATGTTGCTTTAGCTTCATTTCACGAAAAACACCCTCGCGTTGTAGCTTCTTCTTCAGGGCCCGAAGGGCCTGATCGACATTATTGTCGCGAACACTAACCTGCATGTGGTTTTCACCACCTTTCTAGTTTAAAATGCAAAATTGCAGGAAGTTGCCTGTTAACGCAGCCTGTGCTTGTTGTCTAGCTTTACTGAACTGAGGGACCTATGATTTTAGAATTACGGAAATCTGAACTTCTTGCTGCGGCGCTACCGCATGTCGTCTTTGACGGTTGGTCACAAGCCTGTTTTGAAAAAGCTATTGAAGACTTGGGTATGGACAGATCTATTGCTTTGGCAATCGCACCAGGTGGGGCAGTCGATTTGGCGGTGGCTTTTCATGAGGCTGGCGATCAAAAGATGCGACGTGATTACGCGAATGCAATTACAGATGGCATGAAGGTTCGTGCCAAAGTCACACTTGCAGTCCGCTTGCGGCTGGAAGCGGGTGCTGACAAAGAAATTGTGCGCCGGGGTAGCAGTTTATTTGCCCTTCCCAATCATGCCGCGCAGGGTGCCAAGTTGATTTGGGGCACTGCTGACGAAATTTGGAACGCGCTTGGAGACACCTCGGATGATGTAAACTGGTATACAAAACGGGTTATATTGAGTGCAGTCTATGCCTCTACTGTGCTATTTTGGCTGGGTGATGATAGTCTAAATTCTGAGAGTACTTGGGAATTTCTTGATCGCCGAATTGAAAATGTGATGCACATTGAAGTTTTTAAAAGCCGCATCAAAGCAAATGAGCCTCTGAATGCTATGATGTCTGGTCCTTTAAGAATTTTAGAAAAGCTCAAAAGACCAGTCGTACGAGGAGACCTTCCCGGAGGTGCTCCAAAACCAAGAGTATAAAAAGAGGTTTAAGATGACTACTATGAGAGCTATCAGTATTACAAAGGCTGGTGGGCCCAATGTATTGAAACTAACTGAGCGTCCCGTACCTTTGGCAAGGCATGGTGAAGTTGTCATTCAATTAGCGTACGCGGGGGTAAATCGGCCTGATGCATTGCAGCGAGCCGGTCTTTATAACCCCCCACCTAGTGCCAGCGACCTGCCCGGCCTTGAAGGTGCAGGAACTATTTACGCCGTTGGTTCTGGAGTTACAGACTGGGCCAATCGGAGACGAAGTCTGTGCACTTTTGCCGGGCGGGGGATATGCCGAATATGTGGCTACACAAGCGTCTCACTGTTTACCAGTGCCGAAAGGCCTATCGCTTGCACAAGCTGCTTGCTTACCTGAGACCTACTTTACTGTATATTCCAATGTATTTCAGAGGGGTGGCCTGAAACCAGGTGAGAAATTTATGGTCCATGGTGGCTCATCGGGGATAGGGACAACAGCAATTCAATTGGCTAATCTTTTTGGTGCGCGAGTGATCGCAACGGCAGGTTCAGAAGCAAAATGTCAAGCTTGCAAGAATTTAGGTGCTGAACGGGTAATTAATTACCGCTCTGAAGCTTTCGAAGATGTTGTTAAAACTTACGGTGGCGTTGATTTGATTTTGGACATGGTGGGCGGCGAATATATACAAAGAAATTTAAAATCGTTGGCTGATGATGGCCGGTTGGTACAAATTGCCTTTTTACAAGGACCAAAGGTTGAATTGAATCTGGTACAGCTTTTGTCGCGCCGACTGAAAATAACTGGCTCAACTTTGAGGCCACAAAGTGACTTGGCAAAAGCGTCTATTAGATCTGAATTGCTTGAAAAAATTTGGCCCCATTTAGAAGCAGGTCGGATTGCGCCAGTAATGGACAGTGAATTTCCTTTGAGCGAGGCTGCCGAGGCCCACCGGCTAATGGAATCAAACCAGCATATCGGAAAGATTGTGCTAAATACTATCGCCCTCTGCCACTTGGCTGGATAAATATGCAACCCCATTGTGCTTAACAATTTGGCTGGCGCGAGCGGTTGTGCCCCGCCTTTCAATCATGAGTAACTCCAAAATAATATCTGATGTTCAAGTATTCTTAGAGAGCGTCTGAACGCAAGACTTTAGCGTCTAAATTGCTTTATTTTTAGCTTGCTGATTTAGCATCAGTCCTAAAAACGGTTTGGAGTATCATAGGGCTTTCCCTTTCTGTTGGAACACCTTATATCATGAATAAGTTTCTCTACATTGGTAACTCGTTCCGCCAAAAACCGGGACCGCTGCAAGGCGTTGAAGAAGCTATGTTTGGGATAATATTTTTTTGATGGAGGCCGAGATGGCAAAACCTATTATGGCGAAAGCCACTGCCGTGTGGTTGGTGGACAATACAACAATTACATTCAAGCAGATTGCTGATTTTGTTGAAATGCATGAGCTTGAAGTTCAGGGCATCGCTGATGGTGACGTGGCCGCAGGCGTTAAGGGCTTTGATCCGATTACCAACAATCAATTGACGCAAGAAGAAATTGATAGTGCTCAGGCTGATCCACTTTACAAATTGGTACTGAAGTTTAATTCATCTGCTGTTGGCGAAGAAAAACGCCGCGGGCCCCGTTATACGCCGCTTTCAAAGCGCCAAGATCGTCCGGCCTCAATCCTTTGGTTGGTGAAATTCCACCCAGAACTTACCGATGGCCAAATTTCAAAATTGGTAGGAACTACCAAACCAACAATCCAAGCTATCCGTGAACGGACGCATTGGAATATTACGAATATTACGCCAATTGATCCAGTAGCACTGGGCCTTTGTAAGCAGTCTGAGCTTGATTTATTGGTCCAAAAAGCCAATGCGAAAAAAATACGAGAAGGTGATGTTATGTCTGATGACGAGCGTCGCCGTTTGGTAAGCACAGAGCAAAGCCTCGGCATGTCTGAAGAGCCACGCATCCCAGCAAAAATCTCTGGTCTGGAGACTTTTACCTTGGCTGATACCCCTGAAGAGGAAGAAAATAAACATGGTGATCTTTTGGACGCTGAAAGCTTCTTCAACTTGCCAAGTGGCAAAGATGAAGAGCAAGCAGATTAGAGCATATTGAGAAAAGGGGCGGCTAACGCCGTCCCTTTTTTTACTAAAACTTAATGTGGAAAACCTCTTACTGAGGACTTCTAGACTACAAATTTTTACGTGCTTTGAGAGCGGCTGTGATCGTGCCGTCATCTAGGTAATCCAACTCACCGCCAATTGGTACACCTTGAGCCAGGCTCGAAACTCTGACTTCGCTCAGTTGGTCTGCAATATAATGCGCTGTCGTTTGGCCATCAATTGTTGCATTGAGCGCCAAAATAACTTCAGTAATATTTTCTTCATGAATCCTCTTTATCAGTCTTGGAATTCGCAGCTCATCAGGCCCAATTGCGTCAAGCGCCGACAAAGTCCCCCCCAAAACATGATAACGACCTTTGAAGACGTTCGAACGTTCCATGGCCCAAAGATCAGCGACATCTTCTACGACACAGATCTCTCCATTGGAACGTTTAGGGTTTTTGCAAAGATCGCAGGTATCGGATGTGCCTACATTTCCACAGATAATGCATTCACGTACTGTCTGAACTACCTCGGCCAAGACGTCCGCTAAAGGCGTCATGAGTAAGGCGCGTTTCTTTATCATATGCAAAACCGCCCGTCGGGCAGATCTTGGGCCTAACCCTGGCAGTTTGGCCATCAGTTCAATCAAATGATCTAAATTTTTTGAGCTATTATTCATTTTACTACTGTTGCGGGCAAAAGCTATTGCCCGCAAGAGACTTTTGATGAGTAGATTAGAAAGGTAGCTTCATATCTGCTGGAAGACCAAGGCTTTCTTGCAATCGTTGCATTTCCGAATTTGAACGTTGTGATGCTTTTGCTTGTGCATCTTTAATTGCAGCTAATATCAGGTCTTCTACAACTTCTTTTTCGTTTGGGTCAAAAATGCTAGCGTCAATATTCAAACCAGTCAAAGAGCCTTTAGCTGTTGCGGTTACCGTCACTAGGCCTGCGCCACTTTCTCCAGTGATGATTATATTGTCTAACTCATCTTGCATTTGGGTCATTTTCCCTTGCATCTCCTGAGCCGTTTTCATCATTTTGGCCATATCGCCAATTCCACCGAGACCTTTGAGCATTTGAATTCCTCGTTTAGATTTTACTTTATTTTATGTTGATAATCAGTTTGAGTAAATAAATCACTCTTCGTCGAAGGGATCCCATTCATCTTCGATCTCCGGCAGAGCATCAACATGTGCTTCGGCTTCGAGAGCTTGAGGGGTCCGGATATTTATGATTTTTGCTTTTGGAAATGCGTCAAATACGGCAATTACTAATGGATGCGCTTTTGCTTGATCTTTCAAAGCCTCTTTAACCGCGTTTTTGGTTTCGGCAATCGTAGCCCCACCTCCTGTACCTATTGAGATAGCCCAGCGATTGCCTGACCAGCTTTTCAACCGCGCACCTAATCTTTGAGCCAAGTCTCGTGGGGCACTGTCAGTTGGTTCAAAATCAATCCGACCTGGTGCATAGCTTATCAATCTAAGGCTCGTCTCGACATCCACCAGAAGTTTTACATCTCGGTGATGCCGTATTAATTCGAGTACATCTTCAAAGCTGGCAAAGTGGGCTAACGGTTCATCTTCGGGCGGGGCGAGTGCCATGGCTGTATTTCCACTTGTGGGTACTCCGCCAGAGGTGGGTCCTGAGTTTGTAGGTATCGCTTTTTGAACAGCAGGTTTTCCGGTTTGATTGTTATTGTGCGCTGCCTTTTGTGAGTGTTGAACTTGATCACCTGTGCTGGTAGCTGCGTCGGTTGCAGCTTTTGCTGGCGGTATTGTATTTTGCAACTTTCGGATGAGGTCGGTCGGTGTTGGTAGATCCGCAACATGCGTCAAACGAATAATGGCCATCTCAGCTGCCATCATTGAGTTTGGCGCTCGACCAACTTCTTCCAACGCGGTTAATAGCATTTGCCACATACGGCTCAGAACCCGCATTTGCAGTGTACTTGCCATTTTGAGGCCACGGTTGCGCTCATCAGGTGAAACCGTTGGATCCTCTGCGGCCTCCGGAGTGACTTTTATCACGCTTACCCAGTGGCTAACTTCGGCTAGATCGCGCAAAATAGCCATCGGATCGGCTCCTTCTGCATATTGAGCTGAAATTTCATTTAATGCGCCAGCGGCATCGCCACGCAATATAAGATCAAATAAGTCTAAGACCCGACCGCGGTCGGCAAGTCCTAGCATTGCGCGCACTTGTTCTGCGGAGGTTTCACCCGCACCGTGCGAAATAGATTGATCAAGCAAAGACTGTGCATCCCGTGCAGATCCTTCTGCGGCGCGTGTGATAAGACCAAGTGCCTCATCAGTAATTTTAGCGTCTTCTGCGTTAGCTACTTTCCTCAGCAAAGCGATCATAATTTCTGGCTCAATACGGCGTAAGTCAAACCGTTGGCAGCGCGATAGTACTGTAACAGGAACTTTTCGAATTTCAGTAGTTGCAAAAATAAACTTAACGTGTGCTGGTGGCTCCTCTAGCGTTTTTAGCAGAGCGTTAAATGCATTGGTCGACAACATGTGAACTTCATCAATTATGTAGATCTTGTAGCGGGCGGACGCAGCCCGATAAGCAACAGAGTCGATGATTTCTCGTACGTCACCCACACCGGTCCTACTGGCAGCATCCATTTCCAACACATCTACATGGCGACCCTCCATTATTGAGGTGCAGTTTTCGCAAACACCGCATGGATCAATTGTGGGACCGCCCAAGCCGTTGGTGCCAATGCAATTCATGCCCTTCGCAATTATGCGTGCTGTTGTAGTTTTGCCGGTGCCACGAATACCTGTCATGATAAAAGCTTGAGCAATTCGTTCTGCTTCGAATGCATTTCGAAGCGTTTGGATCATGGCGTCTTGCCCGACTAAATCGGCAAAGGTTTCGGGTCGATATTTACGCGCCAAAACTTGATATGCGGGTGCTTTTTTCATCGTATCCCTCGAATCTTATAGATATGATATAGGCCGAATAGCCATTGGTCCAGCAAGGCGAGCTGAGATAAAATCCTAGCTCCCTGCTCTTTTAAGGGGGTAAGGTGAGAGGCTGGACATCGACCCAAGTGGGGCTCGTTGTGGCTGCTTCCTTCCGGATCTGACCAGGTTGGCGAGGCACTTACCCGCGCCAACCTCTCCATTACTGTATAGGTGTTAATATTTGATATTGCAATTCACTGCGGAGCAGCATTTGAATGTAAAATACTTGCAAAGTTAGGAACAAACCGCATGCATCTTGCTGAAACAGTTACATTTGGTGGATCTGGACTAAATCGTGCAGCGGAACTTCGTACTGATGCTGCACAATCAACGCTTAAAAATCATCCTGGAGCAAGGGTGACTTTTTTTTGGCGCGGTAAGCCTCTGGTTTGTGGACACGATCCAGAGGATATTGCGCTTGCTTGGGTGGCCCTGACCCATCCTATTTTGGGCCCGCGCGAAACGTTACTTTTTCTGGGGCTCAATGAGGAAGGAATTCCGATTTTCTTAGTTGATATATCGATGTGGGAACCTGAAGAGATACCTAAAACTTTGGACGCCTTTTTAGATCCCTCTGAACAGTATCATCCAAGTTTAACAAACGGCGAATATTTTTCTGAATTGCGCATGATTATGACGCATCTGTCGCCTAGAGATGCGGAATTGGCTGCTACGGGTCGTGGATTACTGGAATGGCATCGGACCAATGGGTTTTGTTCGACCTGTGGCCATGCCTCAGAAATTTCTATGGCGGGTTGGCAGCGCAATTGCACTTCGTGTAACCGATCTCATTTTCCGAGAATGGATCCTGTTGTTATAATGCTCATAACTCATGGGAATAAAGTTTTAATTGGGCGATCACCAGGCTGGCCAATGGGCATGTACTCTCTATTGGCCGGATTTGTTGAACCGGGTGAGACTATGGAGGCTGCAGTGCGTCGTGAAGTTTTTGAAGAATCCGGAATAGAAGTTGGTGCTGTCAAGTATCTTGCGAGCCAACCTTGGCCTTTTCCAGCTTCGTTAATGTTTGGTTGTGAGGGTGAAGCGATAAGTACTGAAATCAACCTCGATCCAAATGAGATTGAGGATGCTCTTTGGTTGAGTCGCGAAGAAATGGTAGATGTTTTTGAGGGAATTCATCCCAATATTACCCCAGCACGTAGTGGTGCAATCGCGCATTTTTTGTTGGAAAAATGGTTGTCGGACAGACTGCAATAGAACGATGGCTTGGAGTAATTACATCTAAAATCAACAAAACATTTTCTTCAATCGCAGGGAGTATTTGGAGTTATTACAGCTTACTATGATGTCCATCTGCCCTGGGAAGAAAGGGTTTCAATCACCTTAACTAATGGTTTTTTTGAGAAGGTAATGCGTCTGTGCAGAGAGGCTGGGTAAGGGATTTAAAACCCAACTGGCGTAAAAAAATAGATTTCAACTTTTTTGATAGCGATTTAGAAGTTAGGCTGTTGGTTAAATCTACGGCTCAGCCAAGCTATCACCGAGTCGTATGGCATAGCGTTCAAAATAAATAGGAATGTCGTCCTGTGCTCTTTAAACCAAAATCTTGCAAAGTGTTTTCCATGATTGGTATTTAGCCTAATCTTCGGAACTGACCTGAAATTTTATTATCTGAAAATTACAACCGCCTCCGTCTGATTTTTATTATTATCGAAAAAAGAATGCCTGAACGATACCAACGTATCGTTCAGGGGCGAGAGCCGTTAGCTGGATAGGTGCCCAAAACTCGAATCATGTCAGTGAAGAAGGATAATTCCTCCAAGGCGAGTTGTACGTTTGCGTCTTCTGGGTGCCCCTGAATATCAGCATAAAACTGTGTGGCGGTAAACGCTCCGTCAACCATATAACTTTCCAATTTTATCATATTTACTCCGTTTGTGGCAAATCCGCCCAGGGCTTTATAGAGAGCCGCAGGAATATTGCGAACTTGAAAAACAAAGCTAGTAATCATCTTTTTACTGCGACGATCAGGCTGGTTTGTTGCAGACATTAAGAGAAACCTAGTAGTATTATGTTTCTGATCTTCAACATTTTTTTGTAAAATATTGAGGCCGTATATTTTGCCTGCCAACTCTGATGCTAATGCTGCTGCGTTTCGCTCACCGGCCGCCGCAATATCTGCAGCTGCACCGGCGTTATCTGCTGCGGCCTCTCCTTTTATGCCATGAACATCCAAGAATTCACGGCATTGCGGTAAAATTACTAAATGCCCGCGTGCGACTTTTATGTCTTCAATCTTTACGCCGGGAAGTGCCAAGAGGTTGATGCGCACGCGTACGAAGACTTCGTCATTTATAAATAAGCCACTTTCAGGTAGAAGACGGTGCATATCGGCGACGCGCCCATAGGTTGTATTTTCTATCGGCAGCATGGCAAATTCGGCACTGCTGCTTCGTACTGCATCGATAACATCCTCGAATGTTGCGCAGGGCAGTGGTTCGTGGTTGGGCCGAGCTGCAATGCAGGCTTCATGAGAATATGCACCTAACTCACCTTGAAAGGCAATTTTGTTGGCCATTTTGGGTCTCCTGAGAGTTTAAAGCAAAAAAGGGCGTTTAGTCGCGCCATCTACACCTTGCGCGGCAGGGTTGGAAGGGACTAGACGTGCTACAAAGAATTGTAATCACGGATCGCGACATGTTCGACACGATGACACTGACCAAAATTGCTGGCGCTTTTTGTATGGCGCTCCTTATACTTGTTCTTGGTGGGTGGGTTGCTGACAAAATTTATGCTCCCGCGCACCATGGAGAAGACCACGGCATTGCCTGGATTGAAACTGACGACGGGCCTTCAGATACCGCTGTCGTTGAGGAGGGTCCATTATTAGGAGATCTCTTAGCAACGGCTGATCTGGACAAAGGAGAACGCACATTCAAGAAATGTGCATCTTGCCATAAGCTTCAAGATGGCATGAACGGTGTAGGCCCAGCACTCTATGGTGTTGTTGATCGAGTTGTAGCTTCCGTTGATGGCTTCGCATACTCAGGTAGCTTGATTGCAGTTGCGGACGTTTGGACATCAGAAAACCTTGACGGTTTTCTGACTAAACCATCAAAATACGCACCAGGCACAAAGATGAGCTTCAATGGTATATCGAAGCCTCAGGATCGTGCTAACTTAATCGCTTATCTAGCGACCATCGGTAATTAAAACCGTCACCCGCCTCAAAGTCTAGAGTAACCTAATTATTTGCCTTCTAAATTGGCGAGACTTCGGCGGACATTTTTTTGTTGTTGAAGGGCAAAAATATTTTTCTAAATTTTTTTTAGATTTTTAAGGATAATACTTCGCAAACGTAAAAATTGAGCTAGGTTGAAGGTAACAAAAAAAATGTGAGCAATAAAAACGGTAGGGGTAATTTTTATGAAAGTATCTTTGGGCAAGAGTTTTGGTATTTTTGCAATCATGTTATTGGGCAGTGCTTGGCCTGCATTGGCCGACGGGCACGATCCCGTAATAAAAAGCCACGGTTATTCGTTTTTTGGTGATCTTAAATATCCCGCTGACTTTAAGCATTTGGATTATGTGAACCCCAATGCACCAAAAGGTGGGGAAATTTCTCAATGGTCCGGTGGGACCTTTGACAGTTTCAACCCATATGCCCGCAAGGGTAACTCGGCCGCACTTTCTTCCGCTCCATACGAGACTATTTTGACAACGTTTGCTGATGATATAACAGCATCTTATTGCTACCTATGTAAGACTATCGAATACCCTCAAAGCCGGAATTGGGCAGTCTTCAATCTGCGTGATGACGTCGTATTTTCAGATGGGTCAAAGTTTACAGCTGAAGATGTTAAGTTCACGTTCGAATTATTTATGGAGCAAGGCATTCCATCCTACCGGTCTGCGGTATCAGGTATGGTGGACAAGATTGAAGTGGTAGATCCACTGACGGTCAAATTTATTTTTTCTGAAACTGCCCCAAGGAGAGATGTAATTGATTTGGCAGGTGGTATCCCTGTATTTTCCAAAAGTTGGTTCGAGAGTACTGGAGCTCGTCTCGATGATTCTACTTTAACCCCATTTATCGGAACGGGACCTTATGTATTGGCGTCTCATTCCATTAATGAACGCGTCATCTACGAGCTTCGAGACGATTTCTGGGGCGCCAATATTCCGAGTAATATTGGGCGTAATAATTTTGAGAAGATTCGGATCGAGTATTTCGCAGATTCAGCAGCGGCTTTCGAGGGTTTTAAAGCTGGAGTTTACACATTCCGGTCTGAAAACTCGTCAAAGCAATGGGCTACGTCCTATAACTTCAGCGCAATCGAAGCAGGTCATGTGGTCAAGACAGAACTACCAGATGGAAGCCTTGGCCAAGCTCAGGGTTATGTCTTCAATTTACGTCGAGAGAAGTTTCAGGATCCTTTAGTGCGTGAAGCATTGGGTCTGATGTTTAACTTTGAGTGGTCCAATGAGCAGTTGTTTTATGGCCTTTACGATCGTGTGAACTCTTTTTGGGGTAACTCAGATCTAGAAGCTAAAGGAATCCCAGAGGGGCAAGAATTAGCTCTGCTGCAAGGGCTCGTGGATCAGGGCTTGGCGGATTTGAATTTACTGACGGCAACGGCAGTAATGGCTCCTGTATCAGGCAATCGGCAATTGGACCGAAATAACCTGAGACAGGCCTCCAAGATTCTGGATCAAGCTGGATGGCTAGTAAACGATGCGGGTATGCGTGAGAAAGATGGACAAGTCTTTGTATTAGAAGTCCTCGATAGCTCGCCAGCGTTCGACCGCATAACAAATCCAATGATTGAAAATATGAAAGCTTTGGGCATTCAAGCAAGTTTAAATCGAGTTGATCCGGCGCAACGTGTAGAGCGTTCAAGAGCTTATGACTTCGACTTGACTACCCACAGTATGCGTATGACGTTTGAGCCATCTTCGGGACTGGAGCAATACTTTGGAACGAAGGCTATGGAGGGTAGTAGTCGGAATTTGATGGGTCTATCAGACCCTACCGTTGATGCGCTGATCGAGGTAGTCGTACGTTCGGAAACCAAGCCTGAACTTAATACAGCAATCACTGCACTAGACCGTGTTCTTCGATCAAAACAGTTTTGGATTCCACAGTGGAACAAAACAGTCCATACGGTCGCTTATTATGACCAATATGAACACCCTGAGATCCTGCCCGCATTTGACCGGGGAGAATTAGATTTCTGGTGGTTCAGTGTGGAAAAAGCCGCAAAATTAGAAGCTGCAGGTGTTTTGAACTAATATGGGTGCATACATCCTCCGCCGGCTTCTGCTTGTGATCCCAACACTTTTGGGAGTGATGATTGTTAATTTTGCACTGATTCAATTTATCCCTGGAGGACCTGTTGAGCAGGTGTTGGCGCAGCTTGAAGGTGAGGGTGATGTGTTTGCCGCTATTACAGGTGGGGCGGATGCTGGAATCGATGTAGAAGAGGCAAGTGAACGTTATGCAGGCGCCCGAGGGCTCCCAGCTGAATATATAGAACAACTTGAGCGAGAATTTGGTCTAGATAAGCCCCCATTAGAACGCTTTCTGAACATGATGTGGAAGTATATGCGCTTTGATTTTGGTGAAAGCTACTTTCGCTCCATTAAAGTTACTGACTTAGTACTCGAAAAGATGCCAGTTTCTATTTCACTAGGGCTGTGGTCGACATTGATTGTTTATTTGGTTTGTATTCCATTGGGGGTGCGCAAAGCCATGCGAGATGGGAGCAGATTTGATACTGTTACCAGTGGCTTGATTATTGTGGGCTATGGCATTCCCTCGTTTCTCTTCGCAATCATGCTTTTGGTCTTGTTTGCGGGTGGATCGTATTGGCAGATTTTTCCACTCCGAGGATTGACCTCAAATGGCTGGGAGGACTTGAGTGTTTTTGGCAAAATTGGAGACTATTTCTGGCATATGGCGTTACCTATTTTAGCGTCTGTGATCTCAGGTTTTGCAACTTTAACTTTACTTACAAAAAACTCGTTTTTAGACGAAATCCGTAAACAATACGTGGTGACGGCGAAAGCAAAAGGCTTAACTGAAAACAGAGTGTTGTTTGGGCATGTGTTTCGTAACGCAATGCTGATTGTAATTGCGGGATTTCCAAGCCTGTTTATTGGCGTTTTTTTTGGGGGCTCTCTATTTATTGAAACGATTTTCTCATTGGATGGTCTTGGACGTCTCGGCTTTGAAGCTGCGATAAGTCGGGATTACCCAGTAATGTTTGGTACCCTGTTTGCTTTTGGTTTGCTGTCTTTAGTCATTGGGATTTTGTCTGACTTGATGTATGTTTTCATAGATCCACGTATAGATTTTGAGGCTCGGGGATGATTACCATTTCACCTCTTAATCGTCGGCGCTTAATGAATTTCCGTAAAAATCGCCGAGCTGTTTGGTCACTTTGGATTTTCGCAATCCTGTTTGGCCTAAGTCTATTCGCTGAATTTCTTGCTAACGATAAACCTATTCTGGTCAACTATCGCGGTAATCTTTACAGCCCTGTAATAAAATTTTATCCAGAGACCACCTTTGGAGGGGATTTTAAAACTGAGGCGACCTATCGAGACCCTGAGGTTAAATGTTTAATCAAAACTGGCGGCCTGGAAATGTGTTTCGATGATCCCGAAAAATACATCGAAGCTGTTGATAATGATAAACTAGATGCAAAAACTATTGGCTTCAAAAAAGGTTGGATGATTTGGCCGCCCGTTCCCTATAGCTATGATACGCCCAATGATTTGGGTCGTTCTGCGCCGTCCCCGCCTGACTGGGATCATTTGCTGGGCACTGATGATACGACGCGGGATGTTTTGGCGCGGGTTATTTATGGGTTTCGCCTGTCCATTCTATTTGCTCTGGTTGTTACAGTGTTCGCTTCGATAATTGGTATTATTGCAGGTGCAATACAGGGATATTTTGGTGGTTGGTTGGATTTGCTTTTTCAGCGGTTTCTTGAAATTTTTAGTGCGCTTCCCTCTTTGTATGTGATCATCATTTTAACTGCTATTTTAGGTCGAAGTTTTTGGCTACTGGCGGTTTTATCGATTATCTTCGGATGGCCAGCTCTGACCGGGTTGATACGGGCAGAATTCTTCCGCGCTCGGAATTTTGAATACGTTCGTGCTGCTGAAGCGCTTGGGGTCAATAATTGGACGATAATGATGCGCCACATTCTTCCGAACGCTATGGTTGCGACGCTTACGTTTTTGCCGTTCATTGTTACCGGTGCAATCTCAACTTTAGCTGGCCTGGATTTTCTGGGATTTGGATTGCCCTCGTCTTCACCATCGCTAGGTGAGCTATCGCAGCAAGCGAAACTGAATCTTCAATCCCCACACCTTGGGTTCACCGCGTTTTTTGTCTTCACAATCATGCTTTCACTACTGGTTTTTATTTTTGAGGGTGTGCGGGATGCTTTTGACCCGCGGAAGGTTTTTCAATGAGTTTGCTTAGTATCCGCGACTTGCAGGTTGATTTCAGCCAAGATGGACAAATCAGTAGGGCCGTTAAAGGCGTCTCTTTTGACATAGCCCTCGGGGAAACTGTTGCTGTGGTTGGAGAATCGGGTTCTGGTAAATCTGTGACAGCACTTGCGACAGTGGGCCTATTGCCGGAAAGTACTGTTGTTCGTGGCTCTGTGCTTTATCAGGGTGAAGAAGTGCTAGGCGCTTCGGAAACCACCCTGAGGCGTATTCGTGGTAATGATATCAGTTTTATTTTCCAAGAGCCTATGACGTCCCTGAATCCGTTGCATACGATTGAGAAACAGCTAGGTGAAAGCCTATCGATCCATCAAGGGTTGAACGGCGAGCCATTAACAAAACGAATTATTGAGTTACTTATTAAAGTGGGTATCCCGGATCCAAAGATGCGTCTGAAGTCCTATCCACATCAACTTTCAGGCGGACAACGACAACGTGTCATGATCGCCATGGCACTTGCGAACGGCCCAGAATTGTTGATTGCGGATGAGCCTACCACTGCGCTTGATGTAACGATTGAGTCGCAAATTCTCGAGCTACTGGCCGATCTTAAACGCACTGAGGGCTTAAGTCTCCTGTTTATAACCCATGACTTAAGTGTTGTACGAAAGATAGCGGATCGCGTGGTTGTGATGCAGCATGGTGAAGTTGTTGAAAGTGGTTCGACCAAAAAAATCTTTGGGTCACCATCACACCACTATACAAAGCTGTTGTTGGACGCTGAAACGATTGGGACCCCGAGCCCTGTTCTGGCAGATGCCCCAGAATTATTAGAGACACAAAACCTTAAAATCTGGTTTCCTATTCAGCGTGGCTTACTACGCAGAACAGTTGGCTATGTCAAAGCCGTGAATGATGCCACTTTGTCTGTGCGTGCAGGTGAAACCTTGGGTGTGGTAGGAGAGTCGGGCTCTGGAAAGACATCCCTAGCTTTAGCTATCATGCGTTTGATTGAGTCGGAAAACCGCATTTCATTTATGAACCATGATATTTCGCGGGCTGGCAGGCGCCAAATGCGCAAGTTTCGATCGGATATGCAAATCGTTTTCCAGGATCCATTTGGTAGCCTTAGTCCACGAATGTCTGTGATGGAGATTATCTCTGAAGGCCTGACAGTGCACAAAAAATCGAGTGAAAAGGATCACCGCGCCGCTGTATCTGAGATTTTGCAAGAGGTCGGCTTGGATCCTGAAACCATGGATCGTTATCCGCACGAGTTTTCGGGTGGGCAGCGTCAAAGGATCGCAATAGCTCGCGCGATGATTTTGAAACCAAAATTTGTTGTACTGGACGAACCAACATCAGCTCTAGATCGGACTGTCCAGGTTCAAATTGTCGAGCTTTTGCGAGGTTTGCAGACAAAATATCAGTTGGGTTACCTGTTTATCAGTCATGATCTTAAAGTTGTGCGAGCTTTATCGCACAAGGTCCTAGTGATGAAAGATGGAGATATCGTGGAACATGGATCGGCGTCATCTGTGTTTGATGCTCCAAAACATTTATATACTCAAACCCTTCTTGCAGCGGCTCTTGGCTGAAACGCTATAGAGCGAAGTCGAAGGTTGCAGGCGTTAAACTGTCAATCTCAACACGGCATTGCTCGCCTGGTGCGACAGGACCTACGCCTTCAGGTGTACCGGTCATTATGACGTCCCCTTGCGCTAAGTTCTACAGTTGCAGATAGGGCTACAATAATTTCTTCCGTAGACCACATCATTTTATCTAACGTTGATGATTGGCGGAGGCTTTCATTCACAAAACAACGAATGCCTGCTGTGCTGGCTATTTCACATCCACGATGCACTTGACCAATGATGGCGCTGTTGTCGAATGCTTTGGACATATCCCAAGGCCGCTTCTGAGCCTTGGCTATAGTTTGCAAATCACGGCGCGTAAGGTCATTTCCGGCAGCAAAACCAAAAATATAATTTTTAGCATCTTCTAATTTAATATTTGCGCCACCATTTGAAACAACAACAACCAGCTCAGCTTCATGATGCAAATCATTAGTTTGTGGTGGGTAGGGCAAAGTCGTGCCCGTTTTCACTATAGAATCTGCAGGTTTAGTGAAGAAAAACGGTGGGTCACGTTCATTGTTTCCCATTTCTCGTGCATGGGCAGCGTAATTGCGCCCAACGCAAAATATGCGACGTACTGGAATACGAACATCACTGTCAAAAACTTCTAGGGTTGATATCACAGCAGGAAAAGTAAGGTTTTTCATAACATAAAGGTGATCCAAACACGCGAGATGCACAAGTCTTGTTTTATTGCGGCGCAACCAGAATGCAGGCCAATTGTCGCGCATGTAGACGACGACACGTCAAGTCGGCGCGTTCACGGGTCAGGCCTTTAAAGAGCGCCTCAAACCCGGTAGTTCGGGTTTTTACAACACGGCTGGCCCCGTCAAGTGTTCCCATTTCAGCCAGGGCTGTGCGAAGCAAAATACGCTCTGCGGAGCCTTGTGATTGGTATTTTCCAATGCTAATCGTCCAATTTCCCTCTGCCTGTGTTGCCAACCGAGCCACAGTCTTCGTTTGAGTTGGCTTGGTAGTGGATAAAAAGCGACTTGGACGCGCTTTGGGGGAGGCTGTTTTGTCTTTTGGTGCTATCGCGGAATATTTTAGTATTTCAATTTTTGGAACCTTTACAATAATTTTTTCAGAAGTGGTTGCCAATTCATTAAGTACTTGTTCGACGACAGATGCGTCATCTGATGGCCGCATTTTAGGACGCAATGACTTCTTAACTGCGGTCATTTGACGGGTTGTCTTACCAACAATTCCGCCATTCGCAGAATATTTATAATCTGGTAGCTTTGGCTTAACATAATTCATAGATGATGGAGCGCGCTTGAAGCCCATATTTAAGAGCTCTGCAATCCGCTTGTTGCGTGAGGCGGTGGACCTACCACCAAAAACGGTTGCGATGATGCGTTCACGTCCGCGCTTCGCCGAAGCAACTAAATTAAAGCCAGCGGCATTGGTGAAACCGGTCTTAATTCCATCAGCTCCCTTATAAGCGCTCAGAAACCGTCTATTAGTATTGCGCACGGTTTTTACAGTGGTCTCAGCTTGGCGTCGGGAAAACAAATTGTAATAGTCTGGATAGTCATAGATCATGTGCCGACCTAATATTGTCATGTCTCGTGCGGTCGAAAGATGAGTGCGATTGGTTAGACCGTGGGCGTTTCTGAATGTAGTTTTTTTCATTCCCAAAGCTTCGGCTGTCCTTGTCATTCGTCTCGCAAAAGCTTTTTCAGATCCAGAAATTGCCTCACCGATGGCAGTTGCCGCGTCGTTGGCCGATTTGATTGCTGCTGCGCGGACAAGGTAACGTAGTTTAATTTTTTGACCGCGTCGCAATCCGAGCTTTGAGGGTGGTTCCGCTGCGGCATTTGCTGAAATTGTAACCTTAGTATCGAGCGAAATTTCTCCACGTTCAACCGCTTGAAACGCTATGTACAGTGTCATCATCTTAGTCAAAGAGGCGGGATGCAGGCGCGTGTCTGCGTTGCGAGAATGGTAAACTGTACCATCGCGCGCATCCATGACAACAGCCGCGTAGGGTGCAGAAAAAGCTGACGATACAGGCGCCATGACCATAAAAATAATCGCCAAAACATGCTGAATAAGACGTTGCTCCACGTCTGCCGCCTCATCATAACTGCCTGCCGGGTTTTCCCCGCGCTTCGCTCTGTGTAACCTTAGCATAATCAAATTAACATGAGAACTGGAGAAATGTTCTAATTCTCATGTTATATTTGTGGTAGAATTTCTAAAATATCTTGGAATTGAATAGCTTTGTAGAAGCGAGGGTGTGATGTTGGTGGGTTGGCTTTTTCCATATCCCAACCATATCTCGTAGGAATATAAATTGCTGCCGCCCCGATCTCTAGAGCGGGAACGATGTCTGATTTGATTGAATTGCCCGCCATAGTGGCCCGAGATGCGTCCCCTCCAAAAATACGACGATAGGTTTGTGGTTCTTTCTCACTGACGATTTGAACATCATCGAAAAAGTTTCCTAATCCTGATTGAGCTAGTTTTTGCTCTTGATGAAGTAAATCCCCTTTTGTAATTAAAACAATATGGTAGCTCTCTGCCAGCTTGGGAAGGCTTTCTGCCACGCCGGGCAATAGGCGTATAGGATGGTTCAGCATATCTTGACCCATCCGTAAAATATTATAAATAACATGTGCAGGTATTTTGGCACCTGAAACATCAATCGCTGTCTCTACCATCGAGAGCATGAATCCCTTGATGCCGTAGCCATAGCTACCCAAATTCTTTCGCTCAGTTGCCAAAAGTTTCTCATGTAAATGGCTGGCCGTAATGTACTCTGAGAGGAGATCTGCAAATCGGTCTTGCGCTAGGCGAAAAAACTCTTCGTTTTGCCAAAGTGTGTCATCTGCATCTAGCCCCAGAATTTTGATACTGCTACGCATAACTGACCCTTCCAATTGACTCCATGAGTTTTATATACTGACTCAGGGCCTCTCGATAGGGTTCTAAGGATGAAGGGTAGAATTTTGACTTTAAATTGGACTATGACCGACGATACGCCAAATTCTGATGACGATCTTGGTATCGCATTGGAGACTCGACCAAAAACTAAACGCCCGCCTCTTTACAAGGTAATGATCCTTAATGATGATTTCACTCCTATGGAATTTGTAATCATGATCCTAGAGCGTTTTTTTAAGATGACACATCAGGAAAGCTTTGACCTTATGATTACAGTTCATAAAAAAGGACTCGCTGTTGTTGGTGTTTTCAGCCATGAAATCGCAGAAACTAAAGTATCGCAAGTTATGGAGATCGCCCGCCAGCATGGGCATCCTTTGCAATGCACTCTAGAAAAAGAGTAATGCTGTGACGCGTCTTGCTCTTGCCTTTGCAACTGGTTTGCCAAAACCTGCTGGTCCAACTGTAGTGATATATCCTAACTCACAATTCGATCTTGTCGATCTTGTTAATGTGCAAATTGTACACCCGTTTCATCCAATCAACCGTGTTTGGAGTGATCGTAATTTAAAGACAACAGTAATGCTGCCTGCTGCACATTATGATCTAGCAGTAGTTTGTTGCACTCGATCAAAGAAACAAACAGCTGACCTTATTGCCCAAGCCGCTCACTGCTCTGATATCGTAGTTGTAGATGGCCAAAAAACAGATGGTATTGAAAGCCATTATAAGGCGTTGCGCAAGCAATTGGATGTCAATGGCACTATTACGAAAGCGCATGGTCGCTTGTTTTGGTTTGCTGGGACTGATTTGGACCATATGCGTTCAAAGCTGCAGGTCGTGGATGGATTTACTACGCAGGCTGGTGTTTTCTCGGTTGGGTCTATCGATTCTGGATCGGAACTACTGATTCAATCTTTGCCGAAGGATATGGTTGGAAATATTGCGGACTTGGGTGCAGGTTGGGGCTATTTGTCGTCGAAAATTCTTGGCTTTGAAGCCGTGACGAATATTGATTTGGTTGAGGCCAATCATATTGCTCTTGAATGTGCAAAACTTAATGTTGCCGATCCAAGGGCTAATTTTCATTGGGCTGATGCCACACAATGGGCTGGTTGTTATGATGCGGTTGTCATGAATCCACCTTTCCACACAGGACGCACCGGTGATATTGATTTGGGCCGTTCATTTATGGCTGCCGCCTCACGTATTTTGAGTTCCAAAGGTTCACTTTATATGGTTGCTAACCGGCATTTGCCGTATGAAACTTTTTTAAATGAATGCTTTGGTAAAGTTGTTGAGCAGCCAGGAGACTCTCGATTTAAGCTCTTCCATGCCACTCGCCCAAAACGTAAGTAACGGTTAAGCTCATTTAGAATCGCAACCGTAGGAAAACGTTATGTCTTTTTCAGTAGCAGGCAAAACAGCAATAGTAACCGGAGCCGCCAACGGCGTTGGCTTGGCGATAGCGCGCCATCTTCTAGATGCTGGTGCAAATGTGGTTTTTGCTGATAAAGATGAATCGCGTCTACGAGATGAGGTAGGTGATCTCAGCGATGAAGGCAGCAACGTGCGTTATTTTGCTGGAGACCTGCGTGAGAAATTAACCATTGCAAATCTGTTGTCTGCGACGCTTGATGCTTTTGATAAGGTTGATATTTTGGTTAACGCTGCCCGTCAGGTCACAACGAGTAGCCCACTAGATCCGGAGGACGAAAGCATGTCAGTCATGCTGGATCAAAACTTGCTTTCCAGCCTTAAGCTTTCACAGTTAATCGCGCGTCGCATGATCAAGCAAGGTAAGGACTCGGAAGAAAACTGTATTGGAACAATTATTAATCTGTCAAATATTGCAGCTCAACGGACGCAATCTAATTTAATGGCATTTTCGGTAAGCTGCGCGGCATTAGATCAGATGACGCGCTCTTTGGCAGTGAGCCTCGCACCAGAAAGGGTCCGAGTGAATGCTGTGGCTTTTGGTTCTGTTATGTCGGCTTCATTGCAGGATAATTTACGTGAGCACCCGGAATATCGTGAAGCAATCCTGGCGGCCACGCCACAAGGCCGAATTGCGGGCCCTCGTGAGGTCGCGGAAGCCGTACAATTTTTGGCTTCAGATAGCTCCTCGTTTGTGACTGGTGAAATCCTAACAGTTGATGGGGGGCGCAGCCTTCTAGATGCTGTTGTGTCCACTTCTTTGCATTGAGCTGTTAAATGATCGAAGAATTTGTTCCGCAAAAAGAGAAAGTGAGCGCATGGTTCCAAAACTTGCGTGATGATATAGTTTCGGCCTTTGACGGCTTGGAACATCAGTTTGTGTCAGAAAGACCTAAAGGGTGTTTCGAGTTAAGTGAAACAAAACGCACCTCAGACGACGGAGCTGATACTGGTGGTGGATTGATGAGCGTGATGCGTGGTGGCCGTGTTTTCGAAAAGGTAGGTATAAATATTTCAACAGTCTATGGCACTTTAAGTGCACGCGCGCAGGAGGCGATGGCAGCTCGAAAAGATCTTCCAGGCATGCGAGATGATCCACGATTTTGGGCAGCTGGAATATCGCTTGTGGCGCATATGCAAAATCCCCATTGCCCAGCGGTTCATATGAATACTCGCATGTTTTGGACCCCTGATGCCTGGTGGTTTGGAGGCGGCTCAGATTTAAATCCCTGTATTGAATACGCCGAGGATACCGAGCAGTTTCATTCTGTACTTGAAGCCTATTGCAACCCCCATGGCCCTGACCTTTATCCCCGTTACAAAGCTTGGGCGAATGAATATTTTTATGTGCCGCATAGGAAATGTGCACGCGGAGTGGGTGGAATTTTTTATGATGATCATTGCAGCGGTGATTGGGCTAAAGACTTTGCTTTAACCCAAGATGTGGGCCGAGCGTTTCTACCTGCATATTTGCCTTTAATTAAAGCACGGCTAGGCCAAACTTGGACGGAAGCAGATCGCGAGAAGCAACTCCTCCATAGAGGCCTTTATGCTGAATATAACCTGCTTTATGATCGTGGTACGCGTTTTGGCCTCGAGACAGGCCATGACCCGGACGCAGTCTTGATGAGCCTCCCACCTTTGGCTAAGTGGGCTTAATAGATCCAATAGTTATGGGCCATCAGTTTTGAAGCGGTCTTGTTATTTTGTAAAATGTGGAGCCTAAGGCTGGGACTATGTAGATTTAGTTAAGCGCTGTTCCGAACTGTATCAATCATTAATTGGACGTTTTTAGGATCTGCGTCGGGTGTAATCCCGTGGCCCAGATTAAAAATGTGAGGTCCGCCACTTAGTGATTTCACGATCGCCTTGGTGTCATCAATCAACGCTTGCCCTCCGGACACCATGTGGTGTGAGGCAAGGTTGCCTTGAACACATCCATCTTTCTGGAGGTGTTTCGCAACCCATGCTGGTGAAATGGAGTTGTCGATTGCAACACAATCAGCACCCGTTTTCTGAGCAAAGCCAATGTAGTTTTCTCTCGCTTCTCGCGGAAAAGCGATGATTGGAGTGGTTGGGTGCTTGGCTTTAAGTGCTGAGATTATCCGCTTGGTTGGTTCAAGTGCAAAGTCCGTAAAGTCATCACCTTTTAAAGATCCAGCCCAGCTGTCGAAGAGTTTAATTACTTCGGCGCCTGCCTGAACTTGCTGTGAAAGATATTCAATTGTTGTCTCTGTCAAAAGATTAATAAGTGCTTCGAACACCGGTCGATCTGTTGATTTCAGGAGATGTGCCGGAGCCTGGTCAGGAGTGCCTTTACCTGCAATCATGTAGGTGGCAACTGTCCAAGGAGCCCCGGCAAAACCGATTAGAGTGGTTTCTTGAGGTAGTGCCTGCGAAAGGTTCTTCACTGTTTGATAAATTGGTGCCAATTGATTGTGAATATCGTCTTTGCCTTTGAGCTGCGCAAGGTCCCTGGCGTCCGTTACGGTCGACAGTTTTGGTCCTTCACCTGCAACAAACCAAAGATCTGCGCCCAAAGCCTGTGGTAATAAAAGAATGTCTGCAAATAAAATGGAGGCGTCAAACCCATATCTTCGAATGGGCTGCAGTGTCACTTCTGTTGCTAGGTCTGAATTGTAGCAAAGAGACAGAAAATCCCCGGCTTCTGTCCGTGTTGCGCGGTATTCAGGTAAGTACCGTCCAGCCTGCCTCATCATCCAAATTGGAGGTGTTGGCAGCTTTTCGCCGGCCAATGCGCGCATGATAGATTTATTCTTTTTCATGATACTCGTTCCCAAGCTAGCGTCAATAAGTCAAGCCGGCTTCTCTTGAAAGCTGCGTCATGCCGCAGTAGAGCAGATTAATGAAAGACATTTTACCATCTGAGCTGTTAAAAATTGGAACGCGTGGTTCACCGCTTGCCCTCGCGCAAGCTGCAGAGACACGTGCTCGCCTGATGGTTGTTTGGGATTTGCCTGAAAGTGCATTTGAGGTCGTGGTCATCCAGACGTCAGGGGATCGCATCCAAGACCGACCATTGCGGCTGGTGGGGGGCAAAGGGCTCTTTACTAAAGAGATTGAAGAACAGCTGTTGGATGGACGCATTGATATCGCAGTCCATTCAATGAAGGACATGCCAACCCATCAGCCTGATGGTTTAGTTTTAGACACATACTTGCCACGAGAAGACGTGCGGGATGCTTTTGTTTCTCCAAATATACAAAATATTTCTGAGCTGCCGGAAGGGGCACGTGTAGGCACCTCCAGTTTGCGCAGACGTGCACAGCTTTTAAATTTACGACCAGATCTTGAGGTTGTCGAATTTCGTGGAAATGTACATACGCGCTTGAAAAAACTTGAAAACCGTGTGGCTAGCTGCACTTTCCTGGCGATGGCGGGTTTAAACCGACTGAATGTTACTGATATAGGTGCCAATGCGATCGACACTAGAGATATGCTGCCCGCCGTCGGGCAAGGGGCGATCGGAATTGAAAGACGCTCAGCTGACGAGGTGACCGCGAATTTTTTAAAACCTCTAAATGACGTAGAAACTGAAAAACGATTAGTAGTGGAACGCGCATTTTTGGACACTCTTGATGGATCTTGTCAAACTCCAATTGCTGGACTGGCTATAATTGAGGGCAGTGAGCTAACTCTACGAGGTGAAGTATTGCGTCCTGATGGCACTGAAAAGCTAAGCGGTATACGCATCGGCTCAATCGCTGATGGTGTAGATATGGGTCGTGATTTGGCCACATATCTTTTGTCGCAAGCTGGTCCTGACTTTTTCAGCTGGCGTTAATCTGGGTAGACTTTTCCAGGATTCATTAAATTTGTTGGGTCAAGGGCTGTCTTGATCGAGCGCATCATTTCTAGCGCGACAGGATCTTTGCGCCGAGCCATTGAATTGCGCTTGGACAATCCAATGCCATGCTCTGCGGAAAAGCTACCGTTCAATGCTAAAACCACATCCTCAATAGCTTCTGTGATTGGCTCTTTGAAAACACCACTATGGTCTGAGGGATGAAATGTGTAGTGAAGATTTCCATCACCAAGGTGCGAAATAAAGAATTCATTTCCTTTTGGATCTATTTTTTGCACTCTCTCAGAGACCATATGCAAAAACTTGGGAACATCATCTAACGGTACTGATACGTCAGTATCTATAGCGCCCTCTTGCCCAATAGATATCTCAGCAGCTGCTTCGCGGCGCTCCCACATCACGCGCCTTTGTGCCTCGTTGAGCGCTATTACGGCGTCTTGCGCGGTATCGGCTTCAATCATTTCCATTAAAGCCTCTTCAAGAATACCTTGCAACTTAGAGGTTCCAGTTCCGTCTTGTTCTAGGTCTGATTCCCGTGTCGTACCAATTTCGACAAGAATGTTGACTTCATGCGGATTGTCCAAGGGCTCGGTTGCACCTTCAATTTTAGAAATATGCCGTTCGATGTACCTGCGAGGCATGAATTCGAAAGCTTCAACACAACCACCTGTTTCATTCTGCAGGCGGTTTAGAAGTGGTAAGCTATCTTGCAGCGTCCTAAGTCCAACCATTGCCGTCGCATATGCCAATGGTTTGCGATATAGCCGCAGAACTGCAGCCGTTATTATGCCCAAGGTGCCCTCTGAACCGATAAAAAGATGTTTAAGATTAAGGCCTGTATTGTCTTTGCGAAGTTCAGACATGAGGTTCATCACTCTGCCATCTGCTAGAACAACTTCAAGCCCAAGGCAGAGGTCTCGAGTATTTCCGTAACGCAAAACATTGGATCCGCCAGCATTAGTGGACAAACTTCCTCCAATCATTGCAGATCCACGCGCGCCGAAGACTAGGGGAAACACCAAATCATATGCGTTCACTGCTTGGTGAATGGAATCGAGGATAGCGCCGCTTTCAACAATCGCAACTTGGGCATTGGGTTTTATTTCTCGGATTGTGTTCATTCTGTCTAAACTGATCATAATAGCATTGTGCGCCTTAGTAGCACCCGTCAAACCAGTGTTGCCGCCCACAGGCACCATCGCTACGCCAGCCGAAGAGCAAGCGCGCGCAACCATCTGAACTTGTTCTGTATTTTTTGGCCTCACCACTGCTAAAGGTTCCCAGTGATAGGCCTTTGTCCAGTCCTGTTTCCATGGTCCAGCATCGTTGCCAGTTACAACATATTTGTCGCCCAAATCGGCGCGAATTCGATCTATAATATCCATGGATAGAAATAGATGGAAAAATTACAATTTTACAAGTGATATTCATGCTTGACGAGGGTCCAAGGTTTGCCTATTTCCCGCGGGCAGAGGCGGTATAGCTCAGTTGGTTAGAGCAGCGGAATCATAATCCGCGTGTCCGGGGTTCAAATCCCTGTACCGCCACCAACGAACCCCTCCATAAAATTCAATGCAAACAAGCGCTTACAGCGATATCGTGCTACTTAGTAGAATTGTAGTCAAGAGGAGGTTTGCGCTACTCTACTGTGACAGGTTGTGACAGGATTGTGACAGAACGCGCAAACCCCCTCTTAATCACTACAGTACCGATCTGGATTTAGGTGCTGTGCTAACCGATTGACTTGGCGCTGCGCTTGGCTGTCGGCGTTTTCCATTACACCTCATATAATCTAATATCTAAACTAGAGCTGTATCTATGATCCTGAGCAGGACACTTAAATTCATTCTGGAACGAATTGGGTTGGCCCGTTTTGCAGGTGGGTATCCAAGGTAAATATTTAGTTTTGCTAAATCCACGGCTTTACCCCTCGACGCTTTCCCCCAAGATGCAAAAATACATTTGGTTTGGTATCTAGCAAATTTGCAAGAAGCCCACAAAATGGGACTAGCGTCACCAACAGAGCGTGAAAGTATCATACCATTGAATGTTCCAGTCAGCCCACTCAATTGACGATCCCTTTGGGAAGGATTCTTAAGGTTATTAGAATTTATTCATACACTGTTAAAGCTTTTGTATTAGCCTTTATAAAGTTCCAATCATAAATCACTCCAAGCCCAGGTCCTTCTGGAACTTTGACATAGCCATCTTTGTCAACACAATCGATCATATCGGTGTATCCACACTCATAAACTGGAGCCATCGTATTTGGGGAGTCAGGCCCAACTAAAGCCACTTCATAAAAATTTGAATTTCTCATTGCTCCCATGACATGCCGATGAGCTGGCCCACAAGCATGAACCTCCACATCGATTCCAAAGGATTCTCCTAAATGTGCTATTTTCATAGCTCCCGTTATCCCCATATCGTACTCAGGGTCAGACCGAAGAAAGTCAGTTCCACCAGCTATCAAAAAGTCTGCCTTAGGTTCAATCCCGCGTACATGTTCTGTTTGGAGAATTGGTGTCTTAATACTTTCCCTCAGTCTCTTATGAGCAAACGAAGATACTCCACTATCACGATAAGGGTCTTCGAGCCAAAAATAACCAGCATCGTCGCATGCATGACCGACATATAGTGCATCCGCAAATGTTCTCAGCTGACAGGCCGGGTCGATCATAAGAGTCATTTTGTCACCAACAGTTTTTGCGACATGAAGAAGGTTTTCTGCCTCTTCTTTAGCGTTGCCTTCATGCCAACCGTGAATTTTAAATGCCCTGTATCCTAAGTCGTAACACTCCTCAGCAAAGGATGAAAAAGCTTCTTTTGAATCTAAGCCTCCATTTCTATCCCCATGATACGTACTTGCATAAGCCGGTAACTTATTTCGGTAACTTCCCAGCAAGAGACTAATTGAACAGTTTAACTTTCTTTCCTGCCCAGTCCCAAAGAGCTATATCAAGTGGTCCATGCCCCATATGATCAAACTGCCTCAACTCCCGTTTAAAGTCATCAAAAATGAGTTCGCGTTGCTCTGCCCGATACTCCAGGAGCTTTGGAGCTAACATCTTTGTTTGAGCGCAGGCCGCTGAATTTCCACCCCAGTGAGTCACATACTCACCTCTGACACCATCAGCCGTAGTAATCACTAATGCATATTTTTCAACTTCGGTCTCTTCTCCTTTGGAATAACCAACTGCACCAATCGTTTTTGCATTGGTTAACAAACCCAAATTTTTTACATTATGAGAGAATTCATGAACTTCTACTTTTACAATTTGGCTCATTAGGTTAACTAATCTTTCTTTTTTATTATAGTTTATAAAATACTAGTCGAGGTTTTATATTCAATCCAGTGGCATCTCACTATTGTTCACTGCCTTCAACAAAGAATTAAAAAATAGATAGGAGAGATTATGTCAAAGGCATATGTTTTAGTTGATACAAAAATTTCAAATAATGAGAATTATGAGATATATAAAAGCAAAGCTAAACCTATCGCAGAACAATTTGGTGGAAAGTATCTCACACGGGGCGGTGAAATGGACGTCGTTCAAAGTGACTTATGGTCACCAACGCGACTAGTATTAGTGGAATTTCCATCGATAGAAAATGCTAGGGCATTCCACAACAGTGAAGATTATGCTGACGTGAAAAGAATTAGATTGGAAAATGCGGAATCAACATTAGTAATTTTGGAAGGTTTATAGAAATCAGAAAGTTAGGAGTTACCCAAATTCATAAATAAGCTTAGAGATCTCGTTAGCCGTTTGAATTCTAGCGCTGCTGGAGCACTTTCATCTGAGAAAGTAAATCGTTTGTCGGTTCTGTTTTCTGCATAATTGAGGCATTCATTTTATGTTTTCCTTTTGGGTTGGAGGTATCTCCTGAGAGACTCCCTAGAGACCCCTGATGAGGCATAGCGTTTAGTTCGAGGGGGGGGGGAGGAGCGGTAAAAGGAGTGAAAAGCTCTACAGACTGCTTGTAGAGGCTCTGAGCGCCGCCTCACGGGCTAGTTGAGCAACAATAGGTTTTACTCATCTTTAGCTGATATGTGCAATCACTCAATTAGGGCAAACTAAGCACTAAATATATGCTAATGCTTAACTTTGTGCGACCCAGCCTTATACTTATCAAACTTGGCTTTTAACGTTTCTAGGTCAGTTTAGTCTACTCGGGTGTTAGCCAGTAAGGCGTTATCTAACCTTTATAACATAGTTTTTCATATAAATTAATTAATATTAAGGACTTGAATGTATAAAGTCTTATAAAAGTACTAATATAGTACTATCAATATTCTACAAAAAAAGACCTTATTAGGGTGAGCCTTTTGTGAGTATTTATTTATACGGGGACATAATTTACTATATGTTTTGTTCAGTAGCGTAAAACCTGGAATTAAATACAACATTATGTGTCTCTTAAACTATAATAAAGTATTAAAAGCAGATGTTTGGAAGTTGTTGGCGGCATAAAAATTATACCCAAAAAGCCTCGCTTTTGCTTGAAGTTCAACCGCCCGAACCTTAACTAGCAAGTTCAATAGATTTATTAAACTGGGGTCTACCAAAAGGCTTAAAGCAGAATCTACCATATTAATTAATATTTTTAAATCAATAAGTTAATTTAGCATAAGGACGCTCCCTGTACCGCCACCAACGAACCCCTCCATAAAATTCAATGCACACAAGCTGTTTCACCGATATTGTGCTACGTAGTAAAATTACAGTCAGGTGACGGTTTGCGCTAATTTACTCTGACAGGTTGTGACAAGCTTGTGACGAAACGCGCAAACCTTTCGTGGATTAGGCTGAAATCGAACTGAATGACTTGGGAAGCTAAAAGAATTTGGAGTTATTGATGCGCCTTAACAACAATATGAAAGGCGCCGCTCTGATGACGGGCTGTGTATCTGCGTATGTTATCAATGATGCTTTTATGAAACTTCTATTTTCTGAGATCGCTTTATTTCAGGCAATATTTTTACGAAGTATCATTACTGTTCCACCAGTTTTGGTCATGGTGTGGATCACCAAAGTGGCGATAAGCAATCTTTCAAAACAGGACAAGCGTCTTATATTGTTGCGTGTGGTTGCTGAGATTTTTACAACAATCGCTTTCCTGACAGCCCTCAAGCATATGCCGTTAGCCAATGTCACCGCAATTTTACAGGCTTTACCGCTTGCTATAACGATGGCTGCGGCACTTTTTCTTTCAGAACCTGTTGGGTGGCGACGCTGGACTGCCATACTTGTCGGCTTTGTTGGTGTTCTAATTGTTGTCCGGCCCGGTCTTGAAGGTTTTAATATTTATTCACTTTCAGCTTTAATGGCGGTGATTTTTATTACTGTAAGAGAAATTTCTACTCGTAAACTAACAAGTGAAGTACCGACCATCACCGTGGTTCTATCGACGGCTGTTGGCAGTGCCTTGTTTGCTGGAATTATGATGATTGGCTCAGAGTTGGATACTGTTAGCGACTGTCTTGGTTGCTCATTCTTGGTGCGGCTGTTGCCGTTTCGATCGCTACTTTATTGAGTGTCATGGCTATGCGAATTGGCGAGATCGGCTTCGTTTCTCCTTTTCGGTATACCTCTATGCTTGGAGCGATTGGGTTGGGTATTTTGTTGTTTGGCGATTGGCCTGACCAACCGACTTTAGTTGGGACCCTGATTATAGTCAGTACAGGCATTTATACCTTTCACCGAGAAAAAACGATTGGTAGAAAAACAAAAACACAATAAATTGCTTTCCAGAAATAAAAGTTTCCGCTTCTACCATCCCCTAGAAAGATCACAATAATATAGAAGCAACACAAACTGAACGTAATAGAACTTACGACCAAGATATCAGTGTTCAAAAGAAATATGATATCGTAAATAGAATGAAACACCCTTGGATTAACCAATGATAAATAAGTTTAAAGCCTTTTTCGCGACACCCCTAGAATACAAGCTCAAGATAGTAGCCTACATGCTGGCAATCATCGTGTTGATTTACGTTATAGTGCTTCTTCATCAGACAGCCTTTCCAGATACATGCATAGGACGTAGTGCTGAGTATAAGCCAAGCTGTTAGTCTTTAGTTTCAATTATATACGAGAGCTAGTATGAACTACTTTAACTTTAGCGTATTACTGGCAACTCTTTCTATTGCAGGATGCACAAAGCCTGAGTTACAAGAGTTTTTATGCCTACAGACTGATACAAATCCAATAGATTGTAGTTACATCGTCACTAGACAAGAGTAGTAGTTCTGGCGGTTTAAAGCACACATTAAGTAGATAGCCATAGTTGAGACTGAAAGAGCAATTATTATGATGAAAAAGTTTAAAGAGTTTTTAGCTTCACCACTAGAACAGAAGCTCAGAATAGCAGGTGTCATTCTTGTAAGTGTGTTCTTCATATACGTAATAATGGTTTTTCAGTTAAAACCTTTGATTGACCGCTCATGCTTGTTTGGTTGTAGCTAGGTAGTAAAGCTAAATTAGTGAGGCAGTGTAAACTAAATAAAAAATGGTCAGCCCATATTCTGGGGCTAACCAAGTGGAGGGAGTCATAAACATGATATTAGGTCTGTGCACTTTCCATGCCAACGCTACAGCGTAGCATTTGAAATTGCTGTGAAAAGTCTACAATCTGCTTTTTGTGAATTGGTGTAACTACATGTAATATATAAATTATCGAGAAGTATTTTTCATATAACTGTTTCTGCTATCCACCATATGTTACCGCACGTATCTCCAAAACCAGCCATTCTACGTCCATGCGGACGTAACATCGGTTTCATTAAACTTGTGGCCCCGTTTTTAATTGCAAGATTATATGTCTTTTCAATATCATTCACATTTAAATGTACTTGCGATATATTTGGTTTGTAAATTTCAAATGCTTCATCCAGCATTAGGACATTATCCTCTATTAGCAGTCGAGCATGTTGAACTCGGTCGTTGGAATTTCGGTCGTCTTTGAGCAATTTTGCTTCAAATACACAAATTGCAAAATTTATAAATTTATCCGCATTGCAGACAGTAAAATACGGCGTAAGTTTTTGTTTCATGATGTTCTGCGCCACATTATTAGCGATCCCAACGCTTTAGCTTTACCTAAGCCTGTTCCACATACTCTGGGTATCCTTGAAACAGTAAATTGTGACAAGTGAACCCGTTGCGCCATCCCGTTTTACCATACTCAGATGTAATAGTTGTTCTATCTTCATCAGCTGGGCACCATGAAAGAAGGCTTGCGCCGCTTCAATAGCTTATCTGCTTTTCCGGTGTGGGCTATTCATGCAGCTTGGATACCATAGGGACATACGTAAGGTTGGAAATACACTCAAACGTTTGGAAAAGTGCTTTGGCTGTGCTGGAAGCCTATCAACTGTTAGGTCTATACTATCGCAAAAAAACTTTTATTTTAATACCAATATGACTATAATAATATAAGATATAAGCAAAAAAATCTATAATCCTGAGACGACCTAACCAATGATAATACAATGTTAAAAACAGAAAACCGGACGCTAATAGCGTTCTATAAGGGTTGGTCTTCACACCCTTTGTCGTTGCTGAAGCACTCTGCTATCCGTCTGTTTTCGTTATCTAAATATTCCCATTGCGAACTGATTACCAGCCATTCAGAAGAATTTGGAAAATCTATATGCTGGTCCTCTTCATCAAAAAGAGGAGGGGTCACGGTAGAAAATATCGATATTTACCCCGCGGATTGGGATATGTTCGAAGTGGGTGTGCCAATGTCAGACTGTGTAGAGCGATTAAAAAAAATAGAGGGATTAAAATATAGTTATATCGGAGCGATCATTGCAACGATTTACTCTATGAACAAAAGTCATTCAAAGAGGTGGTTTTGTAGTGAGGTAATTTACTTTGCGCTTACTGGCCGACGTTGTCGGATCGGAATAAAAGCGCTCCACAAAAATCTTTCAAAGCTTCAGGTAAAGTCCAGCTAACAGGCTAGTATAAGGATATTTAAGTCCAAACTCACTGAGTTTTAATTGGCAAAACTTTAACTGCTTCGAAATAAAATACCACTATACAAAAATCTTAACTCGTTCATTCGGAATAAATGGATATTATGAGGTACTTTATGGGATCTATTAAGAACCAAATGAGAGATCTTGTCTTTATCAATTATTTTACATACCAATAAAATATGAATAATATTCCGAAACCTATAAGGTTTAATAGAAGATATTGAAAAATACTAGCTTTTTAAATTGATGCTATCTATATGTACTATATGCGTACTATACTAGTACTTTATAGAACTTACTAGTACATAAAAATTATCATGTTTAAATAAATGAGTAGTACTGAGTTAGCTCTATAGTGGCGGGAGGCTCCGTTAACCGACCACCACCCACAAAAAAAGTTAACGCCGTTACGTGATATGTCTCGAAGTCCAAAGTAGTTTGCCCGGCATCAGAGCGACGGAACCTGCCTGATAAGCTACAACACAGGATTAAACAGGAAGCCCAGTCCGATTGATACAAAAGAAATAGATGGATTGCAGTATCTCAGATGGGTGGCCCGCTTGTGCCTGATCCTTTTTAGCAAAGAGTCTAGATGGCTTGAACTTTAAAGATTTTTATTGCCGTCATCTTTTTCGCTTTTTTGGCGCTTCATTGTTTTTCTTGTGTCTATCACTAGTTTTACGAGAAGAATGAGAACTCCTGACATAATCATTGTCATCAAAATACCAGCAGCAATTTCAATTATCATAGTTATTCTGATCCTTATGGGGTAGATTTTGCGAATTTTATTAGGTTTTTGATAGTAGTTAAAACGTAATTATCACGATAATCATTTCTTGGGTAATACAATTTTAATATTGAAGGCAAGGTAACCAAGGCTTTGTGAGTGAGGGGTTCCCACAAGAGTTTTTTTGTAAATGACAGCAAGCGTGTGGTGCAGTCTGCTGAAAAAGGTGTTGCAGGTACGGTTAGGGTTGCTACCAAAGGAAAATAGCAGCATAATAATTAAAAAGTTAATATTATAAAAATTATCAGTACTATTATATTTAATATTAAATAAAAACAACAAGTTAAATAAATATAAGTATAAAAAATATCGGACTTTTATAGAACTTTTACAGTACTAAATGCAGATGGAGTAGATAGATATGGTGCAAAATACACACCTTGAACTAACTCGTCGGGAGATAAAACTTCTGCAGGAAGCTTTTAATATTATCGAGTATGGCTCGATTGCAGGAAAACAAAGCGTGGAAAGTGTTGGGCAACGCGTTTACGATAAGTTTGCAAACCAACCAAGCAAGGCATTTGCGTTAGCTGAGTTTTGGAGTGGTCTTGAGTATCACGCGGATTATTCTGCAAATAACTTTTTTGTTCAGACCGATTTCCTTATGAATCATTTCTACAGTACTACCGATGCCGCGGGAGGTTTAGTTTACTTTCTTCGCCGCCACGACGACCAAAAAGCTGATGAGCTTGTTAATCTAAATACTGTACTCGCTATCCTAAATAGACAGTTTTCCGAAAAATTAAGCCTAGTAGTTGCTGATGATGCTGGGGCAATTATCCCTACAACTGTATCTCGTGAATACCATCCTAATGGCCAAAAGATTATCTACGGTGGCGTTGCCCCGCTCGCCAACACTTGGGTTCCACCTAAAATCAAACCCAGCAAAACAGATCGACCAAAACAACGTCCTTCCTTTTGGCAGCAATACCTTGATCGCTTAATGCCCAAAGAACACCTATGCTGGTGGATAAACGAAAATGAAAACAAGGTAATAGTTCCCCAGCAGGATTATTTTGAAGCCTGGCTTGCTGAGCGTACCTGTAACCCAAATGGCGAAAACATTGTTAGTATCGTTTTACGAGGTAATTCTGGTACGGGTAAGGGCTTTTGGCTTGATGTAATTGCTGAACAAATGGTTGGTGCAGCGAACTATCAAACTGTGAACACCAAGGCTTGGAGGGGCGATTTCGACGGTGGCATGTTTGATAGTGTTATCATTCATCTTGAAGAAACTGACGAAACCCATGCAAACACAGCGACTATGCTAAAAATGTTAACTTCCCAAAAAAGCCATCGCACTAATGTGAAGAATTTGCCGCAGAAGTTTGTACAGGCGCAATTCGCTATTGCAATTTCATCTAATTATCGCAGTCCGATTAAGATTGAAGAGCATGACAAACGATATTTTGTCCCTGTTTGGTCGGACCATTTTAATGGCTCTGAAGGTAAGAATGAAACGCAGGCCTTCTTTGAAAAGTTTGCCCAGTACCTTCACCTGGAGGGTGGGTTTCAAGAATTACGGGATTGGTTCGAGGAGGTGAACATAAGTGAGTATAATTTTCGTATGGCCCCTGAAACACAAGATAAAATAGACATTTCGTTAAAGATAGAACCCTCTGAGAGCAGAAAAAGCCATCTTGCAATGTGGTTGAGGGATAAACGTGATGACAAAGTACTGTTTACGTCTTCTGCTCTTGGGCGAGACAACTATCCTATGACTGCAGTGGAAGTTCAAACGGCTCTCAAACAGGCTGGTTTTGTTCCCCAAGTAAGAAAGTTCGAAGGGACCAAGCATAACCTTTGGATATCCAATAAAGATAAGGGCGCCAAAAACCTCGCTCGCAATGGATGGACGCTTTGGAAAGGTGACGTAGGCAAGATTAGTGAGCCGGATAAGCTGGAAAAGTTAGAGCCGGCATTAAACCCAAAACCTGATATGTGGTGGATGCCCAAACCTGAAGAAATACAGAAAAATATGAGTGAGGAGGAGCAAGAGTTATTAGAAGAAATTCAGAAAGGTGAAACTACAGTTTTGTCCAGGCACCGTCACCCTAAGTTATGCGATTGGGCGAAAAAAAATGACTTGCTTGTAAACATCATGCGGCAAAGTTCGGGTGGGACCATTTATGGAAACCCATCCTCCATGGAGGATGATAATAACAAAGAGCGAGATAGGGTTTGTGAAGAATTCGAGGCAGATCATGTCCACAAGCTATCAAATGATGACATCCAGGCCCTTAAAGGCAAGGCATTAATGTGTGTTTGTTGGCCCAAGAGATGTCATGGAGATACCTTGGCAAGGCTTGCGAATAAAATGCCCTAGGGAGGGTGAACTTTCATACTTGTCGACTTATGCACGAGTTCTTTTCGTTGTCTGAAAGTCAAGCCATAGGCGTAACGACCAAGTTTGCTTACTTCAGGCCTCTGGCATGTGGTTCGCAGATAGGGCAGGGTATCTTAAGTACTTTGGAGTTCTAAATATGCGCCTAATTTCACTTACTATAGCTCTGATAGCTTCTGTCCAAATGATAGCTGCTCAAGAAGTTTCTGACGCTCGTGTGAAAGAGCTTGCCCTTGAAGCAATTCTGGAGAACCCACAAATTATAATGCAAGCTGTTGCAATTTTAGAAAAACGTGAAAAAGACAGGGCCGCTTCTGGTGCGCAAAATGTGCGTTTGCGATTGGAGCAGGACGTAAATTCACCTAACCTTGGTAATCAGAATGGGGATGTAACCGTTATTGAGTTTTTTGATTACAACTGTTCTTATTGTCGTAAGGCGGGTCAGACGGTTCAGGCTTTGTTGGCCAGCGACGCTAATGTGCGCATAATTTACCGTGAATGGCCTATTTTGGGTGAAGCTAGCATCTTCGCTGCCAGTGCAGCATTGGCTTCGCGCGAGCAGGGAAAATACAATGAATTCCATTGGGCGTTGATGAACAGTGAAGGGCGCGCTTCAGAGGCGTTCATTTTGAAAATAGCACGCGACTTAGGTCTTGATGTTGAAAAACTCAAAGTTGATATGAACGATCCTGCTGTTGAAAAACATATTGCAGAAAGCTCAGTTTTAGCCCGTAGCCTTGGTTTCACTGGAACGCCTGCCTTCATTGTTGGAGATGTCATAGCACCCGGAATGATCAGTGGTCAGGAAATGAAGGCTTTGATTGCAGCGGCGCGAGCCGCCCCATAAGCTTGTTTTGGACAATAGGCTTTGGGTTCGGCTCAAATTGTGCTCTGCGCTTTTTTATTACCGCCTAAACTGAGGGTTTTTAAGAACTCCAACGCGGAAACCATTTGCGATAAATTTTGATGAAAATAAAAGCTAATAAACCTAATATTTTGGTCGTGGATTAGAAGAAATATCAATTCAGCATATGAACTTATGGTAGTTGGTAACGAAGTTGTTGTTCCGAGGGCTGCTAGAAAATATCATAAAAAAGAAAAACCCCCGCGCACGGCACGGAGGTTTTATGTTGGACAATACCCTCTGTCGCTATTCGTCGTGTGGTAAAACTAAGTTTAAAACAACAGCCAATAGTGCAGTTGGCGCAACAGCTGAAGTTGCAAGTGTTTTCCAGATTCCTGGAAGATACTGAACCGCACTTGGGACTAAGTTTAGTCCAAGGCCAACAGCCAAAGACACAGAGATGATAACCATGTTTCGACGCGTCATTTTGATCTCTGTCAACATATTCATACCGGCGGCTGCAACCATTCCAAACATTACAATTACACCACCACCAAGAACTGGAAGAGGCATGGATGAAATCACAGCACCAATTTTTGGGATCAAACCACATACGATTAGGATAGCACCAGCAATCGTAACAACGTGACGTGACATGATTCCCGTCATGCCTACGATACCAACATTTTGGCTGAACGATGTATTTGGAAGGCCACCAAATACAGCTGCGACTGCTGTTCCTAGGCCGTCTGCATATGTAGCACCAGCGACTTCTTCATCAGTAGCATCACGGCCAGCACCAGCTTTTGTAGTTGCTGATGTGTCACCGACAGTTTCAATCGCAGAAACAATAGAGACCAAAGTAACGCCAATGACAGCTCCAAGGCTGAATTCGAAGCCATAGGGCATTATTGTTGGGACTTGAAACCAAGAAGCTTTTGCAATTCCCCCAAAACTTACCATACCGAAGAGGAACGCAACAACGTAACCTGCGATCAGGCCGATCAGGATTGCTGCGTTTGAAGCTGTACCTTTGGTTAAAAATTTAAAAGCTAAAGCCACAACAACAACCGTCAATGCAACAGTCCAGTGCATCAGAGAGCCAAAGCTATCTGCGTTCATTTGGAATTCTGCGGCTCCACCGGCTGCATATTTAATAGCAACTGGAATAAGGTACAAACCAATCGCCAAGATTACTAAACCAGTTACTAATGGCGGGAACAAAAAGCGAAGCTTTTGAATAACGCTACCCAGTGCAAAGTGAATGATACCTGCAATGAGGCACGCTGTGAGTGCAACACTTAAGCCTTGTGTCGCCGCAACGCCCGCCAAAACACCAACAAATGCAAAGCTTGTACCCTGCATGATTGGCAAGCGAGCGCCAATTGGACCCATGCCGACAGTTTGCAAAAGTGTAGCAACACCTGCAAACAACATCGCCATTTGGATTAGGTAAAGTTGATCAGCACCGCCGAATGCAAGGCCTGCTGCGCCTGCAACGATAACTGCAGGTGTTACGTTTGAGGCGAACATCGCCAATACGTGTTGCAATCCCAGCGGGATCGCCTGCGCCATTGGTGGCGTGGTATTTGGATTTCCATAATCAATATCAGACATTTCATTTCCTTCGTTTGAAATCGTAGAAAAATTATTGCTACGTTGCCCTATTTTTTTGTTTTTAAATGGCTGCGGGCTGACAGGCCACTTAATAAAACAGCCTTATACGCCGATATGACGTTACGTCAAATAAAGAGTGTAGCGACAAAGAAAACTTTTTTAGAATAATAATTGCCATTGAGTGGCGCAAATAATAGAAGTGATGTCGCGCGCTCACTTGCCTTGTGCGAAAGGCGTTCTAAACTGTTCTGATGCTAATAGATGCACTTCAGTATATATTACCAAGCCGCGCGGTGTTTTTGCAGATGCGCGAAGCTAACATGTCTGCGGTCCATGTTACTGTAGGGTATCATGAGAACTTCTTGAGTGTTGTCGAAAATCTACAGAGTTGGAACTACTGGTTTGAAGAATGTGGTGATCTGATATCAAGGGCGATGACACACTCTGATATACTTGCCGCGAATGTGGCTGGAAAAACAGCAATTTTGTTTGGTTTACAAAATCCATTACCATTCAGTGCAGATTTGGCCCGGGTCGAATTACTCCACCAACTAGGGATCCGCTTTTGCCAAATCACTTATAATCAACAGTCTTTATTGGGATCAGGTTGTTTTGAGCCGGTTGATAGTGGCCTCACAGCTTTTGGACGCGAAGTCGTGAATGAGATGAACCGAGTGGGGATGATTATAGATCTTTCGCACGCGGGTCATAAAACAGCCATGGATGTAGTCGCGTTTTCGAAACGTCCCGTTACAGTCACTCATGCCAACCCTCACAAATGGCACCGAGTACCACGTAACCTGAATTGTGATCTTTTGCAGGCTATTTCCGATACTGGTGGGATGGTTGGTTTTTCTCTTTATCCGCATCACTTGAACCAAGGCAGTCGTTGTACCTTGACTTCTTTCAGCGAAATGGTGGCTGACATGATAAGGTGCTATGGAACCAAGATGTTCGGCATCGGTTCGGATCTGTGCCAAGATCAACCTGACAAGGTAGTAAATTGGATGCGCAATGGACATTGGCGTAAAAGTCCAGTTCCTTCAGCTGCTTTCCCGGAGCCTGTGAGCTGGTTCTCAGATAATAGTGATTTTCCTGGTTTGGCTATTGGATTGCGCGGCGCAGGGTTATCTGAACCTGAGATATCTGGTATTTTGGGTGAAAACTGGATTACATTTTGGGAAAAAGGATTTGTAGGGGTATGTTAGATCAAAGCCAAAATGAATCGCCTTTGCGAGCTCCGAGCGATGTGATGCGACTGTCGCGTATGGGATCCATGTTTCCATCAAGACTTTCATTTCTGCGCACTCTTTTACGCAAAATTATATCTGAAGGCAGTACTGTAGAGCGGCGGCATTGGGACATTAATTCGCAAGGATTTGGCACCGCAGTTTATACGATAAAATTAGGTGGACATCCGTATTCATTATTTGCAATTGCAACACCACTTGATCCAGAAATGCGAACAGACCGGGTGATTGCAGAAGCTTGGGATACCGCATTTGTTCTTTATGATGGCGTGCCTGATGAGCTTGAAATCCAACGATTGGCAACTAATGCACCACTGCAAGAGGCGGGCCGATTTACAGATAAAGACCTTTGCTTATCACGGGCGAATAAGTCTGTGAGATTGTTTGAGAAGATTGTGGAATCCCTGCGCAATGGAACTGAATTACCAATTGGTATGATCCATAAAATTGGATATCTGATGCGTACTACTGCGGTTTATGGCAACGGTAAGTTCGGAATTGCAGACCGTCAGGATATTGATCAAAGGTCAGGGTTACAAGGGCCTTTTATGGCCGAAATGCTTACAGTGTGGCTTATTCGTACCTTTACTCACGACCTTGTCGAACATGTTGGTGGAAAGGTATTACCGAGAGACCTGAAACGTCAACTTGGTGTTGGTAATTCCACTGGGCTTGGAATGGCACCCTTCTTGGTTTCGCATCCAATGTTGCTGCATTCTTGGATGATTTCTCGTGAGACTGCCTTGGCCCGGGTGCGTGTTGCAGCTGTCAGCGAAGAGCGAGCAGGCCGCCTGCTTGATCTCAGCCGCAGGGCTGCGCAGCATTTGTTGGAATGGAACATACCAGACACTGATCATCAGGCCCGGATTGTTGCGTTGAGGAAAGCTTGGGCTGATCTAACGCGGGGTTTAACAAAAAAGATTCTGATGCGGGATGGTGCGCTTGAGGACATTTTAGCGAAAAGCCAAACTAGCACTGAAGATTTGCAGGAATTAGTAGTTAGTTGGATGATTGAGCCGTTTGGTGATTTGGTAGATGGCCTTACGGAATGTATGGCTAACCCCTTTGAACCAGAATTGGATCCACAGATGTCGTGCGAGGATGTTATCTCTATTCTAGATGACATGTTTGGCTATGCTACAAGTGTTAACTTTGAAGATCCACATGCGACGGACCAATTTTGGTACGTCTCTGAGGCAAAGCTAGAGCCAAGATTGGGTAAAAGGCATAGTGAGGAGGGCGCTGAACGTGAAAGCCCGCTTGATATTACACGTCGCATACATGACTTAGCGCTGGATTTGCTTGGTCATACAGGGCCAATTTGGAAATTTTTGATACGCTTCCCGGAGCACCGTTTGGCCGTACAGCGAGTTCAAGCCGCGGCCCAAAACCCGTATTCAGAGATCCATGACAATTTGATTGATGTGAATATGGCTCCGATCGACATGCTTCGATGTAAATTGTCTTTTTTCGGGGCAAGTAAATTTGATCCGAAGTCCCAGTTGTGGACGCGGATCACTCTTGCTCAGGGGGCTCCGTTGGCCGATGATTTGGCTAAAGGTACTGCGACAGACGATTGGTGGTTACCAGTGGGTGCTATTTGAATATTTCCGGTAATGAATTGCAAATGATGGTCTTAAAAGCCTGCCGTGGTATTGGTATTCCAGTGGCTCAGGCGAAAGATGTTGCAAGAGCCGTGGCTGCCAGTCCAGAATCGTTGGAGGCTTTGCTGCTCCACCTTGCCCAGCCACTCCAGGAGGTTAATTTTGACTTTTCTAAGGGGTTAAAAATAAAAAAAATATGCCTTTTGAGAGATTTTTCGACCTGTGTAGATGCGATTCAAAGTGAAACAGTTCCCGTTGTAATCAAAAGCCAGCTATCGGACCCACTTATTGTCGCTATGGCTGCGCTGCATGGGATTAATGTTGCCGCCAGTGGAACTGATCTGGTGCTTATGAAAGGATCAGCAAAAACCCCGAGTTTCTCGAAGCGATCTAACGTTGATTTGAATAATTGGACCGTTTTATGCAATTATGCTGCTTTGACATATGTTCCCGAAACTGAAGCCTCCCGATTGGGTGGCGCTGGCGCTGGGCTTACAGATAACGATTAATGTCGTGATTACCTGGCAAAGGGATCTTGGGGATACCTAACATTTTTGAGATAAAGCCCATCTGGTGGACAAACTGGACCGCATGCTGCACGGTCTGCAGCTTCCAGTGCTTGCTTTACACGTTCAGGAGTCCATGATTTGGCGCCCACACGCTCTAGCGTGCCAACAAGACTACGCACTTGGTTGTGCAGGAAGCTTTTGGCTTGAACACTAAATTGAATCTCTTTTCCGTTGGTGTAATCACGTTCGGTTATATTAATGGCATCGAGCGTTTTTATAGGGCTGTTAGCCTGGCACATTGTTGAACGAAATGTAGTAAAATCGTGGGTCCCCAGTAAGTATTTTACTGCTTCTCGCATAGCTGGAACGTCGAGGTTGTGACGCGTCTGCCAGACTCTGCCCACATCATGAGTAACTGGCGCAGATCTACAGACCAGGCGAAATAAGTAATCTCGCCCAACTGCTGAAAAGCGTGCGTGCCAGTCGGGGGCCACTTCCACACAGTCAATGATCGAAATGTGATGGGGACGAATATGAAAATTTAGAGCTGCTTTAAGTCGCTCGCAAATCCAATCTTTATGCATATCGCAATGTGCTACTTGCCCAAGTCCATGCACGCCAGTGTCTGTGCGCCCAGCAGCGACCAATCCGGGCAAGTCAGGTTCAAGCGCTAAAAGTGCTAGCTCTAATGTACCTTGCACGCTTGGCAGCCCCTGTTGACGTTGCCAGCCGTGAAATCCTTGGCCGTTGTATTCTATTTTAAGAGCATATCGAGGCATAGGGTGGATCTAGACCGTGCATGTGAGTTTGGCAATTGGTAGCAAAAGTAAGTGTTATTGAACTGTCTAACATTATAGAGCCTGTTTGGCTTATAAAGGTGATATTTACTGTACTTTTGGTTAAGTTTTTTGAAATTCGAACATTTCAAGTATGGCTTTGAAAGCCGTAATGTATGGCGTAATATCTTGTTTTTTTGTAAATTGGATGGTTCACGAAAAAATATTGAAAATTATTCATGGTACAAAGTGATAATGAAAAGACTTTAAACACAGGCAGGAAAAGTGGCTTTTATGCTAGTTGTGTAGCCTCAAAATGCAGCCTATAACCCGCGTATCATGGCAAGCAACTTAATCATCCCACGAATTATATACCCGGGGCTATAAATGTATAGCTGTGAGGTTGAAGGCGTTGGAATTAACGGCGTCGACTTATTTAAGATTTCTAAAAAAGAGACGTAATATGTCCGATCAAATACCTGATTACAAAGATACTCTAAATCTTCCAAAAACTGGCTTCCCAATGCGGGCAGGATTGCCCAAACGTGAGCCTGAATGGCTGGCGCGATGGGAGGAGATCGGGATTTACGATCGCTTGCGGGAAAAGCAGGGTCGGGAAAGCTTTACGCTGCACGATGGACCGCCTTATGCAAATGGTAATCTGCATATTGGGCATGCTCTAAACAAGATCCTGAAAGACATGGTTGTACGTTCGCAACAAATGATGGGCAAAGATGCAAGATATATCCCAGGCTGGGATTGCCATGGTCTACCGATTGAGTGGAAGATCGAAGAAAAATATCGTAAAAAAGGCCGTGATAAAGATGCAGTTCCTGTTGTAGAGTTTCGCCAAGAATGTCGTGAGTTTGCCGCAGGCTGGGTGAATGTTCAGCGGGATGAGTTTAAACGCCTTGGCATCACCGGAAAATGGGAAAATCCCTATTTAACGATGGATTTTCACTCTGAGCGAGTGATTGCTGCTGAGTTCCAGAAGTTTTTGATGAACGGCACTCTTTATCAGGGCTCAAAGCCCGTAATGTGGTCACCAATTGAGAAAACTGCTCTGGCTGAGGCTGAGGTGGAGTATCATGATAAGGAAAGCTTCACCGTTTGGGTGAAATTCAAAGTTTTAGGCACTGGTGACGCGATGCTCGACAGTGCCAAAGTTGTAATCTGGACCACTACACCTTGGACGATACCATCTAATAAAGCTGTGGTTTTTGGGGCTGAGATTTCATACGGTTTGTACGAGGTTATTGGGCGTCCTGAAGAATGCTGGGCAAGCATTGGTGAGCGCTTTATTCTGTCTGACAATTTGGCCGAAGACGTGTTTGGTCGGGCGCGGCTTGATACCACCATGTTCCAACGCCTGCGCGACATCACGAAAGATGATCTGGCCAAGATTCAGCTTTTGCATCCGTTGCACGATGCCGAGGGTGGTGAAGGTGAATGGGATGATATTCGTGATTTCCGCGCCGCTGATTTTGTAACTGACACCGAAGGCACTGGTTTTGTCCATTGCGCACCGTCGCACGGAATGGAAGAATTTGAGCTTTATCGTGATCTAAACATGCTCGAGCAGGTTATTACCTACAACGTTTTAGAAGATGGCCGATTGCGTAGTGATCTTCCGTTCTTTGGTGGAAAAGCAATTCTTAAACCAAATGGAAAAGAGGGTAACGCCAATAGTGCAATCATCGCCAAGTTGGCAGAAGTTGGTGGTCTTTTAGCGCGTGGGAAAATCAAACATAGCTACCCACATAGCTGGAGATCGAAGGCACCTGTTATCTACCGCAACACTCCTCAATGGTTTGCTGCCGTGGATAAGCCAGTGAACGATGGACAAGATGTCTACGGTAAAACTATCCGTGAGCGGGCTTTAACATCTATCGACGAGCTTGTTACATGGACACCTCCGACAGGTCGTAACCGCCTCTATTCTATGATTGAGACTCGCCCTGACTGGGTGTTGTCGCGTCAACGTGCTTGGGGCGTTCCTTTGACATGCTTCACCAAAATTGGAAGCTTGCCAACGGACGAAAACTACCTACTACGCGACGATGCAGTGAATGCCCGTGTTCTTAAAGCCTTCGAGGCTGAAGGTGCGGATGCTTGGTATAAGGATGGTGCAAAAGAGCGTTTCCTAGTAGGGATTGTTGATCCTCAGGACTATGAGCAAGTTTTTGATATCTTGGACGTTTGGTTTGACAGTGGTTCTACCCATGCATTTGTACTGCGTGACCGTGAAGATGGAAGTGATGATGGTTTGGCTGATCTTTATCTTGAAGGGACTGATCAACACCGTGGCTGGTTTCATTCATCCATGCTACAATCTTGCGGAACGCAAGGCCGCGCCCCTTACAGAAGCGTTTTGACACACGGGTTTACGCTAGATGAAAAGGGCATGAAAATGTCCAAATCTATTGGTAATACAGTGTCACCTGACGATGTTACACGTCAGTATGGTGCTGATATATTGCGTCTTTGGGTCGCGCAGTCAGATTATACTAGCGATCTTCGAATTGGTTCTGAAATATTAAAAGGCGTGGCTGATAGTTATCGTCGTTTGCGCAATACTATGCGATTTATGTTGGGCTCACTTTCAGACTTCACAGAAAATGATCGAGTTGAAATCGATACAATGCCAGAGCTTGAGCGTTGGGTTCTACATCGTTTAGCGGAACTGGATAAGACAGTGCGTGAGGGTTACTCTGCATATGACTTCCAAGGTGTTTTTCAGGCGTTGTTCCAATTTGCAACCGTGGACTTGTCTTCCTTTTACTTTGATATCCGCAAGGACATATTATATTGTGACGGCGACACGCCGGAACGTAAAGCTTCGCGCTCTGTTCTTGATATTGTCTATCACCGGCTTACCACTTGGCTTGCACCGATATTGACCTTCACCATGGAAGAGGTTTGGCTTGAGCGCCATCCAGGCGAAAAGAATTCCGTCCACCTTATTGATATGGCAGAAACTCCACATTCCTGGCTTAATGAAGATTTAGCAGTAAAATGGGCAACGCTCCGGCGTGTGCGCCGCGTAGTAACTGGCGCTTTGGAAGTTGAACGTCGTGAGAAAAACATAGGTTCCAGCTTGGAAGCTGCACCGATTGTTTATGTTGATGAGGCCACTGCAGCGGTTCTTCAATCTGTTACATTTTCCGACTTGTGCATTACATCAGGTGTAGAAGTTTTAACTAGCAAATGTCCTGGGCATGCTTTCTCTCTTGAAGATTCGGATGGAATCGCAGTGGAGTTTGTAAAAGCTGACGGAGAAAAATGTGGTCGTTGTTGGAAGATTTTACCAGATGTAGGCACTCACGTCCATGTGGGTGTATGTGGCCGGTGCGATATAGCGCTGAGCTAATGTGCAACTAAATAGCTTTTGGACGTCGGTTTTGCGGCCCAAAAACCCTTTGAGAAGTTGTATTATTTTCAACCCTGAAAGGGATGATTATGAGCTTTTTAGTGTTTTGCGCTGTTTTATGTGCTGCATTTCTACACGCTGGATGGAATGCTCTGATTAAAACGGCCAATAACCCTCAAACTGGAATGCTTCTCGCAAATCTTTGTCATGCAGGCATTGGGATTTGTTTCGTTTTATTTTACCCTTTGCCTAAGGGAGAAGTTTGGGTTTGGCTTTTGGCATCCGGTCTAATTCATATGTGCTATCAGCTATTTCTGGGGTTCGCGTATGAAAAAGGTGATCTGAGTCGAGTCTACCCTATGGCCCGCGGCGGTGCGCCTATCATCGTTCTAATTGTAAGCGTAATTTTAGGTATTGATACGTTAGGGGGATTTGAACTTATTGGTATTTTAATGCTCGGTATAGGCATTCTTTTGATGACACGCGGAATTTTAAGGTCAGGGGAGGACCGTAAGCTGTTACCATTTGTTTTGGGATCTGCCTGTGCTACCGCAGCATACTCGGTGGTTGACGGAATGGGCGCGCGGGTGATGGGGGACGCAATTGGCTATGTATCGTGGCTTTTTATCTTATCCGCTGTGTTTTATACGCCCGTTATTTTGATGCTTCATGGGCGCTCTATCCTGCCGAATAATATTCACCAGGTAAAAATCGGATTTGCTGCTGGAACCGGCTCATTTGTAGCTTACGCGATAGTCCTGTGGGCTATGACCCAAGCTCCGATTGCATTGGTATCTGCGCTTCGCGAAAGTAGTATTTTATTTGCAATGGTTATGGGATGGTTATTATTTAAGGATAAGATGGACACGCCCAAAATTATAGCCAGTATTGTAATCGTTTGCGGTGTTATGATTACCCGAGTTTAAGAGCGTGCAGGGCGTAGTTCTTGTGCGATGCCTGCAAAAATCAAATAAGCTGATGTAATCAACAAACCAGTATTCGCTGTTGGTACTGCGGTAAAATTACCCCAAGCTGCCCATGCGGCAAACCCCACCCATGCCAACGCAATTGGCAGCGTGATGTTCCGCCAGCGTTCCGTGCGTACTGGATGAACAAATTTTAACGGCAAAAACATTGCAACGGCGAGAAGAGTCACAAAACCAAGAATGATCCAGTGATTTGGTTCGGTTGCAAAAATAACGATAACTGCCATATTCCAGCAGCCTGGAAAGCCTTGAAATGAGTTATCCTTTGTTTTCATCCGTGTGTCTGCAAAGTATAAGGCGCTTGCAAATGTAATGACGATTATTGCGACCCAGCCTGTCCAGCCTGCCAAGAGACCACTGGCGAATAATGCATAAGCAGGTATGAAAACATAAGTCAGGTAATCGATTATCAAATCTAATAGAACGCCGTCAAAGGTCGCGGCATTAGTTTTTACGTCATACTTACGTGCGAGTGGACCATCTATTCCGTCAACGAAGAAGGCTACAACCAGCCAGACAAACATCATGTCCCACTTTTCGTTAACGGCGGCCAGCATTGCCAACATTGCAAACACCGCACCTGTTGCGGTGAGAAGATGAACCGCTAGGGCTTTTACTTTTATGGTCATAAAAGTTCTATATGCTGAAACGTAGAGGGGTGGCAATCACGCTTTGGGGTGTGACGCATCATACACCTCTATCAAGCGCGCGGTGTCTACAGCTGTATATGCTTGGGTGGTAGAGAGAGATGCATGGCCCAGTAATTCCTGTATCGTACGAAGATCGCCTCCGGCATGTGTAGCAGGTGTGTGGCAAACGAGTGGCGCATTGCATGCGGTGTTGCTGAGGTAGGTAGACCCAATTGCAGGCGCGCAGTTTGCATGGCCTTTTGTATGATACGTGGATTAAGCGCTCCACCGCGCACACCGCGAAAAAAGGGTGTTTTTGGTTCGAGTGCGAAGGGGCAAAGTTCTGAGTAAGTGCCCATTGCTATTTTTGCCACGGGAAGAAGTGGTACAATACGCTCTTTGCCGCCTTTGCCTGTAATGCGTAAAGCGTCTGATAAGGTTAGAACAGAAGCTTTAAGGCCTAATGCCTCAGAAATGCGCAGACCACAGCCATAAAGAAGGGTCAATATAGCGGCGTCACGAGCTGCTACCCAATTTTCGCGCGCTTGAATTTTAACAATTTCTATCACCTCACTTGCCGCGTCCTCTGCTAAAGGACGGGGTAATTTACGTTCAAATTTTGGTGCACGTGCTAATAAAACGGCTGAAGGTTCTAGATCGTAGCGCTCAGCAAGCCATCGAAAAAACGTTTTTACGGCTGACAGCGTACGCGCTAAACTCCGGCTACCAACACCCTTACTGCGTTCATGGGCCATCCAAGCACGCACATCTCGTGTATGGATGTTTGCTAAAGCATCCAAACCTTGTGGCCCGCCTCGGTGGTTGGACATGAACGCTATAAAGCCAGCAACATCTGACGCGTAAGCTAAAGTTGTATTTTTAGCCGCAGATTTTAAGGCTGTTTCATGGCTCAACCAATGCTGCATTGCGTCGCGCGCGGCGGGAGAAATCAAATCGAGGGAGATCCTGTTATCCATCAAGGTCTGTCTTGGGGTAACCAGAAACTAAGGGCACGCTCATAAACTGATGCAAAAAATGTTAATAAGTCCGTTCCTTGTGCAGGCGAAAACTTATTGGGGTCTTGCGACCCCAGAACCAGCATTCCAAACAATGCTTCGTCGCCTAAATTTAAAGCAAGACATGCTTCCGAAGTGATGTCCGATCTTAAACTTGCATATACAGAGGGTTCTGGGTGCTTTACTTGGCGCAAGGTGACTTTGTCATCTCGCAGATCAGTTGGATGTTTTATATAACTATCGATAAAACCTTCGGGTACTAGGGTTAAAATTTCATGCAATTGAGAGAGATTTGTATCTGGTAAAGGTTGCTTAGTTTCTAAAAATAAACCAATAAAATCAATTCGCATGATTTCGGAGACTTCGGAGGCTGTAGTCTGCAAAAAATCCAAAAAATCTTTTGGGTCAATAATCTTCAGGACTGCTTCGTTGATTTGCTTTGTACCAGCGAGGTTGTCAAAGGCGGTAGCAATAATATTTTGATGGGTCTCTTCAAGACGTCCTAGGCGGGTTTCGAGACGGTCCATGGCTGCACCTCTCAAATCAATCACTTTGTCGCCATGCGAGTTGTCATTTGCTCGAACCAAAGCTTGCATTACGTCTGGATCATCTAAAATTAGTTTGGGGTTTGCTAAAATTTGAGCACGCAACTCGTTAGTATTCTGTACAGTATTTAGGAGGGTCATCACGGCCTCATTCGATATTATCGGCGGTGGGTCCACCGTGTTTAAGTTAATTCTACAACGATTTTAAAGAATGTTCTGCCCTGTTTTTGCCCAGTCAGACATAAATTGTGCAAGACCTTGGTCTGTTAGCGGGTGGTTAACCAAGGATTTTATCACTTTTGGAGGAGCGGTGATAACATCTGCGCCAATCAATGCAGACTGCGTGACGTGGTTCACTGTTCGAATCGATGCCGCTAAAATCTGGGTTTCGTATCCATAGTTGTCATAAACTTGGCGAATATCAGCGATGAGCTCCATGCCGTCAATGTTCAAATCATCCAAGCGGCCAATGAATGGGCTGATAAAAGTGGCGCCGGCTTTCGCTGCTAACAGTGCTTGGTTTACGCTGAAGCATAAAGTGACATTCACCATTTTACCCTCACTGGAGAGAACTTTGCAGGCTTTTAAGCCATTCCAAGTTAGCGGTAACTTAACTGCAATATTTTCTGCAATTTCAGCAAGTTTCCGGCCTTCGGCAATCATCTCATTGGCCTGGGTTGCCACAACCTCAGCACTCACTGGACCTGAAACTAAGTCACAGATTTCTTTAGTAACTTCGATTATGTCACGACCAGATTTCATGATAAGAGAAGGGTTAGTCGTAACCCCGTCGACCATGCCCAGATCATTCAATTCAGCTATTTCATCGATTTCGGCGGTATCTACAAAAAATTTCATGGCTTTTGTCCTTGAGAGGTTGGCCTTCGCTGAACGAAGCTTTACCTGAGATGTAAGGGCACGGAAAGCCCTGCTGATAAGGAAGTGATGTGCCTGATCCCCAATTTTTTAATGAAGGTGATTTGGTTGCTGTTTTAACCAGCCAACCGCTCGACCGAACTTTGGACTACAAAGCACCGGAAGGTGGGTGCTGGCAGGGGGCGTTCGTAGAAGTCCCATTGGGTCCCCGCAAAGTTCTAGGCGTTGTCTGGCAGCCGGGAGAGGGAGATTTTGATTACGCCAAAGTCAGGTCTGTTATTAGGGTTTTGGATGTTGCCCCTATGCAACAGTCAATGCAGACATTTTTGCGAAGGGTTTCCGATTATACTCTTACATCTATGTCAGTCATGTTGCGTTTAGCAACCCGAGCCCCTGGGTTGGGTGACCCACCTTCCATGCAGCAAGTATACAGAATGGGCGCTGCGGAAGTTTCGCGGATGACCAGTGCACGTGGACGGGTTCTGGCGGTTTTAGAAGAATTTGGTGGCTTAAGTTTTACTCTAACAGAATTAGCCGATGCGGCCGGTGTAACTTCCTCTGTGGTAAAGGGCTTGGTGAAACTAGGTGCTGTGGCTGAAGAGGCCACACCGCGAGATGTTCCGTTCCCGCGGTTGGATCCAATGCTGCCAGGGAAAAACATTATCTGGGGAACAGGCAGACGCAGCAGCGCAACTACTCGCTAACTTTGACGGATATGGGACTACTCTTCTCAAAGGTGTAACGGGTTCGGGCAAAACAGAAATATACCTGGAAGCGATCGCTGCCTGCCTGGAGCAGGGCAAGCAAGCTTTGGTTCTTTTGCCTGAGATAGCTCTGACGGCTGAGTTTCTTACTCGTGTTGAGGAGCGTTTTGGCGGAAAACCTGCTGAGTGGCATTCTGGTGTTACGATGACTGAACGACGGCGTGCTTGGAAAATGGTGGGGCAAGGAGATGCACAGATGGTCGTGGGCGCGCGCTCGGCCTTGTTTTTGCCGTTTCAAAACCTTGGGCTGATTGTGGTCGATGAGGAACATGACACTGGCTACAAACAAGAAGATGGCGTCCTATATAATGCTCGGGACATGGCCGTTTTGCGGGCGTCCCTTATTCAAGCCCAAGTAGTTTTAGCCAGTGCCACGCCCAGTCTTGAAAGTTGGGTTAATGCCAAAGCTGGAAAATATCGGTGGATTGAGCTAAAAAGCCGTTATGGCCAAGCTGTGATGCCTGATATGCGTATAATTGACATGCGTGGGGAAACGTTACCTGGGGATCGTTGGATCTCTCCAAGCTTACAGAGTATGGTAAAGGAGCGGATTACATCGGGCGAGCAAGCTTTGCTTTTTATTAACCGTAGAGGCTATGCTCCAATCACGGTCTGCAGAGCATGTGGTAATCAGGTTGGGTGCGATAATTGTGACGCACGCATGGTAGAGCATCGGTTTTTAAAACGTTTGATGTGCCATCAATGCGGTGAGACTAAACCGGTTACCAGCGTTTGCCCAACCTGTGAGGTGGAAGGTCGATTAGCAGTTGTGGGGCCGGGGGTCGAGCGATTAGCTGAAGAAGCGGCCTCTCTATTTCCAGAGGCGAGGGTAGCTGTGTTGTCATCAGATATGTTTGGGTCTGCTCGCGCACTCAAAGCACAGATCAAAGCTTTGTCTGCCGGTGAGGCGGATGTTATTATTGGTACGCAACTTGTAGCAAAAGGCCATAACTTTCCCCTCCTGACATTGGTTGGTGTGATCGATGCTGACCTAGGTCTGCAGGGGTCCGATATGCGTGCAGCTGAACGGACGTTTCAGTTGATGCGCCAAGTAGCAGGCCGCGCAGGTCGGTCGGATAAACCTGGGGTTGCCGTAATGCAAACGCATCAACCAGAGCACCCGGTTATCCGTGCTATTTTAGCCGGTGATGAGGAAGCTTTTTGGCAAGCTGAGGCCGTTGAGCGCAAAGCTGCTGGTGTGCCACCTTATGGCAGACTTGCGGGGATTGTTTTGTCTTCAACTGATCCGCAAGAGGCGTTTGATGTG
>CAJJBP010000005.1 GCA_905182425.1 uncultured Planktomarina sp. | reverse complement strand
AGACGACGGTAAAACCCCTCAAGTTGATACTTACTTTGTGAATATGGACAGTTGCGGTCCAATGATCCTAGATGCGCTGATCAAGATCAAAAGCTGAAATTGATCCAACATTGACGTTCCGTCGGTCGTGCCGTGAAGGATGTGCGGAGTCTGTGCTATGAACATTGGTGGAGTTAATACACTTGCCTGCATCTACGGCATGGATGAAGTTAAAGGTGATGTTAAGATTTATCCATTGCCGCACATGCCCGTGGTCAAAGATTTGATCCCTGATTTGACGCATTTTTATGCGCAACATGCATCAATAATGCCTTGGTTGGAGACGAAGACCAATGCCCGCAAAATGGGAAAGTCATTGAAGACCGTGAAGAAGCTGGATGGCATTGTATGAATGTGTAATGTGCGCGCTGTTCAGACGTCGTGCCCGAGTACTGGTGGAATGGTGACCGCTATCTCGGCCCTGCAGCATTGCTACACGCCTACCGCTGGATTATTGATAGCCGTGACGAGGCGACGGCTGAGCGTTTGGATGATCTTGAAGACCCGTTCAAGCTGTACCGGTGCCACACGATCATGAACTGCGCCAAGACCTGCCCGAAGGGTCTGAACCCTGCAAAATCCATTGCCGCCATAAAATCTATGATGGTCGAGCGCGCAGTTTAGGTATCAATAAACTTTTTTAATGGTTCAAACACAATAAGAGCCACCCCTGATATTATTATAATTCCGCCAAGCAACGTTTGGGTGGAGGTCGCTTCGCCCAAAAAAAACCAGCCACCTAGCATTGAGAATAGTGGTAGCGTTAGGAGGTAAGGGGCGGCTTCGCTTACTGGAGCGCGCCGGATCAACGTGTACCACATATAATAACCTAAGGCGGTCATAATCAAACCAAGGTAGGCAACAGCACTCCAAACGACCCAACCGGCGGACTGTATTGCAGAGATTTGGCCAGATTCAAATATTGCTGACATTACGAAAAGTTGAGGACAGGCAAAAATGGCCACCCATGAGGCCACTGTTAGTCCTGAAATATTTTTTAGATTTCGGACCATGGCTTGTCCGGTGGCCCAAGTAAGGCCCCCGCCAATAACCAGCCCAACCGACCAGAGGGCATTAGCGATGCGTGGCTCACCAGCAATATGATATACCCCGTAGAATGCAATTCCCATTCCTGTCCACCGTCTCCAGCCTGGTGTCTCTTTCAGAAATATTGCACCAATAAGCACCAGAAATGGTATCTCGAGCTGTATAATTAATGCCGTCGCAGAGGCATCTAAGCCGTCAAGCCCGGTGAATGTAAGGCTATACTGCAGGGTTGCTGAGATAAACGATATTAATAAAAGTGTTCGATACTGGCCCGGAATTGGTTTCGCAAACCAAACCAATGCGCCTGTTGTCACCGCAAATCGGAATGCCATCAGTAAAATAGGAGGAAAGTGTTCAAGTGCCGCTTTGGCAAAAACCAGTCCTAGCCCCCAAACCAAGGCAACCCCGAAGCCTAAGCTCATATCAAGTAAACGTTTGTTCATAACCCTCAATACTGTATTTAATTTAAATATCGAGATTTATTACGACGTTGGAAAAGGTCGTTTTATACAAAAGCTGCTTCTAAGGCGATTTCCACCATTTCACCAAAGCTGCGTTCACGATCCTCTGAAGACAAAGCCTCGTGGGTTAGAAGGTGGTCGGAGATCGTACAAACTGATAGGGCCCGTCGATCATGGCGGGCTGCTAAATTGTACAATTCAGCTGTTTCCATCTCTACAGCGAGTATTCCATGTCGCGTCATCTGCTCGGTCAAGTCGGGCCGCTCGTCATAGAAAACGTCAGATGAATAAATTCCCCCCACATGTGTGGCTATGTTGTGGGCACGTGCCGAAGCAACAGCTGCTTCTAGGAGGTCATAATCAGCACAGGGTGCGTAGTTTACTTCTTTAAAAATACCCAGTGACGGGGTAGATAAGGTGGAAGAAGTCATAGCTATCACGACGTCGCGCAGGGACACCTTATGGCTCATGCCGCCTGCTGAACCGATGCGGATAAAAGTTTTCACATCAAAGTCTTTGATCAATTCGTTTACATAAATTGACAAACTTGGCATACCCATGCCCGAGCCATGTATAGTAACGCGGTTGCCTTTCCAGGTTCCTGTAAAGCCCAACATGCCACGTACTTCGTTTATGCAAATAGGGTTTTGGAGAAAGGTTTCAGCTGCCCATTTTGCCCGTAAAGGGTCCCCCGGTAGAAGTACTGTATCTGCAATTTCACCAGGTTTTGCACCAATATGGATTGTCATAATATCACCTCGAATATTTTACAAAGGGGGTAAGCTCGGCAATACGGTCGTACAATTGCCGAGCGTTTTTGTTAAAGTCTTGTGTCATCCAATAAACTGCAGGGGTGCCGTTAATATCGGCCGCCTCATACACCGCTTCTATCAAAGTGCGACCTACACCTTGGCTCCTCAAATTAGGATCCACAAATAGATCTTGTAAATAACACACGTCATCAATGCGCCAATTGTGGGTGTGGTAGATATAGTGGGCTAGGCCAACAAGGGTACCATTTTTTTCAGCTATAAGACAATGTTGCGATAAACGTTTTGGATCAATTAGGCGCGCAAAAGTTGTATCATAAACCTGTGCTGATACTTCGCTCTCATAAAACTCAAGGTACGCCGTCCACATTCTCTTCCAAGCAGTATGGTCTGTAGCCAATAATTTGCGAATTAAAACAGTGATAGCAAGCGTCCTTTTTTAGTTATGCCGAATGTGCTCCATCGGCGAGTGATTTAACGAATGCCAAAATTTCAGATGTGGGTCTGCCAGCACCAATTTCATTCACAATAGCAGAACCTACGACCGCGCCATCTGCAACAGACGCTATATCGCGTGCATTTTCTGGAGTACGAATACCAAAGCCTACAATAACGGGTAAATCAGTTTCTGACTTGATGCGTGCAACCTCTGGGGCAACATCATTAGCGTCCGCAGCTGCTGCGCCTGTAATTCCGTTTATTGAAACATAATAAACAAATCCTGAGGTATTGGTCAGTACTTTTGGCAGGCGTTTATTATCTGTTGTCGGGGTTGCGAGACGAATAAAGTTTAACCCGGCTTTTTGGGCCGGAATGCATAGCTCGCCGTCTTCCTCTGGAGGTAAGTCTACCACTATCATACCATCAATTCCTGCATTTTTTGCATCAGTTAAAAACCGATCAACACCTCGTGAATAAATAGGGTTGTAATAACCCATTAAAACAATAGGCGTTGTGTTGTCACCAGTCCTGAAGTCACGAACCATTTGCAAGGTTTTGTTCAAGGTCATGCCCGCCTCCAGGGCGCGTTGCCCAGCCAGCTGAATGGTTGGACCGTCAGCCATTGGGTCTGAGAAAGGCAGACCAAGCTCTATTATGTCGACGCCAGAACTTGGTAGTCCTTTAACAACTTCAAGAGAAGCATCATAGTTTGGATCACCAGCCATTACATAAGTCACAAAGGCTTTTTTATTAGCGGCTCTCAATTCCGCAAATTTTGCGTCGATACGTGTCATGAATTGCTCCGTAAATTGTAGTTGCGTCGACATGCCGTAAAGGTGCGACAAGTTCAATACTATTAAGTTCGAAGTATAGCTCCAGATTTGGGTCTGTGAAATAAGTATTTGGCATATATATCAAAATTTTTTGCTGATCTGAATATTTAGCTGGACGAAGCATGTTTTGAATTAAAAATCTAAGTGTCGTTAATATACGCCTTTTAACAGGGTGTATCATTGGTTTTACTTGCCCTGAGGGGTCGGCACAGTTAAGAGCGCATATCACAATTTATGGAGTGTATTATGGGTTTTAGAATGGGTATTGTTGGCTTGCCAAATGTTGGCAAATCTACGTTGTTTAATGCGCTGACAAAAACAGCCTCAGCTCAAGCAGCTAATTTCCCATTTTGCACGATTGAACCTAATGTGGGTGAAGTGAATGTGCCAGATGGGCGGCTTGATAAATTAGCTAAAATAGCCAGCTCAGCGAATGTCATTCCGGCACGTATGACCTTTGTCGATATTGCTGGCTTGGTAAAAGGTGCCAGTAAAGGGGAGGGGCTTGGAAACCAGTTTCTTGCCAATATTCGCGAAACTGATGCTATTGCACATGTTGTAAGGTGTTTTGAGGACGATGATGTGGTGCATGTTCACGATCGGATTGATCCTATGGAGGATGCTACCACCATCGATACAGAATTAATGCTGGCGGATATGGAAAGTATTGAAAAACGGCTAGTTAATATTGTTCGTAAGGTCCGTGGTGGCGATAGAGAAGCGGTTCAGCAAGAACGACTTCTACGCGCCGCATTGGAGGCACTCGAGCAAGGAAAACCTGCCCGTACGGTTAAAGTGGATGTAGAAGATGATAAACAGTGGCAAATGCTTCAATTGTTGACTACGAAGCCAATCCTATATGTCTGTAACGTGGGTGAAGGAGATGCGGCTGTAGGCAATGTTCACTCCACTTCTGTGGCTGAAATGGCTGTAGACCAGGGAAACTCACATGTAGTAATCTCGGCACGGATAGAAGAAGAAATTAGCCAACTTGAGCCAGAGGAAGCAGTAATGTTTCTTAATGAGATGGGCTTGGCAGAAGCTGGACTTGATCGTTTAATTCGAGCCGGCTACGAACTATTGGCTTTAGAGACATATTTCACTGTTGGGCCCAAAGAGGCTCGTGCTTGGACAATTAGGGCCAACACGCTGGCCCCTCAAGCTGCCGGTGTAATTCATGGTGATTTCGAACGAGGGTTTATTCGTGCTGAAACCATCGCGTTTGATGATTTTGTATCGTTAGGTGGAGAAACTCCTGCGAAGGAAGCTGGTAAAATGCGTGCCGAAGGAAAAACGTATTCTGTCCGTGATGGCGATGTGATGCATTTTCTTTTTAGTAAATAAAAATCTAGATTATTGTTTTTAATGTGAGTTTTATATGGCAAAAGTGAAGTTAATTATTGATACTGATCCTGGCATTGATGATGCGATGGCCATCTTTTATGCTGCGTCTGAGCCTGAAATTGACTTGCTGGCGTTGACAACGATATTTGGCAACGTGACCACATCTCAAGCGTCAAGAAATGCTCTATACCTTATTGACAAAATGGGATTAGATATTCCCGTATCACAAGGTCTCGAGTTTCCTCGCGTCTTGCCACCGTTTCCTCCTAGTTCAAACGTGCACGGGGTTGAAGGATTGGGCACTCTACATGTTCGACCATCACCAGTGTCGCCTATTAATCAATCTGCACCGGAATACCTTGTGGAAATGGCGCAGGAACACAAAGGTGAAATGGTCATATGTCCAATAGGTCCTTTAACAAATATCGCTGCTGCGATGGATCTTGATTCCAATTTTTGTAGCAACTTAAAGAGAATGGTGATCATGGGCGGAAGCCTAAGGGCAGGGGGTAATATTACACCATTTGCTGAAGCAAATATTTACCATGACCCCCATGCTGCAAATCACGTTTTGCAGCATGGAAAAAATATCATGTTAGTTGGCCTTGATGTAACAAATAAAGTTATCTGTCCGCGTAGTTTTTTTTATGAAATTGCGAAGCATAGTCGAAGGTTGGGAAGTCTTTTGCTTGAGATGTCTGAATTTTATATTGACTTTTATGAAACTGTTGGAAAATTTGATGGATGTGGCATGCATGATCCATCTGCCTTAATAGCTTGTGTTGCACCAGAACTGTTTCAAACTGAGGCGCATAAATTACGTGTTTGTTGTCATGGTGAAAGTTCAGGGGAGATTCTTGTCGACCCAGAAGGTCCTGGAAATTTAGTGGATGTTTGCGTCGAAGTTGATATCGAAGCGGTTAAACAAAAGTTTTTTCAAAAAGTCACGCAACTTCCCTAAAATTTTACTTGTCCCCAGTTCATCTGACCGCTAGACGGAGCCAACGGAGACGTGGCCGAGTGGACGAAGGCGCTCCCCTGCTAAGGGAGTAAACGTGAAAGCGTTTCGAGGGTTCGAATCCCTTCGTCTCTGCCACACCCCCTGTATATATTTGTTTATTATTAGATACTTAGGGGTGTTTATTAAACGCTTGTACCCAGTTTGTACCCAGTTTTATTATATTAAAGCACCCACCCATATTTAAGGTAGTTTAATAGTAAATAACTGTATTAAAACAATAAACCTCCAATATAGCCTAAATTACTATTCCTACTCATCAATAATACTGTCTGAGGCACACCATGTAGTGCTAATAGGCGTATAATGCACTAAAATGTACTACATGCAGCACCCGTACCCTCCTTATACACCTACACTCAATGCAAATCCACTCTAATTAGCCCTACAATATTGCCCTAAAATAGTACTATTAGTTATATAAAACAGCTAGTTAAGGACAATTAAAGCTTGACAATCTCTCCCATTTTATGTATAACTATACACATAGGCAGACACCTTTTTACCTCGCCAATCTTGAGTAAGATATCCTGCCAATCCCACATATATATTTATAGGAGTTTCCACATATGGAACTTAACGACTTTGAATCGTTCATTGCACTTAGGCGATACAGCCCTGCCAGTTATTTTACTCTAGCTACCCAAAGGAAGATGTATGAAACCCAGTACCGCTTAGGTTTGGACTTCTTTGCTACTTATTCCGAACCAGAGGAGTGAAGCATGGCTGATATCGTAGAACTTATGGCTTTTGCTGATCAACGCATAAAGAATAACGACATTGAGTTTACGGAGAAGAGTAGATGTTGCCTAGCGTTACTCAAAAGCCTTGGCATCTTAAGTCACCAACGGGCTGTCTTTGACATGTACGACACACAGGCTCTTCTGTGCGGGCTATTGTAACTGCGTATGACAACAAGTCTTATGTTGAAGTGTACAGCAGACGCCAAGGTGATCTATTCCAGCGAGGCCACAGCACACGGATAATACACTGGCTGGATAAGTGTGTTGAGGAAGAGCTACTAATCCCACCTAATCCAAGGTTCAACTTACGCTAAAGGGAAGCTAGAGCTAGGCTCCTCTGCTGAAAGCATTACCTCGCATATGCCTACCAAACTTTTAGCAACCCAGTAGTGCGTGATCCTAAGCGGGAGGCTGCGTAACATGGCAATAGCAAACAACAAGCTGTCTTGGTTCAAGCTTAAGTGTCCTTATCCGCAAGATACCACTGAATACCGAACTGCCTTAAGCAGACTAGGCAATGCGTCCTTAGCTGACATGAATAAGCTTGATGCTGAGTTTAATCTGTGGCGTGAAACAAACCACACCGTAGTGTCACATCATTTTATAGACGGTGAATGGATAGCGGTTATTGGAACTCATTCTAAGCCTATCCCAGCGCTAAATATGAAAGCTATTCAGCGTCACGGTCACAAGTATCGTGTGCAGCAAAGGAAGCGCGGTCAGCTTCGTCAGGTGGACCTTCAATACACTTACAGAAGCAGTACGAAACGTGACGCTATCTTTGCTTAACTGGCCCTCAGAACACCTCTCAGAGTCAATGTAAGCCTGTCTGGTGAGTCCAGTACCCAAGCCAGCACCTACCATAGCTCAACACCAAAAGTACCCAAACTTAAAAGGAATAAATATGTCTATAATGCAGAAAACTGAAGCTACTGATGATCTACTATCTCAGATGAAACTGATGCTTGCCCCAGCTAACACTCAACAATCTCTATCCCAACAAGTTGCTACGCTACCAGAGATGCAACAGCGCCAAGTTTTGTCATTCGCACAGCTACTGAAGACAGGCATGGCGATGCAGACTGAGCCAATCTCATGGGCTTCGCTAATCGAAAACTTCTATCCGAACCTGAATCACAACCTTAAGTCTGTCATTGCTCAAGTGCTCCAAGCAAGTGATCCTCAGGAGCTTGTAGGAATACAGCGCTCTAACTTTAGAGAGGAGGCTCAAGCTGCCTTTCTGGATGACTATGCTGCCAAGCTAGAACCTGCCAAGCCCAGCGCCCCAGTCAGAAATATACAGATGATGAAGTTAATACTATTATGAATAACGTTTATCGTGACACATATGGGCAAGAGGCTAACTTTGGAAACCCTAATAAAGCATTCCTAGATAAACTCGCTATGAGTGAATCTAGTGGCAAAACTGATGCTGAGATAACTATAAAAGATGGGCGTACCTTCACTGGAAAGTATCAGTTTGGTGCGGCTCGTTTGGCTGACTATCGAAGGGCTACAAAAGAAAAGTTCAGCACAGCAGACTTTAAGCAGGATGAAGCCTTACAAGACAAAGTAGCTGATTGGCATTTCTCTGACATTGATAAAGCGATAGATAAACTTGGGAATGCAACTAACGAGTATGATCGTGATCGGACTTAAAGCAGTTGCACATCTTGGCGGCATTGGTGGGATGAAGAGCTTTGTGCGAAGCAAGGGCGAGTACAACCCAAAAGATCAGCTTGGGACGTCTTTGCAGGACTACTACGATAAGTTTGTAAACGCTGGTTAAGCTTTTAAGGTGTTCTTCAAATGATATGGTTCTCACCAAGTAAGTCCTTTACGGAATTAAATATGGAACTGACACTAGACCAAGCTCTACAGAAGGGCGTTGAGGCTCATAAAGCTGGACAGGTTCAAGAGGCAGATCGTCTTTATACAGCTATTCTAAAAGCTCAGCCCAAACATCCTGATGCCAATCACAATATGGGTGTACTGGCTGTTGGTGTTGGTAAGGTTCAAGAAGCACTGCCGTTCTTTAAAACAGCTTTAGAAGCTAATCCAGACACAGCGCAGTTCTGGCTCAGCTATATCGATGCTTTGATTAAGCTGGACAGATTAGCTGATGCAAGAGCTGTTCTTGATCAAGCCAAGAGCAATGGCGCTAAAGGTGAGGCTTTGATAAGTTGGAGCAGCGGCTAGAAGGGGTGGAGCCTCCTAAACTACAGTTTCTCAAAACCAAGACCCACCACAAGATCAATTACAGCCTTGATCAACCTTTACAGCCAGGGACAACTCCAACAAGCTTTGATGAGTCTAAGCAATTACTGCAAAAGTTTCCCATTTCAGTACTTTGTACAATATTCAAGGGGCTGCCAATGAGGCCTTAGGCCAATTTGATGCTGCCATAGACAGCTACAACAAAGCCCTAGCCATCAAGCCTGATTATGCTGAAGCCTACAACAACATGGGCATTGCTCTCCAAGAGCAAGGTAAGCTGGAAGAGGCGATAGAGGCTTACAACAAAGCCCTCGCCATCAAGCCTGATTACGCTGAGCCTACAACAACATGGGCAATGCTCTCCAAGAGCAAGGTAAGCTGGAAGAGGCGATAGAGGCTTACAACAAAGCCCTAGCCATCAAGCCTGATTATGCTGAAGCCATAGAAAACTCTCAAAGTCTGGCGGTCCAATTGTTGCCGATTATCGCCAATTATGGATACAACTTTGACACCAGTGAACCGCAAGCGAACTCTGAAATCGTGCTTAGGCCCAAGTACCAAATCCAAAATGCAATCAAAGCTTATCTTGAGGCGGATTTCAGCCACGCCGATTCACACAACAATAATTTCAAGGCTTGTGATCAAAAGCTCTTGGGTAAGCTGAAGCCCAAAGATAAAGTCTTTTGTAATGCATACAGCAGCTTTATTGGAAATTGTTAGACGCCAATTGGGATGAGGAGCCTGCCTCTGAAAATAAAGTTTATCACCTAGGCGAGAGCCATTGCTTAAGTTATGCCCATCGAAATATCACAATAGGTGGTTCAAACTTTAGAATAGCCCCCAGAATAACATTTGGGGCTAAAGCATTCCATTTCTCCCGTACAAAGCACGATAGTTTCAAGGCAATTACGAAGGCTCATTTCGTATCGCTCCCCAAAAGTTCCAAGGTTTTCTTATCTTATGGTGAAATTGACTGCCGTCCAAACGAAGGCTTCATATCCGCAGCTAGAAAACTTGATAAACCATTGGAAGAGCTTATCGATCAGACGACAGAGGGCTATGTTCAATGGTTTTTGGAGCAGAACGCAGGTCAAAGACACCACCTCTACTTTATAAATGTACCCGCACCAGTTTATGACGAAAAGCTTAGTGCTGATTTAAACTCAGAGGTGGCAAGAACCGTGGCACTGTTCAACACTGCATTAAAGAAATACTCGCTGCAGCATGGCTTTGATATGGTGGATGTGTTCAAATTTACAGTCGGAAAGGAAGGATTTTCAAATGGCCTTTTCCACGTAGACAACCGCCATCTTGGAGCAAAAGCTCTCCCTGAAATAGAACAACAGCTTTCTTAAACCCACCAGCACCTATTCCTCCCGAAGGATTACTCAGGCAGTCCCACTCATTCAGTCTTCACGCCTTGGACATTAGCAGAGGTACAAACCATACTCTCATCATACCTTGAGCTAAGCAAAGTTTGGCCCACCTAGCGAGTCTTATTGTGGATGGCTTGGCGTTTAACTCTCCCTCTGAAAAGCTCTGCGTGTGTAATTCTGAGTATATATATAACGTATAGCCCCCGTGTGGCCCATGCCCGCCCCCCTTAAAAGCCAAGCATCACTTCTAAACCCAGCGCTAGATTATAAGTATCACTCAGCCCTGCATCAAAGTTAGACTTTCTGGCTGGCTTAGGAGCAGGGCATTTCTTTGTTCAGCTTACGGAGCAGGAGAAGCTTAGCGTTTCTGATGGAGCAGTTGCTAGAATGTACACCGCCCTTTGTTTGCATGGCTAGAAGCACACCGTACCAAGCACACACAGAATTAAACTTTCAGTGATCCAGATGGAGAACCGTAGCGTACTAACAGTATATTATTTCTCCTTATGTTTTAACTTATATAGCTGGACCTTCGGGTCTGGCTTTTTTTTGTTTAGCCTACGGGGCACGTGGAGTTTATCATTTCTGCTAGGAGCACACCGTACCAATAGACCCTGCTTTAGTGGTTACTACTCAAACAGTACCAATAGAATTGACAATGGATAGTTTTGGTACTATTTACCGCATAGTTTAAGAGTCTATTGGGAGTAATTGCTATGCTTATTGGTTTAGCCAGAACATCTACGCTTGAACAAGTTGCTGGTCTTGAAAGTCAGATACGAGACTTAGAAGCCTTTCGGCTGTGAGCGTGTCTTCAAAGAGCAGGTCTCATCTGTTGCAGAGCGTGAACAGCTTAAAGCTGCACTAGGTTTGTTACGCACTGGCGACAAGCTCGTAGTCACTAAACTGGATAGACTAGCAAGATCAGTCCAGCATCTTGGTCAAATAATAGAGCAGATCAACTCAGTAGCTGCATCACTGGTTATCTTGGACATGGGTGGCACGGCTGTTGATACGAGTAATCCTACAGGTAAGTTGATCTTAAATGTAATGTCCTCAGTAGCTCAGTTTGAAAGAGAAATGATGCTGGAACGCCAACGGGAAGGTATTGCTAAGGCTAAGTCTGAAGGGAAATACAAAGGTCGTAAGCCAACTGCCCGTGCCAAGACTGACATGGTTAAGCTTGCGTTGGCTCAAGGAGTAAGCAAGGCTCAGGTGTGTCGGGATTTAGATATTAGTAAGACTAGTTTGTACCGCATCATTGGTGAGTTGAGGAAGTAGAAAACTATTTGCGGGTAGCGTCATTGCTGGCAGTCTATTTCATTTGCAACGGGTCTAAAGTAGAGCGGAGAAATAAACGTGAGTGGACAAAGGCGGTGGATAAAAGTCTGGGCGAGAACTGTCGGTATGCCCGTCGGATCTACAGATGAAGATAAGCCTGAGTTTCTTCCAATCAAACAATCTGATGTTGCTAAGGCTCTTGCTTTCAGATCCTTTTGGATAGTTCTACATGTAGTTACCTGCCTAATGATTGTTGCTGGTAATGGAAGAACACTGGGCTGGTGGTAGATGTTATGGAAAGACAGTGTTGAACGCAGCCATCTCAAAAGCCCAAGCTATGGCGAGAGAATGTATGAGCAGTGATTACAAAAAGTGCTGGTACTAGGGAGGCAGACTTATGAATATCTTTAAATGGGATAGCGAAATATCTGAACGAGTGCGTCTAAGATTGGGCTGGAGCCATTACGCAATGTATTGGGTTTCATTTATCAAAGGTATTGCTCTGACTTGTTTGGTTCTCTGGCTGATGTGCTGAATGCAAGAAGCACCACAATGACCAAACTAAGCTCAATCCCAGATCACCAACTCAGTATTACCTGTGGCCTCTGTAAGCATCACTCAATGCTTGAGGTAGCAAACCTTATTGCTGTGGTTGGTGAAGACGCAACTGCCCATGAGGTACGTCAGAGGTACAGCTGCCCTAAGTGTAAAACCAAAGGTAACAATACGTATCAGATTATCTACAGAGGTAACTCAGATATTGCTTTGGATGGTGCTGCTGTTGGGCCAGAGTAATTAACCCTGAGCATACCAAAGCCCGTGCCGTTCTCGCCAATGTGATACGCCATTATCAGCACTAAGAGTAGTAATTACTTTACAGTTAATAAGTATCTTAGGCTTAGGATGAGTTAAGCTATCTTCATTATCACACCACCAGTTCCCCTATACTAGTAACGGTAAGCATTGGGAGACTAAAACACTCTGTGTATAAACGCATATCCCACTTAACATTTAGTTAAGCCCGTTCTCACTACACCCTGTCTACTGACAATGTTATTTCTCCTTTCTTAAGCTAGAGAAAGAGAAACTAAGTAGTACTTTATAGTCGGATCCTGAATAAGTTATATATTACAATGCAGTACATCAAATGTAAGCAATGTAAAAGTGATAGTCTTCGATAGAACTAGATAAGGGCAAATCAAGTGAAACAAGAGGCCTGTATAACATTAAATTTTTTTGGGGCTAACTCTACGCCCTGTATCCTGATACCAATATACTACTAGCTAAAAAGATAATGGCTAAATGTACTATCTGTGAACACCCGCAGTCACTCATGCCATTGTGGTATCGAACCGCTGCATTGTAAAAGGACATACTATGGCCAAAGGTAAAAATAGCAAAAAAGAAACGAAGAAGCCAAAGAAAAAGAAGGAGAAAGTTTCTGCAACCGCTAACTCACTCGCGGGACGTCCAGCGCCTTCCATTGGTGGAAAAAAGTAAATTAAATCATGCGAACACTACAAGATTGATAGCATTACGGGGAGGATTTGTCCTACAGATAGTCAAAAGTAGGGTAAGCTTATTTAAACAAACGACTGAAATAGAACTATTAATTATATTCATTATCATAATTAAATACTGGCAATTCTCTTTTCGGTATTAAATTAACATGCTCACATAACTTAGGTAGTTTACCTAGTTTTAGATAAGTTTTGCCAGGCTCCGTTTTTATTAAGCCATATGCTGAACTGTAAAGGCAGTTAGGCATAGTTTGAATTTATTATGTCTACTTTATCAATTTTTTTGACGAAGTAATGCTAAAAAAACAGTAGAAGAATACTCACTTAAACCTTGATTACTAACTGAAATGGTTGTCTGAATAGTTAAAATGATTTTAATAATAAATATTTTTTTTAATTATAGCCTCTGAATGATAGAATGGGCGACGTAAATTATACTGGTAAAGGTTCTCTTCAAGCCACAGGCAGCACCCTATATGATAGAAATTTAGACGTTTATGGAGTTGAGCTAATTGTTGGTGGAGCGGTAGGCGGCCAAGGCCAAGTGACCTGACGAGTGGGCCCATAAAGTTGCACAGTCAATAGTAATGATCATGGATCCATCTGGGTCTGGCATCAACGTTGTGGCGCAGGAAAGAATGAAGGATGTACTTGCTGGCGAACAAGGTACTTGGCACGCAGGCAGCCATACTTATCAAAGGATACTAAAGGGAAGTGGTGATGAATATCCCTTAAACCCACTAGCAGATTTTACAAACGGAGATCTAGACGCGTTTTACGGATCTGGAACTGAGGCATTACTTACGGTGACGCAAACGATATGGTGTGGTACCAAAATAGTAGCCATGATGGAGTTACCACGACTGGTGATAATGATATCACGGAACTATTTGAACATATAATGCATACGTTACACGTGCATGGTGTGAGAGGAGCCGTCGAAGGTTCGGTTGAAGCGCTAAATTATTATAAAACCAATCAGGAACCCTATGAAGCAAATGATAACAGTTGGAAAAGTCTGAGCTTTATTTAGCAGTTAAAGAAGCAGTAGAAAATGGTATTTTTTATCCAGAATACGCACCAGACCTACTGAATAATCCTGAGGCGTTTGAAGTTGCAGCCAAGGAATATACATATTCTCTCAATTTTAGTATGTGGGAAATGGGTAAAGAGTTCTGGACTGATAAGAATGTTGCTGGAGATGGCTCATTAGAACCTGAGTGGAGCGACTCAGCATTGACGCCCGAAGGTGTATTATTAGTAAACCCTCTTGGATACTCACTCTTCAACAAGTACTTTGCACCAGTCCTTTCAAAACCAGACTTCAGTACCCTGCGAAGTATGTTTCAAGATAATGATGGGGGACTATCAGGCTACGTGTCTGATGAAGCTGCAGCTTTGGCCCAACCGATTGGATCACTGGCTGATCAAACTGTTGCGGCTGGAGTGTCTCTTAACCTAAGCGAGATACTCAGTAGCAAGGCGGCTGATGGAAGCTCCTACTCCTGGATTAACGTCTACGATGCAACAGGCGGTAACAACTTTGTTAAGAACGGTGTTGAGATTGATGCCTCAGCAGGTGCTTGGGTCTCCGCAAGTGACTTAGCGAACACAACGATCAAGGGTGATAATCAAGCCTCAGAGCAGACACTGTGGTTGCAAACATATGAAGGTGGAACCTACTCTGCCTGGGATAGCCTGGTATTAACCACAACTGGTAGTGTGGCAGTGGTTGCCCAACCTATTGGATCACTCGCTGACCAAACTGTGGCTGCTGGAAGCTCAGTTAATCTAAGCGAAATCCTCAGTAGCACCAATGCTGACGGTGGCTCACATTCTTGGTTTCAGGTCTACGATGCAACGGGCGGCAACAACTTTGTGAAGAGTGGTGTTGAGATTGATGCCTCAGCAGGTGCTTGGGTCTCCGCAAGTGACTTAGCAAACACAGTGATCAAGGCAGACAATCAAGCGTCAGAACAAACACTGTGGCTCAGAACCTACGAAGGTGGAACCTACTCTGCCTGGGATAGCCTCACATTTACTACAACTGGAAGTGCTGCAGCGGTTGCTCAACCAGTAGGGTCTATAGCTGACCAAACAGTGGCTGCTGGAAGCTCACTGAACCTAAGCGAGATACTCAGCAGTACCAATGCTGACGGTGGCTCCTACTCTTGGTTTAACGTCTACGATGCAACAGGCGGTAACAACTTTGTGAAGAACGGTGTTGAGATTGATGCCTCAGCAGGTGCTTGGGTCTCCGCAAGTGACTTAGCAAACACAACGATCAAGGGTGATAGTCAGGCGTCTGAGCAGACTTTGTATTTTCAAACGTATGACGGTGCAGACTACTCCGCCTGGGATAGCCTGGTATTTACCACAACTGGAAGTGATACTGGCGTTCAATCTGGACCATTGAAAATATTTGGTAGTTTAGAAGCTGGTTCAAAGCTTACCGCAAGCGCAGTTGCAATATCAGATGATGATGGTTTAGGCGCCTTCGAATTTTCTTGGTTTCGGAATGGGCAAGAAATTACAAATTTCAAAACATGGCAAAATGACCCTGTTAATAATGTTGAGGTTAAGCATCTCGTAATGGGAGATGGCGAAATTCAAATGAGAAAGGAGACCGCTGGACCTGAAGCAGTTTTGAAAGTCATAATCTTGCAGGGGGGCGTAGAAGTTACTCACACTGTAGAACCTACGGCTGCTAATCCTACCGGAAGGGTCACCGTTGATTCAGCTCAACCAGCAGACTGGCAATCTGAGATAATGCAAAGTGTGATTGCTAAAATTCCAGAATATATAGACCTGAATATTGATCTTGTTAACACAATCGATGAGGCGGACATAACAATATTTGTGCACCCTTTACCCAATCAGGATCAATTAAATGGTTTTAATGGTCAATTTCAGGGCTCTAAGCTAATTATGAGCTACCAAACTGGGTTGCAAAACGGCAAGCATTTAGAAACGGACATGGCCCTGCTAAACACTTATTGGAATGAACGGCCAGAACTTAGAAAAGATTGGGAAGAGATATTTATACATGAATTAGGGCATCTTTTAGGGTTAGAGCACCCGTGGGATATGAAAGATGGTGATACTGATCAGGCAATCACTAGTTCCGATCAACCGCATACTCACACACTTATGGGCTACAGCAATACTGGTAAGGAAGGCTGGTTTACGGATATTGATTTAGCAGCTTTAAAAAGTATGTGGGGAAATTCTAACGCCTCTAAGGAACAATTTGAAATATACGAATCTGATATTGGTGATGAAATTTATGCACAAGTGACCTATACTGATGGTGCTGGAAATTTCGAGGTTATAACGTCTGATACAATAACAGTTATTGCATGACTGAGTTCAAATGATTATTTTCTATGTCCAAACATTGGTAAGTTTGCATACCGTGTCTTGACGTGGATAAGACTTCTTGACTAGCAGTCATAATATACTCACTTGTTATTTTTTGTTAGCAATTCTAGTTGAGAGTTTCCAAAAACTGTGCGCTATCTGAAGCTATTTCTTTCCGCTTTTCATCAGTCATCCGGTCATAAACTCGATACATCATTCCGACACGGTGATTGTTTCCTAATTTTGATCGGTTCCGATCAAGAAAATCCCAATAGAGAGTAATTGAACGGGCAGGCGTCCGGCACCGTTCTTTTGAGTCGACACCTTGTATTGGAACAGCCCTTGCAGTAAGTCTGACATGCGGTTGATGTAGGCTCCGCCTAGCAGCGTAGGGCTTGCGATGCGAGTACAGTCCACCATCAGCGAAGAGAGCCATACCGCTAACATTTGGCAGTTCAACCCATTCAAAAGCATCTGCGTAAACGCTGAGAAACCAATCGTTGACTTGTCTGGGATGAAGGCCCGCCAAAAGTGCAAAATTGCCTAACACCATAAGGCGCTGGATATGGTGGGCGTAGGCATTGTCAATTGTTTCTTGTATAGCTTGGCGCACACAATTCATTTCCGTCTTAGCATTCCAGTAAAATGAAGGCAGATCTCGTTTTGCTTCAAAAAAGTTGTCTAGCGCATATTCAGGCATTTCACGCCAGTAAATACCCCTGACAAATTCTCTCCATCCTAGGATCTGACGGATAAATCCCTCAACAGCGTTTAGTTGAGCTTTGTGGTCATAATAGGCTTGTTCGGCGGCTTGGATGCAATCAAGTGGAGATAACAGACCAGAATTCAAGTACAGCCCAACGTGGGCGTGAAACATCCAAGGCTTTCCTTCAATCATGGCGTCTTGAAAATCACCAAAATATTTTAAGCGCTCATCTATAAACTGATGCAGTGCTCGTTTCGCAGCTGAGTGCGTGACGGCAAAGTGAAAATCACCAAAATTTCCCCATATGATCTGAAAATTCTTTCTCAACCAAAGTGATTACTTCATTGGTAATATCGTCAGGTGCTTCGACATAGGTTTTTGGTACGTCAAAATCTGGTTTTGGCGGTTTTCGGTTTTCAATATCATAATTCCATTGACCACCAACTGGTTGAGCAGGATTTTTAATATGGTGAATTTCTTTCTCATTTCACGATAAAAATACTCCATTCGGAGGTTTTTTCGGGGTGCAGCCCAAGTATTAAAATCCTCCAGCGAACATAAAAACCTAGTATCAGCGCGAATATCTACGGGTAGGTTGAATTCTTGTACCCAGGTCTTAACTTCTGTAAGTACTCTGTACTCTCCAGGAAATGTGACAATTATTTTGGTAAGTGACTTGGTTTTTAAAACCTCTTTTATTGCATGGGTGAAGGATTTGAGTGCGGGTGCTGTGGCTAAAGTATAATAAACAAGATTTATATTTTTTGCTCTGAGACCTTGGCAAAGTGCCGCATTGCAGAAAAAAGAAAGGCGATTTTCTTTTTGTGATGCTTTACGTATGTGGCTTCATCCCAGACCTCACACATTAGAATGATATCTTTTTCTACATTAAGGCCGTCGAGACTTGAAATATTTGTGTCTAGTTGGTCGCCGAGTATGATACGTAAAGTTGTCACAAGATTTCCTAATTGCTATCGTAGTAATTAGTTTTTGCTTCATCGTCTTCAAGCACAATTAACTATACTAATCGATAATTTTGTTAAAAAGAATGGGTTTGAACTTTTTCTTTTGCCGCCAACACCTAGATTTAATAAAAGAACGCAGGATAAGGCCTTTTGAAATGAAACAATCTATTGTTAATCTAAAGCCTGAAGAAATCAGCGATATTATTCAAATGGCGCTTTCAGACCACGTATCTTTCAAACAGATCAACGATATGTATGGACTTAACGAACACAAGGTGAAGCGCCTGATGCGTAAAAATTTAAAGGCTGGAAGCTATAGAGCTTGGCGTAAAAGAGTACACGATTTTGGAACGCGCCGTGAGTTTTATAAATGAAAATGGTTAAAAAAACAGATTTTCCTACTAAGATCTGTGTGGCCTGTAAACGACCCTTTAGTTGGAGGAAGAAGTGGGGGAATGTCTGGGAAGAAGTGAAATATTGTTCAAAGAAATGTAGCGGTTCAAAATAAATATGTCCGGACAAAAAGACCTACAAAGTCAATTATCCTGTTCCCCAACCCGTGCCCAGGGTCTATTAGGGCTAGAGCGCTTTCTGCAACATGGTATAAATTCATATGGGCAAACCCGTAATTATGATTATGGTTCGGAGGATAGGTCCAATGTTTCATCGCTGTCGCCATGGATTAAACACCGATTAATTTCTGAGCCAGAAATATTATCAATAATCCGGCATCAATATTCTTCGAAGGAAGCTGATAAATATATTCAACAGGTCGTTTGGAGAACCTATTTTAAGGGCTGGTTAGAGCATCGTCCCTCGGTATGGGCCTCCTATAAGGTTGAGCTTGCGCAAGGCCGTGGACGTGTTGGCTCAAGATTCCATTTTATCAAAAACCTATGACACTGCTCTCAGTGGGTGCAGTGGAATTGATTGCTTCGACCATTGGTTGCAAGAGTTGCAAACGACAGGATATATTCACAACCATGCCAGGCTTTGGTTTGCTTCAATTTGGATATTTACGTTTAAGCTTCCTTGGGAACTTGGCGCAAATCTGTTTATGTTGCTGCTTTTGGATGGAGACACTGCCTCAAACACATTAAGTTGGAGATGGGTGGCGGGCTTGCATACCCCAGGAAAATTCTATCAAGCGACGTCTGAGAATATTGCAAAATTTACCAATGAAAGATTTGCTAAAACGCACGGCTTGACACTGAATGCAACATCTCTGGAAGAGACGATGGCACATCCCGTGATACCTCTAAAACGTGCTCCCTTGGAGGTCGATAATGACCACTTATTGTTAGTAACACAAGATGACTGCAGCCCGGAAGTATTCATTGATAAGGCGCCGGCCGTAACACTCGGCTTACTTTTGTCGCCTGACAAAGGTTTTTTCAAGCAAAGTAGTAGGGTAAGAGATTTCGCGCAAGGTGCTGTTCAGGATGCGGTTGAAAGATCGCGATTGGGCGGGGTTGTTTTACAAGTTGAGGATTGGCTTGATCCTGTGCTCGCTGCTGCAGGAGATAACGGGTTAAAGACGGTGGTTACTCCTTATGCGCCTGTTGGCAAAATTGCTGACCATCTAGATATCCTTGAAGACGCTTTAACGCCCCATGGTATTGAACTACTTCGAGTTAAGAGAGGATATGACGCTAATTCCTGGCCACACGCCACAAAAGGTTTTTTTGCGTTCAGAAAGAATCTCCCAATTATTTTGAGCTCGTTGTAAATGGTTTCGATTGGTTTGGGATTGAGTTCAATTTAAAGGCTGTGCTTAAACGTGTGGTTTTAATATTTGGTCTGTAATTAAAGTTTCTTTATTTTTAGTATTCCCCGCAGGATAATTCCGCTATAGATGGCCGCTAGGCACTCGGCTTGTGTAGAACTGCCATTGTAGTTTGATCGGGTGTTTTTTATAGATGTATCTTCTATACCCAATACACACTTAAGAGTTTTGGGGCTGCTTGGGGATTATGCGTTTGAAAGCTGAAGAAATAGTGTTGAGCGTTTCTGGCCTTGCCAAAAGTTTTGGTGGGCTCCATGCCGTGCGCGGTGTAGATTTTGATGTTGAAAAAGGCGCAATAGTTGGGCTGATTGGCCCTAATGGCGCGGGTAAGACTACTACTTTCAACATGATTGCGGGTGAGCTGCCGCCGACGGCAGGAAGAATTAATTTGCTTGGGGAAGATATAACTGGGCAAAGATCAGACCTTTTGTACCATAAAGGCCTTATGCGGACATTTCAGCTGAGCCACGAGTATGCGCGTATGACATCGCTCGAAAATCTAGCTGTCGCGGCGCCTAGCCAAATAGGGGAAGGTATCTTTTCAAGCTGGTTTGCCGGGCGAAGCGTAAGAAAACGAGAGGCTGCGGTGATAGAGCTGGCTCGCGATACTTTAGAGTTCCTTGGACTAACACACGTTGGTGAAGAACTTGCTGGTAATTTGTCTGGAGGCCAGAAAAAATTACTCGAAATTGGCCGCACGATGATGAATGATAGTAAAGTGGTACTTTTGGATGAACCTGGCGCGGGTGTGAACCCAACATTAATGCTAAAAGTTGCAGAAATGATTGAACAACTAAATGAAGAGCGCGGTTATACATTCTGCATTATCGAGCATGACATGGATATGATAGCGCGTCTTTGTGGTAAAGTAGTTGTTTTGGCCGAAGGCCAAGTATTGATGCAAGGTTCCATGGACGAAGTGCGCAACGACGAGCGTGTGATAGATGCCTATTTTGGGGGAGAAATTGCATGACAAATCCAATTTTATCCTTGAATAATCTTAGAGCGGGTTACGGACAGACTGAAATCCTGCATGATTTATCAATGCATGTTAACCCAAACGAGATTGTGGCCGTTATAGGTCCTAATGGAGCTGGTAAATCCACTGCAATAAAATCGGTTTTGGGACTGCTCAATATCTCAGAGGGAGAAGTTCAACTCCACGGAAAAAATATTACCAATACTCCGGCTGCAAAAGTGGTTGAACTAGGAATTTCCTATGTTCCGCAAACTAATAATGTTTTTGTTAATCTTAGCGTAGAAGAAAATCTCGAGATGGGGGCTTGGACGCGTCCAGTTGGCATTCCTGAACGCCTTGATGAAATGTACGCTCTTTTCCCAGATCTCGCAGAAAAGCGGAATCAAACAGCTGGTTCATTGTCTGGCGGGCAGCGCCAAATGCTTGCAATGGCAAAAGCTTTGATGGTCGACGCTCGAATATTGTTGCTAGACGAGCCAACTGCAGGTCTATCGCCAAAATATCGTGGTGAGATTTTTGGAACAATACAAAAAATTAAAAAAACAGGTGTGCCAATTTTAATTGTTGAGCAGAATGCAAAGCAAGCCCTTGCCGTTTCTGACAGGGGTTACGTTTTAGTCGATGGTGCGAATAGACATACGGGCAAGGGCTCTGATTTGCTTGCGGACCGTGAGATTGCTAGCATGTTCTTGGGCGGGGGGCACTAAAATGTGGAACTCCTTTGGCTTTGAATTTGTTAATTTTTATTTCATTCCGGGATTGGTTTTGGGCTGTATCTACGCGCTTGGTGCGATTGGGATAACGCTGACTTTTAGCATTCTGCGTTTTGCTAACTTTGCACACGGCGAAACTATGATGACAGGCGCCTATCTTACATGGACTGTTATGGCTGTTTGTTCCGGTATCCTAGGTATAAGTGTACACCCATTATTGGCAGCAGTGCCCGCAACCTTGTTGGTAGTTTTGTTGTTTTTGGTGACAGACCGATATTTTTACAAACCTTTCCGTAAGGCAGACACAATCAAAGTAGTGATGGCTAGCTTTGGCATGATGCTGATTATCCGTTCGGCGGTTCAAGTGATTTGGGGCCCAAATCAATTGACTTTTATACCTGGTATAGCAAAGCCTAATCCTACTCTAATGGACTGGAGCAAATCTGTAGATTTGCTTTTACTAATACCAAATAAACATTTATTTATATTTGCAGGTACAATCGTATTTGTGATGGCTTTAAGTTATCTGTTGAACCGTACACGCATCGGCAAAGCAATGCGCGCGGTGTCTGACAGCCCCGATCTGGCACATGTGACCGGTATTGATGTTAATCAAGTTATACGAGCTACGTGGATTGTTGGGGGGGCTTGCGCCATGGCGGCGGGCGTTTTTCTTGCAATGGACATCCAAATGCTTGAAACAACAATGGGCTTCCGGATGCTTTTACCTATGTTTGCAGCCGCTATATTGGGTGGTATAGGAAAGCCCTACGGCGCTGTCTTTGGCGGTTTAGTAATTGGCTTGGCAGAAGAGCTTTCAGCCTATCCATGGCTTGGCGATGGTCCATTGTTAAGTCCTGGTTATAAAACGGGAGTAGCCTTTGCTATTATGGTAGTAATGTTGATTATCCGACCTCAAGGCTTGTTCAAGGGGAGGTCATTCTGATGGATGCTGGAATTCTGCTCTATGTTCTCTCGTTGCTGACAGTTGGTGGTATTTATGCAATTTTTGCACTTGGGCTCAACGTTCAATGGGGCTTTGCGGGTCTTTTTAACGTAGGTATTGTTGGATTTGCTGCTGTTGGCGCTTACACTTACGCTTTATTGACTACAGCTGGTAGTAAATATCACATAGGTGGTTTTGGGTTCCCTCTACCTATAGGAATGGTCACCGCGATGTTAACCGCGGCAATAGTAGCTGCTTTGATAGGGTTCATCTGTATTCGATTACGATCTGACTATCTTGCTATTGCTACAATTGGTATCGCTGAGATTATTAAACTGATTTTAAAAAATGAAACTGATATAACCAACGGTCCAAGGGGCATTAATAAAATCCCACGGTTTTGGGAACACTTCTCCGAGGAACGTTTTTATTCAAGCTGGCCTTTAAGCTGGTTTGGTACACCCGAAAAGTGGGAAGCGTTTTTCGATAATTTGTATAATTGGTGGTGGCAGCCTTTCTTTGCTTTTACAGTTTTATTGGTGATGTATGTGATTTACCGTATGCTTGAGCGTGCTCGCCTCGCACCATGGGGTCGTATGATGACTGCCATTCGTGAAAACGAACCGGCAGCACGCGCTGCTGGTAAAAACGTGACAGCTCGTCGTATTGAAGCCTTTGTTATTGGCGCCGCCATTATGGGTCTTGCCGGTGCGTTATTCGCGCAGCACTTACGTCTTATAGAACCAACCAATACCTTTGACCCGGCAAAGGTCACGTTCTTGGTTTGGGTGATGCTCATTTTAGGTGGTTCTGGCAACAACCGGGGTGCTATGTTAGGCGCATTTTTGATCTGGACTATTTGGTCTGCCAGTGAGCTGGTAATCACTGGAATTATCGATATGCTTATTTATGTTTTTGATGGAGTTGATATGGGATCTCTGCGAACGCGGGCAGGTTTCTTACGTATGATGTTGATTGGCCTGCTATTGCAGGTGATATTACAGAAATTCCCAAGAGGGATTTTGCCGGAGGTGCGACCTGCGTCACCAGACGGCATCAAAAAGGCAAAAGCAGGATAACTGGGAGAAGACTTATGAAAAGAACTATCTTTACCACCGCAGCAGCTATGTTGTGTTCCACAGCCGTAATGGCAGATGTTAATGTCGGCAACCCAATGGCTTTGACTGGTCCGATTCCGGACTTGGTTGCGCCAATGGCTCAAGCAATTGACTTGGCTGCTGCTCACGTAAACGCACAGGGCGGCATGTTCGCTGCTGGCGAGGCCTACAACATTATCCGTGCTGACAGTGCATGTGATCCAGTAGCTGCTGTTGATGCGGTTACTAAATTGATCAACGTGAACTCTGTTTCAGCTATTCTTGGCCCAGTCTGTTCCGGCTCAACGATCGCTCAGGCTGAATCTGTATCTTTTCCAGCTGGCGTAACAACATTATCCGTATCTGCATCTTCACCTGCAATATCCGAAATGGAAGATGGCACTGACTTGATGTTCCGTACTGCAGCATCAGATGCTTACCAAGGTGTTGCTTTGGCTAACCTCGCTATGGAGCAAGGTATAACAGAGATTGCCGTTTCTTGGGCAAATGATGACTATAATGCAGCAATTGCTGCTGTTTTTGCTGCTGCTTTCACAGCAGCTGGTGGTACAGTTACAGCAAATGAAGCGCATGAGCCAAGCAAAGCATCTTACCGTTCGGAAGTTGCAACTTTGGGTAGCACATCAGACAATCTTGCACTTTTTGCATATTATGGGTCTGGTGGTATCACTTTGATGCGTAACGCATTGGAAACTGCCGCGTTTGATACATTTATTGGTGCGGATGGCATGTTGTCAGACGAAGTTATAGAGCAAATTGGTGCAGAAAATATGGGTGGCGTAACTTTTACAACATCTGCGTCTGACCCTACAACACCAGCATATGCTGCATGGGCTGCTTTGGCTGGAGGAGCAGGTGTTCCTGCCAGTGATCCTTTTGTACCAAATAGTTATGACGCAGCATTCATGCTGGCCCTGGCTATCGAAAAAACCGGTTCTGATGATCGCGCCAGCGTTTCAGCAGCACTGCGTTCTATCTCAAGTGCACCGGGTGAGGTTATTCTTCCTGGTGAGTGGGCAAAAGCGAAAAGCATTCTCGCGGCTGGTGGCGACATTAACTACGAAGGCGCTGCAGGCAACCAAGACTTTGATGCTAACGGCGACGTAGCTGGTTTGTTCAGCAAAAGTTCTGTCGTAGACGGTGCTTGGTCAGCAACCCTACTTAAGTAACAAATAAAAAATAAGAAATGCCAAGGTTGATTCACCTTGGCATTTTTTTTAGATAAATCTGATAAATAGTGTCTGCTTTCTTCATTTAAATTGGGTCTAAGGGCGTATATGTAAACCTCGCTCAGAACGAGTAATTATGTGGTTAACCTAGCACAACTTAGTAAATGTATGATTAATTAGGCTGCTTTGGCAAAGGTAGTTGAAATAAGTTTGTCCCTCAACCATTTCTATTAACAACGGTTTTTAATGACATTGAGCGGAGCCTCGCCGTTTTTGCAAAAGCATATAGAATTTTTTACTTGGCTCCGTGATCAATTACGATCATACGACGATATGGTTGCTCGTTTAATAACTAGCCTTTGGCAGCATCTTAGGTATATCCCGCTCTTGTCTGCATTGTCGTTTTCTCGAGGGAGAACGTTTGATAGCAGATCTCGTGCGTTGGGTGCAATGGTTAGCCGCGTCTTGATGTATTTTCCAATTGCATGGCGTCGGTTTGATCGTGAATTGCTTACTGTCTTTCCTGATATGCCACGTGGAGAGCGTATGAAGTTATGTGGTGGAGTAGGCCGCAATATGGGGCGCACTCTGTTTGAAATTTATCATTGTGCGGAATTTCAGGCTCTACCAAATCGAAATAATGTCTTCGGGCCTGGGTTGGCGGCACTTGAATCTGCACGACAGGCGGGCAGAGGTGCTATCATTGTTTCAGGGCACTTTGGTCAGTGGGAGGCGGTAAGGGCTGCTTTAAAAACCCGTGGTATGGAAACAGGTGCTGTTTACCGTCCTCAAAAAAATCGCCACTATGAACGACGCTTATTTGCGGGAATTCAGGCCGGTGGAAAACCGATATTAGCAACGGGCCATATTGGAACCCGAGCTTTAGTGCGCCATATCCGAGATGGAGGATTTATATCTATTTTGCTAGATGAACATGCCATTGATGGTGTGAGAATCCCATTCTTAGGGCGGCCTGCATTAACATCGCTAGCCGCGGCACAACTCGCATTAAAGTATAATCTTCCTTTAGTTCCGGCTTTTGGTACGAGGGTAGGGGATGGCAGTACTTTTGATGTAGAATTTGAAGCACCAATTGAACACACTGACAGTCAAACAATGACCGGTATATTCAACGATACACTATCGGCCCGAATTTTACGCAATCCTGACCAGTGGTATTGGATGCTGCGCCGGTGGCGTGGAACCTAGCACGCTTTTATATAAAGGAGCTAATACCAACCTGGGTTTAGACATTGCGCCTTTTAGAGAAATTAATAGCGTCCTCAGCGGCGCTCCAAACAGCCTTCGCTTTGTTCACCGTTTCCTCATATTCTGCTTCGGGATCACTGTCATAAACTACTCCACCACCTGCTTGTGAATAGAGCTTTCCATCTTTAAGAATGCTGTACGCAAAGCGATACAAATATCCATGTCGCCTCCAGCAGAAAAATAACCGCAGCCACCCCCGTAAACACCGCGTTTTTCGGGCTCCAGCTCATCTATAATCTCCATAGCGCGTACCTTGGGAGCGCCAGACAATGTTCCTGCAGGAAGCCCAGCAAGCAACGCAGACAAGGCATCATGTTGAGGATCCAGTTCACCCACAACATTAGATACGATGTGCATCACATGACTATAACGCTCCACGCTAAATTTTTCAGTAGGTCGCACAGTCCCTATTTTGGCTACTCGGCCAACATCGTTACGGCCTAGATCTAGCAACATTAGGTGTTCTGCTAATTCCTTTTCATCCTGCAAAAGATCAGTTTCAAGGGCACGGTCCTCTTCGGGTGTTGCACCACGTTTCCGCGTTCCAGCAATTGGGCGAATTGTGATTTCATTATCCATCAAGCGTACTAAAATTTCTGGACTCGCACCGATGATTTGAAAATCACCATAATTAAAAAAGAACATAAACGGCGAAGGGTTCATACGTCGCAATGCACGGTACATCGCGAAAGGGGGCAAATCAAATTCTTGCGTCCATCTTTGCGCTGGAACAACCTGAAAAATATCTCCAGCTTTTATGTATTCTTTAGCTTTGTTGACTGCTGCAAGGTAATCTACTTTAGAAAAGTTTGATTTAGGGGTACCCACCTTGCCAGAGCCTGTAAGATCTCTCTGTTCGGATTCAACTGGGCGATCAAGGTCACGCAATGCGTCCATAACCCTTTCTGCTGCTTGAGCATATGCGGCTCGGGCTGTAAGGCCAGTTCCATGCCACGCAGGAGCTACAACCGTTACCTCACCCTTGACGCCGTCCAGCACCGCGACAACAGTCGGGCGAACCATTACTGCGTCAGGAAGCTCCAAGGGGTCAGGGTTCACATCCGGTAGATTCTCAACCAGCCTAATCATGTCGTATCCAAGATAGCCAAAAAGCCCAGCGGCCGCTGGAGGTAAACCTTGTGGCATCAAAATGCGACATTCTCTTATCAACGCTCGCAAAGTATCTAATGGATTACCAGTTTGTTTTTTAAAACTGTTAGGATCGTATCGGGCATCTCGATTTACTTCGCTTTTTGTTCCATGGCAGCGCCAGATAAGATCGGGCTTAAGGCCCACTATTGAATAGCGTCCCCTCACTTCCCCACCAGTCACACTTTCTAATATGAAGCTGTCTTTTTGGGCTCCGGACAATTTTAACATCAGGGACACAGGAGTATCGAGATCTGCTGCTAGTCTCGAATATACAAGTTGATTTTCACCAGTCCTATACTTAACTGCAAATTCCTCAAAAGTTGGAACGAGGTTCATTTTTCTACCTGTTTCCAAGAATATTAGTAGTTATCGACCTTACAGTTGCTTGGTTAATATTAATGTCAACATTATCTCGTGCCGCATTGCTGAAAGCCTCAAAGATGTCTTGTGAGATGGCAGCTTTGATCCGGTTGGCTACAATTTCTTTTAAAGCTTTGACCTGATCACTTTCGAAATCACCTCCGTTTTCAGCAGTTGGGATAATAATCAATGCGCCTAGTGCATCTTCAATAATAGCTGCAGTTCCCAGTTCTATTTCAAAACCTTTTGCTACCATCGTCGGAGGAGCACCATCGATCGTATCGCCACGCGTCACACCTAGTTCAGTCATTTCGACCAAGCCAAAGCTCTTCAGTGGTGTTTGAGTAGAGACGTCTGCAGCGATTTCTAATGCACGATCAATAATTGCTGCTTGTAATCTTTGTGCTACAAAGGCAGCTTGCACTTCAAGGCGCACCTCATTTAGAGGCTTCAATTCTGCGGCTACATTACCATCGAGACGAATAGCAAATATCCCACCTCCATTGATGGAGGCAAGGGTTGGGAAGTTGTCTGTGGTCAATGTAGTTGCTGCTAGTTTGAACGCATCAAAATCTGATATCCCACCACTGCCTGAAACATGCCATTCAACAACACCGAATTCCATGTCTGTTTCAGCCGCAATATCTTCAAGCGCGGCACCGCCTGCAAGCAAGATCGTCAACATCTTCGGAAATAGCTACTATTTCATTTGCTGCGGCATCTAAGGAGGCTTCCATTCGAAGCTGTTCTTTAACAGTGTCGTACGATTGTATTGATCCATCAAGAATGGCGGTCACACGAAAAAGAGCGGGACCTAAATTGGTGTCTATTGGGCCTACTAGCCCTGGCTGCATCAAAGAGAATACTGCATCTCCAGCGTCTTCTAAGGTTGGTTTTTCAACAATTCCCAAATCAACATCTGTTAAAGTTAGGCCACGATCAGATACGGCACTTTCAAAAGTTAGTGTGCCAGCAACAATCTCATCCATTGCAACTTGTGCTTTAGAGCGTTCAGAAAATATTAAACGCTCGACCATGCGCGAGGGTGCCTGATTGAATTCATCTATACGAAGCTCATATACTGACTTCAAAGTTTCTTCGGAAATATCCATCGAGCTGGCCAGCATTTCTGGTGTCAACAAAATGTAACTGATTATTTTGGCGGCAGGTTTTGTGAACTGCTTCGGGTTCTCACTGTGAAAAGCCACTAAATCAGATTCTTTAACTTCTGATGCTTCTGCAGCAATGTTCGCCGCAGAAATTCTCGCCCAGGTAAAGTCCCTGTTTTGTGTAATGAAAGAAACTATAGCGTCTTCGTATGCTGGTGCTGCTTCAATGCCTGTTAAAACTGCTTGCTGAAGAATTTTTCGTGCTCCATCTTCGCGAAGAGATGCCTCAAAGTCACCCTCGCTAAGATTGTTGCGCCGTAGAACTTCACCGTATGAAACCCGATCAAACATGCCGTTAAGTCCAACAAAAGCGGGAATTTTTTGCAACTCGTCACTTATACGTTCATCACCCATTGACAAGCCAAGGTCCGTCACAAGTTGATCCAAGGCGCGGGTATTGATCACGCGGTTAAGTGCTTGCTGATCAATGCCGATTGTTTGAACCTCCTCTTGTGTCAAAGCCCGCCCGATTTGCTGTTGCAACCTATTGATTTCATTTTGAAAAGCGTTGCTGTAAGATGTAATAGAAACTGATTTGTCTCCCACAGTTCCCAAAGAACGTTGCGTGCCATTAAGACCCGCTGCACCAAAGCCAATCATACCAAACATCAGTAATCCTATGATGATCCATACAGCTAACTTACTAGCGCTTGATTTCTTCTTCGTTGACATGGGGATGGTCCCTTTATTATATTTTACAAATTCTTAAGCTAGACAGTGATCTACAGCAAGCGTGTTACAGAATTACTTTTTCTAAACGGTCAAACAAAAGATTGATCCGATGGGCATCTATATTTGCAAATGCTATTCGCAGTTGACCTTCGCCGCTTTGATCCGTGTCTTTAACAAACATTGTGCCTGGCAGGGTAAGGACCGAGGCAGCGTCTACAAGGTGCCTTGCAAGTGTATCCGAAGAAATATCAAAAGGATGTTTAAGGTAAGCAAAATAAGCGCCCAGGCCCAATAGTTTCCAACCTTTAGCAGCGAGACGTGGGAAGTTTTCTTCAATTAACGATCGGCGGGTCAATATTTCTAAACGCTCATTCGCCAGCCATTCTCCAAGGTTTTGCAAGCCCCAAAGAGCTGCTTTTTGACCAAGTTGATTGGGACAGATTGACACTGTGTCGAGAAACTTCTCTATTTCTGCAATTCGGGTCTCACTTGCTATGACCGACCCTACGCGGTGTCCAGTTAGACGGTAGGCTTTCGAAAAGGAATAGAGCTGAATCAGTGTGTCGTCCCAGCACTTTTTATGGAATAAATTGTGTGGCGCACCGGTCTGACTGTGAAAGTCCCGATAGGTTTCGTCAATAATTAATGCAATTTGACGCTCTTTTGCTAACTCGTAAAATTTCATTACGACATCTGCTGGGTATTCCACACCGCAGGGGTTGTTTGGAGTGACTAATACAATTGCTCGGGTTTTTTCCGTGATTAATTGTGCCGCTTCCTCTGGGTCTGGGATCATATCGCCGCGACAAGCCAGAGTAATAGTTCTAACTCCTGCCATATCGAGCCACATTTTATGATTAAAATAGAAAGGCGTAGGCAGGATTATCTCATCATCTTGCCCACAAAGCATGGCAACAGCCGCTGAAAATGCTTGATTGCATCCAGAAGTAATACCGACATGATTTGAGTGTATCTCTCCCTCATAGGACCTGCTCCATTGATCTGCCAGCTCTGATCGTAAAGCGGGCAACCCCAAGACAGGACCATATAGATGGGTATCTTCGTCATAAATTATTTGGGCCATATGATCGATCAAAGCAGCTGGCGGAGGTTCCACTGGAGCCGCTTGGCTTACATTGATCAGCGGGCAGTCTGAAAATGTTTTATCTGTAACCCAACGTTGAGCTTCCATTACAGGCGGGGAAAACGTTGATTGTGTTCGAGAAGTCATTGTAATTGCAACAAAACATGTTTCTTTTTACCTTTTGATAATTTCACAGGAGTATCAAAATCCTTGACCTGTAATACCAATCCAGCATCGGTAAGAGGGGTATCGTTAATTTTGGCCCCATTCTCTGCAATTAAACGTTTTGCCTCTTTTCCAGTATTGACCAATCCAGATTTAACAAACAATTGTACAACTGATATCGCATTACCGATTTCTTCCGCACTGACTTTCACGGTTGGTAGATCGTTTCCCACTCCGCCTTTATCAAAAACCTCCCGCGCTGTCGCTTCAGCGGCTTTGCTGGCGGCCCTACCATGCAAAAGGCTTGTAACTTCATTAGCCAATATGACTTTCGCTGTATTGATTTCCGAACCTTCCAATAAACCTAAGCGCTCACACTCTTCCAGTGGCAATTCAGTGTAAAGCTTTAAAAAGCGTCCCGTATCGGCATCTGTTGTATTTCGCCAAAATTGCCAAAATTCGTAAGGGGATAACATTTCTGGGTTAAGCCAAATTGCACCATTGAGGGATTTACCCATTTTCTTGCCGTCGGAGGTTGTTAATAGCTGTGAAGTTAGGCCATAAATTTCATGATTTAAAACTCGCCTGGTAAGATCAATTCCATTAACAATATTACCCCACTGGTCTGATCCACCCATTTGGAAAACACAACCATAACGGCGGTTTAGCTCTAGAAAATCATAGGCTTGCAATATCATATAATTAAACTCTAGGAAGCTTAATGACTGCTCACGGTCAATTCGCGACTTCACTGACTCAAAGCTAAGCATTCGGTTTACTGAAAAATGCATACCAATATCGCGCAAAAACTCAAGATAGTTCAGTTTATCGAGCCATTCAGCATTGTTGAGCATCAACGCACCGGTTGGGCTATCATCGTAGCTGATATAACGTTCAAACACTCGTTTTATGCCTGAAATATTATCGTCAATTTGCTTTTCTGTGAGTAACGGGCGCTCTTCTGCTCTAAACGAGGGATCACCTACTTTTGTTGTTCCGCCACCCATGAGGGTGATTGGTTTATGGCCTGTTTTTTGCAGCCAACGTAGCATCATTATTTGAATGAGGCTGCCAACATGCAAAGATTCAGCTGTGGCATCAAAGCCTATATATCCTGGTACTATGCCGACGCTTAATGCTTCATCAAGGCCTTGGTAATCTGTGCAATCGGCCAAAAAGCCGCGTTCTATCATTACAGAAATGAATTTTGATTTAGGATGATATGTCATTGGTGTCTTGTCCCTTGAAGGCGGTCGGTCCAGTATATAGTGAAAGCCGCTCAGTAGGGGAAGGCCATGCAACATAATAAGCCCATTTGGATTGCTGGTTTAATGTCCGGGACATCACTGGATGGTGTGGATGGCGCGTGTTTGTTGACAAATGGCGACAAAATCTTTGCTTTTGGTCCATCGGCGTACGTACCATATTCAGAAACACAGCGCGACACGTTACGAGCAGGATTGGGGTTGTGGCAGGGAGACCCAGATTTAGCGGAAGTTGAAGCGATTATTTTAGAGGTACACTGCGCAGTTTTAGCTAAATTGCCAAAAGTCCAGTTAGTTGGGTTCCATGGTCAGACTTTAGCACATGATCCGGTAAATAATCGTACACATCAAATTGGTTGTGGTGCTCAATTAGCAAAACATACTAGCTACGCAGTTGCTTGGGATTTTAGAACTAACGATGTGGCTCTTGGGGGGCAGGGCGCGCCTTTAGCTCCAATCTACCATTGGGCGATGGCCCGATATGCAAGATGCGAAGCTGAGATTGCCATTGTAAACCTTGGTGGTGTTGGAAACTTGACTTGGATTGATCCTTCACTCAAGCTAGAAACGGGGGTTTTGGCCTTTGACACTGGTCCCGCAAATGCGCCACTAAACGACGCTATATTATCACGAACTGGTGCTTCGTTTGATGAATATGGATCTCTTGCTGCTCAAGGTGTCGCGTCAAAAGCTGTTATTGATCAGCTACTAAACCACAAATATTTTGCACAAAAGCCTCCAAAATCTTTGGATAGGGATGAGTTCGGATTTCTTACCAAGTCTGTCGAAAATTTTAGTTTAGTAGATGCGGCCGCAACTTTAACACATGCTGTAGCACGATCGGTAGCGCTGTCTTTGGATCATTTGCCAAGCCCTCCACGCGAAATTTGGATTACAGGCGGTGGGCGTAAAAATCTTGAGATTATGCGATTATTAAGGGCTGGTCTGCCAATGGAAGTGCGTGATATTGACGAATTAGGTTTTGATGGAGATATGGTTGAAGCTCAGGCTTTTGCTTACCTTGCTGCCCGCGTACTTTATAGGTTACCAACGTCTTTTCCACTAACAACAGGTGTGAATTCGCCTGTAATTGGAGGAAAAATTAGTGCTGCTAGTTAAGCTGTTGGAGCATCACAAGGCAGCGTAGGTGTTTTAAATTTTTTACCCGGTTTCACAAGTTGGACTGTGTAGCTAACAAGCTTAAATGCATGCACAGCACGCTCCTGATAACATGTGATCTGATACCCCCATTAGCTGTGGGCTCTAGCCAACAATTAAATTATTATTCCAAAATAGATCCGATCATCAGGTTTAGCTAACTATTCTAACCTTTTGAGATATAATACAAAACAGTTTTAAAGTGTTATAATTCATCAACAAGGTGCCGAAACGATCAGTTCAACTTCCTTTGTGAATAGTTGATCCAAGTAATTAAATTTCACCCTTGGTTTTGCGCTGTACAAGTTTGGAGGTACCAGCCCCTTCGAGATCTGTTTTAAAATTAAGATAACTTTTGAATATTATTTGCTGTCATCGTTTAAGAATTGAACGGCCTGCGAATTGGGCAGTATCACCCAAAGCTTCTTCGATGCGTAGCAATTGATTGTACTTTGCCAATCTGTCAGAGCGCGCTAAAGAACCTGTTTTTATCTGGCCACAATTTGTGGCTACTGCTAGATCTGCAATTGTTGTATCTTCGGTCTCACCTGAGCGGTGGCTCATAACATTGCTAAACCCAGCCCGATGCGCCATATCAACTGCACGTAAAGTTTCAGTTAATGTGCCTATTTGGTTTACTTTAACTAGCATCGAGTTTGCTGATCCGCGTTCAATGCCTAATGCAAGGCGCTCTGGATTCGTGACAAACAAATCATCTCCAACTAATTGACAGCGGTTGCCCAAAGTATCAGTTAAAAGTTTCCAACCGTCCCAGTCATCCTCGTCGCAACCGTCTTCAATGCTAATAATAGGGTAGTCGTTCACTAAAGATTCCAAATAGTCTACATTTTCACTTCTTGAAAGAGATTTTCCTTCGCCCTTCATCTCGTAAACGCCGTTATGGCAATATTCAGATGCAGCACAGTCCAATGCGAGATAGATGTCTTCACCAGGTTTGTATCCGGCTTTTTCGACTGCATTCATGATAAAATCTAAGGCTGCGCGTGACGATGAAATATTTGGAGCAAAACCACCCTCGTCTCCAATACCCGTGGATAGGCCGGCTGCTGTGAGTTCGCCTTTTAGAGTATGAAAAACCTCCGAACCCATTCTAACGGCTTCATGCATGTTAGTTGCTGCTATTGGCATAATCATGAATTCTTGAATATCAATTGGATTGTCGGCGTGCTCGCCACCGTTAAGAATATTCATCATTGGTACTGGTAAAACCCGTGCCGATGTTCCGCCAATGTAGCGGTAAAGGGGTTGACCAAAATAATCAGCAGCTGCCTTTGCTGTTGCCATTGACACAGCCAAAATTGCATTAGCTCCAAGTCGAGCTTTATTATCGGTTCCGTCCATTTCAATCATTGCTTCATCAATTGCCACCTGTTCATCTGCATCAAAACCGACCAGCGCGTCAGCGATTTCGCCGTTCACATTTTGGATAGCACTGAGAACACCTTTTCCCATGTAACGCGTTTTGTCATTGTCGCGCATTTCAACCGCCTCATATGCGCCTGTTGAAGCACCGGAAGGAACGGCGGCTCTGCCCATCGTTCCGTCTTCGAGGACCACATCAACTTCAACAGTCGGGTTGCCTCGACTATCGAGAATTTCACGTGCATGGATATCAATAATGGTCGACATAATGGGTACTCCGCAAAATTTATTTTTTTTAACTTTATCAATATATAGCAATGGTTGAAAGGGGGGCAAATGCACAAACTTGAGTTAACTCAGGCGCATTTCCCGCCATAGGGAATACAAACCTGAAGTTACAACAATTACTGAGCCAATTACCGTCCATTTATCTAAGCTTTCTCCGAAATACCAAACCCCGATAAAAACACCAAAAAGCAGACGTGAGTAGCGAAACGGAACGACTGCTGAGACTTCCCCAATCCTCATTGCTCTGATGATACAGCTATAAGCTAGAACAGCTATAAATATACTTAATACGATTAAAATTATTTCATTGTATGTTGGAACCAAAATAATCGATGAGAACCCCATCAACAATAAGCCCGCCGGTATTGTCGTACCCATGCCCAAGATTGCTAATGAAAGATTGGGTGTTGCCACCGGGACGCGACGTGTAGCTAGATCGCGGGCAGAAAGTCCAATGACCCCAATAACCGTTAATAAAACAGCCGGTTGAAAATCTACGTCCCATGGCCTTAGTATAACGCCGACGCCAAATAGGCCAAGTGTGATGGCGCTCCACCGCCGCAAGCCAACTTTTTCACCTAGTAAAAGAGCGGCTCCTAACGTTACAAGTAGTGGGCTTACCTGAATAACAGCCGAGATGACCGTAATAGGTACCAATGTCAGTGATAAAACGAAAAAAGCGGTCCCTAACAATTCAGAAACCGAGCGAGCAATAACCCAAGGGTCGCTTACTGTGGAGCGTGTCAGCCCGTCGTTTCTAATGTGAGCTAAAACATAAAAAACTGATGTGCCACCGATTCCGATCATTAGCAAAACTTGGCCTGGTGCTAGGCGTTCTGAAAGAGTTTTTATGATTGAATCCTCAATAGCAAACGCAGCCATTGCGATCACCATTAAACAAATAGCTTTTAAATTTTCGGCGACTTTAGTGTCATTCATTTTTTTGGCGCAGAATTGGAACGCCGTATAGCTCTAGCCGATGGTCTTTTAAATTATAGCCTAATCTTTGTGCTATCTTTTCCTGAAGAAGTTCAATTTCTGGATCAACAAACTCGATCACCTGGCCGGTCTGCATGTCGATTAAGTGATCATGATGATCACGCTCCGCGTCCTCGTAGCGAGCGCGACCATCTCCGAACTCTAGTTTCTCTAAAATACCAGCCTCTTCGAATAATTTTACTGTGCGATAAACTGTTGCAATCGAAATACGAGGATCAAGCTTCAGAGCACGTGCGTATAGTTCTTCAACGTCGGGGTGATCATGCGAAGTTTCCAAAACCTGTGCCACAACGCGACGCTGTTCTGTCATGCGAAGGCCACTTTTAGAGCATCTTTGAATTATATTTCTAGTCATCGTCATACTCACATTCGTTCAAAGTAGTAAATATCGTAAACCAAACTTAACTTTTTTCCAACCTGCGCCGCCAGGAAGTATATTTTAGGCCATCTACGATGATTTTGACAAAAACCGCAACATATATAGAAACCCAAATCTAATACGGGAGATATTTGCCTTACTAAAGTTGGTGATGCGTTGAGTTAAAAACTGCAATAAATTCGACCTATATTAAGTTCCACAAAATGTATTTTTAACAACTTCTTTAGATGTTGGTGGGTTGATAAATAACAAATTTTTAGCTTCTGAATAAGGTTTTTCCAACGCAGTGTGGAACTCTCTGAAGTAATCCATATTTCCAGAGATCGCCTGATTTATCATTATTTCAATAATATGATTCCTCGGAATTATAGCTGGGTTTATTGATTTGAGCTTTGATATGTCAGCCATTTCCCTCCACTGGTCGTACCACTTTGAAAATTCGGGATGGGATTTCACGGTTTGGTCAATATCGGGATTACTGAGAGAACGAAAGCTTTGAGTGAAATCGGCGGTTTGGTGCGCCATCATTTCAAGAAATTTATTTGTTAAAAAGTCACTTTCTGCCTGTAATGGTAGACCAAGTTTTGAGTTAAAAATCTGCTTATATTCATTATCAAAAACTTTTTCAAATCCATTAATTATTTCGGTGAAACTCTCTATGGCAGAGTCACGGTTGCTAGCCAAGGGTAACAGAGCTGTCGCTAATTGAGCCATATTCCAAGCTGCAATGTTTGGTTGATTGCTGTAGGCATAACGGCCTTGACGATCTATCGCGCTGAAGACTCGTTTTGGTGCAAAATTATCCATAAATGCACAGGGCCCGTAGTCAACGGTTATCCCGGCAACATGGCTGTTATCGGTATTCATGACGCCATGAATAAAACCTACTCCCATCCATTTTGCGACTAACTTAGCCTGAGCTTTAACAGCCATTTCTAAAAAATCATTGGAATTTTTTGCTTTTGGATAATGGCGATTTATTGTGTAGCTCAGTAGAGCTTCTAACGCTTTGTGATCATTGCGGGATGAAAAGTACTGGAATGTTCCAACGCGGATATGACTTGGGGCAGTGCGGCAAATAACGGCTCCAGGTAAAGGTCCTTCTTCGCGATAAATACTTTCGCCCGTGCCTGCTGCTGCCAGCGGCTCGCGTGGTCGGAATACCTAATTTATGCATTGCTTCTGACACAATGTATTCCCTTAAAACCGGACCTAACCAGGCACGCCCATCACCTCCGCGCGACCAATGAGTTCGGCCTGATCCTTTCAACTGGATATCCATGCGACCAAATTCACCCGTGACTTCTCCTAGTAATACTGCGCGACCGTCTCCTAATTGTGGGTTCCAATTGCCGAATTGGTGTCCAGCGTAAGCCTGTGTAAGCGGTGTAGCGCCCTGCGAAACTTTGTTTCCAGCTATATACTCAGCCCAATCTGGGCCAAAGGTGACCCCCAGTTTCTTAGCTAATTGGGTATTTAAGACCAGAGGTGAGGGTTTAGGTACTGGTATGGGCTTTTGTTTTCTATACATTTGCTCTGGTAGTGATAAATAAGATGTATCCCAGGATGCGCGCATTAAATTCTTACCTTACAATATCTAAAATCAATCATAACTTAGCTAAATGCTTTGTGAGTAATGAGAAATAACCATCTGCGTTTATGTCACCAAGAAAAAGTGCGTTTGAGGGTCGGTCCGTTACACCCCACCAATCTGCAACAGTCATGCCTCGGGTCAATTCTGATTTTGTCTCTATTTCGACGTTAATGCGTCGCCCTGAAAAAAGCTCTGGGGCTATTAGATAAGCGATCACGCAAGGATCATGCAACGGCGCACCTGATGAACCGTATTTTTCAGAATCAAAGCGTTCAAAAAAATCTGTCCATCCGGCGACTGCTTCACAGACCGGGTTATTTTGGTTGCGAAGTTCTGTGATCCATTTTTTACTGGTCAACGCTTTGTGCGTAACATCAAGGGGGGCAATCACTAAATCTATACCAGAATTAAACACTAGCTTAGCGGCCTCGGGATCAACAAATATATTGAACTCGGCGGCAGGGGTTATGTTACCTACTTCAAAGTATGCTCCACCCATTAAAACTATTTGAGCAATGCGTTGCTTGATGTCGGGTGCTTGTTTTATTGCAGTTGCGATATTGGTAAGCGGTCCCAATGGGCAAAGAGTTATAGTTTTCTCAGGCCCGTCACGCAAACTTTTAATTATAAAGTCAACTCCATGCTTTTCTTGTAATTTCATCTTGGGATCTGGGAGTGTTGCGCCGTCTAAACCCGTACTACCATGGACGTGCTCTGCAGTTACAAGTTCACGTCCTAAAGGTCGATCACATCCCGCGTGAACGGGAACATCGGGTCGCCCTGCAAGTTCGCAGATTTGAAGCGCATTTTTCGATGTAAGTGTTAATGGGACATTTCCGGCCACGCAGGTGATGCCGAGCACATTTAATTCAGGGCAGGCCAATGCGAGCAGGATGGCAACTGCATCATCCTGACCTGGATCTGTATCAATTATAATGTTGCGTGCCATTCGGTACCCTTTTAACTCATAAGTCTTTTAAATAAGATGATTTTGTCTCAATCAGTTCCTCGGTATGGTTGCACATATTGCAGAGCCATATCCCAAGGAAAAAAGATCCAGGTGTCTTGGCTAACCTCAGTTATAAAGGTATCGACCATTGGTCGGCCCTGAGGCTTTGCATAGACAGTTGCAAAATGTGCTTTCGGATACTTATCTCGAACCAATTTCAAAGTTTTGCCGCTATCAACTAAATCGTCAATAACCAAAATTCCTGAGCCATCTCCCATTAATTTCGCATCCGGTTCTTTTAAAATAATAGCCTCCGAGCGATCTTGGTGTTGGTAGCTTTTTACGCTCACTGTGTCGACATTTCGAATATCAAGCTCTCGTGCGACTATCATCGCTGGAGCCATCCCGCCACGGGTGATAGCAACAACAGCTTGCCATGCGCCGTCTTCAGGGCCGCGTCCATCAAGGCGCCAGGCCAATGCGCGTGCATCTCTGTGCATCTGATCCCAGCTAACGTGAAAGCCTTTTTCATGTGGTAAGCGGTCCGACATAATATTTCCTAACTACTAAAAATTTGGTTTGGAGCCTAGTCAGGTACATCCAGACCTTTCATCCCAATAACGTGATATCCGGCATCTACGTGGTGTATTTCACCCGTAACACCGGATCCAAGGTCTGACAGCAAATATAAAGCTGATTTTCCAACCTCCGCCTGAGTGACAGTTCGTCGAAGAGGGCTATTTGTTTCGTTCCACTTCATAATTTCACGAAAATCACCAATTCCAGATGCGGCTAGAGTTTTTATTGTTCCGGCACTTATCGCATTGACGCGTATTCCGTAGCGTCCAAGGTCTTCTGCCAAGTACCTAACAGATGCTTCTAAGGCCGCTTTTGCCACACCCATTACGTTGTAGTTAGGCATGACTTTTTCTGCACCGTAATATGTTAAAGTTAGGCAAGATGCCCCTGGACTTAAAACATCCTGCGCTGATTGTAGAACAGCTGTGAACGAATAGGCAGAAATATCTAAAGTTGTAAGAAAATTATCGCGACTGGTATTAATATACTGGCCACGTAATTCTGATTTATCTGAAAAACCAATGGCATGGACAATGAAATCAATGTTAGTCCATACCGATTTTACCTCGTCCATCAAGGCTGCAATTGAGGCTGGATCGCCAACGTCGCATTCAGAGATAATAGATGCTGAAATACGTTTGGCTAATGGCCAGACCCTCTTTTTCATAGGATCCCCGACATAGGTAATTCCTATCTCAGCGCCTTCAGCATGTAAGGCTTCTGCTATACCCCAGGCGATCGATTTTTCATTGGCCAGCCCCATTATAAGGCCTTTTTTGCCAGTCATCAGTCCCATTGGACTTTCCCCCATGGACATTTACCTTATATCTCGTCTAAGCGAACAATGCTGCTGCATCAACCCAAAGGCACCCACGGCTATGGAAAAAAGAATTGGAATTTTCAAAGGTGATAACCCGTTTGAGATCGCAAAGCGGTGGATGGATGAGGCCAAACCTTTAGAGCTCAATGATCCCAACGCAATAGCGCTATCGACAGTGGATAAATCCGGCATGCCCAATGCTCGCGTTGTATTACTTAAGACCATAGAAACTGATGCTTTTATATTTTATACAAACTACGCTAGCGCCAAAGCTACCGAAGCACTTGGTTCAGGAAAAGCAGCATTCGTGCTTCATTGGAAATCCTTGCGTCGGCAAATACGCTGTCGCGGCTTCGCAACACGTGAAGAGGGAGCTATGGCAGACGAATATTTTGCAAGTCGGTCTAAACTGTCCCGTGTGGGTGCTATTGCATCGAAACAATCCCAGGTTTTAGAATCACGCCAGGTATTGATGGACCGTGTTGAGTTAGTGCGCGCTGAGCATGGTGACGCTTTAAAGCGCCCAGATTTTTGGGGTGGTATACGTATTGAACCAGTTGAGATCGAATTTTGGGCAGATGGCGAAGCACGTCTACACGATAGATTTAAATGGACACGATCACAAACTGCTGATCCATGGAATATAGTAAGATTGTTTCCCTAGTAGAGCCTCTAACTCCTAGCTTGGTGACTGCAGTCCGTCGGACAGATTCGGATAGGCTCAATTACGCTTTAAATACATAACTTTAGAGCATGGTCTTAAAAAAACCGCTGGAGCCAACTTGGGGCCGAGGGTTTTATGATGGCGGTTATTTTAGAATAAGTAATTTTAATGTTAGGGAATCAGCGATAGTGCTCAGAACTGGTTCTCCATTCTGTCGCCATACTCGGTTCGTTAACTGTCCAATTATTGACTTAAGGCTCCAGTAGCTGGGGCCGTTTATCTTAATCGTAATTTTGGAGATCTTTTGAAAATTTTTTATAAAAAAGGCAATATTAAGCTCTGGGCCCATACCCTATTTTTATCTAGTTTGGTCGCAGTCGTAATTTCTACCGCCTTGTATGCGGATTGTGTTAACGAACATGTTCATCTTAGTGGCCCATGGGGCAAGGCAAAGTTTGATGTTGTTTTAGCTGCTTCACCAGAAGCTCGCGAGCTCGGCCTCATGTTTAAATCTCATCTACCAAAGTCTGAAGGCATGTTGTTTATTTATGAATATCCACAGCAGGTTTCCTTTTGGATGAAAAATACTTTAATGCCTTTGGACATACTTTTTTTTAATCAATACGGTGAGCTTGTGAAATATTGCGCATAATACGGTTCCCGGAGATTTAACGCCGCGTTCGAGTTTGGGCCCTATACAATTTGTTTTGGAAATTAATGCGGGTTTGGGACATAGCTTAAGAATGGAAAGCGGGACCTATCTAGAACACCCAGCTTTGTTGATTTTGAAAAAAACCACCTCCTGCGGATGAAAAGGCCTTTTCTTTGTCAAGGCAATTGCCTAAAGAAGCCATTGTGTCGGGGCGTGGCGCAGTCTGGTAGCGCACCTGTTTTGGGTACAGGGGGTCGTGAGTTCGAATCTCGCCGCCCCGACCACATTTTCAAACTTCATTGATTATAGTGTTGCGATTAAATCGCACATACCATTCAGCCAGTTTATTCTCTAATGTTATTTTTTTAAGGTTGAGTTTATTGATCCATCCCACTGTCTAATTTAAATAAAATTTATGCAAATTGCTGCATCAGTTCTACGAATCGTAGAGTTGCTGACGTCAACCCCTTTTTCACAAAATAAAATCACAAAAACTCGTTGACCAAAGACAAAATAAACGATCAATTAGTGTGTGTGGCGCTCCGGCGTACTAGATGTGGTGTATGAGTCAGTGTTGTGTTGAGCTAAGCGGCTGGACCGTTGTTCCTCTTTATTCGCTGGGTTTTGAAAATTTAAGCTAACAAAAGCGGTTAATTGAGGCAGATATTATGAAGATTGAGCGGCGTTTCACCAAAGCAAATGAAGATGCATACGAAAACGTAGTTTTTACGAAAACTACCAGTGAGATTCGTAACCCAGACGGTACCATAGTTTTTCACCTGGCGGACATAGACGTTCCCAAGAGCTGGTCACAAGTTGCATCAGACGTTTTAGCACAGAAGTATTTCCGTAAAGCGGGAGTCCCTTCAGCAACAAAGTTCGTGGGTGAAACTGACGTTCCAAGGTTTTTGAGTCGACGTGTTCCAACAGCAAAAGCTGAGTTTGGTGGTGAAACTTCGGCGAAGCAAGTTTTCGACCGTTTGGCTGGTGCTTGGGCTTATTGGGGTTGGAAAGGCGGTTACTTTACCACAGAAGAGGATGCTAGCGCTTATTACGATGAAATGCGTTACATGTTAGCAACGCAACGCGCGGCTCCCAATTCACCGCAGTGGTTCAACACAGGACTACACTGGGCCTATGGAATCGATGGTCCTGCTCAGGGTCACCATTACGTTGATTTTAAAACAGGCAAGCTCACAAAATCAAAAAGTAGTTATGAACACCCGCAACCACATGCCTGTTTCATCCAATCTGTATCAGATGACTTGGTGAATGAAGGTGGAATTATGGACCTTTGGGTGCGTGAAGCGCGCCTGTTTAAATATGGATCTGGCACGGGTACCAACTTTTCCTCGCTGCGGGAGCAGGTGAGTCGTTGTCCGGCGGTGGTAAGTCGTCTGGGTTGATGGGCTTTTTAAAGATAGGAGATCGCGCTGCTGGTGCGATAAATCGGGTGGCACAACGCGTCGCGCGGCCAAAATGGTTATAGTCGATGCCGACCACCCTGATATTGAAGATTTCATCAACTGGAAAGTTATTGAAGAGCAGAAGGTGGCATCAATAGTTGCCGGCTCAAAGATGCACGAAGTAAAACTTAATAGCCTGTTTGATGCAATAAAATCTTGGGATGGCGTCATGACAATCGGCGTATGATCCAAAAGTTAACATGGCTTAAAAGAGGCTATTAAAGCTGCCAAAAAAGTCGCAATGTCCCAGAAACCTATATCAAACGGGTAGACTATTGCAAGACAGGGCCATACGACATTGAATTTCCAACTATACGATACCGACTGGGATTCCGAAGCCTATACTCAGTTTCAGGCCAAAACTCGAACAACTCGATTCGCGTAACTGACGCGTTTCTAACGCCGTTGAAAAGACGCGGATTGGGAATTAATCAACCGAACAGACGGTGCAGTTTCTAAAACGATGAAGGCGCGCGACTTATGGGACAGGTTGGGCACGCCGCTTGGGCATGTGCAGATCCAGGTATCCAATACCATGATACACGTAAACGCTTGGCATACCTGCATCGGTGACGGTGAAATTCGTGGCTCTAACCCGTGTTCAGAGTATATGTTCCTAGATGATACCGCATGTAATTTGGCATCGATGAATCTATTAACATTTTTCGAAAATGATGAATTCCAGGCCGATGATTATGCCCATGCTACTCGTCTTTGGACATTGACCCTTGAGGTCAGTGTACTGATGGCTCAATTTCCCTCAAAAGAAATTGCACAACGTTCCTATGATTATCGTACATTGGGCTTAGGCTATGCTAACATTGGCGGTCTGTTAATGAACATGGGCTATGGCTACGACAGTGTGGAAGGCCGTGCATTGTGTGGAGCTTTAACAGCGGTAATGACGGGAATTTCTTACGCAACTTCCGCTGAGATGGCTGGAGAATTGGGGCCATTTCCGAGCTACAACCGCAACGCTGAAAACATGTTACGTGTCATGCGCAATCACCGTCGCGCCGCATATGGCGAAGTAGAAAGTTACGAAGATCTTCCGATTAAACCCCTGATTTTAGATCAAAAAAATTGCCCTGATCAACGACTTGTTGAATTATCAAAGAAAAGCTGGGACAAAGCAATTGCCCTTGGTGAGAAGCACGGTTTCCGCAATGCTCAGGCGACCGTTATTGCCCCCACCGGTACAATTGGCTTGGTTATGGACTGCGATACAACCGGTATTGAACCAGACTTTGCTTTGGTCAAGTTCAAGAAGCTTGCTGGCGGTGGCTACTTCAAAATTATTAATCGATCGGTTCCTGCTGCATTAGCCAAACTTGGATATGCAAGCAATCAGACAGAGGAGATTATATGTTACGCGGTTGGGCATGGGAGTATTGGCAATGCTCCGGCCATCAATCATACCTCCCTGATCGGACATGGATTTGGAAAAGTAGAGATAGACAAAATTGAAGCAGCTTTGCCTTCTGCGTTTGATATTCGATTTGTGTTTAACCAATGGACCTTGGGAGCGGATTTCTGCACGGGTGTTTTAGGTATTCCAGCTGATAAAATGATGGATTCAAGCTTTGATTTATTGGGTCACCTAGGGTTTAGCCGGGCAGAAATTGATGCTGCAAACGATCATGTCTGCGGAACAATGACATTAGAAGGCGCACCACACCTCAAGCAGGATCACTACAGTGTGTTTGACTGTGCTAATCCTTGTGGAAAAAAAGGTAAGCGTTTCTTGAGCGTTAATAGCCATATATATATGATGGCTGCGGCACAGTCCTTTATATCGGGGGCAATCTCTAAAACGATTAACATGCCCAATGATGCTACTATTGAAGAGTGCCAGAAAGCTTATGAGCTAAGCTGGTCGCTGGGTATTAAAGCGAATGCGCTGTATCGCGATGGTTCTAAACTTTCACAGCCTCTGGCTGCAGCTTTGGTTGAGGACGATGAGGCTGCGGAAGAGATCTTAACTAGTGGCTCTGCACATGAAAAGGCAGTGGTTTTTGCAGAAAAGATTGTTGAGAAAGTGATTATTAAAGAGGTCATCCGTCGTGATCGCGACAAGCTACCAGCGCGGCGGAGAGGCTACACGCAAAAGGCAATCGTTGGTGGACATAAAGTCTATTTGCGCACCGGTGAGTATGAAGACGGCCAGTTAGGTGAAATTTTCATCGATATGCACAAAGAAGGGGCAGGTTTCCGGGCAATGATGAATAACTTTGCCATCGCTGTGTCGGTTGGACTACAGTACGGCGTTCCGCTGGACGAGTTTGTAGACGCCTTCACCTTCACAAAATTCGAGCCCGCGGGGATGGTTCAAGGAAATGATAGCATCAAAAATGCTACCTCTATATTAGATTATATTTTTCGAGAGCTGGCAGTTTCTTATCTTGATCGTACAGATTTAGCGCATGTCAAACCAGAAGGTGCTTCGTTTGATGACATAGGCCGTGGCGAAGATGAAGGAAAATCTAACATTAAAAGGATTGAGGAAACTAAGGCGGCAAAAGGCATTGAGGTTCTAAAACAAATGGTTTCCACCGGCTATCATCGAAATAGAGTTCCTCAAGACTTCGTAGTTTATCAAGGAGGCCAATCCGCGGCCGTCGCACTTGATGCAGGTCTAGATACTGAGTTGGCAATGCCTTCGCTTTCAGAGGCAGCAGTTTCTGTTGAAAAGCCAACTACTGAAACAAGCGTGAGTTCAGTTATGCAAATGGACAGCCGAACTAAGGCAAAGATGCAGGGCTACGAGGGCGATCCTTGTGGGGAGTGCGGGAACTACACATTGGTTCGCAATGGTACTTGTATGAAGTGCAACACTTGTGGCGGAACCTCCGGTTGTAGCTAATTTATTCTTATTAATAAAAAAAGGGGGGCTCATGCCCCTTTTTTATTTATTACTTTTAAATTATTCGCGGCCGTAGTCGCGTAACCTTTTTGAAAGTATTTTGGTGGCTGAAAGCCCCATTTCAAGCGCATAAATATGCGCATATGTCAGATAATAGCACTTAGTATTGGTGTCTTCCTCTAAATCCGCTGCTACTGTATAAAGAAAAACTAACTTCTCCTGATCTTTAATTTTATGGGCGGTTAGGATCTTTTCGTGCAAATCTCGCAAATTTTCATTCCCTAAATGCGGAAATCTGACTCGCGACCCAATTGTGATAGCAATGAGTAGGTTCGTCCATAACTGGACTAAAACGACCACCATCAAATGTAGGGGCGTAACGGCCCGATTGCATCCCTTGTACTACAAAAATATCCTCCTCGAAGACTTCTCTCCATTGCATGGTATTTGTTTGACGGTTCTTTTCACTGGTTGTGTCTGAGGCATAATAGAAATGAACGTGCTCAATAGTTTGATCGAAGGATTTTGGTTCCAGAATAATTGCATATGCGTGGTCCCGTTGAATGCCTAATAGAACATTTGGGTAAACAGTTATGTATTCCGCTCCTTCGTTCCATTGCTCGGATAATCCTGGAAAGTCGGGGAAGGCGGGCTTCCCATCTCCAGTTTTGAATTGACGATAAACAAGTGTTCCTTGGCCTGAGAATTTCCCGTATTCCGCGATATTGTAGTGGTCTTCTAACCGTGAATAGCTGTTTAAGCCTGGATGAACCCAGGGCAGGTGATAACTTTCACAATAATTTTCGACTGCTAATTTGTAGTTTGCGTTTAGCTGAAGCTCGAATTTGCTGTCGTCGCCACCATGGTGAATAGGACCTTCAAACTCACTCCAGCGATCCATAAGATCTGAATGTACTTCCTCAAATTCTGGTGCGTTACCCGATATGTTGATAAAGACTACATCACGCCAAACGTGACAGCGCACTTCATTAAGCCCAAGCTCACTTTTTACAATTGCGGGATGTGTGTTGTGGCCGGCTCCACCAACGTGGGGTGTGCTTACCAAAGCGCCTTTGGTTGAGTAGCACCAAGAATGATACGGGCAACGAATTGCACCAACAATCTTTTTGGCCTCTGAAACCAACTGCATGCCACGGTGACGACAGATATTTTCAAAAACATGAATTGCGCCGTCATTGTCCCTGAGAAGTAATAGCGGCAGCCCCAAAAATGTTATTGGCTTTGCATCCCCTGGCTCAGGGACATCTGCACCCACAGCCAAGCCTGCCCAAGTAGCCTTAATAACTGCCTCAGTTTCCTCTTCAAACACCCATGGATCAATATAATGTGCACTTGGTAGACCATTTGCGATTTCAACAGGTTGTTTCACGGATTCGATGTTAGTTAAGGTTAAATCTTTCGGCATGATAGACTCCAATCTACACAGACAAAAAATCAAAATGCGTTTGAATACTTTTCTTATCGCGACAACAGTTTGCCCACTGCGACCTGCAGCGACTTTTTTTTAACTCGGGATTAAACACATAGAAGCACGCGATTAGAATAATTTTGAAATGTTAGTTCTAATTATTTTGCAGTTTTTTTTAACCACGTGCTAAAGCTGCAACGCCAGTCCTAGCCATTTCTGTCAAGCCAAGAGGGCGCATAAGCTCACCAAATGCATCGATTTTTTCAGGACTGCCAACAACTTCAAAGGTGAAGCTCGTCAGAGTGCTATCAACCACATTTGCGCGAAAAACATCCGCTAATCGCAGGGCTTCAACTCGTTTATCCCCAGTACCTGATACTTTAAACATTGACAATTCGCGTTCGACCGATGGTCCTTCCACAGTTAGATCGTGCACATCATATACTGGGACAATTCTTCCAAGTTGCGCTTTAATTTGTTCTATTATTTGAGGTGTTCCAGTCGTCACGATAGTTATCCTGCTCGTGTTTCCTTCGTGGTCAACCTCAGCCACCGTTAAACTTTCAATATTATAACCGCGGCCTGAAAAAAGACCAATCACTCGAGCTAAAACGCCAGGCTCGTTAGCAACAATTACCGCAAGCGTGTGACGCTCTTCATCTGTACCGTGGATTGATCTTATATTATATGCGGATTTTGAGGATGTGCCTTTGTCAATTTTTAACGCATTCATCTCTTTTATCCTTATACCAATACTGAGCCAGTAGCGTCGATTGCACCGTCAAGGGTAGTATCACTAAGCAACATTTCATTATGAGCCTTACCAGACGGGATCATTGGAAAACAGTTTTCATGTTTTTCGACCAAACAATCAAATATTACAGGACCATCATATTCTACCATTTCCATAATTGCGTCATCCAAATCTGTCGGATCACTGCATAAAATGCCTTTTGCGCCAAAAGCTTCAGCTAACTTCACAAAATCGGGTAGGGCCTCAGACCAGCTTTGTGAATACCGCTCACCGTGCAATAGCTCCTGCCACTGTCGGACCATGCCCAAGCGTTCATTATTTAATATGAATTGCTTAACAGGAAGCCCATATTGAATGGCTGTGCCCATTTCTTGCATATTCATCAGCCAGCTAGCTTCACCGGCCACATTTATTACTAAACTTTCAGGATGGGCAACCTGAACACCTATAGAAGCTGGAAAACCGTAGCCCATTGTGCCCAAACCTCCTGACGTCATCCACCGGTTGGGATCATTGAAACCAAGATATTGTGCGGCCCACATTTGGTGCTGCCCAACTTCTGTCGTGATATAGCGGTCGTGATCTTTTGTTAGAGCCTCAAGGCGCTCTAGTGCATATTGTGGTTTGATAACTTTTTTCGATGGCTTGTAGTCTAGGCAACGAATTTTTTTCCAATCTTTAATTTCGTTCCACCACAATTTTACATTGGTAGCATCTGTTTTGCGGCCACGCGATTTCCATACTTTTAAAACATCTTCAAGTATATGGGCAACATCGCCAACAATAGGGATATCAACACGGATAACTTTGTTTATTGAAGATTGATCAATATCGATATGAACTTTTGCTGAGTCAGGACTGAATGCATCTAACCTTCCTGTGATGCGGTCGTCAAATCGTGCTCCAATGTTAATCATAAGATCGCAATCATGCATAGCCATGTTAGCTTCATAAAGGCCATGCATTCCTAACATGCCCAACCAGTTTTCGCCTTTTGCAGGATATGCTCCAAGACCCATTAATGTTGATGTAACTGGGAAATTTGTCCCTGCTACCAATTCGCGTAATAACTGACTTGCGGGAGGGCCGGAGTTAATAACACCTCCCCCTGTATAAAAAAGTGGCTTTTTTGAGGTCTCCATCAACTCTACAAGCTTGGTAATACTATTAAAGTCGCCTTTTACTTGTGGTTTATAATGCGATTTAATCTTGGATGCTGGTGTGTAAGTTCCATCCGCAAATTGAACATCTTTGGGGATATCAATCAAAACTGGACCCGGCCGGCCGGCCGTTGCAACGTGAAATGCCGTATGCAGAGTTTCTGAAAGATCATTTGTATCTTTTACAAGCCAGTTATGCTTTGTGCACGGTCGGGTTATGCCAACTGTGTCAGCTTCCTGAAAGGCGTCAGAGCCTATCATAAAAGTCGGAACTTGTCCGGTAAGAACTACTAATGGAATACTGTCCATCAAGGCATCAGTAAGTCCGGTTACGGCGTTGGTGGCGCCGGGACCAGATGTCACTAAGACAACGCCCGGCTTACCCGTTGAGCGAGCATAGCCTTCGGCTGCATGAACCGCGCCTTGCTCATGCCTAACAAGATAGTGTCGTATACTATTTTGCTGAAATATTTCGTCGTAAATTGGCAGTACAGCTCCGCCGGGGTATCCAAATATAGTGTCCACGCCCTGATCTATAAGGGCTTGGACTACCATTTTTGCACCGGACATAGTTTGAACCATTTTAATTTTCTTTCTAGCATTGCATAGAAACCAAATATTTGGAGTAAGAGGACCACAAAGAATAAACTCTGCTTTTTAGCCTACCCTTCGTAACACCACCAACTAAATTGGCTGCGTATTCATATTCAGTACCATATTTTCTTCAAATAACTTATGATCACGCTGTGTGACCGTCAACCGTTTTCATCGAATTTTCTGACAAAAAATGACCTAATTTTAGTTTTTAATTTCGTTTAACCGTGTCTTGGCGAAAGAAAAGTAAATTCGAATCAATAATAATTAGTTTTCTGTTTTTTTAAAGTTAGCAAAGCTCCAGCATGTTAGGTAAGCCCATCACGTTAAAAGCCGAGAAAATAAAGCTAGTTTATCCAGTAAGTCGGTCTCTGAACATTTTTATATATGATAGTTTGCTTACAAGCGACGTTTGTGCCTAAATGCATAGCATGCCGGCAAGGTTTGTGCCTAAATGTATAGCATACTTACAACTTGCCGCTAACGTTGAATGCACTGTTTACAATCGATCAGGATAAGTGGATCAACACTTCTTGATATTCTTTTGGGAGAAAATTATTATGGATCGTCGATCATTTCTAAAAACATCCGCACTTGGTGGCGGTGCTGCCGCCGCATCATCATTGGCAGCCCCTGCGATTGCAGGCGGACACGCTAAAACTCTTACAATGGTAACATCATGGCCACGCGGCTTTGCCGTTTTGGATGATGCTGCAACCTATTTCAATGAAGCAGTGAATGCCATGTCTGGCGGCGATCTGGTAATTGAGAAAAAAGCACCCGGCGAACTGGTAGGTGCGCTGGAAGTTTTTGATGCCGTTACTGCTGGTCAGGCTGATATGTACCACTCAGCTGATTATTATTTCTTAGGCCAACACCCGGGTTATGCGTTTTTCACGGCTGTGCCTTTTGGCGCCACGGCTCAAGAGCTTACAAACTGGTATTATCATGACGGTGGCCAGGACCTGCATGATGAACTAGGTCAAATTTTTGGTCTTAAATCGTTCTTGGCTGGCAATTCGGGTTCTCAGTCTGGTGGTTGGTTCCGCAAGGAAATCAAAACCGCACAAGATTTAGCGGGTCTGCGGTTCCGCATGCCAGGTCTGGGTGGCCAGGTTTTGGGTAAACTGGGCGTATCCGTGCAAAACATCCCAGGCGGTGAGCTTTATCAAGCGCTGTCCTCCGGAGCTTTAGACGGTCTTGAGTGGGTTGGTCCATTTGCTGATGAACGCGCTGGCTTCCAAGAAGTTGCCAAAATTTACTACACTGCGGGTTTCCATGAGCCAGGTTCAGGCCTTGCAATGGGCATGAACTTGGATGTCTGGAATGATCTATCTGATCAGCACAAGTCCATTATTGATAATGCGACTAAAGCCACGACACAATACCAATTGTCACAAACTCTGGCCAACAACGGCGCCGCATTGGCACGTTTGCAGGCGCAGGGTGTCCAAACACTTCAATTCTCTGATGATGTTTGGGACGCATTCGGTGCAGCTTCCAAAGAAGTTCTGGATGAAAACATGGGTGACGAATTATTTGCGCGTATCCGCAAATCTTTCGACGCATCCTTGGCAAAATCTTCTGATTGGCTCTTGAAATCTGATGGTGAGTTTGTGTCTCAGCGTAACCGTGTTTTGGCCAACGGCTAAGTTAAAATTAAGGGCTCTGGGCAACTGGAGTCCTTTTTTATTTGCTTGGCCCCTGAGTTAAAGAATAGGCCAGTTATTTAGGGGGATGACAGTTGGACTGGATTATCTGGTTTTTCCAAAGTCTTGTAATAGCTTTTTACAATTTTGGGTATGCTATAACTCATCCCATGCAGTGGCTGGATTGGAACAACGGCAAAGCCGTGATGCGCTTCATTTACTACGGCGCCTCTGCTGAGTTATTTTTCGTAGCCATGGCCGCGTTCTTGGTGCTAACAATCATCGGCGTGTGGCGTAACTCAGTATTATGGGGTGTGGTGCGCGGGCTGGAATGGTTTGCCAATACGGTTGGGCGACTGGCTGCTTGGGCTGGGCTATTAATGGTTTTACAACAAATTATTATAGTGTTCATCCAACGAATTTTCCTCGAGGCACAAATCACTTTTGGCATGGGTGTTGCCCTAGATAAAGATATCAGCTGGTATGCTGAAGAGCTGAAGTTCTATAATGCTATGATAGTTTGTCTCTGTGCTGCCTATACCTTTGTGCAAGGTGGGCATGTGCGGGTTGATCTGGTCTATTCGGTTGTGAGCTATCGTGCCAAAAAGACCATCGATATGTTTGGTAGCATGTTTTTCATGATCCCATCGGCAATCCTGACCTATATGTATTCATGGTATTTCCTCTGGCGGCATTTGGTGACGCCGAAGGTTTCGGCGAGTGACACATTGCAACGTTTGGTGGATGGAAAATCCCGAGCGTTCAAATGGAATGTAGAGACCATAGGCTTTTCGCCCAATGGCTTTAATGCCTATTTCTTATTCAAACTCTTGCTCGTGATTTTCTGCGTGATGATCATGTTGCAAGCCGTGGCCTTCTTCTATCGCTCCTATCTGGAACGAAAAGAAGGAGAGGCCGCAGAAGGTAAATATCTTGACCGAGACGTCCTCGGAGATGACGTGGCCGAATTGGCCTCAGAAATACACTAGGGGCAGGGATGATGTTTTTTGGATTAGATGGCGTCGAAGTAGGCCTATTGATCGTATTTCTCTGCCTGTTCGGGGGAATTCTATCTGGATTCCCAGTGGCCTTTGCCATTGGAGGGGCTGCAGTGATCTCTTTTGGGATTATTGCTGTTTTGGACACCAGCGGTCTGTTGCTGCATCAAGCTATTGATAAATCATCAGCGGAATTTGGAGCCTTAATGGGCCAGGGCGTTCGAGCGGATACGATTAGCGTGTTTCGATACCCCGAATTGCCGCGTATCGAGTTGCCTGTATTTCAAAAAGGTTGGGAAGTGGCTCTAGATCGCAATGTGTCTTTCATTGTGAACCGGATCAACGAGCGGGTTCTGGCAGGGCAGTCGATTGAGACATTGCTGGCCGTTCTGATGTTTGTTTTGATGGGCATTACCCTTGAACGCTCAAAGATTGCCAATGACTTGCTGACAACTATGGCGCGGGTGTTTGGCCCTCTGCCGGGAGGTTTGGCGGTCTCCGTTGTGGTCGTGGGGGCATTTTTGGCCGCCTCTACGGGGATTGTGGGGGCCACGGTTGTGACCATGGGCTTGCTGAGCCTGCCCACGATGCTGCGAAATGGATATTCACCAGAGCTATCAACGGGAGTGATTGCGGCCTCAGGTACACTTGGACAGATTATACCACCTTCAATTGTAATCGTATTGCTTGGTACTCTTGCTGGAGATCTATATTCCCGAGCTCAAGAAGTTCGGGCGCGAACTGCGGGCTGTACCGATGCTTTGACCTATTTGGGCGAACCTGCTGTTGTATCTGTTGGCACACTGTTTCAGGCAGCTCTTTTGCCCGGAATCATGCTGGCTGTCCTCTATGCGGGCTATGCCTTTGTCTATGCTTTGTTCAATCCAACCAAGGCCCCAGCGGTTAAGATGGGTGGCGGTTCTGGTGAACCGATTGGTCGCAATCATGGTTTGCAGTGGTTCTTGGCCGCTCCAATTGCGTTGATCGGTGGCGCCATTCTTTTGGGGCAGGTCAATATGATTGGCTCGCAGGATATCTCTGTTTCGTCACGCTCGGCTCTGAGCGAGGGCGCGTCTCTTCGCACCAATGTGGGGGCGGACTGTCAGGTGTCGATGATTGATTTGCACGGACAAGAGGCCTGGGATGTCGCTATCTCCGAGCAGCAAGCGATTGCGGATTCTGGCGGTGCCGTTCAAAGCCGCGCTTTGACTGACGATGAGATCGATACTAATATCGCCACTCGGGTTAGCGATGCGGCTCCGATTGGTTTAGGTATTGCTGTTGGGTTGATCTTGATGACCCTGGTTTTAACCACAGCACGGGGTGTGGCGCCAAGCCAAGATTTCCGCCCCCTGGTGGTTGGCTTTGCAGGGGTGGCTTTTACTATACTGTTTGACATAGTGTTGATAAGCCCACTGACCTCTCCGGGTGTCACTCTGATCTTGTTGGTCCCGCCAATAGTGTTGATCCTGTATGGTCTGCGCACGGCGGTTGTCCGTTTGGCTGAAAACGAGCTGATCCGGGTGGTGTTCCCACCGCTAATTCTGATTGTGGCGGTTTTGGGGTCTATCCTTGGCGGCATCACTAACCCAACCCCAGCCGCGGCTTTGGGGGCAGGTGGGGCGATTATGCTGGCGGCCTTCCGCAAGCTGAAAGATGAGAACAAGTCACCCAAAATTATCATTGGATCTGCTTTTGCATTGGTGATTATGTTACTGGTCGGCATGAACTTTGATTTGAGAATTCGCTATGAGGGCGCATCTGCTGAAAATTGGATTGCATTTTTTGTTGCACAGGCTGCATACTTATATGCCCTGTTTGGTTTAATTTATGCCTGTTGGACGCTGTTCCGCTCCGGTGTGCTCAGTCCCGTGGTGCGCGAGACTGCCAAAGTAACCTCGATGGTGTTTACCATTTTGATTGGATCGCAATTACTAAATCTTGTGGTCATCAGCTTTGGCGGCGAGCATTATATTCAGGACTTCCTCAAGAGCTTTGATAATGAGTTTACGGTCTTTTTGATAGTGATGTTGGTGTTGTTTATCTTGGGGTTTGTACTCGATTTTCTCGAGATCATCTACATCGTGATCCCGATTGTGGGACCAGTGATTTACGGTGGCACGATGGATCCAAAGTGGGTCACAATAATGATTGCGATCAATCTTCAAACGTCTTTCTTAACGCCGCCATTTGGATTTGCACTATTCTATCTAAGGGGCGTAGCTCCAAAAGAAGTCACTACCGGTCACATCTATCGCGGAATTATTCCATTCGTTTTAATCCAAGTTGTGGGGCTCTTATTATTGTTCTGGTTTCCTTGGGTCGTAACAATTATTCCAAACCTTTTAAGTGGATAAGTAAATTAGCAATGAGAAGATACTGGGCGCCGTTTTCTTATCTACAGCTTTTGAAAATTTTGCTTACTTAACGATAGGAGTTGCCCCAGGAAGATTAATCTGCGCCACTTGTTCAGCGATGGTAACGACAGCCAGTGGGTGCACGTCACTTTGATAGTCATCATCTGATTTGACGGGCTCCCAAATGCCATCGCGAAATACTTCGACCCCATAAAATTGGGCCTTATAAGCCATTTTATCACTACCAGGAACCCAGTATCCAAGGTATACATAGGGTAAGTTATACTCCTTGGCTAATTTTACGTGATCTAATATCATATAAGTCCCAAGCGAAAACTGTGCTTTTTCCGTGTTGAAAAAGCTATAAACTAAAGATAGCCCATCGTCTAAAAAATCTGTGAGACACACAGCGTCAAGCTCGTTTTTTGTATTGGTGTATTCCAGCACGCGGCTTCGAACCGATGACTCTTCAATCATTGCTGCAAATTCAAAAATATCCATATCAGCCATGCCACCATCTGCGTGACGGTTATCAAGGTATTTGCGAAACAACTCAAACTGCTCTTCCGTTGCCCATGGAGATTTTTCATTTCGATTCAGAGAGTTATTTTTATTAGAAATTCTTTTCTGACTTTTACTTAGGTGAAAATTAGACACCTTTATTCTCGCTGAGAAGCATGCTGTGCAAGACGCGCAGGCGGGCCGGTAAACAATATTTTGCGAACGTCTAAAGCCCTGTTTAGAAAGAACATTGCTTAATTCTTGAGAACTATTACCTTGCAAAGATGTAAATAACTTGCGTTCCATACGTCCTGATAGATAAGGACATGGTTGCGCTGTAGTAACATAGAACTGCGGAACAATTGGGGCTGTGTGACGCATCTTTAGACCTCTTTCACACGAAGTTAACAACCCTAAGCCTTGGAGCCAAGGTAGAAATTAAAAAATATTTAACAATAATTTAGAGCCCAATAGTGACAAAACCCCAAGGATAAAAGTTAATTTTTTGTTAATTTTGTAATTTTGATTAATTTCAAACGTTTCAAACATTTGCCCATTTCTGTACTATTGACCTTATTTACTTTGCTGGCCAATCTAAGTTTATGATACTTCGTGACACCATTCGGCGTACACCACTCCCTCACGATTTTAGTCGTGGTCAGGCTTTGAGTTCTGATTTCGGCGCCACTGGCGCCTTTTCTGACCTGCTTATCGGGGATTGGCGGTAATAGTCCCTTTCTCAGTGACATACTACGAAAAGAGCAGACTTGGGTAATGAACGCAGTTTTGTTGGATAATCCACTGAAAAATGTTGTACCAAAAGACATGGGCGATGCCACTGCGGAGCTGTTGCGGCAATCTAAACGTCGTGTTGCTGGGTATTTAGCCTTAGCTGAACTTTCAGGGGCACTCACGCTTACGCAAACGACCCAGGCCCTCACTGACTTTGCCGATCAGGCTGTTGAAGCGGCTTTTAAAACCGCTTTAGCGCCATACCTTGCATCAGGAAAATTGCCATCTGATACCAGAGTTTTCGTAATTGCTATGGGCAAAATGGGTGCCTGCGAGTTGAACTATTCTTCTGATATTGATTTGATTGTCATGTTTGATGACCGATCCTTGGGTTCCTGGGAAGCGGCACATAGACGACAAATTTTGGCCCGCGCCACACGAACTGCAACAAAGATATTAAATGATGTTAGCCAACATGGCTACGTCTTTCGAACCGATCTCAGGTTAAGACCTGATCCGTCTGTCACTCCAATCTGTGTGGGAATGACATCAGCTTTGGGTTACTATGAAAGTCTTGGCAGGACATGGGAGCGTGCGGCTTTCATCAAAGCGCGTGTTTGTGCGGGAGACGGGGAAGCTGGATCTGAATTTTTGTCTCAGATGGTGCCATTTGTTTGGCGTCGGCATCTTGATTTCGCGGCTATTGAAGAAGCACATGCTCTGCGATTGAAAATAAGGACAAAAACTGGTGCTCACGGCAAAATAATTGTTCCAGGTCATGATGTTAAGCTCGGACGTGGTGGCATTAGGGAAATAGAATTTTATACACAAACCCGACAACTAATTTCAGGTGGTCGTGATGCAGAATTGCGGGAGTTACAGACTTTGAAGGCCTTGGTGAGCCTCACTTCAAAAAACTGGGTGCCGTCTGAGCACAATGCCCTATTGCAAAAAAGTTATGTCTATCTTCGCCATGTGGAGCACGTAATTCAAATGGTTCATGATGCCCAAACACAGACTATTCCCGTGGGCGCGGATGCCCTAAGGCGTGTTGCAGGTCTTCGCGGCATGGAATTAGATGAATTCGTTGAGCAAACAGAAGAGTGTTTAAACTCAGTACATGGTATCACAGAGCCTTTTTTTGCGCCAGGACCGGCTAGCGAGTCTGAGATTGGTTTCGAAGATGAAACCAAAATAACACAGAATTGGCCTAGTTACGCCGCAATGAGGTCACAGCGCGCAACGGTTTTATTTGAACGATTTCGACCAGTAATATTAAAACGGCTACAGCTTGCTCCAAATCCAAAAGAAGCTCTTTTATGTTTTGATCGATTTTTGAAGGGTTTACCAGCAGGAATTCAAGTATTTTCTTTATTTTCTGCAAATCCAAAACTTATTGACTTTTTGACAGATATTATTGTGATAGCCCCTGGTCTTGCTGAGTTTTTAGGACGTAATCCTGGAGTGTTTGATGCTTTTTTAAGTGGTGAATTCTTTGAACCATGGCCAAGCGTGGATGCCCTGAAGTCACAGCTATCTAGAGTTCTTTTGCGGTCTGGAGACTATGAGTCGGGACTGAGTGAAGCGAGGGTTTGGACTAAGGAGTTACATTTCCGAATAGGCGTCCACTTATTGCAGGAACTAGTCACGCCAGACACGGCCGGCTTGCAATATGCAGAACTCGCAGAAGCGGTTCTATCAATAGTATTTGAGTTTGTGAGCACAGAGTTTGAACGCAAACATGGTCAAATAAATTGTGCTGAAACTGCATTGTTGGCGATGGGCTCGTTGGGGGCAGGTTTGATGACCTCAAACTCAGACCTAGATCTAATTCTTATTTTTGATGCAGATTTAGCAGCAAAATCAGTTGGTCAAAAACCTCTTAGCTGCCGGCAATACTTCTCACGACTTACTCAGGCCCTGATTACGGCTTTAACAGTCCCGATGCGTGACGGAACTTTATACCAAGTTGATATGAGGTTACGGCCGTCAGGGCGTGCCGGACCAGTAGCGACATCATTGGTTGGGTTTCAAACGTATCAGCTCAACGAGGCATGGACTTGGGAGCATTTGGCATTAATGCGTGCTCGTCCGGTGGCTGGAACACAGTTACTTCGTGAGAAAATCGAAAAAAACCGCCGAGATATTCTAGCAGAAAAAAATAATTGGCCGGATATTTTACAATGTCTCACAGATATGCGGAAACGCCTAGCTGTATCAAAACCACAAAAAAGTCCCTGGGATTTCAAAAATGGTCCCGGAGGTATTCAGGACATTGAGTTAATAGCTCAAGCAATTGGTTTATATAAGAAATGCTATAAAACTTCTATAAAGGAACAAATTGTATCAGGTGTAGAGGACAATCATTTTGTTGAAGAAGATTTGAAATATCTGATGCAAAGTTACACTGCTCTAACTAATAGACGTATACTCCATAGTTTGATGTGTGTGGCCGAAGGACGGATCTCAGAAATAGGGATTGGGGGGAAATTACGTTTAGAAAAAATAACAAACCTTGATCCTTCCGAGGTTTTCGATGAAATGATATTAGGAATTAGAGAGCGGTGCGCTGATATTATAAGTAACGTACTCACGAGAAGTGAAAGGTAAGCCCATGCTAGTGAGTGAAGTAGACCCAAAAGGACTGATCCGAGAAAGCTACAGTATTGATGGAATTACACTTCCTGAGTGCAAAACTATTTTCTTTGATTGGGCTATTCAAATCGAGTTGGGGGCTAATCCGGCGGACCATATTCAGTTTTGCATCGATCACTATGGAGCAGAACTTCAAAAACACCCGATGACCAAAGTTTTGACTGAAGCTTTGGCGCCTGCACCTGTTCAAAAACGGCGTGGTGGAAGATCTGGGCGCATTACGGACGCAGGTCAGCGGCGAGACGGGCAATCTGAGTAATCTCAGCCCACGCTCGCTTTGCCATTAAGGTTTTTGGGGCCATCCAGCTTCCACCAGCACACACAACATTTGGTAAAGACAAATATGTGCCTGCATTCGTGCTATTTATCCCACCTGTTGGACAAAATTTAATTTGTGGCAAAGGCGCTGCAAACGCCGCGAGTGCTTTGGCACCACCCGATGTTTCGGCAGGGAAAAACTTTTGAAACAAAAAGCCTTGTTCCAAAAGGTACATGGCTTCTGATGCCGTTGCGGCGCCTGGTAAAAGGGGTAAATCAAATTTTTCAGCCGCCGCAATGAGTGACGGTGTGGAACCTGGAGACACACCGAATGTAGCCCCTGATTTTTTTGCGTCACGTACCTGTTGTGTAGTCAGAAGGGTGCCGACGCCAACCATAGCACCAGGCACTTTAACCATCTCTGCGATAGCCTCCATTGCAATTGGTGTGCGGAGTGTAATCTCCAAGGCAGGTAGTCCACCGTTAACTAGCGCCTGTGCAAGAGGTCGAGCATCCTCAATGCGAGCAATGGTGAGAACTGGAATAATAGGCGCTGCATTACAAACTTTTTCAATAATCTTTGAGTGTGTCATATTAACTTTCTTATATTACTATACTGCCACCCTCAGAGGCTGGACCAGCCAATTGCCTAAAGGCAGCAAATAGTTCACGGCCGAGACCTGAGTTATTTTCAGATAGGTTTGGGTGAATAATCTCACGTGCCAGCCAGTTATGAGCGAGATTTTCTAATTTACCCAAGTTAGCATCTAATCTTAGGATGTCACCATCTTGGATCTTAGCTATAGCTCCATTAGCTGCAGCTTCTGGTGATAGGTGAATCGCTGCGAGAACTTTCCCAGATGCACCCGACATACGACCGTCTGTCACTAAGGCAACTTTGAATCCTCGATCACTTAAAACTGACAGAAATGGGGTAAGGTTATGCAGTTCAGGCATGCCATTCGCAGATGGTCCCTGATAACGTACAACCACAATGACGTCTCGGTTGAGTTTGCCAGCCTGGAAAGCCTCTTTGACGGCCTCTTGGTTTCTGAAAACAGCGGCAGGAGCCTCTATAAACCTTTTGTTTTCTGCAACAGCTGAGACCTTAATAACTGCTGATCCAATATTACCAACAAGATTTTTCAAACCACCACTGGCAGCGAATGGCTCAGCGACGGAACGCACAATTTTATCATTTAAACTTTTTCTAGGTGCAGTCACATAAGTTACCTCATCACCACTAAGCATTGCTTGAGCGGCGTAGCCGCTAAGGCCTTTACCCATAACAGTTATCACATCTTCATGTAAAAGATCGGCATCCAAAAGTTGTCCGATTATAAACGGTAGACCGCCTGCAGCGTGAAAATGATTAACATCAGCAAGCCCATTCGGATAAACCTTTGCGAGTAGCGGAACTATTTCGGAAATATCGGCAAAATCTTGTGGTTTAAGAATGACGCCAGCCGCCCGTGCCATTGCCGGTAGGTGTAAGACAAGGTTTGTTGATCCACCAGTCGCCATTAAACCAACTATACCGTTCACCCAAGCCTTCTCACTAAGAATATTGGCAGTATGAATATAACGTTCCCCAAGTGCCGTATTGGCAATAATTTTAGCTGTTCCTTGGTATGTCAAAGCGGTTCTTAACAAACTGTTTGGGGGTACGAAACTGGAGCCAGGTAAGTGCAAACCCATAAATTCCATTAACATCTGGTTGGAATTGGCTGTGCCATAAAATGTGCATGTTCCCGGACCGTGATAACTGGCCATTTCAGACGCCATTAGTTCCTCCCGGCTACACATTCCATCAGCAAAGCGTTTGCGCACTTCGGTTTTCTCATCGTTGGTAATACCAGACGGCATGGGTCCAGCAGGTAGGAAAATAGCTGGTAAATGTCCAAAAGTTGCCGCCGCTATTACCATACCTGGAACGATTTTATCACAAACACCTAAGAATACAGCCGCATCAAAAGTATTATGCGACAAACTTACTGCTGCTGCCAAGGCTATTGTATCACGAGAAAAAAGGCTCAACTCCATTCCTGGTTGACCTTGAGTAACACCATCACACATTGCTGGAACACCACCAGCCATTTGCGCTGTTGCACCATACATGCGCGCTGCCGCTTTAATTTGAGTTGGAAATGTCTCGAAGGGTTGATGCGCCGAAAGCATATCATTGTAGGCCGAGATAATCCCAATGTTAGGTGCCCGTGCGGCGAGAAGGGTAGATTTATCGTCTCCCATCGCGGCATAGGCGTGGGCTTGATTTCCGCAACTCAAGTGGGCACGCCTGGGTCCATTTTTTGCAGCTTGATCAATTTTTTCAAGATAATTATTGCGCGTTGGCTTTGACCGTTCAATAATATTTTCTGTAACCTGCACCAGCTTTGGGTGTAATTTCATTTGATGCTCCACTACTATGTTAGCGCTATCACCATATTTTTTGTAAAAAATCAATACAGATCTGGACTTGCTGTGATACTTTCATTGATTTAGGCGATTAAATGCAGGATCGGAGACAAAAATGAATACTGAACAACCAGTAATACGCCTAAAGCCAAAGACCAGCCCTCAAAGGTTGCGTCATGGGTTTCCCTGGGTTTACGATAATGAATTAGTCACTGACAGGAGAACCCGTAATATAGAAGCGGGAAGTTTGGTTAAGTTAACGGATCATGCGCAAAATTCGCTTGGCCTTTTTGCCTTTAATGCTCATTCCAAAATTATTGCACGCCGTGTCGCTTTTGATCCAGATACAAAAATCAATACGGATTGGTTTATAAAAAAGCTTACTGTGGCCCTAATGTTTCGTAATACTTTATATGATAAGCCGTTTTACCGGCTCGTACATGCTGAAGCTGATAATTTGCCTGGGCTGATTGTTGACCGTTTTGACGACATTTTGGTTGTCCAGCCAAATGCGGCCTGGGCGGATAGACTGCTCCTTTTATTAGTAGATGCACTCAAAACAGTGCTTGCGCCCAAAGCAATCGTTATTAATGGGACAGGTCGTGCACGTGCCCTTGAAGGGCTAGAGGACTCTCGTTACATGGCACACGGCGAAATGCCAAGTAAGGCATTGCGAGTTCCCATGAATGGGGCGGTGTATTTTGCTGATGTTGCGCAAGGCCAAAAGACTGGGATATTTTATGATCAGCGTCCTAACCATAATTTTGTTCAAAACTTAACAAAGGATAAAAACGTTGTTGGATGTTTTCTCGCACGTTGGAGGTTTCGGACTTGCTGCGATGGCGGCAGGTGCCCGTGCGGTTCACTGTGTGGATGGTTCTCTTCCCGCGTTAGAATTGGCAAAGTTGGGAGCGGCGGCAACCAACGCAGAAACGGCTTTCACTGTTCAGAAAGCTGATGCATTTGATGCTATGATTGGTCTGCAGGAGAAAGAAATAACCTATGATATAGTTGTCTGTGACCCGCCTGCGTTTGCACCCCACAAATCATCGCGGGAAGCAGGGTTGCGTGCTTACGAAAGGATAGCACGACTTGCAAGTCCCTTGGTTGAAGAGGGTGGATATCTAACTTTGTGTTCTTGCTCGCATGCTGCAGATCCTGAACGTTTTCGTACTGCCTGTATTCGCGGTATAGGCCGAGCTGGTCGGGAGGCACAGCTTATTCATACAGGTAGTGCTGGACCTGATCATCCTCAGCATATGGCTTTAGCAGAGTCTAGTTATCTCAAAGTATTGGTATTTCGGATTTTATAATGCGGGTGGTCTTTGACACTTGTGTTTTGGTACCAACCTTTTTGCGGTGTGTTCTGCTGCAGGTCGCAAACATTGGTCAATTCAAAATTATGGTGTCACCACATATTTTAGAGGAATGGCGCCGCTCTGGAAAAAACTCTATGGAAACCCTTGAAGCCGACGTGGCCATCACTCAATTTCGGCGAAATCATAAAGATACTATTTATCCGACTCCTCAAAATTTAATTGAGTTTTGGCTTCCCGATAAGAATGACATCCACGTGTTGGCGCTAGCCGTGGCACAAAATGCCAATGCTATTGTGACCTTCAACAAAAAGGATTTTCCCAAAAATGAATTAATACACTACGGACTTAAACTTTATGATCCGGATCAATTGATGTGTATGGCATTGAAAAGATATCCAAATCAGGTTTATGCAGTTATTCAGCCGATTGTTTCGGAAACTTTATTGCAGAACCCAGATTTAAATGTCAGGGGATTATGGCGTAAATCTTGGTTAGGTCAGTTTGGGCAAAAGTTTGAGAAGCTAGCTTAATTCTCCGGTCCATTTAAGTTCGTTTTGCTCAATAGCTCGAAGGCGATCTTTTGTTTTTGGATGGCTAAGAAACCAAGCAGGAGTGCCGCCGCCGACACCCGTTATTTTATCGAGCTTCGACAGTAAGTCTTTTTGAGATCGGGCTCCCAATCCAGACTTTATCATTAATGCGGTTGCGTAGGCGTCAGCTTCAAGTTCATCTTTGCGGGACATACGAGCAGCTACTATTGTGACAGCGAGGTTAGCTATCCACGGTCCAATAAATGGTATAAATCTATTAAGTGTAATAGCTAGAGCTGTTCGCATCGCATTCTGTCCAGAAAAATCAATCATTCGACGGCGAGTGTGTCCCAGTGCTACATGGCCTAATTCATGTGCCACTACAGATGCAAGTTCAGTGGCAGTTACGTCACCAGCCGCGTATTTGTTGATAAATCCTTGAGTTATATAAATTTGACTATTTGCTGCAGCAAGACCATTTACAGCATCAATTTTATATATATTTAAACGGAGCTTCTGTACATCGAGAGCTGTAGCCATTCGCTGAAATATATCTTCGAGCGATGGATCACTTAACGGCTCTGAGTTTGCAGCTAGCGCATTATTTGATTTCATTACAGAGTACAAATAACTGGCAACGCCAAACGCAGCAGCACACAGTAATGGGACAATAAATTGCATAGTTCTTAAATGGTATAGCTTGGCCTAGGTTTCAACCCTCAGCTTCATTAAGTTAATAATTTCATACCCTTTGAAATTCCACCTAATGTCATGGGAACCATCCTATTTTCAAATAAGTCCTGAACCATACCTATGGATTGGGTGTATGGCCAGTATTTCTCTGGGATTGGGTTTAGCCAAATTGAATTTGCCCATTGGACTTGTGCCCGTCGAAGCCAAACTTGTCCAGCAATTGGGTTCCAGTGCTCATTTGCTCCACCGGCGTACGCTATTTCGTATGGCGACATCGAGGCGTCTCCAACAAATATGCACTTATAGTCGGGGCCGTATGTTCGTAAAATCTCTGTCCGTTGGTATTTGTGCGTCCCAACGCCGGGCATTGTCACTCCAAACACCGTCATACAAGCAATTATGAAAGTAATAGCTCCTCATATGCTTGAACTCTGAGCGGGCTGCAGAAAAAAGTTCTTCTACCAATTTAATATGTGGATCCATTGAGCCACCAACATCTAAAAATAATAGTACTTTTACTGCATTACGACGCTCAGGTCGGGTTTGCACGTCAAGATAACCATTTTCAGCTGTTTTTTGGATAGTATTATCTAGATCAAGTTCTTCTTGTGCGCCATCACGAGCCCATTTACGCAGCCTTTTTAAGGCTACTTTTATGTTGCGCGTACCCAGTTCAACATCACCGTCTAAATTTTTAAAATTTCGTTTATCCCAAACTTTTACAGCCCGCTGATGCCGACTTTCGGATTGTCCAATACGTACTCCTTCAGGATTGTAACCATGAGCACCAAAAGGAGATGTTCCCGCAGTTCCAACCCATTTGTTGCCGCCCTGATGCCTACCTTTTTGTTCGTTGAGGCGTTTGCGCAGAGTTTCCATTAACTTGTCAAAGCCTCCTAAAGCTTCAATCTCAGCTTTATCGGCCTCCGATAAAGTTTTTTCTGCTAGCTTACGCAACCAGTCTTCTGGTAAATCCGTTCGTTCGAGCATTTCGTTAGTTGAAATTTGCTCAAGACCTTCAAAGGTGGCTGAAAAAGCACGGTCAAATTTGTCCAGATTACGTTCATCCTTCACTAAAATAGTTCGGGCAAGCAAATAAAAGTGGTCCATATCATATGTTGATAAATTCATTTTTATTGCATTTAGAAAAGCCAAGAACTCCCGAATAGATACGGGTATGTTGGAGGCTCTTAGGTTGGCAAAAAATGGCAAAAACATTAAGGTTTAGACCCAACGCAGTATGAATACATTTAGTATTAACGCTAAAAGGCCGCCGATAATCGAGCAAACAGCCATGTACTGAAGAATGTCTAAAAGTAAACCCTTTCGCCGCCATGCTAGTAAGCTCCCAAACACTGCGCCGGTAAGTAATCCAATGTAAGTCATGCTTTATCCAATTTTACTGGCTGTATATAGATTAAGGCTTAAATCGTCGCCTAAATCATTAACAGTAATGATTATAGTGAGTTTTTAGTTATCGACCACTACGCTGGAGAAATGCTAAGCGTTCAAACAGATGAACATCTTGCTCATTTTTCAACAAGGCGCCATGCAACTGGGGAAGGGCGTTGACACCATCCCGTTTTAGATCCTCTGCTGTTAGGTCTTCTGCTAGTATTAGCTTCAGCCAATCCAAGACTTCGCTCGTGGAAGGTTTCTTTTTAATGCCTGATGTCTCTCGAATTTCAAAAAATTGGGACAAAGCCGTTTCTAGCAATTGAGATTTCAAGCTTGGGTGATGTACTTCAATGATTTTTCGTAATGTTTCTGGATCGGGAAAGCTTATGTAGTGAAAAAAACAACGCCGCAAAAACGCGTCTGGAAGCTCTTTTTCATTATTAGATGTGATTATCACAACCGGACGGCATTTAGCCTCCACAGTGGCGCCAGTTTCATAAACGTGGAACGCCATGCGATCTAGTTCTTGCAAAAGATCATTGGGAAATTCTATGTCTGCCTTATCAATTTCATCGATCAACAGAACTACTTTCTGTTCAGTATCAAATGCTTTCCAAAGCTTTCCTTTTTTAATATAATTTTCGACGCTGTGCACACGAGCGTCACCCAACTGACTATCACGCAGACGGCTCACGGCATCGTATTCATAGAGACCTTGCTGTGCCCTTGTGGTAGATTTTATGTTCCACTCAATTATTTCCATTTCCAGTGAATTTGCCACCTGGCGTGCAAGTTCAGTTTTGCCTGTTCCAGGCTCACCTTTGACGAGAAGAGGACGTTCTAAAGTGACGGCAGCGTTTACAGCGACGGCAAGATCATCTGCGGCTATGTATGTGTCTGTAGATTTAAATTTCACGATGCGACTCTCTAATTGCTCTTGGGTGTCTTAACATGTGATTAGAGATGTTCAAATTCCTGTTTTCCACGTGACAATGACCAGAAATTTGGATACATCGCGATCAACGGCCCATAGCATAAGCTCTGCGTTGCGGAAATCAGTAAGGAAATTTCTTATGAAAGCTGAAATATTTTTACCGGACAATTATACTCCGGCAGATGATGAGCCGTTTATGAATGATCTTCAGGTGGAATATTTTCGTCGGAAATTACTCACTTGGAAGAGCGAATTGATGTCAGACAGCAAGGACACTATTGAAACACTGCAGGACAGCACACGTGCAATTCCTGACATCTCCGATCGGGCTAGTGAAGAAACTGATCGCGCACTTGAATTAAGAACACGTGATCGACAGCGTAAATTGGTTTCTAAAATTGAGTCTGCTATAAGGCGAATTGAAGAAGGCGAATACGGATATTGCGAAGATACAGGTGAGCCCATTTCACTTCGCAGGCTCGATGCTCGTCCAATTGCTACAATGAGTGTAGAAGCCCAAGAGCGTCACGAGCGTCGCGAAAAAGTTCATAGGGACGACTGATCTTTAAATTATTACTTAAAGTAAGTTATATAATACTCTGTTTTTAAAATGGCTTACACGCCTAAACTAATCCAAACTGGTACATGATCCGATGGCTTCTCACGGCCTCGGATACCGAAGTCAATCGTACAATCTACTAACAAATCCGCGCACTGTGGCGTTAACAAAAAGTGGTCAATACGAATGCCATTGTTCCGCTGCCAGCTACCTGCTTGATAATCCCAAAACGAGTAGTGCCCAGGACCTTGGTGAACTGCACGAAAGGCTTCAGTAAACCCAATATTTAAAATTTCCCAAAAGGCTGCCCGTGATTTTGGTAAATATAATGCATCATCCTGCCATTTTTTTGGATCAGCTGCATCTTCAGGCTGCGCTATTATATTAAAATCGCCTGCCATCAATGCAGGCTCCTCGGAAACAATAAGCTCTTGAGCACGTCGTTTAAGGCGCTCCATCCATTTTAGTTTATAGTCGTATTTAGGTCCTGGTGCAGGGTTTCCATTTGGTAAATATAGCCCACAAACCCTAATAGCGGTGTTGCACATAACGGTGGCTTCTATCCAACGAGCTTGCTCGTCTGCGTCATCTCCAGGCAACCCTCGTTTGATATCTTCTAAGGGAAATTTAGACAAGATGGCAACGCCGTTAAAGCTTTTTTGACCATGAGTTTCTACCTGATAACCCATATCCTCAAAATGCTCGCGAGGAAAATTTTCATCGACTGACTTAATTTCCTGTAGCAGTACTATGTCAGGATTTGCTTCGCTTAGCCAAACGGTCAAGGCGTTAATTCGAGCCTTAATACCGTTTATATTAAAAGTAGCAATTTTCATATAACGCATTTCTCGCAATCTGATGGACTTTACTAGCAGGTGTTTACCTTGCGCTGTGCAGTTGGGTTTTTTGATTAAATTGAGAAAGATGTCCCACAGCCACAACTCGCTGTAGCGTTCGGGTTTTCTATGGTAAACCTTGCACCTATAAGTTCTTCACTAAAATCAATGACTGCTGACGTCAAAAAGGGTAGGGATATGCTGTCTATTACGACGGATTCGCCTTTTGAACTAATGACTAGATCATCGTTACGCTCGCTATCAAGATCTATTTCGTACTGAAAGCCGGAACACCCACCTCCCTCTACCGCCACTCTAAGAACCTTGCCACCTGCACTTGCGCCAATTTCAACTAGTCTTTCAAAAGCTCGGTCTGTTACTTTAGGTGGTAAGTTTAGCATAATAGATTGCTCGCATGACATTGTTTATTTTTAAACATATACGAGGTCTAAGGGAAAGCGACAAGGTATACATTATGCAAGCAATTTTCTCATCTAATCCAGATCAAACCAGAGGCCGTTTATTTGCAGAACGAGAGAGTGCATTTCGTTCATGTTTTCAGAGGGATCGCGATCGTATTACCCACTCAAGCGCGTTTCGTCGCTTGAAACATAAAACTCAGGTCTTTGTCGAGCGGGAGGGTGACTACTTTAGAACCCGTTTGACCCACTCGATAGAAGTTTCGCAAGTTGCGCGAACCATAGCTAGTGCGTTAAGTTTAAATCAGGAACTTGTTGAGGCTATATCGCTGGCGCATGATTTAGGTCACACACCATTCGGCCATACGGGGGAAGACGCACTCGATCAATGTATGAGAACATTTGGTGGATTTGATCACAATGCTCAAGCATTACGAATTGTAACCAGTCTTGAACAACATTATGCGTTATTTAATGGGCTAAACCTTACGTGGGACTGTTTGGAAGGAATTGCTAAGCATAATGGACCTGTACCTCATCCATACCCGCTGGCGCTGAAAGAATATAACTCGGTTCATGATCTTGAATTGCATACTTTTGCCAGTGCGGAAGCGCAGGTTGCCGCTTTGGCAGATGATATAGCCTACAATAACCATGATTTGCATGATGGTCTCAGGGCAGGTTTATTTACTGATGATCAAGCAAGTGAAGTGCCATTGGTGGGGGCTGCGTACGCAGAAGTTGACTTACTTTATCCGGAGTTGTGTCGAAGTAAGCGGCGACACGAGGCCTTGCGACGCGTATTTAGCGTTATGGTTGGGGATGTTATTACAACGAGCACAGCTATACTAAATGCTTCATGTGTTAAATGTGCTCAAGATGTTCGTGATCTAGATTATTCAGTAATACAGTTTTCCAAACCTCTTTGGGACGAGCTCAAAGAAATTCGAAAGTTTTTGTTTAAAAATATGTACCGTGCTGAGCCCGTTCTAATCCAACGTGAGCATGCCGCGCTTGTGGTTTGTCAGCTGTTCGAATGCTTTATGAATTCTCCGCAGCTGCTTCCCTCCGAGTGGCGCGGAGCGGTGTTGGCGCACGCTAGTGACTTACCACGTGCAAGGATCATTGGAGATTATATAGCCGGGATGACAGACCGGTTTGCGCAACTGGAATTTGATAGACTTTTAGAGACGCGTTGACCTGACCCATATTTTTGCTAAACCCAGAACTCATATTGGGAAAATTAAATGAACCTATTTGCCGAAATCCGCAGCCTAGTAATTGACTGCCTAAACCACATGGAAATGAACAAAGATTTACCGGAAGGTTTAAACTTTGCGTCTGTCACTGTTGAGCCCCCGCGTGATACCGCTCACGGTGACATGGCTACAAACGCAGCAATGGTACTTGCAAAGACTTCAGGGTTTGAAGCCTCGGGATATAGCCGAAAAATTAGCGAGCCTTTTATTGGCAGATACCCGCGTTGCATTTGCTGAGGTGGCGGGGCCTGGATTTTTGAATTTACGTCTGGCACCTAAAGTGTGGGAAAACGTTCTCAGTGCGATTTTGCAAAACCCTGAACAATATGGACGAGCCAAAATGGGTTTAGGTAAACGTGTAAATGTTGAATATGTTTCGGCAAACCCCACTGGTCCCTTGCACGTCGGTCATACGCGGGGAGCAGTATTTGGTGATGCCTTGGCAAGTTTGCTAGACTTTGCAGGTTATGAAGTTACTCGAGAGTACTATATCAACGACGGCGGCGCGCAGGTCGATGTTTTGGCTCGTTCTGTTTACCTCCGATATCTTGAAGCGCATGGACAGGCGGTAGCTTTTGAGGATGGAACATACCCAGGAGATTACTTAATCGATGTGGGTCAATCTTTAAAAGATAAAGTTGGGGATGCTTATGTTGATGCTGACGAAGCTACGTGGCTGGACGATATTAGAGCGTTTTCAACCGCAGCTATGATGGATTTAATTAGGAGCTGACCTAAACTCTTTGGGCGTACATATGGATGTTTTCTATTCAGAAAAATCTCTTAACGGAACCGGTAAGATTGAATCAGCAATAAACGATTTGCGTGAAAAGGGATTAATCTATGAGGGTGTTCTTGAGGCTCCAAAAGGTAAAAGACCTGATGAGTGGGAACCTCGCGAACAAACATTGTTCAAGTCCACTGATCATGGTGATGATGTTGATCGGCCTGTACAAAAGTCCGATGGAAGCTGGACTTATTTTGCGCCAGATATCGCTTACCATCACGACAAAGTAGCTCGTGGATTTGACCATTTGATTGATGTATTTGGAGCTGACCATGGCGGATACGTGAAACGGATGAAGGCTGCCGTCTCAGCGCTTTCGGCAGGATCAATATCGCTTGATATAAAGCTCACACAGTTGGTGCGTCTTTTTAAAAACGGAGAACCTTTTAAAATGTCCAAACGTGCAGGTACCTTTATTACCTTGCGCAATTTGGTCGAGCAAGTGGGTGCAGACGCCACTCGTTTTGTCATGTTGACACGTAAAAATGACGCACCCTTAGATTTTGATTTTGCCAAAGTCCTTGAGCAAACCAAAGAAAATCCCGTATTTTATGTACAATATGCACATGCGCGAATTTCATCAGTACTCCGAAAGGCTATTGCCGCAAATATAGCAGTTGATGATAAAACATTAAATTCAGCGGACTTATCCGCCCTTACGGATATTTCTGAGTATAGGCTTGCATCTAAACTTGCAGAATTCCCTCGTTTGATAGAAATTTCAGCACGTAATAACGAGCCTCATAGGATAGCCTTTTATCTTTATGATTTGGCGTCGGAATTTCATGCATTATGGAATAAAGGTAATGACCATCCCGATTTGAGGTTTTTGCAAGAAAGCAACGTTGCCACGAGCCAATCAAAAATTGCCCTGATTAGAGCAACAGCGGTTGTTATTTCTAGCGGATTAGGTATCCTCGGTGTAACACCTGCGCAAGAAATGCGATAAAAATCCTGCGGCGTGGGAGTTTAAATGAGCAGTTTAAAAGACCTTGGGGTTAACCCGGGCAGTGAGGAAGTATGGCAGAAGCAACTTTTAATTCGCAGGCGAATACAGCGAGTGTAAATCCTGCAACATACGTAAATATGGTTGGTGGTACCATTTCAATAGTGGTTTTAATCGGTGTAGTCGCCTGGGGGGCACAAACTTTGATGCGCGACAGCACAGGTGTGCCGGTCGTTCGTGCTTTAGATGGACCTTTGCGGATCGCGCCACTTGATCCAGGAGGTGTTTCAGCCACCCATCAGGGCCTAACGGTCAATGAAGTAGCCAGCAGCCAAAACCCTGCCGTTAGGATTGACCCATTTCAACTTGCGCCGCGGCCAATAAGTTTGAAAGAAGAAGATCAACCAGTGGTTTTAACTAATGTTGAAAATATACCTTTGCCTATTCCTGCTGAAAAAATCCAGCCATCACCAGTAATGGCTGGAACTACTATCGAAGAGTTAATCGCAAGTTTGGCTAAAAAAACAGATGTACAAAACAATATTAAAATTATCCCAATAGGTGTAGGCTTCGGACCCTCAAGCACGCCGCGACCACAACTGCGGCCTCGTTCTATATCTTTATTAGCAACGCAAACGGATCCAGCTGTTCGGATACCAGCGCTGCAGATAACACCTGCTATAGGTACACGAATGGCACAACTAGGTGCGTACAATAGCGAAGCGTCGGCGCTAACCGCTTGGGCTGAGTTGTCTCAGCGCCATGGTGACTATTTGGTAGGAAAGCCCTTCACTATTTTAAAAGGAAAAAGTGGTGAGTCTACTGTTTATCGGCTGCGGGTTCATGGATTTGATGACGCAACAGATAGTCGCCGGCTTTGTGAGGCATTGATAGCGCAAAATGCGACTTGCCATTCCGTTTTGATGTATTGACGCGGGGTGCCCATCAATGGCGCTGTCACCGCTGATATTCGGCTGCTCTGGTCCATTACTTACTCGGTATGAGGCAAAGTTTTTTAGTAAAAGGCAACCTTTTGGATTTATACTTTTTGCACGAAATCTTGAATCTCCGTCACAAATAAAAGCGCTTTGTCAAAATTTGCGGACATCTGTTGGTTGGAACGCACCCATTTTTATAGACCAGGAGGGTGGACGGGTGGCTCGGTTGGGAAGTCCACATTGGTTTGAATTCCAAGCGGCACTAATCGATGCACATCATCCACGCAGTGAACGTTTATTTTGGCTAAGAGGACGCTTGATTGCGCATAATTTAATCTCAGCCGGTGTGGATGTGAATTGCGCACCCTTGGGTGATCTAGCGCGAGAAATAACACATCCTGCTCTTAAAAGCCGTTGCTATGGAGAAACTGTGGCCCAGGTTGTTATGAACGCGAAAGCGATGCACCAAGGCTTGCGGTCGGGTGGGGTTTCGGGTGTGATTAAGCACCTTCCAGGTCATGGACTGGCACAAATGGACTCTCATGTTGAGTTGCCGACTATCAAAAATGATATTAAATACCTGTATAATAATGATTTCTCGACCTTCAGAGATTTAAATTTTATCGAAATGGCGATGACTGCCCATCTTGTATATTCAGAAATTGATCCAACGGCTCCCGCAACTCAGTCAAAGATTATGATCGACATAGTCCGAAAAAACATTGGATTTGACAATCTTTTACTGTCTGACGACATCTCAATGGATGCGTTAAGTGGAAGTGTTGCAGACCGTGCGATTAGAGCTCTTGCTGCCGGATGTGATATTGTACTCCATTGTAACGGTAGGTTGTCAGAAATGACTTTATTAGCGGACGCATGTTCTATACTTTCTCCAGCATCAGCAGTTCGTGTAGACAGAGCTATTAACCAAAGGCCATATCCCATATCTGTTGACATTGCAGGTTTGAAAGCCGAGTTTGATTCAATTATTAATAAGTTGTGATAATGCACGAAGAACTATTCAGGACTGAGAGTGTCGCCGAACGTGTGGCCTCAGAAACCCTCATCATCGATGTTGATGGGTACGAAGGGCCATTGGATCTTTTGTTAACTTTATCAAGAACGCAAAAAGTCGATTTACGTAAGATATCCGTTCTCGATCTAGCGGTTCAATATTTGATGTTTATTGAACGGGCAACGGCATTACGCATTGAATTAGCTGCAGATTACTTGGTGATGGCTGCCTGGTTGGCATTTTTAAAATCACGATTACTTTTACCACCTGATCCAAAAGAGGATGGTCCATCTGGAGACGAACTGGCTGCGCATTTAGCTTATCAGTTGGAACGATTGCAGGCAATGCGTGACTGTGCTGCAAAACTGATGGCGCGGGATAGGTTAGGAAAAGACCGTTTTGTGAGAGGCTTGCCTGAGGACGTAAGTCGGCGGCGTACCGTCATATATACTGCCAATCTCTTAGACCTCATGCAGGGCTATGCAAGAATTCGTACAAAAGACGATTTCCGCCCTTTTGTTTTAGATCGAGATGCTGTGATAACTATGGAGCAAGCGTTAACCCGCATGCGTGGCTTAATAGGTTTTACGGGTGATTGGACTGATATTATATCCTACCTACCCGAAGATTGGTTGAACGACCCCCAAAAACGAAAATCTGCGACAGCCTCTACCTTTGCCGCTTCACTCGAATTAGCCAAAGAGGGTAATATTGAAATCCGGCAGGGCGAATTATATGCTCCTATCGAGATTAGAAAAAGGTCGTAAACTATGGCTAATATCCATGAAGAAAGCTTATTTAAGGCTCCTGATATTTGTGAGCAGGAGCGCATGGTAGAGGCTATACTATTTGCAAGTGCCGAACCCGTAAGCCTACACGAAATGGTTTCAAGGATGCCCCATGGCTCTGAACCGATAGCTGCATTGGAGAATTTACAAAAAAGATACCAAGGCCGTGGTGTTGAAGTTAAGGAGATCGATAGAGCATGGGCTATCCGAACTTCACCTGATTTAAGTTTTTTAATGCGACGTGAAACCGTTGAGACCAGAAAACTATCGCGAGCGGCGATCGAGACGTTAGCAATTATAGCGTATCATCAACCAGTTACCCGAGCAGAGATTGAAGAAATTCGTGGAGTAGCAGTAAGTCGTGGAACTATTGATCAACTGCTTGAGTTGGAGTGGATCAAACTGGGTCGGCGTCGGCAAACGCCTGGAAGGCCAGCTACCTTTGTTGTTACTAACCTATTCCTAGATCATTTTGGGCTCGAGCATGCGAGGGATTTGCCAGGACTAAAAGAATTACGTGCAGCAGGCCTCTTAGACAACCGTGCTGCACCTGGCACTGAAATATCTGACGAAACTGAATATAGTACTGACGTTCAAGAAAGTTTATTTGATGGTGAAGATCCAGCTGATGACATTGAGGACTAAATTACAAATCATACTATTTATTAATACATAATTATTTAATATAATCTAATTTAATAAGTTTTTTATTAATATTGATTTATGTTAACATTCTAAAGTGTTTTGAAAGTTTTAATCCTTGCCCTTGATAGTTTGAGGCAATCTCTTGACCATATAGCTGGCTTGGAGTTTCCAACATTTTTTCATACACTAAACGACCAACAAGCTGACCGTGCTCCAGAACGAAAGGCGCTTCGTGACAGCGCACTTCCAAAACTCCACGACTTCCCTGTCCGTTTACTTCCGCAAAGCCAAACCCAGGATCAAAAAAACCTGCGTAATGCACCCGAAATTCTCCAACCATTGCGAGGTATGGTGCCATTTCGGCAGCATAGTCAGGCGGGATGGTAACAGATTCCTGACTTACAAGGATATAGAAGGCCCCAGGGTCAAGAATAATTCTTTTGTCATGAGTTCGGACCTCTTCCCAATAATCCGTTGGCGCATAAGCGTTAATCTTATCAAGATCAATCACGCCGGTGTGCGGTTTAGCACGGTATCCCACTATACCGGCCTCTGATGCTCGCAAGTCAACTGAGAAACCGAGCCCGTCTTGGATAACAGCAGTTCCAGACACTAAGGATGTTTGCTTATGAAGAGTTTTGAGGTCTGGGTCGCTTAAGGTAGCATTTCCGATACGAAACCTTATTTGGTTCAATCGCATTCCTGGTCTAACTAATACAGAGAAGGAGCGAGGACAAATCTCAGCATAGAGAGGGCCTTTATAGCCATTCGTAACCCTATCAAATTCGGTCCCGTTATCCGAAATTGTCCTTGTCAAAAGGTCTAGACGCCCGGTAGATGATTTGGCGTTGGCCACGGCTCCGATAGTATCAGGAAGCTGCAAGCTTTCCATTAAGGGAACAAGGTATACACAACCCTTTTCTAGAACAGCACCGTGCTCAAGGTTGATACGGTGCATTTCAAATTCTTTCAAACGCTCCCCCACGGAAGTTAACTTGCCTGAAAGAAAAGACGCTCGTACACGGTATGCAATTTGGCCGAGACGAAGATCAAGGGATGCGGGTTGAATTTGGTCAACATCCAGGGGAGCAGAAATCTGGATTTGGCCATCACTTACCATCTTTGCAATCATCTGGCTTGGGATTACACCTTGTCTCATTCAATTTCCTAGTTTTGACTATTGCCCATGCAACAGGACAAGGTGGTTTTTATTTGGTCGGGCTAGCAGGACTCGAACCTGCGACCTTCCGTCCCCCAGACGGACGCGCTACCAGGCTGCGCCATAGCCCGAACTTCACGGGGTATATCAACACTAACGTTATGAGCAAGGCTATATTTTTGCAATTACAGCATAACTAGGTGTTTAACATGGACTGCAGTCTTTGTAAGTCAGTGATAATTGAACTATGCCTACGTATCAAAGCCAACCGTTGGCTAGTCGACAGGTTGAAAACGTAGGCTATTGGGCTGCGGCCCACAGTGAACTGATTTAGATCTACATCTCGTTTTTCGAGATTTTCGCCAAGGGATGTATTTTTGTTGTCATCGATCTTGGATTTTTGGGTGGGAGCCTCAATCTCAATTGCTTTTGAAGGGTTAAAGAATTTTCCTTCAAGCTCTGGGAATAAAAAAGGTTGTTCCTCTAAATTGTAGCTATGGCTGTTATTTGCTCCAGAAGGTTCGGTCACAATTTTTTTGACAACCGGTAAAGGCTCATGAACAAGGTCAGGCGAAAAGCTTCTAACATGTGCAATACCTTGCGACTTAAGCAGCTTTTGGACGGCTTTAATAGTCATTCCTTGTTCGTGTAAAAGTGTTTTGATGCCACCGATCAGGGTCATGTCACCATATCTATAATATCTGCGACCACCCGCGCGTTGAATCGGCGATACTTCGTCGAATTTACCCTCCCAGAAACGAAGAACATGGGATTGGGTTCCTAGCCATGTGGAAACTTCGCTAATTGTTCTGAAGGCATCAGGCGACTTAGCCATCTAACTTAACCCTTGTTGCCCTGCGCAACACGGTTTTTCATCAAATGTGATGGACGAAAAGTCAAAACCCGGCGCGGAGGGATAGGTGCCTCTTTTCCTGTTTTTGGATTGCGGCCAACTCGTGCTGTTTTATCTCGCAAGCTCAGGGTCCCAAAGGACGATATTTTAACTGACTCGCCAGCTACAAGAGCATCTGACATATGCGCCAGTACTGCTTCAACTAATTCAGAAGATTCATTTCGAGATAAACCTACTTCTCTAAAGACAGCTTCACTTAAGTCCATTCGTGTTAATGTCGTCGATACCATTTATAATTCCCCCAATTTTGGTTAGAATAGAAGAAGCTGTGGTGTCTGGTCAATAACAAGCTGCAGTTAAATATCTTTTACCAGCGAATAACCGCGGTTCCCCATGCTAATCCACCTCCAATAGCCCCTGTAACGACAACATCGCCTTTTTTTAGACGGCCTTGTGATGATGCGGTCGACATAGCAAGTGGGATGGATGCTGCCGACGTGTTCCCGTGGTCGTGTACAGTCATAATTACTCGTTCCATAGGGACCTTGAGCCGTTTAGCCATGCCTTCCAAAATACGTTTATTTGCTTGGTGCGGTATGATCCAATCAACATCAGCCGTTGTCAGTTCTGCTTGTTCTAAGGCATCAAGGGCGGTGTTTGAGAGTTTTTCGACCGCATGGCGGAAAACCTCTTTTCCCTGCATCCGAAGGTGACCTGTAGTATCCTTAGAAACGCCACCATCTACAAAAAGAATATCCTTGTAGCGTCCGTCTGATCGCAAGTTTATCGCCAAAACGCCTCTACTTGAGCTTGGGTCGTCCTGCGCAGCCAGAACCATTGCTCCTGCACCATCTCCAAACAAAACACAGGTACCTCGGTCTGACCAATCCATCAAATTTGAAAATGTTTCAGCACCTATGACTAATACTCGGTTGGCTTGACCACTAGCTATCATCGAGTTTGCAGTTGCTAAGGCATAAACAAAGCCTGCGCAGACTGCTTGTACATCAAATGCAAAACCATGCTGCATTCCCAAACCATTTTGCACCATAGTAGCGGCGGAGGGGAAAGTTAGGTCTGCAGTTGAAGTTGCGAGAATGATTGCATCTATATCATCTGGAGAAAGCCCTGCATTTTCAATTGCGGCAAAAGCAGCTTTCGTACCCATATCAGAGGTTGTTTCCCCTTTAGCGGCAAAGTGGCGCCGCTCAATGCCGGTACGACTACGTATCCACGCATCGTTTGTGTCCAGTTTATCTTCAAATTCGCTGTTCTCCACTACACGTTGCGGGAGATAATGACCTATACCTTCAACTATTGAACGTCGCATATCTATTTTCCGTATTCTTCTGTGTCTTCGTGATAACCGCTAACTGAAGCTACTCGTGCTGCAAGGCGGGTGGTAAACTTAGCCGATCCTAGACGATAGGCCAGTCCTATCGCTGCTGCAATGCCAGTGGCATCTGCAGCGCCATGTGATTTCACGACCGTTCCGTTTAAACCTAGGAAAAGTCCTCCGTTAGCACGACGTGGATCAGTACTTTCCTTCAAACGCCTTAGTGGTCCAAGGGCAGCAAGTCCTGCTAGATATGAAAGTAAATTGTATTTGAAAGCGCTCCTTATGGAGCTTGCAATAAAACCTGCGGTCCCCTCTGCTGATTTTAGAGCGATATTCCCAGTGAAACCATCCGTTACGATAACGTCGACTTTAGAGGAGGGGATATCGTCACCCTCGACAAATCCTATAAATTCAAAATTTCCGTTGGTAGACATATCCTGGATTAAGTCATGCGCAACTTTAAGTTCTGCGCGGCCTTTATTTTCTTCTGTACCAACATTTAAAAGGCCAACACGCGGTTGCGCAATACCCATTCCGTTACGAGAGTAGGAAGCGCCCATAAGGGCATATTGTAAAAGGTCATTTTCGTCTGCACGAATATCGGCGCCTACGTCCAACATCACGTTAAATTTGTTTGCGCCTAAACATGGGAATAGGATTGCGATAGCAGGACGATTAATTCCAGGGAGTTTTCGTAACCGTATCATTGAAACGGCCATTAAAGCTCCAGTGTTGCCACATGAAACACAGGCATCAGCTTTTTGTTGTTTGACTGATGTAATGGCAGACCACATTGAGGTGTCCTTGCCGTATCTCATAACGTAGCTAGGCTTGTCGGTCATTTGAACGACGCCCTTCACGTTTATAATCGTACAAAAAGAGTTGATATTTCGTTTATTGATCAAAAACTTAAGCTCGGACTCCGGTCCGTGTACAAGAAAGTGAACATCAGGGTTCTCTTTGATGGCAAGACTAATCCCAGCGATAACTACGCTGGGACCTTTGTCGCCACCCATCGCATCTACAGACAAAACCACGGTATTGTCTGAGTTGGCCGTGTGAGAAACGGTGCCAATCATGTGATACCTATATCTCTAAATACTGGCGGTTACGCCGCGTCTTCGTCGATATCTACTTCTTCAGTCATCGCGACAACTTCACGATCATCGTAGTGACCACACGATGCACAAACATGGTGTGGACGTTTTAGTTCGCCGCAATTTGTACATTCGTTTGGGTTACCTGCTACCAAAGCATCGTGTGAACGACGCTGGCCGCGGCGGCTTCGTGTAATCTTACTCTTAGGAACAGCCATATCACAACCTCGGGTTGGGGGCGCTTACGCCAATTAACGTTTTATTTTGCGGCTCGTAGACTACGTAAGGCACAGAGTCGACCCCCATGCTCTAGAACGCGGAAAAATACTGTTATTAAGCCGCGGTTGAGCCCCAAGCAAGCATTAGAGTTCTATGTCATAAGATCGAAGAAAAAACTACGGTAAAAATTAATTAAATAGTTTAACCCTTTAACTTTTCTTTAAACTCAGCAAGTACCGCAAATGGCCTAGCACTTTCATCTGTCAACGGCGTAACGCCAGGCGGAGCATATTCAACTTTCGTAGATTGTATCCCATTTACTTTTGGATAATCTTCAAGTTCAAGGGATAAACCTTCAATAAAAAATTCAAAAAGATTGATCCTTTCGGCCAGCTGTTCTTCTGTATCATCCTTCGGCATTTCATACTCACTTCCACCATCGGATAATTCGATAGGTGATTTACGAAAGGTTCTAGACATATTTGTTTGAATGCGTGCTTGGACAGGTTCCAAGGTAACTGAGCATGGCTGCTCAACTGTTGCCCCTAATTCAGCAGTTAAGATCCAATCACCTTCTCCAAGTGGCAAAATACATCCAGAGAACTTTGGCTTCTTAAGTGTTATTAAATCTAGTTGCGTAATAACGTCAGCAATTTGAATTGGTAAAAAAATCAAGTCAAAATCAACTCCCCGATTATGAACTAAATGACGTAGCTCTAGAATGGGTTCTGAATAAGTTTGCCGCATTATTGCTCCTTTCTTGAAATAGTGGCACTGCTCCAGTAGCTTAATTCAAAACCGCGAAAACGATTCATAGGGCAGCAGGACCATCAATGATAAATTTAGTAAAAGCCACGATTCTTTGTTTTTCGATGGGTGCTATGATTTCATGCAGCGCCGTTTATCGCAATCATGGATTTACACCATTAGATGCGGACCTCGCCAAAATTGTTGTTGGCGTTGATACACGCGCTTCTGTTGAGGAAACCCTCGGGGCACCAACAACTAGCGGCGTTAAAACCAAAGACGGCTTCTATTACATTTCATCAAGGTGGCGGTACTTCGGGACGAAAGCGCCTGCACCCACTGAACGTGAGGTCGTCGTAGTAAGTTTCACAACGAACAACCTTGTTAAAAATATTAGCCGTTACGGCCTGAAAGACGCCAAAGTAATAGTTCTTTCAAGGCGCGTAACGGAGGGGGGATCTGGAGAAATTTCACTTATTCGGCAGCTGATGGGCAACTTTGGGCGAGTGTCAGCAGAAGATATGCTATCAGGCGTGTGATTATTTGTTTTTACCCTCAAATGTTAGGGCTACCCCGTTCACGCAGTAACGTAGGCCATTGGGCCCAGGACCATCAGGGAATAGATGTCCTAAGTGCGCTTCACAATTAGAGCAATGAACTTCTGTTCTCGTCATATTGTAACTTCTATCGGTTGTTTCCCCGATTTCTGCGCCAGAAGCAGGCTTAGTAAACGATGGCCAGCCACTACCACTTTCAAATTTATCTGCGTTATCAAATAGTAGGGAGCCGCAACACACGCAAGTATAGTGCCCGTTGCTAGTATGTTTTTCACTGTAGCTAAATGCCGGCTCTGTAGCGTGCTCACGCGTCACTTTGTAAGCAAGAGGAGATAAATTTCTGCGCCACATTTCCTCATTTTTTTCTGAATTCATGACGAACGACCCTTTTTATTAATTACTGGTGAAACTAAAATAGTGTGACCTTTTTACAGTTCAATAAACCATATAGTTTAAGAATTATTATAGTTTAAATTCGATCATTAATTATATTTAACTTAATTTGAAAATATCTCACGCAATTATTTTTTATTAAGAGCTGATACAAACTGAGCCATTAGCGATAGTGTCATTGAGCATTGATCCTTTTTCTATAATTAAAAAGGGTTCTAGCATCCCAGCTGACACAATAGTTTCACAGTTTAATGCTCTTTTGGTAGCTTAGTGCCTAAAATAGTTGATGCAAAACTCTCTTTTTTCTATTTGAAGAGATTTTTATTTTAAGCGGATCTTTTAAAAAGAGTGGTCACAACAACAAAAAGGTACAACGCATTGACGCCCTGCGCTCAAGAGCCTAGCTGATCGTATGGCTCGTACACCTCTGATTCATCTTTCCGAAATAGCTCTTACCTATGGAGGCAATCCCGTTTTCGAAGACATGGGCATGGTTGTTCATACCGGTGATAGGGTTTCCCTTGTCGGACGGAACGGGTCTGGAAAATCGACCCTAATGAAAGTGATGGCTGGGCTAGTTGAGGCTGATGCGGGGCAAAGAGTTGTTTCTCCCGGAGCCAGTGTAGGATACATGGAGCAGGACCCAGATTTATCCTTGTTTCAAACTTTGGGTGATTATGCCCTGTCCGGACTGCTTGATGGTGAAACTCATATGGTAGAGATCGCTGCAGCTGGCTTGAAGTTTAATCCTGATAGGCCAGTAAAAACTGCTTCAGGTGGCGAGCGACGTCGGGCAGCTTTGGCAAAGTTAATGGCTGAGAACCCAGAATTAATGCTCTTAGACGAACCTACAAATCACCTGGATATTGAAGCTATCGCATGGCTGGAGACCACTTTACGTCAAAGCAGAAATAGTTTTGTTGTGATTTCGCATGATCGTGCATTTTTGAACGCATTGACACGTGCTACACTATGGATTGATCGAGGCGTGGTAAGAAGGCAAGAACGCGGATTCTCTGAGTTTGAAACATGGCGAGATAAAACATGGGCGGAAGAGGACGACCAGCGTCATAAGCTTAAACGAAAGATTAAAGCAGAGTCTCGTTGGGCGGTTGAAGGAATATCAGCACGTCGCAAAAGAAATCAGGGCCGGGTGCGTGCTTTGAACGATTTACGTGCTGAGCGCGCGTCTCAAATCAAGCGGCAAACTACCGCAGCAATGGTTTTTGCGTCAGGTCAAAAGTCTGGGGCTAAAGTTATTGAAGCTAAAAATCTCAATTTATCCTTTGATGGCCTATTCATGCTCAAGGATTTCTCCTTGCAAATCCAGCGTAAAGACCGTGTAGCTTTTGTTGGTCCTAATGGTGTAGGGAAGACCACTCTAATCCGAACTTTACTTGGTGAACAGCCAGTGGACAGCGGCACTCTGAAGCTTGGCACAAACCTAAAAATTGCAGTATTTGACCAAGCTCGCGCTCAATTGGATCCGACAAAGACCTTATGGGAATCCCTTACCAACGACCCCAAAATGGGAGTTACGGGTCGCTCAGATCAGATTATGGTTCGGGGAACTCCAAAACATGTCGTCGGATACCTGAAAGAGTTTCTATTTGCGGAAGACCAAGCTCGGGCACCAGTTAAATCATTGTCTGGTGGCGAGAAAGCACGCCTTTTACTAGCGCGGCTAATGGCCCAGGAAAGCAATCTGCTGGTTCTCGATGAACCAACAAACGATCTAGATATCGAAACCTTAGATTTGTTACAAGATGTTTTGGGAGATTACGACGGGACCGTCTTGCTAGTTAGTCACGACCGTGATTTTTTAGACCGGGTTGCGACGACAACTGTTGCACTTGAGGGCAATGGCGCTGCGACTGTTTATGCTGGCGGTTGGAGCGATTATCAGGCTCAAATGCCCCCGAAAAAAGTAGGACTAGAAGATAATCAGCAAGCTAAAAATAAAAAAAAGGATACAATCAAGGCTAATAATGCTGAACTTCCCAAAGGCGTGCTTTCCTTTGTTCAAAAACATCGTTTGGAAGCTTTGCCTACTGAAATTAAGCGCCTTGAAGCCGAAATAGAGAAGTTAGAAGTATTTTTGGGCGATCCGGACCTATTTACAAATTATCCAGTTAAGTTTGCTAAAGGAACAGAGGCCCTAATAGAACGACATGATGCGTTAAGCGACGCAGAAGCAGAATGGCTTGATCTGGAAGATTTATCCGGCAACTAAAGCCGCCTGCTTTTAAATTAAAGGTGAATACGGAATCGTTTGCGAATCTCTGCATCAACAATTGGATCTAATTGTGCGGGGCTAATAGCGTTAATTAAAGTTTCCTTTCGAGCAATTGCATTTTGGATTAGATCTGGACGATTGTTTTCATCCCATTCTTTTGGGGATAACCTATCGGCTAATAATGGATAAACATATTCGGTTTGCATCAAAGACAGCGTTTGATCCGATCCAAGGTAATGCCCTGGGCCGCCAAGACAGGTAGCCCGCATGGTTTCTATCCCCACGGTTTCCTCATTGACCTCTATTCCCCTGACACAGCGCATTGCCTGGCCCAAAAGGTCATTTCCCAAAATTAACGACTCATGGCAAAACCCTAGTAGAGATGCATGCATGCCAGCAGCTTCGTAGACCATGTTTAAGCCTGTAAGACCAGCCATGACGTTTGACATAGCCTGCTCCCAGCCTGCTTGCATATCTGGGAGTTTAGCATCCGCAATACCCGCCGCCGCGCCGCCTGGAAGACCGTAATATTGGTGCATCTGTGCGCAGCCAGCCGTAAGCAAAGCCTGTTCACCCGAACCACCAGACATGGCACCGGTACGCAAGTCTGAAACGAATGGCCATGTACCAAATATAGCAGGATGTCCTGGCTTTATGGCATTGACATAAACCAAACCCGCCAAACATTCGGCTACGGCTTGAACAATTGCTCCAGCAATTGGGGCAGGGGCTGTCGCTCCTGCTTGCCCTGCGCTTAGAAGCAAGATGGGCATACCACCCGCGATACACTTCTCCATAACCTGACAGCTTTCAGTAGCAAATTTCATTGGTGGCACTACAAAGCAGTTAGAGTTTGATACAAAGGGTCTCTCACGCCAAGCATCTTCACCCCCAGCAATCATATGAAGCATTTCAAAGGCATCATCTACAAAACCAGGTTCAGTAAAAGACGTTCCAACATGCTTTTTAGTTCCTGTTGTACATGCATAAATCGTGTTTAGGTCCATTTCGCGATTGTCCAAAATGTCACGACAAACCATTGGCCGCTGCACGAAGTGAATATTGTCCAAATGCTGAACTATCCTGGCGGCATTATGCAGATCACGGACAGTGGATTCGCGGTATGTGCGGCTCTCAACATCAACCATATGAACCGCTGCGCCAGCAGTGCCGTAGTGCACTTTCTTTTCGCTAAGGTGGAGGTCATATTTTTTATCGCGCCCAAAAAGTGTAATCTCACGGTTGGCCTTTGCAAGCATGTCCTCAATTAACGATCTTGGATAACGTAAACGCCCGTCTTCGCCTAATATAGCACCCGCACCTACCATAATGCTTATTCCAGATTGAGGAGCGTCTGCGAGGCCAATTTCTTCAAGCGCTTTCAATGCAGAATCGTTGATATTGTGCATATCTAAGTCCGAAAGTGGTTTATAAGTCCCACCTTGCATTCCAGGACGAATTGGACGCATATTTTCAGCAAGAGGGGCTGCTCTAGATGCCTTGCGAGCAGCACGACCGCCCGATCTGCCTGCGCGACGCGATGTTTCATTAATCATGTTAAAGTCCTGTATTTTTGTAAGGGCTAAATCTATAAAACGGTTAACCCAGTAATGGACCACCACGCGCAGCAAGACCGCGGCTTGCGCCAATCGTGCGCACTAACAAATTTATTATCCAGAGGAAACTGTGAAGGTCTTTTGCCATAATTGGACAATAATTTTTTTAAAAGTTGTAAATCTTTTCTATTTGCGACGAAAAGTCCAAAAACGTCATTTTGTTACAAACTGAACCGAGGCAAAATCTAACAATACTCTCAAGGCTTGACGGAAATCACTATCAGACACCGTCATTGCTACGCGTATGTGACCGGCTGCTGCTGTACCGAAACTTTCACCGGGCATTACCGCGATATTCTTTGCGTCCAGCAAAGCGTTGGCAAACTCTTGTCCATTTAATCCGGTGGCCCGAATATCTAACATCATATACATCGCACCGGAACAAGGGACGGCGCGAACTATGCTCTGCTGCTCTAATAATTCTCTGGCAATTTTGCGTCTTCGAGCAAAAGGAGCTGAGACCTCCATTTCTAATTTATCACCCTGATTTAAAGCAAAGTTTGCTGCGTCTTGAATAAACCCAGGCACACCGTATGTAGTATGCGTTGATAGATTTATTATAGAGGCAATTATGTCTTCTGGCCCACAGATCCACCCGATTCTACTGCCAGTCATTGCATGGCTTTTCGACATGGAACCAATTGTGAGTGTTCGGTCCTTCATACCAGGCAAACTGCGCGGTGAAATATGCGCTCCTTCCCAAACCTGCGTGTCGTAAACTTCGTCTGAGATAAGCCACAGATCGTTTGTGGTGCAAACATTTGCTATATTTTTTAAATGTAGTTTGATCGTAAACTACTCCGGTTGGGTTGTTTGGCGAGTTTATGAGGAGCGAAGTAGCACCGTTTGCAGCCAAACTGAGTTCTGACAGTTGAGGCTGGAAATTATCCTCAGGATAACATGTCACGACTTTTTCTTTGGCTCCAGCACCTCGTATAGTACCAGGATAGGTTGCATAATAGGGGTCACAATAAAGGGCTATATCACCTGGGTCTAGGATGGCTAAATGAGCTGAAAATAGAGCTGATTGCCCTCCTGGAGTAATAACTATATTATTTTTTTTGGTGGGCACTCTGGTGCGCTTCTGAATGCGTTTAGCGATCGTGTTGCGGAGGGCATCTGTACCCGGGACTGCAGCATAACCTGTATGGCCCTTCTCTGCTGATATTTGCATGGCTTTTAAAATGTCGCCATGAGTGCGAATATCGTGTTCCCCAATAGTCAATTCAACAACTGGAGTGCCAGACTTTATCATTTGACGGGCGCGATAGAAGACTTCCCAACCATCTGAACCACCCTTAGTGAGCGATGTAATGCGCGTAGACTTTTCCATAGACTAATTTGCTGGCAACAATATGGATTCGTCAATTAAATTTTATGGAATTTTGACTTAAAAGCACATACAAAGACACTGCATGCTTTTTAGAAAAGATGTGTCGCTCACAATATTATTGCTTAGTGTCCAATAAACTAATGTCTTTAACGTTTTCAAAGGCGTTATAATTTGATACCGCGGCGTTATCTCTGCAGGACGGTTCGATGACACAGGTTAAACTCTATAATTCAAAAAAGCGGTTCAAAGAGCTATTTGAGCCGATTGATACAAAAAACGTAAGAATGTATGTTTGTGGCCCGACTGTTTACGACCGGGCACATTTAGGAAATGCTCGGCCCGTTGTCGTTTTCGATATGTTGTATCGCTTACTGCGACAGGTTTATGGCCTAAAGAATGTGAACTATGTCCGAAACTTCACTGATATTGATGATAAAATAAACTCTAAATCTTTAGAGACAGGCGAGGATATAAAATCAATTACCGACAGGACTATTGACCTTTACTTACAAGATATGAAGGAACTGGCAGCGCTTGAGCCACGGTCAATGCCCCGGGCTACACACTTTATTTCACAGATGATTGAGATGGTGACAGATCTTATTAACAAAGGTCACGCCTATGAAACCGACGGTCACGTTTTATTTGACGTGGATAGCTACGCGGACTACGGGTCGCTTTCTGGACGGTCCATCGATGACATGATTGCAGGGTCGCGTGTCGAAGTTGCGCCTTACAAACGAAATCCAATGGATTTTATCCTTTGGAAACCATCCGATGTTCAAACACCGGGCTGGGACAGTCCCTGGGGGCGTGGCCGGCCAGGTTGGCACATTGAATGTTCTGCAATGGCACACCATCATTTTGGCGACAGTTTTGACATTCATGGTGGCGGCAACGATCTTCAATTTCCTCATCACGAAAATGAATTAGCACAAAGCAAATGTGCTAATCCAGAGGGTAGCTTTGCAAACGTTTGGATTCATAATGAAATGCTGCAGGTTGAAGGCAAAAAAATGTCTAAGTCTCTGGGTAATTTTTTCTCTGTAAGAGATCTGTTAAACCAGGGTATTCCTGGCGAAGTAATCCGTTTTGTTTTGCTTTCTACCCATTACAGTAAGCCAATGGATTGGACGCAGAAAAAAGCTAATGAGGCCACGGCTACACTTCGTAAATGGCACGGGCTAGTGGCTGATATTATTCCTGGTAAATTGGATGTAGTTGTCTTGGAAAGGGTGGCAAACGACATCAATACACCGGGTGCTTTGGCTCGACTACATGAACTTGCAAAAAATGGGGACGTCGCTGGATTGCTTGCTGGTGCTGAGTTTTTAGGGCTATTAGGCCAAGATTCAGATTGGTGGCGCCCACAAGTGGTCCCGTCTGTAATTATGCAGCAGATACAGAATTTAGTGGAGGCTAGGTCAGTGGCTAAAGCCGACCGCGATTTTGCAAAGGCTGATGAAATTCGAGATAAATTAAGTGCAGCCGGCATAGAAATAATTGATAAGCCGAACGGTATTTCGGAGATTATTATCACCAGCCGTTTAAACCTGGATCAAATTAGATGAGCTTACAGGCTTGCGCTAATTTGGTCTCACGTACTGATCCGGATCGGTTTGCAGCAGTAATGGCATCACCCATTTCAGCACGAAAAGTACTTCTACCAGTTTATGCTGCTGCCGCTGAGGTTGCTCGTGCACCCTGGCTAACGCAAGAGCACGTTATTGCTGAGATGCGCCTTCAATGGTGGCGTGATGTTTTTGAAGAAATAGAAGGGGGCAATCCCCGTAGACACGAGGTGGTAGACGCCCTCGCAGAGGTTTTGACCGCCGAAGGGGCAAAATCTTTGGATACAATGGCCCTGGCAAGGCGTTGGGATATTTATAAGGAAGGTTTTAAAGACCCAGAGTCTTTATTGAAACACGTTCGCGACATAGCGCTTGGACCTCTTGTTGCAAACCTTGATGCGTTAGGTCATCTTCCTTATAACGTTGAAGAATTGCATGGAACTGCAACTCAATTGGGTCTTGCAAAGTTTTTTCGCGGAGTACCTGTTTTGATTTCATTAAATGTACCGGTATGGTCGCAAGACGAAAAAGTTTCTATTTACAGTGACCTCTGCCAAAATGTCATGGCGATGCCTCGATATGAAGGCTCCTCACCAGCACTAATTGAAGAAGTAGGTGCCTATAAAGTGCTTAGTTTTGTGGCTAATAAACCAGGCACAGTCGAAATGGACGCTATCCCACCATTTGCATTGCACAACACATTAGGCCGGCTGTTAGCTGCATGGCAAAACAACTAAGTCTCTCTACTTTTCATGAGACCCAACCAAAAAACAGCGATCCCAGCTATTAACAGAAAGGGGACCATGGCATAGTTTACCGCAGCCCAACCCACTAGGGCAGAGCCACCGGTACAGTTCATAAGGCCGCCTGAAGCCAATGAAGCAATGGTAACGCAACCAAATATGATAGCATCATTCATACCTTGGACACGGCCACGTTCATCCGGCGAATGTGAACTTGTTAAAAGGTTGGTTGCTCCGATAAAACCAAAGTTCCAACCAATACCAAGTAAAATGAGCGCACCAAAAAAGTTAAAAAGGCCAAACCCATTCAAAGCAACAATACCAGCGCCTGCTAAAATAATTAGTCCAAGTCCCATAATCCTACCAACACCAAATTTAACAATGAGGTGACCGGTAAAAAATGCTGGTAGGTACATCGCAACCACATGGGCTGATACTATGTCATTCGCATTATCCTTGGTGAAGCCACATCCAATCACCGCCAACGGGGTGGAAGTCATTACTAGGTTCATCAAAGAATAAGCGATCATTCCACACGTGATTGCCACAAGGATTTTGGGATTTCTCAGCAGATCTCGTTTGCTGCGCTCCAGCTTTAAATTTGCATTGGTGGCTACGTTTGAGCTTTGCTTTGGTAGCCGCAATAAAAAGAATAAAAATATGCCAACCAAATTAATTGCAACTATGGTTACATAAGAGCCAAGAAAGGTGATTACTGATAAATCTTGGACTATTTTATTTAATTGTGGCCCCAAAACGGCAGATAAAAGGCCCCCAGCCATGACATAAGAAATCGCCTTTGGCCGAAACTGTTCTGAAGCAGTGTCAGTGGCTGCAAACCTGTAAAACCCCTGGGTAGTCATATAAATTCCTGATAGGTACGAGCCCACTAAGAATACAGTAAATGACGATATAAATAAACCGTAGGCCGAAATAGCTGCTCCAACTGCACCAGAAAAGGTTCCCAGAAAGAAACCCGCCTGCCGGCCATACGCATGCATAAAACGCGAAAGCCATGGTGCTGTGGTCATCGATCCAAATACAATGAGAGAGATAGGCAAAGTGGCAAAACATACATTACCTGCCAACTGCCCACCTGCAAGCCCACCGACCACAAAGATTATCGGTAATTGTGCTCCCAAAATAGCCTGTGCAGCGATAAGCACCAGCACATTTTGCTTTGCCTGCTTATCTTCCAAACCTTGGTCATTCATATTCACAATTCCAATTTATATATTCTCAAATGCCGGAAATAATATGTGCGAATGAACCGTAAGTATTTCCAAGAAACAAACCCATATCGGCTAAATCAGTTCCATCTGCATCTACAGCGTTAAAAAGAGCTGGCCCTTCCGCTTGTAATGTTTTGGCGTAATGAAATTCATGGCCTTTGCAAGAAAATTCAAAGTGTGAGGTCAAAGGTGTTAATTGACGGTATCCCAAGTGCAGTTCTCTGTTTTGAAAACTTGTCTCAAGACGCAATAAACCCAACATTTCATGCCTATCACCATGAGTATCAATTAGGCCGTCACCCAAGACCATATACCCTCCACACTCTCCATAAACAGGTTTTTTCAAAGCGTGTTTTTGTATCGAGGATCTAAATCGATTAGCCGTTGATAGTTTTCCAGCATATAATTCTGGGTAGCCACCGGGTAAAAAAACAAAATCAGCGCCTACAGAAATAATTTCATCCGCGAGCGGGGAAAAAAAACTTAACTCCGCGCCCGCTGCACGCCATTCTTTCAGCGTATGGGTATAGGTAAATTCAAAGGCCCTATCTTGCGCAATTGCAATTTTTTGTGCTGGAGGTTTAGCTGCTTTAATCGCGTGTTTAGTAGAAGTGGGACCGGTCAAGGCTAAAATAGCATCCAGATCCAAGGACGGTTGCAATGCATCAGCAACCAAATCGATCCAAATGTCTAAATTCTCGTGCTCTCCTGCCTGAACCAATCCTAAATGCCTCTCAGCTAAGGTAAAATTTACAGAGCGGGGTAGATAGCCCATAACGGGTATTTTAATTTCATTTAATGCTCTGATTAACATCTTGAGATGGCGCTCGGTTCCAACACGGTTCAGAATAACACCTGCAATTTTAATATTGTAATCAAAATTTACAAAACCTTGCACGAGGGCTGCTATCGAATGGGAAGTCTTTGAAGCGTCAACTACCAAGATTATTGGAATTGAAAGTAGTTTTGCGAGCTCAGCTGTAGATCCATTACCGAGCAGACCTGCACCATCAAAAAGGCCCATTGCACCTTCAATAACCAAATGACCCTGACCTGCAAGTGAGAGAATTTGGTCGTTAGGCATGGCCCATGCATCGATATTCAAAGAGGGTTGCTTTGATGCAGCTTCATGAAATCGGGGATCTATATAATCAGGCCCAGATTTAGCAGGTTGGTACACTAAACCTTTTCGTTTTAAAATACGCATCAGCGCCAATGCTATGGTAGTTTTACCGGCACCAGAAGTTGGTGCTGAAATAATAAATCTTGTCATACGCTTTCGGCGGGGCAACCCTTGCCAAGTGGGTCAAGGTTACGTGGGGGGTTACCGGCGGCCAGTGATTGCCAATCTAAGACCTGCCGCATCAAAACGGATTGTCCGACGCAAATTATTGCTGGCGGTTTTATTCCGTGTTTTTTCACATCTTTAACTGCTCTCTGTAGTGTGGTTTCAACAACGCTTTGATGTTCTAGAGTAGCCGAAGTAACAAAAGCGACAGCTTCATCGCCACTTCGTCCTGCATCCATAAGACTTTTTGTTATTTGTGCTATATGTTTCATGCCCATATAAATGACAATTACTTGGCTACCACGAGCGATTGCCTCCCAATCTAACGAACCTGGAGTCAATCCTGATTGGTCATGCCCAGTGACAAACGTTACAGATTGGTTGACGTCTCGATGCGTTACCGGGATGCCCGCATAAGCAAGACCTCCTATGCCCGCCGAAATGCCTGGAATAATACGAACGGGAACCCCATGCTGAATGAGAGTTTGCGCCTCTTCTCCACCCCTTCCAAATACAAAAGGATCTCCACCCTTTAATCTCAGAACTCGCTTTCCTTTTTGTGCCAGTTGAACCAAATGTAACGAAATATCCACTTGCTTAGCAGACGGTTTTCCTCCGCGTTTACCTGCATAAATCAATTCGGCACCCTGCGCCCACTCCAAAATTTCAGCCGAAACTAGAGCGTCATAAACAACTACGTCCGCCTGATGTAGCGCATTTAGCGCGTGAAGTGTTAGCAGCCCAGGGTCTCCGGGACCGGCACCACAAAGCCAAACCCAACCAGGCTTCATCTCAGGCCAATGTTTTGACGGAAGTGGCAGTGAATCATTCATAACAACCTTATGCCGAATTTCCAAATGATTGAATAGAGTGCAAGCGACCTGCGGTTTGTGATTGGCGGCATGATTTAGGACGCTATAGTAGTCGTTATGAAAGTAAATAATAACTCCCCCTTGCGCCGCGGCTGGACCACAGGCGCTTGCGCTGCTGCTGCAGTACGAGCAGCCCTCAAGCAGCTTTGGGGAGAGGATGAGGTTCTGCAAGTCCAAATTACACTACCTAAAGGTGAAAAACCAATCTTTCCAATCGCACATCGGGCTGTGGGAGAAGACTGGGTTGAAATTGGAATTACGAAAGATGCAGGGGATGATCCTGATGTAACACATGGTGTACTAGTTATTGCACGCGTGGCAACTGCAAAAAATGGAATTAATTTTCATGCTGGTTCTGGGGTTGGTATTATAACCAAGCCAGGATTACCAATAGCTGTGGGCGAGGCGGCTATTAATCCTGCACCTCGTGAAATGATGCGAAGCCAGGTAATGGAAATGGCCACTCGCTATGGTAAATCTCCTTCGGTTGATATCACCATAATCATTCCGGGTGGTAGAGAATTAACATTGAAAACTTGGAACCCGCGCTTGGGAATTGTCGGTGGTCTGTCTGTACTTGGAACCACTGGCATTGTCCGTCCTTTTTCATGTGCAGCATGGATAGCATCTATTCACAGGGGCATTGACGTGGCTCGAGCTGAAGGGACTCTCCACGTGGCAGGTTGCACTGGATCTACCTCTGAACGAACAGTTCAATCTCTTTACGGACTTGCCGACAGCGCAATGTTGGACATGGGAGATTTTGCAGGTGGATTAATGAAGTACCTAGCTCGAAACCCAGTCCCACAACTCACGATTGGCGGTGGCATTGGTAAAATCACAAAGTTAGCACAGGGTGCTAGAGATCTCCACTCTGGACGCAGTCAGGTTGATTTTATAGCCCTGGCTAATGTAATGGGTCAACCGAATTTAATGAAAGTGAATTCAGCCCTAGAGGCCTATAGCTTAGCCGGTCCTGATATGGCCAGATGGGCCGCCAAAGAAAGCCTAATTACATGCAAATCTTTGTTGAAAGGGTCATTAATTGATGTAGATTGCGTGGTTATTGATCGCGGTGGCAAAATATTGGCTCGCACATGACTATCCTTCTGTTGGCTGGGACGGGAGAGGGAAGGGCACTGGCGAAATTTTGTGCAATGGCCAAATTACCTGTAATTGCAAGTCTTGCAGGTGTAACAAGAAACCCACTGAGTCTAGATATACCAACCAGAAGCGGTGGATTTGGTGATGCAGCGGGTTTTAAGCAGTATCTGAAGTCGAAAAATATTACAGCAATATTAGATGCAACGCATCCATTTGCGCATCGGATCACCCAACGCTCATTTGATATTGCCAAAGAAATGGGTATCCCATTTTTACTTTTCGAACGGCCCGCCTGGACGCCCAGAGTCAATGACCGCTGGATTGGTATCACCAACGAGTCCGAGGCCGCACGGTACATTCCGCCTGGAAGCAAGGTTTTTTTAGCAACTGGTCGCCAGAGCTTACTGAAGTTCAAAAATTTGGACAATTCCGAAGTGATTTGTCGGCAGATAGAACCTCCAAAGTCGTTATTTCCTTGGCCTAACGGGCGTTTTCATGTTGGAACCCCACCCTTTTCGGAGATCGAAGAGATATCATTATTTAAAACACTCTCTATCGACTTTCTTGTTGTGAAAAATGCGGGGGGCGTTGCGAGCCGCACTAAACTTGATGCAGCAAGAGCACTTGGCATTACAGTACTTATGCTTGCTCGACCAAAACACAGTGGGGCGTTAACGGTTACTTCAATCGCAGATGCGCAATCCTGGTTGAATAAACGCAAGTTTTAAAACTAGCACTGCGATCTAATATCAAATAATTTTTTAAGTAGATTAACATCTAAAAATTTACATTATTATTCTCAAATCACGAACAGTTCCGCCATTATCTAAATCCATATTAGTTTATAATACTGTTTCAGACCTTAGTTAGTCTAAAGGTTTCGGTTCGCTCAAATCCAGGAAATTATATATAGTGTTAAACAGCAGAGTTTACCAGTGATGGATGTTATGACGAGAAGACTTCTCAATTATGGCACCTAGTTAAAGTTATTAGAACCACAGGGGCAGAAAGTTTTATGGAATGTCTTAAACCATTTTTATCAACTATAGAGGGCT
>CAJJBP010000004.1 GCA_905182425.1 uncultured Planktomarina sp. | reverse complement strand
GGAGCATTCCCAGCTCCAGGTGGAGCATTCCCAGCAGGTGGCGGAGCATTCGATCCAGGTGGAGCATTCCCAGCACCGGGCGGAGAATTCCCAGTAGGTGGCGGAGCATTCGATCCAGGTGGAGCATTCCCAGCACCAGTAGCGATTCCCGAACCTCAACCAACGGGTATGAATAAGATCCTAGTTGAGAAATATGGCTGGGACTTTGTGGATGGAACAGCTTATGCGCCAGGTACGGCACCTGTACCAGCAGCACCGGTTCCAGGCGGAGCATTCCCAGATGGCGGTTTTGCTGATGGCGAAGTTCCAATTGATGGAGAAGCTCCAGGCGGAGCATTCCCAGATGGCGGTTTCGCTGATGGCGAAGTTCCAGGCGGAGCATTCCAAGATGGCGGGCGCTGATGGAGAAGTTCCAGGCGGAGCATTCCCAGATGCGCAGGCGGTGATGGCGAAGTCCAGGCGGAGCATTCCCAGATGGCGGTTCGGATGGAGAAGTTCCAGGCGGAGCATTCCCAGATGGCGGTTTCGCTGATGGCGAAGTTCCAGGCGGAGCATTCCCAGATGGCGGTTTCGCTGATGGCGAAGTTCCAGGCGGAGCATTCCCAGATGGCGGTTTCAGTTGGCGAAGCTCCAATTGATGGAGAAGCTCCAACTGATGGAGAATCCCCAGTGGCACCAGTAGTAGTTCCTCAACCAACGGGTATGAATAAGATCCTAGTTGAGAAATATGGCTGGGACTTTGTGGATGGAACAGCTTATGCGCCAGGTACGGCACCTGTACCAGCAGCACCGGTTCCAGGCGGAGCATTCCCAGATGGCGGTTTTGCTGATGGCGAAGTTCCAATTGATGGAGAAGCTCCAGGCGGAGCATTCCCAGATGGCGGTTTCGCTGATGGCGAAGTTCCAGGCGGAGCATTCCAAGATGGCGGTTTGCGCTGATGGCAGAAGTTCCAGGCGGAGCATTCCCAGATGGCGGTTTCGCTGATGGCGAAGTTCCAGGCGGAGCATTCCAAGATGGCGGTTTCGCTGATGGCGAAGTTCCAGGCGGAGCATTCCCAGATGGCGGTTTGCTGATGGCGAAGTTCCAGGCGGAGCATTCCCAGATGGCGGTTTAGTTGGCGAAGCTCCAATTGATGGAGAAGCTCCAACTGATGGAGAATCCCCAGTGGCACCAGTAGTAGTTCCTCAACCAACGGGTATGAATAAGATCCTAGTTGAGAAATATGGCTGGGACTTTGTGGATGGAACAGCTTATGCGCCAGGTACGGCACCTGTACCAGCAGCACCGGTTCCAGGCGGAGCATTCCCAGATGGCGGTTTTGCTGATGGCGAAGTTCCAATTGATGGAGAAGCTCCAGGCGGAGCATTCCCAGATGGCGGTTTCGCTGATGGCGAAGTTCCAGGCGGAGCATTCCAAGATGGCGGGCGCTGATGGAGAAGTTCCAGGCGGAGCATTCCCAGATGGCGGTTTTGCTGATGGCGAAGTTCCAGGGGAGCTCCAGGCGGAGCATTCCCAGATGGCGGTTTCGCTGATGGCGAAGTTCCAGGCGGAGCATTCCCAGATGGCGGTTTTGCTGATGGCGAAGTTCCAGGCGGAGCATTCCCAGATGGCGGTTTCGCTGATGGCGAAGTTCCAGGCGGAGCATTCCCAGATGGCGGTTTAGTTGGCGAAGCTCCAATTGATGGAGAAGCTCCAACTGATGGAGAATCCCCAGTGGCACCAGTAGTAGTTCCTCAACCAACGGGTATGAATAAGATCCTAGTTGAGAAATATGGCTGGGACTTTGTGGATGGAACAGCTTATGCGCCAGGTACGGCACCTGTACCAGCAGCACCGGTTCCAGGCGGAGCATTCCCAGATGGCGGTTTTGCTGATGGCGAAGTTCCAATTGATGGAGAAGCTCCAGGCGGAGCATTCCCAGATGGCGGTTTCGCTGATGGCGAAGTTCCAGGCGGAGCATTCCCAGCCCAGGGCGGAGAATTCCCAGTAGGTTGGCGGGGCATTCGATCCAGGTGGAGCATTCCCAGCATCCAGGCGGAGCATTCGATCCAGGTGGAGCATTCCCAGCAGCCAGGCGGAGATTCCCGTAGGGCGGAGCATTCCCAGCATCCAGGTGGAGCATTCCCAGCACCGGGCGGAGCATTCCCAGGAGCGGAAGTTCCAGGCGGAGCATTCCCAGCAGCCCGTAGCGGTTCCTGAACCTCAACCAACGGGCATTGATAAAGTTCTAGTTGAGCAATTCGGCTACGAATTTGTTGGTGGAATAGCTTATTCGCCAGGTACAGCACCTGCACCAGCGCCAGCGCCACCGGCAGCAGGTAATGCACCGGCAGCAGGTAATGCACCGGCAGCAGGTAATGCACCGGCAGCAGGTAATGCACCGGCAGCAGGTAATGCACCGGCAGCAGGTAATGCACCGGCAGCAGGTAATGCACCGGCAGCAGGTAATGCACCGGCAGCAGGTAATGCACCGGCAGCAGGTAATGCACCGGCAGCAGGTAATGCACCGGCAGCAGGTAATGCACCGGCAGCAGGTAATGCACCGGCAGCAGGTAATGCACCGGCAGCAGGTAATGCACCGGCAGCAGGTAATGCACCGGCAGCAGGTAATGCACCGGCAGCAGTCAACCAACGGGCATTGATAAAGTTCTAGTTGAGCAATTCGGCTATGAATTTGTTGATGGCAAAGCTCACCGGCAGCAGGTAATGCACCGGCAGCAGGTAATGCACCGGCAGCAGGTAATGCACCGGCAGCAGGTAATGCACCGGCAGCAGGTAATGCACCGGCAGCAGGTAATGCACCGGCAGCAGGTAATGCACCGGCAGCAGGTAATGCACCGGCAGCAGGTAATGCACCGGCAGCAGGTAATGCACCGGCAGCAGGTAATGCACCGGCAGCAGGTAATGCACCGGCAGCAGTCAACCAACGGGCATTGATAAAGTTCTAGTTGAGCAATTCGGCTATGAATTTGTTGATGGCAAAGCTTACGCGCCAGGTTCAGCACCTGCAGCAGCAGCTACAGAAGCACCTGCAGCAGCAGCCGCCGAAGTAGGTAGTGTAGGCATTTTTGGAAATTTTCTACTGGGAGATCTCTGGGGACTTTTCAGATTTGCCTACACAGCCTACACTACCTACACTATTATCCTTCTTCTTTAACGAGAAAGGGATAGTAATAAGGGACACCTTCCTCGTTGAGGTAGCATCCACAAGCAATCCCCAGACAAACTTGACGTCCCATTGGTTGCCCCCTAATTTTTCTGAATGACAACACAAAACGCCTTCAAATATTTCAAGACTTCGCCCAAAATCATCCGCTTGGCGGTTATGTATTACATTCGCTATCCGCTAAGTTTCCGCCAAGTTGAAGATATCTTGCATGAACGTGGAATTGATATTTGCCACGAAACTGTACGATTTTGGGTAAATCGGTTTGGTGCAAAATTTGCTAAGGAAATCCGAAAGAAGAGGCTGGGGCGCCACTCGAACTGGCAATGGCACCTGGATGAAGTCTTCGTCAAAATAAACGGTGAGAGATTTTACCTTTGGCGCGCCGTTGATCATGAAGGCGAAGTTCTTGAATGCTTTGTTACAAAACGACGCAACAAGGCTGCAGCGAAGAAGTTCCTTATAAAAATAATGCGAAAGCACGGATCACCAAAGATTATCGCAACAGACAAGTTGCCATCCTACGGCGCGGCTTTTCGTGAGATTGGAATTGCTGACAGACAGCTTTGCGGCGGCCGGTCCAACAACAGATGCGAAAATTCACATCTGCCATTTCGACGACGAGAACGAGCGATGCAGCGTTTCAAGACGGTTGCGGCACTTCAGAAATTTGTCAGTTATCACAGTCAAATCTATAACCACTTCAACCATGAAAGACATCTAGAAAGCAGAGCAATCCTTCAAGCAAAAACGCAGTGCCGCTCTCACGGAGTGGTTCAATTTCTGTGCCGCATGATGATTGACTTGAGGTGCCTTTTACGGGTGTTAGACTTTGTCTGACAACACCCTTTCTATGGCCTCCTGAGCGCAACTCGACATGATGGGTATTAGCTCCTGAGAATATTTAACTCCGGGCAAACAACTTGACGAAGCCTGTGGCAGCAATCCGATGCAAGTTCTCATTAGTTTGACAGCACCCTTATTCAGCTTTCGAAAATAAAGTATTACCCTTAGTTTCTATTTTCTGTTCTGTTTAGAAAAGAAGAAAGGGAAAACGTGGGTAACCTCTGGCTAGGGTGACACTAATTAGTCGGGCTAGTAGTATTTAGAATATTATTCAATCATTACCTTTTATGTACTACCCCTTAGTTTTTGAATTAGCCGTCTCTCTCAGCTTTTTTACGGGCGAGCTTACGCTGACGTGTAATGGCTTCTTTCGCCTGACGGGCCTTTTTCTCAGATGGTTTCTCGAAATGTTGCTTGAGCCTCATTTCACGAAACACACCCTCACGTTGTAGCTTCTTCTTCAGGGCCCGAAGGGCCTGATCGACATTATTATCACGAACACTTACTTGCATTTATTCTCTGCCATTTTTAAAAAAATCAATATGAGCGTATTGGCATTAAATTTATGTTAAATCAATTAAAATAATCACATTGATATGACGGATTAAGTAGGTAAGATTCTTCAGGTTTTGCTGTGATTACAGGCCACCTATTTCAAACACACCGTTGGTAAGGGAGAGGTTCATTTAGAACATCAGGTTTTCAACCAAAAAACTTTGCTTTTAACAAGTACCATTTGATTAACAGTCAACGTTCCTTTTATCGGGAGGGGAGTTGTTAATTTGGGAGTTTTGGTCATAGCTCAGACAGCAGATATGAAAGGAGTTATTCTAATGGGAAGATTTGCAAGGTCTGTGCGTGGGCTATTTTTGGGTTATCCATAGGGGCGTTACTTCTTATTTTTGAACATTAGTGGGCGAAGAAATCACCTCAGCAAAGGTATGCCCGTTCGAGTCCGGCCTTTGGTGCCAAATAACTGGGACTGCCTTTAAAATACAGGTTTATTGCTGCATAACCTACAACCAATTGATTAACATTCCAGGTTTCTACTGAGAGATAGTTGTTAAGTGGGATATGCGTTTATACACAGAGTGTTTTAGTCTCCCAATGCTTACCGTTACTAGTATAGGGGAACTGGTGGTGTGATAATGAAGATAGCTTAACTCATCCTAAGCCTAAGATACTTATTAACTGTAAAGTAATTACTACATGATAGACGAACTCACCAAAGAAGTGATTAGACGTATAGAAGCCTCAGAGGGTAGGAAACGCTCCCGTGCAGCTGATGAACAGCTTCGCTTTGAACATGCAGTCCATGTCTTGCTTACTGACCTGTGGAAGGCTGTAAAGAGTACTCCCTTCAGAGAGTGTAGCATCAACAAGCGTAGTGGCTGGTACTCAGAGAACCCAAGATACCGTGACCCTCTTCTTACCTACAAACAGACAATAGCTGTGTTTAATGGCCTTCTTAAGATTGGCTTTATTGAGGTAACTCAGGAGGGGTATTATGATAGAGTAACGCTGCAGGGTGGTCTCACACGCTTTATAGCTAAAGATGAGTTATTAGAACGATTGCAAGAGCTAGACGGACACCCAGCTATCTCAATTAAGCCTGACTTAGATGCTGAAACTATCATCCTACGTAACAAGGTTGATGGTAGGAAAGTGCTGCAAGAATATGAAGATACTCCTGCCACTGAGCGCCACAGAGAAAGCCTTAAGAAGATCAACTCATGCTTCCTCAAGCACTGGTTTGACCTTGAGGTGCAAGACACGGAACTGACTAAGCTTGAAGCACGAATAGCCAATCACGCCACTAAAGAGCCAATAGACTTCTCGCAGCGTACACTTGTGAGGATATTCTCCAATGGTTCATTCAAACAGGGTGGACGCTTCTATCGTAGCTGGTGGCAGAACGTACCCAGTGAGTATCGCAAATACATAACTATAGATGAGAAGCGCACTGCAGAGTTTGACTTCTCACAGCTAAATCCACACCTCCTGTATCACAGTAACTACAAGGAGCTTGGCTCTGAGGATGCTTATGACAGGGTGCTGGACGGTGAGCATCGCAAGATCGTAAAGCAAGCATTCAACGCTATGGTTCAAGCATCCACTCCACTTAAGAGCTGCCCTAACGAGATAGATATGTCTGGCTTGGACATGAACTGGGCTGAGTTACGTGATCGTATCATTAAAGCGCACAAGCCAATAGCAGACCACTTCTTTAAGGGTGTTGGTAATTACCTGCAGTTTATGGATAGCAATATCGCTGAAGGTGTCATGCTGCACTTCGCTGGTATGGATGCACCTGCTTTGCCTGTACATGACTCATTCATTTTACATCATGCCTACGGTGAGAGTGGTGAGGTAGAAGAGGCTATGCGCAGGGCGTTCTATGAGGAAGTAGGCGAGCATATCTCAAAGATAGATGAGGAAATACTAACCTGGAAATATCGCAAGCATGAGGATGACACTGCAGAAGCTAGAACTTTAGACATAGATGCAGTCCTTAGTGCTGACGATGACGTATCACATTGGCGAGAACGGCACAGGCTTTGGTATGCTCAGCGGTAATCGCATGGCTTAATCCTAGCCCCATCCATTGCTAAACTGCGACATAGCAGCGGGTATCACTTGCATAATGAAACAGAAGCACCACTTGAAAGTTTGTAAATAACAAAGGAGCTTGAAATGGCTGAGTGCGGATGTGGACGTAGTCCAAATGGTAACTGCGTAGGTTGGCATGATCTTACAGAAGAAAAGTACTTGGAGAAGAAGGCTGCTTACGAAGCAAAGCAAGCTGCCAAGTAAAACCTAATGGTGAGGCTGCAAGCTAACGTCCTGTGGCCTCATCTCTCTCGTATGATCTGATACGTGTTGTTGCCTTTGGCTTTACACTTAGGGCAGCTGTACCTCTGACGTACATCATGGGCCGTTGCGTCTTCACCAACCACAGCAATAAGGTTCGCTACCTCAAGCATTGAGTGATGCTTACAGAGGCCACAGGTAATACTGAGTTGGTGGTCTGGGATTGAGCTTAGTTTGGTCATTGCGGTGTTTCTTTCATTCAGCACATCAGCCAGAGAACCAAACAAGTCAGAGCAATACCCTTGATAAATGAAACCCAATACATTGCGTAATGGCTCCAGCCCAATCTTAAACGTATTCGTTCAGATATTTCGCTATCCCATTTAAGATATTCATTAGTCTGCCTCCCTAGTACCAGCACTTTTTGTAATCACTGCTCATACATTCTCTCGCCATAGGTTTTTTATTGGAGTTTTTTGTAGATTGGCTGGATGTGCCGAAACTAAAGGGATTAGCAAAAACACATCACTGGCTACTACAGGTTACTTTTGGGAGTACCTTGTTCCATAAAACTTGTCCTTTGTCTGCCGTCAAACGACTAACCCCATGCGCACCATCCTGATGACACTGACACTGATTGCAACTCTGGGTACACAGGTTGGTTTTAACAGTCTCCTTCAGAGCAAGAGCGCATCGCTCATGATGTTTCATAAAATTTAAAATCTCGGACGGCACCATCATCCAATGCGGCGAGCGCTTCTTTGTACTCAGGACCTTCGTACCATTTTAGGCAACTTCCAAACTATCAAAAAGGGCAACAGTGGTTCGTTCGTTTTGTCCATTCTCTTTTAGTATAGCAGGATATCCGCGGCATAGGAATTTACCACCATATTTTTCTACCGTGGCCGGTGCGATTGCTACGTATGCGGCCAGTTTTTTATCGTCCTTTATTTCTTTGTAGGTTACAACGATCAAGCCTTTAACCATCTTTTTTCTTCTCTATTATTGTCTAATATTTTATTAATTTGGTATGCAAAGAAGGGTTGCGTCAATAGCAATCAATCGTCACCGCTGAAACAGCTTGTTAGGACAGTAAATAAGACAACAATCCCCCTGACCTTAGCAAGCAATTTTAACTAGACGGTATCTTTACGGATGCGGATCTGTTCGGCTAGGGTTTGATTGATACATAGAAAAGAAATTGCAGTATTAAATTGTAACCTTGATCAACTTTCAGCTAAACCACCATTTTAAGTTAACGATCACTCACGGTAGTAAAATAATAAGTTGGGCAACTGAGATGTTATATAACAAAATCTTAGAAGGACACAAATCCCAAGATATAAAAGTTTTTGAACAAATCCTGCATGATGATTTTTTATATATTTGGGATGATCGTATTGAAGATCGAAAGCAATGGCTTGCAGAGACCCCAAAGATGTGGGCTGAAAGTTTTCAATTACAAAACCAAACGTTAATTATGGAAAATGAGGAATTACTTGTTACCGAACATTCTCACCAAGAAGATGGTTTTAGGGATATAATTGTAAGAATTATTAAAAAAGGTAAAATATTAAAACAGTATGTGAAAAGATGTCCGCTATAAAATATTCATCATTAATTTCTAATGTAGATTGAGATTCCCCATTCGCAACATCCCAGTGTTCTTGATAACGATTGGCGCTCAGGTTAAGCCAAAATTATAATAAGGAGACTACAATGAGCTTATTCAATAAATGGTGGGATGCAGCAAACTCAAAAGATAGAGTTCAAATGGCAGAGTTACTGGACGATGGCTTTATATTTGTCAGGCATAATACGGGTGAGGAATGGAACAAGCATAAGTTTCTTGATGCCATGCTGACAGATGTCAGAGATAAGACGGCATCGGAGGGTAGACGTTTGATCTATGAGAATGACGAAATTATAGTTAGTCATTCAATACTAGATGGTCCAACAGGTAGGAATGCGGTGATGTTAGTGCGCCTAGTGAAAGACGGAAAGATTATTAGAGCGGAAACAGGTATGACACCATTACCTGTTAAGTAATTTGGGGTCAGGCAGAGCTATTATAGCTAAAGAAATGACCCGACAATCCATAGAAATAGCCCGAGCTATGGCGCAAGTGTGCATGAGAAGTAATTATAAGAACTGTGGGTATTAACGGGAGACGTGCAGACTAAAAGTCTTTTCCAAGATTACAGATTTTGTGAAGTCCTAATTATCAGACATAAGTCCCGCATCCTCGAGCTGGCCTTCAAGCCACTTTAGTTCCCCACGAACTTGACGACCGACCTTCGCCGAGTGGCGGCAATTATTGAGCGCATAAGGTTTAGGCTGTGGCAGCAATCTGATGCTTGTTCTTATTAAGCTGACAGCACCCTAGTGGCCCATACACGGGCTGGGTAATAGGGCCACACATTTTGTCATAAAAACTTTAAATTGCTCATGGCGTTTTCTCTTTATATTATTTTTGCTTGTTGTTAGATGCCTCTAACGAATTTTTATTATGAAAGCGCCATAAAATGAGTGATACAAAAACTCCAAAAAAAGCTGAAACTACATCAAAAAAAAATGAGGCCGCCAAGACTGAGGGAAGCTGAGGGAAGATGAGGTGAAGACTGAGGTTGTGAGACTGACGTTCCGAGTCTGAAGCGGCCGATACTGAAACTAAAACAGCAGATGACTCAGCATCCAAAGCAGTTTCACAACCTAAGTCAGCGTCTCAATCATCAATCAGTCATTTTTCAAGTGTTTCAACGCCACAATACCGCTCAGGGTGGAATAATATATTCGGTGATGGAAGTGATGTTAAAAAGATAGTCCCCAAAGAGGTCAGCCAAAACGATTTCCCCAAAAAGTTTAATATTCTAGATTACGATATAGATTTGATCTTGAGAGATGCGCTCGATGCGGCGTTTAATGATGTGTTAAAAAAGCGTGGAATTAACTTAAAAGGAGCAAAAGAATTAGTACGGTTTGAGTACAATATTATTTGTGAGATAAAAGAGAAATAGAAAATTTTAAGTAATGCAATCAATAATAGATATCTCCAAGCACGGTAAAGTAAGTGGAGAATCTTTGCGTCAATTCTGCCAAGGTCAAATTGCTCGTTTTAAGATACCACCGCATTTCAAAATTGTGGATGAGTTGTCGATGACGATCACTGGTAAGCCACAGAAGTTTGTTATGTGTGATATGATGGTCGTGTCGATAACTGGACAAGTGGCATCGTCAAGTTGACGCTCAGTCATATCAAATATTAATAAAGGTCTGTGCGCCGATCCTGAATATGGGATAATGAATGTCTCACTTGCGCCAGATAATCCTTCGACAGATCAGCAAATATCATTTCCTCATCGTGTCCTGCGCGAGCCAAATCGATGCCGTCTGGTCCTGTGACGCATGACAAACCGCAATACGCAAACGTACCCTCACTCCCTACGCGGTTGGCATAGGCGACATAGATTTCGTTTTCTTCGGCACGGGCGGGAACAACGCGAATGGCGACACCGATGTAAGGCTGCATGTTGGCCGTTGGAACGAGAACTGCATCTGCACCTGCCAAGGCGTAAGCGCGTACCAGTTCAGGGAATTCGACATCATAGCATATTGCCACCCCAAGCGTCCAATCGCCGAACTGTACAACCGGACACATGGCATCAGCAGCACTGAACGCTACGCGATCCACGTCGCCGAACAAATGCGCTTTGCGGCAGATGGAAAGTAACGTGCCTGACGCATCAATTAACGCGGCAGAATTAAAAACCCGCACGCCGTCCAATTCTGGAAACCCGCAAAGTACGCCGATGTTGTGACGTTTGGCCATGTTGCGCAAGGCCTGTACCATAGCGCCGCTGCTAGGTTCAGCTAGTGCGCGGATGCGTTCGGTGCCAATATTATACCCGGTCAATGCCATTTCGGGGAAGAGGATCAAATCAGCGCCACCCGTCTTGGCTGCGGCGCAGGCCTGATCGAACAATGCCGTGTTTTCTGCAATACTGCGATCAATCGAGTTCAGCTGGTGAAGTGCTATGCGCATGATGTCCTCGCAGGTGGGGTTCGGCATGGGCCGATTGTTATGAACACGCGCGAAGAGTTACAACAGGCTTTTACAGCAAAGTTCCAGCCATTGAACTTCGGAGACTTTCTAAAAGGCGAGTTGGCGGTCAGTTATGATGCGCACCAGGCTAAGCCACCATAACATTAAATAGGAAATTTTAAAAGTTACGGACAACCCGGACATCTGGACACCCTTATAGGGGTGTGTCCGTGTCTGTCCGGTTTAGGTATGTCGACGGACGTGTCTTTACTTCTTGCTTCTTGCTTCTTGCTTCTCTTGCTTCTTGCTTCTTGCTTCTTGCTCATCGGTAAGCCTGTCGTAATCCAAATGAAAGATCTGGTCGCCATACAGTTCAGTGTAAACTTACTAGATAAAATTACTAATGCGTGTAATCGTAAAAGGACGATGCTACTTGTCGTTTTTCAAAAGATTAGGGTAAGTGATGACTGATAAAGAAAAAGATACTAAACAAAAAGGCAGCCCAATTAAACCATTATTAGTGTCCCGCCTATCACATTTTTTTTACCAAAACTCTGGTATTTTTATCGCTGTTTTTTTTACCATAGTTTTTATTGGCTACCTCTTTTTTATAATGATGGGCAAAGCTGCAGGCTTTGAATTGGCCGATGGTAATATTAAATCGTTAGGCACTTCGTTTGGTTTTGATCATGCCGATATTATCGCTTTTTTAGCAGCACGTACTGATGAAATGATAAACGCATACATAAATTTTAATAAGGTTTGGGATACCCTTTTCGGACTAATTTATGGTCTGATGTATGTGGTTTGGATATCATTTTTATTCAAGCCATCTGCACAAAAAGTTGGCTTTTTAAACCTATTTCCATTCGCTCAAGTGCTTTTCGATTGGCTCGAAAACTATGCGCTGGCTTCTCTAGCCAATCAGTACTTAGTTGATGGACTGATTTCTTTACCAATCGCTAAACTAGCCTCAATTTTCTGTATGTTAAAATGGGTGTGTTCTGGCTTCACATCCACATTAATTTTGGTGGGTATTATTTTGATGATTGCCCAAGCGATTAAGAATAAAAAAACAAATATAGTGAACAAATGAAAAAACCTGCACCTCAATAAACCATCGTCCAGTCAAACACCCAGCCTATCCATCTCAGGTTTACCTTTAAACTCAAGAAATAATTTCAACCTGTTTATATGTCTGTGAGAGGCAGGTTTGGAATATTGCGTTGAGACATCCTCTGATCCATCAGGTTCTTGGCGCAAAGGTATGTTTCATGGTCAGGGCATTTTGAAATATCGCAACGGTGGTATTTATGAAGGAAACTTCCAATTTAGGGTAAAACACGGCTTTGGCACTTTAAGTTCTGCCTCTGGTTATCGCTATAACAGTTAACGGGCGAATGGCGAACAAACAGGATTAGGCCGTAAGCAGCTAATTCGGAGGCAGACCATCTATCAGGACAATTCTGAACTCACTAGCTTAGGGTCAGCTTCAATTTTCTGGACATTTGCACAATAAGTGCGCTTACTTGATGCTAAAATAGTGGGAGTTTGATGGAATTTGATTTTGTAATCGTCGGCGGTGGGTCGGCTGGGTCGACCATGGCCGCACGGCTATCAGAAGACCCCAATGTCACTGTTTGCCTGCTCGAGGCGGGTGGCAAGGGCGCCAGTATTCTCTTGCGTGCGCCTGTGGGCGCGGTTGTAGCTCTGCCAGGGTATGGCAAGCTCTTCAACTGGGCCTTCAAAACAGTACCGCAGCTGGGTCTTAACGGCCGTCGCGGGTATCAGCCACGGGGCCGAGTATTGGGTGGGTCGTCTGCGATCAATGCCATGCTTTATGTGCGTGGACATAAATCGGATTATGAGAATTGGGTTGCACTCGGATGTGATGGATGGGGCTGGGAAGATTGTCTGCCATATTTCAAAAAATCGGAAAACAATGAACGTGGGTTGGATAACTTTCACGGCAATAATGGGCCACTACACGTTTCAAATCAACAAAGCCCACGCCCAATTACACATGCCTTTGTTACCGCCGCAACGGCCAATCAGCACTACCTCCGGACCGATTTTAATGATGGCGATAACGAAGGTGTTGGGATGTATCAGGTCACGCAGTTCCATGGTGGCAACAAGAATGGTGAACGCTGTTCCGCCGCGGCGGCATATCTGTATCCAGTGATGGATCGCCCCAATCTGACCGTCATCACTAAGGCCCGTGCGACCAAGATATTGTTTGAAGGCAAGCGTGCTGTTGGCGTCGCCTATAGGCAAGACAAAACCTCCAAAACTGTGAGTGCGAATAAAGAGATCATCCTTGCGATGGGCGCGCTTCAATCTCCGCAACTGTTGCAGTTATCTGGTGTTGGGCGCGCTGATGAGATCATGCCACATGGTATTGCGATGGTGCATGAACTTGAGGGTGTTGGACAAAATTTGCAGGACCATCTGGATTTCACACTTAGCTACAAAACCAGTGATACCGACAATTTTGGCATCGGATTGACCGGCACTGCACGCCTAATGGTGGCGATGTTAAAATGGTGGCGGACAGGAAGGGGCATGATTGCTACGCCGTTTGGCGAAGGGGCAGCATTTTTGAAAACCGACCCCTCGCTGGATCGTCCTGACATCCAGCTTCATTTTGTAATTGCAGTTGTAGATGATCACGCACGGCGTCTGCATCTGGGTTATGGATATAGCTGCCATGTGTGCGCCCTACGCCCGCACAGTCGTGGCACGGTAACCTTACAAAACGCTGATCCCATGGCCGATCCGGCGATTGATCCGCAGTTCCTGTCTGATCGACGTGACTTGGATACCATGATCAAAGGCGCCAAAATGACCCGTCAGATTTTGCAGACTGAACCATTGGTGTCCTATGCAAAACGGGAACTGTTTGGCGTCAAAGACCACATGACCGACGCTGAATGGGAATGCCATATTCGTGCCCGAGCTGACACCATTTATCACCCGGTCGGTACTTGCAAAATGGGCATTGATGACTTGGCTGTCGTCGATCCGCAGCTTCGGGTTCGCGGCCTGACAGGTCTCCGCGTGGTCGATGCCTCCGTTATGCCAACCCTTATTGGGGGAAATACTAACGCGCCTACAATCATGATCGCTGAAAAATGCGCTGACATGATCAAGGTGGACTATGCGACTTGATACCAAACCTACGATTACCCAAATTAAGGAGCTCACGACATGGACGGAGCAATGACGCCCTCCCACGTGGAAGACTACGACGCGGCACTTGATGCGCTGAACGCGGCCAAGGATACGTGGGCGCAAACGCCGGTCGCAGACCGCATTTTGTTGCTGAGCCAAGTTAAAGACAACTTGATGACTGTCGCCGATGCTTGGGCGCAAACTGCGACCCGAATGAAACAAATCCCTGAAGAATCGCCCTTGTCAGGCGAAGAATGGACATCCGGCCCATATGCCGTGATGTCGGCGTGTAACGGATTAATATTGACGCTGCGCCAGATAGAAAACAAAGCATTTCTGAAAAACCTGTCCAAACGCGAACTGACGACAGGGCAGTTGGCGGTCAAGGTCATGCCGCATTCCATCTGGGATCACTTGCTGTTGTCGGGCGTAAAGGCCGAAGTCTGGATGAAAAAAGGCGTGAGCGCAGCTAACCTGCCCGATCACACAGCTATTGCCTATGACATTCCGCCCACGGCACGAAAAGGCAAAGTAGCGCTGATCCTTGGCGCGGGCAACATCGCGTCCATTGCGCCGCTTGATGTGTTCCAGAAGCTATTTTTGGAAAATCAGGTGGTGATCCTGAAGATGCATCCCTTGAACGATTATTTGATCGGGTTTTTAGAGGTTGCGCTCAAGCCGCTGATCGATTTGGATGCCCTGCGCATTGTCAAAGGCGACGGTGCTTCGGGTGCGTATCTGACAACACACGCGATCATTGAAGAACTGCACATCACTGGTGCGGGTGCGACGCACGATGCGATTGTCTGGGGCATAGGTGCCGAAGGCGAAAATAATCGCAAGGCGAACAAGCCCCAGAACTACAAACGGTTCACCTCCGAGCTTGGTGCTGTGTGTCCGACCATTGTCGTGCCTGGCCCATGGTCGGCTGCGGACCTGAAGTTTCAAGCCGAACAGATCGCCACCCAAAAGCTGCACAATTCCGGCTTTAACTGCGTGGCGTGTCAGGTGTTGATCATGCCCAAAGGCTGGAACAGGGCTGCAATACTCATGGCCAATCTAAATGCAGTTGCACAAAAATCCAACCGCGACGCTTATTACCCGGGCACTGCTGAGCGTCTGGATGCTTTCAAAAGCAAGGCCAAGACCTACAGATCCATTGTGCGTGGGGCAGCGCCATCGCTCATTGTCAATGATGTCGACGACAGCGATTGGTTTAAAGACACCGAAGTCTTTGGACCGGCAATCTCCACCTACGAAATGGATGCAACCAACGCACAAACCTATCTGCGCAGTGCTGTCGCTTATGCAAATGACCAGCTTTATGGGACGCTGGGTGCCAATATCCTGATCCATCCCAAAACGATCAAGGAAATCGGCAAAACGCAGTTCGAAAACATAATCGCCGATTTGCACTATGGCACCATTGCCATCAACGCATGGACGGGGCTTGCCTTTCTCGCCACCGCCTGCCCCTGGGGTGCCTTTCCCGGTCATACGCCGCAAGACGTACAGTCGGGCATCGGAACGGTGCACAACACGTTTATGCTGGAAGATACCGAACGCGTGGTGATCCAAGCGCCATGGGCGCCGTTTCCGCGCGGGCTTTTGTCGGGTCAGTTTACTCTGTTGCCGCGCCCGCCGTGGTTCATCACCAACAAGAAGCAAGACAAGGTGGGCCGTCTTCTCACGCAGTTCCAACATAGACCAAGCTGGTCCAAATTGCCGCGCATCTTTCTGAATGCCCTCATGGGATGAGATCGTTCAGGTCCGTGCGCCTTGGGGCAGGGTGCCTTTAGTATTGGAGTTATAGATTTATTGGACAAGTGTTTTGTTTGGTAACTGCAATTCTATTAGCGTCTCAATTTCAAGCTAAACCGTGCCGCTGGTCTCCCCCAATGACGTCAACCAATGAGCATATTTTAGTTATGCATATAATGTGATGCTTGTTCTCATCAGTCTGACAGCGTCTCTGAGAGTGATAATAATTTCATCAAAGAAAGTAGTATCAGTTGAGCGATTTTCTTTCCTGTTTTCTGTTGACGGCTATAGATTGAAACCTCGATCGAGGGGGTCAGATAATTGGATCAGCCTTGTTGAAGTATTTTGACAAAGGTCTGAATATCATTTTCGTCATTGAAATGGGCAATTGAAACACGAATACGGCGGTTGCGGCTGCCACAGACAATATTTGCATTACGTATTTTCAAAAGTGTATTCTCAACGTTGCCTGCTGGGTTACCAAGGGAGATTATATGGGCCGAAGCGGCCTTGTCATCAGTGGAGCGAAACGGCGCCCAATCAGTACCCTTCAATTTTTCATCCAGTAACCTTGCTAATGATTGGGCATGGGCTTCGATATTTCCAGCGCCCATGGTCAGCAATTCACCAAGGGAGACAGTGAGGCCAGCCATTGTCATATATGACATGGTGGATTGGGTAAAACGCCTCGCATCATTTGCCAGCGGCAATTTGGTTGCCTGCATATCAAACGGGTCCGGTGCCCCCATCCATCCCGGCGCCGGTGGGGTTTTTTTTAAAAACACAGGTGCAACGACCGCCAGACCGATACCGCCTTGCCCGCCCAGCCATTTATAGCCACTACTGACGACAATATCGGCTTCCCAGCCTTTGGCATCAATAGGCACAGCCCCGGCTGCTTGTGTTACATCGACCACCAAATATGCACCAACTTTCCTGGTGGCCTCGCGCAGGCGATAAACGTCGGATCGCGTTCCCGTTGAAAACTGCACATAGCTGACGGCAACAACAGCCGTGCTTTCGTCAATTGCTTCGATAAGTGTATCGGTCAGGTCAACACCCACCTGTTCATCTACAAATTGTAACGCGATATCATGGGTTTCAGCATATGCGATCCATGGCCGGGTTATCGCTGGAAAATCAGTGGAAACTGATAGAAATTTACTACCGGCGGGCACGTTAAAAAGATACGGTAATTGGCTGAGCATCTCTCCAGCACTGGACATAATGGCTAGCTGTTCTGGCGGGCAATTCATGAGGGCTGCAGCATTTTTACGAAGCGGGGCGAACAAGGCAACCTCTTGCGCATCGGTCAAATTCATATTCCCGTGACGACCAATATCATCCAGGTAAGCATGCATTGCCGAGACGGAAGGCTGGCCTGTCAGTCCAAGCGATGCCTGATTAAGATAAATCGCGTCTGTGAGGCTGTTATACTGTGTCCGATCTGACAGGGAAAAAATCATAGCGTGTCCTTTTGTATTAAAATTTTATGTATTAGCGCGCCGACAATGCAAGTACCTTATTTTGATACACTCCGCGCTACCATAGTCCAGCATTAGGGGTTATTTTGCCTAACCCAGCCGGACCAAGGGCCCAAGACTGCGGACCCCGGATTATGGGGTCTGCACCTTGGATTCCGTACCTTTAGTGTTGGGGGCGTCGGTTCATTGGACGGTTTTTGTTTGGTGGTTAAGGTTTAAGATTGTTTTTCATACTGAACGAAATTACAAAGCAATCCATCATAATAAAGGGAGGATAAAATGCCTAAAGGTTATCTAGTTGCGAATATACGTGTGGAAGACCAAGAAAAATTTTCTGCATTTGCGGGTATGGCGGGTCCAGTCATAAAGGCGTTCGGTGGCAAAGTATTGGCGAGAGGCCCAAATGCGGAACGCCATGAGGGCGATGTCATAGGCACGGTTATGATGATCGAATTTGACAGCTTAGAGGTCGCAAGACGTTTTTATCTTAGCGATGACTACCAAGCGGCGAAAGCTGTGCGGGACGCCTGCTCACAGGCAGATCTCATGCTCATCGAAGGCGCCGAGTAATTTAGCAGGCGCCCTCTCCTTTAAAGAAGGTTTGGAGGCTTAGCCAAACGGCACTGTCGGAAGAAACTTGTTTGAGATCATAGGAGTGACAAAAAAATTTTCATTTTTCTACTGCGAAACCAAACCCCAGTTTGCCCCAATCCTCCTCATGGCCACTCTGGCAGGCTAAATGCGGAATTACTATTTTTGCAAAGGTAAAAATTCTGAGTTGATTTGAAGTTATGCATGTGCAGTAAATACTCTCAATGAAGCCAAAGTTCACCAAGTACAAAAAGCTTATCGCGCTGCAGCTAGAAGAGCTTACTGCAGACAATGCGCTGGGCCAGAGCGCACAGAAGACTGTTGAACTGGACCAGCAGTCGGTTGGAAGGCTTTCACGCATGGACGCACTGCAATCCCAAGCTATGGCACAAGCACAGCAGAGACGAAGGGATGCCCTCAAGGGATCACTTGAAGTAGCTCTGCAACGGCTCAAGGAGGAAGAGTTCGGTTATTGCCTCGAATGTGGGGATGAGATTGAAGAGGCTCGTTTGTTAGCTAACCCAGCTGTTTTAAAGTGTGTGGCCTGCTTGAAAGGTTAGTTTTTTGCCTATTACTAACTTAGGTAAATTGCTAACCCCATCCCCCTCTCAGCCCCTGGTCAGTCTAAGGCGCAACAGGGGCTGGGTGTGGGGTGCAGTGCAGTTCTTCTTCACGCGGTTAATTTGAGTAGTTTTTAAAAAGCGCCAGCGTGATTAACTGATTGATGCAGCAGTGCGGCCTAGCCATCAGCCTCTACAGGATTGGTTTTGCAAAACATGCGATCAAAACTATTCTCAGTAAGCTTGGTGAAAAAAGGCAGAGTTTCAAATGTTCATTTTTATTTATACATGCTATTAAAACGTGGGAAATAGGAGGATCAGAAATGGCACTGACAGCAATAATTGAAGCGCATGGCGGCCCAGAGAAGTTTAAATTGGTTGACCTTGATGTCGGTGAACCTGGAAATAACGAGGTCAGAATTGCGCATAAAGCTGTGGGCCTAAATTTCATTGATGTGTACCAGCGCACCGGCCTCTACCCGATGCAATTGCCCCATGCAATGGGCATGGAAGCCGCAGGGGTCATCGAGGCTGTAGGCGAAGGGGTTACTCATCTTAAAGTCGGTGATCGTGCTGCCTATGCCTCAAACCCGCCTGGCGCCTACTCCGAAGTACGTGTCATGCCTGCCGCTCAGGTCTGTCCACTGCCTGACGGCATCTCCTTCGATGAAGGTGCCGCGATGATGCTCAAGGGTATGACAGTGGAATATCTGTTTCATCGCACCTCGCCTTTGAAGGTTGGTGATACCGTTTTGTTTCACGCAGCAGCAGGCGGTGTAGGTCTTTTGGCCTGCCAATGGGCGCGCTCGGAAGGGATTACATTAATAGGAACCGCGGGAACAGATGAGAAATGTCAGCTCGCACAGGATCATGGAGCAACTCATTGCATAAACTACCGCAACGTTGATTGGGTAGAGCAAGTGCGCAACCTGACAGGGGGCAAAGGCGTCGACGTAGTGATGGATGCTGTGGGAAAAGATACGTTCGACGGATCGCTAGATTCGCTGAAACCACTTGGCATGATGATTTCTTTCGGAAACGCTTCGGGGCCGGTACCCCCTTTTGAAGTTGGCATTCTGGGTAGAAAAGGGTCGCTTAAAATTACGCGCCCAACGCTGTTCACGCACATTGACGATCACGCAACCTGTCAGGTCATGGCACAGAATCTTACAAAAAAAGTGCTGGGAGGAGATGTGAAGATCAACATTGGCCAGCGGTTCACCTTGAGTGATGTGGCAAAAGCTCATGAAGCGCTGGAGGCGCGCAGGACAATAGGCTGTACTATACTGGAAATCTAAATTTTATTTCAGTTCATGGCATTGTTTGTGACGCCTAATTTTTGGTGCTGGACGCAGACAATTTGCGACTGGTGCCACATCAAAATCTTGAAGTGGACAATAGTTGCCTTGCTGAAAGCCTACGTTTTAATCCCTCGCGGCCGCTTTAGTCCTCTGAAGGCACAACAGGGGCTAGGTGTAGAGTGAAGCACACCAACATGCTCTTCAAATTTTTTATTTGAACTTAATTTAAAGACCGTTCCCTGGGTGTGATTGGTAATTGCATTGATATTCCGACCGCCTCTTCAAACTGTTTTGCAATACGCAGCAAGGCAGCTTCGCCCCGAGGTTTCCCCATGATCTGCACCCCTACGGGCATTCCGTCTGCTGTGAACCCACAGGGAATGCTTATTGTCGGACAGGCTGTCATCGTTAAGGCGAATGTAATGGAAAACCAATCAATGTATGTCTTGCATAATTTACCGTCGATTTCTTTCCACATATCGTTGCTCCACTGGAAAGGGGGCTATGGATGCAGCGGGGCAAATCAAGAAATCATGTGTTTTGAAGAACGCCATTACTTTCTTATAAAGCTCAATCCGAATGCGCTCTGCTATAAATATTTGTTCTGGACGGATGTTCAAGCCGCGTTCAATATTACCAATTATTTCAGGGGCTATCTGCTTTCTATGTTGTTTTAGAATTGGTTCCATCAAGGTTGCAAACAAGACAGCTCGAAGAGTTTGAAATGCCTCAAGTACGCCTGAGAAATCAGGGATATCATCTGTTACGTCCGCACCAAGGTCAGCGAATACTGAAGCAGCCCCACCACAGACTTCTGCAATTTCTTTTTCGATTGAAACGATGGAAAGGTCGGGGCTGAAAGCAACACGTTTTAGCACGTCTTTCTCTTTCAAAGCCGCTACGAAAGATTGCCCGGAATGATCGAACGAAAGAGGGTCATCGATCTGATGCCCAACACTCGCATCTAGCATCAGGGCCAGGTCGTCAATATTTCGTGCCATTGGTCCTTCCACCCAGAGCGTGTCCATAGATGGTAATCGCGTGCCGCGAGGTACACGGCCTGGACCTGGGCGTAAGCCAACAATGCCATTGAAAGCTGCTGGTGTTCTGAGACTGCCCCCTAAGTCATTTCCTGTAGCGAGCCAAACCGAACCACTAGCTAGCGCTGCTGATGACCCCCCGGACGATCCGCCAGCACTTTTTCTTAAATCCCAAGGATTACGGGTTATTCCATTGACTGGGTTGAAGGTATGACCGCCTGCCCATTCTGGAACATTGGATTTTGCTATTCCAATTGCTCCATTAGTTTCAAGTTGTCGAACCGTTGCGTCAGATTTTTTTACAACGTTTTTCGAAAATATTGGCGAACCATAGGTAGTTAAGGCGCCACCTAGGTCGTTGTAGTCTTTTATCGCAATAGGCAGTCCACATAGTGACTTTGGATTTTCTGAATGTACAATATAGTTGAACGATTTTGCTTGCGAGCGTGCCTGTTCAAAACAGTGGATAGGCAATGCATTGACCCTATTGTCTACAGCTTCAATTCGCTGAATCGACGCCTCCACTAGATCTAATGGAGAAACCTCTTTTGAACGTAGTAGAGCAACAGCTTCAGTAGCTGTCATTTTTATATATTCGTTGATTACTTTTTTCATTTTCGACCCTCGACCCCACTTTTTGTACACAAATTTTACTACAAGCTGTGTCTAGCTCTTAGTGCGCTCCGTGGCCTCTAATTTCCACTGAGGGTGTTGGTACTGGCAAAGCCTAATCCAAAGTGATCTGATTTGTCAGATAACTTGGCGGTACGTTCATGCCCGTCCAAAGCTTTTCTTCTTCAAATCAAGTTGGTGCCTGATGCTTTCTGTCCGCCGTTACGCGAACCACATCATGTAAAGTTCTGCGATAGCCGTTAGTCCAAAACCACCTACTATAAGTGACTTAAACATGCCCCACTGAACCGTGTTCCCGTATTTAGTAACGTGAAGGTCTTTTTCACTATCTGGATTGTCGGCGATGTTAGCTATCATGTTATCCATCTTATCAAGCCCGCCAGCGATGGTAAGCAAAGTAACGAAGATTGCTAGAACGGTTAAAGGAAGACTACCATTAGCTAAGCCTAACGAAATTAAAGTAATGATGGCTACATGGGTGGCCACACCGATTGTTACCATCCAAAGGATGTCTCTCATTAGCATATTAAATAAGCCAATACGATTAGCTCTGTCTTGTTCTGCGTTCATTTGGTATTCCTTTCGATTTCAATAAAATATTGTTTTTATTTAATGTCTTATGAAAACCATCACGGAGTTGCGCTGTAAAGCATTATCTCATTGTGCAGACAATACAGTAACACCCCAGTTTCAGGTGGTCTTAATAGGTCTGGCTTAATCCTTCTCGGGACTACTATGATCCGTTTGAGGCCCACCCCCCCCCTGGATTGAAGGTAGTAAGTAAGGAGGACCACAACCATTTGCATCTTGCAGAAATTGAAGGTTTTTGGAGCGTTACCACCCGATATCCAAAGGGAACATTTTGTCAGCTTGAGACGGTCAGGGCTACTTTTTAGTCTCGCATAATGACAAAAAACTCTCTATTTGGGAGCGTTAATACCCAACATACTTTAAAAGATAGTGTACAAATAACGCCCAGCAGCTACAAAAGTTTAGAGTGTAGTGCACGAGAGAGCAAATTATGGTCGGTTTGATTGTTTGGATAAAGAAGCACAAGCTGGCAGCTACAGTCATAGCGTTGATTAATGTTCGCGCAGATTACACAGTTCCAAAAAGGTAAATAATATGAAGATTGAGACTTTTGGCGTTGAAATGTGGATGAACGAGTGGGAGACCAAATGCGAACTTAATTTGGCAGAAACTTGCGTTGAAAGTCTAACCATAAGCGAATTACTTGAAATCACAGGCCGCAACGAAGCTGACTTATCGGCGCTCCTACCCCTTAAAATGACTTATGGCGAAATCAAAGGCTCTGACCGGCTCAGGGCTGCTATTGCAGCTCTTTATGACACTCAAAGCGACGAAAATGTTTTGGTAACACATGGCACAATTGGCGCAAATATGTTGGTTCATAAAACTCTGGTCGAACATGGAGACAGAGTGATCTCGATTGTGCCGACCTATCAACAACATTACTCCATCCCCAAAAGTATTGGGGCTGAGATTGATCTTTTGCATCTGCGCGAAGATATGGGCTGGTTACCCGATCTGGATGTGTTGAGAAAATTATCTGCCCCAGGTACAAAGTTGATTGCCCTTACAAATCCAAATAATCCAACAGGCGCATTGATCCCACGTGAGATGTTAGAGGAAATTGCGAATATTGCGCGCGAGGCAGATGCCTGGGTGCTGTGCGACGAAGTCTACCGGGGGACTGATCAGCGTGGTCAGGGCATGACTACATCTATGGCAGATATTTATGAAAAGGGGATCAGCACTGCGGGTATGTCCAAAGCCTATAGTCTTGCGGGCTTAAGACTTGGCTGGATTACAGCTCCTAATGCCTTGATCGAAGAAGTGATGATCCATCGTGATTACGACACGATCAGCGTTGGTATGATCGATGATCATTTTGCGACGCTCGCTTTAGAAAACTGCGAGCGTTTGCTTGAAAGATCACGCGGTATTACAAGAGGAAATTTAGAGCAACTCGCAACTTGGATTGCTGGGGAACCTAAACTTTCATGGATAAGACCCGGGTCTGGTACAACGGCGCTTGTTAAATTAGGTATCGAGATGAATTCCTATGATTTTTGCATAGCTTTATTGCGGGAAACGGGAGTGTTGTTTACGCCGGGTTCAGCTTTGGGCATGGAGGGGTATTTTAGGATTGGCTACGCCAATAATCCTGAAATTTTGACGGCCGGACTAAAGCGCGTATCAGACTTCCTCTCCCGTCACTGAAATCTGTTCGGTGTGAAACGATACTTATTTCGCTTTTCCCATGAGTATCTATCGCAAGACCCAGTAATTTTAAAAAATGTTTTCTATTTACTCCAGGGACAGAGTGCTTCGACCTGTTGGCGGCCAAGTTTATTCAACGTTTTAATATTATCTTTATAAATCTTTTTAGGGTCCACAACGTGAGCGAGGGCTTTAGTCATTTGAGCTTCACGCAGGAGGTGTATTGTTGGATAGGGTGAGCGATTAGTAAAGTGGCTAAGGTCGTCAGCGGCCTCACCCTCAAATTGATATTGAGGATGAAATGATGCTAATTGCACATGCCCTGTTAGCCCTGCCTGCTGCAATAGCTTCTGAAACCAATCGAGTAAGTTGAGGTAATCATCGAACACTTCTAGGCCTTGGGAAAACATGAGCAAGCTAGTGGCAATATCATTTTCGGGAGCCCCAAGCAGGCGTTGTAACTCATTTGCATAGAACTGCTTTAGTTGTGCATCGGTGGTGGCATCACAAATCGCATAATACACTTGGTCTTGGGCTATGACGCTATGGGCAAATGGGCATAGATTTAATCCTACTACCATTTGTTCAAGCCATCGACGGGTGTTTTTGACTATGTCTTGGTGGGCTATTGATAGTGTCTCAGTGCTAAACTCATTCATATCACACTCTTCATGTTTGTTCGCAAAGTTTACTTCATTCTGGATATCACAAAAAACAAAGTGTTTATGCTAAACCTTAAAAATAAATATCTTGTTAGAGAAATTTTTAGCCGCAACGTTACACGTGTGAATTATGCTAAGTCTGCTACATTTTAGGCCAAATTGGAGATTGATATGGCAAATTATGGTGAAAATGAGGCTCAAGGAAAATTCTGGAATGATGCCCCGGGACAGTCTTGGGTAAAACACGATGCTGTTATGAACCTTAGGTTAGGAAATATATCAGATATATTATTCAATCGTCTGGGTGATGTTGTTGTCGCCAATGTCCTTGATATTGGCTGCGGTACTGGATCAACTTCTATAAGGCTAGCCGAAACCCTTGCCCAAGAGGCTACTGTAACTGGTATCGATATCTCAGAGCCGATGCTTGGGAAGGCGCGCGAGAAGAGCGCAAATCTTCCTAGCGTATCATTCGTCGCCGCTGATGCCCAAGCTTTTGCATTTGAAACTGGCAAATTTGATGCTGTAATTTCACGATTTGGAGTTATGTTTTTTGAAGATCCTCCTAAAGCTTTCTCAAATATTAGGTCGGCAATGAAACCAGGTTCTCAGCTTACTTTCGTCTGCTGGGCGCCACTCGAAGAGAATGAGTTTTTTTCATTGCCGCTCCAAACAGTTTTGGATTTTGTTCCGTCTGAGTACGAATTCGTTGCAAATGCGCCAGGCCCATTGGCTTTTAGCAATAAAGAATATCTGATGGGGATATTGCAGTCTTCTGGATTTTCGAACTGTGATATTGAAGTTGTCAAAACAACCGTTGATACGACTGATACTCCGGAAGAGGATGCCGCGGTTTTAATGCAGATTGGTTTTGGTGCCAGGGCTGTGCGAGAAGCCGAACTTGACCAAAAGCGCATGGATGATCTTTATCAATTATTTTTAGAAACCTCCAGGTCGCGTCAGTCGGATGGTGTCATTAAATACGGGGCTACTATATATGTTGTGACCGCAAATGCTTAGGCAATTTCTTAAGTGAGTATTTTACTTATTGGATGCTTGACATAAAAAAGAAACCATACAGCAGATCATTGTCTAGTTGTTAAATCTGTCACACCCGCTCACCCCTATACTTTTATGTTGCTGTGCTCAATTTGGCATGCGGGCGCGCCAACCCATTCACCTCTTTTGGCCACACTTGTCAGCAAAAGACGCAATGGGGGTGTGGGTCTTTTGCGAAACTGTCTAGAAAGCTATGGAAACAATTGGGTTGGCCTGTTTTACGCCAAGGCTACCAAGATAAGAATTTACTTTTGGTTTTGCCCAACCGTAGGCTAAGCAGAAGATTATGCCCATTAATTTTTAGTAAACTGGAGTATTTCTATGCCAGATTCAGTGAAGCCAGAGTTCACCAAACAATCTCTGAAAGGTTTTATGATGAGAGTTATGATGATGTTAGAACTGTGGTGGAAGAAGGAAAAGGACTAGGATTTTCTATCAAGAAATTAGCGAAGCCCATATGGGGGTTCTGTCAGACAAAACTACTCCAGGTGGCCGAACTACTTTGTACCTTCGCCTAAGTACAAAACACGGTTCGTTTAAGTACTTTAAAACCAGCCCCAAGGCCATTCGTTCTATTGAGATAGATAAAGTGGCTTAAAGCCGAAGCTTTAAGCCAAGATTTTTTAGTTACAAGGGTAAAGATTCCACTCTGCATTACCTTCTGGGTCTGAATCGTAGGTAAACATATAAAACTTGCCATTCAGTTCAGATAATCCCTCAGATGTGGTCTCGAATGAAGCTCCACCTTTAAACGCCACGCCACCTTCTGCCGTCATGTTCCCAACGCCAATGCATTTAAATGTGGCAACACCTTCTGCACAAAATATTACTCCGGCAGGACATTCGCCATACCATGAGCCATCAGGTCGCATTGCTGCAGTAAACGTTGATTGCGCCATAACATCATGACCTAGCAGTTTTCCGCTACCAACGTTGCTAGTTTCCATAGCAGGCAACCCATATGTCCCAGAATCTATTGGCTTACTGGTTTCCTTTAAGGTCATTGACCCGGCTTTATTACCAATCATTTTTATTTCTCCTATGCTTTATTCTTTAAATTGAAGTGGATTGCGTTAACCCATGTCGTACATTTGAGTCGACCAATTTTAAGCCTTTAATCCAGTAAAGTCGCGCCTGTTTCAAAGCGGATAATTTTACCATCTTTAAGCTTGGCTACACCCATCACTGCTTCTCTTGAGCCGTCCGGATATGACATGAAGTCATGACTAACCATTATCTCATCATTTTCATAAACACAGCGAGTTGACTCGTTAACAAACTTTTCATTACCCATCATGCCCTCTACCATGGAGATCCATTCTGTTTTGCCAAATTCATTACCACTTTTGTGAAAGACAAAGACTGCGTCCTCGTGAAGTAGGTCTTTGTAGGCATTTGTGTCTCTATCATTCATAGTTTTATAAAGTTTAGCGTGCATAGACATAGGAAAGTCCTTTCAAATTTTGTTAATAAACTAGCTTGATACTTTACCAATTAAGTCAGGTAAGTAAATTTTACCTAAAATGTAAACCCGCAGATGGAAACAAGTTTACGCAAATAAATTTGATTACGTAGCGGCATCTGCCTATGCCATCCTCACCTCAAAGTGCTGCATCAGAGAATTTTTTTCCTGATGTAGATGTACTTAAGGCAATGGTAACTTGGCCTAATCACTGAAATTGAGACGTAGGGCCAGAGACCTCAGATCAAGGACTGGGCGCTCCATACCTTCGGGACTATACCGTTGGGCAGAGAATTTATTGGGAATTACCGTAACCGAATATATTTTAGCATTTGGTGTTATCGGCATTCTTAAATAATATAAATGAATAATAGGAAATTTTGAGGCAAAAATGGCCAAATCACTGGAATCAGAAATGAGTAAAATCGGTGGAAAAATGATTTTGGCTGGCGCAAATGCAGACGAAACTTCTGTTAATGCTGTAGCAGAAATGCAAGATCCATCGCAAATCAAAACCTTTAGTGAAAGATCAGACATAAAAGCCATTCGTGAAGCAGGAGGCGCAGTTGTAGCTAGTACAACTGTTATCTCGCTAATAAGTGAATACAGTTTGTTCTGATGAACAAGAGACTTTTGTTGATGTAGCTAATCGAAAAATAAATCAAAATTGCCGCTCCTCGCTAATTAATTGGTTGGGCGATTAGCCCGGCCAAACCGCTCTTCTTGGTAGGACTTTTGGTCATTGGTTTTAGTAACTGTTCATGCGCAGCTTAAGTCCCAAGCCTTTGTGTCTAACGTCGCTATGAGTGCTAGTGTTATCAGGGTAATGGGCATGGTTTTCTATAGATCAGTCTCTCGTAATATCTTTTCTCGATCAAGAAAATGGTAATAGGTACTTGCTTAGGTGTGTGCGGGATCCAAACGATTACTCAATAACTTATCACCTTTACCGTCGGTATAAGAACTTTGGTAAATATCTAAAAACAGTTGAGCTAACTTTCCATAATCTTTATCAGCATTAAAAAATTCATTAATGTAAGATACATCTTTGAGTGTATTCGCAATGCTAAAAACATATCCGTCATAATCACCATTTATAGCTTTAGGCGCTATTCTATCAAGGCTCATCGAGTGACCTGAGCCTTGCGAGGCAAGTTTATAAAACTTCTCCCAGTCCACTGCACAATCCCGCGCCGCTTTCATTGCTTCTACGACAAGGGTGGCAGTCCCAATTGCTAAAAAATTAGAGATCAACTTTGCAGTGGCTCCTGCTCCAACATCCCCAAATCGTTCAATAGTGTGACAACAAGGTTCTAAGGTCATTTTAATCTCAATAAACTGTTCTGGTTCGCATCCCACTATTGCACCCAAACTGGCCGTTTCTGCTTGAAGCTTGCCGCCTGTCAAAGGCGCTTCTGTATAGCGAAGCCCTCTACAAACTGCGTCAGTATGAAATTTTTTGACTGCTTCTACGTTGTTGGTGGTGCAGTCGATTATCAGCGTATTTGATTTTAAGTATGGGAAAAGTTTACCAAGTACTGCCGCCACTGTCTTTGAATTGGGTAGGCATAATATTAACGTATCGGACTGCCGGGCGATATCCTTTAAACAAGTTAACTCTCTTGCACCCCTCGATACTAAAATATCAATTGGGTCACGATTTCTATGTGCTAAAACATTCACTTTAAAATCATTTAAAAGTAGGTTGTTCACCATACCTGTTCCCATGATGCCTGCACCAACAAAACCTATTGATTTAGATATTTTCAATGTAATATTCTCCAATATTTGTGGACGTTTGCATTACCATCCGTCTTCAGCACACTTTTTTCTAGATGCATTTTCTTCTTCTGACCAGCGCCTCTAATTACAGCTTAAAGTACTTGCATTGTTGGATAGAATGGCAATTCTGTTTGTAGGGAGTGAAAAATGCAGGACATAGTTCTTTACGACAAGCAAATAATTGGATTTCTGGAAGAGCTTTGGGGCGATGGGTTTTTATCTCCAGGTGGACCAGACGAGGTCGCACTAGTTATCAATAAAATTGATATTGCAGGCAAACATGTACTGGACATTGGCTCTGGCTCCGGCGCCTGTGCAGTCCTACTGGTTAGTAAACACCGAGCAGCGAGAGTTACGGGTATCGATGTAGAGGATCCAGTCTGTAAAGCGGCAAATCTTCGTGCCAAGGAGGCGGGTGTTGAAGACAGGGTTGAAATACTCAAGATTAATCCAGGCCCTTTTCCGTTTGATGCCTCAAACTTTGATATAGTGTTTTCTAAAGACTCGATCATTCACCTTCAAGATAAGGCAGAAATGGCAAGACAGGCATTTCGGGTTCTAAAGCCTGGCGGACACTTTACTGCCTCTGATTGGCTAATCAGCCATGACGGCGACCCTTCGCCCCAGATGGCAGATTACATAAAGGAAGAGGGTCTGGATTTTGCTATGGCTTCGCCTGCGACCTATCTCCAAGCCATGCAGGATGCAGGGTTTGTCGATGTTGAGTTGGCCAATCGGAACGGCTGGTACGCTAAAGTCGCAGCCCAAGAGCTTGCCTGGCTTACAGGGAAGGAAAGGGATGGCCTGTCCGAAAGGCATGGCGCCGATTTCATTGATCATCAGGTAGCAATCTGGACAAAACTTGTGGTTGTTCTGGAAAGTGGCGAGCACTGCCCACATCATATTAGGGCGCGTAAACCAGCCAAAAACGATCAGGGCTATTGAAGAAGCAGATGCCTGTTAACCAATACCCTCACAAAAAATTGTTGATACTGCAGCGCCTCAATATTAGAGGCATGCACGTAATAGGCGCATTTCTTTTATCCCTACTCGCTGCGCATGCAGGGGCTCACAGCGGGGGTCTGAACAAACAGGGCTGCCACGCTGGTTCCCAGCCATACCATTGTCACAAGCCGCAAACTGTTTTTCCAACTACACTCTCGGGCCCACAAGTGCTTGCTGGCAAGGTGACACATGTGCGTGACGGAGATACCATTGAGGTGAACAACGTCCCAATACGCTTGGCAGCCTTAGACTGTCCTGAGAGAGGCACGCAGAAGGGGGACTACGCACTAGGCTCGCTAAACAGTTTTATGGATTACAAGCCACCTGTGAGCTTACAGGGGCTAAAACATACGACCGCCTAGTTGGATATTGCAGCATAAACGGTGCTGACTTTGGACAACACATGATGCAAAATTCGTCATGCAAAGTTTGGGAGAAATACGATGTGTGGGATAGGTATTAATGCGATATCGCATTGCTGAAACTCAGTCTTTTGGCATTTATTGGGACGGTCACTTTAAGTGATCTAAACGGATGCGTTTCTATGTTATTAAACAGAGTAAATCATATTCATGGGGATACAATGAGCGTTGATTACATTGAGCAGGGAAAAGGCCAGACTGTAATACTACTTCACTCTACCGCTGCTGGTAACAGACAGTGGAAAAAACTGATCGAGCTATTGAGTGATGATTATCGTGTAATAGCACCTAATTTGTTCGGGTATGGCGCAACTGATAAATGGTCTGATAAAAGATCTCAGACGTTAAAAGACCAAGCTGAAATTATTAGGCAATTCGTTCCTTCTGATGGTAGTAAGTTCTCTCTGGTTGGGCATTCTTTTGGTGGAAGTATTGCTATGATGGGAGCAAAAATATTTCAACATCATCTCGACAAACTTATATTAATAGAACCCAACCCCAATTATCTGCTGAGAGATATGGGCCGTAGTGCAGAGTTTAATGAAATCCTAGAGCTGCGGAACTGTATAAAAATTAATGGTGCTAACAAAAGCTGGGAAGTTGCTGCTGAAGTTTTTGCAAATTATTTTAATGGAAGCGGTGCTTGGAATGCGATGAGTATAGATAGGCGAGAAAAATTCATGAATGCCCTCAAGCCGAACTTTCATGAATGGGATGCTGTTATTAACGAACAGACATCAATTAAGGAATGGAAAAGTTGTTTGCCTAAAAATACTACTGTTTTAAGCTGCGTTAAAACGATCAGCTCAATAAGTGGTATTATTAAAATACTGCGAGCAAATATGAAAAGTTGGGATTTTATAGAATATTCGGAAGGAGGCCATATGGCTCCTCTTACAAATCCAGATATAATCAATCCAATTATTATTAAAGCGTTACGTGGTTAACATTAACCCCATGAGAAAATTTCGGTTAAATTTGCTGTTTTCTTGCCCAGTAATACCTAAAACATATGATATTGATTTAGTCCTTCGGTTTGGTAAACTGAATCAATCTGCCGGATGGGCCATCTTCTAGGACCCAAATTGTACCGTCACTTCCAAGTTCGACTTCTCTTACCCGTTTAGACCAACTGAAACGTTCAGCTTCAAAAGGCTTTCCATTATGAAAATCTATCCGAACCAGTGCTTTGCTTTTTAAGCCCCCAATGAATGCATTTCCGTTCCATTCAGAAAATTCATTTCCTTCATAAAATACCAATCCTGAAGGAGCGACAGTCGGTACCCAATAAAGTTTTGGCTCGGCAAATTCTGGTCGGGTTTCATGGCTGGGAATTGCTTCTCCGCTGTAGTGGTCTCCCTCCGATACTATTGGCCATCCATAATTTTCACTGGCAACAATCAAATTAAATTCATCTCCATGCCTTGGACCCATTTCGTGAGCCCACAGTTCACCATTTTTGGTAAACGCAAGTCCAAGAGCATTTCTGTGACCGACCGTCCAAAAAGTTTTTGCGAGATCACCTTTGTCCTGAAAAGGGTTGTCAGTGGGTATGGTGCCATCCTCATTAAGGCGGATAATTTTTCCCAATGCAGTGTCCCATTGCTGCGCTGGGGTTTGCTCTTGTCGATCGCCAGATGTAATAAAAATCTTACCAATGTGATCTGTTCCATCGCGACCGAATGCAATTCTGTGAGAAAAATGGCCCGTACCAGATCGTGCAGGCACCTGGTTCCAAATATTTTCAATATTATTTAGATGTGGTTTATCTAAACTTCCCAATGTGCCTCTAATAACGGAGGCATATCGCGTCTTTCCCGCATCGTCGGAATTGATGTAGGAGATATAAACTAGATTGTTTTGTTCAAAATTTGGATGAGGAACCACATCACCTAACCCACCCTGGCCACCTACAAAAACCTTTGGAACTCCCGATACTAAAGTTTGTTCACCACTCGTATTTACCAGCCAAAGATCTCCTGATTTAGTAGTGACTAATAGGTTTTTACTGTTCACAAAGGACATCGCCCACGGACTGTCGAACTTAGAAACGACTTTACCTTCCAGGCGGCCACCTGCGCTTCCGACAACAATATTATCTGCCCAGGCATTTGATGCTGAACTTATTAGAAAAATTAAAATAATCGCACGCATTAATATCTATCCCACAATAGTTCATCATAATCGCTCTTGATGATTTAATGCAGGACTTATTCATAATAATCTATAACATTTTCACATATAGATCGTGATGAGATAAAAGGTTTTCAAGGTATTGCGGGTGCCAGCTTTTGTTGTGATCTGATTGTTGTATCCAGGCCAAATAATTTTGAAACGAACATACAGCATTACTGCCGCACACATGACGCCAGGGCTGATCTTAAAGTAGCTAAATGGAGAGTGTTTTGTCATTAGGCGAAGTTACAAAGTGGCTCCACAAGGCTTAAGCAGGTGAGCCTGACAGTGCCATTTTTAGGGTTCTGGATATTACAGGTAATTTCTTCATGAATATAAAGTCTTGAAAATAAGCCATCTTTACCTTATGAAGATGTTTTATGAATTACTTTAATGGGCCGGTTTAATGTCAGGAAGAAACTCAATTCGTTTTGGAGACTACATTCAAGCAATGTATGTGGACATGCAGAAAGTTCCGTATCAAGAGTTGATGCCGGAACCATTGTTTGATCGGCACGGAAATGAATATCCACAACCAGTGCCAAAAATGAAATTGGGCGGTGGTGATGTAGTAAAAATCCTTCAACCTTATTTATCAACTCGATTTATTGACCAAGCCCGCGCTGTTGTACCTTTAGCGATTTATTTAGCCTTGTTCCAGTACATCGTGCTCAGAACTCCAGTAATGGACGCCAGTATAATCGCCGGTGGTTTATTTGCTGTGATGATTGGCCTAATGATGTTCATGGAGGGTTTAAAGCTTGGATTGATGCCCTTCGGTGAAGTGATCGGCAATACCTTACCTAGAAAACTGCCGCTGACAGGCGTTTTGGTGATTGCTTTTTTGCTGGGAATTAGTGTCACCTTTGCGGAACCTGCGATCGGGGCGCTACAGGTGGCCGGGTCGATTGTCGATCCAACCAAGGCACCTTATCTTTTCACACTATTGAATGATAGGTCCGGCGCGACAGTATTAGTGGTTGGTCTGGGCGTTGGCTTGGCTGCTGTTCTAGGGACTGTCCGCTTTCTCCGCGGGTGGAGCCTGAAGCCTCTTATTTTCATGAGTGTGACACCAACTTTGATCCTGAGTCTAATAGCGTTGATGGACCCTGAGTTGACAAAAATTGTAGGCTTGGCCTGGGACTGTGGCGCCGTTACCACCGGACCGGTAACCGTACCTCTGGTGCTAGCGCTTGGGATTGGAGTAGCTTCAGCTGCCGGTAAAGGAGCCGACTCTTCATTGTCGGGATTTGGAATTCGTCACGCTTGCCTCAGTTTTCCCGATATTGGGAGTGTTGTGCCTAAGCTTTTATACAGCATACACAGTGCCAGTCGAAACAATTATCATGCGGGCTGCTGAAATTAAAATGGCAGCAGAGTTGGCAGCAAATCAGCCACAATGGTTTGAAGTAACTCCATGGACAGAAGTTATCCTCGGCGTACGTGCGATCATTCCATTAGTAGTTTTCTTGGCCATTATCCTGTTTGTGGTGCTGCGAGAGAAGATGAAAAACGCCTTTATTACCAACTATGGCATAGTGCTTGCTGTTGCTGGGATGTGTGTGTTTAATTTGGGTTTGACTTACGGTCTCGCGAAGCTGGGCGATCAATCTGGCGGATTGATTGCGGGCGCTTTTACATCCATTGACGCAATTGCAGCAAGTCCGCTGTATGCAGTATCAGTTGGTGTTGGAATCGCGGCTCTCTTCGCCTGGATACTCGGACTTTGTTCCACCCTTGCCGAACCCGCGCTCAATGCATTGGGTATGACAGTACAAAATTTGACTAATGGAGCGTTCAAGAAATCAATGTTGATGGGTGCTGTTGCGTTTGGTGTTGCTACTGGTATCATGCTTGGTGTTCTAAAACTGATTTTCGACTTTCATATTATGTACATACTCGTCCCCGGTTATGCTATGGGCTGATTTTGACTTTGCTGTCCACCGAAGAATTTGTAAATGTTGGTTGGGACTCTGCTGGGGTGACCACGGGGCCGGTAACAGTGCCGCTGGTTTTAGCCATGGGGCTAGGTTTTGGTAACGCATTAGGATCTACAGAAGGATTTGGTATCCTGGCGGCAGCTTCGATCTGTCCGATTGTAGCGGTGTTAACTCTTGGCTTATATGTTCAATTTAAAGTCAAGCGGGAAGACCGTCGAATGGCACGACAGCTCGCGCAGCAAGGAGAAATCGTATGAAACGCTCGTTTACGTCTTTGACTGATGTGACACTTATCACTGCAGTAGTTCAACATGGGTACGGCGAAATTATTAGCGACTCTTTGCTGGAGGTTGGTATCCAGGGTTTCACTAGCCACGCAGCTATGGGAGTGGGGATTCGTGAGCGTTTAGGCGCGCTTGGGGTCGCGGTGGATGCAGAACGTGACGTCATCAACGTCATGGTCTCAAGCGATGAAGTAGATCGCTTATTTGAACGAATATTTTTGGCTGGAAAGCTTGATGTCCCAGGAATGGGGTTTATGTATGCGACGCCGCTTATGCAGGCTGCGACTTATGTTCCACCCTCGATTTTGACAAAATACGTAGGGAAATAAATATGCAATTACCCGTGACAAAATCAGACCCTCTTGAATACTACCTTGATTACACTTGGTTGATCGCGGGTGTGCTTTATCAGGGTGGCACAGATTTATTGATCCCTGAGCTAATGAAGCGTGGTAATAATGAAATATATTTTTATAATGTTGCGGGCTCTCCGATTGGACAGAAGGCGGTTACAGGCGTAGCTGGTTCATTCGACGTAGAAATGTTTCATGTCGTGGTATCGGCCGACCAAGCGGACAATACTTTCGACTTTATCTATCGATTTTGCGAGTTGTCAGATCCCAACAAAGGCATAATTCACACAAGCAAGTTATGCCGCTCAACTCAATTTCAACTCCCTGAGAACGACACATTCAAGACACATGATATAGCTGACTGACCAATAGGTGATCTAATGACAACGAAGCAAGAATTAGTAACAAAAAACAAAACTGGCATTCGAAAAAATCGCCGAATTATCTTTGAACTGCAGGGAGAAGTATCTACGACCTATGCCGACTTGATGCTATTGCTCGCAGACGTCGAAGAACATCGCGCCTTATTACAGAGAAATTTTACGGCATCATTTACAGGCAACCGTGCCATAGCAGTTGATAATGTAGATGATCTGTATTTGGCCCGTATTGAGATGGCGGGTGCGTTAGAACCTAAATCAGACGTTGAAACCAATTTCCGATCAATGGTAATAAATGAAACTGAAATTGAGCAGCTCGAAAACCGAGTGTCGAGCTCAACGAAAAAGTAAGAGACAGATCTGATTACGGATGGCCGAGGTGAACGTGATGTTGCCAAGGGGTCACTCACGGGGTTGGTGACCGACGACAAACGAAACCATTGCTGAAAAAGCTGATACAATGATTTCTGAGAATGCGAACTGGGTTGATGGGGCACTATCCGAAAGGATGAAGTCATCCACTGCGAACTCGAATAACCAGAACGTTGCATCGAATTCTGATCGTTTGCAAAAGCTTAAAGAAGTGTCGCATATAGAAAAGGAACAGGCGTCTTCCGTGCTAACCCGGATTGAGAGTGAGACCAGGGCAATACTTGACGCTGGTGATGACATCGCACGGCGTCGCGACCGGATACAAGGTGACCGAGAGCGCGTTACCGCCAACCACAGACGTACAGCTGATCTTATAGATAAGTAATTGCCACGGACACTATACGAAAGTGTTAAACAAAAATAGTTAAGCTGCCTGAAGCCACCTCGTGGCTTCTTTAGAGCAACAAGATATACATCATTCACCGATTTTGAAACATTCTGCGGTCACTCAGTGGAGTTGTCAGAGGGATGAGAACACGCACTGGATTACCGAAATTTATGTTCTTTATAATTGGCTCCACTCGGCGAGAGCAACAGTAAGGTTTATCATCCAAGCGGTGCCTGAGTAGAGACGGAACACCAATGCCCCACCTCCAATCATCATATGCTCATAACGATGGAAGGCCAGGAGCCGTAGTGGACTTCAGGCTCTCCCCCACTTGTTGATGGGTTGGTAAATTTCACCTGACTGCGGCAGGTACCAGAGTTGAACTTAGTGTCCCTGGCCCAACCAGATTCTTTTAGTCAAAAACTTTACGTTTATCGTTTATTTTTAAACTGACTCTTCATTATAAAATTTGGATATCAATTTTTATAAGATAGGGAGGTTACTATCGAAGTTGGTAAATTTTTGCATGTGCTTCTAGTTTAATAACAATGTGGAAATTTGTTCATTGAATTTTAATTACATCAAAAAAATTGTTTTTGAATAATAAATGCTCTGCTTGCCATGGAGAAATATAATGCCGATCGTGACATAAATGGAAATAACGGTCGGCAAGTATTTTTGGAAATTAGCACCATTCATTTTTGTGATATTCTGGTCTGGTGGATATACCTTTGCAAAACTTGGTCTGGCATATATCGAACCAATGACAATGCTGGTGGTCCGCTACGGCATTGCAGTGTGTGTTTTATTACCATTTGTTCTTTGGTTTTCGAAACCTTGGCCAGCCTCTGTTCCCCACTGGACTGTTTTAGTGATAACTGGATTCCTGCTTCAGTGTGTATATTTCGGTTTGAGCTATCTTGCCTTTAAAAAAGGCATGAATGCTGGAACCGCTGCGGTTATCATGTCGCTTCAACCGATACTTGTTGCAGCGCTCGGGCCTAGCTTCATTGGGAGCCGCGGTGGGCGGTATCTTTGGGCTGGTTTAATTATTGGGTTTATTGGTGTAGCTCTGGTGACTATGTCAGGAAATTCACTTGGGCCAAGCCCTTGGGTAGCAGTTTTTCTTGCGTTAAGTGCACTCATCGGGATCACGGTTGCGACACTTTTCGAGAAGTGGCATGGGTTAAAAACTGATCCCATGATCGGTGGGTTTGTGCAGTATATTGTGGGTTTCGTCGTTCTTTTGCCAGTGGCAATTGCGACTGAGACCATGGTCATCGATTGGCATCCAGAGCTCATTATTTCGCTAGCATACCTAGTAATTGCCAACTCAATTATCTCTGTAGGGATATACATAGCATTGCTGCAGAGGGGGGATGCCACAAACATATCATCACTTCTCTATCTCGTTCCACCGCTCGCAATGTTTATAGCATGGTTCATTCTAGGGGAGGCTGTGAGTAAACTTGCCCTAGTTGGCTTTGCGCTTTCGGCGGCAGGCGTCTATTTGGTGAGTAGGCGGGCTTCTTGAGGCGAGATAAAGGCCGTATTTTAAGATATTAATGGGAATTGTCCTCCATTCGCCATTGCTGCGTAGCGTTATTGTTAAATGTGCTCGTAGCTTTAAATTTTAACTTGGTGTGGATCATGTTTTTGCTGTGTTGTATTTTAAACAATTTGTTGACAGTCAGGCTATTTTGTCCACTCTTCAACAAATGTTGAAATTATAGAATATTCTAGTATAGAAATATATTTCTGAATTTTTAACTGTAAACTGCTGGATTTCCTAGCTTCAGTCCCCCTTTAATGGTTTTAATAAACTTGATCTCAGACTATCAAGCTAACCGAAAACCTAAGAAAGATAATTTTGCATGTTCGATCTAAATAAACCTCAGATCATGGAACTATTTGAGTTTAATGAGGCCAAAAACTTAATCCAGAATGCCTACATCGCTTCAGCTGAAGGCAAGGTTCAGACAGCGGAAGTTGTCCACCTTGGCTTTCCTGAGGCAAATGGAGACTGCCATATAAAGTCTGGCCATATTAATGGAACAGCCAGCTATGTGATCAAGATTGCTTCTGGATTTTACGATAATCCCTCTAAAGGATTACCTTCATCTAATGGAATGATGCTGGCCTTTTCCGCTGAGAACGGCAAAACCGTCGCAATTTTGCGTGACGAAGGTTGGCTTACAGATATGCGGACAGCAATCGGTGGCGCACTGGCGACTCGCGCGCTTGCGCGCGCTGATGCTACAAAAGTACTGATAATAGGCACCGGCATTCAAGCGCGTTTTCAAGCAACATGTCTTGCGGAATTAATGCCAGAGAGGATGTTGAACTTCAGTGTGTGGGGTCGTAATTCTGCTGCAGCTCAAAATCTAGCACATGAGCTTTCAAGTCACAGATTGACAGTGAGAGCTGTTGCGGAGTTAGAGGATGAGGTGAGTAACGCTGATATCATTATAACAACAACACCTGCCGTGTCACCACTGTTTGCAGATGGCTTAGTTCGCTCTGGCACGCATGTGACAGCTATTGGGGCAGACAGTCCTGGAAAACAGGAATTACCAGTAGGGTTAGTCACGTCAGCGTCACTACGTGTGTGTGACCTTTTAGGACAATCCCTGGACCACGGTGAATTCCAAGCTGCTAAACGGGCTGATCCATCCTTGGATGTTACTGAACTAGGGCACGTTTTGTCTGGCATGCATTATGGCCGGCGTTCTAAAGATGATATTACTGTGGTCGATTTGACTGGCATCGCCGCGCAAGACATCGCAATTACACAAGCCATTATCGACGCTGCTGCGTCTAATAAAACTTAAAGGACAATCTATGACCGCATCCCCCGCAGTTCTTGAGCAGGCAGCACTTTCTGTTGCAGTACACCGTCGCATCAAACAGTGGCTGACCCCAACACCTTGCATTGCATCGCGGCAACCACTTTTTGGTGACACCGAGCTATTCTACAAGGCTGAGAATCTCCAACAAACGGGGTCATTCAAGTTTCGCGGTGCTCTGGCAAAATTGACTTCGCTGTCTACTGATATTCCAGCTATTACGGCTTCATCTGGAAATCATGGCTTGGCTCTTGCTACGGCCGCAAAAATAACGGGCCACGATCTGACTGTAGTTTTGCCAGAAACGGTAGCCCTTGAGAAATTATCTAAAATCAAGGCTCTGGGCGTAGAGGCAATTCTGCATTCAAATGATTCCGGTCTTGCTGAGCAACATGCACAGTCCTTAGCCAAAGAGCAGGGTAAAATCTACGTGTCGCCCTATAATGATCCTCAGGTTATAGCTGGGCAAGGGACCATTGCGCTGGAGTTGCTTGAACAACTACCCAAGCTTGATGTCGTCTACGTGTCCATTGGTGGTGGTGGGTTAATTTCAGGCATTGGATCGGTCCTAAAAGCATTTTCGCCGCAAACGCGCGTCGTTGGTGTCAGTGCAAAAAACTCAGCGGCCTTGGCGGCTAGCATACGCGCTGGTCAAATGGTTGAGGTTGAACATTCGAACACTTTGGCAGACGGCTGCGCAGGTAGTGTTGATGGCGATTCAATTACTTTACCGCTGGGGAGCGAAGTCATAGATGAGCTGATTGACTGCTCTGAGGATCAGATCGAAGAGGGCCTACGCCATATTGCTTGGACCGAAAAAATGCTAGTTGAGGGGTCAGCTGGGCTGGCCTTAGCAGCGTGGTCTGCGGATGATATTGAACATAAAGGCAAAGTGAGTGCTGTTGTTTTGTGTGGAGCAAACTTTGACCGTGATCGGCTTCAACCAATCATCGGATCACCGTCTTGATTGCACTTGATAATCCAGGCCGTGTGTCTGGTTATGTATCATTCCACAACTCAACTGATGTAAGCGCATGGCAATCAATTCGCCTTCCAATTTATTGCCTCAACGGACGTCCTGGACCAACAACCTTAGTTATGGGCGGATTGCATGGCGATGAGTATGAGGGTCCAGTTGCTATTGATAGTCTAGCCAACACACTCGACACGGATAAGCTTGTTGGTCGGCTCATCCTTTTGCCAGTGGTAAATGTTATGGCGGTTATGGCTGGCACGAGGCTTACACCCGATGATGGGTTAAATATGAATCGTGCTTTTCCTGGAAACCCACACGGCAGTATAACGCAGCGTATTGCCGACTGGATCACTCAAGCATTGGTCCCAGTATCTGATCATGTAGTTGATCTTCATTCAGGAGGTCGTTCATTAAATTTTGCACCCTCCATTCTTTTGCATGAAGTGCCAGGCAGGGCGATGAATGTTGCTAAGCTTGCAGCTGTTGCATTTGGCGCACCGTTTACTGTTCTCATCCATGAAGATCATGCAGATGTGATGATCGATGCGGTCGTTGAGAAGTTAGGCAAGGTTATGATCGCATCTGAATTAGGCGGATCCGGCACTATTACTCACAAAACTGTTAGGCTCGCAACCGATGGCTTATCCCGGATGGTTGCTGCATTGGGACATCTTTCAACACAAGAAAATTTAGTGAAATCACGCCTTGTCCGGTTGCCTTCTTCTGACACTTATCTCGTCAGTGACGATACGATGATCTTTGCTCCAGCGTTGAGCCTTGGTGGGTCTGTGAGAAAAGGTGATACGGTTGGTCACGGTCACTTCTTAGACCGAATTGATTGCAGGCCAAAAACCTATACCGCCCCGCATGACGGTTGGGTAATCTGTCTTGCTGGGCAAGGTTTGGCTAGAAGGGGGGATGTAATTGCTATCGTGGCTGAGGGCGTTCAATGAGATGTTGTCCGATAAGACTATTTTCGACTTGTAAGCTGTTTTTAAACCAACAGTAACAACTCGCGTTGCATTATACTCCATACATAATTCATTAAGAAGGTTGGAAATTGCGCGATAGCAACAGATGAAACTTACGGCGCAAGGCATGACCACAATTACACCGAGGCCTAGTACCATGTTTATGCAATTCCCAGAATAATCTTCTTTTGATAACGCTCGGCTAGCTCGGTCACGATAGCCTTATTAAGTTAGTCATTATTCCTACAATCACAAAGCTTCTGGTTTAGCCCAAGCCAAACCACAAATGGTGCAGAAGCTTTTAAATTGAGCACTGACTGAGGAAGGCTTAGCGTGATGATAGAGTTTTAATGAAAAAATTAATTTTTAGCTGGCCAAACAAATTCTGATCGTAAGCCGTTACACACTTGCCTTCCATCATCAGGTTTGGGAACTCCTGTACTTGGGTCGTAGAACGCATGATATGTCGCTTCTGGAAAGCTTGAATCATAACCCATAATATTTGGCACTATGACCCTAATACGGCCTAGTTTGTCATCTAGCATAATGGGAGTTCCGCACTCCGAACACGTGCACAACTCCAATGGGCCATCAGGGTTTTGAGCATTAAATGGTTGCTTATTTAGCTTTTGTGGACTGTCTACTGTAATTTCGCTGTGTGCAAAAAATGCAACGTGAGTTGTTGGCTGACCAGTAACGCCCTTACAAACTGAACAATGGCATGTGTGGTTGTCTATTGGGTTACTGGAAGCATTGGTTTTTATGTGGTCACAGCCACCACTAAATTTCACTGACATTTTATTCCTCCTAGCATTGAGATAAGTGTTATAAAATTATTATGAATTTTTTATTTGTATAAATTTAGATTGTAATAAAAAACTTATTGTCGCAAGTAATTTTAATTTATGGCTTAGCAAAGCTGGTGCTAATTATTCTGAAACCTGTAAAGCCAACCTCGTTATCATGCTTGGAACTTAGCACCGAGGTTGGCTGAAATGCGGAGCCTAAATGTTTTGGCCTTGGACGCTGGTCTTGGTCAGCCATTCACGGCCCTTCAACATGAAGTTCCAATACACCCATGGCAGGATGGATTTTTTTAGGAACCATGCCGCGCGGCGAGGCTTTGTCGAATCCCATGGAAAGGATGGCATTATTTTGCCACCATAGCCAAATTCAGCAAGAATGATCTTGCCATTTTCTACAGTGAGTGGACAGGAACCATAGCCATCGTAAAGGGGTTCCAAGGATTGCCCTTTTATCTTGGAAATCAAGTTTTGCGCCACAATTGGAGCCTGTTTTCGAGCAGCAGCAACCGTCTTGGCATTCGGTGTCGACGTAACATCGCCCAGTCCGAACACATTGTCATAAGTTGTATGCTGCAGGGTAGCTTGGTCGACGTCGACCCATCCTGCTGCCCCGGACAGAGGGCTATCCTTGATAAAGTCTGGTGCACATTGTGGGGGGCAGACGTGGATCATATCGAATTTTCGCTCAACAAGCTCTGGTTCTTCACCATCCTTTGTAACCTTGAACCAAGCCTTTTGGTTTGGGCCATCGATCTTGACCAGGTTATGTCCAAAATCGAGTGCGATGTCGTATTTCTTAACATATTCCATCAATGGTGGCACATAAGGAGCGCAGCCAAATAAGACAGGGCCAGCATTGCAGAAGGACACATCGATACCATTTAACTTCCCAGCTTTAAGCCAAGCATCACAAGACAAATACATTGCCTTCTGAGGAGCCCCTGCGCATTTGATTGGCATTGGCGGTTGCGTAAAGATTGCGGTCTTCCCCTGCATCTTCTGTACTAAATCCCAAGTATATGGGGCCAAATCGAAGCGATAGTTTGACGTCACACCGTTCTTGCCTAGAGCATTTTCTAAGCCCTCAACAGCGGCCCAGTCTAGTTTGAGACCCGCTGCTACAACAAGGAACTCATAGTGAACCTCAGATCCATCATTTAGTGTGACGGTGTTTTTTTCCGGTGAAAAGGTAGCGACTGCACCTTTAATCCGCTTGATGCCGCTTGGCCATACAGAATCCGTCGAGCGAACAGTTTGCCCTTTGGTGAAGATGCCGGCGCCAACCATTGTCCATCCGGGCTGATAAAAGTGCTGATCTGATGGCTCTATTATAGCGATATCAAGCGACGCATCGCGTGATCTGAGACTAGATGCCGTAGCGATCCCAGCGGATCCACCGCCGACAATAACAATTTGATGTTTGGTCATTCAATTTCCTCTGTAATATTTCATTAAAGACGGTTAATTGGTACTTTCAAATATACGTTTCCGTCTGCTTCCTTTGCAGGCATTCGGCCTGCCCGCATATTGACTTGAATGGACGGGATGATCAGTTTTGGCATTGCGAGTTGGGCATCACGTTTGGAACGAAAATCAACGAAATCTATCTCTGACTTGCCCCCCCCGACATGGATGTTGTTGGCTTTTTGAGCAGCAACCGTTGTTTCCCAGCAGAATGTGTCGCGGCCTGCTGTCTTATAATCATGACACAGGAATAGCCGTGTTTCGTCAGGAAGGGAAAGGATGCGTTGGATTGAGTTGTAAAGTGCTGAGGCTGAACCGCCTGGAAAATCAGCGCGCGCAGTCCCAAAGTCTGGCATGAACAACGTATCACCAATAAATGCAACGTCCCCAATAACGTAAGTTACACAAGCGGGAGTGTGACCTGGCGTATGCATTACAACCACGTCTAGATTGCCGATTGAAAAGCAGTCTCCGTCTTTGAAGAGACGGTCAAATTGACTGCCATCCATCTCAAACTCTGTCCCGGCATTAAAGATTTTGCCAAATACTTCTTGGACGGCTGCTATATTTGCGCCGATTGCAATTTTTCCTCCAAGTTTTTCTGCAAGATATGGTGCTGCTGATAGATGGTCTGCATGAACATGCGTCTCGATGATCCAGTCCAAAGACCAGCCATTTTTGATAATCTTAGTGATCAGCATATCAGCATGTGCTGTGTGCGTCCGACCCGCTGCTTGATCAAAGTCAAGGATAGAATCAATAACTGCACAAGCGTTGGAATCTGGATCCTTGACTATATAGCAGGCCGCGTTTGTGGCCTCATCAAAGAAGCTGTAAACTTCAGGTATGTTCTGTTGCATTTCTTAGAATTCCACGACAGCTCTGATGGATTTGCCTTCATGCATCAGTTCAAACCCGTAGTTGATTTCCTCAAGCTTTAGCTTGTGGGTTATCATTGGGTCTATCTCAATTTTCCCATCCATGTACCAATCTACAATTTTTGGCACATCCGTGCGGCCAGACGCACCGCCAAATGCCGTACCACGCCAGCTGCGGCCTGTGACCAACTGGAAAGGCCGCGTAGCTAATTTCTGCGCCAGCGGCTGCAACACCGATAATGATGCTTTCGCCCCAACCTTTGTGAGCAGCCTCAAGGCGTGCGCATCACACTTACGATTGCCGTTGCATCAAATGTGTAATCGGCACCGCCGCCGGTTAGTCCAACGAGATGTGCAACGAGGTCACCGTCAATCTTGGACGGGTTCACAAAGTCGGTCATACCAAATTTTCGACCCATCTCTTCTTGTCGTATATTGAGATCAACGCCAACAATCTGTTCGGCACCTGCATAGTCGCAAGCCTTGGATCACGTTCAGACCGATACCACCCAGACCAAATACGACGCATTGCACCATGTTCGACTTTGGCTGTGTTTATCACTGCACCTAATACCTGTTGTTACACCACAACCAATGTAACAAATTTTATCGAACGGCGCGTCGCTTACGGACCTTGGCCAGCGCGATTTCTGGCACTACGGTGATGGTTTGCAAAGGTCGAGCAGCCCATATAATGATGGATAGGTGTGCCATCTAGCATTGAAAATCGGGTAGAGCCGTCTGGTAAAAGGCCCGCTCCTTGCGTACTACGGATCGCCTGGCAAAGGTTTGTTTTAGGGTTCAAACAATAATCACATTCGCGGCATTCTGGCGTATAAAGTGGGATGACATGATCACCAACCGAAAGGCTGGTCACACCTTCGCCGACTTCTATCACTACCCCAGCGCCTTCGTGTCCAAGGATGGCGGGAAATATACCCTCTGGGTCATCGCCTGAGCGGGTAAATTCATCAGTATGGCAAAGGCCAGTGGCTTTAATTTCGACTAGAACCTCCCCCTTGCGGGGTCCTTCAAGATTAACTTCCATTATCTCTAAAGGTTTTCCGGCCTCTAAAGCCACTGCGGCACGCGTTCTCATAATGGACTCTCCTAAAATACTTTTTATCTTGCTTTGCAGAAAAATAAATCTCAAGATATGATTTAAAGTCTCACAAAATGAAACGATATAGTCAATATGCATCTTGACCGTTTGATAACATTGCTAGAACTAATTGCCATAGCTGGCCGGCCAATTTCTCCAGTTGAGCTACAAAAAGCAACCAAGCTTCCTAAGCCCACTTGTTATCGATTGATTCAGACACTTGAAGAACATCGCTTAATTGAGCCTGCAGAGAATTCTGGTAAAGTGAGGATTGGCGAGCGGCTAATTCGTATTGCTCTCTTGGGAAAATCAGACACAGACGTCTGCAAAGCCTCAGCTTCTTTATTAAAAGCAGCGGCAATAGAATATAATGAGACGGTTTTCCTTGCACGGTTTCGCGACAGCAAAGTCGAAATTATTCACGTAGAAACACCATTAGATCCTGGGAGAGCCTTTATTCACCCGGGTCTTGGGGAACGGCCTATGCATGCTTGCTCGTGCTCAAAAGCAATAGCTGCTTTTGCTGAGCCCGAATTCCAAAGCTGCATCGTCTCAGAAAATCTTCGCCAATACACCGACCACACAAAAACTTCGCAAGAAGATATCTACGCAGATTTCAAAAGAATAATTGAACGTGGATTTGCAGATTGTGATCAAGAAATTGATATGGGGATTGCGAGCGTGGCGGCACCTATTTCAATCGGAAATATAGGCGCAACCTTTAGCGTTGGTGCAGTTGGCCCAATTCGTCGGTTTGGACAGGAGTATAGATATGAAATTGGTGAAAAGTTAATCAAATTATCAACGCGAATTAGCGGCGCCATCCAGCTTTGTAATATGCCAAAAATATAACTAGAAGCTCAAATTCTGGCCTAATCAGGTCAGAAAATTAAAAAGAAAATAGCAACAACTCAACGGAGAAAAATATGTTAGATAATACTAAAAGCCCGTGTGCCGGTCCTGGATATGCATCACCGCAGGAAGCGATAAAAGCTCCACGCGAAAAAATTGTTTATACAATTTGTATTTATACAGGAACTGGGGTCGAAAAGCCTGATTATTTAGCAACAATCGATGTTGACGAAAATAGTTCAACCTACGGTGAGATCATCCATCGCACGGAAGTTGGGGTTGTTGGCGATGAACTGCACCATATGGGCTGGAATGCTTGCTCTTCCTGCAACACGGATGGAAGCATGGAACGTAAATACCTTATCGTTCCGGGTGTTCGGACATCTAACTTTTACATTGTTGATACGGCGACGGACCCCAGAAAGCCTGCTCTGTTTAAAACAATTAGTGGTGATGAAATTAAAGAAAAAACAAATTTGTCTGCACCTCATACTGTCCACTGCCTAGGCGAAGATATAATTGTGTCAATGTTGGGAGATGCTGAGGGCAATGCGCCAGGTGGATATTTACACCTTGATAAAGATTTTAACATCGTTGGGCGTTGGGAAAACGATACTACTGGTATGAACTTTAGCTATGATTTTTGGTATCAACCCCGGCATAATATGATGGTATCGACCGAATGGGCCGCGCCTAACACCTTCATGCCTGGATTTGATTTGGAGGATGTTGCGCAAGGGAAGTACGGCCAGCATATCCATTTTTGGGATTTTAAGAATCGAAAAATTGAACAATCAATAGACCTTGGTCCTGAAGGTTTGATCCCGCTCGAAGCTAGGTTCCATCATAATCCTGACAGCACACACGGCTTTGTAGGCGCTACCCTGAGCTCAAATATTTTTCATTGGTATAAAGATGACGCTGGTGAATTAAAGATTGAAAAAATTATCGATGTTGAGGCCATTGATGTTGATAATTTCCCCGTACCCATGCCTGGTTTAATTACTGATATTCTCGTCTCGATGGACGACAAATATCTGTATTTTTCTAATTGGTTGCACGGAGATTTGCGACAGTATGATATCTCTGATCCCTCAAACCCAAAACTGACTGGCCAGGTCTGGATAGGTGGTCTGCTTGGCAAAGCACCTGAAGTTAACGGGCGTTCAGTGGATGGAGCACCACAAATGATCCAACTATCGCTGGATGGAAAGCGCCTATTCGTCACTACGTCACTATTTTCAACGTGGGATAATCAGTTTTATCCGAGCATGAAGGACAAGGGTGGCATCATGCTGATTGTTGATTGTGATGTGGAAAATGGTGGTATGGAAATTCGTAAAGATTTCCATATTGATTTTGGTCATGAACCGCATGGCCCAGCGCGGGCACATGAGACAAGATACCCAGGTGGCGACTGTTCATCGGATATCTGGGTCTAGGAAAAGTGGGAGCCTATTATTGTGATAGGCTCCTTTTTTCATGTCACATAAAAGAATTAAGCATAAAGTTACATTCCAAAATCGTGAAAACAAAACATTAGAAGTCGCTGAAAATGAATCGATTCTTGATGTTTTTGAGGCAGCGGGTTGGGTGCTGCCTGTCGCTTGTCGATATGGAGGATGTATAACATGCGCCGCCAAGATGATCTCTGGTAGCGTGCGTCAGCCTAAGGGAACGGCAATTAATAAGCGCCAGTCCCAAGACGGTTATGTCTTACTGTGCGTGGCGCGCCCAAAAGAAGATTGTGTTTTTGATGTTGGCGTTGAAAGCCATGACACTCTTTATCAAAATCCATTTTCCGGTGACAGTGCAGGAAGTTTATTAGAAAAAGCAAAAACGAAAGCAAGCACACGATGACTAGTGCTTTACTATTAAAAAGAATAACAGCCTCGCTGGCCTCTAGCTCGGGTTTAATCCTCTTATGCTTAGTTGCATTCGGCTGGTTGTATAGCTTCATGCAGCTAATTACGCTGGATACAGTTGGTAGCCTGTCAGAGGCTGGACCTGGTATGCAAATGTTTGCTGCCTTTCAATATTACCTATTAAATGATCCTCTTGGATTTGAAACTTCACTAAATTTCTGCACTACAACTAATATCAATTGGGGTATCCTGGACTTTGTAAAATCATTTGCAATGTGGGTGGCTATGGTATGTGCGATGATGTTACCAAACTTATATCCACTGCTTAAATCAGTCAGAGAACGAGGGGGAAGAGTTGTCCTATTTGTCTTAGGCTATTTTGCAATTTGGTTAGGGTTCTGTGTGCTGGGGGTAGCAGTCCAATGGGCGCTACGAATACTAGATATCTTAAATGGTCATATGGTGATTGCAAACTCACAGGTTGCAGCCGCCACTCTATGCGTTGCCGGCATTTATCAATTGTCTCAACACAAATCAGCTCGTTTAAAAGAACGAGAAATGGTGGCCTTCACTGATTTAAAGCCGTGTTGTCAGAACATAGAGGCCGTCTCAGGAACCGCCTATGGCCTGACCTGTATTAGATGTTGTGCGCCCTTGATGCTGACAATGTTTGCTTTCGGCTTGATGAACATTTTAGCAATGGCAATGCTCACTGTAATGATGATTTTGGAAACAAATTCATACCCAAGGATTAATTTAGCAAGGATTTGGGGTGGGATAATGCTTGTCATGGGCGTGCTATTTTACGTGCAAGGCCTATGACGATTGATCAACTTCACAATCACCAGTTTAAAGCTATTAAGGGTTGAAAATATAGGGTTTTTAATGAACTGTTTGATTGCAAACAGCTTTTGTCAAGCTTAACCATATTGTTTTTAACTTTAAGGGTACAAAAAACAGGCGTTGGCGTGGTGGCCAATTTAACCTCTAACGCAGTATCTACTTGATCCTTCGCGACTGGGCCTCACTGGCGAAATTAATATTAGGAACGGCTTCTCGCTAGCTAAGGGTGGAAAGATAATTTGCCAATTCTTTTGCGACTCTACTGGTCTGCTCGATATGTTGAAAATGACCGCAATTTTCCAGTGTAACGAAGGTTGAGCGACTTAGCTGGTCTGCCATATCGTGGCTAATTTTAAGTGGCACCATACGATCGTAATCAGATGCGATTACGAGTGTAGGAACATCGATTTCAGCCAGTCTGTCTGAAACGTCAAATTTGCTACAGGCATAGAAATCGTCATGCACGACTTTTGAACCTGCTTCGAGCATTCGCTGTCGTGCCTTTTGTTTAAAAAACGCACCTGTATTTTTATACCATGAATATTTCACAATATTGTCGATTGTTGGCTCGAAATTGTCTTTCAAACCTTCGAGTATAGCATCGTTCACAAACATCTTACTGGCACCGCCAATCATAGCCATTGCAGTAAGCCAGTTATACTTATTAAGAGCAGCGTTGAGCGCAATCGATGCACCCATTGAATGTCCAACAATACAGACATTGTCCAGTTTTATAGCTCTAACAAATTCATTGACTACCTCTGCATATTCTTCCACCGATGACCGGCTTTCACCGCCTGACTCCCCATGTCCCGGGAGGTCCAATGCGTAAATTGGATAATTATCCAATTCACCGCCATGGTCTTTTGGCGTCAAGCCGAGGGACCGTGTAAGATCGTTCACGCTGCGCCAAGCTATAGGCCAGTCGACTTTCTGACCACCCGCGCCATGCACAAGCAACAGATTGGTACTTTCCTTGGAATTAGATACTCCATTAAAATTGTACGATAATTCATATCCATGCAAAGAAATTTTAGGCATTTATTTAGACCCATTTTTTGTTTGTTTAACCAATTCACTTACCTAAACTTTAGTAACTTTGATTTCCGCTATAGAAAGAACTCCATAAGGGAAATCTTCTCTAAACTTTAAGTAACTGTACGTGTTTACCGAAGTGTGTCTTAACTAATTAAGTCAACTATTACCGAAGGTAAAAATTAAAAATAAACGGGTTTTAATTGCAACTTAGCAGAATTTTGGTTCTGCCAAACCGATAAGAACATGCATCAGACTAAACTAAATTCATTGATCTGGTGTTAGATTTGTAAAACAGGTTTAATACTACATAGAGTCGGTAGGATTGCTTATTCCTTGAGGACTAAGTCTTTCAGGGATGCCCGCATTGGGGCCGTGAGTGATGCAGCTAAGTTAGATCGGCATTGGAAAAGGTAGCTGTGTTATTTTGCCATAAAGTCTTTAACTAAAGCTTGCCGTCCAGTAATTATTGATCTGGCCGTTTATGTCTTCAAACTGTTCCACTTTATGATGGTAAGAATGCAGCATTTGGGGTGGTATTTCTAAAAAATTTACTCCGTTTTGAATGCATATTTTTTTAATTAAGGACATAAAATGGTTCTCATGCACCTTCTTGCAGATAACAACATTCGACCATCGCGCAGTAGACAGGCCGACGGGGGTCCAGTCAGAGAGTTTGAGAAAACTAGAAAGACCCTCCAAAGTAGAAATGTGCTGCAATTTCGCATCGGCAGTAACGTAACAGTTGTCTATTACAATCACACCACTGTCTGATATTTTTTTCTCCCATCTAATCAAGTTACCCAAAACGTAATCATACCTAGTATTTGCATCCAAATGAAGGAAATCAATTGATTTATCAGCAAATTGCTCACAGGCTTCTGCTGAAGGCAGCTTTAAAAATTTGACTAATTTGCCGTTCTCATGGCCTGCTATTTCTTGTTTTAAGTTTTTATAAGCAGCCTTTAAAGATTCCTTCAGTCCACCCACGTAGTAACTTCCGTATACCCCATCCAACGTCTCCTGGGCATTGTTTGTAGGATCGTCCTCTGGGATTAGGCTCCCGTAAGCATCTGGATCATATGGGTCGATCAAGGTTAGGGACTTTGGCAGCATTTTTAGCAATTCCAAAGCGTATCTACCTTTAAATACACCCACCTCCACGCCGACTTTATTATGTACAAGAGGTGTAAAGATATTTTTATCTGCATGAAGTACTATCATTAATAACCAAATCCTTATTTCAATGTGAACATATCTTTTGGTAAAAGTGTAAACCTTTACGGACTAAAGTTATATCACTAAAATGCACCTGTTTCTAAACTAAAGCATCCAACTGCGAAAAAACTGCAGTCATATATTCTTTTCGCAAACCTCGGAAATGGATTATTTTCTTATATTTTAAATGTGCTGCCAAATCACGTATTTCAATACCTTTTAAAGTTATATCGTCTAGCTGAGATAACTTTCCGCAATCAGGTGCATAATTATAATCACTTTCATCTAGAAAATGAAACTCACAAGACGATATAACTTTTTTCTTTTCCTTACCTGATAGAACTTCATTACCCACCATCACACAAAATGTATGTAACTCTCCCCACCATTTAAAAAAGTTATGCTTTATGCCTGGTCCATATTGCCCATAGCTAGTAAAATCGTCGCTCTCATACAGCTCTTCCCAAAGCTCCAAATAACGATCAAAAAAGGATAAGCTTCTATCGTTACAATTTACAAAAAAACCTCCTCCAGTAAATTGAAACATGTAAGGCTGAGTCGTCGGTAACCCTCTGTCTGTCATTGCATATGGACAACTTGTCCAGATTGCAGTCTTGATATCGAAATCTCCTTCAAATAAAAGACTTAAGTCACAATTTATCAATACATCATCGTCATCACCCTTTTGTTTAGGTGTTTTTTTTCTGAAATATAATTTCTTCGAAAAACATTTAAATCATAAATAAGGGTGCTGTGGTTGATTGTATCGGTCTCTATAACCTTAATTCCTTCAACACCTACATGAATTTTTGTGCGAGAGTTGGTTACTAAAGAAATTTCTGCAGATGGATTTTTTCTTCTGATTGCTGATACACAGCATTGCAACATGGCCGTTTTATCTACATTTTGAGTTTGTACAATGACTGGCTGGTCATCATCAATATAAAATAGTTGAACTTCTACTGGATTCATATGATGTTCTCCTCAATTCTATTATAAGCTTACTTTGACTAAAATTAGAAAATCAAGAGTTTGGGTATCACTTAATATTCCACCTGTCTAAACTCACCTAATGAGAAACGATTTTTATGATTGTAAATGAGACTTGTTTTTGCGAAGTCTGTGGTAATTCTGACCTCGTGCCCGTTCTAGAACTCGGGAACCACCCCTTGTGCGGTGATCTAATCCCAATCGGAAGTAAGAAATTATGCGACGAATACCCAATAGAGATTTATTTTTGTAAAAACTGTATAACTGCACATCAAAAATACCCGGTATCGAAAGAAAAACTGTTTCATTATGACTACCAATACCGCGCCAGAATGACTCCAAGTGTTCTTTTGGGAATGGAGAAACTAGTGGAAAGCTTATCTAATTCCATTGGTAGTTTATCTGGGAAAAAAATTCTGGATATTGGCTGTAATGATGGAAGCCTTCTTGATTTCTTTTCTGAAAAGGGCGCTATCACAGTTGGTGTTGAGCCCACTGTTGCAGCCTCTGATAGCAAACATAAAACTATCAATGCTTTTTTTGAAAATTCGACAGCAAAAAGCCTTTTAAAAGAGTTTGGTAAATTTGATATTATTACATTCACAAATGTATTTGCCCATATCGAAGACTTGAACGCTCTATTGAAAAACGTGAAGATATTACTGGGTATGACTCGATGTTGATCATTGAAAATCATTACTTAGGGGCGATTTTAGAAAAAAATCAATTTGACACATTCTATCACGAACATCCTTGGGCAGTGGTAGTCGTTTGGCTTTATTGCAGAAAAACTATCTTTACAGGTTTCCAACGTTGAATTTCTAGAGCGATACGGAGGAAACATAAGAGTGACCATGACCAACCAAAAAAAGACTACAATATCAGTTGATGAAACTCTTTTTGGGGATGGTTTTTTTAAGATGAAAGAAGACTTAAATACATGGCGCAGCGAGATGAAAGCAAAAATAAACTTTCTTAATAGCCGCCATGGGCCCATTCCTGCTAAAGCTTTTCCTGGGCGTGCTGCGATATTGGTTAAAATGTTAGACTTAACAGAAGAGAATATAAGCTGTGTCTATGAAATCACTGGATCCAAGAAAATAGGATTTTATGTGCCAGGAACTCGTATTCCCATCAAACCTGAAAAAGAATTATTTGGGTTAAGCACCAAGCCTAAAGTCATTTTGAACTTTGCATGGCATATACCTATTGATGTGGTAAAAAACCTCAGAGCAAACGGGGTTACCTCAGAAATCATACATGTTAAAACATAACCTTTTGAAAATACCATTTTTTGATATAAACGGATTAAATTCGCGCTTTCAGGACGAATTAATTAAAGTATTTTCAAACTTTATAAGTGGTAAAGATTACATACTTTCGAATGGTGTTGAACAGTTTGAGAATGAATTTTCAAGATACTGTGGCTCGAAGTACTGCATCGGCGTTGGAAATGGGCTAGATGCTTTACGACTAATTCTACTTGCACACAATATTGGTCCTGGTGACGAGGCTATAGTTCCAAGCAATACTTATACAATGAATGAGGTAACAAGCGTCGGTGCAACAGTGGTGCCTGTCGAACCTGCAAATGATTTTAATATTGATCCGAGTTTAATTGAAGATTCAATTACAAATCAAACTAAAGCTATTTTGGTAGTCCATTTGTATGGAAGAATTTGTAGAATGGACGAAATCAAATTAATTGCAAAAGATAAAAGCTTATTAATTTTTGAGGATTGTGCCCAAGCGCATGGTGCATATAGCGATTGTGGTAAAGTTGGTAACGTAAGTGACGCAGCTGGTTTCAGTTAAAAGATGATTTGCTGGATGCTTTTGGTGATGCTGGTGCGATAACCACTAGTTCCTTTGAAACATACGAAAAGATAAAACTTTTACGAAACTACGGGTCCAGGATAAAATATTATAACAAAGTGAAAGGTCTAAATAGTAGGTTGGATGAGCTCCAGGCACGTTTACTTAGCGTAAAGCTGAAATATCTGGATGAGGACAATCGAAGACGCAGTGAAGTTGCTTCGTTTTACTCTGCACGTTTACGTAACCTGAGATGGATTGAGTTACCGGTCGAAGCAGCAGAAAGTGAGCACGTCTGGCATATTTTTTCGGCTCTGGTAGAGCAGCCAGACGAACTTGCTCAATATTTGTTAAAACATGGTATTGAAACTATGCGCCATTACCCGGTTCCACCTCACAAGCAGGAAGCTTTTGCGGAATTGGCTATAAACCTTCCTAAAAGCGAATACATACATTCTCATACTATCAGTCTTCCCATTTATCCTACCATGGAAGACGCTCAACTGAACTATATCTGCGATAAAATTTTGAAATATTAAATATCTATGGTGCCATATGACCCAAACGAGGCAATGATGGCAGAATTGACATTAGAAAATTCATGACATTTGTATGACAGAACAGCAGAGGCTAATACCGACTAACCCAGTACATAATACTTTGAAGCATAATCTGACAAACCTATACTGACTAAACTGTGAGGATAAAGCTCTTCAGACACTATCACTGTTCAAGCAAGTCCCACCCCTAGGCCTCTTCCATTACCAGTCCCGTACTTCCAGTGGGATGCAGTGGAGCGGTATCCAGCCTGTTATGCAGTTCTAAGCCCAGATCAGTGTAGGTAGTGTAGGTGTGTAGGCATTTTTGGAAACTTTCTACTGGGAGATCTCTGGGGACTTTTGCGATTTGCCTACACAGCCTACACTACCTACACTATTATCCTTCTTCTTTAACGAGAAAGGGATAGTAATAAGGGACACCTTCCTCGTTGAGATAGCATCCACAAGCAATCCCCACACTCTGCTTAGTAGAAACTGTCAACATAGCCTATAACAGCCAGATACCCCTAGTTGACGATCATCAAATCCTAATCTTAGGTCAGGCTCATATACGGCATCCCTAGGGGGTGGGGTGGCAGTCGTCCCCCCTAGTCCATTACTGACCAGAATACTCCTTATTGTAGTGAACTGGGGTATGCTGTATCTAATGATATCAGAATGTTAGAAGTTACTTGGTGCAGGTGAAGGGAACCAACCTCCGTGTGGGGGCACCACAAAATCAATTACTTAGGAAGTGTTCATTCAGATTTATGTCTGGGGGACAATGGGGACAAAAGATGCGTTTGATGGTTAATCAGGCCCTAATTAGCACTCATAGATCAAACTCACATTCATCTAAACTAGTAACTGTGTTGGGTTTGATCCAATGGCAGCCACAGTTCACAGTTTACAAAGTAGACCGCTACACAGCCTTCACAGCCTACCGAGCAGTCACAGCTACAGGATTATTGGAACTAAGCAAATTTAGCTTAGTCTACACAATTATCTTTTCCAGTTAACTCAAGGAAAGATGCCTCCCCCACGACAACGATTATACCCGCTGCAGCTTTCTCCACTCCTGTTTTGAACGGTGCCCGCGCAGTGTATTCCCAACTAACGCGTGATACAGCATTTCACCTTGATAAAGGTCCTGTAACCGCTTCAATTGCTCACCTAATCGTCTGCCATCACCACCTTTTGCAGATCCTGTCATTACTCTTAATTTGGTGAAACCGCATTGTTTCACCGAGTTTGTATGGAGGATCTGTAAAACAGGTTTAATGCTACTTTACTGCATGCCACTTGGAGTAAAGAACCGATAGACGCTAGTGACTTTGTGCGAGGCTTTCTTGAGGGACTTGGCGGCGACAACCCTGCCCCGTTCGTCTAAATTGGTTTAATCTTAGGGAAGTTCACTAGTTAATAATCACTTCACCCTCAATCTCTATTGCAAACCCGAGTGGTAACCCAAAGACACCAATAGCAGAGCGTGCATGGCAGCCGACATCCTGTCCAAATACTTCAATTATGAGGTCACTAAATCCGTTAACTACGATATGTTGATCGGTGTAGCCAGGTGCTGAATTCACCATCCCAAACACGCGCGCCCAGCCAATAATTCGGGACAGTTCGCCAATCTCTGACTTGATGTTTGCCAACACTGACAACGCTACCTCGCGAGCCTCATTATATCCTTGCTCTGTTGTTAGATCACTCCCGACAACTCCAAAAGGGCCGGCAATACTGCCGTCCAAGGCATTCTTGGGATGACCGGAAAAAAGCACGCGTTCGCCCCTGATGTTCACAAACTTAAAGGGTAAGTGTAGGCCCTCTGGCAGCTTTGTTGGCTTAGGCAGCTTAAGCCCAAGTTCTTCTAGTTTACGCTCGGGTGTCATCGTGGATTTGGTCATGGTTATTCGCCTCTCTGGATTCATACGCTTTAAACAGGACCCGCTTCGCGCAATATCTTATCGTGCTACTCACGCTTCAAGCCACAGACTAAATGCGCAGTCATTATAGAAAACAGTGCCTGAATAGGAAGCTTATTTTATGACTTACTACTTATTAAGTCATGACTGCGTTTTAAGCACTTTCCGTCAAAGAATTTCGGACTTGTACGATTATCATATTAGTTTAGCGAAATGGGCTAAGTTTGATCTTATTCAACGCTGCTTGTTTGGCCAGATCAATTTGTTTATTAGTCAAAATAGGAAATGAAGGAATGGAAAATGGACAACCAGAACGGCATGGCTTTTGATTGAATTTGATATAAGCGCGGTAACTCTTGATGCAATGCAACAGCGGGCGGAGGAATTAAGGCCTTCAATCGTGCGAACTCCGGTTGTACCTCTGACCTCGGCTTTGATGTCTCAGGTTTTAGGCAGTGGTATTATCCATCTGAAGATGGAATGTTTTCAACATACTGGGACCTTTAAGGCGCGGGGCGCTTTGTCGGTGGCGCAGGCTATCCCTATTGAGAGTAAAGCTCGAGGGATCACGGCTGCGAGTGCGGGCAACCATGCCATCGCCGCAGCCTGGGCTGCACGACAATGTGGGTTATCAGCCAAGGTAGTAATGCAGTCTAGTGCGAACCCTTTTCGTGTTGCGCTCGCGAGAGCGGAATCCGCTGAGGTAATTATGAAAGATGGTGGGCTGGCTACCTTTGGTGAGGCTGAGAGATTGCAGCGTGAAGAAGGAAGAACTTTTATTCATCCCTTTGAGGGGGTTAATACCTCCCTTGGCACAGCAGGTATTGGTTTGGAGTTTCTTGAAGACGTGCCAGATCTGGAGGCAGTAATTGTAGCGGTAGGTGGAGGTGGTTTAATTAGTGGTATTGCGGCTGCAGTTAAAGCAATCAACCCCGCTTGCAAGGTCTATGGCGTAGAGCCTGCTGGAGCAGATAGCATGTCACGTAGTATAGCAGCCCGACGTCCAGTATCGCTCGATAGGGTTGATACTATTGCGGATAGTCTTGCGCCACCAATGGCATTGCCGCTTGGGCACGCTTTATGTTCTGCATACGTTGATGACATGGTAACAGTCACAGATGATGAAATTTGTTCTGGGATGGTAATCCTGCAGCAGGAAGCAAAATTAGCGGTTGAACCAGCCGTGGGCGCGGTGATGGCAGGAGTAATGTTACCACTACGAAACCGCCTTAAAGGAAAACGTGTGGGTCTCGTGGTCTGTGGCACTAATATAGATGTGGTTAGCTATAGTAAGTTTCTGGAGCGGGGCCGCGTTAATATTTCTAGGCTTACTGACCACTTATAGGCGGCTCAAAAAACACCGCATTGATTGCAGGCGAACCTTTTGTGGATGCTGTCAAACTAATAAGAATATGACCCCGATTATAGCTATAATCCAACATTAGGTGCTCAAAACTAATGCTGAGCAGCGAGGCTTGCTACAAAAAATTACAGAACCTTCAGACGGTATTTTGAAGCGCGGAAATACATAATCAAACCGGTCGCCACAAAGCATGCTAGACCTGCCATTAGAAACGCAGGCACATAGCTTATGAAGAAATCGCGAGATATACCTGCTCCATATGCTGCAAAAGCGGCTCCACCTTGATGTGCTGCAAAAATCCAACCAAAAATTAAAGGACCATTTACTGTGCCGAAGTATTGTCCACTTAATCTGACTGTTGGTGGTACCGTGGCTATGAAGTCCAAACCAAAAAATATGGCCCATAGCGTCAATTCATAAATACTAAAATTACCGTAAGGAAGATACAAAAGTGAGAAGCCGCGGAAGCCATAATATATAGCAAGCAGTTTATAATTGTCATAACGATCTGAGAGCCAGCCTGAAGTTGTTGTTCCGATGAAATTAAAAATTCCCATAAGTGCTAAGTACGAAGATGCAACAACAATTCCGACGTTGTTATCTGCGCAGAAGGGAATAAAATGTTGTCCAACAATGCCTGTGGAAGTAAGGCCACAAATGAAAAAAGTCGTTGCTAAAATCCAGAAAGCTGGATGTTTTATTCCATCCGCTAGACTAGTGAATGTCATGAATAAAACGTTTGCTACATTGTTGGTGGGGGGGTGAAATACTTCCTTGTCGCCGTAAGCAGGCAAATCTAATTCAGACGGCCAGTCTTTTGAGAATAACAAAAACAACACGCCACATAGCACTGCACCGATCAATCCTGGTAAAACTGCCAAGCGCCAGTCATAAGTAATTGTTATCCATGCCATAAATGGTATGAAAATTAATTGGCCAGCGGCGAAGGCTGAGGTAAGAATACCGATTATCAAGCCACGTCTGGCAGTAAACCAGCGGGTGGCGACTGTCGCAGCTAAACTCAGTCCAATAATGCCAGATGCTGCACCCAAAAATAGCCCTATGCTGAATAGTAAATGCCACTTTTCATAGGAAAAAATAGTGCATAATAATCCTAAAACCTCTAATGAAACGGCGATATAAACAATTTTTGATACCCCAAATTTTAACATCAGCGATGCTCCAAAAGGACACATAATAGCGATGACTAAGTACATAAGGCCGGTTGCTAGCGAAAAATCTGAAATGTCCCATCCGTATGCCTCAGTTATTGGAAGGATCAAGATTTGTGGGACGCTTCCAACGGCTGGTGCAACGATGGAGAATAAAAACGCTATCGTGGCCATAACCCAAGCATAGTGGACACCAAAACGTTCGAGATATTTTTTTAAATGAATAGCTAACATTTCTCTACCGCTCTGTATTTGGAATTTATTTTTCGAGTTCGGTACCAAACAATGAACGTTAGGGTCAAATGTAACGTTGAGTAGTTTAACCGAAAGATAGGTGCTACTTAACGCTCATTTAGTCAGTATCAACTTGCCTGCACGCGTAATTCGTAGCGTGTACGTTTGTTCATCAAGAACGATCTTCACTGTCTGTCCATTTTGGATGAGGTCACGGGCTGAATATGTGATTATTTCTGATGAGCTAGACGGCTGAGGAGGAGAAGAAAGATAGTTCATGAAATATCATGACTATCACTGGACTGAAGATCTAGTACCCACTCAACAGAAGTAATGTCGGCCTCAGAAGCGATGATTAAAAGCTCTAAATCATCGGTTTGCATGGTCCAGCTGGTAAGGTGATCATGGTCATCAGTCTGAATAAGGTTCTGCTTCGACATCTAGAAGGCCTCACATTTTTCATGTGTCGGGCTTCCCTTTTTACGAATCAGGGTGGCTAGACATAGTTTATTTCTTACTAAAGTAGTAAGGTATGTCAACTGATAGAGCTACCAAACCACAACTTTTGCATTTCTGGCATTCAAAATGTAGTCTTTTAGTGTGTAGCGCTGTCGCTAGGTTCGTACAGCTTCAAATTTAGCCCAAACCTCTTCAAGCTTATTAATATTAAAACCTGGTTCCCGCGCGGGACCCAGCACGATAGCCTCACTTTCAATAACAGTTTCTATTGCTGATTTAAGTTTTGGAATTACTAGGTTGGGAATGACGATGGCCCCATGTCGGTCAGCATGCACAAGCTCATTTTCGTACACGCGCATTCCAAAAATATTTACCTGAGTCCCAATATCGATGACATGGACATAGCCGTGGCTAGGACCTATAGAACCGGCCAATATTGGAAAGCCCTCGTCGATGACGTCTAGATCACGCATCACTCCATTCGTTATTGCCCCACGCATTCCTAGGCCCTTGTGGACTGCGACATGAACTTCGCCCCACCATCCAGCTATACAATTTGGATGGTCAATGTCTTCGACCACTGCAACAGTTGGACTATTTCCAGAGGCCATCGAACGAAAATATTCTCTACGCCGTGCGCGAATAACATTAGAAGGTTCGCTGGAGGGTGCCAGGCCTGAAATGCGTGCAGTACGAGCAAAGCCGACTGCTGCAGGTTCACCCGGCTTGGAATGGAGCATCGTTCCTCGGGTGAACCTGTTAAAGCCTCGTTTACCCTGGACAACTTCAATTGCGTTGCAAACTGTCGGTGTGTCAACACCACGAAGCAGGTCGAGAAGGTCTTCATGTATGATAGCGTCAGCCATTTTTTTATCACTCTGTTTATTGGTTCTGGACGGTTATTTTAAAAATCAATCCAATCAAAATCTACTCCAATAATGCCCAAAAACCTTTCCAACTCCACTAAAGACATTTCCAATGTTCTGTCATTTACGAGAGGATGAACATATATTTTTGAACAGTTTCTCAAACTACTATCCATAAATAATGAAACGTTATTTTGTACCCCGTTGATCATTGATAATGGGGTGACGGCGCCAGGCCTTATACCTAAATTCTGCATCAATCTCTCAGGTGAGCCAAAAGACAAATTTGCACAGCCAATGGCCTTGCTGAGAGCCTTTAAATCAATATTGGTATCCTGTTCTGCAATCAAGAGGACGTTCTTTTTTTTCTTATCTCGAAGATACAGGTTTTTTAAATGCCCACCGCCCTCTTGAGTAGGTAAAAATTTATCTTGAATTTCCTTGGAGTCTTCAACAGTCTGAAGGGGATTATGGTCATACCTTTTATAATTTATCCCCCATTTATCTAACTGCTCAAGAAGCGCGTCAGAGGAAATGGGTAGGCTGCC
>CAJJBP010000003.1 GCA_905182425.1 uncultured Planktomarina sp. | reverse complement strand
ATGTCTGATAAGATAGGGATTTCAAAGGGCTGGAATGCTTTTATTTTTGGCGGGCTTGTGACCTCTGGCAACGCCAGCCGATAAGCATAATAGGTGGATGACGTTGCCAGCAAGGTGACGCCAAGGCCCACAACATGCTGAGATAAGCCAAACGGAACGGTAAGTGTGCTGTGCAGCAGACCAAATAACATCCCGACCAACATCGCGACGCACACGCCGGTCCAAAGCCCAGTGCCGGAATAAACTGCCATCCAGCCTGCAAATGCACCCGCTACCATGATGCCCTCGATTCCGAGGTTCAAGACGCCTGCACGTTCGCAGATCAACTCTCCCAATGTGGCAAAAATCAGAGGGCTGGCGATGCGAATTGCTGCAGCCCAAAAGCTAGCGGTCAAGAGGATTTCGATAATTTCCATGGTGCTAATCCCTCACCACACGAAACCGCGTTAGCATGATGGCCAGCACCATAAGAAGGAGTGCTGTCGCAAGCATGATGTCCGCCAGATATGTCGGTACATCAGCAGCTCTACTCATACTGTCGGCGCCCACAAAAATTCCGGCAACGAACAATGCCGCAACGATAACACCGAGTGGATGTAACAATGCCAGCATCGCCACGATGATCCCTGTGTAGCCAAAGCCCGGCGACAGATCGAGCGTCAGGCTGCCCTTTAATCCGGCCACCTCAGAAAACCCAGCAAGTGCTGCCAGGCCACCAGACAGAAGCGCCGTTTTCACGATCACCACGTTGACTGGAATGCCAGCGAAGGCAGCAGCATCCTTGTTCAATCCTACAGCACGCATTTCATATCCTAAGGTGCTACGGGTCTGGATGATCCAAATGCAAATAGCCGAGAAGATCGCGAGACCGAAGCCCCAATGCAGGCGTAACCCATCCACAATCCGCGGCAATCTCGCCTCAGGTATAAGGCGGGCAGATTTTGGCCAGCCCATACCCATCGGGTCTTTGAGTACACCTTCGAGCAACATTGAGATGAAAAGTAGAAAAATAAAATTAAACAGCAGTGTCGTGACGACTTCGTCCACGCCCAACCGCGTTTTAAGGAGAGCTGGGACCAAAAGGACAATGGCTCCTGCTAAGATGGATGCGATGATGATCAGAGGAAGGATCGCAAAGCTTGGCCATGGCAACACCCCAGTACCCAACATAACAGTCATTAACGCACCTGCATAAAGCTGTGCCTCTGCGCCGATATTCCAGAACTTAGCGCGAAATGCGACGGCGACCGCGAGGCCGGTGAAGATCAACGGTGTTGCGCGGTTTAGCGTTTCAAGGATCGCAAATTTTGAGCCAAACGCACCTTTGAGGATTAAACCAATAACAGAAAACGAGTCTGCCCCCGCAACCGTCGCCAACAACGAAGCGATCACAATTGTTGTAGTAAGTGCGATCGCAGGAGGGACAAGCTTGCGAGCAAGCGTTGGGTTTTTGATTGGTTCAAGACGCATGGGCAACGTCCATTTCGAATCCCTGACCGGCCATCCAAAGCCCCAGTTGCGCTGGTGTCATCTCGCCGCGCTTAAATTCTGGTGAAAGCCGTCCGTCTGCAATGACATGGATCACATCGGAAAGTCTTATGATCTCATCCAAATCCTCAGAAATCAATAGCACCGATGCACCGCGTTTCCGGGCCGCCAACAATTGGCTGTGCACATAGTTGACCGCACCAATATCCAGACCACGAACAGGTTGATTAGCTAGAATTATCTGTGGATCAGCCTCAAGCACCCGCCCAAGGATCAGCTTTTGCATGTTGCCGCCCGACAGCAGCCGGATCGGGGTGTCTGATCCGGGGCATCGCACATCATACTTGTCGATAATACCATCAGCAAAGGCACGAGACTTGCGCCAGTTCATCCAACCACCCTTGCTAAACGCAGGTGACTTATATCGTTCCAGAATCGCATTCTCTATGAGGTCAAAATCTGCAATCGTGCCGGTCTTTTGTCGGTCTTCAGGGATACGCGCGATACCGCTTTGCACCGCGATACGGGGCGTCCATTTCTGAACCGTTTCGCTGCCCAGAACGACTTGCCCGTCATTTGGATTTAACAATCCACCAACGACATCAGCCATCGCCGCCTGTCCGTTGCCAGACACACCCGCAAGACCGACGATCTGACCCGCTTTCAGGGCTAATGAAACTGACTTCAAACCGGGGACGCTACCAACATCAGGGGTCGTGACTTTGCTCAGTGCAAGCAACGGTGCGCCCGGTTTTGCAGGTGAGACTTCTGGCGGCGTCGCCTCAGTCCCCATCATCATCACGGCAAGCGCGTTTTTATCTGTATCTTTTGTATCGACACCGCCTGCCATCTTCCCGCGCCGCAACACAACGACCCGATCAGCGATAGCCATAACTTCATGCAATTTATGCGAGATGAAGATGATTGAAAGCCCTTCTGCGATGGCAAGTCTGAGGGTTGCGAACAGGTCATCGTCGCAAACTGCAGTTGGCTCGTCAAGGACCAGTATGCGCACATCGCGGTACAGCGCTTTCAGGATTTCAATTCTTTGCCGTTCGCCAACGGACAAACGCCCAACCGTAACGTCCAGTGGTGCGCGCAGTCCGGTTTCATCCATAATCCGGTTAAGCTTGTCGCGCCCCGCTGCCGTTTGCCAGCGCAAGGCGGTCAGGCGTTCTCTGGGAGATCTGTGCATCAGATTTTGGCCTCCTTAGTGGGTGTCGCGATTACGGGAACCTCGGTTGCGTCAGGAGCCTCTACCGGAGCGACCGCTTCAATGTGCGTGTAGGCGAGGGTGACGCTGAAGGTGGTCTTACCTGCGCGGGTAATGGATTCCGGTGCAGTGATAACTCACATTACGATAGGCTGACCGCATCATTCGCGGTCAGCTCTCCAAATCGTTTGGTTATGGCGTTAAGGGAAAGTGCCTCAACTGCATCTTTGGACATGTTCGATCAAGACGACGATGGTTCGTTGTCGTTAATCGTGACCGAGAACGCGCCAGATTTGATCTCAGCCTCACGCTGCCTAACAAGCGAAAGTGCAGCTGCCGGAACTTTTCCATCGAACGTGCCCAACGGCGCCAGTTCGGTTCCTCCTTGTTTCATGAAGGAATAGACCCCATAATCTGCCGCTGCAAAAGTGCCAGCATGAACAGCTGCAATTGCAGTATCTAACGTTGGCTCAAAGTTCCAAATAGCTGAAGCTACAACAGTATCAGGATAATCAGCTTGCGTGTCGATGACGTTTCCAATCGCTAGAATGCCCTTTTCCTTGGCGGCGTCAGAAACACCGAAGCGTTCAGCATAAAGAACGTCAACACCGTTTTCGATCATCGCGAATGCAGTTTCTTTGGCTTTAGGCGGATCGAACCAGCTTCCTATAAAGCTCACCTGGAACTTGATATCTGGGTTCATTTCAAGCGCACCAGCCATGAACGCATGCATCAGACGGTTCACTTCGGGAATGGGAAAACCGCCAACCATGCCAATATTGCCAGACTCAGTCATCGCACCAGCAATGATGCCAGATAGATAGGACGCGTCTTGAATATAGTTGTCAAAGACCGAAAAATTCTGCAGCGCCGCGTCTTCTTTAAAGCTTGAGCCCATCAAGAATGCAACGTTTGGATATTCAGCAGCAACTTCGCGTGCCTCTTGTTCCGCGCCGAACACTTCGCCGATGATCAGCGTGTTACCCGCCTCAGCATATTCGCGCATCACACGTGCATAATCAGTATTGCTAACATTCTCCGAGAACGAGTAAGAAATGTCTCCACGATCTTGCGCTGTGAGTGCTGCTTTATGGATGCGGCTGACCCATTGCTGTTCAACGGGCACTGTATAAATGGCCGCCACCTTGATCGGTTCAGCAGCAGCTGTGTGACTGGCGCCAATCAAAAGCGACGTGGCGGCTGTGGTCGCCATGAAATGTCGACGATTAAAATATGTGAATTTAGTCATTATAGTTCCCCTCCTGTTTCAGATGTAGTAACTTCTTTTTTTATCAATCGGTCAAGAAAAACTTGAGACTAAAGGCTTTGTCATATTAAACTTGGCTCAAGCGTGCAGGGCGCACTTTGTAGTGTCTTTGGATGACAAAACACGCCCCATTTTGATATATAAAGCCAAGCCTGGGGTTACCGTCGCATTGCCCGCTTTAATCCAATTTACCCTGCTGTAGCTTTCTTACTTTTTGCAATCTTAAAAATGCACTAGCTGGCCATGTCTCTTCGAAGTTATAGAACATTTCAAATGATGGGGTCTCTGCTGGTATCTGCAACCAGTCTACTTTGGTATTCACGAAGACATGGGCCTCAGGGGGAGCTAGATTAGGATTATCCAGTGTACCCGCCTTAAAAACAGCGAGATGCTCTGTATCTCCAAAATAACTTACAATTGGGTCACCGCAGTCAGGACAACGCTTAATAGTATGTCCACGTCCAGAGCCAGAAGGACCTATAAAAGGCGCTGTTTTTCCTGATGTTAATTTAAAATTAGCTCCCTCAATAAATGTATTCGTTATAAATGCGGACCCCGTTATTTGTTGGCATAAGTGGCAGTGACAACAGTGGGTAAACATAGGCTTAGCCAGAAGCTCATATCTAATTCTCCCGCATGAACATCCTCCCAAATATTCTTTCATTTTATTGGTTCCTACAAACTTTATATGATTAATTTCAATATCACTTTGCTGAGATAGGCCATCATTTTGTTGATCAAGCTTATGCTTGATTATTAGCAGTTGATAGATTGCACCAAGTTATAATAGATAAAATAGCGATTATTCCAGTACCAATGACAGGTAGAAGCGCGGAAATAACGCCAGGAATTTCAAGAGCTATAGTAGCCAGGCAAATGATACTAAATGCCAGTGATTATCCCCGCATAACATGAGTTTGAAAAGCTAAGCCCTATAACGCTCGCTATGGTCAGGGTTATTTTTTAGTTGCATGACTTTCTCCAATATTTTGTAATAAATAACAGATAACCCTGACAGCGTATCAACCAGTGCCACTATCACAACGCATACCTTCAAAGGCCATTTTAATTTTATACTAATAGTGAAACTTAGTTAGTTGAAGTGCGAGGATTACTTCTAGCTTTAAGAAATTTTTAATTGATCTGTTTTAGTTCTCAACGCGTAACAATTTCAAAGAATAGATCACATTTACGCAAAGTTACATAGGAATGAACATGAGAAAAATTATTTGCCTTACACTATTTTTAAGTCTGACCACTGGAATGTCATTAGCAGCAGGCGGTGACGATGACAGCACTGAATCCGCTTCCTCGAGCTCTGGTCGTTATGGCAGTTCAAAAGAGGATATTGATATTTTTTCTGAGGTCAAAACTCTCATTGGGATGTTAAAGTACAAGGAGGCTCACGTACAACTTGAAAAAATGAAAGTGGGAACAAAGGAAGCTGACCGTCTTAATCTTTTAGGTTTCACAGCTAGAAAGTCTGGTAAATTGAAGGTTGCAGGAGAATATTACGCCGCCGCCTTAGCACTTCATCCCAAGCACACAGGAGCTTTAGAATACCAGGGCGAACTGTTCCTCCAGCTTGACAAAATTGATGAAGCCAGAGCTAATCTGACAAAAATAGAAAAAATATGTTGGTTACCATGCAACGCTGAACGAGAACTCAAAAAAGCTATTGAAAAATATCTGGCTAACTAATAATTTTTTGATTACCCAAGCTCCCACAACAGTATAATTAGTAAAAGGGCCCTCTGTAGTCTAAAATTTGGTATGGTTATTGGTTACAACGCCCTGCAGACTAAATCTGATAGCGGCTCGTTTCAAAAGAGCTAGTGATGACGAAACCCACAACGCATCCAGGACCAAAACCATGTAGGAATTAATATAGTGTGGGTCACAAAGCTAGGCATGACCCTACTGTTTCAACTGTGAGCTCTATGCGAGACACTCATCGAGCTGAAGACTATAGAAACTTTAAACTGGAGTGAAAAAAGTAATGTATAGTCGACCAATAGTTCCTAATAGTTTCTCAATACCTCAAAGTCTTAAAACCGATGAATTTGCTTTGAAACCACTTACCGTTGATAATTTAATTAAGGATTATGACGCCGTTATGAGCAGCGTGGAACATTTGCAAGGCTTGATGGGAAGTGACGATGGTTGGCCTCTTGGTTTAACTATAGAGGAAAACCTTATTGATCTTGGCTGGCATCAAAGAGAATTTACTCTGAGGCATTCCTTTGCTTACTCGGTCATGTCTTTGGATGGTGAGTTATGCCTTGGTTGTTGCTATATCTACCCGTCAATGAAATCAGAATATCAAGCGCAAGCATTCTATTGGATACGCCAAGAACATCTCGTCAATGGACTTGAGGCCCGATTAAGCTCAAAATTTAAACGTTGGCTTGAAACAGATTGGCCATTTTCAAGAATAGAGTTCCCTAATAGAGATTAGTATAGAGATCTAACACCTGACAATAATCCCATTCCTCATGACAAACTCATTTAAACTAAAAAAGAAATAGAAAAGAGACGAGGTCGCATGAAAGAAATAGGAATAGTACTTTGCGTTTTCGCAGTCTGGATTGGCCTCAGTATGGGTTTTGAATTCAATTTCTTATTTTGGTAAAAGTATACTTTGTTCCAGCACATGCCGAAATGAAATGTCTGTTTTTCAGTCAAAAAACTAACCGATGGAAGTTTGAGTATACTTTCAAAGAAGATTAAAAATTAAATTTTTGATTAATGTGCTTGCCATAGAAAAAAACAGCCGCATACTAATTCTTACTTTGACAGTGTGGTGTATCGAGTCGTGAATTTTTCAAATCGATAATTCGAAAGCCATAAAATATGGAGTGAGCTTGGCGTATGAGCTGAGGTTATAATAAAAAAAGTCTGCTAATATCGCTCGGGCAGGCACAGTTCTAATTGGGAGGACATCTTTGATGTTAAATTTTAAAAGACTACTGGCTACGACTTCCGTGTTAGCCACGCTGGGTGCTACTTCGGCGCTGGCAGAAACAGAATTGCGTATGATGTGGTATAATGACGGCAGTGAAAGCGAAGTCATGCAGTCCATCATTGATCGTTTTGAGGCAAAAAATCCAGACATTTCTGTTGTTATTGATGTTGTGCCATACAAATCTATCATGGAATCTTTGCCGATTCAGTTGGCAGCTGGTGCTGGACCTGATCTTGCCCGCGTCACAGATTTAGGTGGCCTTAGCAAATATTATATGGACCTGACGCCACACATCTCAGACAGTGCTTACTGGGAAGCGAGCTTTGGACCGTTCCTCGATTGGTTGGCGCCAGACTCTGATAGAATCTCGGGCTTCATGACGCAGCTAACAGTAACTGGCCCCTATGTGAACAAAACCTTCTTTGAGCAGGCTGGCGTTGCTATGCCCGGGGATGGCGCAACCTGGGATGAATGGGCCGCTGCAGCCAATGATGTTGCGGACAAACTTGATATCCCTATTCCTATGGCATGGGACCGCTCCGGACACCGTGTTTCAGGCCCAGCGATTGCTATGGGTGCTAAAATGTTCAATGCCGACGGAGAACCAGCCTTGGTTGATGATGGTTTGAAAGAAATGGCCCAGCGCCTTTATGACTGGCACCAAGACGGTACTATGACGAAGGAACTATGGGGATCTGTGTCAGGTTCATCGTACCTTGGTGCCAACGAAGATTTTGCCAATGGCCAGGTTGTGATGTACATGTCTGGCTCGTGGCAAATTGGCCAATTCTCTGGAACAATCGGCGATGCGTTTGATTGGTGGGCCGTACCAGCTCCATGCGGTGCTGCAGCTTGTACTGGTATGCCAGGTGGTGCTGCACTCGTTGCAATGAAGGATACAAAGCATCCAGAAGAAGTAGGCAAGTTAATGGACTTTCTCGCACAAGAGGAAAACCTAGCTGAATTTTACGGTAAAAACCTATTCATTCCTGGCCATCTTAAGCTAGCAACTGGTGGTGTAGATTTTGCGACAGATGACGCGCGTGCCAAGCATGCTTTGAGCACCTTTGCAGGCGCTGTACCAAAAATTTCACCGACAGCTTTCGATCTTCAAGGTTATCCGAATAACCGCATCATGTTCAACGCGCTTATCTCGCGTTTGAATGAAGCAATTGTGGGTGAGCTTACCCTTGAGCAAGCCTACGTGCGCATGGAAGAAGATGTTGCAAAGCAGCTGGCAGCCAAGGCTGTAGATTAAGATCAATACAAAGTGGTTGGCCTTATCGGGCCAACCACTCCAATAAAGCGGACTGCAAGTAATGACAAAAAATACAGATCAACCTGCTGCTGTAAAAAACACAGCGGTATCCATTGCTGGTTGGCCTGTACAGCAGGTATTTCGCTTGCTTGAATACCCTTTTTCAAAAATTCAGAGAGGGGTTGGCGTCCAAGGGATGCCGTGGATTTTTTTACTCCCCAACCTCATATTTTTTGGAATTTTTGTTATTATTCCTTTGTTTATAAATTTTGCCTTTTCCTTTACCGGAGGGACCGAACTTTTTTTAAGCAACCGCGTTTACACCGGTACCGAGCAATATCGTTTTCTACTTGATTGCAAGACCTTTGGTGACCCTATAACTTGTCGTGAGGATAGGTTTTGGAAAGGCCTGTATAACACTTTCATTTTTGTATTTTTCCAAGTCTCATTTTTGGTTCTATTTTCACTAATAACTGCTCTTATACTAAATCGTGAGATCCGTGGTCGAGGTTTTTTTCGCGCAGTTTTCTTTTTTCCAGTCCTGCTCTCCCCAGTAGTTGTAGCTCTAATTTGGAAGTGGATTCTACTGCGCGATGGTATTCTGAATGCCTTTTTAGTCTCAATTGGAATGGACAAAATCTTATTCTTTGTCAGTCCAGAATGGGCAATGTTCTGGGCAGTATTTGTCTCAATCTGGGCCCATATGGGTTTTTACACGCTGATTTTACTGGCCGGCCTTCAGGCTATTCAGCCCGACCTATATGAGGCGGCAGAGATGGATGGAACTTCAAAAGAGCGAGTTTTCTGGCGTATTACCTTACCGTTGCTTTGGCCTAACCTTCTCGTGGTCGTGGTCCTAGCTTTAATCAAGGGCGTGCAAGTTTTTGATGAGGTATTTGTTCTGACTGGCGGTGGTCCAGGCACTGCCACACAGTTTATTGTGCAATATATTTATAACACTGGGTTCACTGAGCAAGTACAGAATTTCGGACTTGCCTCTGCAGCCTCTATTGTATTGGGAGTTATTTTGTTCGTTTTAACCATGCTGCAACTGGCCGTTACGAGAGCTCGTGACAATGGCTGATCCGGGCGTTGAAACTAAAAATCTGGTTTCCATTATTTTGGCGAGGCGTGGACGCAAAAAATGGCATTGGACCGATATTTTCAGCTATACCTATTTGGCGTTGGGAATTTTTCTGATGTTTGGGCCAGTACTTTGGCTAGGGATGTCTTCTTTCAAGACTCGTGCCGGTTTATTGGAGTTCCCACCCACGTTTTTTCCTCTGGGTCAGATTGAGCTTCAGGTTGAAGGCTATGAAAAGCCGCTGTTGCTTTTTGATGTCAAAATGGATGATGGCAGTACCAGACAATTGGCACAAATTCGTCGGATTGGCATCGTGAGCCAGATGGTTGATCCCAAAAATCCAGGTGAAAAATTTAAAATCCCTATAGACCAACGTACTAAGGTACGAGAGTTTCGCATGGCATGGGAAAATTATCGCGATCCGTTGGAGCGATTTAATTTTCTCCTGTTTTTGAAGAATTCGGTCGTGGTCACTGTGGTGGCAACCTTAGTGACGCTTTTAATTAACTCAATGGCCGCCTACGGGCTGAGTATATATGAGTTCAGAGGCCGCAATGCGATCATGCTCTTTGTGATTGGTACCTTGATGATCCCTATTACCGTGATCATGGTTCCAGTCTATCTGGTGGTTACTAATCTAGGTATGGTGAATTCACTGTGGGCGGTAATTCTACCGGGAGCAGCTACGCCAACAGGCGTTTTTTTGTTGCGCCAATATATGTTGACCATACCTAAGGAACTGATTGAGGCGGCGCGAATGGATAATGCGTCTGAATGGACGATTTTTTCAAAAGTAGTTCTACCATTGGCAATGCCAGCGATTGCCGTTCTTGCTATATTTTCGGTGATGTGGCGATGGAATGAATTTTTATGGCCGCTTATCGTACTCAATCGAACTGAAGTCTACACGCTGCAAGTAGGTCTGAACGCGTTTCAGGGCGAGTTAGACGTGCAATGGCATTATATTCTGGCAATGACTGTTGTTACGCTTATTCCAGTAGCTTTGGTATTTGCTTTTTTACAAAAATTCATCACCACTGGAATAGCGAGTTCAGGAATGAAATGAAAAAACCATTAATTTTTATGGATCCATTTCCTCGGAACCAATCCATGGTTTTTACACCTGACTGCGCCACCGCGCTGGAGGAAATGGGTGACGTTGTTGCGCATTGGGGATCACGCGCCCCTGACGAACTGGTGGAACAGCATTTGGCGGATATGGTTATCCTTATCGGCCAGACCGCAATGCCAAAAGAACGTCTAGACCGTGCCCCAAACTTGCGCGCAATACTCAATGTGAAAGCCAACTGGGAACCAAATATCGACTATGAGGAGTGCAATGCGCGGGGCATCCATGTCCTGAGTGCTGCTCCCGCTATGGCCCCAGCGGTCGCAGAATATTGCATTGGTCAGGCGATTATGCTGCTGCGTGGATTGCACAAAGCAGATAAACTGTTCCGGGCTGGCCTAGAATCCTACGGAATTGCCGGCAATCAGGATGCAAAAAGCCTTTATAATGCAGATGTTGCCTTAGTGGGATACGGGAACCTGGGACGATCCTTGGTGCCGCTGCTTCGGCCCTTTGGAGTGCGTTTGATGGCGCATGATCCATGGTTATCAGAAGGATATCTGCGAGCAGAGGGTGTGGAGCCAGTAACGCTCGAAAAAGCATTAAGTAATTCGGACGTTTTATTCCTACTTGCAGGGGTAACTTCCGAAAACGAGGGCTTTTTGGACCGTTTACGATTGGAAACAATCCGAACGGATGCCAGCGTGATATTGGCTTCCAGAGCTGAAATCGTGGAATTTGATGATTTTCTGGAGCTTGCGGCAGATGGTAAGTTCCGTGCAGCAATTGATATTTTTCCAGAAGAACCAGTTCCAGAAGACAGTCCTTATCGTACGGTTCCAAACGTACTATTTTCGTCTCACCTTGCTGGTGGATTGAATGCCTCATATGGCAGAATACGCGAGACAATGTTGGACGATATAAATCAAATTCTTAAGGGATTATCACCTTTGCGAATGCAAAAAGCTAATCCAAAGCAGGCCGCAAAAATGCGAAGCCGATGAAACAGGATCTTCCTTAATGACCAAAATTCAGCTTAAAGACATCCGCAAATCTTATGGTGACGTCGAGGTCATCCACGGGATTAATCTGGATATAGCCTCTGGTGAATTTTGCGTATTTGTCGGCCCGTCAGGCTGTGGAAAGTCAACACTTTTGCGTATTATTGCAGGGCTTGATGATGTAAGCGAGGGCTCAGTTGAAATAGATGGGGTGTCGGTGAATTCAGTGAGCGCATCTGACCGCGGTCTAGCGATGGTTTTTCAATCCTACGCACTCTATCCTCACATGAGCGTTTATAAAAACATGGCGTTTGGACTTGAAAACGCGAAAGTCCCCAAAGCTGAAATTGAGCGCCGCGTACATGCCGCCGCCGAGATGCTGCAGATGTCCGACTATCTACAACGAAAGCCTAAGGCCTTGTCAGGTGGACAGCGCCAGCGAGTTGCAATTGGGCGGGCTATTGTCCGCAATCCAAGGGCTTTTTTGTTCGATGAACCACTATCCAATCTTGATGCTGAGCTGCGCGTAACGATGCGCAAAGAACTCGCCGCATTACATGGAGCTATTGGCGACACCATGATCTATGTCACACATGATCAGATTGAAGCGATGACCCTGGCCGATAAGATTGTTGTATTACAAAATGGATCGATTGAACAAATTGGGGCCCCTCTGGATCTATACAATAACCCACAAAACGTTTTTGTAGCCGGGTTTATCGGTTCGCCTAAGATGAATTTAATTAGTGCAACCGTCGTGGAGAGCGCTGATGGTTTGACACTAACAGGCCCAGGTTTATCAGTGCCCATTGGACAAATTGATGGTATGGTTGACGGTGATCTTTGTACTTTGGGAATACGCCCAGAACATATAGAAATCGTGTCAGAGGGTACTGGCCATACATCCTCAGAGGTGGCCTTTGCCGAACAATTGGGCGGGGAAACATATCTGTATTGCGATGCTGACGGGCTTCCCCAGATAACCGTTCATCAGCAAGGGCAATTGCCAATTTCGAAATCTCAAAAAATCGCTTTGAAGTTTGATATCGCGCAAATGCATATGTTTGATGCAAACGGTCAAGTAATTGCTCAAAGACGCACCTCATGAGCGACAAAATTGGTATAGCGTTGGTTGGGGTTGGCATGGCTGCAAAACCTCACGCACTTGCATTAAAAGATTTGGAACATGTGCTTGAGGTAAGGGGGGTCTATTCCCGCTCACAAGATGCGCGTTCTAAGTTTTGCAAGACTTATAATTTTCCAGAGTCGAGCAATTTGCACGCATTAGCGCAGGATCCGACTGTTGATGCTCTGTTATTGATTACTCCACCAGACGCTCGATCTGAAATAGTCTCGATGTTTGCGTCAAACGGTAAGCATATACTTAGTGAAAAACCTCTAGAACGGACTGTTGAAAATGCTGAAGCTATAGTAGAAACCTGTGCTACGGCAGGTGTCTCGCTTGGTGTCGTTTTTCAACATCGGTTTCGCGCAGCGTCTGAAATTTTGTTTGATATGCTTCATCAGGGACAGTTTGGCACCATTCATGTGATCCGTGCTGAGGTACCTTGGTGGCGTGGTCAAGATTATTATGATGAACCTGGTCGCGGTTCTTATGACCGTGACGGTGGTGGGGTACTTATCAGTCAAGCGATACATACGCTAGACTTGATGCTGCAAATGTCTGGCCCAGTCATATCGGTACAAGCGATGTGCGCAAAAACGCCGTTTCACCAGATGGAAGCAGAGGATGTAGTAGCTGGTGCGTTCAAATTTGCAAATGGCGCAATTGGATCAATTTTTGCGAGTACGGCGAGTTTCCCTGGGGGAGCCGAAAGTTTAACCTTTGAGTGTGAGAAAGCTTCGTTAAAACTAAAGGCTGGGATCTTAAAAGTGGATTGGCGCAATGGTCAAAGCCAGAGTTTTGGTGAAAAGGCCCAGACCGGGGCCGGCGCGGATCCAATGGCGTTTCCTTATGAATGGCACAAATCACTTATTGCTGACTTTGTAGATGCAATCAAAACAGGCCGTCAGCCTCGCGTCACAGGAGTTCAAGCCCTCAGAGTCCAACGGTTAATCAGAGCTATTGAGATGAGCTCACGTGAAGCCCGGCAGATCATATTAAAAGAAAAGGTAAGTTAATGAAAAACCTCACACTGGGCGTCATTGGCGTTGATCACAGACATATCTTTGGACAATTGAGCAAGATGCTCGAGCTTGGATGCAAATGTAAGGGGTGGTGGACCGAAGGTGACCCTGAGCCAGTTGAGGGCTTTTTACAGCGCTTTCCAGATATACCGAGGGTTGCAGACCGAGATAGTCTTTTACAGGACCCAGAAATAGATATGATATTGATCGCCGATGTCCCAGTCCGTAGGGCTGCTCGTGCGATTGAGGCAATGCAAGCAGGTAAAGATGTGATGACCGATAAACCTGGTTGCACGACATTGGAACAGCTGGATAGTATTACAGCATGCGTTGCTAAAACCGGACGCATATGGTCGATTGACTTTTCTGAGAGGTTTGAAGTTCCTGCAGTTACCCGCGCGGCTGAATTGATTGCCGAGGGCCGCATAGGCAAAGTTATACAAACGGTCGGTCTTGGTCCACATCGTCTCAATCGTCCTACGCGGCCTAAATGGTTCTTTAACGAGGCGGAATATGGCGGTATTCTTACTGATATCGCCTCCCATCAGATCGACCAGTTCTTGTTTTTTACTGGTTCGGATGATGCGGAAATCGTATCGTCGACTGTCGCAAATTTTGCAAACCCCTCTGATGCTGGTTTGCAGGATTTTGGAGAGATCAACCTACGATCTGATCATGGACTTGGGTATGTCCGAGTTGACTGGTATACTCCTGACGGATTGCCAACTTGGGGTGACGGCCGCCTAACGATACTCGGAACTGAGGGCTATATCGAACTGCGCAAATATGTTGACGTGGCCGGGCGGGAAGGCACCAACCATGTGTTTGTGGTAAACGGGGATAGCTGTGAGTATATTAACGCCACTGATGCTGCCCTACCCTATTTCGAACAGCTTATTCACGATGTGATCCAACGAACCGAGACCGCAATGCCGCAGAAGCATTGTTTCAAAGTGATGGAGCTCGCTCTAAAGGCGCAAGCTCAAGCCGTTCGGTTAGGTGCTCTAAGCAAAGTTTGAAATTGGTGACGTCGTTTCATGGGTCATGAGTTTTGAGTATTAACCGATACGCGCCGTTCTTTAATAGAAATGTTAGTCTGGCTTGGCGTCTTTAAAATGTATTTGATAGGCCCGAGCCAAAGCTGAAAAGCCTAACTTTTTGGTATTTTTGTCAGCGGCAATAACGCCTTTTAGATTCCAGCCACGTTGGTGTCGCGTCTGTCGTCTGTCCGTTCGGAAGTCGTATAATATCCAAATTGATGTTCCAACAATATAGTCAGTTTGGGCCGCTATATCGATTTGTCGCGTTAGGACTGCCGCTTGATATTCTTCGGTAAACAGCTGCGTGTCAGGACCGTGCAAACCCGTTAGAGCATCGGCGCCAGTTTCTGAGATGATCACTGGCTTATCTGGTTTTGAACTTTTTAACAGTTTCTCCAATCCCTCAAACCCTGGTTCGTACCATCCAAAATACTGGTTTAACCCAATCACATCCAGATAAGCGGTTAGCCTGTCTTCAATCTGGAACTTTTCACGATTTATTAGGCAGGCCGCAGTAATTAGACGTGAAGGATCTTCCTGCCGAGCGGTCTCAGCCAAGCGGCGCATAAATGACAGGCGCTCATCAGTATCAGCGTTTTCATTTCCAACGCCCCAAAGAATGACGCTAGCTCGGTTGGTATCGCGCCTGATCATTTCCAAAAGTTGATTTTTGGCGTTTTCAAAAGTCGATTTTCGATCAAACTGGATCGCCCAATAAACTGGGATCTCTTCCCATAATAAAATACCCATCTCATCTGCTATCTCGGCGACACGTTCGTGATGGGGATAGTGCGAAAGCCGCGCAATATTAGCACCAAGTTCACGCAGATGCTTAAACCGGCGCCGTATGTCTACTTCATTGGAGCATTTGCCTTGTTCTTTATCTTCTTCGTGAACTCCTATCCCCCTTAACCAAAGAGGGATGCCATTTAGGAATAAGCTTGTTCCTCGCCGCTCTATATGGCGAAAGCCTACTCGGTCACGAACAATATCCTTATCAAAGCTGACTGATACGTCATAAAGCTTTGGGTCATTAGGCGCCCAAAATTTTGGTTCGGCCGCAAGTGTTACACTCACATTTCCTTTTATTACATCGATATCCCCAGAGTACAGTCCTACGATATTAATCTTGGCAACTCCACTTTGTGGCGCTGACAGCGTCAGATCAACTCTAATTCCATCTGCAGTAAGGCGGATAAAAAATTTGGTGATGTGTAGCTTTGGAAGCTTTACCAATTCTACATCCCGATAAAGACCACCATGATTAAACCAATCCGTATGATACATTGGCACGGCGTCTGCGCGGCGAGAATTATCAACCTCAATCATGATGAGGTTTTCACCCGAAATTACATGATGCGTAACATCAACAAAAAATGGTGTTGATCCTCCAATATGAAGGCCACAAAAATGACCATTTAAAAAAATACGCGCGCGCTCGTTTGCCGCTCCCACCCGAAGGAAGAGTTGCTCGCCACCCGTGGGCTGCTCTGTCACGAACATGCGTGAATACCATGCGGCGCCCTCATAACGATGCCATTCGGCCCGCTCAGTTGTCCAGCAGCTTGGCACATGCGTTGTCTGCCATGCGCCATCATCATAGTCACGTGGAATAGTCCAATTCTCAATTGGTTGAGAATCATTTTCGAACCACCTTTGGCGTAATCCTTCGCGCATTGGGTCGATCGTGAACCGCCACTCACCATTGAGCGTTTGCACGTCTCGCCCACCCATGAAGATCAAGTTTTGAGCAGTCAATAAAGGCTCCATGAAAGGGGCCTCAAAGTCTTCTTCGTGCAGATGCCAATAAGGATCCAAGCTATCTTCTAATTGAGAAATTGTTTTCACTTAATTTATACCTTTTATATCAGGACCAAATTATTGGCGCGACGACTTAGGTTTGAATCTGCTCAGTATTTCCATTTTTTTGCGTATAGTGCAGGATTAGCTTTGGGCGCCTCACTAGGAGCTAGTTCGGCCTTATATCCGCAGTGGGTATTCCACCTGATCAAAGGTTTTGATCCCTTACTTTAAGCGCCGTTGTGATTGAAATCCAGGTCATTACTTACGCTCTCCTGCGCCGAGCGGCGTCATGGGTGTTTCATTAGGAACGCGTCCATACTCATGCGGAAGCGAGCATGTCTCAAGCTCTGGCAAGATGCGGTTGGCAAAATGCTCCGCTTCTTCAAGATGTGGATAACCAGAAAAAATAAAAGAACGCATGCCAATCTTTTTGTAACTCTCTATTTTTGACAGCACTTGATCCGTTGATCCCACAAGTGCAGCTCCACAGCCCGAGCGAGCACGTCCAATCCCAGTCCATAGCCCTGGTTCGATATAGCCAAATTTATCTGCAAGCTCGCGGTTCTTGGATTGATGTGAGACGCCCAAAGATGTTGAATCCAATGCTCTCTCGCGTATCATTCTGCCATATTCATCATCAAGTTTTGCTACAATGTGCTCTGCATATTCTTTTGCTTCAATCTCTGAATCGCGCACAATCATATGGACACGAAGGCCATAATCCAATGTGCGTCCATACTTGCTTGCAATCTCATTAACCGCTTTCATCCGACTTCCAAGGAGTTCGATCTTTTCGGGCCACATTAGATACACATCACAATGCTGGCCGCATAATTCGAGCGCATCAGGAGAATAGCCCCCAAAATACAACAATGGTCCACCAGCTTGATAAGGCTTAACCGGGTCCGTGGTCACACCTTTGAACTTATAAATTTCGCCATCGTAATTTATTTCATCTTGCGTCCACGCCTGCTTAAGAATTTCGACTACTTCCCTTGAACGGAGGTAGCGGAATGCACTCTCTTCTTTTTGCCCAGGAAAATCTGAGCTGATTATGTTAACCGTCAGCCGACCCTTAAGCATGTGGTCTAAAGTTGCCAAAGTACGCGCCAGCATGATTGGTTGCATTTCACCGCAACGCACCGCAGCCAGCATATTTATTTTACTGGTAAGCGGAGCGCAGCCCGCAACAAAGGTCAGCGTATCTTGGCCGACTTGGTATGAGGATGGACACAGAATATTGCGAAAGCCCAAGCTTTCCGAAGTTGTCACGATTTGTGAACAATGCTCCCAACTTGATTTTAAGGTGCCATCTGGAATCCCAAGAAACTGATAGTCGTCGGAACACAATGCTGAAAACCAAGAAACTTCAGCTGCCTTAAGATCGTTGGAGGTTATCGGCACAACGGTCATAAAACTCTCCGTAAAATACATCTCTGCTCTTGCCTAGCATTGCAAAACATGTAGATCAATGGTGTATCAATTCTTACTTTTAGCCGTTAGGAAAATGATCCTTTGGTAATCAATTATAAACAAAAACATCCAAACGCGCTTCCTCGATTTGTCCAGATTAGCGAATTTCTTGTGCGCGAGATTGCAGCCGGTCGTTTGCTTGATGGTGAGCGTCTTGTGCCCGAAAGGAAAATGGCAAAAAGCTTTAATGTTTCTGTTGGGACTCTCCGGAAATCGTTACAAGAACTTCAAAAATTAGGACTTCTTGAGAGCATTCAAGGCTCTGGAAACTATGTCCGTAAAAACCAGATTGACGGAAGCGTTTATGCAATGTTTTGTCTTGAGCTACTCCAAGGAGGCGGGCTACCAAAGGCAGATGTTTTAGATGTCTCATTGCAAAAAAAGCCACTTGATCTACCTAAATTTGGGGCTTCGAACATTGGATCACGAATTCGGCGACTTCGCTATTTGAATGACACAATTATTGCTATTGAGGAAATCTGGCTGGACCAAAGTGTCGGTGTGATAACATTAAGTGACCTTTCCGATTCGATTTATCATTATTATCGTACACACTTAGGTCTCTGGGTTTCGCGCGCTGACGACTTTGTTAGTATTGCAAAAGTTCCTACTTGGGCGCCGGTAGTTTTTGCACTTTCACCGGGTACTACCACTGGATTTATAGAACGGTTTAGTTGGGGAGCACCAGCTGCCCCAATAGAATATTCGCGAACTTGGTTTGATACAAACCAGGCACATTATGTACAAAGGCTTAAATAGAAAGGCCAATGAGTATGATAAATTATGGCATGATCGGTTGTGGAATGATGGGACACGAACATTTGCAGAATATCGCATTGCTTGGAGGTACAAATGTATCAGTCATTTTTGAACCTAACTCAGACATGGCACTATCAGCCAGCAGGCGAGTGCCAAACGCTATGCTGGCAGCTAGTTTCGAAGACCTATTAGATTTTCCTAATCTGGATTGCCTGGTCATTACCAGCCCAAACTATTGCCACTTAGAACAAATGCTGCGGATCGCGCAAAAAAGGCCCCTTCCCCTACTGGTCGAAAAACCACTTTTCACATTACCTGAAGATCAAACTGCAATATTGGAATTTATCAAGACGTATCCATCACCGGTATGGGTCGCAATGGAGTATCGTTACATGCCACCGGTTAAGGCCTTCACTGAAAAAGTGGACAGTGTTACCGGTGGCGTCAAAATGCTCACAATTCGTGAGCATCGTTTTCCGTTCTTAAATAAAATAGGCGACTGGAACCGTTTTAACGATAAAACTGGCGGAACTTTTGTAGAGAAATGCTGTCATTTTTTTGATCTTATGCGACTTATTATAAAATCTGAACCGGTTCGCATTATGGCGAGTGCAGGACAGGACGCAAACCACTTGAACGAAAGGTACGAAGGTAGGGTTCCCGATATATTGGACAATGGCTATGTGATTGTTGATTTTGCAAACGGCGCTAGGGCAATGCTAGAACTTTGTATGTTTGCTGAAGGTGCCGAGTATCAGGAAGAAATTTCTGCGGTTGGCCCAAAGGGAAAATTAGAAGCTAAAGTACCTGGACCAGGTCGGTTTTGGCCCAAGGAATTGGGAATGGCTCCCGTGCCATTGCTAATAGAAAGCCCTCGATTTCCAAAAAAACCAGTTACCACTGAAGTGTTGGTTGATCCGGTCATCTTGGATGCCGGCGATCACAATGGCGCTACATTTTATCAGCATAAGCTATTCTTGGATATGGTTCGAGGGCAAAAACAAACCCCAGATGTCAACTTAGGAGATGGGTATAAGGCTGTTATAATGGGGATGGCTGCTCAGGAAAGTGCCGCTACCGGTAGGGTAGTCGAGTTCGAGTAGAGTAGAGTAGAGTAGAGTAGAGTAGAGTAGAGTACGTATTTATTCTATTTTTTCAATGTAGGAAAACAAATGTCAAAGCGACTTCTGATTAACGGATCTGTACATGATGTAGATCTGCCTGATAATGTGCCGCTCCTTTGGGTGTTGCGCGATGAAGTCGGTTTGACCGGTACGAAGTTTGGCTGCGGTGCTGGTGCATGTGGTGCATGCACTGTTCATATCGATGGTGAAGCTGTGAGATCGTGTCAAATCACGCTCGTTGACGTCTGGGGCGAGGTAACAACGATTGAGGGTCTTGGGACGCCTACAAATATGGCAATTATTCAACAGGCTTGGGTGGATCATCAGGTTGCCCAATGCGGTTATTGCCAATCTGGGCAGATTATGAACGCATCCGCGTTACTTCACGAAACACCCCAAGCCACAGATCAAGACATTGATGATGCCATGAAAGGTAACCTTTGCCGATGTGGTACGTACCCACGGATAAGGGCAGCAATTAAAGATGCGGCGCAGCGCATCTCGGAGAAGGTGTAGGTATGGCACGTATCAAAACAATCGCCCGCCGGACATTTCTGATCGGTTCTACGGCCATTGTCGGCGGTGCGGCATTCGGCGTTTACCAAATCAACAGAGATGCTCCCAATCCGCTGGTTGCAGGAGAGGGCGAGGCAACACTTAACCCTTTTGTGCTAATCACCAAAGATGGTGTCACGTTGATTACACCTCGCGCTGAGATGGGCCAGGGTGTGCAGACGACGCTGGCGGCTTTAGCTGCTGAAGAATTAGATGTCGCTTGGGAAGATATCACCGTGCTGCATGGCCCTCCTGCGCAGGCTTATTACAACTCTGTTTTTTTGGGATTTGCCATTCCAGGCGCGCACTACAAGGATACGGCCTTTAAGCATGGTTTGCGCCAGCAGGTTGGCAAAGTCGGCAAGTTGCTGGACTTGCAGGGAACTGGTGGATCCACATCGATGAAAGATTTTTATGAACGGATGCGCTATGTAGGTGCCTCTGCTCGTGAGGCGTTAAAGATTGCGGCATCCATAAAAATTGGTGTCGACGTGGCTGATCTTACAACGAAAGACAGTGCAGTAATAGCACCAGACGGCACTATAATTCCATACGTCGATCTGGTGGAAGCGGTCCGTAACGTGACAGCCCCAGACGTTGAGTTGCGCGACAAATCAACATGGAAGTATCTCGGCCGCCCAATGCCGCGGACTGATATGGTTGGAAAATCGACAGGCACTGCCCAGTACGCGACTGATATCCAGCTTGACCGTATGAAGTTCGCAACCGTGCGGATGAGTCCAACCCGCAATGGTATGATTAGCTATGATGCTGATATTGCAAAGAAAATGGATGGCGTCGAAGCGATTATTAATATGGGCGATGGCATCGCTGTGGTTGCGACCAACACATGGCTTGCAATCCAAGCTGCAGAGGCCGTTGACATTTCGTGGGCCCCAGCGACCTATCCAGCCGATACCGCCGGACTGCGAAGTGCTATACTGGCATCGCTGAAGGGTGAAGCCAACAGTACGGTTCGCGATGACGGTGATGTAAGCACCGACGTTGCAGGTACTGAAGTGACAGCCGAGTACTATGTCCCGTGGCTTGCGCATACAACGATGGAACCAATGACTGCCACGGCGTATTTTACAGGTGATGCCTTAGAAGTGTGGGCTGGAAATCAATCACCAACAGCTACACGCGATGCATGCGCCCAAGCCGTAGGACTTGATTCAGCACAAGTGACCATTAACACAACAATGATGGGTGGCGCATTCGGACGGCGCGGTGAGAACGACTTTTCGGTTCAAGCAGCACTGATTGCAAAAGCGATGCCGAACACGCCGATCCGCATGGCGTGGAGCCGCAAAGAAGATATTAGAAATGACTTTTTCCGACCCGCAATTGCCGCGCAGTTCCGCGGCGTCATACAAGACGCTAAGGCAGTACTCGTCGACGGTAAGATTGCAGGACCTTCGGTCTTTCATATCTCTTCACTGCGCCAACAAGGATCGATACCTCCTGGTCCAGACCGGTTACATGTCGAAGGCGCTGCAGACCAGCCTTATAGTATCCCAAATTTCCGCATTGCCGGCTACTTGACCGATATAGACGTGCCTTTGGGATTTTGGCGATCCGTTGGTGCTTCGGCAAACGGGTTTATACTTGATACATTCATAGACGAATTGGCACATGCGGCAGGTACTGATCCTCTGCAATTCCGCCTGGATCTCGCTCGCTCTGAGCATGGGCCTTCCGCTTCAGTCATCGAGGCGGTTCGTGAAATGTCAGCCTGGACGGGCAACACGCCTGACGGGATCGGTCGCGGCGTTGCTTTTACTCATTCCTTTGGCACCCCCGTTGCTGAAGTCATAGAAGTTGAAGATACTGGCAATGGTATAAAGATCAACAAATGCTGGATCGCTGCCGATCTCGGTGTGGTTTTGGACCCCCGCATTGTTAAAACGCAAATGATATCTGGCGTAATCTATGGCCTGTCTGCGGCAATGCAGGGCGAAATCACGTTTTCTGATGGTATGGTCGAGCAAGAGAACTTTTATGACTATGACGCACTGCGGATGCATACTGTGCCGAAATTCGAAGTTCGTCTACTTGAAAACAATCTGTTCCTTGGCGGAGCAGGCGAACCGAGCACGCCGCCATCTATGCCGGCCTTGGGTAACGCGCTGTTTGATTTAACGGGAACACGGGCACGCGAATTGCCACTGATCAAAACATTTGATCTCATTTTATAATATGAGGTCTCTGTCAGACAAAATTACTTGCGACGGGCCAGGCGACTTTGCAGCCTCGTCTAATGACAAAACACTGCCCACTTCACTACATAAAGACCTGGCACGTCGTTTATTAGCCTAATTCACACAATTCAAGGACGCAGAACGAACGATATCATAAGCCTGAACACAAATATTGAGTTGATAAATTTTAAATAGTAAAGCCATTTGGGCTTTTGGTGTCAGAGGCTTAGGGATAAGGTCTAAACACTCCTTACTAAAACGGGGCACGCAAATGAGTTGTGTGGTGATAGCGATACAGGAAATGTGACAATGGTAGAGCCTGAAACATTCACGTTCCTTACGGATCTAGGACAAAACAACAGAAAAGTTTGGATGGACGAGCACAGACCTGAGCGTGATGATGCCATGCGTAATTTTACTGGGATTGCAACGACGCTGCACGATTACGCTCATCTTTTTGATTATTTAGTGGCTGATGCCCGAAGCAAACCAAAGCAAAGCTTCACGAGGTTTTTCCAAGAACCGCGGGATCGTATTGGAAGCGGCCTATTTAAAGCAGACGTGGATGTATTTGCCAATGCGGGTCATCCAGCGGAAGACTTTGGATATTACCTCCATCTCGAGCCAGGAAATTGCTATGCTGGGGCTGCACTTTTCCAACCATCTAAGATGGCGCTTGCGCGAATGCGGGCGCGTTTGATCGATGATCCGAAGGAACTACAAGACATTTTGGCAGATCCTGAGTTCAAAACGGATTTCCCAGACGGGCTAGTTACACGACGAGAATTGAGCGCTTTACCTAATGGCGTCTTGGGTAGCGATCCCGCAGCGCTCTATTTAAAAATGGTTGGGTTCGGATGCAGAAAAGACGTACCGGACGCCCTCCTGCTTGAAGACGACGTAATCGATCTGCTGATCGAGATTTTTCGCGCCGCCCGCCCGCTAGTGCGTTGTTTCGATTGATTGTGCTTAGCCACGCTAGAGCCATGTGCAGAGCCGTGCGCCCTGTAGCGTTGGGCGCGCGGATACATTGGACAGCAGTTTTATTGGAGGGCCATATCTATTCACCTACCCATTTCAAGCTAAACGGTGCTTCAGCTCTCACTGAGTAACAACAATTATTAAGCGCATGAAGCTAGTCTATAATTAAAATTCGATGCATATTTCCATTTGTTGGACAGCACCAATCGGATTAATTCAAATTTTTTTTACCTGCTAACTCGGTCAGGGTCAGGCAAAACTCTGTGGCCTTGGCCATGTCTTGTACTGAGATCCATTCAAGTGGCCCATGAATGTTCTGCATGCCAGTGAAAATATTAGGTGTCGGGACACCCATTTCGGTCAGTATAGATCCGTCGGTTCCCCCACGGATTGGTACAGAAACGGATTCTATACCCAGTTTTATAGAGGCCGCGCGGGCAAGATCCACCGGTCCCATATCAGATTCCAACCAATAGCGCATGTTGCGGTATTGTGGACTGATTATGCAGGAGATTTCCGCTCTTGGTTCAGTGGCCTGAACAGCAAGGCAAACCTGTTGCAATAAATCACCTTTGGCAGTCAGTGCATCCCGTTCGAAATCACGCAAGATAAGTTTAATAGTCATTTCTGCCGCATCACCATACATCTGGGTTGCATGAATAAACCCTTCACGTTTGTCAGTGACTTCGGGCGTCATTGTAGCCTGAGGCAAGGTTGCAATGATCTTTGATGCAAGGTGAATTGCGTTTACCATCTTTCCTTTGGCTGAGCCAGGATGGATCGAGATACCCGTAATCTTAATTTCTGCGGCATCAGCCGAAAAACTTTCATATTCGATCAAACCCACTGCAGCTCCGTCAAACGTATATGCAAAATCAGCTGCCAGATCATCAGGTAATGGTGCCGTGACACCACGGCCAATTTCCTCATCCGGTGTGAAAGCAATTCGGATGGGACCATGCGAGATCTCTGGGTGGTTCAACAAGTGTCGCGCAGCGGTCATTATTATAGCGATGCCAGCCTTGTCATCTGCACCGAGTAGGGTCGTACCAGACGCTGTAACAATATCCTGACCAACCTTTTCCGCCAGATAGGGATATTCTTCTGGAGATAGTACAAGTCCTGCAGCATCTGGAAAGGTTATGTCTCCACCATTATAACCGCGAATAACGCGGGGTTTGACACCTGTAGCATTGAACTGTGGTGCTGTGTCCACATGTGCTAAAAGTCCAATCGTCGGGCCATCGATTGTGCCCGGAATTGTGGCAAGCACCACGCCATAGTCTGTTAGGCGGACATTCTTGGCACCAATTTCGACGAGTTCGGCCTCAAGAAGCTGAAGCATATCAAGTTGGATTTTACTGCTAGGCGACGATGTAGACGTTTCATCACTTTGGCTATCAATCGCCGCGTAACGTACCAGTCGTTCTTCAAGTTCTTGGTCAAACAGGTATGACATTGCACCTCCAGAAGTTAACAGCCAAATTTTAACTTATCGTTAGATAGCAGAAAAAAACAGTTTATAAATGAGCGTTTTTCTTGAATATTTGAGTTCAGCGGTTAGGCTATGTCGCATCATGTATAGGCGGCTTTAGTAGTTTTGGTATGCTTATATGTCTCTACTAATAGGGGTATCTTCTAATGCCAATAAAAAACCGTCTGTCAGAATTACATAGTGAAATAGTCGGTTGGCGACGTGATATCCATAGGCATCCAGAGTTGCGATTTGAGGAGCAACGCACGGCTGCCTTAGTTGCAGAACAACTTCGCAGGTTTGGATGTGATGAAGTGGTGACAGAAGTTGGCCTCACAGGTGTGGTCGGGGTAATACGTGGCAATCAGAATACGGCAGGCATGACCATTGGGTTTCGAGCAGATATGGACGCGCTACCACTGCAGGAAATGACAGATCTTCCTCATGCCTCCATTGACCCAGGTAAGATGCATGCCTGTGGCCACGATGGCCATACAGCAATTTTGCTCGGCACTGCAAAATATCTAGCGGAGACGCGCAATTTTGATGGCACAGTTGTGTTAATTTTTCAGCCCGCAGAGGAAGGTGGCGGTGGCGCAAAGGCCATGATCGCCGACGACATGATGGGTCGCTGGAACATCCAAGAAGTTTATGGGATGCATAATTGGCCAGGCATTCCTGTTGGTCAATTTGCCGTGCGCGAGGGCGCACAGATGGCAGCTGCAGATTTTTTTGAAATTAAAATAACAGGCAAGGGTGGTCATGCTGCATTGCCACATCAGGCAGTTGATACTACTTTAGTCGCTTCTCATGTCGTCGTTGCCATGCAGTCAATTGTTTCCCGAAATGTCGATCCGATGAAAACCGTGGTTGTTTCAATTTGTGGAATGCGCAGTGATAGCGATACATTTAATATCATTCCTGAGGAAATTATTTTACGCGGCACTGTGCGATACTTTGATCCCATCGTGCAAACGCACATTATCAATAGGCTTTCAGCACTTGCAGAAAACACTGCAAAAGCCTTTAGTGCTTCTGCTGAGGTGGCCTATACGCCTTGCGTACCCCCAACGATTAATAGTCCAGAGCATGCAGGATACGCAGCAGATGTTGCGGTAAAAGTATCGGGGTCAGTCATTCGTGATCAAGATCCAGTAATGCCCGGCGAAGATTTTGCTGACATGCTGGCTGAACGGCCAGGTGCCTTTTTGTTCATCGGAAATGGGGATAGCGCCGCACTTCATAATCCAGCCTATGAATTCAACGATGATGCAATACCAGCTGGATGTAGTTGGTTCGCCGAAATGGCTGAGCGCAGGATGCCATTGGCATGAAAGGACAAATGATGAAGTGGTCAGATTATCTCGACGCCAACCAATCTCGGTTTGTGGAAGAACTTCTCGAGTTTGTACGTATTCCATCCGTGTCTGCTTCCGAAGACCATGTGGATGATGTTGTAACAGCAGGAAATTGGGTTGTTCAAAGGCTTATTTCTGCTGGAATCGAAAACGCAAGGTTGATGACAACCGAGGGCCATCCCATCGTTTATGGCGATTGGCTTCATGCAGATCCTGGAAAACCAACCGTCCTTATCTACGGGCATTTCGACGTTCAGCCCGCAGAACCTTTTGAACTATGGCAAACCCCACCTTTTTCACCAGAAGTGCGAGATGACAAAGTCTGGGGTCGAGGAGCTTCCGACGACAAAGGTGGCATGTTCATCCCTATCTTATCTGTTGAAGCATTGCTGAAAACTAAAGGTAGCTTGCCCGTAAACGTGAAGTTCTTCTTTGAGGGGCAAGAAGAAATAGGCTCTCCACATTTGCCTGCTTTCATTGCAGCTAATGGCGCACTTCTGAAAGCCGATATGATTTTTTCCGCTGATGGAAGCCAATGGGCTGAGGACCAGCCCAACCTCATCACTGGCCTCAAAGGCCTTGTCGCCGCGCAAGTTACCGTCACTGGGGCAAAGACTGACCAGCATTCTGGTCAACAGGGTGGTGGTATCGCCAACCCTATTCAAGGTCTAACCCATATAATTGCCTCAATGAAAGGCCTTGATGGCAAGGTCAAAGTAGCCGGTTTTTATGATGACGTAATAGACTTAACTGTCGAGGACCGCATGGCCATAGACCGCGTTCCCTTTGACGAGGAACAGTATATTTCCGACCTTGGGATTCAAGAAGTTTTTGGCGAAGCGGGCTATAGTACTCGCGAACGCCTATGGGCGCGGCCCACGTTTGAATTGAACGGGATCTGGGGCGGCTGGCAGGGCAGTGGAATAAAGACCGTATTGCCCGCTCAAGCCTTTTCCAAAATCACCTGCCGCCTTGTCGCCAACCAGAAACCAGATGTAATTTTTGCAAAACTCAAAACCCATATTGAGGCGCATTGCCCCAAGGGACTGCGAGTCACAGTTGATCGCCTTGCAGGAAGTGCCGACCCCTTCCTTGTCCCTTCAGGACATAATTCAAGCGCGGTAGCTGCCGACGTTTTAACTGAAGTCTATGGCAAGTCCCCCTATATTATCCGCACTGGCGGTTCTATCCCAGTAATGACCATGTTGCTGAAAGAACTTGGCGTGCATGCAACCGTCTTTGCCTTTGGGATGAGTGATGAAAATCTGCATGCACCTAATGAATTTTTCCGTCTCTCAAACTTCAGAATTGGGCAGACAGCCTATTGTAAGTTGCTGGAGAAATTGAGTTGAGGCCAATTTCTGGAATACATGCAAAAATTCTCTGGAGCACTAACAAAAAAAGTCTGACAGCTTAAAATTTCAATATTACGCAAGCTCTTTTCTAGACATCTTCTGGTGCATCTAAAGCCACTTCGTATTCCCCATTTTCTACTAAACCTAAAGGTGGGTTATCTTTAGTAAAGCGAGCAGACATATCTGCTTAATTAATTTTCAATTAAGCTTTTTTATTTTTCGATTCTGTCAGACTATTTATAAAAAATGTTCTGGGTAATGTTGCTTTTTACTTCTCAGTATCCCCAGCATGTCTTGCTGTGAAATACGTCCTGCACTGGCGAAAGCCTATAAGGCATGAGGCGACATTCTCTTTTGCCGCCTCATGGAATCACACCCATAATTGAGTTAGGGTTGGGTAGCCTGTGCTTGTTCAATAAGAGCCTTGATCTTATCTTTTCCCTTGCCTCGCAAACGCGCATCCAAGACTTGCTGAGCATTACTAAGGTCGTTTCCTACAACAATTAAAGCGACCATACCCATTGTTTGATGCGGGGCACATATAACTGCCGTTAAACCAGTCTCAGTAACTAAATATTCAACAGCCTTATTCTGCTTACCTCTAAAAGATTTTTGGCCATCAGGCAAAGCACCTTTAACAGATTGAGCATTGTGAGACCTATCAGTTGGCAAAAAACGGATAACATCCCCTACCTCAGCACGGACCAACTCTTCACTAAATACCATGCGATCCCCAGCATCATTTTTAGTGAGCATCTCTATTTCGATAGTCTCCGCCAAAGCTGAGACCGACGACCCTATTAAAAACATCGCAGAAAGCAATTTGTACATTTTATAAATTCCTTGGGTTGACTGATTAAGTTTTAAGTTATGTTAGAGAGGTATGGCTAAACACTATTTAGAAAAGGTGACAGTTTGGCGCATAGCCCTTGGTCCGTAGCCTTTAGTTCGTAGCACCTCACCATCACTTAGTTGAATTCAGACATAAAGCTAAACCGCGACACTGCTTTTTCAGAGTGGCCTCAATTGTTTAGCACAAAAATGAAAGCGTGCTAATATCAGCGGCCTAGGATCGCCCTATTCAATTAGATTTGTAAAATAGATACTGAACCCAACTGTTCACCTTACTGTATTGTCCTTGGAGCTGAAAAGTTGCAGATTACTCAGCATAAATTAGATCGATGCTACTAGGGCCCTTTAAAGTGGAAAATAAAATAGACGAACTAGCACAGCGGCAGTTAAAAGATTTTCGGTCGATAAAACCAGGTACTTGCTTTAGCGAACAAGACTTCAGTTTAAACATCAACGAGGCATACTCCGTTCAAAACGCTGTCGTTAGATTGAGAGTTCAAGACGGCGAACGAGTAGTAGGTTACAAAGTAGGATGCACCGGCCCCGGAACTACCAAAATGTTTGGGATAAATGGGCCTATCCGTGGCACTTTGTTTGATGAAGAAATACATACAAACGGAGTAGAGTTAGACCCAAGTAATTTTTGTAATTTGGCTGTTGAAGCAGAAATGGCGATTAAAGTTGGAGAGCTCGGCCAAATTGACTCTGTTTTCCCCGTGATTGAATTACACAATTTGGTTTTTCGTGCGCCAAAAAAGTCTTTATCAGAACTGATTGCTAACAATGGGCTCAATAAAGGTATAGTTCTATCAGAAAAGAATTGGGAAAGCTTACCAGACGCTTACGAAAAACTGTCAGTCCTATCACTAGAAATCAATGGTTCTATAATTGATTTTGGTGATCTTTGGCCGATGACTGGTGGACCATTATCTTCACTAAATTGGCTTCAAAAGCATTTGATTGACCATGATTTAATATTATCAGCTGGAGATATTATCTTGGGAGGAACTGCGCTTGGTTTGTACCCTGTACGGCCTGGGGATGAAATTGACGTTAAAGTTAATGGGGTGTCAGCCGTACAATGCTTTATAAATTCTCAAATAGTTTAACTTCCACCCTTTAATACTCTGTTGCCTCCCACTTCTTTCGCATCGTGTTTTCATTGAGTATAGTAAGCCTTATTTGCATTGCAAAAATTACTTTCTGATCAGCAATCTCTATCGACAATACTACCATCAGGCATGGTAGTGTTGCAAAAAATGGTATTCTTCATTCTGACTGACCTAATGTCTGCGTTAAGTAAATTGGCTCCTTTTAGGTTTACGCCCTCCAAGTTCCCTTTCCATAAGTACGCTGTCCACAGGTTGGCTCCTTCTAGGTTAGACCCTGCTAGGTTTGCACTCCTTAAGTCTACTTTGATAAGAATTGCTTTTTTCAGGTTCGCACCCACCAAGTTTGCACCCTTTAGGTTTGCACGCACTAGGTCTGCACCCTCTAAATCACACCCAACACACTCTTTGGTTTCCATCAACTTTTTCAAATCTGATGGATCAAACGCCAAAGCACCGCTTGGAGAGAGTGTCACTACAACCAAAGCAGTCACAGCAGTTCTTAGCAGCATAACAAAAGTAGCACTCAGAAGTCTCATCTCTTTAATGATGTTTGGCTGTTTCTTATATAATTTCTGAACCACCTTACTCCTGAGCCCAATTTACTAGGTCAGCAAAAAGACTCGACTTAAGGTCGACCTGATACTTGACAGTCCCAATTGGATTTTTATAACAATCGAGCATTACGCAGAATTTCTTTTTTGTTATCATAAGTGGCAGAAAGTGACTGGAAGATGAGATTTAGTAAAGGCGATAAAATCGACGATTTAAAGCTGCATTCAACCAATGGTGATGTTTTTAATATCAGTGACATTATTGGAAAAAAACATTAATTACTTTTTATCGCTTTGCATCTTGCCCGCTTTGCAATCTTAGCCTCAACGAATTTTGTTTAAGGTATAAGGAGTTAGACAAGAATTTTAGGGTTGTCGCGATCTTTAATTCTCCTTTGGATTTTTAACAAAAAGTACTAAAAAACACAGTGCACCGTTTCCAATTCTAGCAGATGAAAATTTCGAATATTTTAAGAAATTTGGTGTTAAGCAATCTGTATGGAAGTTTGTGGTGGGATCAACACTTGGGTTTTTCAAAATTTTCAACGCCTTTGGGCTGGGTTATTTTCCGCTGCCAGTAAAAGGTTCTATGACGACTGTTCCAGTAGATATTCTGCTAAACAAAGATGGCATTATTGAAAAAGTCTATTATGGGTCCAACACAACCGATCACTTAAAATTTGATGATATAAAAACTTTTTCATTAAGCTAGTTAATTTAGCTTAAATATGATCCTCGTGAAAGAGTTTTGGTTTCTGCAATAAGAAGCCACATTACGCCTAAAATAAAAGAGCGGTTGATACTCACACCTCAGGTAAAAACTGCCATTGGTTCAACAATAGAAATCCCTTGGAGAAAAGTCTATTATATCTCTTAGTCTAATTAAGGATTGGCGGCGATAAACGCGAGCAAATCTAAAATTACCAAAAACTGGATGTTTGATCCACGCCGTACGTTGTTCTTAATAATAAAATATACGTATGAAACAAATTACATTTTACCCGCCCCCGGACTTGTTTTATAGTTTAATAACCAGCGCTTAATGTAGTGCTGCCAATTTTTTTGAAACTAGTGATACTGGATTTAAAGTTAGTACTAGCGGCTCTTCTATTAGAGTTCCCAAAACTGGCAACCACAGAACTTCTAGCCTGCTTGATGGAACTAAAGCTTGAGTTATAGGAATACTGTCCTCCCCCTCCGCATGACACTAACCCTAAAATAGCAATAGAGACAAACAGTAGTTTAAGCATTCTCCCACACCTCATTTTGCCGACCTATCAGAGAAAAGTTCAGGATATCAGAATTTCTCAATTAAAAACCCAAGTTCAGATCAGCCATCTCATCTTTACTGGCTTTGGTGATTTACAGATAAACAGAACCAAAATAATCGAAAAGGCTTAGCTGCAAGCCCTCGAAGAATTAAGCGCCTGCAGCATAACTTTTCAAGTCAAAACAAATATATTTATGCTATCAGAAACGCGAATTCAGATGTTTCGGAGTGAGAGCTCGCCTCAGGATGAATTAAAATGATAGAGGTTAAATCCACCCTGAACGTTATTTTTTAAAATGAGGTTGATCGGCCTTTTTAAAAAATAGCCAGTAATTGAACGATCGCTATCACAACGAAAATCGCAGCGAAAATAAGTTTAAGTATGGAAAATGGTATTGCATTAGTACCAGCTCCATAAACAGTTGCCCTCATTTTATCATCCATATCTCGTACGAGGTATTCCATATTTGTAAGTAACCGAATGATGCCGAATGCCCCAATTAAAGATGGGCCAATTACTGATGCCGCCACAACTGACTCTTTACCAGTAATATCGGCAAAAACGATTACTGTCATTGTTGTAAGCTGAGCAACTGTGACCAGGCAAACAACTATAAGAAAATAAAAGAAAGTGCTCGTTTGAATTGAGGCTCTAAGGTTCTGATCCATGGTAATTTTCCTAAGTGATTTTTTCAGAGTATTAAAATCATACATTTTTTATAGTACTCACAAAGCCTGACGTAGGGTAAACTAGCTCTTATACTCTACACACTCATTTTTTGAACAAGGTCAATGTGTACTTTATGCTAAATCCATTGAACGAGTTTTGTATCTAAAATAAACCGGTCAACCCGGTAAGTAGATTTTAGTGTGAAATCACTGCACCAAATCCTACAGGATCCACCTTACATCACTTTATAAGTGAACCCGGATACAACATACTCATGAACCGTTATTCACCATAACCTCTAGTCTAAATGACGCACATAGTCGGTCTCTTTACCCCAACTTTTAAATATTCAAACCACATAACGTAACCGACAAAGTCTTTAAAAGTTGTAGTTGACGGTTTGAAAGCTGATGATATTTTTACAGTACACAGCGATATGTTTAATAAAAATAAAGACCAATATTGCAGAACTTGGAGCGAAAATTCTTAACACTCGTATCTAATAATAAATAAATAGGTGAACCCATGACCAAAGACCTAAGTATCAAAGACATGAAATTATATGCAAAGGCAGCGAGTATAATTGCAGACTTGTCAGACTTGGGCTTTGCGCAGGGATCCCCTTTAGATTTTAATGAAGTGTGCAAAATTGATCAGCTGCACTATCATGGTGTCGCAAGCGTTCAACTTGCAATAGATGCCCTTGCTATAGAGAAAAATGCCAATGTATTAGAAATTGGCGCAGGTTGGGGTGGGCCATCAAGATTTATAGCGGGTAAAACAAATGCCCAGGTAACCGCTTTAGAGTTACAACAAGACTTTAATAAAGTGGCAAAGATCCTTACCGCAAGGTGTGGACTAGATACACTAGTTACACACCGACAAATTGACTTTTTGCAAGCAGAGTTTAAAAATCTTAAATTTGATCATATTGTGAGTTGGTTGGCGTTATTTCACATTCCAAAAAGAGAATTATTTACAAAAAAAATATATGAGCTTCTATCACCAGGTGGAACAATTTTTATTGAGGACTTGATGCAGGGAAGTGCTTACAAACGCGCCGATGTCCAACTATTAAACAAAGAATTATTTGCAAATTCGCTTGTTGCCGAAAACAATTATTTGCAAGGCTTGCGAGCTGTTGGCTTTGAAATTACTTCAGCAGAAAATATGACTTCAGATTGGTTGACCTTTACTTCACAGCGATTGAATCTTTTTCTAAGAACCCGCGAAAAATTCACTAAGTTGCACGGAGAGGAAGCATTTCAAGATAAAAAACATTTTTATAGCAAGATGGTTGAGTTTTTTTCTGACTCATCAATTTCAGGTATTCGTATAATTGCTAAAAAGTTGGGTTAAAATTATGGCGTTATTTTTAATCGGAAAACTGGCGCACCCAAATCATTTCCGACACCGACCATCTCTCAGCCGTCTAGATAGGTTGAAATAGCCTTTTCCAATCCTTCACTCCATATCATTTCAAGCCACGAAACAAAGCTGTCTGCAAATCGAGGCTCATCTGCAAGATCTCCATAAAACTGCCTCATCTCAAGCCACACGCCTGGAGTTAGACGGGCTTCCCGAGCTTTAGTTTGAAGTTCATTCCAGAACGGGTCATTTGGTTCGATGGTCGTTTGGTTTTCACGCTCACCCTCGCACATGCGAGCCCAGGCGGCTTCAACCAACGCGAGGCCTTCAATGGGTGTGCCCACAGCCAAACCATCACGGATCGATGGAACAATAAAACACGGGTGACGAGAAGAACCATCAAAAGCAACGCGCCTGATTGTGTCAATAATCTTTGGGTTCATAAATCGATTATGGATCAGATTTACATAATCCTCTGGCGTCATGCCAGGAACGGCTTTTACGTTCGGTGCAATTTCAGTCAAGGCTACTTTTTGAAACAGTCCACTAATCAGAGGGTGCTGCATGGAACTTGCGATGGTTTTTAAAGACAGCACTTCTGCAGGAACTGAAACAACTTGATGGCCACCGTTTAGTATTCGCAGCTTCATCAATTCAAAATCATGAACCGCTCCGATGCATTGTACACCCACTTTTTCCCAATCCGGACGGCCTGCGCAGAAATCATCCTCCACCACCCACTGTCTAAAGTTTTCGTGGGTAACTGGAACCTGATCTTCAATACCAATTTCCTTAGTCAAAGCGATTTCGTTTGAGCCCGTGGTAGGAACAATGCAATCAACCATCGAATTAGGAAATGTACAGTTGACATCTATCCAATTAGCCAGCTCCGGATCAGACATCCGGGCAAGCGAAACAACAACCTGTCGGAAAATGTCGCCATTGCCCTGAAGATTGTCACAGCAAAGTCCCGTGAGAGGCCCCGAACCATTATTACGCCGCAAGCGCAAGGCAGCAACAATCGCGCCAAATGCCGTTTTGGGTTTTTCAGGGTTTACAGCATCATGTATAATTTCGGGGTGATGGGCGTCGAAGCGATTTGTCGCTGGATCAATGAAATAGCCACCCTCAGTGACAGTAATTGACACAATTCGAATATCCTTTTGCGCCATTCGAAGGATTAATGAGGCATTCCCATCTTCAATCGGCAAATAGTCAATCATACCGCCAATAACTTCAGCAGAACTCGACGCGGGATCTAGTTCGATCAAAGTAGTTAGACAGTCCTGAGCAATCAAGCGATCGCGCATAACAGCATCATAAGGGCGCACACCAGCGCCAATAATTGCCCAATCTAGCGCTAGACCTTTTTGCATCAGTCGGTGCAGGTACCAGGCCTGATGTGCGCGGTGAAAGTTACCAAGGCCAATGTGAACGATCCCTGCTGTCAACTTTTCTCGATCATAAATTGGACGCAGAACCTCTGGTGGAAGCTTGCTCAACGTTGCGTTACTGAGCCTCATCAATGCGCTCCTTTCTTAATATTGCCCATCAACTCATCCAGTTTCCGCCATCAACATTATACGTCTGAGCTACAATGTAATTGGCCTCTTGGGACGCAAGAAATATTGCCATTCCTGTTAGATCTTCGCCACGTCCCATCCGTCCAAAGGGTACTGCGGAACCTACCTCCTGCTTTTTCTGACCCAGTGCTTTACCCTCATATTTTGCGAAAAAAGCATCTACATCGTCCCAGTGCGCTCCATCAACAACACCTGGGGCTATTGCGTTCACGTTTATTCCATACTGAATTAGGTTCAGACCTGCCGATTGGGTTATGCTTATGACCGACGCCTTACTGGCGCAATAAACTGCGACAAGAGGCTCACCCCGTCGACCTGCTTGGCTGGCAATATTGATTATTTTTCCACGCACACTGTTAGAGATCATGTGCTTCGCCACTGCCTGCATTGTGAACAATGTTCCTGCTACATTGATATCAAAAGCGCGCGCAAAGTCTTCTCGGCTAATTTCAACAATTGGGGAGGCCATAAAAACAGCAGCATTGTTTATAAGAATGTCAATCTGACCAAAAGCTCGAACAGTATTATGAACGGCGGTGTTTATACTAACCTGCTTTGTCACGTCTAATTCGACCGCAATCGCACCTGACGCAATTTCTTTAGCCGCCCGCTTTGCGCCGTCAACATCAATATCTGCAATAGCAACCCGCGCGCCTTCGGCAGCATAAGCTTTTGCAAATGCCAATCCAATCCCGCGGGCAGCTCCTGTAATAAGCGCCGATTTTCCATCAAGACGTTTCATTCTATGCGAAGACCTTCTTCGTCAAATTTATGGATCCTATCGGTTTGCGGCGAGAGGAAGATTTTATCACCATGTTTGAGTGAGATGTCGCCAGATATACGGACGGTTAGTATGTCTGCAAGGCCGGTATCATGGACGTGAATGAATGTGTCTGATCCCAAATGCTCAGCAACACCTACGCGACCTTTCCAAGCACCTTTTGTCATGCTGACCTCCGTATGCTCTGGGCGAATACCAATTGAGTGAGCATTAACCTTTTCAGCCTCAGGGCCTGAAAAAATATTCATTTTTGGAGAGCCTATAAAGCCAGCTACAAAGACATTCTGAGGTCTATGGTAGAGATCTAGTGGTGAGCCAATCTGCTCAATCAGACCTGCCCTAAGTACAACTATTTTGTCGGCCATCGTCATCGCTTCGACCTGGTCGTGTGTCACGTAAATCATGGTCGTTTTCATACGCGCATGCATTTCGTTGATCTCAAGACGCATTCCTACTCGCAATGCCGCATCGAGGTTCGATAAAGGTTCATCAAAAAGAAAGGCCAAAGGATCACGGACGATAGCACGGCCAATAGCCACGCGCTGGCGCTGACCGCCTGATAGCTGACCTGGCTTGCGATCAAGATAATCTACCAGGTTTAAAGATGCCGCAGCATTTTCGACCCGCTTGTCAATCTCAGCTGGCGCCATCTTCTGCATGCGTAGTGGAAACCCAATATTCTTACGCACCGTCATGTGGGGATAAAGCGCATAAGACTGGAACACCATTGCCAGACCACGCTTGGACGGAGAGACTTGCGTTACGTCCTTATCGTTAATTTCAATATCACCTGATGTTAATTCCTCAAGTCCTGCAATCATTCGCAGAAGTGTGGATTTACCGCATCCCGAGGGACCAACGAATACTGTAAAATCACCATCTTCAATCGTCAAATCCAAAGGAGGAATGACCAGTGTTTCACCAAAGCTCTTAGAAACTTTGTTCAATACGATACGTCCCATGATCTTTCCCTATTTCACAGCGCCAAAGGTCAAGCCTTGCACAAGTTGTTTCTGACAGAACCACCCAAGGACAACGATTGGCCCAATTGCTGCGGTTGATACCGCAGAGAGGCGTCCAAAGAACAAACCTTCTGGCGCTCGGTTCCCTTCAATCAACTTCGAAAGTGTCGCTGCGTCCGTTGTGGTAAGCCGGACAGTCCAATATGCTTCGTTCCAGCAAAAAATAAAGCACAGCAGTGCGGTTGAAGCTATTCCACCCCAAGCAAGAGGAATAAGAATTTCTTTGATCTCACCCCAAGTGTTGACCCCGTCCATTTTACCCGCTTCAATGATATCTTTTGGGATCTCTTTGAAGTACGTAAAAAGCATCCAAACCACGATCGGTAGGTTGATCAGACTGAGGACAAGGATAATTAAGAAGTGAGTATCAAACAGGCCTAAGCCTTTGGTCAGAAACGTCATCGGGTAAAGAACGGCTGCAGCTGGCAGCATCTTGGTCGACAACATCCACATTAGAATATCTTTGGTCCCGCGACTTGGATTGAAAGCCATCGCATAAGCAGCCGGAATGCCAACAACGAGAGTGAAGACTGTCGCGAAGACCGAGGTAACTACGGAGTTTGTAGCAAAGCGCCAATAGTCATAATTCTGTGTCATGTTCAGGTAGTTTTCTAGCGTTGGCGTAAAAAACAACAGATATTCAGGTTTAACCGCATCAGCGTCAGTTTTAAAGCTTGTCAAAAATAACCAAAAGATTGGAAAAAAGAAGAGTAACCCAACAGCCCAGGCCAAGACTGGTCTTCCAAAAGTACTAAACTTTGAGGATTGTGCGACAATTGCCATATTCTAGCCCTCCTATTCCATTAAGGTCCTACCAATCATTCGCAGCAAGAAGATCGCTACGATGTTGGCAAGGATTACAGCAAATATGCCAGTGGCACTTGCAGCACCAATATTGTTGTTGGCAAATTCACCGATAAGGTACGGCAGGTTTTTATTTCCGTTACCACGACTTACGATTTCAATTTCGGCGTAGAGCGACAAGTGAAAGATCGCTTGGATCATCACCACAATTGCAATTGGACGCCCCAGATGCGGCAGTGTCAGAAAGCGAAACTGCGACCAGGCGCTAGCACCATCAAGAATGGCCGCCTCTTTTTGTTGTTGATCCTCAGACTGCAGTGAGGTCATAAGAATGAGAACCGCAAACGGTGTCCACTGCCAGGTCACCATCATAATGACAGCAATTGCTGATGTTTGCGTCGCCCTAAAGGAGATCGGCTCGAACTGAGGCCAGAGCGAAAAGAAACCCCCAAGAACCGGCATGCTTCTGAGACTAATCAGGGTTTCGTTAATTCCACTGACCGCGATCCCCTGGAGGCCTAGCACAGGATCAAGGATCATGTTGATCCACAAAACTGCATTCACAGCAGGCATAACAAAGAATGGTGAAATTAAAAGCACCCGGACAATACCTTGGCCGGGGAAGGTTTTATTAATCAATACAGCAATCATGATACCCAGAATGACCGTGAGAAACAGAATACTACAAACAATGAGCAGACTATTCTGAATTGCGAGAATGAAGCTTTTAGAATTTAATACAAACTCATAGTTTCCAAAGCCGCGCCAATTACTGATATTAGGGGTCGTCCATTCAGGTTTACGTAAGTTGTTCAGCACATAGCGAATGAACGAGAAATAAAGGGTCATCCCAAGTGGAACCAGCATCCAAACCAAAAGTAGCAATACAGCTGGAGTTTGTAAAAGCCGAGGAAGCTTTCTGTCAGACATACGAAAAACCTCCCCACAAAACGTTAAGTACGTTTAGTTCATAGAATTTATTTTGCTTATTTAGGATGACAAGTGTCGCTGGCTTGCGCTGAGAATTCAAGATGTCTCATTTTAAAGGAAGGACCCAATAATATTGGGCCCTTCCCCTTCATTAAACAAATAATTAGTAGCCAGCTTCTTCCATTATTGATACCGCAGCTGCTTGTGCATCAGCCAGTGCATCTTCTACCGATTTGGCGCCAGAGAGTGCAGCGGCCATTTCCTGAGCAACGGCTGAGCCGACCTCTGGGAATTCTGGTATTGCTGCGAACTGAACACCTATGTACGGCTTCAGCGCGGTTGCTGCTGGAGCTGCCGAGTCAATCGCTGCCATTTCTGCTGCTGCAAATCCTGCTGCTGCCTGAAACTCAGGTATGGCGTATGTAGACGCGCGCTGGCCAGTTGGAACAGAACCCCAACCAAAATCTGGGTGGTTTCCAACAGCTTGAACGTAGTCTTTCGATGTCGCCCACTCGATGAATGCCATTGCAGCTTCGGCGTTTGGTGAACCCGCAGGTACAGCCATTGCCCATGCCCACAACCAGTTTGCGCCTACAGCGTTACCAGCATTAGGTGATTGCGCGTATGCAACGCCATCAACACTCAGGAACGAAGCCGCAATTGTTGCGTCTATCCAAAGACCACATTTGCCTTCGTTATAAAGAGCAAGGATTTCGTTGAAAGAGTTACCTTCGGAACCTGGAGGTCCGTAGTTGCCCAACAGGTCAACATAGAAGTTAACCGCATCCGCCCACATTTGCGTGTCCAAAGCAGGACGCATGTCAGCGTCAAACCAAGCGCCACCAAAAGAATTCACAACAGTGGTAATGAACGCCATGTTGTCACCCCAACCTGGCTTGCCACGAAGACAAGCCCCGTAAACGCCAGCATCAGGGTTATGCATCGCTGACGCAGCCTCTTTAACGCGTGACCAGCTGTCATGATCGTTTATTGTTACACCTGCTGCGTCAGCTAAGTCCTTACGGTACATGACCATCGAAGACTCACCGTAGAACGGTGCTGCATAAAGCTGACCTTCGTACGAAAGACCAGCACGCATTGCGGGCAATATATCGGCAACATCATAACTAGCGCCAAAGTTGAGTGGTTCTATCCAACCTGCAGCACCCCAGATAGGAGCTTCTTGCATGCCAATATTGATAATATCATACTGACCACCACCAGTTGCTGTATCAGAAGTAACTTGCTCACGAAGAACTCCTTCTTCAAGAGAAACCCACTTTAACTCCACGCCAGTCTCAGCTGTGTAAGCCTCAGCAACTGTCTGCATGTTGATCATGTGACCATTGTTGACAATGGCAATCGTTAACGAGTCCGCAGCTTGCGCCACACCAGCCGTCATGGCTACTGCACTTACCGTGCATAATACTTTCTTAAAGTACATCCGATACCTCCCTGAAATTGGATGTTGCACGCAGAGACTACGCAGTTACACGACGCACCGTCAATTATTTTTTTACGCGCGTAAAATTAATATTTAACTCACGCAGAGTCTCTCATGATTAACTTTCCCTCAAATAGCTTTGATTCATGGGGCTTTTTTTCACCCTCGACGGCCTTCGCCAGCACTTCAACAGCATAGCTAGAAATAGCCTCATATTCCTGAGCGATCGTCGTTAAGGGGGGGCACGTATAGCGCGCAAGAGGATGATCGTCCTGCCCAGCGACCCGAATCGACGCATTAGAATCGATTCCAACACGAACACCTTTTTCCCAACATGCAGTAAGCACGCCGATCGCAAGTCGGTCATTGCTGCAAAGAACAGTCGAGGATGGAAAGCCTCCAGTTTCGAACACCTTGTGGGCTCCAAGACGGCCGATCTCCTCAAATGCCCAACCGTCTCCTTCAATCTTAATCACTTTAGGCTCGTGCCCTAACCGCTCCATTGCGTCCAAATATCCTTGACGGCGTTTGTTTGCATTTGGGTTTGAGGGGAATTGCATTTCAAAAAAGCAGGGAGGCTCGCCGGTTCGGCACAGGTATTCAGCCATCAGCATAGAAAATTGGGTGTTGTTAGAGCCTACAAATGCAAATCCCAAATCTGGTATATTGCTATCAAAGAGAACCGTCGGCACATAATTGCAAAACTTTTCGATCTCACCACGTATCGACGATCGCCCAAGAGGGGCCATTAAAACTCCTGCGGGCTTTAAGGACCGCAAGCTCTCCAGGATTTCCACTTCCAAATTTGGATCACCGTGCGAGCTATAGAGGGTTGGACGAAAACCGGCATCAATGCATCGCTGCTCTACATTTCGGGCAATCTCAGCAAAAAATGGATCTGCCAGGTAGGGAACTAAAATACCAACGTTCTTCGTTAACTTTCGATTTTGGTTCATTGCATAAATATTGGGTGTGTAATCGTACTCCTCCAACGACTGCTCGATACGTGCCCGTGTAGACGCACGTACACTATCGGGATCGTTAAAGTATTTGGATACCGTAGGCCGGGACAGCCCACTAACAGACGCAAATTCCTCCATATTTCTAATTTTCGGAGAATTGCTCATAAATCACCTTTGAATGTTGCACTATCTTTACAGTTTATTATCGCGCGATAAAAATCAAATAGTAATTTTGGAAAATTTTGGAAATAGTTGAGCAATTTTACTTACACAGTTGGTGCCCACTTTTTTAAGCCAATAGGCAAAATTAAAAGCCTGTAGAAAATTGCAAACCAGACTCCCCACAAAATTACTAGGTCTAGCCCTACTCACGACAGTCAGCTTATGACGCAATGAGCGCTATGAACTTCCAGGCTGGAAGTGGTCCGAATGCGTTAAACCATTAGTAGGCGGGCATAGCTGCCAAGCTGCTCATGTTGGTGTAGTAATTCAAGGCTCAATGACAGTTGCCCATGATGATGGCTCTGAGATTACTGTGCACGCAGGCGACGCCTATACATTCGCACCCGGCCACGACGGTTGGGTAAATGGCGAAGAAGGATTTATTGGCTACGAAATTACTGTAGCAACCAAAGATTTTAGCGCTTGGAGCAAAGCTAAATAACTAAATATTATTTAAATTCAGGTGGAATACTTAGATTAAATTAAAAAGTAATCCACCAGACGGGATCCCTTTAGTTGCAGAGCTTATTAGAGCCCGCGCTATCACTTGTTTGGCTTTTACTACAATTACGTTTAGGAGCCTTATTTTCAGATGACTAATAAATTAAGGTTATAAAAACGAGTTGAATGTCTGTATCTGCCAGATTTCTAGGTAGCTTTTATTTCTATTCAAATAACATCGCCCCTGTTTTCCTTGTGTTAGACAACGCGCAAAAAAAATTAGTGAAAAAAGGTAACATCGGTGTCAAACTCTGATTTTAGCCTTGTAAGCAGCCGGGATAATGTATCATTTCGGGGAATGAAGCTCACTGGCCCCTTTCTTTTCATTCTAACTACCTTGATGATTGACGCCATTGGAATTGGAATCGTATTTCCAATCATGCCTGACCTAATGGATCGTGTGGGTGCTGGAAGCGCGGCAGAGGGAGCGTTATGGGGTGGCATTATGATGTCTGCCTATGCAGCAGCAATGTTTATTTTTGGCCCTATTGTTGGTAGTCTTTCAGACACCTTTGGGCGTAGACCTATCTTGATTGCTGCATTAGCCACTTTGGCGATTGATTATTTGATTATGGCACTGGCGGAGACCTACTGGGTGCTACTTACGGGTCGCGTGATTGCGGGAATGGCTGGTGCCACATATATCACGGCAACAGCTTATATCTCTGACATAACCAAGCCCGAGGAACGGGGTCCCGCCTTTGGTATGATTGGTGCTGCCTTTGGCATAGGTTTCGTTTTTGGACCAGCAATCGGGGGTATCTCATCAGGCTGGCATGTCACAGCACCCTTCTGGATTGCAGCAGCGCTTTCAATAATCAATATGGTTTTTGGTTTCTTTATTTTGCCAGAATCTCTGAAAGAAGAAAACCGGCGACCATTTGGCAAAAGGGACCTGAATCCCTTTGCTACTATCTTTCGAGCTTTTTTCATCCCAGGGCTTGCAATACCCCTGATCTGTATCTTTGTTTTTGAGTTTGCAAATATGGTTTATCCAAGCCTTTGGGCATTTTGGGGACGTGAGGTATTTGGTTGGAACGGGTTTACCATTGGGTTAACCCTTTCAGCGTATGGAATTCTGATCGCATTGGTGCAGGCTGGACTAATGCCACAAATAACTAAGCGAATTGGTGATTACAAAACCCTAATTATTGCTAGCATTGCTGCTGTGATTGGGCTGGTAGGCTTTGGGTTTTCCAACGCAGCATGGGCCGTGGCCATTGTTTTGCCTTTTGCCGCCCTCTCAGACATGGCCCCCCCTTTATTGACAGCCTTTGCCGCCAACAGCGTAGGCGATGATCAGCAAGGCCTTGTCCAGGGGGTGATTGCGTCTCTTTCATCGGTTGCAGCGGTCGCAGCACCACTCATTCTCACTGGCGTATTCGAGCGGTTTGTAAATGACCAAGGTTTGTATTTTCCAGGTGCGCCATTTCTTATCGCAGCTTTGTTAACAATAATGATTATCCCCCTAATTAAACGTTTAGATCCTCGAAAGTCACCATGAAGACTTCATCAACCTTTTGTAAAAAAATGGGTGAGTAAATATTTAAAATATAAATTTATAAGTGCACAGTGGTTCAAGTTAAAAGTTCCATCTACACAATGTTTAATAACAGCCTATGCCTCACCGATTAGTATTGATCGATAAAACTAACTTGAAGCCAATAGTACAACTTTGTAGCCTGACGTTATGGGCTACACGCGAAGTGTCACTAACCGATCTCGTATGTCATCAAAGCGTTATTTAAATGATCAAGGACCAGCCGAAATCTGTGGTTCCCTAAACCCAAACATCTAGAAATAATTTTAATCAAAATTCATAAAGGTCCAAGCATGCATAGTACAAAAGTCATCCACACAGTATCGTGTCATGCAGAAGGAGAAGTTGGGGACGTAATTGTCGGTGGGGTATCCCCACCACCTGGAGAAACCATTTGGGAGCAGCGCAAATGGATTGCTGAGGACAACGTTCTGCGCAACTTTATGTTAAATGAACCAAGGGGCGGGGTATTTCGCCATGTAAACTTACTAGTTCCGCCCAAAAATCCTAACGCTCAGGCTGCTTGGATTATTATGGAGCCCGAAGATACTCCGCCAATGTCAGGGTCAAATTCTATATGCGTGGCTACAGTTTTGCTCGATACCGGCATAATCCCGATGCAAGAGCCCATTACAGATTTTATCCTTGAGGCCCCTGGGGGCCTTGTGCGGGTGCGCGCCCATTGTGTAAACGGCAAAGCTGAGCGCATTGAAATCGAGAACCTGCCCTCGTTTGTAAGCATGGTGGGCGTACCACTTGAAATCAATGGATATGGTACAATCATGGTTGATACTGCGTTTGGCGGCGATAGTTTTGTCGTTATTGACCCCACCTCACTTGGTCTCCACCTTAACGTAGATGAAGCCAAAAATTTAGCTGAACTTGGCGTGAGAATCACAAATGCCGCAAACGAACAGCTAACGTTCCACCATCCCCTCCAACCCGAATGGCGTCATCACTCTTTCTGCCTGTTTGCTGGTGCGCTTGAACGCAGATCAGACGGCTTAAGATCAAAGTCAATCGTTTCCATTCAACCGGGAAAGCTAGACCGATCACCAACCGGAACAGCCGTCTCTGCTCGCATGGCACTACTTCATGCAACTGGCGAAATGAAGGTTGGTGAAAGCTTAACAGGTGTCTCAATAATTGGATCTGAATTTCATGGCAAAATCTTGGGTGAAACAAAAGTTGGTGCAATCGAAGCAATTCGCCCACAAATAAGCGGGCGTGGTTGGGTTACTGGGACACACCAACACATGTTAGATCCAAGTGATCCGTGGCCGGAAGGTTATCGCATTGGGGACACATGGCCACGATTTAAAAAGAGCATAATTTGAAATAACAGGCGCCTTCTATTTTGGTACGCCAAACAAAATTAGGTCTACGCTTGGGTCGTTAAATTTCAATATCACATTTGTAGCTATGCGGGCAGATGGAAAAGTTAACAGCGTTGTATCTTAGGTTAAAATCAAGACAGTTTTATACAAGAAACCGCTATATAATCAAGAAGCAGGCTAAAGACTTGCAAACTGAATAAACCGAGCTGAGCCTGCGTTAAAACTTAACGGAAGTATGGATGACAGGTGATAAACATCTGTTGCACGACAGTAAGTGCTCGCTGTCTTTTGATATGGACAGCACATTGGGCAACGGTGTCTTTTTTGTGCCAAAAGTCTAATTGCATTAATGTTGACTGACACTTGAAAGTGTGGGAGAGATTCAGAAAATTAGTTCCAAAATAATGAACGCACAACCAAATATTTTGTGTAACTTACTAAAAAATATCAATAAAAATAACTCTGAAAAAAATAAACACAGGCTTAAAATTTTGCTGTTGAGCCTGATTACTTTCAAAACGGAGGAAATCAATATGCTCAGTGCAGCATTTTATGAACGCATCATTGGTGCAATAGGCGAAGAAAACTTAAGCGGCTTGTCAGCCAGCCAGGAAGCTACTTTAATAAGAAAATATAAGGCATTGCTTAATAAAAAGGGAGGGGATTTAGACGAAATCACTTACGATGATCTCTTCGAGGTTTGGGCGCAGGTCAAATAACAAAACGGTCCAAAAAAGCTAAAATGTGCAACTGCATATCGGCAAGTTTGTAGTCTCCCAAAGCTGCCTGTGGTTTCCGAACTCCAAACACCTTTCAGTGGTATTATTGTCTGTGGTGAGAATTTTACTCCAAGTTATGTTAAAAGAAACTTTAGCATTACTTTTCTGACTTCTCTAATTCTATTTTTAACCGTATTTAACTAACCTCTTTGCTGTTAGCTAGTATTTTAGGTCATCATTTTAAAAATTTAAATATTGATTAGTATTTCTAAGTTGCGGAAATAACCTATGTCATGCAAAAGCATATTTTATGCAGAGCCACCTTTTAAAAACGTTCACTGTAAGTTTTGACCTAGACGAAGATCGTATTCGATTGGACTGCAGTCTGGTGATTAAAAACCAAGCAAAAATATATTTTACAAATAAACTTAGCAAAATCTTTATAAACGAATTAGTTAATCAGATTAATAAAATTACTCATGTGAAAAACTCACATGACATTGTTCACGACTTTGCAGTTGGCTCGAGAGACGCTCAAGAACCAGTGGTTATCACCTCAGAAGATACAAAAAAATGGCTAACAAAAAGCATAGATTTCATTAGATTAGAGAAAGTTACCAGAATTATATTCAAAGATAATGAAACTAATGCGGTACACTTAGAAGGGGATGAAACATTGTTAAGGAATATTTTAGATATATTTTATCTGACTTTTAGAACCGCCGGATGGAATACTGATATTTTCCCAAGTTGGGTCGATAATGTTAACACTGCAAACAGCAAATCAATCGTGGTCCATTAATTTTGCCGTTAATTAGCGTCTAACCACTTCCGTATTACCAGCGTGGCCAAACATTTATCACAGACTCCGTCACGCAGGTGCTTAGTCTTTAATGGCTTTTGGCACGATGAACAATGTTGAAGTCTAGGGCTCACGCTTATCGTCCTAACAGAATTTCATTAGCCAACTTACTGTTAGTATAAACCACAATAAAATAATTCATGACAACCAGTTTTGTGAGTGTAATTGCAACCTCCACCTAGTTAGGGGTTAGGCCTAAAGAATTTATCGAGCCTACAAAAATTTCCATAAAGGCTATAGGCAACAGCTCCGCGATTGATGGTACTATTACAACGAGTCCCTTAGAACTGATGGTTTGGTTTGTCCTTGTGGCGCTGATGATAAATCTCTGAGCAACGCAGAATTTCTGCTGACTTCCGCTAAATACAGTCCAGAAGCTCCGTTCTTTCATTTTTACCTTTCAAAAATGGCATAAAAACTTTTTAATCACCGTCGGCTTTACCTGGACGATTTTTTTGTGCACGGTGAGAATTCCAAGTTGGCAAAACTATCAATAGTGCTGCAATCATGAGAAGGCCTAACGTCATTGGCCGTTCCCAAATAAAAGCAACACCATCGTAGAGTTGCATTGAACGCGAGAAGTTATCTTCTATCATGCCTCCCAAAATGAAACCAATCAGCAGCGGAGCTAAAGGATAATTTGCAAACTTCAAAGCTGTTGCACAAACTCCAAAGCCAACAAGAAGTAAAAGTTCTGTAGCATTATTTTGTCCAATATAAGCCCCCATCAATGTGAAAAACATGATGAAAGGGATCAGATAATTTCGAGGAACAGAAAGCACTTTAGCAATGTAAGGGATAAGAGGTAGATTTAGAACTAACAGGACAAGATTGCCAATATACATGGAAATAATAACAGACCAGAAGATCTGTGGCTCATCAATCATAAGACGCGGGCCAGGACTTACATTTAACGCAATCAAAGCACCGAGCAAAATTGCAGTTGTCCCCGAGCCTGGAATTCCCAGAGTTAGGAGGGGTACAAATGAACCAGTGCAAGCTGCATTATTTGCTGTTTCAGGTGCCGCTAATCCTTTTATGGAGCCTTTTCCAAATTGTTTTTGCTCCTCTTTAGGTGCGATGTTGCGCTCAACTGCATAACCTAAAAAACTTGCAATCGTAGCTCCGGCGCCGGGCAGGACACCGATGAAAAATCCTTGAATTGACTGCCTGAAAATCACAGGGGCAATCGATCTCGCCTCAGAACGAGAAATTCTGAGATCTTTAATAGCCCCATTTCCCGATCCTCCTACGGTCTTTGGGAGAAGGACGAGGAATAATGCCTCGGGAAGTGCAAACATTGCCATTGCTAAGGTAATAAAGCCAAAACCTGACTGCAAATCCATGATGCCCATTGTGAAGCGAGGCATATTAAACAACGCACCTTCACCGACAGTGGCCATTATCAAACCGATGGTGGTCATTAGAATAGCTTTAGCCACCTGCCCCTTGCCAGCGAAAGCTGCGATAGCCGATAGTCCGACGATCATTAGTGCGAAATATTCTGCTGAATGAAAGAGCAATGCAACAGACGAAAGCATTGGTGCAAAAATCATCAATAATATCGCTGAAAAAGTGCCGCCACAAAAGCTCGCAATCGCTGCGATTGTGAGGGCTTTTCCTGCTTTGCCTTGTTGCGTCATGGGGTAACCGTCAAAGCTTGTGGCAACGGTGCCAGCGACGCCGGGTGCATTTAACAGAATGGAGGACGTGGAACCCCCAAAAATTGCACCGTAATATACGCCTGCAAGAAGGATAAGCGCCGCAGCGGGGTCGCCCATAGAAATAGCAACGGGGATCATAATAGCAATAATCGACATTGGGCCTAGACCGGGCAACATCCCAATAAAAGTGCCAATGAGGCAGCCCCCAATAACAACAATCAACATTTTTATGGATAGGGCGGTTTGTAAGCCTATGAGTAAACCTTCAAGCATCCTATCAGTTCCATAGCCCAAAACCACGTGGCCAAGGCCGCATATAAATATTAAGTATTTCTGAGACTAAGTACCAGACGCAGAACGAGGTGATGGCGCCAATTAGTATCATTACTATCCACTTACGTTCGCCCAAGATGTATGCACCCATTATTAAGAAACTCGCTGTGGATAACAAAAAACCTAATGACTTCAACGTAAGAGCATAGAGCCCCATTAAAACCAAAAGACCGATGGCTTGCCCAATTTTGTAGTCAAGCAAACGACGGTAATCGATTTCACCCATTTCTTGTTCATGTTTTTCCAAACCGAAAAGAATAATTAAGGAAGTAACAATACCAAGTAATGATAATAATTTTGGAAATGTGCTGGGCCAGATCGGATTTCGCTTCATAAAAGGAGCTAAACCTCCATCCATATTAAACCATGCAGTATATCCATAAGCCAGGCAGATACCCAAGAAAATTAATGCTATCCAACGATCAAGAGCCATTATTTATCCTCAAGTCTATAATTGAAATGAGGGTAACACAAATATGGTGCTACCCTCACTTGCCTTTTTTACTTTTTAAAGGAAGCCAAGCTTCTTCATCAAATCACCAATTACTTTTTCTTGTGCTTCCAGGAAGATACGGAAGTCGTCTCCATTGTTATGGATGTTGACCCAACCGTTACGAGCACGAACTGCTTCCCATTCTGGAGTTTCATACATTTTTTCCAGTGCGGTTTGATACTGAGCTAGTTTCTCGGCTGGCAAACCGGGCGAACCAAAGAAGCCTCTCCAATTTACAAATGTTGTATCAATGCCTTGCTCGATCATTGTCTTCGCATCTGGTGCGGCGCTGACGCGTTCTGACGAGGTAACCCCAATAATTTTTACCTCACCAGCATTGGCCAAATCCACCGCTTCCGAGAAACCGGTTGAGAGGGCCGAAATTTCACCTGACAGCAATGCCGCCATTGCTTTGCCGCCAGCATCATATGGGATATATTTTACATCTAATGCATCTTTGCCTGCGGCTTCCATGGTCATAGCTGCAACGAGGTGATCCATGCCACCTGGAACCGAGCCACCGCCAATAGCTGTTGCTGAAGGATCAGACTCATAAGCTGCAACCAAATCAGCCATTGAGTTGATCGGGCTGTCTTTACCTACTACCATTGCTGCATAGTCGCCGATTGTACCGGCAACGAGGGTTAGATCACGAAAACTTTGCGGAAAAACACCTGTTAGAGAACGTATAACGATTGGGGTCGAGTTGACCATCAACGTACCGTGATTGCTATCAGCGTTTTCGATCATGTACGCGATTGCTTTGCCGCCACCGCCGCCGGACATATTTTCGTATGACGCAGAGCCAACAAGACCCGCGTTTGTGAGAGCTTCACCTGTACCGCGTGCTGTGCCATCCCAGCCACCTCCAGCGCCGCCTGGAATAATAAAGTGAATGCTGTCAACAACCTGATGACCTCCTGCAAACGCAGCTGGTGCACCAATTGTAATTGCGGCTACGGCCGCGCTCAGCAGGACTCTTCGGCCCATTTTCAAAGTTGTCATGATTTCCTCCACATTGACAATTGCCCGCAGAGCGGACCAATAATGGCACCTAACCATCTCAACCTGACACAGACCTGTCGTGCTAAAAGTGGGTTAAATTTTCAATGAAATTTTTATTAGTAGAAGATAATCAAGAACTAGCCAGGGCAATCTGTTACAGGATTGAAAGCGATGGTCATGTTATTGATCATGCGCCGAAAATTAGGGACGCATTGGTTTTTGTGGAGGTTGGAGAATATGATCTAATTCTTTTAGATGTGATGTTACCAGATGGTGACGGGCGTGATTTCTTAAGACAGCATAGGGCTAAGAATCGAGCAACCCCTGTTATTGTTTTGACGGCACGAAGTCAGGTTTCAGATAGAATCAGTTTGCTTGATTTGGGTGCTGACGATTACATTACCAAACCTTTTGATCATGCAGAATTAGATGCGCGATGTAGGGCTGTTTTGCGTCGTAAATCTGGAACAGCCCAACCGATTAAAAAGTTAGGAGACGTGGCGTTCAATCCCATTGCCGGGATTTTAACCGTCAGTAATATTGATGTCACTCTCCGAAACAAAGAGTTGCGGTTGATTGAAACATTTATGAATGCTCCAGGACAGATTTTTTCAAAACAAAAGCTCTTTGATCGCCTTTTCTCGTACAGTGATGATGTGTCTGAGAATGCTATTGAGGTTTATGTCGGCCGTCTGAGAAAACACTTAGTTGGATCGCAACTACGAATTTCCACGCATCGTGGACTAGGCTATCGTTTAGATCATGATTGAAGTGGGGCAAATTTCAGGTTCTTTGAGAAAAAGACTAATTATTACGCTGATAGGCGGCGGTGCTGTTCTGGCTGTACTGATTTATTTAATTGTTCGAACTTATGCGACACAGATCGCGCAACAGGGACAAGATAGTATCTTGGGTGCTTCTGTTACCTCAATCCTTGATGCTGCTAATCTGCGTAAGGGGGATATAGAAATCGATTTTCCTTATGCTTCGTTCTCAATGCTAAAAACAGCTTCTGATGATAGAATTTTTTACGCAATTTACCAAGATGACAAATTTTTATCTGGGTATGAAAGATTAGCTAAAATGAACCCTAAAACAGGCACTGGAAGCACTTTTGGGAATACCATATTTAAGGGTGCAAACGTTAGGCTTGCTTCAGCATCGAGGACACTCGTTGGAGAAGGGTTAAGAACCGAACTGAGTATCACTGTGGCTCAAACAAGAGACAGCTTGAATGGTACTCTCAATCGAATTGGACAAAACGTGGCACTTTTTGGTGCAGGTTTCTTTTTGCTAGTAATAATTTTGGCTTTTTGGGCAACCTCTGCTGCAATTGCGCCATTAGCACGACTTACCAGCTCAATAACTCGCCGTGGCCCACACGATTTAAGTCCTGTTATCAGTCCAGTTCCCCGAGAAATGGCGCCTTTGGTATTTTCATTAAACAAACTTATGGGACGGCTAGACCAGTCTTTGACCAGAAGCGAAGATTTTATTGCAGAAGCGGCGCATCGCGTTCGAACGCCGCTCGCGACTGTTCGATCATATGCCGAAGCTATGTTGCAACGGGTGGAAAAAGAAGAAAATCGTCGGGCAATGCGCTCTATGATCCGTGCAGTCGATGAGAGCAGTCGTGCGGCAGGTCAACTACTGGACCACGCAATGATTACGTTTAGAGTTGATAATCTAGATCGGCGGACTGTAAATTTATCTGAACTTGTGACTGATTTGGTAATACGGCTTACGCCCATCGCAGAGATGCGAGACGTGCAGATCAAGCTGGAAGCGGGGGAAGCTATACAAGTGTCTGCTGATGTTATCCTAATTCAGAATGCTATAAGAAATTTGATCGATAATGCTCTGAAATACGCACCACAAGAAAGCGTGGTGGACATTGTTATAGTCGCAAATCCAAGACCAGAAATCTCAATTAAAGACGAAGGAACCGGCTTTCCTAATGAAGAAATGCATATTTTGGCAAATCGTTTTGAGCGTGGAAGCAATTCAGAATCAATCACAGGATCCGGTTTAGGGTTAACTATAGCTCAAGACGTGGCGGAGGCACATGGGGGTCGCTTGTCCCTCAGCAACCAAGTTAAGGGGGGGGCATGCGTTACATTTTCATTTTAATATTTTCTCTATTTTCACCACCAGTTTTGGGACAGGGATGGGAGGATCAAAGATTATTTTCTAATGGGACATCATCACAAACACTGCGCATTCTGTCAAATACAGATACACGGTTTTTCGCTCCCATTATCGAAAGTTTTCTGGCCACCCAACCTTCCTTAAGTATAGATTATCTCGTTACTGGTTCTGCCGATTTGTATGATATTTTCAGAACATCTCCAGCAGAATTTGATGTAGTAATTTCGAGCGCCATGGACTTGCAATTTAAATTGGCCAATGACGGGTATGCCTTACCGCTTAATGATATTGTTCATCCAAATTGGGCCCAATGGCGCAAAAGTCTTTTTGCATTTAGCACCGAGCCTGCAGCAATTGTTATTAATAGGAATGCTTTCAAAGGGATCTTAACACCCAAATCCCGGCAAGATCTAATTGAAGCACTCCGAGCGCGACCAGAGACTTTCAAAGATAAAATTGGCACCTATGACGTGCGTCAATCCGGTTTAGGATATTTTTTCGCAACACAAGATGCACGCTCTTCGGAGACCTATTGGCGTTTGACAGAGGTCTTTGGCAGCCTGAACGCTCGCCTTTATTGCTGCTCTGGAGATATGATAGATGATTTAATCAGTGGCAGAATTGCAGTTGCCTATAATGTACTCGGAAGTTATGCGTTGGGTCGCACAGACGCACAATCGGAAATTAAGGTTATATTACCTTCTAATTTTCCAACTACGATGATGAGAAGTGCATTAGTTTCTCGGGAAACACGTTTTCCAACTGCAGCGCGTGCGTTCATTCAACATATTACTGATATTCAGGCTGATGGTGAAAAAGCAGCAGCATTCCCTCTTCCACCACTTGATCAAACTGCTAAGCCATTAATAAGCCTAGGCCCTGAATTAATGACTTACCTCGATATTTTGAAAAGGCGGACGTTCATTCAGGAATGGGAAAGCGCCATCATTCAATAAACCTAGCTTTGGATAAAAAGCTGTCATCATGACCTCAGTATCCGATGGAACCCATGCATTAGAGGGGAACTAACCGTGCTTATTTCGAGAAAATTTGTGTTAGAGCCCTAAGTGGTAGTCAGATCGCTAACTCAAGACTAATTCTACTATAATTTACGTCCTACTTCGTCAAAAAAATTCAAGCCATTCTGTAATTCGATTATTTTGCTCGATCAAAAAAAATATGAAACTTGACTCCCTTCGTAAACGTGACAGTTTGCCAGAGTACAAACTCGGAGTCTCATTGTGAATTTCCCTAAAGCTTCCATTAAGCTCGGATTGACTTTTGCTGTATTGGCATTCCCAGCCCTTGCTCAAGGCACTTTTCAACCCATCCAGTTGGCAGGTACAGTCTTGGCCTACAATACGACTGGTTTATCTTATGGCGCTCGTGGCTGTATCAAGGGCTTCTCGCAAACTGCGGCTAAAACAGGATTTGCAGCTGAGGGTGAAGTTTTGGTCGAGCTCGACGACCGAGCCGCAGCCTTAGTCGTCAAAACAGCTAGGGCGCGAGTCAGTGATCTTGAAGCCGCCGTAGCGGAACGCGACTTTGCAATAACAGCTGCGACCGCAGACGTCGCACGGATCAAAGAAGAGATGGATTTTGTCGGCCGTGAGTTCGATCGCACACAAGTATTATTCAAGCGTGGACTAGTTAATGAGACGACTTTAGAGACTATTGAGCGGCGCAAGCTTGATGCGACCTTCACAGTTGAACGTTCAGAGGAAACACTCAAACGGGCCCAATCTGCAAAAGTGCGTGCAATCATTGCTTTAGAAATTGGAAAATTGGATGTCCAAGCTCGTGAATTGGATCTAGAAGATTTGATTATACGCTCTCCTTTTAGCGGTGTGTTATTAAACTTCAAACCCAACATTGGTGAATGCGTATCCCAAGGAGAGCTTGCAGCGCAAATCTATGCATCAGACGAGAAAAGTGTTGAAACATTTGTGGTCATGGATCGACTTTTGGACGCAGAATCTGTTGGAGTAATAGTAGGTAATCATGTGAACGTGATCCGAAGCAACGGTAGTGCTTGCCCAGGTGTATTTTCATTGGTTGGGACAGAGGCGAATTTGGAAACACAAAACGTAAAAATTACGATTGACCTGGATGCAACTTGTGCTCCAAAAATGTTCCTAAACGAAGCGGTTGAAATCGAAACTTTATCTAAAGACAGGTAAGACAGACACTTTTAAAAATAAAGTATTTATAAAGGTATTAGATCATCGCCCTTGAATAACGATCTATCTTTTAGTGCAATCTTCTTTACTTAAGGCGCTACCTTGCTGAACCTGGAAGTCAACTCCCGCTTCAGATGGTAAAGCTTTTTTAAAATTAATAAGCATTATCTGTTTTTTAAACTAGCAGGTCAAGATTTAATGGGCCCTAAAGCGCAGCATAGCCTCACCTCAATTTGAGTTAAAATATGCCAGGCGCACTTGGGATTTTATCACAAATAAAAATGAACAAATATTATAATATAACTATCTTAATCAATTAAATATAAATCATTTTCCGAGCACTGCCTTTTCCACAGTGGAATCCCAGCCGAGAAACCATTTTCCTTGATCTCGGATTACCGGGCGAGCCATGAGCTTCGGACGTGCAGAAATTTGAGCTTCGGATTCAGAATTTTTTAACCAATCATTTAGACTACGGTAGTCATTGGTCGTGCGATCAACCAAGCGGTCACCAAATTCATTGAGTAATTCATTCAATTCTGACTCACTCAACGGATCAGAACGGACATCACGAAACTCAATTTCTATACCTTCAGCCTCAAGCGTTTTGCACGCTCTTTGACAGACAACACAGGTGCTTAATCCATAAATCTTCATCCCACCGCCTCCTCAAATACAACCTTTTCTAGGCTCATTTAGCCCTAATTCTACGCTTTGTTAGGCGTTTAATCTATCGCAAGTTCGGTAACTTCTCGCCTGAATGGGAGCGCATCCCCAATGTCGTCACCGTCCAATTCTCGAGCATAGCGGTGGCCCGCATATGTCGCCCAAGCGATTGGGCCAGGTGCATTTGCATCCCCAATCAGCTTGACCGTTTTAATACCAGAATCAGCCCATTCTGCCTCACGCACTTTAAGATCATTGTAGACACTATTGTTTTCCAGCTTGGACGTCACCAACACGACAGCATCACATCCAATAGGCTGGGTTAGGTCAGTAAACACACAGTTAGTCTCAATGTAATCTTTACCGATGGCTATCACACCGCGGTTAAGCTCAATTTTAACACCCATTTGTGCTAAACGACGGTGTATCTCATGTTGCTCCAAGGTGTTTAGTGTCCACTCACTGACATAGGCCGCCGGGGTGACCAATGTCACACTGCATCCTTTTTGGATCAAAAGTTCGGCGATAACGCCACCCATGTAATAGTGATCATCATCAAAAATGACGATATGGCCAGTCGGATTGACCTCTCCCATTAAATCATCAGGCGTATAAATTTTCATCGCATCATCAGTTGGGAAAGGTACTACATGCTGCCGGGATACACCGTCGCGCCGCCATGAAGCACCCGTCGCAATACAAATATTTTCAAACCCAAATTCAAGAATACTTTCTGCATCCAAAGCACTTTCAAAATAACTTTCAACATTTGCCTTTTGGCTGATCTGATACTCTCTGTAGTCGGCAACCCGTCCCCAAGCACTCAGGCCCGGAAGATGGCGTTCACGGGCCACGCGACCGCCCAATACCCTGCTGGCCTCAGCCAGAGCCACTTCGTATCCACGTTCTGCCAATGCTCGTGTAGCCTCAAGCCCAGCTGGGCCTGCACCAATCACCAATGCATTGCTACTCACGCCTTTGGCGTTCATCCGTTCTGGATGCCAACCTTTGCGCCACTCCTCCATAAAAGTGGGGTTTTGAGTACAACGACTGATCGACATAGTCATATCACCTGTGACACAAATATTGCATCCAATACACTCACGTATATCTTCAATGCGGCCTTCATCAATTTTATTTGGTAAAAAGGGATCAGCGATTGAAGGGCGTGCACAGCCGATAAAATCAAGTGTTCCACTGTTTATCATTTTTACCATAACATCTGGACTAGTGAAACGGCCTACCCCAACAATAGGTCGGTCCGTGAGCTCATGTATACCCTTAACCAAATCATGCTGTGCCGCCTCTTCCTTGAAGCGCGACGGGCCAGAGCAATCTTCCCAAGTCCCTTGTGCCAAGTCCCACAGGTCAGGTAAATTTCGGTTCATCTCTACAAATTCACGGACTTCAGCGTTAGAGAACCCCAAATCTCCAATGGTTTCATCCAGGGAAACTCTCAGAGTAATACCCATGGTATCGCCAATGGCATCTCGCATGTCCGATACAACTTCATTCACAAAACGTGCTCGATTTTCGAGGCTACCGCCGTATTCGTCAGTCCGATGATTTGTTGCTCGGCTCAGGAAATGCTGGAAGATTCCAAAACCATGGGCGCCATACAAACAGATCAAATCAAACCCTGCCTCCTTGGAGCGCTTTGCTGCATTCACAAACCAACGACGCAAGTCGCGTATATCCGTTTTATCGAGGGCACGAGCCTGCACGGGATCATTGGTGAAAGTTCGAATAGGCTGCGCGGAGACCGCCAATGGGACCTCTTTAGTATACAGATTGGGACCATTTACACCGGAATAGGCCAATTGAATACCAGCCAGTGCCCCATGTTCCTTCATAGTCTCAGACATTTTTCGTAACATTGGGATATCTTTATCTTCCCAAAGACGCAGTTCGATAAATGGAGTGATTTCAGAGGTGTGATGCATTTCACATTGTTCAGTGAAAATTACGCCCCACCCGCCTTCGGCTTTTGATCCACGCATCGCAGCCGCAGCAGATGGGTCGCGGTAGCCTCCCCCATTGCAATGGGGCACTTGATAAAAACGGTTTTTGGCCATGACAGGCCCAATTTTTGTTGGCTCAAAAAGAATATCGTAACGAGGATCACGCACCGTATTTACTCCTATTTACTTATGGCTGTCAGCGGATCATGACAGACTAATGGGTTAGGCTAAAGTCACGGTTATAAAACCATGACTTAGGCTAGGCTTAACTTTCTTTAGCAACTGGAATGCCTGGGTAACCCCAATTCGAGAGGGTTTCAGTCGCATTATTTATAAAGGCATCAACGGATAAAATGCTTCGCGCTCCCTTGGTTAAAACGAAGCCTAACCGCATCGGACGTTGGGTGCCTGCAAGCGGAATATAGCATAATTCTTGCCCATCTGGTGATAGGTCCGAGTGAGGCCGAATATTAGCAACAGAGAACCCAAATCCATTAGCCACAAGAGAACGCATGACAGCCATATCCCGCGTTCGTTCAACAATATTGGGTGTGCAGCCAACTCGTTCAAATACACTCATAAAATAATTACGGCTTATGGGTAGATCGAGCAAAACCATGGGAAATTCTACCAGGGTTTCAACAGAAACGGTCTCACGTTTCGCCAAAGGATGATCTGCTGCAAATACGGCATAAAGAGGTAATGAACGCAGCGGTATGAATTCTAAATCAGGCGGAATTTCCAAGTCATAAGTAAGCGCAATATCAATATCCGCATGGCGCATTTTCTCGATAAGAGTTTGCTGATCACACTCGATTTGCGACACTTGGACTTCCGCATATTGGGTATGAAACTGGCGCCGAATAGCTGGGAGTAAAACTTGTGCAAAAGTCAAAAGGCATCCAACACTTAGAGGACCTTGAACGTTGCCGGATATCACTCCCGCAAGGCGGTTCAGACTATCAGCTTCAACCAGAATTTTTCGTGCCTGTTCCATAAATTGCTTGCCAGGCTGTGTAAGGCTTAGTCCATGTGCATGTTTTCGTACAAATAAGGGCAGTCCAAATTCTTCTTCAAGTTGCGAAATCGCAGCGGATATTGAGGGTGATGATACATTGACCTGCATACTAGCCTGCGCAATTGAGCCGTTTTCGCCAACGCTGACGAAGTATTCCAATTGCCTTAAAGTAAAACGTAAATTCATTATCGAATTATGCTGTGTCCCACTAAAACTTCAAGCCTATATTGCGGTATACCTTCGGTGCCATTCGTCTGATTTGAGCGCATCGCTGAAAACCTTTTTTGTAGCGAGTACTAATACTTACTAAGTTAACTCAAAGAGTACTTTATCCAAGTCGTTTTAAGCGCTGTGTATTTGTCAAAACTATGTAGGGATAAATCACGGCCAAAACCAGATTGTTTCATCCCACCAAATGGAGTTTGCGCACTGAGTGCGTCAACCGTATTCACAGAAACAGTTCCCGCCATCAATCGATCAGAGACCCGCAAGGCTCGGCTCAAATTGGCAGTCCAAACAGATGCGGCAAGGCCATAGATACTATCATTTGCCATGCTGACGGCTTCTACTTCAGTGTCAAAAGGTATAACCGACAAAACCGGCCCAAAAATTTCATCACGCGCGAGGGGATCGTCATGGCTCACATCGTCAAAGATCGTTGGCTGAACAAAGCACCCTTTGCCATCGACCTGTACCTGCGCACCCCCTGTTACGAGATTGGCAGTTTGCTTACCCGCCTCAACAAAACGCATAACACCCTCTGTTTGTTTTCTATCCACAATAGCGCCCATTTTGGACCCCGGATCTAACGGATTACCCGGTTGCATTGCTTGCGCTCGCTCAATGAGTTTTTCTACAAATTCATCTTTGACCGACCGCTCAACATAAAGTCGAGAATTTGCAGAGCAAACTTCTCCTTGGTTAAAGAAAATTCCCAACGCCGCCATATCAGCTGCATCATCAAAATTTTCACAATCAGCAAAAACAAGATTTGGGCTTTTGCCACCAGTTTCAGGCCAGATTTGTTTCAAGTTAGATTGTCCAGAATATTCCATGAATTTCTTACCAATCGCTGTCGATCCAGTGAAGGCAACACAATCAACATCCATATGTAATCCTAGGGCTCGGCCCGCTGTATGACCATAACCAGGTACAACGTTGAAAACACCGTCAGGAAGGCCAGCTTCACTCGCAAGTTCCGCAAGACGGAGAGCTGACAAGGGGGACTGTTCTGCCGGTTTCAAAACAACTGAATTCCCAGCAGCCAAAGCCGCTGCAGCCTTCCACGTAGCCATATCCAGCGGAAAGTTCCAAGGGGTCACTGCCCCGATCACACCCAATGGCACTCGAGCAATAATTGCCAAATCTCCTGGACTGTTTGGTGCTACTTCATCATAAATTTTGTCAATCGCCTCAGCGTACCACTGAAAGAAATGCGCAGATCCCGGCGCATCAATGGTTGCCGCATCCATGACTAATTTTCCCATATCAAGACTGTCCAGCAAAGCAAACTCTTCTAGGTTTTCACGAATAAGTTCAGCTAGTTTCAGGAGAACCGCTTTGCGCTCTGCCGGCGCCGCACGTGACCAACTACCAACTTCAAATACTGTTCTTGCAGCATGTACGGCACGGTCCACATCTTCCATATCGCAGGACGCTACATTTGCCAAAAGACCATCAGTTGCTGGATTTATAGATTGGAATACCTCACCAGAGGCGGCATCCACAAATTTGCCTCCAATAAAAGCTTTGTTCCGCAGTCTTAGGCCAGAAGCGCGTTCGGTCCAATCAGCTTTGGTATAATCTAGCACTTTGGTATTCCTTTTTTATGTTCCAGATTTCATTCGTCCCCAGGCACTCCATAGGATGGTGCATCTCGCGGATCTATAGCACGTTGGACGTAAGCGTACATTTGAGGCTTGTAGACATTCCATGCGGCAGCCACGGTTTCAATTGGGCAATCATCTGTCCAATCACAACGCAGTTCTGCCACCGGCCACGCCAATTTATCCACCATTAGCATCCCTGCAGAATGCAAAGGTCCAGCCTCTCCACCTGCCGACAATCCAGCGCGCATCGCAGCAATCAGGCGATCTCCAAGATGGCCAGAGCTATTAAGAAATCCATTTACAATAGCCTGTGGAACACGGTCATTCGCCAGCATGTTACCGCCAGAGGCTACGTCCCTGCCTTGAGCCTGCGTCCAAATTCCAAGTGAATTGGGACCAGAGTGGATCGCGGTTGCGCCCTCTACGTCAACAGCCAAGACCTGACGGTATTCAATGAACTTTCCTTGCGCTCGGACGTACGCTCAATTGCTTCGAGCTGCACCCCATCCCGCTTTGCATCAGATCGAGCGCCAACGGGCCCAAAGTGAGGGATCAGTTACATTCTGTGATGCAACAGCCCCGACCCCTGCGCGCGCATAGGCACAGCGGGCCGCGACCGCAGGTGAAGATGACGATATAGCTAAGCCAAACATGCCGGTCTCGGCACAGCGGGCTACTAGCGAAAACGTCATTCCGGGATCACCGCTGTACCGTCAATCTCAACCAAGCCATTCGGGCCGCGCCAAGGCTTGTACGACGAGACCCGTAGACACCGGGTGCACACCTTTGATGTATTCGCCCATGGTACGATACACGGCCTCACGGTGACGTACGTCCGTGATGTAGACCACGACCTTGACGAGATGTTCCATTGCCGCCTGCTTCTTCGATTAATTGGCGGATATTTTGCATTACCTTATGGGTCTGCTCCACGGGATCATGAGCTGGTAATATTTTGAAATCATCAAGGTTTTGCGGGCATTGACCACGGAGCCAAACCGTCTTGCCACCTTGCGTTACAACGGCCTGGCAAAGATCATTGTCGAGGTTTTGCTCGGGGTATGTATCGCTGTGTTGAACTTACGAATGCGAGTGTGTGTCATCTGGTGTCCTAATAGTTTGAGTCTATACAGATTATTCGCGGGACAGACAGATCGCGCCTCACCATCATAATCTGCATAAGCGCGCTGGATAGCAATTTGATCAGCGACAAATTTGGCGTCATGCCACACACCCCATAGAAAAGTTGAACCTCGGCGCGATTGCCATGGAAGACCTAAAAAATATACACCAGGTTCTTTAGAAACACCCCGTTGATGAATTGGAGCGCCTTTCTCATCAAATGCATCAACTTTAAGCCAGCTGAAATCCTGCTTGTAGCCCGTTGCCCAGATAATGGTTGTGACATTCTCGTCAGCAAGGTTCAAACTACGCAAAGGATTACTGAGACATGAGGGTTCAGGCCAAGCCTTGCGTGCTTCAGGCTCTAAAGGCAAATCAAGCCCACTCGCTAAAACATAGGCATCAGCTGCATCCAACATGTCTGCATAGTTTTTATCGCCAGCAGCAATATTCGTGCTGGCATCATCAGCAAAGTAAAGAGTTCCATCTAAAAAGCTTTGGGTACGACCAACCAGCATCACACCCTCACTGGCCAACCGTCGAAAATCCATTGTACTGCCACCATATGCGCCACTTACAGAAATGGTGACGTGTTCAGTTCCCGGTTTTTGCGCCGCTAAATCCCAAAGGCCTAAAACGCCTAGCCACCAAACAAAATCACGATTACGATACCTGCGGGGCGGGCGATCATGTGGACCAACTGAAAGAACTACCTTGCGGCCTGCCCTATTTAATTCATCGGCGATTTGCGCTCCTGACGAGCCCGCCCCCACGACCATGACTGCCCCGTCAGGCGAGTTGTTCCGGGTTGCGGTACAGGGCAGAATGCATCTGATGCACGCTGGGTATCCTTAGCGCAACTATTGGAGGAATTATAGGTTGCTGAAATGCCCCCGTAGCCGATACGATCCGCGTTGCCTCGATGACACCTTGAGTTGTCTCAACCGTAAAAGCCGGCGCGGTCCATAAAGGGTACGAGCGCTTAGAACCTCAACGCCCGAACGCACAGGCGCATTCACCATGTCGGCATATTCTTCGATGTAGGCTACAACGCGCTCCTTGCCTACAAATTCATCCGGCGCGTTGCCTTTAAATTCAAGGTTCGGAAAACGGTCATGCCAGACAGGACCATTTGTCATCAAAGCATCCCAACGGGATGTTCGCCAAGCCTCAGCAATTCGACTTTTTTCTAGCACCAAATATGGAATACCTTGCTCGCCCAAGTGCTCACTTAAAGCGATTCCCGCCTGCCCAGCGCCTACTATCAGAGTATCTATTCTTTCAACTGACATTTTAAGGTCCCAAATACTGAGTATAGTTAGTCAGATGTACCACCATACTACGGTTTCTACTAATTATCCCTATTTTGGGTGAACGTAAAAGAATAGAATTCGTCACCTTTGCTTAGGTAATAGCTAATTGTTACAAAAATGACCAAGTTTTCACCTAAGTTGAATTCAAAATACGATTTTTTTTTAATAAACCAAAGCATAACTCATCTCAACATGTGATGATTTTTATCTACAATCTACAGCATTTAAGATGAGGTGACATGATTGTAATGTGATCGCTAGGCTTAGGACGGATAGGGGATTCCAAGAATGAAAGACAAAACGGACATTGCCGTCGAAATACAAGCTGCTGTAAAGCGCTATGGTAATTTTACGGCCTTGCACCGAATATCCCTCAGCATCCGTGATAATGAATTTTTCACATTGCTGGGGCCATCTGGCTGCGGTAAAACCACCCTTCTTCGATTGATTGCTGGATTTGAAGATGTGTCTGAGGGTCAAATATATTTGTTTGGAGACGAAATCGATACGCTTCCACCCCACAAACGCTCCGTGAATACAGTCTTTCAGAATTACGCCTTATTCCCTCACATGTCAGTTTTACAAAATGTTGCGTTTGGTCTGGAGATGCAAGGAAAATCATTGAGTAAAGCGCGGAAACGCGCAGGCGAAATGCTTGAACTGGTCCAACTATCTCAGTACGCAAATCGAAAGCCTGCACAAATGTCAGGCGGGCAACAACAGAGGGTTGCTCTTGCCCGTGCCCTTGCGCCACAGCCAAAAGTATTGCTGCTGGATGAACCTTTGTCAGCTCTTGATCTAAAGCTGCGAAAAGCCATGCAGCTGGAACTCAAGCACATTCAGCGTGAGACAGGGATTACTTTCATCTTTGTCACCCATGACCAAGAAGAGGCGCTCACAATGTCCGATCGAATTGCAGTTATGTCGAATGGAGCACTTCAACAACTTGGAGCCCCCAGAGATATTTACGAGCAACCCCACAATATGTTTGTAGCCGATTTCATCGGTGATACTAATCTGCTTGAAGTTACTGTTGAGGCAATCTCAGACGGGGATGCTAAGTGCCGTATCGATGATAGTCACGCGTTGATATGCCCCGCGGTTGAAACTGTTGTGGTGGGCGCGCGCCTTCACCTATCCATCCGGCCTGAGCGCATGATTTTGACAGAGGAGGCAAACGCGAACCAGAGCTTTAAAGGAACAGTTGTTGAAAATATATTTATTGGGACAGACATCACAACAATCGTAAAACTGGAAACCGGATCTCAAATAACGGTGCGAACATCAAACTCCGACAGGGGCAGCAAGCGCATCATCGACGTAGGGCATGATGCTTTCGTCAATATGGAAGTAGGCGCCGCACGTCTGCTGGCCGACTAATGGCGAGTGGCAACGGCACCACAGGTGGATCGTCCACTACTGACGTCTACAACAAAGCTCGCCATTGGTTATTGATGCCCTCTTGGGCCATCCTAGGAACTTTTGTACTTGCACCTGTTTGCGTAATGTTAATCTATTCCTTCTTAACAAAAGAATTTCGTGGTGGCGTCATTTGGGATTTTTCCCTTGCTGCTTATGACCAGTTCTTTTTTGACCGAGGGCTGTTCGGTGATGGTGACCCAACATTACAATGGACCTATATAACAATATTCTGGCGGTCTATTTGGCAAGCAGGTTTAGCAACCGTACTAGCATTACTAATCGGGTTTCCAACGGCTTATTACATAGCAACCCGACCAGAAAATACGCGCGCTCTTTGGGTCTTTTTGATTACCATCCCCTACTGGGTGAATCTACTCATTCGAACCGTTTCGATGAAATTTCTGTTACGTGACGAGGGGCCTCTCAATGATTTACTCATGAGCACCGGGCTTGTTGATGACCCCTTGCGTATCATCAATACGAACTTGGCAGTACAGTTAGGGTTATTTTATAGCTATTTACCCTTTATGGTTTTACCGATCTACGCCTCTGTTGAGCGGTATAATTTCACTATGTCAGAAGCTGCTGCAGACCTTTATGCTTCAAAATGGAATACGTTGCGCCGTATTGTTCTACCTGCCGTGAAACCTGGTGTCGTTGCAGGGTGCATTTTGGTATTTGTACCGAGCTTAGGAGCCTTTCTTGCACCTGATCTTCTAGGTGGTGCAAAAAACTTTATGATCGGTTCATTAATTGAGGAACAGTTCAAAGGGAACGCAGGAAACTGGCCTTTTGGCGCTGCCGCTTCGATGATATTATTGACTTTGGTTATGTCAGTCTTGCTTATCATCGCCCGACCACAACGCAGCGCGGGGGCAAAAATATGAACCCCACAACAGACGTGAAAACTTACTCAGGTTTCAGACTGGCAACAATTTTTTGTATGGTAATACTCTATGCACCACTTATAGTAGTAACTATCTATTCATTTAACGCATCGAACTCTATTACTGTTTGGAAAGGCCTGTCGTTTCGATGGTATGTGGACGTATTTATTGGCCCTGAAAGTACCAAGTTTAAACAAGCAGCTTTTAATTCATTTTCTATCGCTTTCATTGCAGGCACTTTGGCAACATGCATTGCTACTGCGGCTGCAACGGCAATTGTACGGGGCGGTCAATACCGACTGCGGACTCCCTCCTTAGGCCTTATAACACTCCCAATCATGGTCCCTGAGATCGTACTTGCTGTGGCAACATTAATCTTTTTTAATTCTATTGGGTTTACGCGCGGCTATCTTACCATCCTCATCGCACACACTGCATTTTGTATTCCCTTTGCGTACTTGCCTATTCAAGCGCGGATGCAAGGGATCGAGGACAGCTTTGAGCATGCGGCTATGGATTTATATGCTACTAGGTCGCAAGCGTTCCGACGTATACTTCTTCCACTGATGTTGCCTGGCATCATCTCAGGCTTCTTGCTGGCCTTTATTGTCAGCCTCGATGATTTCATCATCACCAACTTTGTTAAAGGGGCGGGTATTGAAACCCTTCCAACAGCAATCTTTGGCTCGGTGAAACAAGGGCTTAAGCCCAATATCATGGCGATCTCTACGATGCTTCTATGCCTCTCAATCGTGATGGTCACAATTTCCTACTTCATATCGAAGTGGGATAAAACAAAGTAAAACAAGGAGTTATATAAATGAAACTTATGACAAAAACTGCTATGGCCTTAGCCTTAATAGCAAATTCTGCTGCTGCGAATGGCGAACTCGTAATCTATCACTGGTTTGAGTACATGCCCGCAGAGTTGCTTGAAAAGTTCACAGCTGAAACAGGAATATCAGTCACCATGGATACGTTCGACTCGAACGAAGCCATGCTCGCATCATTGAAAGCCGGCGGCATGGGTACTTATGACGTTGCCGTGCCAGGTGATTATATGGTTGCCATTATGGCAAATCAGGGCTTGCTCGATACGATTGCAGACGGAGAGCTATCCAACAAAGGAAATATCTCACCCGCCTGGGCAGACCCTTCTTTTGATCCAGGCCGCAAACATTCTATTCCTTATCAGTGGGGATCAACATCCTTTTCGGTCAACACTGATGATTATGATGGCGACATAAACACAACTGATATTCTGTTTAATCCGCCAGCTGAGCTGTCAGGTAAAATTAATATGCTCGACAGTCAAGGCGAAGTAATGGCTCTCGCATCACTCCACATGGGTTTCCCACAATGCTCAAGTGATAGAGAGCAATTACAGGCCCTAAATGATATGCTGGAGGGGGCAAAAAAGCATTGGGCGTCGTTCAATTCAGACACCGCACGTGAAGTTTTAGTATCGGGGGATGCATCTGTTGGAATGATCTATGACGGTTTCAGCGCAAAGGCCCGCGAAGAGCGCGCCTCCATTAAATACGCCTTCCCAACACAAGGCTACGTTGTTTGGATGGATAACGTTGTCCTCTTAAATGACGCCCCAAACCGCGATAGCGCAATTGCATTTATGGACTTCATGCTTGTACCAGAAAACATAGCGGCAGTTTCAAATTATGCACGTTATGGCTTGGGTGTCTCAGGTGCCGAAGAATACCTTGATCCAGCATTGGCAACATTGCCAGAATCAAACCCACCAGCAACAGCAGGCGACGGCGCGTTTATTGAAGTTTGCGATCAAGCGACACAGACAATATATGATCAAATTTGGACAAACCTTAAAAACTAGGCCAACGTTGGTCCAACGATCGGCGGCCTTTTTGCGGAGGCCGCCATTTTTAATTTAGGAACAAGTTTGTTAATTAAACATCGCTGCGCGTGCGAAGCACTAGCTCCCGCTCAGCACACCCAGCAGATTAGCTTTCCTGACGCAGTAGCGCGTTGGATGAGTACTTGGGTCAAGATTAAATCTGATGTAATATAGAACAAAGTAGTCATAATATAAGCGAGGCTGTCTACCATGAAAGCCGCATACAAGGATGTCAAATCGGATATCTTGTCAAAGATCACCAAAGGGGAATGGGCTCTCGGCAGCCTTATTCCCAATGAAGTAGATCTTGCCATGACTTACGGCTGCGTGCGTTCCACAGTAAACCGTGCGATGCGCGAGCTTGCTGAAGAAGGCCTTATTGAGAGACGTAGAAAGTCAGGTACACGTGTTCGGATGACTCCTATCCGTCAAGCGCGGTTTGACATCCCCATTGTGCGTGCCGAAATCGAGGCAAAGAGCGCTGAATACCGTTATTCTCTTGTCAGCAGTTCTGTTGAACCAGCACCAGGTTGGCTGTGCGCACGGCTTAAACTATCCCAAAAAAGCGAAGTTTTGCGTTTAGTTTGCATGCATTATGCTGATGGTGATCCCTACCAGCATGAAGATAGATGGATAAATCTTGTTAGCTTGCCCCAGGCGCAAACAGTAAATTTTTCAGATATAGGACCAAATGAGTGGCTTGTTTCTACAATACCATTTTCGGACGTTGAAATCAGTTTTTCGGCAGGATTGGCTGATCAAAGACTAAATGATTATCTGACCTGCGCCTTGGGCGATCCAGTTTTTACCATCGAACGGTCAACATGGTGGGAAGGACAAGCAGTCACCTATGTTCGGCTTACGTACAAGCCTGGTCACCGTTTGACGACCCGGTACTAAACCAAAAATGCGCCACTGCCATCGTCTGACAGCAGCGCAATTTTTTTATAAAATACCAGGCAGGTTCAGGCCATTTTCACGGGCGCAGTCCAGTGCGTCTCCATAGCCTGCATCGGCATGGCGCATCACACCGGTGGCTGGATCGTTCCACAGAACCCGTCGCATCCGGCGGCTGCGTCCTCGGTGCCATCGGCAGCAGATCACCATCGCCAGAATGTTGGCTAGAACCCCATCCCGACGCCGCCACCATGATGCAGAGAAACCCAAGTGGCTCCCGATGCGTGTATTCAGCAGTGCGTTCAGCAACGGCCAGTCCGACACGGCGTCAGAGCCGTCTTTCATGCTTCTGTTTCGCGGTTTGGGCGAAGCGACAGAGCCTGAGTCAAGGTGGTCGCGCCCAATTACAATCGGGGCGCTCAATTCACCACGTGCGTACCATCTCGTTGAAGGCGAGGCCCAACTTGTGACGCACACCCAGACCGACCCAGCAAATGCGCGCAGGCAGACCCTGGAAGCTAATCCGCTCGCGGGCCATATCAAGCCAATTATGCAGATGCTTGTCTTCAAAGAGGATCTCTTTGACCTTAGCATCAGTTTTGTAGATGTCTTCAGGGTCGCCCGACAGCGCCACCCAACGGAACGGGCCAATGCCACGGCAGAACAGTGGACGTATGTAAGCTAGGTACAAAACCAGGGAAAATCAAAGGCATTCTCCAAGTCCTTCGTCCAGGGCCACTCTGGCGAATATTGTTGCCGTAATCAAGCGTTGGGACACCAGCATTCCAGAAATCTACCATCGCTGAAACCTGTACTTTCATAGACGCGCGGCGCGCCTTTCTCGACAGCCTTAGGGGCGCTTCACGTCCTTCTTGCGCCACTGCGCCATTGTCCAACCCTGTGGCAGGTAACCGTGAATTGGATCGTGCGCAGAGGTTTGATCAGTCACCATATCGGGACGCACGCCACGTTTGACCAAGTTCAGGGAATACGTCGGCCGCATTGCCAAGCAAGCCAACGGATTTGCCTCCCCTGCGGCAGTCCAGCGATCGATCATGGCTAAGCGCTTCATCTAGTGTCATCCGTTTTCGATCGACGTATCGTGTCCGCAGACGGAAATCATCTGTCGGCGTTCGACATTCAACAGCGAGACAGCAGGCACCAGCCATCACCGCGGCGAGATGGTTGGGCGCCACCCATGCCGCCTAATACCGCCAGTCAAAATCCACGTACCGGTGAGGTTAGCCATCATAGTGCTGGCGGCCAGCTTCCACAAAGGTTTCATAGGTCCCTTGAACGATGCCTTGGGTGCCGATGTAAATCCATGAGCCAGCGGTCATCTGGCCATACATGGCCAGGCCCTTTTTATCGAGCTCATTGAAAGTGATCCCATGTTGCCCAATGCGGAACGAGGTTAGAGTTAGCAATTAAAACACGCGGTGCATCTTTGTGGGTCTGGAACACCCAACTGGGTTTGCCAGATTGCACCACGCAGCGTCTCGTCTTCCTCCAGTCGCGCAGGCTGTGCAACGATACAGTCAAAGTCTTGCCACGTCCGTGCTGCTCGGCCGATGCCCCCGTAGACTACCAAGTTCATGCGGGTTTTCAGCCACATCCGGGTGCAGGTTGTTCATCAGCATCCGCAAGGGGGCCTCGGTTAGCCAGCTTTTAGCGGTCAGTTCCGTTCCTGTAGCGGGGTAGATGTCGCGGGTGTTCTTGCGAGGATCGCTCATGTGGCCTCCAGTGTGAGCAAGCGGATTTGTAGGATTGATTTGAGGTGGGTCCAGGGTGCTGCTTTGTTCCCGTCAAAGGCCCACGGGCCAGCTTCGTTCGTTAGGTAGGTACTCTGTGCGAGTTCCATCTGGATCGCGTGCAACCCTTCATCAGGGCACCCATAATGGCGCGTTGTCCAGCCACCTTTGAAGCGGCCATTGGTGATCGAGGTGTAGCCCTGACATTCGCATGTCTGCAACAGCATGAGGCTGCTCAACTCTGGTGCACAGGTGACACCTGCATTTGTCCCAATGTTGAAATCAGGCAAGGTGCCGTCAAACAGAAACGGAATGTGGGAGCGGATTGAATGGCAATCATAGAGGATCGCGAAGCCGTGGATCGCTTGGACCCGCTCAATCTGCACTGACAGTGCAGCATGGTATGGAGCGTGAAATATTAGGGTCCGGTGTTCGATATCACTCGTCAGGAGGCTCTTCCCAGTCTTATCAAATGGACGCCCGTCGAAGTCAGTTCAGCGGCACAAGCGTGTGGTATTTTGTCCCGGATAAAGAGATGGTCCTGCTGGATCACGGTTCGCATCGATGACGTATCGATGGAATGTAGCTTCAACTGTTGTCGCCCTCAAAATCCAAGCCAGCGTAGAGCTGTGCTATATGCCAGTCGGTATCATCAAGACCCTGACCTCGTTGGTTCATCTTTGATGCTATAGCTTTGGGAACGTATGTTCCGCCGTGCGGAAATCCCAAAACTAATGGGCCCTTACCTTGATGAATTGAAACTGGTTTCATGCTGCAAGTCCCGGCAAACCAATCTTTGCCGCATCAATAATTTTAGTTGAAGCAGTCAAGAACTACATTAGCTCCAGGAGCATGTAACGATCGTTCTCAAGAGTAGCTACGTCCTGCCGCAAGCGTTCTAAGACAGACTGCAAAGGCACACTGGTTTGGAGCGGCCGACGGAACTCAATGCCTTGAGCTGAACAAATTAGCTCAACACTAAGGATATAATTGAGGTTTTTTGTCATGCGCATCAATCTACGCGCTCCGTGAGCCGCCATAGAAACGTGATCTTCTTGGTTTGCGCTTGTGGGCGTGCTGTCGGTTACACACGGGTTCGCAAGATGCTTGTTTTCACTCATGAGAGCCGCAGTCGTAACTTCCGCAATCATCAAGCCCGAGTTAAGGCCGGGGTTTGGTGTCAAGAACGGAGGTAAGTCGTGGCTCAGCGCTGGATCAACCATCAATGCGATACGCCTTTGTGAAATCGCTCCAATCTCTGAAACAGCGAGGGCGATCATGTCAGCAGCAAAGCCAACTGGTTCAGCGTGAAAGTTGCCGCCTGAGACGATTAGATTGGCTTCGACCAAAACCAATGGGTTATCCGTCGCGGCATTGGCCTCAATCTCGAGCGTTTGGGACGCCATACGTAAAACATCCATTGCAGCACCGGTGACCTGTGGCTGGCAGCGGATGCAATACGGGTCTTGGACGCGTGCGTCATCTACCATGTGACTATCGCGGATTTCTGAGCCATCAAGAAGAGTGGACATGGTCTCACCCGCCTCGATCTGGCCACGGTGACCCCGAAGCAGGTGGATTTCAGGCTGCAACGGAGCAGTCGACCCCATGATTGCGTCCGTGGACAGCGCCGATGTGATCAGCGCGTTTGAGCTGCTCGCCATGCCTCAAAAAGGCCTGCCAAAGCAAATGCGGTTGAGAATTGAGTTCCGTTTATAAAGGCCAGTCCTTCTTTTGGGCCAAGCGTAATCGGAGTAAGACCTGCCTGTTTGAGTGCTTCAGCGCCAGGGAGAACCACGCCTCGAAACTCTGCTTGGCCTTCTCCGATTACAACTGCCGTCATGTGTGCAAGAGGCGCTAGGTCTCCTGACGCACCAACGGAACCTTGGCCTGGAACGATAGGTGTCACACCATGTTCGAGCATTTGCTCGAGTAGTTCGACCAGACTCCATCGGACTCCAGATGCCCCACGTCCGAAAGACAAGAGCTTTAGCGACATCATAAGCCGAACCATTTGGTTCGAGATGGGATCACCCACTCCACAGCAGTGGCTGAGAATTAGGTTGCGTTGGAGTGTTTCAGCATCTGCGGCATCAATCTTAATGCTCGCTAGTTTTCCGAAACCAGTATTGACGCCGTAAACTGGCTTATCTCCGATGGCAGCAGCTTGAACGCGCCTGCAGGCCTCCTCGACATCGGATTTGCATTCCCTATCGAGTTTGACAGACAGGCTTTGCCAGTAAATTCCGGAAAGATGATCAAGTGTGGCGTTACCGGGCACCAAAGTGAGACTAGACAATATTGCCTCCAAAAATTCTGTGTTCTAGGGGATTAAAGCCGATTCTGTAGGCCAATTCGGCGGGATGGTTAGCGTTCCAGACAGCAATGTCCGCACGTTTTCCAACTTCGATAGTGCCGGTATCACTAGCGCCCAAAGCTGCAGCAGCGTTCCGTGTTATACCTGCCAATGCTTCTTCCGGGGTCACACGGAACAAGGTACAGGCCATGTTCATGGACAGCAGTAACGACGAGATCGGTGAAGAGCCTGGATTGCAATCTGTGGCGACTGCCATCTTGACTTCGTGCTTTCGAAATAACGCAATGGGTGGCATCCGTTCTTCACGCAACGTGTAGAATGCGCCTGGAAGAATCACAGCCGTAGTTCCCGATTTGGCCATCGCTTTGACGCCCTCTTCGTCAAGATACTCGACGTGATCTGCCGACAACGCGCCGTAGCGATGCGGCCAGTTTGGCCCCGCCCAAAGTTGGAGAGCTGCTCGGCGTGAAGCTTCACAGGCAAGGCCAAGCTCGACGGCGCAGCATCAAAGACACGCGGCAATTTGCGATCGGGTTGAAACGCAATGCCTTCGCAGAACCCATCGACGGCATCGACCAGACCCTCAGCATGGGCGGCGCAGTAGGGCTCGGAATGCAGACCTCATCGATATATTGGTCCGCATGGCCAGCTGAATATTCTGTAGGTGGCACTGGCATGAGCCCCAAGGAAAGAGGTCTTGACGCGGATGGCTGTCGATTCTTGCGCGATTCGAGCGAGCGACCCGAAGCATTTTACGCAGCTCGGTATCTGTGATCGAGGCCGTAACCAGACTTTACTTCGATGATGAGTCGCGCCTTCGGCAATCAACGCGTCCACGCGGCGTAAAAGAGCGTCGTCGAAGGAGCGTGACTTTCTGAGGCAGCTCGCGTCGCGGTCACCGTGGAGAGAATTCCGCCCCCAGCGCGCGCCAATCTCTTCGTATGCTCGCGCCCTGCAAGCGCATTTCAAATTCCACTGGCACGATCACCTCCATGACACAATATGGGTGTGGCAGTCCACTCAGACCGGGCGTGACAGTGCGGCCACCAAAGCCTTCACGGGGCAGGCTTGCGAAGGCTGTAGGTAATTCTGCGACTGGTCCAACCCACGCAATCATCCCATCAGTTATGGCTATTGCCGCGTTTTCAATCATGCCATAGGCGTTTTGGTTCTTGCACATCGTTGCTGCGTTAAGGTCAACAAAGAGCTTACTAGTTCTCATCATCTTCAGGTTATCCATGGCACAAATTAGTCTTTTATAATACGCAATAAACTGTATTATGTCTATACATAAAGGTTAAAAAGGCGCCTAAATGATTTTCGCAAAACAAGCCAAACTGCCCGACGGTTGGGCGAAAAATGTGCGTTTGACTTTCACGAGCGGGCGGATCAGCACCATTGATATTGGGCAGAACCCAGAGGTGTCGGATGTAGTAGTGGATACTGTTCTGCCGGCACTGGCCAACTTGCACAGTCACAGTTTTCAGCGCGCGATGGCGGGTATGACTGAGTTTCGCATGGCTGGCAAAGATAGCTTCTGGACGTGGCGTGATTTGATGTACCGTTTTACGGCGAACCTTACACCTGATCATATCGAGGCTATTTCAGCATTCGTCTTTCTAGAGATGCAAGAGGCGGGCTATGCAAGTGTTGGCGAGTTTCATTACCTACATCATCAAACAGGAGGTACCCCTTATGAAGATCCGGGTGAGTTGTCGGCGAGCATTGCCGCGGCTGCAGAGAAGACGGGTATTGGTCTGACACATTTGCCAGTTCTATATACGTACGGCGGGGCTGGAATGGTGCCGCTTGAGGCGGGTCAGGCCCGATTTGGAAATTCCGTTGATCAGTTCAACGCGTTGGTTGCGCGTGCCCAAGAGGTTGTAGCCGATCTACCTGCAGACTGTCTTGTTGGCATAGCACCGCATTCATTGAGGGCCACGTCACCCGAAGATTTAACGGCTGTCCTTAAAGTACATGAATCTGGCCCGGTTCATATTCATATTGCGGAGCAACCCAAAGAGGTAGCCGATATTCAAGGTTGGCTTGGTGCGCGACCAGTAGAATGGCTGCTTGCCAATGTCGATGTGACGACGCGTTGGTGCATGATTCATGCGACCCACATGACCACAGAAGAGACCGTGCAAATGGCGCGGTCTGGCGCTGTTGCCGGTCTTTGCCCTGTGACAGAAGCAAATTTGGGCGATGGGGCGTTTAATGGTCCAGGTTACTTGGCCGAAAATGGGGTCTTTGGCATCGGGTCAGATTCAAATGTGTTGATTTCGCTGACCGAAGAATTACGCACCTTGGAATATTCGCAGCGACTTCGTGACAAAGCGCGCAATGTGATGGTAGCGGGGGAAGGCTCTGTAGGCGAAGCGCTTTATATGGGTGCTGCAAAAGGCGGGGCGCAGGCTTTGGGTCGCGGTACAGGTGCCGTTGCCATCGGCGAATTGGCCGATCTGGTCGCGATCGACAGTACATCACCCGCACTTTGCTACCTACGCGATGACCAGCTTTTGGACGGGTTAGTCTTTGCCGCTAAAGATGCCGTTGTGACTGATGTTTGGTCAGCGGGACGTCATGCGGTCAAATCGGGACGGCATGTTAGCCGCAATGAGATTACGACCGCTTACCGCGCCACGATGCAAAGCTTGATAGCACTACTCTGAGGCAAATAAGTAAGGCGTATTTCCAGGAGTGCGTCTCCTGGATCGAGGTGGAGTATCGCCTTCTTCGCTTTGACGAAAGCAGTGTCACCTAGACCAAGCCGCGTTGCGTTTATGGAGGGCTTTCCTGACAGAACATGAAAGCTGTTGGTGCCATCTTTGGGTGACGCGACAGCCATTGTGGACGGCCCACGATTTATAACCACCTCGCCTACACAATTAGTTGGGTCAAACATCAGGTTCAGATCGGTCAGAGGGCCGTCTCTAAGCTGCGACAAAATCTTAAGGCTTCCATCAAATTGGACGGGTCGCCAAAGGTCAGCATCAAGCATGCCCCCTGCATGTTTCAAAACCATGCCGCCACCTGACACCACTGTGAGTATACGCGTAAGACCTGCAAATTCCGAAAAGGCACTATCTTGGTCCACGTCTGCACGGCTTAGTCGCCATGCGGTCTTTTCATCAATCTTACCTGCTGCAATTTCGCGGGTCGTGCCACCGCCATTTTTCCAAGGCACCTCGATAAGGTCACAGCGGCGTAGAAGGTCCATTAGTTTGATTCCATCAAATTTTTGAAACCACACCACTTGAGCAGATCTCAATTGAGACGCGCAAATTGCAATAATAGGCTCTATTTACGTTTACTAAATTACATTGGTGGATCTGTCATGTGGGTATCTAGCATTTCTCCTCAAGTTCGAGTCGCATTAAATATAAGTTAATTTCCTTATTTTTCTTTTGAGAATGATGACACCTCACCCGACAATGGCAACATCATTGTGAACAGGCAACACAAACAATCTTCGACCAAATCTAGACGAACGCTAAAAACTAAGCCAACGTTGGTCGAACTCTAGGCGGCCTTCTTACGGAGGCCACCATATCCATTTAAGGAATAGGTATGGAAACTATATTTACTGAGCGTCATCAGTTGAGAAACTCTAAGACCGAATTGTTCGGTGGCGAACTGGTCGAACCCTTCGAGCGCCCTTCGCGTGCAGAATATATCATCAACAGGGTCCATGACATTAAACTTGGGCCAGTCAACGGTCCAGATGATTTTGGACTAGGTCCAATTTTGGCGGTCCATGATAAAAGCTTCATCGACTTCCTACAAGTTGCTTGGAGTGATTGGTTAAAGGAAGGGTTCAAGGGCGAAGCAATTCCAACAGTTTGGCCAGCACGCCGAACGTCGACACGAATTCCAAGATTTATTGAAGGCCGGCTTGGCTATTACGCACTATCCTGTGAAACTTCAATTTCGGAAGGCACTTGGGAAGCCGCCTACGCTTCAGCACAGGTTGCACTCACAGGGGCCGAGCGAATAAGGCAAGGGGCACGTTCCGTCTTCTCGCTGTGCCGCCCCCCCGGACACCATGCTGCAATAGATATGTATGGAGGTTACTGTTTTATAAATAATGCAGCCGTTGCGGCTCAATATTTACGCGATAATGGAGCAAAGCGTATCGCAATTCTTGATGTGGATTTCCATCACGGAAACGGCACACAAGACATCTTTTTTGCCCGGGATGATGTTCTTTTCGCGTCACTGCATGGCGATCCAATGGATGCCTTCCCCCATTTTCTAGGACACCGCGATGAGGAAGGCAGCAGTACAGGTGAGGGCTTTACCCTCAACTACCCATTGCCTCCAGGCACAGATTTTTCAACTTGGCGCGCAGCTTTAGCAGAGGCGCTAATGCAAATATCAGATTACGCACCAGATGTTCTGATCGTCTCACTTGGTGTCGACACATTTGCGACAGATCCCATAAGTTTTTTCAAACTCTGTTCAGACGACTTTACGACTTATGGTGCGGATATTGCCACATTGAACCTTCCCACATTATTCATCATGGAGGGCGGATATGACATTGCTGAAATAGGAGTAAACACGGTAAACGTTCTTCAAGGCTTTGAGAGTAATCTATGAACATAGTAGAGGCTTCTATTTCAGATTTGCGTCGTGCCCTTGAAACGGGAGAAACAACCAGTGTCATAATTATTCGAGCCTGCCTTGATAGGATTGAACAGTTTGACCGCAATGGCCCTTGCCTCAACTCAGTACCAGTATTGAATACTGAAGCCATTGCTGATGCTCAAGCATCAGACACCCGCCGACAAAACGGCAACATAAGGGGGCCTCTAGACGGTATTCCTTATACAGCTAAAAACAGCTTTAAAGTTAAAGGTCTCACCGTCGCGGCCGGATCACCCGCTTTCTCAGATCTAATAGCAACGGACGATGCATTTGTAATCTCCCAATTACGAGATGCAGGAGCTATTTTAATAGGCTTGACCAATATGCCCCCTATGGCAAACGGCGGAATGCAGCGCGGCCTCTATGGACGCGCAGAGTCCCCCTATAATGCCCAGTATTTAACAGCAGCTTTTGCTTCAGGTTCCTCTAATGGGTCAGGAACAGCAACCGCGGCCAGCTTCGCAGCCTTCGGCTTGGCAGAAGAAACCTGGTCAAGCGGCAGGGCCCCAGCTTCGAATAATGGTCTGTGCGCCTATACACCCAGCAGGGGAATGATTTCTGTTCGGGGAAACTGGCCACTGGTCCCGACAATGGATGTTGTTGTACCGCAGACCCGAAGTATCGCAGATATGCTTGAAGTTATCGATATAATTATTGTAGATGATCCAAACACACAGGGCGATTTTTGGCGAAGTCAGCCTTGGGTAAAATTGCCTAAAGCGTCACAATTGCGACCAAAATCATATTCGAAGTTAGCAAACGCATCGCTTAAAGGTAAACGTTTTGGCGTTCCAGCAATGTATATAAATTCAGATGCACAAGCCGGAACTGGTAGCAATCTCGGCATCGGCGGTGCGACAGGTCAACTTATCCAAACGCGCGCCTCTTTTATGTCCCTTTGGGATGCAGCACGTTCTGCCTTAGAGCATGCCGGTGCTGAGGTCATGATCGTTGATTTCCCAGTCGTTTCGAATTATGAGGGTGACCGCCCCCACGCCTCAAAAATTCATTCAGCAGGCCGAGTATCTCCAGAATATCTAGCTCATGAGATCGTCGATTTATCGGTATGGGCTTGGGATGATTTTCTTAGAACCAACGGAGACCCAAGCTTGCAATGCCTGGCTGACGTCAAGGGTAATGAAATATTTCCAACGCCTGAGGGAAGTTTACCTGATCGCTACACTGGGTTTGACGACGATATCTCACATTACCCAGACTATGCACGCAGACAGAAAATCAAAAATTTCTTGGATATTCCTACGTTAGAAGACGGGCTCAAAGGTCTTGAAGAAACACGAAAGGTTGATCTCGAAGCTTGGATGGACACACACAAGCTGGATGCAGTCATATTCCCAGCAGTTGCTGATATTGGGCCAGCTGATGCTGACACAAATCCAACATCCGCAGATCAGGCTTGGTCCAACGGTGCTTGGGTGGCTAATGGCAACCTAGCTATCCGGCATCTTGGCATTCCCACCGTTACGGTGCCTATGGGAATTGCGGCAGATATTGATATGCCCGTAGGCTTAACCTTTGCCGGAAAAGCTTACTCGGATAACGAACTTTTGGGTATGGCTTCGGCGTTCGAACGAACCGGTTCTTATAGAAAAGAGCCCCCAAGAACCGCTAAATACGGTAGTAATTTTTTAGCTACACAGGTTAGAACTTATCTGATCAAAAATGTAGCTGGAAAAATTCCGATGACCTATCAAGAACTGGCCAAAGCTTTAAATATCCCTCCACCGCATACTATCCACAAACTTACGCTCGCTTTGGAATGTCTCATTGAAGAGGATACCAGAGCAGGCAAACCACTGATTGCAACTTTTGTAATTAGCAAAATACGGGGTGGAATTCCTGCCCCTGGCTTTTTTGATTGTGCCCGAAAAACCGGTCGCTTGACCGGTGAGCCGTCAGTATCTCAAAATGCGATCTTCTATGCAAACGAGCTGAAGGACGCTATTATATTTTGGCATAAAGAAATTTAAAAATTTAGTATTTCAAGATTGGACGGTAGTTTTCGTTAGATGCATCCAACGAAGCGGCTAATGTTGCCATTCAAACCCACGGTGGATTTGGGTTTGCTGAAAAATACGACATTGAGCGGAAATTTCGAGAAACCCGCCGGTATCAAGTTGCTCCAATTTCAACAAATTTAATTTTGTCTTAACTATCCTAACATGTCCGAGGGCTTCCATGAAGCTATTGATGCCTGCAGAGAGCTAGCTTTGTACATCTCACACCAAGTAACACTATAGAGCCTTTCAAGAAACTTTTTTTTGAAAATAGAAGCGATTAGCCACTTCACTAAATACAGACGAATGCCATTTATTTGGAATTATGTTTTGATAGCTATGAACCAGTCGTGCGTAGTCTGAATAGAGACTATCTACTGGGAAGTTAGAGCCAAACATGCAGCGATCTTCTCCGAATTGATCCAAGCAGACATCCACAATCGGCTTAATCTTTTCTGTAGTCCAAAAGTGGTCGAACATTCCTAGTCCCGAAAGTTTACAGGTCACGTGGCTTAGCGCAGAGATTCCGCGCAGCTGATTTGCATACCGCGAAAGTCCTGTGGCGCTACGATCGTGAGGGGACCCGGCATGGCAGAGTGCCACTTGAGTATTAGGCGCATCTTGCAGTATTTCCGTGGTAGCGCTCATCAGCTCAGGAATAAGTTGTAGGTCAAAAGATAAACCTTTTTCTCCGATCAGCTGTAATCCACTCAATAAGGCATCAGATTTCAGGATTGCATTCGTTCCTGTTTGACCATCCTCCTCGGGCGACCGTCCAATAATTTGACGCACGCCCCGTACAGATGACAGCTTTAAATATTCAATTAAAATCTCATTAATATTTGGAGATGTCAGATCACAAAATACGACTTGGGCCATTGGCCAATTTGGATTAGCATCACAAATAGATTGCACCCACCTCGCCTCCGCCAGTCCATCATGAGCACCTACCTGGATGTGTACAGAGCGATCAAATCCATGCGCTGACGCGTCCACGCAAAACTCCCCGATCAAATAATTCTTTTGAATTGGCGTTGGATCACCAAAAAATCTTTTAACGCCTTGCGCATTAAGCCAGGGGTATTCGATCGCGCTCAAATCCCACAAATGATGATGGGCATCTATCATTTTTATTACCGCTTTTCTTCGAGATTTCCCAATATATCTATCTTTTGCTGAGCAAAGAAATGTAACATGTCAAGAAAAATCCAGTTTTCTTTTAGTTTGTCACCCTCGCGGCGGTAGATATCAATGACTCTGAATTCGCAGGGTTCATCACTTGGAGGCAGCCCCATAAAACCGCCAGTCGGTTTTGCTATGAAATTTGGCCATCCAAAGAAACCAGAGTAATGGCCCTCGGCTATACGTGCAATATGCCCAGTCCCAGACCTATCTGTGAACCCGGCACGGAACGGAGCTGAATGTTGTTTGGCATATCGTTCAATCGTGTAGGATGCGCCTATGCCAGCCGGTCCCCACCAGATCATGTCGTCATGCCAAGTCCGCGCCAGTTCCTCTTCCAACGGAAGACCCAATTCCCAGGTTCCAAGGTCGTTTATCATAGCATGCATTACATCCATTGTTTTTTGACCCTCATCTGTGGGCGCGTCGTCAAACAACAATGCATCGTGAGTGGCAGGACCGGGCTGTACCAAATGCATTGCAGTGGGTTTTTTAAAAGGCTCATAGCCCGCCTGGATCATCAAATGGGGTATATCAAAATAAAAGGCAGTTTCAGCAATCTTTCCATCTTCGATTTTATGAAACTCAGCGTAGCGCAACATTACGAGTTTACCGGTTGGTTGGATCCCAAGCCAGGGTTGGTCAAATAACCCCATCAAATGCCCCATGGAGCAAACCCAAACTGACGCACCTTCATCAATGAAGTTTTTACCAGCGAAAAACACATCCATGCGTCGTTGTATATGCTGAATGGAATTCCGAAAAGGCTTCCAAAATGTTTCACCCACCGACTCTATGTTAGTTTGCAAATGAAATGGGTGAAAAGCGCGCCAAACATAACGGGATGATGTAAAATCTCGCAAAACACCTAATATCGCGTCGCCCTGTGCCGAATCCAATGCTTGATAGTAGTTACGAACAAGTCGCTTTTCTTTTTGGAAATTTGGCATAATGTATTGAAGCTCCCACGATAAACCATATGTTGTTGAACCTATGTGCTCAGACACCCTCGAGTTAGACGATTCCATAAGAAGTGCTTGCTATACTCTATTCTTTTTGCAAACGTATGCAATAATAGATTCTTTGCTTGTAGGGACCTGAAATGGCCGAAATTAAGGCTTCAAAATTTGTCAAAGCGATGGGGATCATTTGTTGGGGTTGAAAACTTCAACCTGACCATTGCAGATGAAGAGTTTCTTGTCCTTTTAGGGCCTTCAGGTTGTGGAAAGACTACGACAATGCGCATGATCGCAGGGCTTGAAGACGCCTCAGATGGTGACATCTTGATTGATGGCAAGCGGGTAAATGATCTCGATCCAAAAGACCGCAATGTTGCGATGGTATTTCAATCTTATGCACTTTACCCGAATATGAACGTTTATGAGAATATCCGTTTCCCGTTGAAAGTTAGGAAAGTTCCAGAATCTGAGCACAAAGCACGCGTAATGCGCGCCTCTGCCATGGTTGAACTAGATGAATTCCTTCACAGAAAACCCGCAGAACTTTCCGGTGGGCAAAGGCAGCGCGTAGCGCTGGCGCGGGCCATCGTGCGAGAACCCAACGTTTTTTTAATGGATGAACCTCTTTCAAACCTTGATGCGAAGTTACGAGTTTCGACACGAGCTCAAATCAAAAACCTCAGTCATGAGCTGAAAGTTACAACAATCTATGTGACCCATGATCAAATTGAAGCCATGACCCTCGCGGACCGCGTTGTAGTCATGAAAGGCGGAGTGGTTCAACAAGTCGGCAGCCCAACTGAAATATATGACCGCCCAGAAAATGCATTTGTTGCGAGCTTCATTGGAGCACCCGCCATGAATTTAGCCCACGGGCAAATAGCCGCAGGTACATTTAACAGTGGTGAGATAACTGTTTCAGGATTCACCGCAGACGATCAACCAGCACAACTTGGATTTCGAGCAGAGGATGCCAGCATTGTGGAAAAAGGCGGTGAACTTCACGCTGCAGTCTATACAATGGAGCTTTTAGGCGATGCTACAATGATCACTGTTCGCGTCAATGGTGGACTGGTCTCAGTGAAAGCACACAAAGATTACCGGGTGGAGATTGGCGACATGATTCGCATATCCGTGCCTATAGAAATTTGCCACTTATTTGACATTCAAACGGGTGCGCGGATTGGGGATTAGTCCCCTTCAAAGCCTCCAGAAAAGGAGGATTCACGTAGAGATGATGCATTGTCGTCTCTCACGACATCAGGGAGAAACAAATGTTTCTAAATAAAATAACATTAGCTGGGGCTTTTATGGCTCTTGGAACTACAGCAATGGCGGGATGCGGAATTTCTTCTGGTAACGTCAAAATACTTTCAAATGACTTTCCTGCAATCCAATCTGTTACAGCTGCCGCTAGCACGTGCGCCGGCGGCGGTGTAACTGTAGAGGCGAACCTAACCAAAGATCACAAAGATATCATGGTGGCAGCACTTACTGCAAATCCAGCTCAATACACCTCCGTTATTGCAAGTAACTCAACATTAGTCACACTGATGAATGATGGGTTGGTGCGTTCTTTGGATGCTTTAGTGGCAAAGCACGGCGATGGTTTAAACCCTAGCCAAATGATAACAGTAGATGGCAAAATTATGGCTGTCGCTTTTGGTGCTAATGCGCAGCATTTATTTTCACGTTCCGATATCTTGAAAAAAGCTGGTGTAAATAGCATTCCAGAAACATATGAAGATGTGTTAGCAGCGGCTAAGGCCATTAAATCTGCAGGTTTGATGGATTACCCAGTGGCGTTAAATACTGCTGCTGGCTGGAACCTTGGAGAAGAATTTGTCAACATGTACATGGGTACGGGCGCAGATTTCTTTAAGCCAGGAACTGCAGAAGTCGCAGTTAACAATGATCATGGTGTTGCAACCTTAAATATGCTCAAGTCTCTAGTTGCATATTCAAACCCAGATTACCTCACATACGACTCAAACGCTACGCAGGCTGAGTGGGAAGCCGGCAACTTAGCATTAGCAACAATGTGGGGTACTCGTGGTGGAGCTGTTCTTGATGACGAAGGATCAACTAAAGCCGTATCATCTAACACTGTGCTAACAGGTGCACCAACATGGGGCAACAATGCACGTCCAGCATCAACACTTTGGTGGGATGGCATAGCTATTTCAGCAAATATTTCTGACGAAGATGCTGAGGCTACTTTTATTGCAATGATGAAGGGTATTTCGTCTGATGTGATCCAAGCAAATAATAGTGATACTGTGTGGCTTGGTGCTGGATATATGCCAAGTGCAGCTTCAGCAGGAGTTTCTGCAACAGCGGCGGCTGGTGCCGCACCATATCCAATGCTTCCATTTATGGGTACTTTGCACGGAGCACTTGGTGCTGAAATTTCCGACTTCTTGCAGGGTTCTGAAAGTGCAGAGCAGGCTTTGGCGGATGTTGAAGCTGCTTATACAGCTGCAGCAACAGAAAAAGGTTTCCTTAACTAAGGATTTCTTGGGAAGGGGTTTACCCCTTCCCAAACTAATATTTCTAATAGGCTTTCATCATGAAAAACCACACATTCTTTTGGTTTATTTTGCCGTCACTTGTGACGATGATGCTATTCATTGCGATGCCTATTGGTTCAGTATTTATTCAATCTTTGCACATCGAACACGGAGCAGTCCTTACAGAGGTCAAAAACTGTGGCCCATTCGGATGCAAGATGGAAGTTCAGGTTGATGTTGAAGCCACATCAGAACTAAAGAAAGCAAAACCTTTGGGTAAGTTCAACGGCTTTGGCACCTACAACAACCGAAATCACCTGGCGGTTGTAGAATTATCGCAAGCTTGGAACGACAGTACAAATTGGGGTACATATTTTAGAAAAATCTATAATTTACCGTTCTACCGCGCCCTAGCATTCACCCTCACCTACACATTTGTCGTAACACCATTAGTTTTGATGCTCGGGTTTTGTATAGCATTGGGCGTCAACAGCCTACCCAAAAACATTAAAGGCCCAACAATTTTTGTGTCGCTCCTACCCATGATTGTTACGCCTCTGATTGGATCATTGATCTTATTTTGGATGATTGATGCAGAAGGCATTCTGGGTGCAAGTTTACAATGGTTGCTTGAAGATCCAAACTTATCACTCAAAGCCTCACCCAATCTGACTTGGGTTATGTTGATAGTCTACGGTGTTTGGCACTCTGCGCCATTTGCCTTCATAATATTTTATGCAGGCCTTCAAACAGTTCCCGCGGATACAATTGAAGCTGCGATGATTGACGGCGCCTCTCGCTGGGAGCGGACGCGCTATGTGGTTGTGCCCCACTTAGTACCTTTGATAGTATTCATAACTCTTATTCAACTGATGGATAACTTCCGAGTTTTCGAACCCATTGTAAGCTTTTCGGCTCAAGCAAATGCAACCTCGCTGTCATGGATAATTTTTAATGACCTGGCAGGTGGAGAGGGCAGCTTCTTCGGATCTGCCGGAGCTACATCCGTCCTCACGATTTTGGGCGTAGCAGTTTTATTAATTCCCGTCTTGTTCAGAACCTGGCGCGACTTCAAAGGGAAGGTCGTATAATGACAGATTTAGCTAACCGCCGTCCTATAGGACAAAAGATTGTCATTTGGTTCTTTGTGCTGTGCTGGATCATCGTTGCAGGCTTCCCATTCCTTTGGACAATGTGGGGCTCCTTCAAAGTCCAGGGTGATTTTTTCTCGAAGGCAGATTGGACCTACGCATTACAAGGTGTGCGAACTCAAGCCGAAACAGGAGCCGCCTTTACAGGCGATGGCTATTTTGGTGCTTGGGTGACAAAGGCATTTTGGCATGCAGCTTTAAATACAACAATCGTAGTAGTTTCTGTTGTTATTATCTCACTTTCCTTGGGAACATTGGGCGGATATGCTTTAGCTCGCTCAGGTAAGAAATACGCATTTTACCTTCTGATGCTTGCATTGGTCTTTCGAGCTATGCCCCATATTACGCTCGTATCAGGCTATCTGCTTCCATTTTTTGAATGGAACCTTTGGGGCCATTTGCCTACAGCAATTATTGTAATGGTCGCCATAAACCAGCCTTTTACTTTATGGATGCTACACAGCTTCTTTCTTAATATTCCAAAAGATCTTGACGAAAGCGCAATGGTAGACGGCTGCACCCGTTTTCAAGCTTTTCGTCGTGTGATTGTGCCTGTAATGTGGCCAGGTGTTATCACCACTGGGCTATTTTCATTTTTGCTCGCCTATAATGACTTCACTGTCACTGCTACATTGCTGAGCCAAAGCAATCAGACGATGGTTCCAAAAATTGCTAGCTTCCTAGGTACAACTCAGACCGAGGGAAATGTTATGTTCGCCGTTGCCGCAGTGGTATCTGCAACCGTCCCCCTATTTTTATTAGTAATGTTTTTTCAACGCCAAATCGTAAGCGGATTAACAGCAGGAGCAGTTAAAGGATGAGTAGAACTAGACCAGACCAGGCCATTTTGAGTAAAAAAACAGATATGTCAAAAACTGCTGAAACTCGCGCCGTTATCGAGGGAATGGTTGATGGCCTGAATGATCACCGCATTGTGATATTGGTGAGTTTTTTAGTGAAGGTTTCCGATGGATGGGCAACACAGGTTGCGGCACTAAAGAGGGTGTCCGTGAATTTCAAGACAACTGGCAAAAACCTTTTCAAGCTGCCTTCTCGGATAAAGTTTGTATTGACGAAGCACGGCTTTACATGGGCGAATGGGCTGCTGCATTTGGAAGACAAGAGGCTGTTCATAGCGGCCTATTTATGGGCGTTGCTCCAACTGAAAAAAAAATTGAAATCCGATACATGGATTTTTGGAAAGTCGAAAATGGAAAGATTGTGGATAATTGGGTTATGGTGGACTTCCCAAATGTGCTCGCACAATTAGGAATAGATGTCTTCAATGGCCAAGGCTGGGAAGCTTATGATCGCAATGAAAAAAAAGCGCCTAAACCGAAGGATACTTAATGGCTATTACTTATTTAAAACGCGGTAAACCAGACGCGGAACGGGCTCAAGATGACGCCAAAATAAAGGCAGTTGTTGAAAAAACTTTAATAGATATCGAAGCACGTGGAGATGCAGCGGTACGTGATCTTTCAGCCAAATTCGACAATTACACTCCCGATCATTTTCGACTGACTGAACAAGAAATCTCCGATCTCGTAGCCAACCTATCCAAACGTGAGATAGCAGATATCAAGTTTGCCCAAGAACAGGTGCGCAATTTTGCTCAAGCTCAGCGCGATAGTATGCTAGACATCGAGATTGAAACTATGCCTGGAGTGATCTTAGGGCATAAAAATATCCCTGTTCAATCCGTTGGTTGTTATGTACCAGGAGGAAAATTTCCAATGGTGGCCTCAGCCCATATGTCTGTGGCAACGGCCTCGATTGCTGGCGTCCCGCGTATTGTTGCATGCACCCCTCCCTTTAACGGCAAGCCTAATTCAGCAGTCATCGCCGCAATGCATTTTGGTGGTGCGCACGAGATTTATATCATGGGTGGCATTCAAGCTGTGGGCGCCATGGCAATTGGCACTGAAACGATTGATCCCGTGCATATGTTGGTTGGTCCTGGAAATGCCTTTGTCGCTGAAGCCAAACGCCAGTTGTTCGGTCGGGTTGGGATTGATCTTTTTGCCGGCCCAACTGAAACTATGATCATTGCCGACGAGACTGTAGACGCCGAGCTATGCGCGACGGATCTGTTGGGACAAGCCGAACATGGCTATAATTCACCAGCTGTTTTGGTGACCAATAATGAGAAATTAGCCTTGGCCACGATGTCCGAAATTGATCGGCTTTTACAAATCCTCCCAACCGCAGATACAGCAGGCAAATCATGGCAGGATTACGGCGAGGTGATCTTGTGTGATACTTACGATGAAATGCTGAAAATTGCAGACGAAATTGCATCAGAGCATGTTCAGGTAATGACAGATCGTGATGATTGGTTCTTAGAAAAGATGACCTGTTATGGAGCCTTGTTCTTAGGGCCACGCACAAATGTGGCTAATGGTGATAAGGTAATTGGTACCAATCATACCCTGCCGACTAAAAAGGCTGGGCGCTATACTGGTGGGCTCTGGGTTGGAAAGTTTCTCAAAACTCATAGTTACCAAAAAATTACTACCGATGCAGCCGCAGCAGAAATTGGATCTTATGGATCACGCCTATGCTTACTCGAAGGATTCGTGGGTCATGCCGAACAGTGCAACCTGCGTGTACGCAGGTATGGTGGACAAAATGTTCCTTACGGCGAAGGGGCTGAATAATGGCAAGCGCTGAGACGCTAAGGAAGCAGATAGCGACTTTGGGTCTAGCCATGACTGACTTTGACGCAGTTACAGTACAATCAGCATTGATAGACTTTATGGCAACCGATGCGACAATAAATCTTTGCTACCCGTTTGGTGAGATGTTTGGCCCTCAGGCGCTGTATGACACTGCCTACGCCCCTCTACTAGCAGCACTGCCCGATCTAGAGCGCCGCGGCTGGATTGTCAGCGCAGGCACAGATGAGGACGGGCGCGATTGGATCGGCTGCGCGGGCCACTACGTGGGCACTTTTGTCAGCCCCTTTCTTGAGATCCCACCCACAGGTCATTTGGCTCATATGCGCTACCATGAATTTTATCGTGTCATAGACGGTAAGGTAGTTGAGATGCAGGCAATCTGGGACTTGCCAGAGCTGATGTTACAAGCAAATGCTTGGCCAATGTCTCCTAGCCTGGGGCGCGAGATGTTCATACCAGGTCCTGCAACGCAGGACGGATTAAATTCGAATCGGCGTACCATCGAGCAAGGCGCGCATAGTCTGAACGTAGTGATCAAGATGCTCACCAATCTTTCTCGCCACCCAGCAGAGGGCGGGCCTGAAATCATGCAGGCTAAGAAGTACTGGCACCCCCGGATCAACTGGTATGGGCCGGCAGGCATCGGCACGGCGCGTGGCCTTTCGGGGTTCCGCAACTGGCATCAAATTCCATTCCTTAACGCTCTACCCGACCGTAGTGGCGGATCAACCGGTAACTTAACCTGCCATTTCTACGGCGACGGCCCTTATGTCGTGGCTACAGGTTGGCCCAATATGCAAATGACTGTTTCAGGCGATGGTTGGTTGGGAATCGCGCCTGCGGGGCAAGAGATAACAATGCGTAGTCTGGATTTCTGGCGGGTCGAAGGTGATCTGATACGTGAAAATTGGGTTCTGGTTGATCTACTGGATGTTTATGCCCAGCTAGGTGTTGATGTGTTTGCTCGCTTGCGTGAATTCAATAAAGCACGCTTAGTGGGGCGGATTGAAATAGAAGAGGGTGTGCTGTGAGTTTACCCAAAACCCCATCATTCCGGTTAGACGGCAAAAGGGCTCTGATAGCAGGCGCCTCTTCGGGTATCGGATTAGGTTGTGCTGTGGCTCTTGCTCAGGCGGGGGCTACCGTCACGCTAGCAGCACGTTCCATAGAAAAGTTGGAAGAAACTGCCTCACAGCTTAGACAAGCGGGGCTATTGGCAGGCACTTTAGCAATGGATGTCTCGGATATCAAAGCCACTCAAAAATTGGTCGCGTCAGAAGGGCCATTCGACATCTTAGTAAACTCAGCCGGTACAGCCGCTCATTCTTTGGCAATTGAGACAACCGAAGAAGATTATGATGCTGTCGCAAACCTCAATACCAAAGGGGCATACTTTTTGACCACATCGGTGGCTAAAGCCCTTATTGCGGCGAAGAAACCTGGCAGCTTGATAAACCTCTCCAGTCAAATGGCTCATGTTGGCGGTATTGAGCGGGCCGTTTATTGCGCCACTAAACACGCAGTTGAAGGCTTCACCAAAGCTATGGCAATTGAATTTGGACCCTATAAGATCCGGGTCAATACAATCTGCCCAACTTTTGTGCGCACCGCTCTGACAGAGCCTACTTTTGCCAATCCAGATCGTGTAAAATGGCTTGAAGAGAAAATCAAACTGGGCCGTGTAGGTGAAGTCAGCGATATTATGGGCGCCGTTGTTTATTTAGCTTCTGATGCAAGTGCCCTAATGACAGGAACGCATATGCTCATTGATGGTGGCTGGACGGCTGATTGATGACAAAGATAACCTCAATGCAAGTTGCAAAACGCGCTGGAGTAAGCCAATCAGCTGTGAGCCGGGTATTTACGCCTGGTGCATCTGCAAGCAGTAAAACTGCCTTGAAAGTACGTGCAGCAGCAAACGAGCTCGGGTACCGTCCGAATGTGTTAGCGCGCTCCCTGATTACTGGGAAAAGCCGCATTATTGGCCTGATCGTAGCTTATCTTGACAATTATTTCTATCCAGCAGCACTCGAAAAGCTTTCGAATGCACTTCAAAAAGAGGGTTATCACGTCCTTGTTTTCATGGCGTCGAATGACCATCAGTCGACCGAGCAAGTCATTGAAGAGTTGCTTGATTATCAAGTGGATGGCATCATTACCGCCAGCGTCGGCATCTCAAGTAATCTTACAGCACGTTGTGAAGCTGCGGGCGTTCCAGTTGTGCTATTCAATCGAACCCAAGACGGGAAATCGCATAGTGCGGTTACGTCAGATAATTTCCAAGGTGGACTGACTGCTGCTCGCTTTTTAATCCAAGGCGGCCACCAAAGGATTTCCTATTTAGGAGGCTGGGAAGGCGCTTCAACACAAAGAGACCGCGAGGCAGGTTTTAGAGACGGCCTCGCGTTTGCCGGGAAACAGCTTTTCGCTCATGCATTGGGTGACTTTTCAATCGATATAGCTAAACAGGCTGCTCGCGATATATTTTCGGGACCACGTCATCCAGACGCCATGTTCATAGCGACTGATCACATGGCATTTGCAGTTATGGATGTCTTACGCTCAGAGTTGGGCCTGAGGGTTCCTGACGATGTGAGCATCATTGGATATGATGACGTTCCACCAGCCTCTTGGGCCGCCTATAATTTAACCACGCTACGACAGAGATCAAACCTCATGGTATCCCAATCTGTCGAATTGATAATTAATAAAATTCGAGATCCACAGGTTGCACCGCAGCATATAAAAATTTCAAGCCCACTAATTATCCGTGGGTCAGCTAAAATACCAGAAGGATGGAGCACATGAAGGGTTTTTCAGATCGATTCACAGATTTCCCAGACTACATTTTAGGAATTACCAAAGAAATTTGGGAGGGTCGAGGAATTGCAACATTAAACCACTACTATTCAGACGACATCCCTATGCGTTTCCCAGAAGGTTTATCAGTCGGAAACCTAAATACAATAAACGGAACACTCGCAACCCTTGCAGAGTTTCCAGACCGTGAATTAACCGGCGAAGATGTAATTTGGTCGGGCAACGATGAAGAAGGTTTCTTATCCTCGCATCGATTATTAACAATGGGCACTCATACAGGGGGTGGGTATTTTGGACCTGCTACTGGCAAAAAATTTGTAATCCGCGCTATAGCGGATTGTGCAGCAATCAATAATCAGATCAATGATGAGTGGTTAGTTCGAGACACTGCCGGCATTGTGAAGCAATTGGGTATGGACCCTAAAGAGTTTGCACGTGATCTCATTACTCGTGAAGGCGGGCCGGAGAACTGCGTAAAACCATTTACGCCATCAATCGACATACCCGGTCCCTATAAAAGCCGAGGCAATGAAAACGAATGGGGTCAACGATTGTCTGATATTCTTACCCGAATGATGGAAAAAGATTTTGCAGTTGTGCGAACCGACTATGACCGTGCAGTACAAACTGAACATCCAGCGTCTACAACGGTTCATTCCTGGGCAGATACAGAAAAGTTATGGATGGGCCTCCGTTCATCATTTCCAAACGCAAAATTCTCGATTGAACATCAAATTGGGCGCGAAGATCCTTTGATCTCACCCCGCGCAGCTATTCGGTGGGCCTTACACGGCAAACACGACGGCTGGGGCATGTTTGGCCATCCGACTGGTAAAGAGGTCTATATAATGGGCTTTACCCATGCTGAGTTTGGTCCCTACGGGCTGCGACGTGAATGGACCTTGTTTGATCATATTTCAATTTGGAAGCAAATTTTAATGCAATCTGGTGATCACTGAATGACGAATTCATTACCAAAAATTGATACAGTCGAATCTTCAACTCGGGAATGTATTGTCCATTCGCAGCTCATTGCCAGGCAGTTTAAGTTACTAAAATTTGAACGCTCCGCAATTTGTCACTTATCAACTCAATCTTCATTGGGAGAACAAAAATGACACCTATTGAAATGGAAAAGCGGATAGTACGTTATGGCGACTTAGCACCGTGTAAAACTGCCTTCATTGATGCACATACACCCGGCAGCGATCAGAAAGAAAACTTCACCATAATTGGAGGGGGTGTCAGCGAAAGCACCGATCAACATGTGCACATACGCGATACTCCAGGCTTCAATATTGGTGCTGCAGGCCAGCCCCCGAAATGTAGAAATTCATTACACATTCATACCACTGCTGAAGTTTTCTTCGTGCTAAAAGGCCGCTGGCGTTTTTTTTGGGGACGGTGGGGAACAGCGGGCGAAGTTGTTTTGGAAGAGGGCGATATCATTAATATCCCTACAGGTATTTTCCGAGGATTTGAGAACATTGGAATAGATTACGGGATGATCATGGCTATTCTTGGTGGGGATGACGCTGGAGGGGGCGTAACCTGGGCACCTCAGGTGATCGAAACCGCTCAGGAACATGGTTTAATCTTGGGGGAAAACGGCCGTCTTTACGATACAAAGCAAGGCAAAGCCTTGCCCGATAGCGTTTCCCCAATGCCTGTTCTAACAAAAGATGTATTAGCACGCATACCAGAACCTTCGGCCCAAGATCTGATACCGCGGCATGTTGCACGTTATAATGATTTAATCGCCTTCGCCGATCAGGCATCAGCAAAGGTAATTGGTTCCGAAGGCATACTGCAGGACAAACCCGGTTTCGAAGTTGATTTTCTAACCCGAGGCTCCGTTTCTGGTGAAAATCTCACCTTCAAGGATACGGTCGTATTAATGCCCATGCGGGGACATTGGAAGGTCTCATGGGAAGGTGGAAGCGCCACTCTTAATCCTGGGGACACCTGCCTTTTGCCTGAAAATTTTGAGCATGTCCTAACGCCGGCGATGAGTGGAGAAGTCAGCTTGTACCGGGTGCTTTCAAACGACGATCCCGCTGGCCCAACATGGATTGGCTCTTAAAACATTCAAAGGAAATATTGTGACAAAAATTCTTACATCCCATGTTGGAAGCTTACCGCGCAGTCAAGAAGTTGTAGATTTTATTTTTGCTCGGGAAAATGGAAGTTCCTATGACACCGCAGAGTTTGATGGCGTGATGACAGACGCAGTGATGACCACCGTGGCAAAGCAAGTTCAGTCTGGCATTGATATCGTGAGCGATGGAGAGACCTCTAAAATCTCCTACGCAACCTATGTAAAAGATCGTTATCATGGTTTTTCTGGTGACAGCCCACGCAATGCACCTGCAGATTTAAAAATGTTCCCTGGCTTTTTGGCAAGATTAGCGGACGATGGTGGAACCCCTCAATATGCCCGTCCGATGTGCACCAGTGATATTTCATCCAAAGGCCAAGGTGAGTTACAAAAAGACATCTCAAACTTAAAGGCTGCTATGAAAAGCTCCGGTGTTGAGCGCGCGTTCATGAACGCCGCCTCCCCCGGTGTAATTTCCTTATTCTTGCAAAATGCGCACTATAAAACCCGAGATGCGTATTTGGCGGCCCTCGCCGATACCATGCGTGAGGAGTATGAAACTATCGTGGCCTCTGGTCTTGATTTACAGCTTGATTGCCCCGATCTAGCCTTGTCCCGCCACATGCTCTTTAATGATTTAAGTGATGATGAGTTTATAAAAGTGGCCGCTTCTCACGTTGAGGCTTTAAACCATGCTTTGCAAAATATTCCTGAAGAAAAAGTACGTATTCATATCTGCTGGGGTAATTATGAGGGCCCACACTGCTGTGATATTAGCATGGATAAGGTTTTCTCAACCTTAATGTCAGCGAAAGCACAGTATCTTTTATTCGAAACATCTAACCCGCGTCATGCACATGAGTGGACTGTGTTCCGAGATCGAAAGTCTGAAATACCAAATAGCAAAGTACTTGTACCAGGGGTCGTTGATACCACAACAAACTTTGTTGAGCATCCCGAGTTGGTCGCTCAAAGGATCAGTCGATTTGTTGAGATCGTTGGCGCTGATCGCGTGGTTGCAGGCTCTGATTGTGGCTTTGGTACTTTTGCAGGCTTTGGCGCCGTCGATCCTGACATTGCTTACGCAAAACTCAAAAGTCTTTCAGAAGGTGCCTCGCTGGTGAAATAAGGAAAAGTCATACCCAATCATCCTTTAAGGAATATCCAAGCAAATCAATAAACTTACTTAGCCTTCAGTCCTACCTGTATATTTCCGAATTAACTCGCCCGTATGCCGCAGGTATACCGGTTGAAATCGTGTTGGATATGAGCCGTGAACACCTCAAAAGCCGCAGCACGATCGCCCGACGCAATAGCGTCCACTTTCCAAAATTCATTTAGTCGTTTCAAATCCTCACTTTTCTGAAAGAAATGAGTAGACAATCCTAATCACTAGATACAAGCCTTAAAGAAGAATATAATTTTTTATATGCCTGTAAAGCATAGAAATGTTTGTCACCTTATTTCCGAACTGGTAAACGACAATTGAAAATCGATTTGCAAGAAATATGAGAATGGGTAAATGACTGATAAAGACCTTGAACAACGCCATCTTGATACACTTGACCGCGACCTTGGTCGTTTATCGAGCCTAGATCGCGCAACTTCTTATGCCAGTAGACCATTTATTAGCTTTGGCATCTCTTTAATCTTTATAATTCTCGCAGGGCTGGTTGCTCTGTATTTGTTCGGAAACTCTTCAAACACAGTGGTTATCGTTATTGCCGCCGGTTTTGGTGCCTACATGGCGCTGAACATTGGCGCAAACGATGTGGCCAACAATATGGGCCCAGCCGTTGGTGCGAATGCGTTGACTATGGGAGGTGCGATCGCAATCGCTGCAATCTTTGAAAGCGCAGGCGCATTGCTTGCGGGGGAGATGTTGTCTCAACCATTGCCAAAGGGATTATTGCTCCTGAAAGCATGCAAACGGCATCAATCTTTGTCTGGGCAATGTTAGCCGCACTCTTGTCTGCCGCATTGTGGGTTAATCTCGCAACCTGGATTGGTGCTCCCGTTTCAACCACCCACTCGGTTGTTGGCGGCGTTATGGGGGCGGGCATCGCAGCAGCTGGTTTTGCTGCCGTCAACTGGCCAACCATGTATAAAATTGCTGCAAGCTGGGTAATTTCACCGGTCTTGGGTGGTGCTGTCGCCGCTCTGTTTTTGTGGTTCATTAAAAGTAGGATCATTTATCAAGCTGATAAAATTACAGCCGCGCGTCGTTGGGTACCTGTTTTGGTTGGCATCATGGGAGGTACTTTTGCGGCCTACTTGGCTCTAAAAGGTCTCAAAAAGATCATGAAGATAGAACTTTCTTCAGCATTGATGATCGGTTTGGGCATTGGGATTATCATTTGGTTGACTATGATCCCAGTCATCCGCAAGCAATCTGAGGGTCTTGAGAATCGTAACAAATCACTAAAAGTCTTGTTCGGTATCCCATTGGTTGTATCTGCAGCATTGCTCAGCTTTGCACATGGCGCCAACGATGTTGCTAACGCTGTGGGTCCTTTGGCAGCGATTGTACAAGCGACCTCTACAGGTGGCTTTATGGATGCAGTTTCAATACCTATTTGGGTAATGGGAATCGGGGCTTTAGGTATTTCATTCGGTCTATTTCTTGTTTGGACCAAAACTAATCCGCATGGTTGGTGGTCAAATCACAAAGCTTAACCCGATGCGCGCATATTGCGTTGCTCTATCAGCGGCAATCACAGTTATTGTGGCCAGTTGGTTGGGTTTACCAGTCAGTTCAACACACATTGCAGTTGGTGGTGTTTTTGGAGTCGGATTCTTTCGTGAATGGGATGCACAGCGGCGCATGAAGGCGGCTCGTCTCGCCATTCCTAAAGCAAATGAACAACCCAACGAAGAACGTCAAAGACGCAAACTTGTGCGCCGCAGTCACTTCCTAACCATCATTGCAGCGTGGATTATTACCGTTCCTGCTGCAGCTATACTCTCTGCCATCATCTTCTTCATGATCAACATTTTCATGAGCTAAACAAAAGGGAAGAATAATTAATCTTCTTTTAAAAATTTTGGGGGCGTGAATCGCCCCAGTTTAAAAAATTCGCCGATCGCTGGGAACGAATATAAATTAGCTCTGAAGATCGACCTGGAAAAATGAACAGGATTTAAAATGAAACCAAAGACTAATGTTCGGGGAGCAAAGCGCCTTTTTAACGCTCTGCTCTATTCTTTTAGCGGCTTAAAAGCCCTAATTCGCGAAACGGCATTTAGACAAGAGCTATTTTTTGCCGTTTTATTATTGGCTTCTCTCATATTAATTCAAGCTAGTGCACTTCATATCTTGATCGCATTGGTCATTATTTTAATAACGTTTTCTATCGAAGCATTAAACACGGCGATCGAAGAAATTGTAGACCACATCTCACCTGAATGGTCAGAGGTCGGCAAAAAAGCCAAGGATTTGGGATCTTTTGCCGTATTTTGCCTTTTATTATCAAACGGAATTTTCATAGGTTACGTTTATTGGGTCACGCTTACAGGTTAACCCAATAAAACCCAGGTAGTTCACTCATGACTTAATTGGTAAACGCAAAAATTGCCGTAGGTGCATGTTAAAATTTGGTAACGTCGTTGCAAAAATTGCTGACACCAAAATACCGGTACCTGCACCAGCAATCGTCGCTGAAATAGTGTGCATATCAAGCATGAAACGGACATACATTGTAAATAGTAGAACCGGAATTACAATTATGCCGAACCAAATAGAATATCTACGCACCATAAAGTATGCGCAAGCACCTGCTAAAGTTGAATGGCCTGAAGGCATATTGTGTCTACTATCTTGTTGAATGCGGTCTTTGCCCAAGGCGAGTACCCATGATTTCAACATCATTTAACAATCTTTTAGGACCGTGTGATGCCAGTACCCCAACCACCGTTATTACAACTAGTTGCTTCAGTCCGACCCAATCCCGGAGTGCAAGCGCAGTAATGAACGGTAATGCTGTGTTAACGTGGCGCCCATAGTTTTCGAAAGCGACGATCGAGGCCCTGTCGTGTCCACCTCGACTTTCAGAATAATCCCTAGCCATGTTCGAAGGATAGATAGTCGCCATTAGAATGATAACTGACATCAAAACTAGAGCAAATGAATGCTCCCGGAGGACCACGGCCGGACGCTTAAGAATACTAATAAAGGTCATCTAGATGGCCCATCACTACTAAAGTTGAAGATATCAAATTGAGGCTTGTAGATATCACTCTGCATCGAAAAGGCACCCATAATACTATGAAAGGGAAAATCATGGGGAAAGGTTTCTTTTGGCAAAATACTCTGCTCTGTAATACGATGTGACTTACGAAAACCATCTGACATCCAAACTAAAAATGGCACCTCCAGCTGTTCTGGAGGAGCTACTGCAACGGGCGCTCCATGCAGATAGTAACCGCCCTCCCCTAGGGATTCACCGTGGTCGGACACATATATTAGAACCGCGTTTGTATTTTCTAAACTCTCCAGCTGGATAATTAAATTTTCCAACAGGCTATCACTATAACGAAGCGTATTATCATATCCATTTACCAATTCTTCCCTGGAACAATTGGCAATTTGAACAGTTTTACAAACAGGCGTGAAATATTCAAATTCCTCGGGATATTTTTTATTATACAAAGGGCCGTGGCTTCCTGTTTGGTGGAGCGTCAAAAAAATTCGATTAGAATTTGTTTCTTCTAAAATCTTCGCAATACCCCAGTACAAAATCTCATCAAACTTCGAATTGGGACAAGGTTCAGCTTTGCATTCATTAATGATGTCGCCAGTTTTATCCAACTTGCTCACAATGAATGGAGGAGGACCATAGGTGTTTGTGCGATAAATTGTGTTGACACCGTGCCGGGTCAAGTAGCTCTGAATGGGTTCGTATATCGTCCTCGACGAGGCCTCACGACCTTCATGCGTTGTTATACAAGCCGTTGAGTTAATCGTGTTTGTCGAACATGCGTTTCCAACTGGGAATGCGATCATACCTTTTCCCCGTGTGAAGGGATTAGTATCTCGTTGATACCCATAGTACGCAAGGTTTTTAGCCCGAGCAGCTTCACCAATCACCAACGCTACAACTAGTTTTTTGCCTGAATCATCATTGAATACTGCATCTGGTAGAAGTATTTGCGTTCTGTTTTTAGAAGATTTTTTGCTGTAATGGCGTCCAATATTTACGATGTATGACCAAGGCAGAATACGACTGCCCAGTCTGGACGCATTACTATCATACCAAAGCCAAGTGAACGAAGTCAGGAATAACCACGCTAACAAGGCAGCCATAGACGCCAGTGCAACCAGGGGCCGAACATACCACCTTGGCATAATAACCTTCACCTTCCAAATTATGACACCTGGTAAAACGCCAAAAGCCAAAATGAAGAGAAGAAAGGAAATATGATAAAACTCGACTATTTCCTTGGCATCAGAGTTAAGGATATTACCAATCATCGAGATATCAATTTCGACAGAGTAATTTTGCATAAAATACAGAGCCATAGAATTCAGCAAAAATAGAGCAGAACTCACAAGTTTAAGGGCATAGATCGAAAAAATTGAAACTATTAAGAATGCTGAAAACAGTAGACAAAACTGAAGTACTTGTAGGGACAACAGCTGCACAAATCCGTGCAAACTAAATAAATCAGACACAGATATTGCGTGCTGTAGAAGCGGCTTTTGAAACAAAAGCATCGTAGCTACCACTAACCAAGCGGTGTAGGATAAAAGTGATAATTTTATTTTTAAAGCCAAACGACTATTGATCATTTTTATCATTCTTGGCGTGATTTTTTTTTGTTCTAATTTAGAAATGCGTTTGTTACAACGTAAATGTTTATTGCGTGCCCAAGCAACAATCTTTCTGAGGCCTTGATCACTACCTTAGAAAAACTCGAATATAATTTTAGAAAGTCAAATTACTATACGGCTATACCTCATAAATAGTGGTCACAAATCTTACTATTTGTGACCCTAAACCTATAGTTGTTTTTTGTAGAAACTTTGCAGCGTGGATTATTACCGTTCCTGCTGCAGCTATACTCTCTGCCATCATCTTCTTCATGATCAACATTTTCATGAGCTAAACAAAAGGGAAGGCTAATAATTAATCTTCTTTTAAAAATTGTTTGAAAGCACCTCATGAAAAAACTCGAAGTCCTTTATAATAGCGAATGTCCAATTTGCAGCCGAGAGATTAAGCACTACGAGCGTATTTCCGCAGGTGATATCAGTTTTATTGAAATCACTGCGGCATCCGCGTTAGAATGGGGACTGTCTGAAGATCAGGCCGCGAAGCAAATTCACGCTCGATATGAAGGACATCTCGTTGTGGGAGTTGATGCATTCGTTGAGTTGTGGCGCCGATTGCCCTATTATAACAAGATATCGCGGCTTTTTTATTTCAGCCCGTTGAAAAGCCTGGCAAACGGGCTTTATCGAGGGATTCTAGCGCCTCTTTTGTTCAGTATGCACAAAAAACGCAGCGCTCGAAATTCAAAATCAGATAACTTTTAAAGTTCAATTTTTGATTAAAAACCAAAATTTTTGAGAAGCTTTAGGGTTGCCCTAAATAAAGCAAACTCAGGCTACATCCAGGCGTTTAGATTTTTTTGTTAGGCTTTCTTATTAATCGACCCACATATTTCTTTGGACTAAAATCAATTTAAGTAATTCACAATCGTCGGTCATTATACCATCGACACCGATGTCAATGAGATGATTAATTTCCAGAGGGTCGTTTATAGTCCACGCGTATGTTTTCAAACCAAATGACTTAAAATGTTTTATTGTTTTAGCATTTATAAGGCTTAGTCCAAAATGGCGCACTGGCAGTTGAGCACATGCAGCATTTGTTGTGAACGGCAATCCGATAGCAAAGTTTGTAAACAGCTTAACAACCGATTTGGTACCTAAGGAATGTAGGCAGCCCAGCCCTTGCGACCCACTTAGAATTTGGTCGAGCCGAGCTTGACTAAAGCTGCCAACACAGGTCCGATTACGAATATCCACATCTTTAAGAAGGCTGACCAAGGGTTGAACAGATAACCAAGACTTAGCATCCAGATTGAAATACGCGTTTGGAAAGGCCGCATATAAATCTGTAAGTTTTGGTATTCTTTGCCCACCTTCTACCCAAAGCGCATCGATTTCTTGACTTGAAAGCATCTCAAAACGACGTGGGTCGCCAGTTAATCGCTTTAGGCAGCTATCGTGGAAGCTGTAAAGAATACCATCTCGAGAGGACTGAACATCGGTCTCAATAATTTTAAATCCAAGATCATATGCTTTGTGGAAGGCTGCAAACGTGTTCTCAGGCGCAATTTTACTGGCGCCTCTATGCGCAAATGGTAGGAACTTACTTTGGCGCATATGATCCAAAAAGCTAATCATGGCGCAGCTCTAAGTCTGAATTGTTCATTACGCACCGCTTAACTAGCCAAAACGCCGAGGCCCAGACAAGAAACGACCACACAAGTCAATATCAATCTCAAGCTCATCCACCAATTTGGCACCAAATCTAGTTTTAAAAATAAATAATCCAACGCCAAAAGTGCAGAAAATCCAATTACTAATTGGAACCCAAAATTTTCTTGGCTGACAGCCAGTAAAAAAAAGATTCCTAGAGCCGGCATCACTGATAAAATATATCCTAAGGAGGCTCGAAACCCCGAAGCATTGGCCGCAAATCCCCAAAGTATACCTGACATAAAACTTAAGATTACAGTCCCATAAATGTTCAGGACTTTAGCTGCAACAAAACCTGTCCCCAGGTGATCAATGCCCCAATCTCGAAGTAGGGGGCTAATAATAGTTGCAGCGCCCCAGATAAAAGGTAACAGGCCAGCAAGACCAAGAAGTAACGGAGTATATGGTATTCGCCTCATTCTATGCCCACTTGTTACGCAAAAATTAAGTATATTTTGTCGTTTCTTGAAAACCCATTTGATGAGTACATCGGCGAAAAATATACACACCTTTCTCCGTATAAGTTTATAGGTTACCTGCTGACCGGTGTATTAAAGCTGAGTTCAAAAGACTTTGAAGAACATTATTCTTGATAATAACAAATCGCCCTTTTCTCTGATACCTTTAAAAACAGAACTTAATTTAAACGTATCTATTAACAAGGTTTTCTAGTCGTTCTTGGCGACCCGAACGCGGTTGCGGGTTTATATTTTCATTTAATACTTTTTCGGTAATAGCTGTTAAATCATCTGACATAAATGCCCTACCTTTATTGGTCTCCCAGCCCGCATAGCGCGCCTCACGTTCTTCCTCAAGCTTCCCATCTTGGAGCATCTTAGCAGCTGATTTGAGGCCAGCGGCGCATACATCCATAGCTCCAACATGGCTCAAAATCAAATCCTCGGCAGCAAGTGATTGACGGCGGAGCTTGGCATCAAAATTAGTTCCGCCCGTTTTAAAGCCCCCAGCCCGTAACACCTCGTAGTAAGCAAGAGCAACTTCGGGTACATTATTAGGAAATTGATCGGTATCCCAACCAGATTGATAGTCGTTACGGTTCATATCAATGGAGCCAAAAATATTAAGCTCCCTGGCGAGAGCGAGCTCATGCTCGAAAGAATGCCCAGCAAGTATTGCATGCCCCTGCTCAATATTTACTTGGACCTCATTCTCTAAACCGAAGTCTTTCAGAAAACCATATACTGTTGCCACATCGTAATCATATTGATGTTTCATGGGCTCCTGCGGCTTTGGCTCAATCAAAATTGAACCTGTGAAGCCTATTTTATACTTATAGTCCACAACCATTTGAAGCATGCGCCCTGCTTGCTGCCGTTCGCGGCCCATATCTGTATTAAGCAATGTTTCATAACCTTCACGGCCACCCCACAAAACGTAATTTTGACCGCCTAGCTTATGGGTAGCGTCCATACAGGTTTTGATAGTTGCAGCACTAAAGGCAAAAACGTCAGGATCTGGATTGGTAGCTGCACCAGCCATAAAACGTCGGTGTGAAAACAGGTTAGCCGTTCCCCAAAGTAACTTGGTTTTGGAGGTTTCCATTTTACCTTCAATGTAATCTACGATCTCTTCTAGATTACGACTATTTTCGGCAAAACTATCCCCCTCTGGCCTAACATCTGCATCATGAAAACAGAAAAACGGAACGCCCAGAATTTCAAACATCTCAAATGCTGCATCAGCCTTTAGTTTAGACAAATCCATCTTAGAGCCAAACCAGGGACGGTCAAACGTTTTTCCCCCAAAAGGATCGCCACCCTCCCAAGCAAACGAATGCCAATAAGCAACCGCAAACCGCAGATGTTCTTCTAGGGTTTTACCCATCACAATTTCACTGGGATTATAGTGACGAAAGGCATAATCATTCTCTGAGTTTGGACCTTCGTATTTAATTTTGCCTATATTTTTAAAAAAATCAGTCATATTAATCCTCTATGATATCGCTTTTATGGCTTTATAAGCCTTACGGTATGATTTCAAAGCAGATAAGAAGCTGTCTTGTAACGGAAGAATAGGTTCAATTACACGCTCTATTTTTGGGGCTGTTGCAATATCAGTAAGACTACCTCCTAGGGAAATCATTCCAAGTCTTGCAGCACCAAATGCCCCACCAAAGTCACCTGACACGGGAATGCTAACAGGCAAACCAAGTGTAGTCGCGATCGCTTGAACCCAATAATTAGATTTTGCGCCGCCACCTACGGCAAGTAATTGTTCAATTCTATTACCAGTTTCAGTTAACGCGTCAAAACTATCACAAATAGCGAATGTGACGCCCTCAATAACTGCACGAGTCATAGTAACTCTATCAGATCTATGGTCGAGATTTAAAAATGAGGCTCGGATGTTAGCATCATTATGGGGTGTTCGCTCGCCACCGAGGTAAGGTAAAAACAAGGTATTTGAAGGTTCTTGGAAGTGCTCCAAGTGCATTAGTCATATCTTTCGGCTGCGCGCCAACCACATTTCCAAACCAGCTCATAGCATCGGCAGCTGCAAGAATGACACCCATTTGATGCCATGTATCTGGAATTGAATGACAAAAAGTATGAACAGCACTTGCAGCATCTGGCTGATAGGCGTCAGAGGCCACAAATAATACGCCAGATGTGCCCAAGCTAACAAAGGCTTCTCCCGGTTGTATAACCCCTACACCTATTGCACTGGCCGCATTATCACCGCCCCCGCCCGCAATAATCACCGATTTTCTCAATCCCCAACG
>CAJJBP010000002.1 GCA_905182425.1 uncultured Planktomarina sp. | reverse complement strand
TTCTTCCTTCTTCAACCCCTTTATATGGCTTTGCTACACATTATTGTCTTGTAGCATAGTAGCCAAAAACAGATACTGGAAGCGAAATTTTGGTCCAGTTCTTGCAGCAAGTCCATAATAATCCACTAGTTTAGTAGCTAACAAACTTACGCAGAAAACGTTAGTGAGGAACTTTTATTAAATATAGGATTGCTCTCATGAAGATAATTGATCAAGACAGGCACGTATTTTATCAAATATTATCAACGATATATCAAACTAATGGAATCGATCCAAAAATTGCAGAGGTAGGTGTGTTAAAAGGTAATAATGCTGAAAATATGTATAACTTTTTAAAGCCTAAAAAGATGTTTTTAATTGACTCGTGGTCAGCAGAAAAAGGTATCGAGACTGCCGCCGCCGTGGCTCATCGAAGTTGGTCGGCTAATTACCTTGGAGACTATGACTGGTATTATGGTGGCCCAATAGATGAACAAAAAACTTATGATGCTATATACAAAGAGGCTCAATCAAAATTTTTGGGTAAAGATAATGTAGAGTTCATACGTGCAGATAGTTTAGCAGGGTTTGAGGTGCTAAAAACAAATCAACAAACGGACTTAGATTTTATATATATTGATGCCAACCATCATTATGAGTATGTGTTGGACGATCTCATGTTCTATAAACAACTATTAAAAGAAGATATTGGATGTTTTCAATTGAATGACTGTTGTCACTCAGAACAAGGGGTGTTGCAAAATTTAGGAGTGCTAGAGGCAGCTAATAAATTTTGTAAAATCAATAATCTGTTCGATTCGCTTTTAGAACCGTGATTTTACGGATGTAATTTTAGCCCCTAGAAATTCTTCGATAGCTAGTGCCATAAACGAGACCGTTGAAGGTAGTAAGGTAGCATATGTTGAAGTGCCTAACGAACTTTTCCCAAACTTAAGTATAAAGATTGGCACTGAGAGCAGAGGCATTTCTTTTACCTAAGTTTAGGCTTTTGGATGGTTTAGTTACGGGTCTAATGCAGCGGGACAGAACTGGCCCACCAGTTATGAAATGCCGTATTAAATCATTAGGCTCATCTCTCAACCTTTTAGAAGACTGGTTTCTCATCTGAATGAGTTAGCGCTGTGCCTTTTATTGAAAAAACATATTTTCCAAAAGATTACCAATTTCTTAGTGAGTTAAATAAAACATTTATTAAAGCGATTTATAAAGAATGGTTGTTAATCAACACATTGATTTAAGATATCACTGATTATGGACTTTCGCTGCGTAAAAACGATCGAGTACTTGAGCTTTGCACGCAATGCCATGCTAAAGTTTACATCAGCGGTCCTGCTGCTAAAAGTTATTTAGATTTAGAAAGTTTTACTAAAAAAGGCATAGAAATTTATTGGGTAGACTTCTCAAGGTATTCAAAAATAGGATCAAAATCCTGAAAAGTTTGACAACCATGTATCAATCGTTGACACCTTGTTTCATGCTGGCAAAGAGGCAGGAAGGTACATAAAGCTTATATAAGCTTTTAGAGAAAAGAAATGTTAATAGGGAATGTTGTTGATGAGTGATATCATAGATGCAAATATTGAGGTCCACGAAGCTCTATTAGCCGCAGGCGAATACCAAAAAAGTCCACATAGACGGCCAGAGAACATAGCGAAAGTTGCGCGCAAGATAAACGAGCAAACTTATGGTGATAAAGTCATAAAACATTTGGATATTGGCTGTGGGGACGGTTTTATCTTTGAATGCTACCGAAATGCTAAACTGCAATTTGGTGTTGATGCCTCATCAGGAATGTTGAGGGAAGCCCAGAAAAAATTTCCAGATATCGAATTCTTATTAGCCAGCGCATATGGTTTGCCATTTAGTGATTGTGAATTCGACTTGGTCACCTGTTATTCGTTTTTGGATCATTTGGAAAACAGAACACAGTGCTATAAAGAAGTCCTAAGAGTTTTGAGGCCTGGTGGAAAATTCTTTTTTGGACTGTCTCCTAACAGCCGGTTCATTTCGTCGGGGTGCGGAACTGTCTAAAATACTCAAACATAGGGAATTTGCATTCTGAAAAAGTAATTAAGCTTGAAAAGCAAAAAGCCTTAGAAAACGGAAATCACTATTTAACCTCCTTTGGAATAAGTGCTGATGCTTTGTCAGTATGCGAACCGGGGGAAAACGGTTGATGGAGGAATGGACCCCACGGCGGAGTGTAATTTATTGTATGAGCTAGGCTGCAGGGACATCAAATTCGAAATGGATTGGATTGTTGGTCAAAACAAATTGTCAAAAGACGCCATTTCAGTTCTAAACAGAGCTTTACCGTTTTCCATTGCTGCATTTAAATATTTTGATCTATTGGGTACAAAGCACAAAAATCATGGATGAAAAGTCAAAATATTTTAACGAGGATGGCATCTATGTTGAATCAAATCTTTTTTCAAATCCGGAAGTCTCTGATTTAAAAAAAAACTTGCAACAAGCTTCCGAAATTGAAGAAGCCTATTTTAGAGAGCGACTACCAACTGTCAAAAGAACCGACGCGAACATGGTTCACAATACATTTCTGTACTCAAATAAAATTCTCAATGTGTTGGAAAAGGGCAGAATTGATAAAATATTAAACGATATCTTTTGTAAGAACTCAATTATTTATGCGTTTCAATCAAGCTCAGCGCCGCCTCAATCCAGTAATTATGGTGGTAGAATTCACGTAGATGCGCCGCGGTTTGTGCCGAACTACACCACGAATGTGGGCTTGATTATCGCTCTAGATGACTTCACTCCCAGGAATGGAGCAACGCAATTTATTCGGGGCAGCCATAAAATGGAAAACTGTCCAACAGAAGAAGAGTTTGAGCAAAAAAAAGAAAGTTGGATTTGTAAAGCAGGGGACGCACTGTTTTTTAATGCGCGTATCTGGCACCGTACAGGGATGAATTTTTCAAATAGAGTGCGAGATGCTCTCACAATTAATTTTTGTCGACCATATATGAAGACTCGATTTGATTTTCCACGCTTAATAGAAAAACATAAAATAACGGTGGACCTCTGTTCCCAAACAGCAAGATATCTTGGGTATTGGACAAGAACTCCCGCCACCCTTGAAGAATTTTATGTTGCACCAGAGGAGCGGTTATATAAATCGGGGCTTGAATAATGAAAGTTCTGATTTTTGGAATAGGGCCAATTGCAAGTTGGATTAAAAACAATCTCCCCAAATTGCGCATCAGTTTTTTTTGCGGTTACTGACAGCAGGTTTTTAAACTCAAACGATACTATTTACAGTAATGTCGATGTTATTGAAAATATCAATGTTAATGATTTTGACGAAGCATATATTGGAATTGGTTATAAAAATCTTGAATTAAGGCTGGAACTTTATTATGAGTATCGCCTCCTAATTCAGTTTCCTAATCTTATATCGTCTAAATTACCAAGCGCAGTGCGAATGGGAGAAGCAAATATCATTATGACCAATGTTATCGTAGAAGATAGAGTTGAGATTGGAAATGCGAACATTTTATGGCAAGGGTCGCACTTATGTCATGACGCAAATATAAAGAACAGTTGTTTTTTTGCTGCTGGTAGCAAAGTTGGCGGATTTTCAACTGTTGAAAATTATTGCAAGCTAGGTTTTAATTCTGTTCTTTGTGATGGGTCAACCTTACCTGTATCTACATCTATCCAAGCTTTAAATTTTTATAAATAGAATTTATATAGAATAAGTATTTCCTAAGTCCCAACTTTAACTTGCGTTGCTATGTTTGGTTGATTCATCCACACTTATTAAGTTCGAAAGCAGTGATTGTTGATGGTGCTTTGTGCAGGCACCTTGCCACTCTGCTGCCGTACGCCACGCATCAAACGCGCGTGACAGCAGCCAAATCCAGCTTTGCTATGTCAGTGGTGCCAAAGTAGGGAATGAGCCACTTGTTGAGCGCCTGTACGTAGTCTCTGTAGGCCTGCTTGCCCACACCTTCACGTATTTCTGTTTCCATACGAGATGGCGTGTTGGCAACATCCGCAAACTTACGGGTAGTGGCTGGCAGTTTGTTTTGAATGCGGGCATCAACTTCATAGTAGAGACGCAGTGCCGCTTCTTTGGCAGTTTCTAAGTCTCAGTCTTGGTGCTTTTAACCAGTCGTTTGCCAGTTGGCAGTGTCAGACGGGCATACCAGTTGTCACTGCCAGCCCGTTTATCCAGCCTAGCTTCTTGTGAATTTGTATCGATTTACGCCGTAGCTCACAACCAGATTCCCATAAGCATCTGTTTTAATGAAACTAACGTCAGGAAAATAGAAATCTACACCGATATTTTGTGTACGAATTGTGTACAGAAAATTGCGAACAATATCTTGTTTTGAGATGTTATTTTCTTGGGGGATTTACAATATGTTGTGGAGGCGGGTACCGGAATCGAACCGGTGTACGCGGATTTGCAATCCGCTGCATAACCACTCTACCAACCCGCCGCCGTTTTAGTAGGTTGGCATTATACTAACAGGTTTTTAACTGCAAGCCGTTCTTGCCGTTGCAGCTACTTTCTCCATGTGAAATAACCCTGTTAACTTATGACTGCAGGAATGTTTTAAATGTCTGATTATGCAACACGCCGCACAACGATGGTTGACACTCAGATACGACCAGCGGATATCACTAAATTTCCGATCATTGAAGCGATGCTGTCCATTCGTAGAGAAATGTTTGTCTTGGATGATCAAAAAGAGGCAGCGTATGCTGATGCTTTGTTAAGTCTTGGTGGTGGACGTCATATTCTTGAACCACGTACTTTTGGAAAAATGCTGGATTCACTTGACATACAAGGTGACGAACTAGTTCTAGATTTGGGTTGTGGAATAGGATACTCGTCAGCTGTACTAGGACACTTCGCAGAAGCTGTAGTAGGCATTGAAGAAAATGAGGATTTGGCAACTGAGGCTGAAACTGTGTTAGCCTCAGAAGGCGTACTTAATGTTGCAGTCCTTCATGGAAAATTAGCAGACGGTGCAGGTCAACATGCGCCGTTTGATGTTATAATCCTTCAAGGTGCTGTTGAAGAGATACCACAAATATTGCTGGAGCAATTGAATGACGGAGGGAGAATAGCAGCGATCTTCAATCAAAGAGGCCACGGAGCAGTTCGTATTGGTTACAAGACCAATGGGCATTTGTCGTGGCGTTTTGCATTCAATGCGTTCTCGCCGTTGCTACCAGGTTTTGAAAAATATAACGATTTTACACTTTGAAACTTTTAGATGATTCTTTTAGCTCTTGGGGGGCTTTACTAATGGTAAGATGGAAATTTTCTCGGGCAGTCTTGGCTGCTTTTTTGGTTCTGACTTCTCCCGGACTTTCTGTAGCTGAAACGCTGCGTGATACCCTACGTAGTGCTTACCAAAATAGTGGCCTTTTGGCCCAAAATCGCGCTTTACTGCGAGCGGCGGACGAAGACGTTGCGGGCGCAACTGCCGCGTTAAAACCGATCTTAAGTTGGTCATCACAATACTCCATCAGCGGTGCGTCAGTAATAGATCCTCATTCCGTGAGTGCTAGTTTACGGGCGGACTGGCTACTTTATGACGCTGGTCGCTCGCAGTTGAATGTTGATGCGTTAAAAGAGACCGTACTTGCCACGCGTCAATCGCTGGTTGGTATTGAGCAGAACATCCTAATGCGAGCTGTAAACGCACACATGAATTACCGTCGAGCCATGGAGTTTTCGGCATTGAGATACGCGAACGTCGAGTTAATTGCTCAAGAATTGCGTGCGGCGCAAGACCGATTTGAAGTAGGTGAAATAACGCGCACTGATGTTGCGTTGGCTGAGGCTCGGCTTGCGAGTGCCCGGGCTGGACTGGCTTCAGCAGAGGGTGATCTTCATCGCTCAGTTGCTGAGTTCTGGGCAGCGGTCGGCCGAAACCCTGGGAATATTGAAGCTCCAAAATCAGTACCAGTTTTGCCAAGTTCAGTGGGCATGGCTATTGCCGTGGCTCGGTCCCAACATCCTAATTTAAAGCAAATGCAGCACGTGATAGCTGCAGCTGAAATAAACCTTAAAAAAGCTCAAATGTCTGACCATTTAAAGGTATCAGCATCTGCTGGTTTGTCTATCAGTGATGGTGGCTCGGGCCTGTCTGAGAGTTTTACTGTCACATTTGGTGCGCCGATTTACAGTGGAGGTGCGATTGCTTCAGCTACACGGGGCTTGAGTGCAAGACGTGATGCAGCGCGTGCACAACTACATGTCACGCAGCACGGTATCGATCAAACTGTCCGCAACGCGTTTGTTCTTCTTGACGTGGCTCGTGCAAGTGGAGCTGCGACAGACCGTCAAATAAAAGCTGCCAACGTTGCTTTCCGTGGTGTGCGGGAAGAGGCTAGTCTAGGAGCTCGTACGACCTTGGATGTATTAAACGCAGAGCAGGAGCTTCTGGATGCGCGTGCAAGCAGTATATCCGCAAGTATTGACGAACAGATAGCAGCTTACACAGTGATTGCATCTATGGGTCAACTAACTGCAACTTCTTTGAAGTTGGGGGTCAAAACCTATGATCCAACGCAATACTACAATATGGTAAAAACAGGTCCAACAGAAAAAAGCCTAGAGGGGCAAGCGTTGACCCGGGTGCTGAAGGACCTCTCAAATAACTGATTACGATTGCATGAAGTGAAGGCCTACCGCTTCATTGGTTGGAGTAAGCATAATATCCAGATTTCTTAGGAAATCCTAGTTAGCATCATATAAAGGTTAATAGGACCTAAAATAACTTACCAGCCAAGCCATTGGTAAACTTGCGGAGTGACAAAGCCACCTAAGCTTAACGCTAAGGTCCTGGTTCCAATGGAAATTTTCTGTAAATGTGATATAAACCACTCACAAAGTGCCGGATTGATGTTAAAATAACTACGATTTTGGAACTATTTTTGCCAACTGGATTAATTGGTTAAAATCTAGATTATTTTCGATAAAACCTGCTAGTTCATCCAAAGTTTCATCAATACTAGCGTCGTAATTTTCCAGTCTAGATTTAATGCCCAGGCTTTTTAAATATTCAGTCCGAAAACCGTCGGACGCGAATAAACCGTGTAAATAACACCCACGAACCTGTCCGTTTTTACTAATTGCACCTTCTTTACGCCCGTCGATTTGTAGCCACCCCTGGTCGCAATCTGGGCCGGAAGTTACCCCGATATGAATTTCATACCCATTCACTTCAATGCCATTTTTTAACGTTCGGGCTCTCACCAACGATAAGTTTTTCTTAGGTGTCATTATTGTAGTGATGTCCAAATAACCTAAGCCTGCCACGCTAGATGGGAGACCCTCAATACCCTCTGGGTCATGGATCTCTGCACCAAGCATTTGATAACCACCACAAATCCCCAGTATTTTTCCACCACGGCGGTGATGAGCCTTAAGATCAATATCCCATCCATTTACTCGCAGGTTCTCAAGATCACTAATGGTAGATTTACTCCCTGGTAATATCACCAATTCTGCATCTCCGGGAATGGGCCTCCCAGGTTCAATTATTTCAACTGTTATGTTTGGCTCAGCTACAAGTGGATCAAGATCATCAAAATTCGAAATTCGATCCAGTCTAAGTACTGCTATTTTTAAAATACCTCCAGGACGGTTTGCAATGTCCATGACATCCTCTGCCGGCAATTTCCACGCATTTTCAAACCAAGGTAAAATACCAATACTTTTCCATTGAGTTGCCCTTGAAATAGCCGTCATGCCTTCGTCAAAAAGAGAGGTATCTCCACGAAATTTATTTATTGCAAACCCGGTAATTCTTGCCCGATCTCCGTGGGATAAAATTGCATTTGTACCAACCAATTGTGCAATTACACCGCCGCGATCTATATCCCCAATTATAATAACTGGTGTTTGTGCCGCCTGCGCAAAACCCATATTGGCGATATCACCGGCTCTCAAGTTAATCTCAGCAGGGCTCCCTGCGCCCTCAACAATTATGAAGTCTACGGTCTTAGCCAAACGAAAATAGGATTCTAAAACTTTGGGCATAAGTTGAGTTTTCAGTTTGGCGTATTCCCGTGCTTTCACGGTCGTAAGTTTTTTCCCCTGTAAAATTACTTGTGCCCCAATTTCAGATTCAGGTTTTAGAAGCACTGGGTTCATATCGACAATAGGCGCTTTTTGACATGCAACTGCTTGCAAGGCTTGCGCACGACCAATTTCGCCTCCGTCGGTGGTTACAGCTGCATTGTTGGACATATTTTGTGGTTTGAACGGAGCCACAGTGTATCCACGTAAAACCAACGCCCGACAAATACCTGCCACAAGCATTGATTTCCCTACATTAGAGCCTGCGCCCTGTATCATTATTGCTCTAGTCAGAGCGCACCCCCACCCTCATAGTTCTTAACCCCAGATGAATTATACCATCGCACAAACCAATTTGGTTTCATATTACACAAGATTTTCGGGTCAAACACAAAAAATACCATTTGTATTTATAGTCTAAAGTAAAAAAAAGCGCCCACTGTGGGACGCATTTTTTCACAAAAAAACTTTTTTAAGCTGCTTCTGCCTGCTGGCGACGCTCGCTTTCTTCGCGGCTAAGAGCCACTGACGTACGTATACCTTTGCCCACAAAATCCATGAGGCCGGATACAACACGCTCGTTTGGATCTATTCCTGCACATGACAAGACTTCACGGCCGTCTCTGGAGCGAGCCCAGCGTGCAATTTGTTCAGGACCGTTGCCGTATTTTTTATCATCGGCAATCGCGTCATCTAGCGCGGCCAAAACTACTGCGGCAAACAACTTACGGGCACGGTTGCCTTGTTCGTTGTTAAAGGCATTTCCGTCGACGAAGTCTTTCATCTCGTATCCTTTTAATTCTGGGTCTTGAACTTCTTATTTAAACTTCTTATGACGCATGTTTAATGATTCGGGTAACCTCTTTTGGAATGGCTGCCATGCGCTGAGCGCATGGCTCTGACCGGTCGTCGTCGTCTTCTTCAATGGCTTGAAACACTATTGCACCTTCGATATAGGCGACTTAAGATAAAGATGCAAACTTTTGCTTAGGTCTTTTTAGATGTCAAAAATTAATGGAAACGAAATTCGTATTGGAAACGTGCTCGAACATAATGGTGGTTTGTGGAGTGCAGTAAAAGTCGATCACGTGAAGCCCGGTAAGGGTGGTGCGTTTGCGCAAGTAGAAATGCGCAATCTGCGCAATGGCTCAAAATTGAACGAGCGCTTTAGATCTGCAGATAAGGTTGAGAAAGTACGCCTCGACCAAAAAGATCAACAATTCTTATATGAGAACGATGGAATGTTGGTTTTTATGGATCTGGAAACTTACGACCAGATCGAGTTACCGGTTGAGCTTTTGGGTGATCGACGTCCATTCTTGCAAGACGGTATGACTGTTCAAATCGAATATCATAATTCGGATGCTTTAAGTGCTCGGGTTCCCCAAAAGGTCACCTGCAAAGTTGTTGAGACCGAGCCTGTGGTCAAGGGACAGACGGCTGCTAATTCCTTCAAGCCAGCAGTTTTGGATAATGGAATAAAAGTCATGGTACCGCCCTTTGTTGGTCAAGATGAGATGATCATTGTTGACACAATCTCGATGGAATACACAGAACGCGCTTAAAGAGTAATTTTGGCATCATTGGCCGTCATTTGTTTGACGATGCGATCAAATCGAAGATACGCCAAGGCCCGTCCTCTGCTTTGTGTATAAATAGTACCTGCAGGCTTTCCATTTGCAATAATTGGTGTCCCAGGGTCTACCGAACCAAGAATTTTAACCTGGACGATGCCTTTTCTTAGTGCCGTTTTATGTTTCATGCGTGCTGTTATTTCTTGACCCACATAACAGCCTTTCTTGAAATCAACCCCATTCAAGTGCTCAAATCCCATTTCTAGAATGAATTTATCCGGCTCTAGTTCAATTCCGGTTTCTGGGATCAAATGCTCTACCCGAAGCTCTGCCCAGTCGATGGTGTCAGTTGAACTAACTCCATAATGTCGCCAGCCAAGTGCCTTATGGCGTGGGTCATTAAATGCTCCAGTTGGTGGCTTACCAAAACCGCAACTGACATCTAACTCCAAGTTGGTGACCTGAACATCAGCTCGCAACCTATACATTATAAGGCGTGTTTTTAATGCCGAGCTTAACTGTTCAGCCACATCAATCAATACATCACCTTCTCGGACTAAAATAAAAAAATCAGCAAGGTATTTTCCTTGTGGTGTTAATAGTGCTGTGTAGGTCAGTCCAGACTTTGCAATATCGTTTGTTACCAAGTTTTGTAAAAAATTAGTCCGATCGGCACCGGTGACTTGTAAAATACTGCGTGTGGTTTCTGGCTGGGCCATGACTGATCCTTCGGTTACAACTACCATATTAACTGTTTTACATTTACACCAGAGGTTACATGCGCGCTCCAATTTCTATTGTTATTCCTACCTTGAACTCTGCCCGGGATTTACCAGTAACGCTTCTATCATTAATGGAGGGGCTGGATGCTAATTTAATATATGAAGTCGTAATTTCGGACGGTGGGTCAACGGATGAAACTAAAGAAATTGCATCCGAATGGGGCGCCGCGTGGCTTGAAGGCCCTTCGTCACGTGGAGGGCAGTTGAAACGTGGTGTTGCTCATGCGCGAGGGTCATGGATTTTTGTTTTACATGCAGACACCTTCTTGCAAGAGGGGTGGAGCGAGGACGTTGCGAGTTATTTCCACAAGGGGCCTTTGTGCTTCTCACTTGCATTTCGTGCCCACGGCCTGGCTCCCCGGTTAGTCGAGTGTTGGGCTAATTTGCGGAGCAGCGTACTGGGTCTTCCATTCGGGGACCAGGGCCTGATTTTATCACGAAATGACTATGACCGCGCTGGAGGCTATCCAGATCAACCGTTGATGGAAGACGTGGCCTTAGTGCTCGCCCTTACAGCTAAAATCCGTAAGGCTGAGTAGCCGTGCTTTTACAGATGCGGAAAAATATAAAGCGGATGGGTGGGTACGGCGTGGCGCTCAAAATATACTTATTTTGCTTCGGTATTTTGGTGGTGCCTCAGCGGAAGCGCTTAGCCGTGAGTATCAATCATCAGTTGATCCAAATTGATTTCTACAAAGATCTGCATAGGCGCCCGACGCTGCTAGGAGTTTGGCATGAGTACCCGTTTCCAGAATGCGACCCTTATCCATTACTATAATTTGATCTGCCGCAATAATTGTTGAGAGCCGATGCGCAATGACCAAGGTGGTTCGATTTTGCGCCAGACCATCTAATGCTTTTTGCACCAACTTTTCAGAATTACTGTCTAGCGCTGATGTAGCCTCATCTAAAAGCAAAATTTGTGTGTTTCGCAACAAAGCTCGCGCAATTGCTACCCGTTGGCGTTGCCCTCCGGATAAGCTGGATCCGCGGGGCCCGACTTCTGAGTCTAATCCTTTTGGCAGCTTTGAAAGGAACTCAGAAACATGGGCCATATCGAGCACCCTTTGTAATTCCGCCTCCTCAATATCGTCCCTCCCTAACGTCAAATTCTCACGCAACGTTTCATCAAAGAGTAGACTGTCTTGGGACACTACGGAAATCTGTGATCGTAGGACCATTGGGTCAACTTCGGAGTTTGAAACACCAGAAATCGTGATATCGCCACTTGTATGGGCGAATAACCGTGTCAGTGTGTTAAAGATTGTCGTTTTGCCAGCGCCGGAGGCCCCAACCAAAGCTGTTGTTTTGCCTGCCGCTGCAACAAATGAGACATTGTCCAAAACAGTCGTTTTTCCAAAGCTTAAATTGACGTTTTTAAAAGCTATATCGCCAATTGAAGAAAATTCTTGTGGTATTTTTGGGCCAAGTAGACTTGGCTTTTGGTCCAAAATATCACGCATGCGTTGAATTGATACTGTTGCGGCGTTCAAAAGTCCTGCAATACCTGCCAGTCTGCGCAGAGGCTCAAACGCCAATCCTAAAGCACTGAAAAATGCCATAAATTGACCTACCGATTTAGTTCCATTGATTATCTCATATCCACCGTAGATAATCACACCCGCAAAACCGATACCGCTCATTATATCGACCAGTGATGGTAAGACGGCAGTGCCAAATAAGGTTTTTACTTCAACGCGTATTTGGTTTTTGGTCAGTGCTTCGTAGCGATGAGAGTAATATGACTCCAAACTATTTAGTTTAATAGTTCCAATACCGTGAAACGCCTCGTCTAAACGCGTTGCCATATTTGCGGCAACATCCCGCGCTTTTGAGGCTTGCTTCCGAGTATAGCGCTGCGCAATCAAAGACGGTCCAACGAGCAGAGGCGTACCGAGCAGGGCTATTGCTGCCCATTTCCAATCAATTGAGACCATGACGATGACGAGTGATAGCAAACCGATCAAATCCCGCGCAGCACCGCGAACAATTAAACCCCAAATTGAAGCTATAGATTGCACATCACCCTGAACACGCTCGATTAGATAACCGGGTGCATTAATAGTGAAGAAGTTCATATCTAGGCGTAATAAGTGAGCAAGAAGGTCGTTTTGTAAGTCCGCAATAGAAAACCGTGCTATGCGAGTCATCATCACGCGGTGGGCAATTGATAAAATACCACGAGCCAAAAAGAGCCCAAAAACGATTAATCCAATTGTCCAGAGTTGGACTAAACTTCCTCCCGTGAAAACACCATCAAATAAGGGCTGCATCATCCAAGCGAGGCCACCGATCATACTACCTTCGATCATCATCAGTACGATAATGAGGCATAGCATCCATATGTGACGCTTTAGGTAACCGTGCCACAGCCAACCAATTAACTGTAACTGGTTTGACTTGAGAATTGTGTTTTCAGGTAAACCCATGCTTGGGTGTTATTGATTTGTTTGTGGCCGTGCAAGAGATGGCTGGTTGACGAGGCTAAAATCCGCGAATATCGATAACACATTAATAATCGTGAATAATTAGGTAATTTATAATGTCTCTTTCTCAAGGCCGCCAATATCTTGCAATTCCAGGACCGTCAGTCATGCCCGATCGGGTTCTTCAGGCGATGCATCAACCCGCTCCAAATATATATGAAGGCGGTCTAATTGAACTTACAAAACGTTTGATTCCTGACTTAAAGAATGTTGCAAGGACGGAAGGGCATGCAGCGATTTATATCTGCAATGGGCACGGTGCATGGGAAGCAGCCATCGCCAATGTTTTGGCTCCTGGTGATAAAGTTTTGGTTCTGGCAACAGGACGTTTTTGTGAAGGGTGGGGCGAAATGGCCCGTAATTTAGGCGTCGAGATCGACACGCTTAATTTTGGACGGCAAGGCACAATCGACCTTGATCAAGTTCGGGCACATTTAAAATCGGATCCACATGGTAAAATCAAAGCAGTAATGGCTGTGCATGTTGATACCTCCACGTCAGTCAAAAATGATATTGATGCTTTGAGAAAGACAATTGATGCTAGCGACCACCATGCTTTGCTTATGGTTGATTGTATCGCCAGCTTAGGTTGTGATGAGTTTTTGATGGATGAATGGGGCGTGGATATTATGGTCACGGCTTGCCAAAAAGGCTTGATGACACCGCCAGGTTTGGGGTTCGTTTTCTTTTCAGATCGTGCCGCTGCCGCGCGAAACGCTATGAAGCGAGTTAGCTCTTACTGGGACTGGAAACCCCGCATTAATCCTGAACTTTACTATGAATATTTCTGTGGAACTGCGCCAACGCATCATCTTCTTGGGTTGAATGAGGCACTGACTATGATTAGCGAAGAGGGTTTGGATCATGTGTGGCGTCGACATTCGCAGATCGCGCAGGCCGTTTGGGCTGCCTGCGAAGCTTGGGGCAATGGCGGACCAATGAAATTAAATATCGAGAATCCTGCTCTGCGTAGCAATGCAGTCACGGCAATTACAATTGGTGCGCCATACGGAAAACAGTTGCGTCGATGGACTGAGCATGAGGCAGGGCTGACACTTGGAATAGGCCTTAATATGTCCACTCCTGATGATCCAAATGGAGATGGCTATTTTCGCATTGGGCACATGGGGCATGTGAATGCACATATGATTATGGGTACGCTTGGTTCAATTCAAGCGGGTTTGATTGCTCTGAATATTCCGCATGGCCCTGGCGGCCTTGAGGCCGCAGCGCACGTTTTGGCGAAGTGAAACGTTAACTCGATGCTGCGGCTTGTAAGGCTATAGGCAGTGCTTTTTCAAAGGCATGTATGGCCTCAGAATCTCCGCATGAGACCCTTATACATCTGTCCATAGGTGCGATGGTAGACATGCGAATAAAAACACTGTTGATAACAAGACTTTCCAAAACCTTTCGCGCAAAGTTACCGTCTTTTCCACAATCAATCGAAACAAAATTTGCGGCAGAGGGCAGGCTACTTAGGCCATTTTCACGCGCAATCTGATACAACCGATTACGGCTAACACTGATTTTTTTCTGAACATTTGCAAAATGTTCAGGATCCGCCAAGGCAGCCAAAGCACCTATTTGAGAAATTCGCGACACTCCGAAATGATTGCGCACTTTGTCAAACGATTTGATCAGTTCTTTTGGACCAATTGCATACCCGAACCCGTGCGCCAGCCATGCCGTAGGCTTTGGAGAATGTTCGCATGCGTATCACATTTTCGGTTTCAGGATTTAGTGGTGGTGCAGTGCCCTTGGGAGCCATTTCTACATAGGCCTCGTCAAGAACGAGTAATGCCTCTTGAGGAATATTATCCATCAGGTCTTGTACCGTCTTTGCAGAGTGCCATGTTCCCATTGGATTGTCTGGATTGGCAAAATAAACCAATTTAGCACCCACTTCTGATACTTCCGTGATCAGGGCCTGTGGATCTTCATGATCGTTTTTGTAAGGTACCGTGTGTAAAACGCCGCCATATCCAACCGCATGGAAATTGAATGTAGGGTACGCGCCATGAGATGTCACAATTGGAGTGCCAGGATCAACTAAGAGCCGCACCAAATAGGATAGAAGGCCGTCAATTCCTTCCCCGATAATAATATGAGCCGGGTCAATATCATGGTGCAGTGCTAACGCGTTACGCAGATCATAATTTTCAGGATCACCGTATTGCCATATATCGGCCGCTGCCTGTTCCATTGCTAAAATTGCTTTTGGCGAAGGCCCAAATAGGCTTTCGTTCGCGCCAAGGCGAGCTTTAAATTTTTTCCCTAATGCACGTTCTTGCGTTTCGGGACCAACAAAAGGCACCGTTGATGGCAACGTTTGTGCTAGTGCCGTCAGTGTGATTTTGCTCATTCAGAAACCCCTGTTTCGATATTTCTCTCTTTTAATGTTATGAGATCTCCGCAAGCCTCGCTAGGGCTTCAGATATTTTTTGTTCTTCTTCTTCTCGCGCCGTCAGATTAGCCTTAGTTTCAGCCAAAACTTCAGGTGGCGCAGAGGCTGCAAATTTAGGGTTGTTCAAACGTCCACGCAATCCGCCCAGTTCTTTGGCTAATTTCCCCATATTTTTCTCGAGACGAAATTTCTCTGCAGAAACGTCAATAATATCCGCCAATGGTAGGCCGAATGTGGCGCCAGGGGCCGAAACCGTAATTGCACCTTTTGGCATCTCATTCTCGGTTGTTACTTCAGTAATCCGTGCCATTTGACAAATTTGCGCCATATTTGCAGCCATTGCTGCAGCTCCAGCTCTAGTGTTTTGTACTTGAACCAATGCGACCCTTGATCCAGCGGGAACGTTCATTTGAGCGCGCGCAGAGCGGATGGCATCAATCAAGGAAATAGTCCAACTGATTTCACTTGTTGCCGCATCATTTACCAATTCCATTCCATATTTAGGCCAGTCTTGGTGCACGAGCATCGTGTCGCGAGAGGCAGTTATGCCCCATAGCTCTTCTGTGATGAACGGCATAATTGGGTGAAGCATAATCATACTTTGCTCAAGCACCCACGCGAGGGTGGTTTGAGTTTCCAATTTCCCAGCATCTCCACTGGTATGTTCGCCCTTTAAAATAGATTTTGAAAGCTCAATGTAACGATCGCATACTGTGCCCCAAACGAATGCATATAGCGAAGACGCAGCTTCGTTAAACCGGTACGCGACTAAAGCCTCATCTACGGCGACACGAACCTGACCAACTTCGCCAATGATCCATTTGTTCAAAGCAAGCTGGGGAGAAGGGATGCCATTCGTACGTTCTTGAAAGGCTTGGTTGAATTCCGCAAACGAACATGCGTTCCAAAGTTTAGTACCAAAATTCCGGTAGCCTGCAATCCGCTGCATATCCAGTTTAAGAACGCCACCGAGAGAGGCCATGGCAGCATTAGTAAAGCGCAAGGCATCCGCTCCGAACTCATCAATGATTTCCAATGGATCTACCACGTTCCCGGTAGATTTACTCATTTTCTTCCCTTTGGCATCGCGGACAAGACCGTGTAGATAAATGGTCTTGAATGGGATTTGATCAACAACAGCTAGCTGCATCATCATCATTCTGGCAACCCAGAAGAATAAAATATCAGACCCAGTGATAAGATCAGATGTTGGCATAAAGCGCTGTAATATATCGTTTTGTACATCGACATCCGCATCGCCCGTCCAGCCCAACGTCCCAATTGGCCAGAGACCAGACGAGAACCACGTGTCGAGTACGTCAGGATCGCGGGTCAGTTTTGCGCCTGAACCTGCGAGAGTTTGCGCTTCCGATACTGTTGCTGCGCAATATTGCGCGCCATCTTCATCAAACCATACCGGTATTTGGTGTCCCCACCAAAGCTGCCGTGAAATACACCATGGCTCGATGTTTTCCAGCCAATGATAATACACCTTTTTCTCAGAATCAGGTAGGATCGTGACTGTGCCATCCCGTACAGCATCTAAAGCTGGTTCTACAATCTTAGTAGTATCCACGAACCATTGATCCGTCAGCATGGGTTCAATTACCACTTTGGAGCGGTCTCCAAACGGCTGCATAATTGGTTTGCTCTCAACCATTGGACGCTCAGTCGTAGTTTTTGTACCGTCGTCATCTGTGATTTCTATTGTCTCGATCACGGCTAGACCTTCATCGGTGATATCCGCCACAATCTTGGCGCGCGCCTCAAAACGGTCCATGCCACGATAGTCCTCAGGTACTAGGTTCATGGCTGCGATTTTGGCCTCATCAAAATCTTCGTCACCGTTGGAAATTGCCTGAGCTGTTGCCGCCTCTTCGATGTAGGGGCGTCCATCAGCACGCATGTTGGCTTTTGTATCCATCAGATTAAACATCGGGATGCCACACCGTTTGGCCACTTGATAGTCGTTAAAATCATGGGCGCCAGTAATTTTTACAGCGCCTGAGCCGAAATTTTTGTCTGGGTATTCATCTGTAATAATGGGTATCAAACGGCGCTGTGCCCTTGGGCCTACTGGGATTTCACACATCATCCCTACGATGGAGGAATAGCGTTCATCACTTGGGTGCACAGCAACCGCGCCATCACCCAACATTGTTTCTGGGCGTGTTGTGGCGATGGATATATAGTCGCGCTCCTCTTCAAGGGTGATAACCCCATCTACATCTTTTTCGATGTATTTATAGGTAGCACCACCTGCAAGTGGATATTTAAAGTGCCACATTTGGCCTGCGACTTCAATATTCTCAACCTCTAAGTCAGATATGGCCGTCTCAAAGTGAGGGTCCCAGTTGACCAAGCGTTTGCCGCGATGGATCAGGCCTTTGTTGTACATCTCGACAAAAACTTTAATCACAGCGTCGTGAAAATTGGGACTATTCTCATGCCCAGTTCTCGTGTCACCCTGCGCACCGGCCATGGTGAATGCGGTGCGATCCCAATCACATGACGCGCCCAATCTTTTGAGCTGGTTTACAATAGTTCCGCCGGATACTTCTTTCCATTCCCAAACTTTTTCTAAGAATTTTTCGCGACCCAGTTCTACCCGACTTGGCTGCTTGTTCTCGGCAAGTTGCCGCTCCACAACCATCTGTGTTGCGATGCCCGCGTGATCTGTTCCGGCCTGCCAAAGGGTATCAAAACCGCGCATACGATGCCATCGAACGAGAATATCTTGCAAGGTGTTATTAAACGCATGCCCCATGTGTAAAACACCAGTCACATTTGGAGGCGGGATCATGATGCAATAGCTTGGAGCTCCTGGCTTGGCATTTGCGCCTGCCTTAAAGCAACCAGTGGCCTCCCAAGCTTTGTACAGTCGTGCTTCAGCTTCTACTGCGTTAAACTTATCCATTGCCAAGATCCAATACTCTAAGATTTTGACATCGAATAGCCATTTTTGCTGGCAAGGAAAAGGCTCCAAAAGCAGATGGTCCCTGCAAGTGGCGGTTTTGTTTGATAACATCCCCGTTATTGAAGTGCTATTTCCATATTTTAGGCGGTTTTTGATGTAAATGGCCTGCGAACACCTGATTGCGCCCTAAGTGCTCTGTTGAAAGCGAGTCAAAATCTGGTTCGAAACTATTTTGGTTCAAGGGTCTACAAACTGTCGCGCAATTATGAAATAGATATTAGCATGATCTCTATCACGTCTGCGGGGTTTGTCGCGAATGAGACGTTCGTAATAGGCCATTTAAAAGTCTCCATTTTATGTACAACCCATGTATATTGCTCACTTTCAAATAGACGTAAGATTGAGGCGGCACATTCTTCATGATTGTAAGATGGGAAGTTTTCTTTAATGTCGTGCCATGGCGCCGAGACTGTCCAATCGATATAAGCTCAATCACGTTCTGTAACGGTTGCTGTCTGTGATGAATGCTTTGGCGGGTCGAGGTGTAAATCAAGCGGACATGCCATTTACGCCTCACCGTGTTTGGCACATGCTGCAAACTTCTGGGTAAACTGATATGGCTCTATGGCGTTGGGTTTCCACGCGTTTTTTGCGGGATCGTAAAAGTAAGAAAATGCCTGAGAGGCGCCTCGTTGATGAGGCTCTGACGCATGTTATTATTCTAGATGGAACTATGTCACGGCTAGAGCCCGGTTATCAGTCTCATGCGCGGATGGCTTATGACTTACTTAAAGCCGCAAATTCGAAGGGAGTTTTTCTGCACTATCAACGAGGTCTGCAATTTAAAGATCGTAGCTATGCCTCGGCAATGGCTGTGCTTGCAGGCCGTGGCATTGATTTGCAGATTCAACAGGCCTATGGAGCTTTGGCAAGCCGCTATCGCCCTGGCGATAAAATATTCTTGCTTGGATATTCGCGTGGGGCATATGCCGTAAGGTCGCTGGGTGGCATCATCGATCGTGTTGGTCTTTTAACACGGGAGCACGCTACCCAAAGAAATGTTAATATGGCTTATCGTCTTTATCGAAACGGTTCTGTTTCCGAGATTGCGCAATGTTTTATTCGTGAAAAGTGTCACCATTCCACTCAGATTACTGCAATAGGAGTTTGGGATACAGTCAAAGCGCTAGGCATTCGGGTTCCACTAATTTGGCGAATTTTCGCAGAGCGACACAAGTTCCATAATGACCAGATTGGGAGCAGTGTCAGCAATGGTTTCCAAGCCCTAGCACTCGACGAAATGCGCACGGCGTTTAAACCTGTAATGTGGTCAGCACCTCCCAATTGGGCAGGATCTTTGGAGCAGAAATGGTTTCGAGGCAATCATAGTGACATTGGTGGACAAACTTTTGGTGCCGCCATTTCAAGGCCATTGTCCAATATTCCATTTGTCTGGGTGATGCAGCAGTTACAAAGCCGTGGATTGCTTTTAGCTGAGGGATGGGATTTTGAAATCTCCCAAGACGTCAATGCACCTTCAACTGGAAATTGGCGGGGACTACAAAAGTTCTTTTTAGCTCGGTCGCGTCGTGAAGTCGGGCGTTACCCTTCGGAACGCATTCATAGCTCTGTGCCAAAAAACGGTCTAGGAAGACTTGCTTATCTTCATGATAATACAAGTGGTTGACCCAGTAGCGTAAACTTTATCATCCTCGAATCCTCTGATTTCGCCCGCAGCAACTCCAGTTGAACGCCCGACATGCTGGATCCACCCTCGGGCTCTTACCTGCATTCCAATTGGAATGCTTAGCACAATGTTAATTTTATACTCTAACGTTGTATAAACACTGCCTCGTGGAACTTTTGTCATAACTGCGCAGGCCATACAGCTATCCAGCACTGTACCATACCATCCGCCATGTAGAGTGCCCGTAGGATTACAGTGTTCAAATTTGGGAGTGCCTGAAAATATGGTTTGGCCATCCGAGACATCGCTGAGAATAAAGTTTAAAACCCTTGAAATTGGTGGGCGTGGCATGGTTCCCAACTTAACTGCTTGCATGAACTCGAGCCCTGACATTGAGAGCAGGGTCTCACGATCTGGGAAGTCGGAAGAAGAAGTAACGTCAGTCATAGTTGGTCCTCAAAAATTACCAGAACCTTAGCGCGCGTAATTCCAAGCTTCAAGCTACGGCAGGGGGAGTATTACAGACTTTTAGGTCAAGTGCAGTGCGAGAAGTGTACTCGGTGATAGCTCCTCCCGCTATTTAGTAATATAAATGCTCAATTAAGCTATCAAGCACGTCCGCCTCACGTTTGTTTTAGGTTTGACTCACAAACCCTGTTAATGACTAAATAAAAGTCATCATCTTTACGTTTATTATTATGAATTTGATAATTGCAAATTGGTCTTAAAAAATTGCAAGCAATTCAGGCAATCCACCAACTAGGAAGTCTATCAAATGCCGCAGACGTCTTGAACCTCACTCAATCCGCTCTGCCTCATCAAATTAAAGCCTTAGAGGATCAAGTTGGCGTCGATCTTATTGTAAGGCGAACAAACCGTTAAAGTTAGCTGCGGCTGGTATGAGAATGCTGAAGCTGGCAGATAAAATATTGCCTTAAATTAAAGCAACTAAAGTTGAGTTTAGGCGGATACAGTCAAGCAAAATAGGACGATTACATATTGCGATAGAGTGTCACGCTTGTTTTGAATGGTTATTTCCAGTTCCTGAGGCTTTCCGTAAAGCCTGGCCGGAAGTTGATGTTGATATCCTTCCAGGGGTAGCTTTCGAGGCACTTCCTGCTCTGGTGCGCGAGGAAACTGACCTAGTCATTTCATCTGCCCCGGAACAACATTCTGACTTTGAATTTTCGCCTTATTCGATCACAAGCTATTGTTTGTAGCATCTTGTCAAAATGTATTGGCACAAAAGCCGTGGATTGAAGCAGAGGACTTTCGAGACCAAACATAAGTTACTTATCCTGTGGATCGCGCAAGATTGGATGTATTTTCCCAAATATTGATGCCAGAGAAAGTTGCACTCCGCACTATGCGTCAGGTCGAGTTAACGGCTGTTATTTTACTTCTTTTAGCATCCAATCGTGGTGTCTCAGTACTACTGGATTGGGTTTTGCATGAGGTACGCTACCATTCTGGTTGCGTTACGCGTCCGCTTGCTGAGACTGGTTTGACGCGGAAATTATTTGCTGCAAATTGAAATGATGATAAAATTAAATCGTTCATGGCACAACTTTTAAAATTGGCTAGAAATCAGCCCGTTAAGATGCGACGTAGCCAGCCCCTTGGCAAGCGGGCTAGTAAGGCTTATGGAGCTCCCTGATCTGCAGGAGCATCATAATGGCCCAAAGCGCAAATATGAACGTAATGATAGCCACTGCCCGTAAGGCTGGCCGTTCTTTGGCAAAGGATTTTCGTGAAGTTGAAAACTTGCAAGTGTCCGTAACGGGAGCTGTGGACTTTGTGTCGCGTGCTATTTTGCAAGCTGAGAAAATAATTAAAGAAGAACTAGAGCTCGCGCGTTCTACTTATGGATATAAATCTGAAGCATCTGGGGATGTTCTAGGCAAAGATCCGACGCGACGTTGGATTGTTTGTACACTGGATGGGGTAACTAACTTTTTGCATGGAATGCCCCATTACGCAGTTTCAATAGCTTTAGAACATAAAGGCGAAATAGTGTCGGGCGTGATTTATGATGCTGCTAAAGATGAGTGCTTTTTTGCAGAAAAAGGTCAAGGTGCATGGATGAACGAAACACGTTTACGCGTTTCTGGTCGCCAAGCTTTGATCGAGTGTGTCTTAGCTACAGGTTTACCGGCAGCTGGCCGGAAGGATCTTCCAATAGCACTTAAAGACCTTGCTGAAATATCGTCTGTAAGTGCTGGTATTCGTGGTTGGGGAACCACTTCTCTTGATTTGGCCTATGTCGCCGCTGGCCGGTATGACGGCTTTTGGGAACGTGGATTGGATTATTGTAGCATTGGCTCTGGTGTTATCATAATAAAGGAGGCTGGCGGGTTTATAGAGCCAATCAATCCAAAAGGAAATATTGTAGATGATGGAGAACTGATTTGTGCAAATGATATGGTTTTCCCAAAGCTTTCAAAACTTATTCGTAAAAGCCTATAATTAAGTTATGATCATACAAAAGTTAATTTAAGACTTGAAAATAGTACAAGTTGGAGTTTTATCAGTAAACCAATTAGAGTATTGACCTTTTATAAAGTCATACCATGTGTACAACAATGAAATAGTTTATTTATCATTGCTGCAGTTTTCGGGTCAATCGGATTTGCCGAGCCTTCTGAGGCAGACTGTCCTGAAAACATCGCAATCGAAGCTGATTTAGATCGGGCCTATGATCGGCTGAAGTTCTCAAAATTTGCTAGCGACGCTGACTTAGTAACAGGACAACTTTGGGCCTTGTGGACCCAGGCCCCTGATCAGAAATCGCAAATGTTGTTATCTTCTGGTTTGCTAAATATAAAACGTGGAAATTTAAAATTGGCTGAGAAGGTATTGAGTGAGTTGATCACTTACTGCCCAAATTATGCGGAGGGTTATAATCAACGCGCCTTTGCGCGATATTTAGATTTAAACTTTGAAAAGGCCCTTTTTGATCTGCAAGATGCGCTCAATTTGAGACCGCGGCATTTAGGTGCATTATCGGGAAAAGCTCTAACGCACGTTGCTCTTGGGCAGGAAGTTGAGGCGCAGATAGAACTACGAAAAGCACTCGCGTTAAACCCGTTCATGCCCGAACGTGAAATGATCAAAGATCTTGGTACTGATTTATAAAAATCCCACTTTACACGCCTGTCGATTTGCCTATGTTCGCCCAAAGCCCGCGTGATGGAATGGTAGACATAGAGGACTTAAAATCCTCAGGCTTAACGGCCGTGCCGGTTCGAGTCCGGCCGCGGGTACCAGATTGCAACTAAATTTTCTCTTAAAACATGGTAAAGCGAGGCTATCGTTCCAAGAAGGGAAACCAAAGTGGGCCAAAAAGGAACTCATCGGCGGCCAAGGCCTGTTGAAAATATTAACTCGCTTGAGAATTGGAAAAATAATGGGAACCAATACATATACATAATATTAATAATGCCGTGTGTCGTAGATCTCTGAATAAAACAACCTAACAATTTTTTTCATAGCCGATTAATATAGGGTCTCCTAAAATAGTAAGAAAGCGAAAAATATGATTGACCGGCCAAAATTCCTAGGTCCAGAATTATGCGCCATTGAGGCCCACAAGGTTGTTGAAATGTTGAAACGTGGTGAGGTTTCGTCGTCTGAACTTTTAGACGTAGCTACTCTTCGAATTTCGCAAACTGGACCGTTAATAAATGCCACTCCCACGATATGTGAGGATCGGGCCCGTAAGGGGGCCGCCAATCTCAATTTTAAAAACTCTGATATGCCGGGTTGGTTAGCAGGCTTGCCCATTACCATAAAGGATTTGCAAAAAGTTAAAGACGTTATTTGTACTTTTGGAACCAAAGGATATTCCAATTTTATACCCACGGAAAGTGATCCAATGGTCGAACGACTTGAAGGATGTGGTGGGGTAGTACTTGGTAAAACGAATACACCGGAATTAGGTGCGGGTGGAAATACGTTCAACGAAGTTTTTGGTCCCACTTTTAATCCCTGGGATACTACCCTCAATGCTGGGGGATCTTCGGGCGGCGCTGCTGCTTCCTTAGCTGCTGGTGAGATTTGGTTAAGCCATGGCTCGGACCATGGTGGTAGCTTACGAACACCCGCGGCATATTGTGGAGTTGTTGGCCTGCGTCCAAGCCCTGGAGTGGCTTGTGGCCCAGGAACAGATAATGCTTTTATGATTGAACCTACACAAGGTCCAATGGCAAGGTCAGTGACTGATTGTGCGCTGTTTTTGGATGCGATGTCAGGTTTCGACCCTAGAATTGCCATATCCTACCCTGCACCATGCACCCCCTACCAGGAAGCTGTTAAGCGGGCTGATGGTAAGCTAAAAATTGCGTTTTCGCCAGATTTAGGGGGCTTTGGCCAGATAGATACCGAAATGAAACAACATCTTTCTGACGTCATGTACCAACTTGAAAAAAATGGAACACGAGTCGAGTTAACTTCTCCAGATTTATCAAAACTCGAGCACACATATCATACGCTGCGGGGTTTGATTTGGGCGGCAGACGCTAAACGTATGCCACATGACATTCAACAACATTTCAAAAAGACATTAGCCGATAATATGACCTTTGGTCTTGCTTTAACGCTAGATGATATTGTCGAAGCGTACCTGAATCGATCGATGATTTTTAATGCTATGATTGAACTTTTCAATACTTACGACGTTTTGGCTTGTCCCACAGTAGGTTGTATGCCGCATTTACAGTCTGAAGAATGGGTGCGAGTTGTTGGTGGTATTGAGTTGCCGGGGTATATGGATTGGCTGCGCTTTGCTTTCTTGGCAACAACCGTTGGATTACCCGCAATCTCCGTTCCGGTTGGTTTGGGACCGCGCGGATTGCCTGTTGGTTTGCAGTTGATTGGCAAACCGCGCGGTGAGGCTGCGTTGCTGGCGGCGGCGCGTTATGTTGAGATGGCTGTCGGTGGCCCATGGGGACCAATTGATCCCGTAACATATTAATTGGAACTCTGGAATTGACAAAATATTCTAATAATTTTCTTGCACATGCATTGCGATTAGGAAGTGTAGGCCGCGAAGATGCTCCATTCTTATTTTTTGGAGATGAGTTTCAAAGCTATGCAGATTTTTTTGAAAATGCTGAAAAGTTAGCTTCCGTTTTGGTTGAACATGGTATTCAACCTGGAGACCGGGTCGCTGTTCAAGTGCCTAAAGCGCGCGCAATGCTGGAACTATACTTCGCAACCGTTCTAGCGGGTGCAGTCTTCTTACCTCTTAATCCAGCATATACAGGACATGAAGTATCCTACTTTTTGAATGACGCTACACCTACTATTTTTATCTGTGATCCAAAAAAATTAGATGATTTGCAAAAGATCGCTGACCTTGCGCGTGTTGCCTCTGTTCTAACTTTGGCGGCAGATGAAAGTGGTTCTTTAACTCGAAAACGAGATGCGTCTCAGGCGGGATTTATTGCTATTACTCGACGTGCAGATGACTTAGCCGCGATCCTTTATACTTCCGGTACTACGGGCCGCTCGAAAGGAGCGATGTTAACGCACGGTGCGCTTGCAAGTAACTCCGAGGCTTTACTTGAATGTTGGGACTTTACCCCAAGTGATGTGCTTATTCACGCCTTGCCAATTTTCCACACGCACGGTTTGTTTGTTGCAACAAATATTTCTCTTATGTCTGGAAGTGCCTGTATTTTTATGAATGGCTTTGATGCGGATGCGATAATTGATGCTATGCCTAAGGCTACTGTTTTAATGGGTGTCCCAACTTTTTATGTACGCCTGCTTGAGCAAAAACTACTTGCGCATGCTACTAATGGGATGCGCCTTTTCGTGTCTGGATCTGCGCCTTTATTGCGTGAAACACACGAGCGTTGGAGCAAGATTACTGGACATGCCATTTTGGAACGTTACGGAATGACTGAGACCAATATGAACGCAACCAATCCATATGTAGGTGAGCGCCGTCCTGGTACGGTTGGCTTTGCTTTGCCGGGAGTTGAGCTAAAGATTTGTAATCCGGTGACGGGAGAACTTTTGGAGAACGGCGAGGTTGGAGTCTTGGAGGTAAGGGGCCCTAATCTATTTCAGGGTTATTGGAATATGCCAGAAAAAACTGCAGAGGAATTGCGCGCTAATGGGTTTTTCATAACTGGAGATTTGGGGATGATTGATGACGATGGCTATTTGCATATTGTTGGGCGTGGGAAAGATTTGATTATTTCTGGCGGTTTGAACATATATCCTAAAGAAGTTGAAACGTTAATCGACGATCTTGACGGAGTAATTGAAAGCGCAGTTGTCGGAGTGCCGCATAGCGATTTTGGTGAGGCAGTTGTCGCCGTGGTGGTGAGCAAAACACTTAGATCAACTGATGTTATGGATGCCCTAGCCGGTAACATTGCGCGTTACAAACAACCCAAAAAAGTTCTGATTGTAGAGGCTTTGCCCCGCAATACGATGGGCAAAGTCCAAAAAGCTGAACTGCGTTCACGGTATAAAGATATTTTACTTTAGCAGTCTCGCGATATATATTTGTAATGTCTGCTATCTAAATTTGGATCTACATTAATGGCTCTTTATAGGTAGCAGTCGTTAGGTCCCCGAATTAGAGTACTTTTCGGATAGTACCTTGTGTTTGGGCGATTTTTGAATGTCTTAGACATGCCTGTTTTTTGAAATGATCCGTACATATAGCCTTAAGATCTATATTTTCACGCAATGAACTCTGTAGGTCTGTGTAGAGGTAACTTATTAATATTTTAGTCTCGAACTCCAGAAAATTTAATCGCCCACTCTTCACGGTTCTCATCAGATATTTTATTGAACAAGTTTTCTGGGACGGTAAAAGTACTTCCTTCGGTACATTTATCCATGGCGTCAATAATTGAAATAGGCCATGCTTGATCATCTATACCCATCGCCACCCGCATTTGAGACGAGGCATCGGGAATGAAGGGCGAAGAGAGTTGGCTATAAAGAGCAATTAAGTTTAACGAGACTCGCACGATCATCGCCGCCGCCTCTGAATCCGCTTTATACACCGCCCAAGGTTCTGCAGATTGGAGATATTCGTTGCCAAGGACCCAGATTGCGCGTAATTCTGCTGCGGATTTGCGCACATCTACCGCTTCCATATGAGCTTGATATGCTTCCAGCCTATTTTGAAGATTAGAGAATAAATCCTCTTCTAGATGGCCGTATGTGCCACCAGATGGAATAATTTCACCAAATTTAGATCGGCAGAATTTCGTTACTCGGGACACAAAGTTACCTAAAACATCTGCAAGATCTTTGTTAACACCAGCTTGGAAATTCTCCCACGTAAATTCACTGTCAGAAGATTCAGGTGCATGGCTAAGAAGCCACCAACGCCAATAATCTGGGGGTAGAATTTCCAAAGCCTGATCCATGAAGATCCCTCGGCCTTGACTGGTGCTGAATTGACCGCCGTCGTAATTTAGATAGTTGAACGATTTTATATAATCGACCAGTTTCCAGGGCTCACCAGATCCCAAGATCGTTGCAGGGAACGAAAGAGTGTGAAAAGGCACATTATCTTTGCCCATAAATTGGTAATATGTAACATCATTGGCGCCTTTATCTGTGCGCCACCAACGTTCCCAATTATCCCCTTTCCCAGCGTCAACCCACTCTCTCGCACATGCGATGTACTCAATAGGTGCATCGAACCAGACGTAAAAAACCTTATCTTCCATGCCTGGCCATTCAGCTTCACCTTTGCGCACTGGCACACCCCAATCCAGATCACGGGTAATTCCTCGGTCTTGCAAACCATCGCCATCATTTAGCCATTTTTTGGCAATAGATGTTGTAAGGATTGGCCAATCAACTTTTTCATCTATCCAAGCATTTAGGGTATCCCGCATTTTGGACTGGCATAAATAAAGGTGGCGTGTGTTGCGCACTTCGAGATCTGTTGAACCGGACACTGAGGATTTGGGATCAATCAAATCGGTTGGATTGAGTTGCTTTGTACAGTTTTCGCATTGATCCCCACGCGCACTGCTGTACCCACAGTTAGGGCATGTCCCTTCGATATAGCGGTCTGGTAAAAAGCGTTTATCAGCATGGGAGTAAACTTGTTGCTCATCGACCTCCCGGATTAGTCCTTCATCTGCGAGGCGGGCGGCAAAATGCTGAGTTAATTGGCGGTTTTGAACTGATGAACTGCGGCCAAAGTGATCAAAAGAGAGACGAAAACCCAGGGCAATTTTAGCTTGAATTGTGTGCATTTCAGCACAAAATTTCTCCACAGGTTTACCCGCTTTTGCAGCTGCCAACTCTGCAGGTGTTCCATGCTCGTCAGTAGCGCAAAGAAACATCACTTCATTTCCTCTGGCGCGATGGTATCTTGCAAATAGATCTGCAGGAAGCTGGCTTCCGATTAGGTTGCCGAGATGTTTTATCCCGTTAATGTAGGGAATTGCAGAAGTGATTAGAATACGTTTCATAACTTAGCCCAATGAGTGTGGAGTTCATTTAAACACGCAATTCAGGAAAGCCCAGCCCTAAGGCTATCAAGATTGATTGGGATCGCGCAGTCTTTTAGTCAAGCGGCCAAGGAGGAATGAGGTTCGTGGCGCATAAATATATGGAGTTTTTGCAATCGCATGGGCACCCAAAAGCAACCGTATTCCACCGACACCGGCAAGAATCAGATGTGCGCTTCCAATAAATATAAAGAATGATGTGGGACCAAAGTTTTCGATCAATAAAGCAGCTACGATAGGTGAGGCAATGGCACCAATTGCGAAATAAAATAATAGGCCTGCGGATAGTTCTACCCTTTCGTCACTGGCTGCAAAGTCATGTGCGTGAGCAGTAGCTACTGAATATATTGGAACTGTAATAAACCCAAAGAGACTTGAAGCTGCTATGATATGGGTAAAGTTTTCAGCGAAGAGGGATGTAGTGCAAGCTATGAGGGAGGCCATTGAGAAACCAATAATTACCCACCGGCGGTCAAATTTGTCAGCCAGCCAGCCTGCGGGGTATTGTGATAGGGCGCCACCGACCACATATCCCGCGAGAAAAAGCCCAATTTGTGAGGCGCTCATGCCCATTTCAGACCCATAAATTGGCCCAACCATACGATATGCTGCAGATGTAAGGCCGGTAACGATAACTGCAGAAACTGCCAAGGGTGAGCGGCTAAGTGCAAGAAGTGGCCGCAAGCGTGGTGCGCTCTTAGTTATCGGGGGACTTGCTTTGGTTAAAGCTAATGGCAATAGGGATGCACAACAAAATAAGGTGAGCAAATTATAGGCGAGATATGTCTCAACATTGGCGAGAACGCCAATCAACATTTGAGCCCCGAAGGACGCTGAAATATCGACGAAACGGTAAACTCCCAATGTCCGGCCGCGGGTTTCATTGGTTGCTTTAGCCTGAATCCATGCCTCTATAACGGTGTAGCAACCAGCAACACAAAGGCCAGAGGCTACGCGCATAATGGCCCAGGCAATAGGATCGATCAATAATGTATGGCCGATCATCCCGATTGCGCCCAGCGAGGTAAAAACAGCAAACGCTCGGGAATGCCCAACATTACCCATGAGACGTGGAGCCCACCAACAGCCAATAAAAAAACCTATGAAATGTGAAGACCCCAATATCCCGATTTGCCCTTTGCTGAAACCTTTCTCTAGACCAGTTAGAGCATCAAGGGGACCTACGCCTCCAGATGAGAGCTGAAGAAGGATCACGGAAAGGAAGAGGGCAGCAAAAGATAGGATGAGTCTCATATAGCCACCCTCTGCTTGGAGCCCCTGAGGGGCAAGTCTGTTTTTAAATTTCAGATTAAAACATATTTAGTCGAATTCCATCTCACAGTTTTGCCCTTCAATGCCAAGCTTTGAGATAGAGTACATGCCGTCTGTGTGCGATACCTGCCAGCTGCATGGTGGATCCGTGCGGGCACGAATACGACTCAAGTGCCACAGGTCTTTGTAGTCTTTATGTTTTGCCGCAATATGCCAGCGGCTTTCAATGCCAGGCGCGCCACCGCTGCCTGGTGTCAAAAGTAGACCAAGGGAACGAATGTGACCCTTAGTTGCGCCTGTTTCAGCGGCCAATTGTAATCGTCGAATGGGTGTCAATGACGGTATGCCGGGTAGGTCTGCCACCACAAGACCAACGGCACCGCTGCGTAAAACCTCTTCAACTGTCCAAAGAATATCCTCGGCACGCTTTGGCGCTAAAAAGGTTAATCTGCCAGGGTTTATAAATTGCATTATTCCCTCTGCATGCAGAGTATCTTTGTTCCAAGTGGGAGAAACCCAGAAGATTGGACCTTGTATTCTTTGTGCTATCAATAAGGCTAAACTGCGCCGATTTGCACCACATACTTCATGAACGCGACTGAAAGCAATGGCGATGTCTGGCCAAAGCTCTAGCGTAGGTTTTGTGTGATGTGATCTGTGTGCTAATGTGGTGGGCGGTAATTTCATCATACGATTTATACTAGAGTGTTCTTTATTTGTTCTCAAGATTTTTTTGGCTTGAAGTCGTGGTTTCATGCGATAGCTTATTTAAAAAAGGGAAGATTAAGATGATAATGAATCAACTTGGCCGCACAAAAATCATGATCTCTGATTTATGCTTGGGTACTATGACTTTTGGGACGCAGACCCCCCAAGATGATGCTTTTGCCCAGATGGACATGGCATTGGAAGCTGGCATTAATATATTTGACACAGCTGAAATGTATCCAGTGAATCCTATTACTGCTGCCACGCAAGGGGCCAGCGAAGAGATCGTTGGCAATTGGTTGCAAACTAGTGGTCGTCGTGCAGATGTCGTCGTTGCCACGAAACACTCTGGTGCGGGCTTAGCCCATATTCGTAAGGGCGCACCTATCACATCTACCTCTATCCCTGTTGCAATTGAGGGAAGTCTTAAACGATTAAAAACGGATGTCATTGACCTCTACCAATTTCATTGGCCAAATAGGGGGTCCTATATGTTCCGACAAAACTGGAACTATGACCCGTCTCAGCAAAATAAAGCTAATACTGTTCAGAATATACATGATTGCCTTGGTGCCTTAGCTCTAGAAATTGAGCGTGGTACGATCCGTTCCTTTGGTCTTTCTAACGAAAGTGCCTGGGGAACAGCACAATGGGTGCGTGCTTCCGAAGAAGGATATGGCCCTCGCGTTGCGTCGATCCAGAACGAATATTCTTTGATGTGCCGAATGTACGATACTGATTTGGCCGAACTAAGTGCGAATGAAGATGTGGGGCTTCTGGCGTTTTCACCGCTGGCGACTGGCCTGCTTACTGGGAAATATGCCAAAGGTGCTGTGCCTAAAAATAGCCGTATGGCGATTACTGATACTCTTGGGGGCCGAAATACAGAGCGAGCTCATGCAGCTGCTGCTAGTTACGTTAGCGTTGCGCAAAAATATGGGCTTGATCCTGTCCACATGGCCTTGGCTTGGTGTGTTGGCCGGCCATTTATGGCGTCTTCAATCTTCGGGGCGACACGTAAAGATCAATTGCTCCATATTCTTAAAGGGGCTGACCTAAAACTTTCCAAAGAAATTTTAGTAGAATTAAACGTGGTACATCAGGCGTACCCAATGCCTTATTAATAGAACTAAATTAATAGAACTAATGTTGCCTGCGTAACGCTGTAACGGATTGTCCGAAAGCGTTGCGAAAGGCATGGGCTAAACTTGCTTGTGATGAAAACCCGCAAGCCAAAGAAATTTCTTGAACGCTTTGTGCTGAGTCAATTGCAAGACGACGAGCTTCAGACAATCTGAGGTCTAAAAAATAGGCGCCTGGAGCTCGTCCGGTCGCTACTTTGAATTCCAGTTCCAGTTTGCGCAGGGACATGCCATTAGCTTCGGCTAATGCCTTGATATTTGGTGGACTATCGATGAGGTTTTCCATTTGCTTTAAAATTCGCGCGATACGAGGATGTTTTATGGAAATGCGTTTAGTTGCGATCATCTGTTGTGGCGCTTCGCCTGCATGTACCGACTCGTAAATAAATGCAGCCGCGACCCTCTCTGAGAGGGCCTTACCATGGCGCACAGAAATAAGATGTAACATTAAATCGATGCAGGGAGATGCCCCCCCCGTAGTCACGAAAGGCCCGCAAATAGAATAGCGATCTGGGACTAGATTTACAGCCGGGAAACGCCGGGCAAATCTTTCAAGATCTTCCCAATGGCAGGTTGCGCGATGATCATCTAAAAGGCCTGCATGAGCCATAACCCAGCTCCCACCATCCACACCAATAATACAGGTGCCAGATGATGCGACCCGTCTTAACGTTGAGGTCAATATAGAAGTCGTAAACTTCTCTAGGTCAAAACCTGCAACCAAAATCAATACGTCGCCGGAGAAATTTCGAGGGTCTTGTCCTTTCAAAGTGAGGCCGGAGGTTAGGCAGATATTTTGCCCTTGATCCGTCAGAAACTCCCAAGAAAAGAGGGCTTGCGCAGCCCGCCTATTGCACGCCCGCATTGGGTCAACGGCGGCGGCGAGGGATAAGGTATTACTCTGCTCCAGCACTAAAACGCCCACTTTCAGGATTCCATTGCTTCTTTTCCATATATTTTTTGCGTTTTTCATCAATTATAGTGCGTATAATAGCAAATATAAAATTGCAATCGAACCAAACTGTTTGAAACAATAGGAGACCAAGATGCCCCTTCAAATGAACCGAGACGTTTTCATTACTTGTGCTGTAACAGGTTCAGGCGCCACTCAGGACAAAAGTCCTCATGTTCCAAGGAGCCCAAAGCAAATTGCGGAAAGTGCTATCTTGGCGGCTAAATCTGGTGCAGCAGTTGTACATTGTCATGTCAGAGACCCTGTAACAGGAGCTCCAAGTCGTGACCTCGCAATGTTTCGTGAAGTAACAGAACGCATTCGGGACGCTGAGATTGATGTGGTGTTGAACCTCACGGCTGGTATGGGCGGTGATATGGTGTTCGGAGATATCGAAAATCCACTGCCGCCAATTATTGGTACGGACATGGCGGGTGCAACTGAACGAGTGGCGCATGTCGCAGAATGTCGACCAGAGATTTGCACATTGGATTGCGGTACTATGAACTTTGCGGAAGCTGATTATGTCATGACCAATACCCCTGGCACTTTGAGGGCAATGGGGCGGATGATGACTGAGCTAGGAGTAAAGCCTGAAATTGAAGCTTTTGACACTGGGCACCTTTGGTATGCAAAACAACTGGTGGCGGAGGGAGTACTTGAACCTAACGCATTGGTACAACTTTGCATGGGAGTACCTTGGGGCGCGCCGGATGATCTCAATACTTTGATGGCAATGGTTAACAATGTGCCGGAGGGTTGGGCGTTTAGTGCCTTTGGGCTAGGTCGCCATCAAATGCCTCTTGTAGCGGCTTCGGTCCTTGCCGGTGGGAATGTTCGAGTGGGCCTAGAAGATAATTTGATGCTCGACCGCGGTGTTCTCGCTGAAAACTATCAGCTAGTTGATCGTGCTGTAAAAATTATCGAAAACTTGGGTGCACGGGTAATTGGGCCTCAAGAGGTACGTGAGAAATTAGGTTTGTTAAAGCGTGCACCTTTGGGCTAATAACGTGGTCCAAATCTAAGTGGGTAGGATTAAGAAGATGACAAAGATTGCAGCGATTATTGGCGGTGGTGTAATTGGGGGTGGGTGGGCTGCTCGGTTTTTGCTAAATGGGTGGGACGTGCGTGTTTTTGATCCTGATCCACAAGCTGAGCGCAAAATTAACGAAGTTTTAGGTAATGCTCGCCGCTCTTTGCCAGGGCTCTATGAGGCACCGTTGCCAGCAGAGGGAAAGCTTACGTTTCATTCTGATTTCTCGGACGTAGTGCGAGGAGCAATTTGGATCCAAGAAAGTGTCCCAGAGCAATTAGAACTCAAGCAAAAAATCTATAAATCTCTGCAAGAATACTGCGATCCATTAGCCGTCATCGGTTCGTCGACCTCCGGTTTTAAACCATCGGAATTGCAGAATAAAGCAGTCCGCCCAACGCAAATTATGGTTTGTCATCCATTTAACCCAGTTTACTTGCTACCCTTAGTTGAAGTTGTTCCTACACCGATGAATAACGAGGCTATTGTACAGTCGGCGGAGCAGTTTCTCAGGGAAATGGGCATGTATCCTTTGAGGGTCCGTAATGAGATTGACGCTCATATTGCAGATAGATTTCTTGAGGCGGTATGGCGAGAAGCTCTGTGGTTGATCAAAGACGAAATTGCCACAACTGAAGAAATAGATAATGCAATTCGCTATGGATTCGGCATTCGTTGGGGGCAAATGGGATTGTTTGAAACCTATCGTGTAGCTGGTGGAGAAGCAGGTATGCGTCACTTCATGGCGCAGTTTGGGCCTGCACTAAAATGGCCTTGGACGAAGCTTATGGAAGTACCCGAATTTACGGATGATTTGGTGGATATGATTTCGGACCAATCTGATGAACAATCTGGCATGCACTCAATTCGGGAGTTGGAACGTATCCGAGACAACAATCTTGTTGGCATGATGCGCGCCTTGAAAGCTCAGGATTGGGGCGCGGGTGCCTTGCTGAAAAATCAAGATGAATTGCTTAATCAAAAAGCTCAAATGGTGCGCACTAGCGATACGCTGGATCTCAGTAAACCCATTTTGACCGTGCAGCGCGCAGTGCCGCTGGATTGGACTGATTATAACGGCCATATGAATGAGGCGCGTTACCTGCAAGCTTTTGGAGATGCCACTGATCGGTTCATGGAGATTGTCGGCTGTGACGCGAAATATATAGCTTCTGGGGGAAGCTATTTCACCGCAGAGACGCATATTCGCCATGTCGACGAAGTGCGAGCTGGGCATAGTATTAGGATTGAAACCCATTGCGTTGATGGAATTGGAAAGAAAATGCATTTGTTTCATCAAATGTTTGAAGGAGAACGGCTTTTGGCTACAGGCGAACATATGTTAATTCATGTCTCTCTTGAAAGCCGGAAGGCTTCAGAGCCGGCTCCCGAAATAGCGAAAAATTTACAACGTATTGCACAAGCTCACGCCGCAATGGCTCAGCCAGAGGGCATGGGCCGCAAGGTAGGAAAAAAATGAGACGTGTTTTAATCACTGCCGGTGGAGACGGGATTGGGCGGGCGATGGGACAGGCTTTTGAAGCTGATGGGTTTCAAGTTTGGGTCACAGATGTCAATTCTGATGCTTTGGCGCATTGCCCTGAGAGCTGGATGAAAACGCTTTGTGACGCTAGTGATGAACCACAGGTTCAAGCTCTGTTTGCTGATATTAATAAACGCTGGGGTGGAATTGACGCCCTTTGTGCCAATGCAGGCATCGCAGGGCCTACTGCGGCTGTGGAAGATATTCAGGTCACTGATTGGAGACGTTGCGTTTCTGTAAATTTGGAAGGTGCATTTTTGGCTGCAAAATATGGTGGACCAATGCTTAAGGCATCAAAAGGAGCGATTGTGTTAACCTCCTCGACTGCTGGAATCTACGGATTTCCAAACCGAGCACCATATGCGGCGGCCAAATGGGGTGTGATTGGCTTTATGAAAACATTGGCAATGGAGTGGGGTCCCGCAGGCGTTCGAGCGAATGTAATTTGTCCTGGCGCAGTCGAGGGACCGCGTATGAAAGGCGTGATGGAGCGTGAAGCGTTTGCTAAAGGAACAACTTATCAACATATTCAAAATGGCTATGCGGGGGGCACGTCAATGAGGTCTTTAGTAACGGCCGAAGATGTTGCTAATATGGCTGTCTTTCTATGTTCTGATGGTTCAAGGCTGGTGTCAGGGCAGGTGATTGCTGTTGATGGGCACACTGAAAATCCTGATCCTAAGGTTTAAATATATTTCTGAAAGGCGACTCTAAGTATGATATGGGTCCCCATCACATTGCTGGCAGCGTTAGCACAAACCTTCCGGTTTATGTTTCAAAAAAAATTGCGGATTGATACGCTATCAACGGGTGGTGCCACTTTCACGCGTTTTTTTTACTCGGCCCCTCTGATTGTACTTGTTGCAGTTTTATATCCTTGGATGCGTGAATATGAACTACCAATAACTAAGCCTATTTTCTATGTTTATGCCGCTGCTGGCGGATTTTGTCAGGTCAGCGCGACGATGTGTGTCGTAGCACTATTTCAGCAACGTAACTTTGCCGTCGGAATTGCTTTCAAAAAAGCTGAAGTTTTGTTGGCTGTAGGATTTGGATTGTTGCTGTTGGGAGAGGGTATCAGTTTGCTGCCACTTGCTGCGATTTGCATTGGAGTTATTGCGGTTGTTATTCTGTCAGATACAGCCACGTTGCAAGGTAATGAGGGAGCACGATTTTTTAATCGTGCCACAGCTTTGGGATTATCCTGTGGAGTATTTTTTGGTCTTTGCGCAGTATTATATCGAGCTTCAGTGTTACAGGTTACAGCCGCAGACGTTTTCGCGCGTTCTAGTTTTACACTTGCGGTTACGATTCTAATCCAGCTTACTGGAATGTCTATTTATCTTTATTTGCGTGAGCCTGGACAAATTAAGGCTGTTGCGATGGCTTGGAAAACTGCAATTTGGATTGGATCTCTATCGCTAATAGGATCTTTGTGTTGGTTTACTGCCTTCGCATTGCAAAATGCAGCCTACGTCAAGGCAGTGGGTCAGGTGGAAATTCTTATGTCATTTGCTATTTCATTTTACATTTTTAAGGAAAGTATACAAAAGAAAGAAGTTATTGCGATAGCTTTGCTAACCCTATCGATCATATTATTAATCTTATTTCACTGAGTTTTGTAGGCGTAAAAATAAGCTTTCTTCGTCGTTATTTTGAAAGAACGGCACTGACTTGGGTGGCCCAATCTCGGTAAGGCCTGAAACCTCACCTAATACGATAGAGGTGATAAATGGTAAATTTAAAGAACCTACTTCATCCAATGGAACCCATTTTAGGTGAGAAAGTTCATCGCAGGCCATGGAAAAATCATCTGGATCATTTGCCAGGTGCTCTGCGCTTGTGAGAAAAAAACGAGCATCAAAACGACGTGATTTTCCTGGCGGTGTGATCGCCCTGAAAAAGAAAAATAGATTTTCAGCTGACGGGCGACAGCCTGCTCTTGCAAATCCCGTCCAATCGCTTGGCGCATTAGGCCATTCATGAGGTTTTCCCAGAATTAGACCTGTTTCCTCCCATAATTCACGTATAGCGGCGACTGCCAATACGTCAGGTGACGGCCCAGAACTGTGATCTTGTAAGTTTGCGTAGCAGTTAGTTGGCAATGGCTTAAGCAAAGAGATATCTGCGTCTGCTTTGTCGACAGCGCCACCGGGAAATACAAATTTATTAGGCATAAAGGCTGCTTTAGCCCCGCGTTGGCCCATTAAAACCCTGGGATTACTATCAAAATCACGCAAAAGAATAATTGTTGAAGCTGCTCGTATAGGTATATCATTCATAGCTTAATGTTACTGATTTCAAAAAGGTTTGCCAGAGGTATCGGTAGCAAACCCATTAAGCCTGCGAGCCCATTGAAATGCAATGATTGAGCCTTTTATTCGTGGCAAAAGGTACAAAGAAAGGCAAATGCAACCGAAACTAAACCCGAAGGCCATTATCCAGGGTTCTGGGCGATACTTAACGAATACGATGTGTAGCAAAGGGGCCATGATGTGGCCAACAATTAAGATTGTCAGATAGGCTGGACCATCGTCTGCCCTGTGATGGAAAAGGTTTTGGTTACAGTTTTGGCAGCTTTCGTGCACCTTTAAGTATTTATACAAAAGCGCGCCCTTGCCACAATTGGGACAGCAACGCCGCCAGCCACGCAGCAGGGCAGATTTGAGGGGGTGATCTGGTGACATGAAGAAAAACCTTTGTACGCGGTCTTATGACCGAGATGGGGTGCAAATGGTACTGGGGCATACTGCCACAATAGTTTTCACTTTTTGCGACGGAACCATTGAGCTGGTACGTTTTATGATTACCAAGCGCGGGAATTGATGCCCGCAGCGATAACCCTGAACAGACGAACTGAAGGAAAATCATAATGAACAAGATCGTAATTCTCGCATTGGCCACCACAGCTGCACTCGCATTTTCATCCGCAAGTGCAAGAGACCATTGGGGCAATAAACTTGAGTTCTCGACTGTGGATGCCAATGGCGATGGACAGATCACCAAGGCTGAGCTTCAAGCCTACAGCGCCGCAGAGTTTTCTAAAGTCGACACAGACGGCAATGGCAGCCTGAGCATTGAGGAGCTGACGGCCAAAGCTAATGAAAGTCGTTTGAAAAGAATAAAAAAACGGGCAAAATGGATGTTCCAGCAACTGGATGTCGATGGCAACGGTACTGTTGAGCTAGCAGAAATGCGAGCTAAGCGCGGTGGAGAACGGATGTTTGAACATCTCGATGAAAACGAAGATGGTATGATCTCGCATGAAGAATTCGATGTCCGCAAAGGTAAGCGCGGAGATAAGAGAAAACGTAATAACGACAATAGTTAAACGTTGATTTTGGCCTGACTTTTCAGCATGGACAGGCCATTTACCCAAGCTGTGGAATTGCTTAGGCAGGAGCCATGATGGCCTCAGACATAAGTCAAAATCAACAGGATGCAGAGCTTCTTATGCGGTTTTCAAAAGGGGACTGCGCCGCAGCTAAGGCATTGACATCGCGTCTGGCTCCTGTTGTTTTTGCCCAAGCCTTTCGGATGCTGGGGGACCGTACTGAAGCAGAAGATGTTACCCAAGAGAGCTTATTGCGCCTGTGGAAAATAGCCCCAGATTGGGATGCAAACCGGGCAAAAATCACAACCTGGCTCTACCGTGTGACGTCGAACCTGTGCATCGACCGTTTACGTAAATCAAACCGTAATTCCGGTGATGAGGTGCCAGAGTTGGCGGATGACACTCCGGGCGTGGATTGCAAGTTACAGATCACTGCACGGGCACAGGCCTTGCAGCATGCGCTACAGACCCTGCCAGGCCGGCAAAGGCAGGCTATGATCTTACGCCATATCGAAGACCTCTCGAACCCAGAAATATCTGATATTATGGAAGTTTCGGTAGAGGCTGTCGAGAGTTTGGTGTCGCGTGGCAAGCGCGCCTTGGCAATCACCTTGGCGCCACAGAAAAAAGCGTTAGGATTGGAAAATGACTGATAAAGATTTCAACTATCCGCCATTGGATGAGAGTGAATTTGGCCTTCTGTTTGATGCGGCTAAGAAAGGAGCGCCGGAGATGGATGCAGAGTTTCTCACTCGTTTGCAGAGCCAAGCCTTGGAGGCTATGCCACAGGAGCCGATGGTAGGATTTACACTTGAGAAACTATCACTATTTGGGCGGATCTCTGACGTTTTTGCTCAGTTTGGTGGCTGGCCCGCAGGGGCAGGCTTGGCGATGGCTGGTGCTTTCGGTGTGTTGATTGGGATAAGCCCTCCGGATGTTGTGTTGGATGCCACGACCGCTTATTTTCAAACCGAAAGCTTAAATGATCTAGTCGGGCTTGGTGATGAAACGGAATTTTATTGGGAAGATGTCTAGGGGATGGTCATGTCACAGAGAACGTTGAAAACATTACTGATGATATCATTTGCGGTGAACGTGTTGGTGGCGGGCGCTGTGGGTGGTTTTTTTGGCTCAGGTCGTCACAAAGATTTGCGATTGGATCATGTGAGTATGGCCCAAGAAGTACGCCCGCGGGCCCCCAGCTTAGGTCTTGGCCCGCTACTGCGTGCAATGGATCGCAAAGACCGGCGTGAGCTTGGCCGCTTGTTCCAAGATGCTCAGGCCAAAAACGGTGGTATGTCGCGTGATGCGCGCGAGGCGATGAATACCCAGCTTGTACAAGCTGTAGGGGCCATACCGTTTGACGATGTCGCCGTTTTGGCGGTGATGGAGGCGGGGTGGTTTGAGATCTCACGCCGTTCGGAAGTTGCCCGTAAGGTTTGGGTGGAAAAAGTAGCCACGATGAGCCCTGAAGCCCGCGCGGAATTGGCTGAATCCCTGTTAAGAGGACGCAAATAGAATTGGGAATGTACCTTGCATCTGGCGCCAGGTTGGCTATTAAAAGTGAAAAAAACTTATTTAGGGCGCTAAAATGACACCGGAGATTGCCCAGACCCTGGCGGTGCAAGCCCTGGCTTGGGTGGTTGGTCAAGATGATTTGCGAGATGTGTTTTTGGGCGCAAGTGGCGCCTCGGAACAAGATCTGCGCAATGGTATCGCAGACCCGTTATTTCTGGCCTCGCTACTGGACTTTATTTGCATGGATGACGCATGGGTTAAGCGGTTTTGTGACGAGAATAGCATCCAAAACTATATGGACCCAATGATGGCGCGGCAGGTCTTGCCAGGTGGTGAGCAGGTTAATTGGACCTAATGAAAATAAAAGCAGCCATATTTGACAAAGACGGCACTCTATTTGATTTTCAGGCAACTTGGGGGCATTGGGCAGGGCAAGTCTTAAGGCGTCTTTCACGAGGAGATAACGATCTGAGAAATGCTTTAGCTCGAGATTTAAATTATGATGCCACAGCGCAAAAAATATTGCCGGGCAGTCTTGTTGTTGCTGGAACTCCTACTCAAATCGCAGATGTCATTTACAAACATCTCCCACACCTGACCATTTCTAAAATCCTAACGCAATTAAATCAAGAAGCCGAGATTGCTCCTCAAGTGGTGGTGACAGACTTGAGTGAGTTGGCTAAGAGGCTTCGACATAGAGATTTGAAGCTGGCAATCATGACCAACGATGCCGAACGTCCGGCGAAGGCTCACTTGGCATCTGTGGGTGCGAGCTCTTTGTTTGATTTTGTAATTGGGAGTGACAGTGGGTTTGGAGCTAAACCTAACGCTAGCCCCCTGTTGGCTTTGGCAGATATGATGGAGGTTAATCCTGCTGAATGTGTAATGGTAGGCGACAGTACCCACGACCTGAAGGCTGCCCGCGCGGCCGGTATGCAGGCCGTAGCAGTGTTGACGGGTCTCGCTTCCTCGGTAGAACTAGCGCCGCTTGCAGATGCAGTTTTGCAAGATGTGACGTGCTTATCCGCGTGGGTTGATCAACAAAACGCCTAGAACCTAAATTCGATGCTTAATGTCGTTTTTGGAATATAATAGGGATCAATATCGGCTTTTGTTTAGTCTAATCCACAAGGAGATGATAATGAGTGATCGCCCCAAACGCCGAAGCGGTGGTCGTGCTGGGAATACGCGGGGAAACCGTGGCGCAATCGAGCAAATGCCTTGGCGTATAGTTGAGAATACTGATCGTCCAATTGAGCCTTTGGCTGAGGAAGGTATCCTGGCGATCCACGAAGGTGCAATGGAGATACTGGAAGATATCGGAATTGAGTTTCTAAATGAAGAAGCTTTAGGTCTTTTTAAAAAAGCTGGATGCAAAGTTGATGGAACAAAGGTTTTTCTGGATCGCCATTGGGTCATGGATATGGTTGCTAAAGCCCCATCTGAATTTACCATCACGCCGCGAAACAATGCCCATACTTTAACAGTTGGGGGTAATAAATTGCTTTTTGGCAGTGTGTCCTCGCCTCCAAATTACTGGGACATGGAGCTTCGGAGAAAAGTTACTGGTAATCGTGAGCAGTGCCAAAATTTCTACAAATTAAGCCAGTATTTTAACTGCATCCACTTTGTTGGTGGATATCCCGTTGAGCCGCAGGACCTGCATGCGTCCATCAGGCACCTTGAGGCGACATACGATAAACTTGTTTATACCGATAAGGCCGCTCATACATATTGTTTGGGTTCAGAGCGAGTTGAAGACACTATGGAAATGGTGCGGATAGCCAGTGGTCTGACCCATGAAGAATTTGAGACTAAGCCTCATATGTATACCAACATTAATTCAACTAGCCCACTGAAACATGATTGGCCTATGATTGATGGTTGTCTACGCTTGGCACGGCGCGGGCAGGCAATTTTTGTAACTCCATTCACTCTGGCGGGTGCAATGGCACCTGTTACAATGGCAGGTGCAGTGGCACAATCAATCGCAGAAGCGCTCTGCGCAATTGCACTATTTCAATTTGTCCGGCCTGGCACTCCCTGTGTCATTGGAACATTTACTTCAAATGTAGATATGAAGACAGGCGCTCCAGCATTTGGTACGCCAGAATATATGCGGGCCACACAAATGACAGGGCAAATGGGACGTTTTTATAATTTGCCTATACGATCATCCGGAGTTTGTGCCGCCAACGTCCCGGACGGGCAAGCAATGTGGGAGACTTCTAATTCTCTATGGGCCGGAGTGCAATCGGGTTCGAATTTAGTTTACCATGCGGCGGGCTGGCTTGAAGGGGGTTTGATAGCCTCACCTGAAAAATTCATAATGGATTGTGAGGTGCTTCAAATGATCCAGCGGTATTTTGAGCCCATAATTACACAAACTGGAAAAGATGAAATTGCGCTGGAGGCAATTCGAGAGGTCGGATCGTCGGGACACTTTTTTGGCGTTCAACATACGCAAGACCGCTATGAAAACGCGTTCCACCAGCCCTTCATTAGTGATTGGAGAAATTATGAAGGCTGGGAGTTGGCAGGCGGTGTCTGGACCGCTGATCGGGCGCACCAAAAGTACAAAGAAATTTTGAGTGATTACAAAAAACCGTCAATGGATGAGGCCATCCATGAAGAGTTGCGAGCCTTTGTTGATCGACGCATATCCGAAGGTGGCGCCCCGACTGATTTTTGATCAAGCTTTCAATGCAAGATTGCAATGGGTGGTTCGCTGTTACAAAATTGGAGTAGGGTGGGTGTCTGATTAAGATTATCTGAGCACCGACCCTGAGGTCCTGCGTGCTGATGCAGTTCGTAGCACAACTAAAGGGCAGGCTTGGTCAGAAAATAATTTTTGATGACCAAAATTTCTGTCTGCTTAACACAATTGGAGGGAAAAGGGCGACCTCATTGGGCCACCCCTTTTTGTCATCACCCCCCCATAATGCGTGGAAGCCACAGTACTAATTGTGGGAAGCTGAACAAAAGAATTAGCCCAATCAATTGGATGACCATGAATTGCATCATTCCAAGATAGATATCTTTCAAATCCCAATCGGGGACGACACCTTTCAGAAAGTATGCAGACAGAGCTACAGGGGGGCTGAGCCATGCCGTCTGCAAATTCACTGCAACAAGGATCCCAAACCAGACCATTTTGTCGTAATTGCTTGCAAAGCCGGGCAGATCTAAGGCCATGACTGTAGGTAGCAAAACTGGCACAACAATCAGTACAATTGGCACCCATTCCAGCGGCCATCCGAGCAAGAAGATCAACGCCATAATCAAAATTAAGATCATGTAGGGTGACAAATCTAATTGTAGCAAGACTTGGGTCATCATTTTGGGTGTACCAAGTGACGAGAACTCCGCCCCAAAGAAGTTAGAAGCAGCAACCAAGAACATGATTAAAACTGTAATTTCAAGTGCTTTTATCAGTGATTCAAAGAAACCTGATATTTTGAACTTACCGTAAGCTAGGGACAAGAGAATTGACCCAAAGGCTCCCATAGCAGCTGCTTCAGCTGGTGTAGCAAACCCCATCAAAATTGAACCTAGTGCAAAGGAGATCAAGATGGTTGGCGGCATCAAGCCTGCAAAAAACTCATCCCACAAATCAGAGAAGTGAAAATTTCTAGCGGTATCAACAGAATAGAGGCCAACCGCTTTATAGGCACCGAAGCCCAGGAAGATTAACCACGCGGTTTGGTAGAATAGCCCAAACTCGACACCGTCTAATGCGATGATTTTTGATATAGAATAAATGATCTGTGCACCGATAACCAATGGTGTAACGAGGCGCAAAACAGTCAAGCTTTTATAGGCGCGGTAGCTCACAAGCAAGGCTGCAACCAAAACGATCAATCCGCCGAATGGGATAACGCCAAATGCGCCACCAAGGGCTAGACCAAATAGTCTACAGATTGCAAGAACACCAATACAGATCAAAATAACCTCTAGCCTGTAGTTGTTTGACGTTTTGGGTTGGTCTTCAACTGCCAGGATAGGGCCCAACTCCGGGTTGAGCCAGCAACGACCTAATGTGTAGATTAGATACAAGGATGCAAGCAGCGCCCCTGGCACAAATGCACCACGAAACAGGTCTAGTGTAGATACATCAAGCACAGGTCCCATCACTATCAACATAATTGATGGTGGGATCAGGATACCCAGTGTTCCGCCTGCGGTAATGGTGCCCGCCGCAAGTCTCACATTATAGCCAGAGCGGCTCATGGTGGCTCCTGCCATGATACCTAGAAGTGTTACCGAAGCACCGACGATACCTGTGGCTGCTGCAAAGATTGTTGAGACGATCAATACTGCGATATAAAGAGACCCACGTACCCGAGACATTATCATTTGAATGGACGAGAACAAGCGTTCCATTAAACCGGCAGCTTCCATCACGATACCCATTAAGATGAATAATGGAACGGCCATCAGCTGGTCGTTCAACATGGTAGAATTTGTATTCAGTGTCATTAGCAAGCCAGTAAGTTTGAAATTCAAACCCCAAATACCAAAACCAAATGCCAAGAAAATTAACGTAAAGGATATTGGAAAGCCAATGAATATGACAAAAATCATCGCGCCGAGCATTATTAAACCGATAATGGGTTTTGCAATATCGAACATGCCTCCGCGTTCAAAGAGGCCTGTGACCCATTCAAATATTGGGAGGATGTCTGGGATCAACATTTCCATAGCAATCACTGTGATTGCTGCCGCAGTGATCCAAAGGAAGGTACGTTCGCGTTGCTTTCCCATTTTATGGAATGCGCGAAACAGTTCTGAGAAACCTTGCAAAAACAACAGTGCACCGCCGATGGGCATCGCGATACGCGCAGGCCAAAGAACTGGTGACCATGTACTATCAAAGGCTGTTTCACCAGTGAGATATGCTACCATAAAAAATTTTGTAGAAATCCAAGTGAATAAGAGCATAGAGGGTAAAAAAAACGCTAAATAAAGTGATGCATCAACAGTAGCTTGAGCTTTATTTGACCAGTTTCGGTATAAAAAATCAGCGCGTATATGAACACCGCGCATCAACCCATACCCGGCGGCGGCCATAAATAAGACACCCGCGATCATGCGACTAATATCATAGGCAAACAAGGTTGGGCCCAGACCCAAGGTGCGGGCTAAATTTCCTAAGCCGTTGTCAGCCATGATGGCGAACAAATTACGAGAGAAAACTTCAATCACCACCACGACTATCAGTGGAATTATCAAAAGGCATGTGATGCGCCCAACCCAATTATTAAGAATATCGATGGCGGCTGTGATAGGACGCTGCCACGCGGTCATATCTTCAGGTGTTTCACCCGGCGTAAAATCATTCCGCTCTGCAATTAACTCGTCAGTAATTTCGAGTTTTGTCGGGTCAACCTCATCTGCAGCCATCCCCATCTCCCTTGTTGTAGACCCACATTGTATCGGGCTTTTTCTTTTTGTAAAAAACGCTCTGCGAAGTGCTTATTAAAAAAAGAAAGTACGGAGTCCAAAAACCCCGTACTTAGGCTTATTTTATTACTTCAATGAATCAGCGTGTGCTTTACCTAACGCCGCGTTCGTTGCCTGTGCACCCGCCCAGAAAGGCACTGCAATGTCAGCAAAGTCTTTTTGTGACTGCCATACTTCCGCGAAGAAGGCGTTATCAGCTGCGCCTTTTTCTAGGAGATTTTTTGCAGCTGCCATGTACGCCGGGAAATAATCCGCCGGTGTGTCGTGCAGTGTTACGCCATGATCGTTGACTAAAGTCTTCAACGCTTTGCCATTTTCATAAATCCGGTAAGACATTGATTTAGACAAAGATGCGTTTGCTGCAACCTCTAAAGCTTTCTTCTCGGTGTCTGTCAGAGCAGCGTAAAAGTCGCCGTTGACGTACATATCGGCATTAACAACCACTTGGTGTAGACCCTGAAGGTAGTAGTGCTTCAAAACTTTTTGAAAGCCAAATGCCATGTCGGCGACAGGGCAACACCATTCGGCTGCGTCGATAGTGCCCTTTTCTAGAGCTGGCAGAATGTCTCCGCCACCCATAGCAACAGATGCCACGCCGATGTCCTTATAGGCCTGCCCAACCATGCCCGGAGGGGCCCGGAAGCGGTACTTACGGAAGTCGTCCATTGAAGTGATCGGCTCTTTAAACCAACCCAAAGCTTCTGGACCAACTGGCTGAAGCATGAAGCCTTTTACGTTCACGCCCATTTCGACCCATAGCTGCTCATAAAGCTCCTTGCCGCCGCCATATTGGAACCACGACAGAAACGCGAGGTTGTCTAGACCAACACCAGCTCCGGCGACGGGTGCACCAAACAAGTTAGCCGCAGGGTGTTTGCCGCCCCAGTAGTGCGTCCATGCAAATCCGCCTTCAACCAGACCTGCATCAACGGCATCCATGACATCTCGTGAACCAACAACCGCTCCGGCTGGTAGAACTTCGATCACCAAAGACCCACCGGTCAACGCTGCGACGTCTTCGCCAAAGGCTTTTAACATTTTTACTTCATCCGCGTTATCAGATAAGACTGATTGAATTCGCAGTACTTTGCTGTGGCCGCCAGCAAATGCTGCTGGTGCAAATGACAAGGCAACCGCGGTAATCGCGGCTGTCTTGACGAGTGATTTTAGGTTAAACATTTCTGTTTCCCTCCCTTTAGTTTGTGCCTTCTTTATTTTCTTTTAAAACCCGGGCCGAAGGCACACCTGCGGGTCTTATGGCTTCAGCACCTATTTGAGGCGCTAAATTACAAAACTGTTTAGTGACCTTTGCTCATCTCCCAGCCTTCAACGAGGCCAAGCATTGGTCCAATACCACTGTGAATATCGAAGAAACCTCGGTACATCATTTCCCCAGCTACATAAACAAGTACGACAAGCCCAAGCCATGAAATCCATGGATATTTTGTTAATAACTTCATAATTATCGTCGCAGCAAACGCCATGAGTAAGATGGCAAGTCCGAGGCCAAATATCAGAATTTGGCGATCCCCATCAGCAATAGCTGCAACTGCTAAAACATTATCCAACGACATTGAAACATCTGCAATGGTGATGGACACCATGGCAGCTCCGAGCGTACGTTTCTGTGTGTTTGTGTCCGCAGTGGCAGTCACGCTCGCGCCCTGATGTGCGTGCTGGTCAATACCTTCTCGAATTTCCTGAAATAAGCGTAGGCAGACCCAAAATAATAGAACTGAACCAATAAATAAGATGCCGGGGATTTCTAAAAGGCTTGTGGCTACAACCGCAAACAAAATCCGCAAAACGGCTGCAATAATCATCCCATACAGAATGGCGCGTTTTCGCAAGTCTGGAGCAAGGCCGGCAGCGGCCATACCAATTATAAGAGCATTATCCCCTGAGAGAATTAAGTCAGCAATTATGATTTGCCCGTAGGCCATCACTGTCTCAAACATTAGGTCTTCCTTTTGCATTAGTATTTTTGGCGTTCATTTTGCATCTTCCAAAATCAAATCAGACAGCTTTTCGCCAATCATTATCGCGGGGGCATTCGTATTTCCTGATGTAATAACTGGCATGATAGAACAGTCACCCACTCTCAGACCATCGACCCCATGAACGCGCAATCGAGAATCGACTACCGCCATTTTGTCGTGACCCATTTTACAAGTGCCGGTTGGATGATAAATTGTTACTGCATTGTTACGAGCCCAATTTAATGTGGCTTCGTAGTCGTCCAACGGAATTCCTGTGCCCGGCGCGAACTCTTCCAAGATATTAGATTTTAAGGGCTCGAAACTGGCAATTTTACGTGCAATTTGAATGCCTTTGACAATTGTATCTTGGTCCAGCTTGGTAGCTAGATAATTTGGATGAATTGATGGGTGATCGCGCCAGTTTGCTGATTTCAACTCCAAGTAGCCAGTGCTTTCAGGACGCAATTGCAGTACGGAGGCCGTAAAAGCTGAGAATTTGTGAGGTCCGTCAGCAGGCCTAGTCGCGCTGAATGGTTGAATATGAAATTGAATATCTGGCGTTTCAAGCCGAGAATTCGTCTTTAGAAAAGCGGCGCCTAAACTTGCAGCCATCGTCATGGGCCCGGTCTGCGACAGTGCATATTGCAGTGCAATAATACCCTGCTTTATAAAATTATTTGTCTCAGTATTTATTGTAGACAGATTTGTCTTAAAGATAGGACGTGCCTGCAAGTGATCTTGGAGATTTTTTCCAACTCCAGGCAAATTGTGCCGGACGTTAACTCCATGGCGAGTTAGAGCTTCTGCGTCGCCAACGCCTGAAAGCATCAAAATTTGCGGTGAGCCAATTGCCCCAGCGCTGAGTATGACTTCACGGCGTGCAGTTATATCTTGCGTTTTACCTTTAATATTTACGCGAATACCTTTGGCACGGCCTTCGCGTATGATCACTTTTTCAGCTTGAGCATGGGTTATGACAGTTAGATTTTGTCGACTTCTTATCGGCTTTAAGTAGGCCGCTGCACTTGAACATCGCCGACCTTTATCGAGCGTCAATTGAAAATAACCAACACCCTCTTGATTTTCGCCGTTATAATCTGGGTTGCGCGAAAAGCCAGCGGCTACAGCAGCGTCTATCCAACGATCAACAATATCACGTTTCAGTCGAGTAGGTGAGACTGATAATGGTCCGTTGGTTCCGCGGGTTGGATCTAATTTTCCATCACCCTTCCAAGTCTCAGCGCGTTTGAAATAGGGTAGAACATCGTCCCAAGCCCAGCCTGTGTTGCCGAGTTGGCTCCAGTAATCAAAATCCTGTGCTTGTCCCCTTACGTACAAAAGCCCGTTGATTGAGCTTGAACCGCCTAGTACACGTCCCCGTGGCCAAGGAATGGCACGTCCATTAAGCCCTGGATCTTGCTCGGTTTGGTAACACCAATCGGTTTTAGGGTTCCCCATTGTTTTGAAATAGCCAACAGGGACGTGGATCCATGGATTTGTATCTTTACCGCCCGCTTCAAGCAGCGCCACGGAATATCGCGCATCGGCTGAAAGTCGATTGGCGAGAGCACAGCCAGCGGAGCCAGCACCTATAATTACGAAGTCAAATTCCAAAATTTCCCCATATTGTCAAAAAATGGGACTTTAATTCCCGTTTTCTGTTAATTATGATAACTATGCATCTAACATAAGATTCGGCAAGTTTCTTCAGCCTTCCGGTGGAGAACTCAATTTTGTAGAGAGAACTTATTGTATGTCTGAAGCAGAACGTATTCCGACTAACTTGCGCACGTTGCTCATCATGGAAGTTTTGGGCCAATCAGATCACCCAATGTCACCAACCGAAATTAATCATCATATTGGGCTTCCCAAGCAAACCATTCATCGCCTGTGTACTAGACTTGAGCAAGAAGGATTTTTGAGCCGCGAAGCCGATGGCAAAAAACTTCGGCCAAACCGCCGAACGCGTCTTATGGCGTCAGGTATTCTTAATACCTCGCGCGATCATATTCTTCGCAATCAAGTCATGCAGCGCGTTGCTGATGCGGTTGGTGAAACCGTGAACTTTGTCGTTCCTGCCAGTGCGGGCATGATGTATATTGACCGTGTCGAAACAGATTGGCCTTTTCGAGTGCAATTACCAATTGGAACCCATGTCCCTTTTCATTGTACGGCGAGTGGAAAAACCTTCTTAGCTAGTCTCACTCCCAAGGCGCGAAAGGCCATGGTAGGTACTTTGAAGTTGCAGTCGCTGACCAAAAATACGCATAGCACCCCTGAAACGTTATTGACTGAGTTAAAGGCAGTTGCCAAGCAGGGTTATGCGATCGACAACGAGGAGTTCATGGACGGTATGGTAGCGATTGCAGTACCTATCAGTGATACTAAAGAACGCTATCTTGGTTCATTAGCATTTCATGGCCCATCCCAGCGGCTAACTGTTGAAATTGCAGTTCAACGCAAAGAAGTATTGATTTACAATGCGTTGAAAATGCGCGAAGTTCTTTTTACTTAAAGTCGAGCGAGAGTTCCTCGGTCAATTATAGTCGTCTCTAACTCGATACGATTTAATTGACCTGGTTTTTGGCCTTCTGCGAGAATATTTAACAAAACATTTGCAGCCTGACGGCCCATTTCTTTCTGAGGAATACGAACTGTTGTTAGACGTGGGCTTGTGACCTGGGCGAGTGTTATGTCGTCAAAGCCTGTGATTGAGAGTTCATCTGGCACTTTAATGCCGAGAGAGTGCGTACGTAGGAGTGCGCCGACAGCCAAAACATCACTTCCACAAATGATCGCGGTGGGTCTCGTGGGAGAATTTAAGAGATATTCAAGTGCCGTTGCAGCACTTTCAAAGCTATACTTTGCTTCCGCGATTCCTAGAAGTATAGATGATGGGTTTGCTTCTATTGCATCCTCTATACCTTTAACCCGGTTTTCTGCACGGTCGTTTCCATGGCGTATCCCTGCAATTACTGCGAGCTTTGTGTGTCCCTGATTTATGACATGTTCAGCGATTGCGCGCCCTGATTTACGATTGTCAAACCCAACTACAGCTGAGGCGCTTGCGTCTGAATAGCACCACGCCAGAACATGTGGTATTGAATGTTGATCCAAGAATTTTCGTGTCTTAGCTGGCCGCTCTTCCCCTATCAACATTAAGCCGTCAGCGCCTTGGGACAGTAAAGCTCTGATTTGCTCGAATTCTTGATTAGGATCGTAATTCGAACTGCCGACCAGTAAAGTTACTCCTGATGAGCTTAAAACGTCTTGGAAAGCTTGAAGGCCGCCTGCAAACATGGCGTTATCCATAGTCGGAATGATGGCCCCAATTGTATTGGTGCGATTGCGCGCCAAAGCTCGGCCACCGAAGTGTGGCATATATCCTAAGTCCTCAACCGCTTTCTGGATACGTTTTCGGGTAGGCTCAGCAACTTTGTGGGGAGAGTTTATACAACGAGAGATTGTCGCCGTGGAAACCCCGATGATTTTTGCGATGTCTTCAAGACTGGTTCGACTAGTCCCGCGCATGTGGTTTCCCAAGTTCTTGCTGTGCAGTCGCTTGTAAGCGCTTGCATAGTTAAATGCAAGCGCTTACATAATAAGTTTTATAAGCTCCGTAGTTCAAAGGATTAGCGCAATGACCCGTGTCTATTTAAAAAAGTCTACAAAAACAGCATCGACAGGGAGTGATGATGTTCGTGAAACGGTCATGAATATCCTAAATGAAATTGAAGTTGGTGGAGATGCTGTTGCGCTCAAATATGCCGCCAAATTTGACGGTTACGAAGGTAATTTGATCCTGACTGATGCTGAAATTAAAGTAGCCTGTGATTTAGTCCCCGAGAAACTCAAGCGAGATATCCAATTTGCGCACGACAATGTAAGACGCTTTGCAGAAGCACAAAAAGAAACGATTTCTGATTTTGAGACTGAAATAGTACCGGGTCTGATTGCTGGCCAAAAAAGCATCCCTTGTAACGCTGCTGGCTGTTATATTCCAGGGGGTCGCTATAGCCACATCGCCAGCGCTATTATGACAGTTACTACTGCAAAAGTTGCGGGTTGTGCCCATATTACTGCTTGCTCACCCCCTGCGAAAAATAGTGGTGTGGCCCCGGCTATAGTTTATGCAGCCCACTTGTGTGGAGCTGATAAGATTTTAGCTATGGGCGGTGTTCAGGGCGTCGCGTCAATGACGTTTGGTTTGTTTGGTCTAACTGCTGCTGACATCATTGTTGGGCCTGGAAATCAATTTGTAGCAGAGGCGAAGCGCATCCTATTTGGGCGCGTTGGTATCGACATGATTGCGGGTCCAACAGACAGCTTGATTATTGCTGATGGTGACGCGGATGCTGAAATTATTGCTTCGGATTTGGTTGGTCAAGCCGAACATGGTTACAACTCGCCGGTTTGGTTGGTGACAGACGACCGGCTGCTCGCTGAGAAAGTTCTTGAAATAGTACCAGGTCTTATCCAAGACCTTCCTGAATTGAACCGGATTAATGCGGAAGCTGCATGGCGTGACTACGCTGAAGTGATCTTGTGCGATGGCCGCGAAGAAATGGCATCCACGTCTGACGAATATGCGCCAGAACATTTAACTGTTCAGGCTGATGATCTTGATTGGTGGTTAGATCGTTTGCGTTGCTATGGTTCTCTTTTCTTGGGCGAAGAGACAACTGTTGCATACGGTGATAAAGCCTCTGGCCCCAATCACTGCTTGCCGACATCACGCTCGGCTAAGTACACGGGTGGCCTGTCTGTTCACAAGTACATGAAGCTGGTCACTTGGCAACGTTCAACACGCGACGGAGCTAAAGATGTGGCGATTGCGACAGCGCGAATTTCACGTCTTGAAGGCATGGAGGGACACGCGCGCACTGCGGATATTCGTCTTGCTAAATACTATCCTGGTGAAAACTTTGATCTCTCTGCAGAGGAGTAAAATATGCAAGCGTCTGATTTTTTTGACCTTACTGGCAAAGTTGCCGTTGTAACTGGTGCGTCAAGTGGGTTGGGGCAGGGAGCCTGCACTGCGCTTGCGGCTAGGGGCGCGCTTGTCGTTGCGGTGGCACGTCGCAAGAATAAGCTTCAAGCTTGGTCCGATACTACCCAAGGAGAGACGGCAATTCTCGAAGCGGATCTTTCTGACCGAGCGGGCTTATCCGATATTGCTTCTGAGGCATCTAAACCATTTGGAAAACCGGATATTTTGATCAATGCAGCCGGGATAAATACGAGACAGCCTGCCGATGAGATGACAGATGAACTTTGGGATCTTACCCAAAATCTAAATGTAGCAGCGCCTTTTTTCTTAGCAAAAGCGTTAGTTCCTGGGATGCGGTCTAAAGGCTGGGGGCGGATTATAAATTTTGCGTCTCTGCAGTCGAGGCGTGCCTTGAAAAATGGAATTAGCTATGGGACTTCCAAAGGTGCAGTTGAGCAAATGACGCGTGCTATGGCGGAGGCTTGGTCACGTTATGGTATTACCGCTAATGCAATTGCTCCGGGATTTGTCCAAACCGAACTAACTGAAGCGGTTTTTGCAGACCTAGAGCTTACTGAAAAAAATGCGAACCAAACTTGCATTGGCCGTAATGGTGAAATCTCCGATATGGACGGCCCAATGATATTTCTTTGTGCCCCTGCGTCTAACTATGTAACGGGTCAAATACTATTTGTTGATGGAGGATATATCGCAAAATGAAGGCTCTTATTAACTCAGATGTTGAAGTGCTTAGCTACCTTGACCACATTGATCCAGTGGCCAAAGCTGGCGAGGAACTAGTGCAAATTAAGTATTCAGGAATTTGTGGCTCAGATATGCATGCCTTTCTTGGGCATGACGCCCGACGACCGACGCCCTTGATCTTGGGGCACGAGGCTTCTGGTGCAATTGTTGGTGGACCGCGCGACGGGGCCCTTGTGGCGATCAATCCTCTGAATGGCTGCAATACCTGCAATGCCTGTATCTCGGGTAAAGCAAACCTTTGCGCAGATCGACAAATTATATCAATGCCACCACGTCCTGGTGCTTTTGCCGAGATGGTAGCTATTCCGTCTGAGAATTTACTGGAGGTGCCGCATTCTGGTTTGCTGCAATCAGGATCATTGACTGAGCCTTTGGCTTGTGGTTGGCATGCCTCTCGTTTGGGTCTTCTTATCCAAGATAGGGCTGTAGAAAAGCTCAAATGTGTTGTTTTGGGTGGTGGGGCAATTGGCGTGGGTTCTGCGTTGTCGCTGCGTGCGATGGGTGTAGTTGATATTACGGTAATCGAAGTTAATCCAATCCGGCTTGCGACTTTGAGAGGGATCGATGGTTTTGACGCTAGCAGTGGAGAAGACAGTAAATCGCCAAAGCCTGGAACCGCTGACTTGGTTATTGACGGAGTTGGTTATGCTGCAACCCGTGCGACTGCTTGCGAATTGGCAAAACCGGGTGGGGTAATTTCACATATCGGGCTTGGTTCTGGTGAAGGTGGCGTTGACGTTCGCCGGATGACATTGCAAGAAATAACATTTATTGGAACCTATACCTATACACCTCAAGACTTTAAGGACACTGGCGCTGCTATTTTTGCAGGCCGCCTCGGCCCGCTCGATTGGGTGGAAACAAGATCTTTAAGTGAAGGCCAGTTGGCCTTTGATGATATTCGATATGGCCGCGCGCCTGCGCCCAAAATAATTCTGATCCCCTGAAAGGAGCATCATGTCTGTTAGTGAAAAAATAGTTGCTGACTTCGTTGCAAATAACATCCAGTTTGTAACGACTGTACCATGTAAGCAATTGGGTGGCGTTATCGACGCTGTGGAAAACGAACCCAGTATTTACCACATTCCCTCTAACAAAGAAGATGAAGGTATGGGACTTTGTGCCGGTGCTTTTATGGGTGGGAAACGTCCGGCGATTATCATGCAAAATACGGCGATAGGGGTCACCGTAAACACGCTTGTTACGTTAACGCAATTTTATCGCATGCCATTACCGATGTTGATCTCATACCGTGGTGAATTAAAAGAACCGGTAGCATGCCAAGTCGAGATGGCTGTTCATACAAAAGCTTTGCTAAATCAATTGAACATTCCAACGTATCATTTTCACAAACCTGGTGATGAGGATGAGTTAGACGCAATCTTAAAATATACATTCATGTGTAACAAACCGGTCGCAATTCTGACGGACGCAACTTTCTGGGGAGGCTACTAACATGATCCGTTCTGATATACTGCGTGACATCGCACCAATTTTAAGTAACCAATTGGTCGTCTGCAACATAGGTCTCCCAAGCCAAGAACTGCACATGATTGACGATCAAGATAGCAATTTTTATATGCTTGGCACAATGGGTCTGTCTTCATCGATTGGCCTTGGTGTAGCATTAGCACAGGATAAAACTGTTATTTCCATTGACGGTGACGGTTCCGTTCTGACCAACTTTGGTACATTGCCGACTATTGCAAATAACGTGTCTGATAATTTTATTTTACTGATAATTGACAACGGTAGCTACGGCTCAACAGGTGACCAACCTACCTACGCAGGTAAAAAGACCTCACTAACTGCTGTAGCTATCGCTTGTGGTTGCGAAAACGTCATTGAATGCCGTGCTGAGGAAACCGGTTCTGTGCTTCAAGCCGCTATCGATAGTAAGAAGATGACAATTATTGTCAGCAAATGTGATAGTGGAAATATCAAAGTGCCAGTGATTATGAAAGATCCAGTTGTGATCCGTGATCGCTTCATGAATGAAGTTGAACGTCGCAACACCTAAGCTAGATTTTTTTCGGGATTTGGGGTCTTCTGGTAATCAGAGGGCCCCTTATCTTTTTGGGGGGGGGATTGTGTATCCATTCCTAGTCAACAAGGTGCCATGGTACTGGGTAAAAGAAAAGTAAATGCACTTCTCTTTCTCTTTTTATATTACTTAATGTTACTGGAACCTAGTGGTATCCCGTACGAGAATCGAACTCGTCTTTTCAGGTTGAAAACCTGACGTCCTAACCGATAGACGAACGGGACACTGCTAGTACGCCGCTATTTAGGGAAAGCTTTGGTCTCTGGCAAGTCGATTCTTTGCTTTTCTGTGATGTTTTTACAAGAAACTTCTACGCTGGGCTGGCGTCTTCAATCCGTAGTTGTGGCTGCGAGCGTCCCCCCCATGTATTCACTTCTAAGCGGCCGACAATATGCATCTTGCCACCTTGGTTATTGCTTAATGCAGGACCGATATCACTTTCAAATGCTCCAAAACAAATCGCATCTAGTTTTTTGCCAAAGCCATCGCTTAAGGTGACTTTAAGATGTGAATCGCCCACTTGCTTGACGAAAGCAATCGTACAATCTGGAAAAGCAAAACGCGGCGCTGACGCTGCAGACCCGAACGGTCCTGCTTGGTTCAAATACTCAATCATCTCTAACGATGCTGCTCCGGGCATTAAAGCGCAGTCGATGCGTAAGTCAGATGGACCCAAATCAACTGAAACTTGGGCTGCAAGTAATTGGCCCAACTTTTGCATTGCTGGTTCAAGCTGTTCTCGACTGAGTGATAGACCTGCGGCCATTTTATGCCCGCCTCCTTTAACAATATATCCGTCGCGTACAAGTTTTTGAATGCATACGCCTAGATCAACGCCCGCGACTGAACGTCCACTACCTTTGCCTTCGTCCCCGTCAAACCCTATGACAACTGAAGGCCTGTTGGTCTTTTCTTTTAGTCGTGAGGCAACTATGCCCACAACCCCTGGATGCCAGCCTTCGCCCGCGGCCCATGCCAAAGGTGCATCCAACCCGCGTTTTTCAGCCTGCTCGAGGGCCTCAAGACGAACCGTCGTTTCTACGCTTCGCCTTTCGGTGTTAAGCTCCTCTAGTTTCTCGGCCATCGCGGAGGCTTCATGAATATTTTGCGAACATAAAAGCCGTGCTCCGAGGTCTGCTTTTCCAATTCTGCCGCCTGCGTTTATCCTTGGTCCCAATACATACCCCAAATGATAAGCGCTTGGTGCCGTGTCTAAACCGGCAATATCAGAAAGAGCGTTTAACCCAATACGTTGCCTTTGTTGCATGATCTTCAAGCCCTGACGAACAAACGCGCGATTGACCCCGACTAGAGGTGCCACATCCGCCACAGTGGCTAGCGCTACAAGGTCAAGACTACCTAAAAGGTCTGGCGCATTTTGGCCATCCTGGCGCATAATCCGCGATGCTTCGACTAAGACCATAAATACAACTGCTGCGGCACACAGATGTGCCAAGTCCCCCGTTTCATCCTGCCTGTTTGGGTTCACCACAGCAAGGGCTGGGGGCAGTGTTTCACTTCCTAAATGGTGATCTAGAACTACAACGTCAGCCGCCGCCGCCGCCGCCAGTGCATCGTGAGATAAGGTCCCGCAATCCACACAAATAATTAGTTCGTGATTGGCGGCTAGCTGCGACATTGCCCCCGGGTTTGGGCCGTAGCCCTCATCGATACGATCAGGAACGTAGAGCGTTGGAGTGATTGAAAAATGAGAAAGAAAGTCAAACAGAAGCGCCGCTGAGGTTCCTCCGTCTACATCATAGTCCGCAAAAATGGCGATACGTTGTTCAGCGCGAGCAGCTTGGACCAAAATTTCAGCGGCCTTTGTGCAATCTTTGAGTTCTTTTGGGTCGCTCATTAGATCGCGCAAGGTAGGATTGAGGAACCCGTGGGCCGAATCTGCAGTTATGCCAAAGCGGGCAAGGACATTACACAATGGTGATGGAAGATCTGTTTGTTGGTTTAAGTTCAAAGCTTGGCGTTCTATTTCGGAAGACGGACCGACCCACCGCCGACCTGTCAAAGACTTTTTAACGCCTAAAAACATATCAATTTACGGGGGTACGATAGGTTAAACGGCGGACTGATCCGGTCTTTGAGCGCATCAAGATTGTTTCGGTTGTCAAATATCCAACTTCGCGTTTGATCCCAGAGACGACGGATCCGTCTGTGACCCCTGTTGCGGCAAAGATAACATCGCTCGTTACCATTTCATCACGGTTATAGATGCGTTCAAAGTTGGTTATGCCGGCTTTTGAGGCACGGCTACGTTCCTCGTCATTTCTAAACATCAATCGCCCCCACATTTGTCCACCCATACATTTGAGGGCAGCAGCAGCCAGAACACCTTCTGGTGCGCCACCCAGGCCCATGTACATGTCGATACCAGTTGTGTGTGTTTCAGCGCAATGGATGACTCCTGCGACATCTCCATCTGGAATTAAGCGAATGGAACAGCCAGTTGTACGAAGTTCTGCTACCATTGCGTCATGGCGTGGTCTTTCGAGCACACAAACAGTGATATCCTCGGCGTTACATCCTTTTGCGCCTGCCAAGGCCCGCACGCGCTCTGCTGGCTCCATGGCAAGGGAAACGATATTCTTAGGCAAACGAGGTCCAACGGCCAATTTTTCCATGTATACATCGGGTGCATGAAGCATTGAACCGCGTGGGCCCATCGCAATAACTGTAAGTGCATTGGGCATATCCTTTGCAGTCAAGGTTGTACCTTCTAGAGGATCCAAAGCTATATCGACAGCAGGGCCTTTTCCCGAGCCTACCTTTTCGCCGATGTATAACATAGGAGCCTCGTCACGTTCTCCCTCTCCTATTACAACGACACCCGCAATATCCAGCATATTAAGCTGAGTTCGCATAGCGTTAACGGCTGCTTGATCTGCAGCTTTCTCATCACCACGGCCAATGAGCCTGGCAGAAGCGATAGCTGCTTGCTCTGCAACCCGAGCTAAGCCTAAAGACAGTGCACGGTCATGAAATTCGAGTGGATCAGACATAGGTGTTTCCTTGAACAGTTTTCTCAGGCCTAACGCGCGTGAGTTAGAGTTGGCAAGACTGAGCGCGCTAACATTTGTCAAGAAGCTTAAAAATTATCAACTGTATGAATTTTAATTTAGAAATATGTTTCAAAGCATCTCGATACGTAGGGCCACCATTATACCTTCAACAACTCCAGTGGAAGTGAAGTCAGATAGTACTTGATCAATAGCCGCCCGGGTTGTTTTATGTGTAACGATCAAGACTGGCGCTTGTCCAGCTGCGTGGCCATATTGGCGCATGCGATCAATCGAAACACCTGCGTCCCCCATAACTGAGGTAATTTTGGCCATAGCCCCAGGTTTATCCAAAAGCTGTAAGCGTAAATAAAAAGGGGCGGGCGTTGTTGCTGTTGCAGGTTGTGCCCTAACCAGGGAACTTGCAGGTTGACCAAAAGTTTTTAGCCGTAGGCCACGAGCAATATCAATAATGTCTGACATAACAGCAGAGGCTGTCGGACCTGCACCTGCACCCGCACCACGCAAAACTATTGTACCGCTATCGCCACCCTCAAGAATTACCATATTTGTGCCGCCTTCAAGTTGTGCCAAAGGAGAGCTGGCTGGAACCAAACAGGGTGTCATACGCTGCTCTAAGCCACGGCCTGTCATTTGCGCCACTCCAAGAAGTTTAACCCTAAAGCCCATATCGGCAGCAGCATGGATATCTTCGATGGTAATTGATCCAATTCCTTCAAGGACAACATTGTTAAAGTCTATTTCAGTTCCAAAAGCTATGGATGCCAGAAGCGCTAATTTGTGCCCGGCATCAATTCCACCGACGTCGAGGTTAGGATCTTTTTCGAGGTAGCCCAAGCTATCAGCTTCGGCAAATACCTGTTCGTAAGTCAAACCTGCAGTTTCCATGCGGGTGAGAATGTAGTTACAACTCCCATTCATCACGCCCAAAACACGGTTAATTTTATTTCCTGCAAGGCCTTCAGTCAGAGCTTTTACGACAGGAATACCACCTGCAACTGCGGCCTCAAACCTGATAACGCAATCCGTCTTTTCTGCAGCTAATGCCAAAGATTGTCCGTGAATTGCGAGCATAGCTTTATTTGCTGTGACGATGTCTTTGCCGGCCGCGATTGCTGCTTCTGCAGCGTCTTTAGCTATGCCTTCACTGCCGCCGATCAGTTCAACAAACACATCGACATCTTCCCGCTGAGCAAGCACAACAGGATTGTCTTCCCAAGTAATATTTCCAAGGTCAACGCCGCGATCCTTAGATTTTGATTTTGCGGATACGGCACTTACAGTAATCTGGCGCCCAGTTCGGATGGAAAGCATTTCAGCATTTTTATGCAACATTTTTAGTACTCCAACACCAACGGTGCCGAGGCCTGCGATCCCAAGTCGAAGAGGTGCTGTGGGCATATTTGTTCCTTAAATTAATAAAATTCTGGGTTTGTGTATGCTCAATAATCATATGCCACAACGGGACATCGATCGGAAATCAATCCAATTTAGCGGATGACTTTCGACAAACGGGTTTGATCTCTCTCTGTTAGGACTTCCCCGCGTAAACTTTCAGCGCGTATCTGTAGGCTCTTTACCCTCTCTGGAGAGTACCCAGGCTGGGTTGCTACGCTAAATATTCTTGCTGTTAGCATTTCTTTGGATGTCAAGAACGAGACAATTTTAGTTTGTGGCGAATTTGTATTGTCGTTCATTTTTGTTTCAGAGAAACTTCCACAACCGCAAAGTAAAACTGTGGTCAAGAAGCAAATTGGTGTTGAACATAATTTCATAAAAAACAATTAAACATGAAAGTGCATTTGAGCAAGTAATCCTGATTGATTTGAACGATCGTTCAGTTATTATGCGTTTATGGCGCGAAAAACTGGTTCCCATTCGGAAATAACAGGCCCCAAAATTAAACAGACAGCTCTTGAGCTGTTTGCAAGGTATGGGTTTGCCGCAGTTTCAATGCGAAAAATAGCTTCGGAAGTTGGCGTCCAAGCTGGTGCAATTTACAATTATACGCCTGATAAGCAGGGGTTATTATTTGATTTACTATATGGTCATATGGAAGACTTGTTGACCAGTTGGCATCTGCAAAATGTATCCCAAGATCCGATTGCTGCCTTAGATCATTTTGTCGGATTTCATTTAGATTTTCATATTTGCAGACCCGATCTCGTGTTTATTTCTTACATGGAGTTACGCAATCTAAACCCCAATAACTTTATAATTATTGAAGATTTAAGGGGAAATTATGAAAACATAATATGTGAAATTATCACAAAAGGAATTTCTGATGGTATTTTTAAAGTAAAAGATCCAAAAATAACTAGTTTTGCCATTATTGCAATGTTGACGGGCGTAGTTGATTGGTTCCGTAGCGATGGAGTACTTACAGAGTATGACCTAAAACAGCATTATTCAATTTTAACCCGTCAAATGTTGGGTGTTAATGGGCCGGCTTAATGAAAGTTCCGTTCTGCAATTCTGTAAACGCTTGCATTAATTCCTCTTGCGTGTTCATCACGATGGGTCCGTGCCACGCAACGGGCTCCTCGATAGGGGCTCCAGAAATTAGGAGAAACCGCACGCCCTCTGGGCCTGCTTGTAAAGTCACCTCATCGCCAGTTCCAAATCGGATCAACGTGCGATTTCCAGACATGTCCCGAATGTTAACTTCTCGGCCCGCTACTTCTTTCTCAAGCAATACACCGCTGGGGCCTGACGCATCTACAAATGTCGCCCTGCCGTCAAACACATATGCAAACGCCCTTCGGTAAGTATCAATTCTGAAAGTTTTCTGAATACCTGGTGGAACATAAATGTCGAGGTATTGTGGATCCGCAGCGATGCCATCAACCGGACCACGTTTTCCCCAAAATTTACCAACAATGACCTTTACTCGTGTACCATCATCATCAAAAACTTCTGGAATTTCTACGCCTGAGACGTCTTGATACCGAGGATCTGTCATCTTTAGGCTTCCTGGCAGGTTTCCCCACAATTGGAAGCCGTGCATCTGACCGTCTCCGTTTCCTTGAGGCATCTCTTGGTGCATGATCCCTCGACCTGCAGTCATCCACTGCACGTCGCCTGCACTCAGAGTTCCTGTATTTCCTAGACTGTCGCCATGCTCGACGCTGCCCGAGAGAACGTAGGTTATTGTCTCAATGCCACGGTGTGGATGCCAAGGAAAACCTAACTCAAAATCAGCCGGTAGTTCATTGCGAAAATCGTCAAACAACAAAAAAGGATCCATCTCTGAAGGGTCTTTAAACCCGAAGGCTCTATGTAATTTCACGCCAGCTCCCTCCATAGTTGGGGTTGCCTGACGGGTCTCTAGTGTTGGGCGCAAAGACATTTAGATTAATTCCTTCAACCTTTGATTTTCATATGGCGCTCGATAATGAGATTTCAATGTCCACGGATGTCTAGCCCGCTATCGAGACCACCATTCGCCTGGCTTCAGACGTCCTCCACGTTTGCGGTCTAGCCAAAGTGCCAAACGCCGCAATGGGGAAAGGGCGAGTTTTAACCAAAGCTTGTGGCGAGTTTGCGTAAAATCGCGATTGAAAGGGCAGACCCGCATGCAAATGGCACAATCACTGCTGAGACTTGCCCAGAAAGAAAAACATTTTTTAGCGTCTGATGACCATTTTTTGACGCCCTTGATTGTAGAGATGTCCTCACTGACCTTTGGAGCTCCACTTGGGAGAGCTTTGACTGGGCAAGCGTCGACGCATTTGGTGCAAATGTCGCAGAACTTTGCCACCCCGGGTCGTTTTGGTTGATCTATTTCTAAGGGCATATCAGTAAATATTTTAGAAAATCTTAGGCGGGGGCCATACTCTGGCGTGATTACTAACTGATTGCGAGCATACTCTCCTAGCCCCGCCTGCACAGCCATTGGAATAACAAGTCCCGTGTCATTCATTGAGGCTACGGCACTATAGCCAAGATTGCGTATATAGGCTGCAACTTGCATGACCACAGCGGCTTCATGGCTGTATTCCCGGCCGGTTGCGGCCCCTCCCAATGCGGAAGGGTAAGTTTTGACCATTTCATAATCCATCTCATGACCTAACACGATGACATGAGTAATCCCCTCTGGAAGACCGATATCCTTCTCTGACATATCACGCGCATCGACACGTTTGGAATACAACCATCGATCATCAAGCGTCGTAATCCCACTCAAGTCCGCCCCAAAGAATGAAGCTACCTTTTTTATATCAGATGATGCTTGTGCAGGACTTTTGAATTTGACCTTTTGGTCGGCGATAGGAGTGTCATTGCTAAGAGGGGCCTGAAATCCTTCACGGCGCCCATCGCTGGAAAACCTGTCTGCCATAATATCAGAAATTAACCAGCTTGCGTTGCGCAAGGCAAAATCTTTCTGACTGAACCCATCGCCACGACGTGGAATTGCCTCCATGCGATAACTTGCAAAAAAAGAATCTGTTTTTTGGGTCTGAACAGTTTTATCCCAAAAGGCGCGAGTGAAAATATCGTTTTTCTGGGAGAATCTTTCAAATTCTGGGGTAGTTTCAATGCCTGCGGCTGGATCATTTCGATGTTGCATGGTTTCATCTTCCTAAATTGTGTCCAAATTAACAAGCGTCGTAAATAGAGGCGACATGTCGTTGAAGAACCTTCATTTCGTTTTCAAACAAAATCATGGGGATGGATCATGAAGATTGGTTTTATTGGATTGGGCAACGTCGGTGGAAAACTGGCTGGGAGCCTTTTGCGAAATGATTTGAATCTGAGCGTTCATGATTTAAATACGAGCTTCGTGGCGGATTTTGTTGCACTGGGAGCTCGAGATGGAGTTAGCCCCGCAATGCTCATGCAAAATTGCGATGTGGTTATAACTTGCCTGCCAAACCCTGCTGCATCTGACGCTGTTGTAACTGAAATGCTGCCGCATGTTGGTCCAGGAAAAATTTGGATGGAAATGTCCACCACCGATGCTAACGAAGTAAAGCGTCTTGGAGCGTTGGTGATAGAAGCTGGGGGTGAGGCAGTGGACTGTCCGGTATCTGGTGGCTGCCATCGTGCCGATACTGGTAACATCTCAATTTATGCGGGTTGCAAGCGCTCGACCTTCGACAAAGTTCTACCAGTTTTGACACACATGGGACGCCGTATTTTACATGTTGGTGATATTGGGAACTCCAGTTTACTTAAAGTCATGACCAACTATTTGGCTACGGCAAATTTAATTACTGTATGCGAAGCTCTGACAGTGATGAAGGCCGCGGGGATGGATATGGGGATGACCTATGAGGCTATCTCCATGTCCTCTGGCACCTCTTTTGTTCATGAGACAGAGAGCCAGATGATTTTATCTGGATCACGAAATGTGAACTTTACTATGGACCTCATTCAAAAAGATATTGGTCTTTTCCAACAGATTGCGGATGATCATTCTGTTCCATTGGAGGTGTCGCCTTTGATCATAGATATTATGACTGACGGTCAGAAACGTTATGGGGAGCGAGCACAATCTGATCGTATCATTGAACGTCTTGAGGAGGCCACAGGGTTGAGTATTCTTGCCGAAGGTTTCCCACGGGTGCTAATTGATGAAGAACTCGAAGAGCGTGGAAAAGAGGTCGTCGTCCGCCGTTAGAGCCACTTTAAACTTTCATTTCAACGAGTTTCAGGTCAGATAGCGTCCTGAAGCAGGCCGGTTGGCTAAGCACATTGGGAATTTTGAAATGTCAGAGCCAATTATTGCAAGTTTAGGTGTTTCACCCACGCGCCGGGGCCTTGCATTGATTGTTATGATGCTGCTTGGTTTTTTGTTGCTTTACCTTACTGTTACGACAAACGCTACAATCTTGCAAAAAGCATTCCTTATCATTGTGGCAGCTGCCGTTCTTTGGGTGGCGCGCACGATGCAACGTGGGACTGGGCGTAAAATACAGCTGCGGCGCTCTGGGCTTTTCTTTGATGATGGTCAAATGTTGGCTTCGCTTGAGACTATGCTTCGCGTGGAGCGCAGTGCATTTGCCTTTAAGCCATCAAATGGTTTTGTCATCAGCTTGGATAAGCCCTGCGTTCGGGCATGGGTGCCAGGTTTATATTGGCAATTTGGTAAACGCATCGGCATTGGTGGCGTGACTTCTCCCTCAGAAGGAAAATTTGTTGCGGATGCTTTAGCTGTACTAATTGCGGAAAAGTCTGCTTCAGAAAGGCTCTGAGAATAGATAAAGTTTTTATTGGGTTCTTTTTGGCAACTAATGATTTAGGGTAGGGGAAAGCGTTCCAATTTTAGGAGTAAAATTTATGTCAAATACAACATCTCCAGAGCCAAGCTTTCGCGATAGCGTAGATATAATGTTCAATCGTGCTGTGGCATTGATGGATATGCCTCTAGGTCTCGCTGAGAAAATTAGGGTTTGTAACGCGACTTATACCGTGCGGTTTGGGGTTCGCTTGCGTGGTGAGATTAAAACCTTCACTGGATACCGAGCAGTGCATTCTGAGCATATGGAACCTGTCAAGGGCGGGATTCGCTACGCCTTGGGTGTGAACCAAGACGAGGTTGAGGCTTTGGCAGCTTTGATGACATATAAATGCGCTTTGGTTGATGCACCTTATGGAGGCTCGAAAGGAGGTTTGCGAATTGACCCCAGGGAGTATGAAGAGCACGAATTAGAACAGATAACGCGGCGGTTTGCTTATGAGTTGATCAAGCGAGATTTAATACATCCTTCGCAAAACGTACCGGCACCCGATATGGGGACTGGGGAGCGTGAAATGGCGTGGATTGCTGACCAATATCAACGCATGAATACTACAGATATTAATGCGCGTGCTTGTGTAACGGGCAAACCTGTAAATGGTGGGGGCATCCAAGGTAGAACAGAGGCCACTGGGCGGGGAGTTCAATACGCGCTGCAGGAGTTTTTCCGTCACCCCGAAGACATCAAGGCTGCAGGTCTTTCAGGGAAACTGGACGATAAAGCTATCATTGTTCAAGGCTTGGGTAATGTGGGGTACCATGCCGCCAAATTTTTGTGCGAAGAAGATGGTGCTCGTATTGTTGGCGTCATTGAACGAGATGGAGCTGTTAGCTGTGCAAGTGGTTTAGATATTGAGGCTCTAAAGGAATGGATTGCGGAGAATAATGGTGTAAAAGGCTTTCCTGGCGCTGATTACACTGCGGACGGGGCATCTATGCTGGAAGCTTCTTGTGATATTCTTATCCCGGCAGCGCTGGAAGGTGTCATAAACCGAGAAAATGCGGGCCGCGTGCAGGCACGTCTAATTGTTGAGGCAGCTAACGGTCCAGTAACTGCAGGTGCTGATGCGATACTGCTTTCAAAAGGAGTTGTAATCATACCTGACATGTATGCCAATGCAGGTGGGGTTACGGTATCATACTTTGAATGGGTAAAAAACCTAAGCCATATTCGGTTTGGTCGGATGGAGCGTCGCCGAGAAGAAAGCCGCAATAAATCGATAGTAGACGAATTGGAAAGACTTAGTTCAGATAAAGGTATTAGCTGGCAATTAACTCCAAATTTCAAAGAAAAATACCTCAAAGGTGCAAGTGAATTGGAACTGGTGCGCTCAGGTTTGGACGATACGATGCGCGGTGCATATAATGATATGGCAGAGGTCTGGCGCGCTCGTTCTGATGTCCCAGATATGCGTACAGCGGCCTATTTGGTCAGTATTGGCAAAGTAGCCGGTGCTTATCAAGCAAAAGGCTTATAACTCCGACTTTTTGCAGATCTTTAAGAATATTAGTGGTAGCTAATGGCTAGACTTTTACTATTATTCGGTTTGTTAAAAAGTGCTACTTGAAAGCGTTGAGGCTGGACAAAAGAAGGCTTGCGTTGCATTCGCGGTCGGTGCGCGCATCGCAATGCCTTAGATATAAGTGATTTTTGGTGTGTTGTAGATATTTCGGGCGCGCATGTTAGCGATATTCTTATATGGCTGAAGCCGCTCGACATGTGGCCACAGGTTTTAAACAGGCGTGACACAACGCAGTGACCGGATGCATATGCAGGCCAGCATTTCATGCTTGGGATAGAATTATTTTTGGCTTATGATGTTTGTAAATCGCCGTAACTTCATGAATGATCTGATGGAATCGGTGGCGGCGCGGTCAAAGACGCTTTAAGTTATCCGTATGTCATTGCCACCGGGATTTTTAGATGAACTGAGAAACCGCACCTCGATCACGCAAGTGGTTGGGCGAAAAGTCATGTGGGATACGCGAAAATCCAATCAGGGCAAGGGCGATATGTGGTCTCCATGCCCCTTTCATCAGGAAAAAACTGCAAGTTTTCATGTGGATGATCGCAAGGGATATTATTACTGTTTTGGTTGTCATGCCAAAGGCGATGCTCTTGGTTTTATTAAGGACACTGAGAATGTAAGCTTCATGGAAGCTGTCGAAATTTTGGCTCGCGAAGCTGGCATGTCGATGCCAGAAAGAGACCCTCAGGCGCAGGAAAAAGCAGATCGGCGAACAAAATTGGCCGAGATCATGGAGCAGGCTCTGCAGTTCTTCCGGCTTCAATTGAACACCAGTGGCGGCGCGGAGGCTCGAAATTACCTCGCTGGACGTGGATTGTTGCAGCCTGCACTTGATAGATTCGACATCGGCTTCGCTCCAGATTCTTGGCAGGGTCTTTGGGATCATCTTGCAAGTAAGAATGTCGAAGAAGAGCTAATCTTGGCTGCTGGCCTGGCTAAGCCCTCAAGTAAGGGCAAACGCCCTTATGACACTTTTCGTAACCGCATTATCTACCCAATTCGCGATTCCCGAGGCCGTTGCATCGGATTTGGGGGACGCGCCATGGATCCAAATGATAACGCAAAATACCTCAATTCCCCGGAAACCGAATTATTTGATAAGGGCCGCAGCCTTTATAACTATGGACCCGCGCGCGAGGCTGCAGGCAAAGGTCACCCATTGATTGTTGCTGAGGGTTATATGGATGTAATTGCGTTGGTTGAGGCTGGATTTAGCGCCGCGGTTGCACCCCTTGGTACAGCTGTTACTGAGATGCAGATTCAGCTCATGTGGCGTATCTCAGACGAGCCTATAATTGCGCTTGATGGTGATGCGGCTGGCGTTCGAGCAGCGCAACGTGTTTGCGATTTGGCATTGCCACTTTTGGAGGCGGGAAAGTCCTTGCGCTTCGCCGTGATGCCACAAGGACAAGACCCAGATGATCTACTGAAAGCTGGCGGACCGACCGCGATGAAAAAGCTTTTGGATGAAGCGAGGCCAATGGTCGATTTGCTTTGGGAGCGTGAAGTTTCTGGCAAAAACTTTGACAGCCCGGAACGCAAAGCTGCGTTAGATAAAAGCTTGCGTGAAACAATAAAACTTATCAAAGACCCATCTATACGCGGCCACTATGGCCAAGCGGTAAAAGAAATGCGTTGGCAGCTTTTTAAACCTGTCAATCAGGGCAAAAAATTTCCACTTCGTGGAGCCCCCAAAGTGGCTATTCCTCAAGTATCAACAAAGTCATCGTCTCTGGCCAGGGGCTCCGAGACAAGCCATATATTACGCCAATCAGTTATCCTCGCGAGCTTGCTTAAGACCCCGGAAGCATTAGAGGCGGTTGAGGGGCGTTTGGGAGACTTAAAATTCATTAAGTCTGAGCACCGAATAATTCAGCAGTTTTTATTGGGATATTCTGGGTCTGCTGATTTAATGTGGACTGCGGCTATCGAAAAACTTGGCTCTGCGGTTCTTACAACTTTAATTCGAGCACCACACGTTGCTATAGCGCCTGGTGTTCGAAATGCCGGCGATGTCGATTTTGTTGTAACCTGCTTGTTGCAGGAATTTGGACAAATGTTTGCAATTGATGCGCATGGACGTGAGGTCGACGAAGCAGTACAAGATTTGTCCGACTTAGATGATGAGGGTCTAACATGGCGTCTGCACCAATCGGCCAATCAGTTACATGAGGCAACTCAAGGAATTCAGGAAGATAAAACGGAATACAAGACAGCCAAAAATGGCCTCAGATTAAAGCAGGAAGAGCGAAAAGCACTTGAAAACCTGTTGGACCAAATCGATTTTACCAAGCCAGGTCAACGATAGAATTTGTTGGGCTGGGAAATGGTTATCGAATCAGGCTAAATGCGGTAACGAATCAGATGGGAATGTGATTCGGCATTGTCTGCCGAGAATCCCAGCCACTTTAGGAGCAGCACCGCATGGCCGCCAAAGACAATGACGATCGTAAACAAGACGCCGCTGCAAAAGAGCCTATGATTGATATGAGTCAAACAGCGGTCAAAAAAATGATATTTGACGCTCGGGATCGTGGATATATAACGTACGATCAGCTAAACAATGTGCTTCCGCCCGATCAAGTTTCTTCAGACCAAATTGAAGATGTGATGTCGATGCTTTCAGATATGGGTATTCAAGTCACTGAAGAGGAAGAGAACGAAGACGAAGATAAAGGCCCAACCGATTTGATAGCAACAAATCAAAATCGTGATGTGGCTTTGGCTGGCGCTAATAATGAGAAACTTGACCGTACTGATGATCCTGTTCGGATGTACCTCCGTGAGATGGGATCAGTCGAACTGTTAAGCCGTGAAGGTGAAATTGCGATTGCCAAGCGTATTGAGGCTGGCCGAAAGACGATGATTGCGGGTCTATGTGAAAGCCCTCTTACATTCCAGGCGATTACGATCTGGCGTGATGAATTACTCACAGAGGATATACTCCTGCGCGATGTGATTGATCTGGAAACGACGTTTGGTCGTCACATGGGCGAGGAGGAGGCAACTTCAACTGTGGCTGCAACAGATGGAGTTACGGCGCCAGTCGTGGAGGCGGCGGAGTTGGATGCGGATGGAAACCCGATCGTAACTGCAGATGATGATGATGATGATGATGATGAAGGCGCAAATATTTCTCTGGCTGCCATGGAAGAAGCTTTGAAGCCTCGAGTGCTAGAAACTCTTGATATGATTGCACATAATTTTACTATGCTGGCCGAGATGCAAGATCAACGTATTTCTGCAACATTGAATGAAGATCAGAGTTTCTCGAAGGGTGAAGAAACCAAATATCAAAAATTACGTTCCGAGATTGTTGAGCTGGTTAATGAGTTGCACTTGCACAATAACCGTATTGAAGCGTTGATTGATCAACTCTATGGTATCAACCGCCGTATCATGTCTATCGATAGTGCTATGGTTAAACTTGCAGACCAAGCCCGTATCAATCGCCGTGAATTCGTAGAGGCCTATCGTGGCCGCGAGCTTGATCCAAATTGGTTGACCGACATGAGCGAAAAGCCGGGACGTGGCTGGAACATGTTTATTGAACGTAGTATTGAAAAAGTTGAGCAGTTGCGTTCTGATATGGCTCAAGTCGGTCAGTACGTTGGGCTGGATATTAGTGAATTTCGCCGTATTGTTCAGCAAGTTCAAAAAGGCGAAAAAGAAGCTCGCCAAGCTAAAAAAGAAATGGTTGAGGCCAACCTTCGTTTGGTTATCTCAATTGCTAAAAAATATACAAACCGTGGTTTACAATTCTTGGATCTTATCCAAGAAGGAAACATCGGCTTGATGAAAGCAGTTGATAAGTTCGAATACCGTCGGGGTTATAAATTTAGTACATATGCAACATGGTGGATTCGCCAGGCAATTACGCGTTCTATTGCGGATCAAGCACGAACTATACGCATTCCAGTTCACATGATTGAGACAATTAATAAATTAGTGCGCACAGGCCGCCAAATGCTGCACGAAATTGGCCGAGAACCTACACCGGAAGAATTGGCTGCAAAACTTCAAATGCCGCTAGAAAAAGTGCGGAAGGTTATGAAAATTGCAAAAGAGCCGATTTCGCTTGAAACTCCAATTGGAGATGAAGAAGACTCTCAACTTGGTGATTTTATTGAAGATAAGAATGCGGTCTTGCCCCTCGACAGCGCCATTCAGGAAAATCTGAAAGAGACGACAACTCGTGTTCTAGCAAGTCTGACACCGCGTGAAGAGCGTGTGTTACGGATGCGTTTTGGTATTGGGATGAATACTGATCATACTTTGGAAGAAGTGGGGCAGCAGTTTAGTGTGACCCGGGAACGTATTCGTCAAATTGAGGCAAAAGCGCTCCGTAAGCTTAAGCATCCAAGCCGTAGTCGCAAGTTGCGCAGTTTTTTGGATCAATAATATTATTATAATATAAGTGCTTAGTATTTTTTTACTAATGACTTTTGCACCAGGATTTCTGAAGTTCATACAGTTGAATTAAGCCAACTTTTTGAATCTAACTTTTCGACATAAGCACAATTCAATAGAGATGGATTAATTGTCTATAGATTTGCAAACGGCATACTGGCCGTTTAAGGGTTTAAATCCTATATCAGAATTGAAAAAATTTGATGATCCTGTGTGGTCTAAGCTACGATTTTGTAGAGGTAATTTGACGCTATATAAAAAGTTTAATCCAATTTGTTTAATCCCCTAGTCATGATTAAAACTAACTTAATTTGGAGATAGACCTGAGTGAAGTATTCGTATGACAAGCGTTTAATATCAACAATTTATAGGTATGATTTTTTGCTACACAATTTATAGAGATAGTCTTATAGTATTTCTAGGTTTTGAGCTAAAAGCCCAATATATTAGTGAAGAGAAGGATGGTTTATGCGTTGCCCGTTTTGTGGAAATGTCGACACCCAAGTTAAAGATTCACGCCCTGCTGAGGACCATGTAGCCATAAGAAGACGGCGCTTTTGCCCTGCCTGTGGTGGACGTTTTACGACCTATGAAAGGGTGCAGCTTCGAGATCTGGTAGTTATTAAATCTAATGGACGTCGTGAGGACTTTGATCGCAGTAAGCTTGAGCGTTCTATTCGCATTGCCTTGCAAAAGCGCCCAGTTGAACTTGAGCGTATGGATCAAATGATATCTGGCATTGTGCGGCGACTTGAAAGCATGGGCGATACAGATATTCCATCAACAACAATAGGCGAGATAGTAATGGAAGCATTGGCTCGTATAGATACTGTGGCATATGTTCGTTTTGCAAGCGTTTATAAAAACTTTCAAGCAGCGGATGATTTTGACAAGTTCGTTTCAGAGCTTCGGCCAGATTTGCCGACAGAAGATTGACGACCTTTACTGATGAACGCTTTATGGCGCTTGCCCTGACTTTAGGACAACGCGGGTCTGGGAATGTGTGGCCTAACCCAGCAGTGGGCTGTGTTTTAGTACGCAATGGCCGCATAGTTGGGCGTGGCTGGACGCAACCTGGTGGTACACCTCATGCCGAGGTCGTAGCGCTCCAGCAAGCTGGAAAAAAAGCTGTTGGAGCAACCGCCTATGTTACGCTCGAGCCATGCGCACATACTGGAAAAACTGGACCTTGTGTGGATGCGCTTGTGACAGCTGGAATTGTGAGATGTGTGATTGCAACGCAGGATACTGACCCGCGTGTCGCGGGTAAAGGGGCGGATTCGCTTCGCCTGGCGGGGGTTGAGGTTTCTGAAGGATGTTTGGAGATGCAGGCAGAGGCAGCCCACTATGGCTTCTTCAAGCGTATTTCTTGTGGCTCGCCTCGGATTACCTTAAAACTTGCGCTGTCTTTAGATGGGCGGATCGCGACCAAAACTGGCGAAAGCCAATGGATTACAGGATTAGAAGCAAGGCGTGATGTGCACGTTTTACGTAGTTGCCACGATGCAGTGCTTGTGGGTGGAGGAACTGCAAGGGCGGATGACCCTGCACTTACTGTCCGTGGGCTGGGACAAACTTCTCAGCCGGTCCGGATCGTTGCATCCAAAAATCTAGATTTTTTGGGTAATGCTTTAAAGGCCAGTAAAAAGGAAGCGCCGATTTGGCTATGCCACGCAGAGGGGCACTCAATAAACCCTCATTGGAATGAATTAGCTGATAAGTTTTTGGCAGTTCCTCAAGGTTTGGATGGCCGGTTAAATTTGCAACTTTTGGTACAAAGTTTGGGTGCTGAAGGTCTTACATCAGTCCTATGCGAGGGTGGGGGTACCTTTGCTGCTGGATTGTTAAAAGATCACTTGATCGACGATTTGATTGTATATTCGGCGGGGGTTGTGATCGGCTCTGATGGTGAAGCTGGTCTCGGTGGACTAGGTGTAGATAAGCTTGTTTTGGCAACTAGATTTGAACTTGTTGATTGTCGGAAAATAGGCGCGGACATACGCCACCATTGGCGCAGTGTAAATTTTTGATTGCTCGGGATTATTTTATCAATGTATTATAAATAATAAATTTATGTTTCTAACATTGGCCCGAAACCTTTGAGCTTTAAATGAACTTAACGTTTTTAATCTTGAGCTATTTTAGTTTAACAGGCCTAGCTTGATTTAAAAAATGAATTTGGGGATCTTTGAGAATTTAAAAACTTTAACCAAATTTTTTTAACCAAGTTGCTATTTTAGGTATCTTTTGTTGTCTTGATATCACAAATGGCCTTTGAGTTTAGATGAAGTCGAAAAATATAGGATTTGTTATTTTCAAATCAAAAGCAAACACTTGCCCAAGGCTTTTACTGGGGATAGGGACAGCTTGAAGGGAAAAAAGTATGTTCACAGGTATTATAACTGATGTTGGCATTATTCGCGATCTAAAACGCGCGGGTGATTTGCGAGCAGAGATAGTTACTGCTTACGATCTAAGCACTGTCAATATTGGAGCATCCATTGCTTGTAACGGCGTTTGTCTCACTGTTGTTGAGAAAACTGAGGATAGTTTTTCTGTCGATATTTCTGCTGAAAGTGTAAATCTGACCAATATTGTTGATTGGGAGATGTCTGGGGCAATTAATCTTGAGCGTGCTTTAAAGGTTGGTGATGAACTTGGGGGCCATATTGTTTCCGGCCACGTTGATGGTGTGGCCACTATTATTGACATGCATGATGAAGGTGACAGTACTCGAGTAAAATTGCGTGCTCCGGATGCATTAGCGAAATACATTGCTCCCAAAGGGTCAGTCTCTTTGAATGGAACCTCGTTGACGGTGAATGAAGTTGAGGGTGCGGTTTTTGGTATTAATTTCATTCCACATACAAAAGCCGTGACCATATGGAGTGATGCTAAAGTGGGAGACCTAGTGAACCTCGAGATTGACACGCTTGCACGGTACGTGGCGCGACTACAGGATTGGAAATAAAAATGAGTGATCTTTCGTCGTTTGAGGCACCAGGTAACGTTGAACGTGGCTTGGCAGATATCATTTCGCCGACAGAAGAAATTATTGAGGAAGCCCGTAATGGACGAATGTTTGTCCTAGTCGACCACGAAGACAGAGAAAATGAGGGTGATTTGGTCATTCCTGCTCAAATGGCAACGCCTGAAGCTATCAATTTTATGGCGCGTTATGGGAGAGGACTGATTTGCTTGACGCTGACTGGCGAGCGTGTGGAAAGACTTGGTCTTGAGTTGATGTCAACTTATAATTCATCTCGCCATGAAACTGCCTTCACAATTTCGATTGAAGCCCGCGAAGGTGTAACAACAGGAATTTCTGCACATGACCGCGCCCATACTGTGGCCGTGGCGATTGATGCAACTAAAACTGCTGCTGATATAGCAACTCCGGGCCACGTGTTCCCATTGCGGGCACGCGACGGTGGGGTTTTGGTGCGTGCTGGGCACACAGAGGCTGCTGTGGATATATCGCGACTTGCAGGTTTAAACCCGTCCGGTGTGATTTGTGAAATCATGAACGATGATGGCAGTATGGCGAGATTGCCGGATTTAATTGGTTTTGCCAAAATACATAATCTTAAAATAGGTACAATTAGCGATTTGATTGCTTACCGTCGCCGTCACGATAACCTTGTGCGTGTGCGTGGATTAGAGACAATACAATCTGAATTCGGGGGCGAATGGCAGATGAGAATTTTCAATGATGAAACCCAAGGGGCTGAGCACATTGCCCTAGTTAAAGGCGACATTGGCGTAGGCAATGACCCTATTTTGGTACGGATGCACTCTTTAGATCCTATGTTGGATATGATCGGAGTGGGCGCAGCTGGCAGGGCCTTTGAGTTTTCGCAATCTATGAAGATCATTGCTGAAAAAGGTACTGGTGTTTTGGTCTTGTTGCGCGATCTACATATGAAAGTCAGTGCCAGCGATGACGGTAGTCCCCAGACCTTGCGCCAGTACGGGGTTGGTGCACAAATTTTGTCCTCCCTAGGCTTGTCCAAACTAACTTTGCTGACTAATTCCCCTAAGCCAAAAATTGTAGGCCTTGAGGCTTATGGTTTGCAAATAACAGGCATTCAAAAGATATCGGAGCTTGGATGATGGCATCGACAGAACAACATTCCACCTTAGAGCGTGCAATATTCAAACATCCGGTAAACATACTAATCGTCGTTGCCCCCTATTATAAGGACATTGCAGAACAATTAGTTGAAGGCGCTAAGGCTGAAATTGAGGCTTCGGGCGCTACCTGGGAGGTAACGGATGTTCCGGGTGCTCTTGAAGTCCCAACGGCTATTGCTATTGCTCAGTGCCACACAAATTTTGATGGCTATGTGGCATTGGGGTGTGTAATCCGCGGCGAAACTACGCATTACGACACCGTTTGCAATGACAGCAGTCGTGCTTTGCAGCTGCTCGGTTTGCAAGGCGTCTGCCTGGGTAATGGTATTTTGACAGTTGAAAATAGTTCACAGGCCGAAGCACGCGCAGACGTTGATGGACAAAATAAGGGTGGAGGAGCAGCGGCGGCGGCCCTACATCTTGTAAAGTTGAAGCAAAGATGGGGTAAACCTACCGGAAAAATTGGGTTTTTATCCAAAGTGGAGAATAAACTAGTATGAGCGTTTCTAACTTATCAGGAAACTTAAAACGTCGTATGAAATCAGCTAGTCGTCTTTATGCAGTGCAAGCCCTGTTCCAGATGGAATCTACGAACCAACCTATTGATACGGTTCTTGCAGAATTTGAAGAGTATCGTATGGGGCCTGAGTTGGATGACCAACAACTTGAAGAAGGTGATATTGAGCACTTCCGTCGTGTTGTCGCGGGTGCTGTGAACAATCAGGCCCGCATAGACCAGATGACGGATCGGGCTTTGGTTGCGAAGTGGCCCATCGCAAGAATAGATCCGACACTTCGCGCAGTCTTTCGGGCCGCTGGCGCTGAAATGATTGAGGGCGACACGCCTCCCAAAGTTGCAATCGTGGAATATGTGGAAGTTGCACTTGCTTTCTTTCCAGATGGAAAAGAAAGCAGTTTTGTAAATGCAGTGCTGGATCACATTGCCCGCGAGGCCAAGCCGGGCTCATTCGTATGAGTGGAATGCCAATCCTAAATTGGGCAACTGATCCTGTGATTAAATTGCGCGATGGCTACAACGCCGAGCGCGCAGCAATAGCTCATTTCTCAGCGCAAGAAGTTGTGATTGAAGAGGTTGATTTTAGGAGTGGTACCGGTCTAAGTTTCAGACCACCAGACCCACTTCTAGGCACTGATATTTTGTATTTCCACGGTGGCGGTTGGATTGTTGGAAGCCCTTGGACCCACCGAACCTTATGTTCATGGATGGCTAAACTCAGTGGACATTGTGTTTTTGCCGCTCCCTACAATTTAGCTCCTGAGCATAAATTTCCTGCGCAAGCTGACCAGGCAGGTGAAATAACCAGCCAGTTTTCACAGGATCGGGACAATATAATTTTGGCAGGTGACAGTGCTGGAGGGGCAATGGCTCTTTGGGCTGCTGAAAGCACAATTGAGCCTGCAAAGATAAAAGGTATTGTAAGCCTATATGGCGCGTTTGGATGCCTGGACGGTCCATCGCATCGGGCCTTCGGCAAAAACGCAGATGGATTGCAAAGTTTGGCTCTTTTGGCAATGTACCACCATTTGGGTTGTGAGGATGTGACAGACTTCCGCTCGCGGCTTTCAACATCGGGTGCTCCAATTTTGCTGGTCAAAGCTGAATGTGATCCAATCGCAGATGATAACGACTGGCTTGCAGCAAATACCCAACATCCTGTGACCCATCTTTTGGCGCCGCATCAACCGCATGGCTATTTGCAATCTTGTGGTGCGGATCGTGCGGCCGAGGCTTCCATGGCGCAGATCGCGGAATGGATCAACAAACTCACGTAAGAATATGTTTCAAAAATTTTAAAGTGGCGGGCCCGCAACGCAACCGGGTTGGTAACTTAATTCCCGAGGACCTGTATGTACAGGTGGGCGCCAGATAAAAGAACCAGGGTCCAAACAGAGCCAGCTCCCTCGGATTTGCGTAAGGCCACTGGAATTTGACCGCATACGAGAAGGGCAGAACCCGCCGCCGTCACACGTAAGCCTTTGTGTGGGACACTACAAGGCGATTAGTTTAGGATTAATCTCCACCAGATTGTATCATGCCGCTGACCCTTTGCTCTATGCGAGGCAACCACTGAGCTTTTTCTGGGGGTAGAAAAAACCTTTAATAACCTTTTTTGTCTCGTGCCGTGATTTTTTTGGGCTGTCATAACCCCATTTTTATCGATGTCACGAAGTTATACAGACCTGCATTAAAAGAAGGTAAAAAGAGCAGCTATAGTGGGCCATGGTGGGATCTGCGACGACGGAATTCTTCCTTTGGGCTGCTTGAGCGACAGCCTTTGACCCAAGTGCATTAGCCTGGCCTCGCTCGGCTTGCACATAGGAGTAAACGTTTCAAGAACATCAAGTGCTGAAGTTTATATCGTTGCAACGTGATCACCAGAAAAAATGTGCTGCACTCCAAAAAGTTGGTTTAAAACCAATTAGTTTAATTTGTTAATGTTTATTTTTTTTGTTTGTGACGTGCCAACCCTACACCTGAGGAGGGTGAGCAATAGATGATTTCACCCTTGCGCTCTTAATCTATGTGTTCATAGTTTTAGAATGAATGATTTGACTGATCCAAATTCCAATTCTGGAATCTTTTTAATGCCCGGACAGCTGCTCGCGCGCGGGGTGTGCCGCCATTTACGCAGCTATGATTTTGTCTGTGTTGAGGAGTTGGTGCCGCGGCCTGGCAGGCGTGTTGACGTTATGGCATTGGGCCCCAAAGGCGAAATCTGGATCATTGAATGCAAGTCTTCCCGTACTGACTTTCAAGCAGACCATAAATGGCATGATTATCTGGAGTGGTGTGATCGGTATTTTTGGGCCGTTGATCAAGATTTTCCGACCGAAATTTTGCCGGAGGACACGGGGCTTATCATAGCGGATGGGTATGGTGCCGAAATAGTTCGTATGTCTGAGATTAAAAGAATTTTACCGGCGCGACGCAAAGCTATCACTTTAAAATTTGCTCGACACTCAGCACGAAGGGCACACGCGTATCGAGACCCTGGGGTGGCTCGTTTTACCTAATTATTTTGACATTTGATCTGCGGCACGAGCAGCTGCCATAATTTCTTCCGCAATGTCATTTGCTTCCTCGACTTCGAAATCCATCGGAATTTCAGCCTCGCCGGCGCTTACAAATATTCGCACCATGCCCTGATCTGTTGGGCCTATTTGTAAATTAGCTTCAATTTCTTTTTCCGTATTGATACCCATAAGAACGCCTTTCAATGCTCTTGATTGCCGTAGAACGGTTTTTTACATTGTTCAAGTGGCTTCCTACGCAATAGATAAAGCTCTTGATTGGATTTCTGATTTGATTAATCCTGAGAACACTTTTCGTACAAACCTTTTATTTAAATATTTTTCAAACTATTGCATTCGTGTGGAAGGGTCGCTAGATCGGGATAATATTGCCGCCTTAGCTCAGTTGGTTAGAGCGCCTGATTGTGGATCAGGAGGTCCCTGGTTCGAGACCAGGAGGTGGTACCACTTCTTTTAATGGTGTATTGATTTTTTATTTTTAAGCGCGTTTCGGTAATCAAATAATTGTTACTCTCATTGCTGCGTTTAGCTCACATTGATCGGAATGAAAAACCATCTTTATAATAATAATGTATTGCTTGTTCACTTCGTTTTTGTGGCACGCATCTGGTGTATCAGAGTGATAGAGTAGATAACCAATGCTACCCAAATCATTGGAAAGGCTATCATACGTGCCTGACCAACAGGTTCGTCAAAGACTAAGACGGCACAGAGAAAAATCATTGTTGGCGCAATATACTGCAACACTGCAATGGTTGTAAGGCGCAACCGCTTGGCCCCATTGGCATAGAGCATCAAGGGAATGGCGGTAACAGCACCACAGCCCAACAATAGCAAACTGTCATACCAACTCAACATTAGAAAATGGCCTTGCTGCTGCACTGATATCCATGCGATATAAGCCAGAGCGGGCAGCAACAATATCAACACTTCAAGTAAGAACCCTTGGTTTGGCCCGACCGGCAGTTGTTTTTTACATAGCGCGTAAAAGCCCCAACTTACAAAAAGCCCAATGGCCACCCATGGTACTGTTCCTGCGGCCAATGTTATTATGACAACGGCCCCAATCGCTAAAACAATGGCCACTATTTGCAAGCGACTGGGCCGCTCGCCTAAAAAAAAGATCCCAAGTGCCATACTGAATAGCGGGTTGATATAATACCCCAAGGCGGCATCTAGGGCATGGCCCGATCCGATCGACCAAACATAAATGCCCCAGTTGAGCGAAATCAGGGCTGCTGTTAGCACGCCCATGGCCAGTGTACGTGGGCTGGCCAATGCAGCCGACAAATCTGACGTGCGGCCTAAGGCCACCAGTACCAACATTGCAATTGGAACAGACCAAACCACCCGATGCGCCACAACTTCTGCTGCAGGTACATGATCCAGAAGTTTCATATAGAGAGGCAAAACTCCCCACATTAAATAGGCAGAAACTGCAAAGACAAAGCCAGCTGGTGTATCACGGTTTTCAAGGCTTTTCATAGCTGCATCAGCACCACAAAGTCATGTTTGGTCAAGCCCTGAATCTATTAAAATCCCTGAGTGCTGGAATCAAGTAAAATTAAAAATATATTTATTTATCAATGAACTGTGAGCTAAATTAGATTATGCATTTAAGGCGCTGAAGGAAGATTCATCAAAAAACTAGGTTCGATCAGTCCGCTTGCGATCTTTAAGGTTGTTTTAATTATCCAAGTACCCAACTACTATAAGAGCCGAAAGAAAAAAAATGAAAACTATGGTTATAGAGTTTTTTGCCATCTCTGTTATTGTTTTTGGAGCGAATCTTGTCTTAAAAAAGCTGGGTTCTGAAACCAAGGCCGGACCTCTGACGCGGATGTACGCCTAGATAAATAATACTAACTCTCCGATTGGGACTAGGTTGTAATGAATGAAATTTTTGCTGGCTTACAAGAAGCATTCCGGCTGATATTTACACTTGACTCAGACCTAATTGAAATAACCCTACGCTCTTTGCAGGTTAGTGTCACAGCTTTGCTCATAGCATCCGCTCTAGCTCTCCCCTTAGGCACTTGGTTAGCAATTCGCAGATTTCGTTATCGTCGTTTTGCCATAGTGGTTCTCAATGCTTTGATGGGGCTGCCGCCTGTCGTGGTTGGTTTGATGGTTTATTTGTTATTTTCCCGCTCAGGCCCATTTGGTGTGATGGGCTTATTGTTTACGCCCACGGCTATGATTGTTGCACAAGTGATTATTATCACCCCTCTGATTGCGTCGATCACTCATCAAGCTATGCGCGAGCTATGGTCAGAATATCATGATTTATTAATTTCGCTTAACACCACTAGTCTCCAGCGTATTACTGCCCTGATCAGGGACGGTCGGCGTACTTTAATGACTGCCTCGTTGGCAGGGTTTGGTCGCGGTATCGGGGAGGTGGGGGCTATTATGATCGTTGGTGGTAACATAGATCATGTTACCCGTGTTTTGACGACGGCAATTGCACTTGAGACAGGTAAGGGGGATTTCGCATTGGCCCTTGGTTTGGGCTTCGTGCTCATAGCACTGACTTTGCTGATAAACTTTGCTATCCATTCTCTGTCCCGTACTGAGAGGGACGGCACATGGTAAAGGGTCCACTGTCAGTTAGCCTCGACTCTGTCGTGGTAAGACGTGATGGAAAATTGGTTCTGGGGCCTCTTGATCTGGATATGGAAACACGTGGAATCACAGTTGTTTTAGGCCCAAATGGAGCTGGAAAAACCACCTTTCTCAAAGTTCTTCATGGAGTTGAACGCATCTCTGACGGTGAGATGCATTGGTCGGTTGCGAATGTTCAGGCGCGGGAGGAACAAGCCTATGTCTTTCAAAGTCCTATTGTCCTGCGTAGATCAGTGGCTCAGAACTTAGCATATCCATTAAAGCTTATAGGCACAGTTAAAAGTGAAATTTCTATGCGTGTAAGCTTGTGGGCTAGAAAGATAGGTCTAGAGGATGCACTAGACTTTCCTGCTACACGCCTTTCGGGCGGAGAAAAACAAAAGTTAGCAATAGGACGAGCGCTGATCCGTATGCCAAAGGTATTATTCCTCGATGAACCTTGTGCTAATCTGGATGGCCGGTCAATCCGCGAAATAGAAGAGCTTTTGCATGAGGCCACACTAGCAGGAACCTCTATTATTATGACAACCCATAATCTGGGTCAGGCTAAGCGCCTAGCGGATAGTGTTTTGTTTTTGCTGGGTGGGAGATTGCATGAGCAGAGCCCAGCGTCTGTGTTTTTCAATATACCAAGTACGTCTGAGGCTCAGTCGTTTTTAAACGGAGATATCATTGAATGATCCGCACTTTTTTCATTTTCTTATTGGTGATGCTCCTAATATCCAAGGCGTCGGCTGATCCACAAACCCTGCGACTTGCTACTACAACAAGCTTTAACAATTCGGGTTTGTCTGATGTTTTACTTCCAGCAATAAAGTCGGACATAGGTATAGATGTACAATTGCTTGTGGTGGGCACAGGTCAAGCACTGCGTCTGGGTCAGGCTGGTGATGTGGATGCAATATTGGTACATTCAAGGGAAGCCGAAGATGTTTTTATTGCAGATGGTTTTGGCACCCACCGACGTGAAATTATGTACAATGATTTTGTTTTGGTTGGTCCATCGTCTGATCCAGCAAACATCAAAGGTGCCCAGCGTGCCAGTGAGGCTCTCGTTAGTATAGCCCTTTCGCAGTCCGCTTTTATAAGCCGCGGTGATGATAGTGGCACTCATAAAAAAGAACTTGCCCTTTGGGCTGTGGCTGGGCTTAGACCCAATAATTTTGGAAATTGGTATAAGGCTGTGGGAGCCAGCATGGGTTCTAGCCTCAATAGCGCATCAGGTCTTGATGCCTATATTATGGCGGATCGTGCCAGTTGGTTAAAGTTTAAGAATAAGGGTAGTTTAGCGCTTTTGTTTTCAGGTGATGCAGTTTTGTTTAATCAATATTCATATATCCCGGTAAACCCTGAGAAGCATTCTCACATAAACGCAGATGCCGCGGATCTCTTAGAAAAATGGCTTCTTTCCAAGCGGGCCAAGACGTTTATTGACAGTTATAAAATTGATGATGAGGCCTTATTTATTTTTAATGGGAGCTTATAGCTTGGAATATATTCTGAATAAGCCTGTCCGTTTAGGTTGAAATGACGATTAAGATGTCTCCTTATTCCGACGGATTGATTGAGCTAAAATAGCTTCTATCCCATCTAAACATTAGCTAATTTTCTGAATTTAGATTATTGGTTGGGCTAACAAATACGATTTTTGGTCAGCCTATTGTTATGAAAATCCTGAAAAATTTGTTAGAGAGTAAATTTTAAAACATCGTTAATCGCGGCTAGCATTTTTGTTTATAATAGTTCAACGAGGTTGGGACCAAAAAATAGGGCAATACCTATGGCGATGCCCCAAGTTACCTTTTTAGTGGCATAAGCCGTGCTAAAAGTAATGATTGCGGCTGCTATATGGAGCATCGTAACGCCATTTATTGCATCTGTTGGCCACAGCACTAAGGGTGCGATCATACCTGGCAGAACAGCAACTGGGGTAAATCTCAGCATTCGTTCAATCAGGGATGGGATGCGTCGTGTGCCAATCAATCCCAGAAAGGAAAATCGGATCGCAAATGTTCCAATGGCCATTAGACCTATTATTAGCCAAATTTCAGATTGGGTATAGCTCATGCTTTGCTCTCTAAAAGCGTCTCAACAGTTACGCCCGTAGCCATTGCACAGAACGCTGCAATTAAAAGCCCACTACCTGATGGCAAATCCGTGAGTACCAAAGCCACAACGATCGACACAAATGCTGCTGCTAAATGAGCTGGAGACTTAAGCATAGGAGCAACCATCGCTAAAAATGCAACTGGTAAGATAAATGATGCCTCCCACGTCGCAGGCACAGACGATCCAAAAATCGCCCCTATATAAGTAAAAAGACACCAAAGGGGAGCAATTAAAAGGGCCACTCCTAGGAAATACATCACCTTTTCTGCGACTGACATTAGTGGCTGGTCTTCATATCTGGTAACAGACAACAAATAGCTTTGATCAAAATTCAGAAATCCGATCAACATACGCTGCCAAAATGGCGCGCTTCCCAAATGAGGTGCAAGAGCGGCTGCATACATAGCCATTCGTAGGTTCACGGCTAGCGCTGCCATCAATACAACCACAATCCCGGCGTTTTCTAACATCAATTGTAGGGCTGCGAATTGGGATGCGCCAGCAATAACCAATAGAGAAAAGCTAAAGGTTTGCGCAATTGTTAGTCCTGCCTCAACCGCTACTACGCCAAATAGTGTCGCGAAAGGAATTACTACCACAATATAGGGAAGTCCGTCTTTGACGCCGGATCCAAACGTGGATTTCGTAGTGTTGACAGTCATTCGGCGGGCCTATCTTAACTGGATTGAAGTCAGGTATCAGTGGAGCATCAAAAAAAACTAAGTTTTTGACCTCATGGGCACTTGGCAACTTTTAAAGGTTAATGAATTAGCCATAGCCTTTCGTCTCGTTTTAAGGCTGAAGCCTAGCCAGATCAATATGGAATATCGCATGGGCCATTTAGAATTGTTGCCGTAATGAGTTCTAATTAGTGTTTTGCTCTTTTATCGATAAATGACTGGTTTGACGACCTTCTAGGCTAACATGAAGACATCATACCTTACGGACTTTCCTATTATTTGATGGGAGCACGCATGTATTCCTTTGATGGGATCGGCCTTTGCAGGCCACTTCAAAACAACTCGTTTTTTTGCTGAACCCAAGGCCACCTTTATCAAATCAGCCGCATCGTCGTCGGCACCCACAATCTGGCGGACCTGACGTAGCTCAAGCTTAACAAGCGCCGAGTTTTTGCGGGGCGGATGCATTGGATCAATCAAAACGGCGTCGGCTGATAATTCTGGCAGCAATTCCTTGGCGTCTCCATACAACAGGTTCATCCGCCCAATTATTTGCTGGAAGTCGCTTCCTTCCTGGGAGGCTCGATCCATACCCTGAGCCAGCAAGGTGTACATTTTTTTGGATCGCTCGATCATTGTAACCTGTGCTCCCAGGGACGCCAACAAAAATGAATCTCGGCCCAAGCCTGCGGTTGCATCAACTATTTTTGGTGTTTTGCCAGCACGTAAGCCCATAGCCTTCGCCAGAGCTTGTCCACGCCCGCCTCCAAAGCGGAGCCGGTGACCCACAGCTCCATTGACAAAATCAACCCTCAACTCATCATCAAATTTTTTCATTTTTGTCTGATTTTCATTGTGACAATGTCCGTAACTTGAGTGTTAGCTAATACCACTACTAGCGGAAAGATCTTTAAGCGCGTTTGCAATTTAATGCTACAGGCTTACTTTCACTGGTATCTCATCATGAGCTTTATTATGCCAAGCTAGATGTTTGGAAACTAGACATTTGGATATGTGATAGTTGAATAAGTTATATTTTTCAGCGTTATAGGCCGCATTTTTATTTTAAGCCGGCTAATTTCTGTCGCCATCCACTTAGTGTAACTGGTTCAGTTTGCTACTTTTGGCAAAAAGTCGTTAAATATTTTCACTGACCAATTGAAAAGGTTTCTAACAGTTTTGTCCCGTCCCTGGACATAATGTAAATATTACGTTTCTCATCAACAATAATCAATTCTGATGGCGTTCTACTGATCGAGAGCACCTTAGTTTTATTTGGAAGTTCCAGTATTTTTGGAAATATTTGGACTGGAGCTTGCAATCGGATGACAAGCACTGTGAAGATCGCTATTAATCCCAAAATCATTGTGGCTGTGAGTGTAGTTACCAGTCGCCTCAGAAATCGCAGGTTGGCAGGTTCGGGCTGATCTGCCGTAACTTTAGATTGATCTGCCATGGCTGATGTCCTTTTCATAATCGGAGAAAATCCCTCGGCTCGCCTTGATAAGGCCCTTGCGAGAAATGTACCAGAGCGGTCAATCAGTCGTTCCCGTATTACTCGTATGATTGCCGAAGGGTCTGTTTATGTGAATGGGGTAGTCGTTATAGATCAAAAAGCCAAGGTCTACGAAGGCGATACTATCTTAATTCAAATTGCTGAAGCCCAAGATAGTCATATGCTCCCGGAGAATATCCCGTTAGATATTCTGCATGAAGATGGCGATATTATTGTTATAAATAAAACGGCTGGTATGGTTGTTCATCCAGCCCCTGGAAGTCCGTCGGGTACTCTAGTTAATGCTTTACTTGCCCACTGCGGAGAAACACTTTCAGGTATTGGTGGGATGAAGCGGCCGGGTATTGTCCACCGCATCGATAAAGACACAACTGGTCTTTTGGTTGTTGCTAAAACAGATGCGGCCCATCAAGGCTTGGCGTCACAGTTTGAAGCACACAGCGTTGAACGGCTATATACTGCGGTTTGCTTTGGTACCCCTTCAGCTGCGGATCCGCGTTTGATGGGCCTCTCGGGCACAAGTTTTGAAGCAGGAAATACGCTTAAAATAATTACGCAATTGGCCAGGCACAAAACGGATCGCCAACGTCAAGCCGTTGTTGTTCAAAATGGAAAACACGCTGTGACCCGTGTTCGCGTTTTACGCGAGCTTTCTGAGGGTGCAGCATCAATAGTTGAATGCAAATTAGAAACAGGACGAACACATCAAATTCGTGTACATATGTCTTACGTGGGTCATGCGCTTATTGGAGATCAAACATACAGCCGTCGCCGTAAAATGAAGGGTATGCACACAGCGCTTGCAGATGCTTTTTCACGGCAAGCGCTTCACGCTGGCCTTTTGGGTTTTGTTCATCCTATAACGGGGCGCAACTTGAGTTTTGTAGCTCCTTTACCCACAGATATAAATGATTTCATAACCGCTACTGGTTAAATTTTCATAGTTTTTGTTTTTTTGGGAAGAGTTGTGCCCTAAAGATGTAATTGGCCAGCCGGCCGTTCATATTTAACAAATTATTACCTCCACCCCTTGAAATTGAGCGGCGATGACCTCAAATCGAAGTCAAGCACTCACCCGAGGCATCAAATTATAGGAGATTAACATGGCTAATATTGCGAACTTACCAGCGTTAACACCCGAGGGTGGCTTAAACCGCTACATGCAGGAAATTCGCAAGTTTCCGATGCTTGAGCCTGAGCAAGAATATATGCTCGCAAAAGCATGGGTAGAACGCGAAGATACGGGTGCTGCACACAAACTGGTTACCAGCCATCTGCGTCTGGCGGCAAAAATTGCTATGGGCTACCGTGGTTACGGTTTGCCGCAAGCTGAGGTGGTGTCAGAGGCGAATGTTGGTTTAATGCAGGCAGTCAAGAAATTTGACCCTGAAAAAGGGTTTCGGTTGGCGACCTATGCCATGTGGTGGATTAGAGCGAGCATTCAAGAATATGTTCTACGTTCATGGTCGATGGTTAAGATGGGGACAACGTCTGGTCAAAAAAAGCTATTTTTCAACCTTCGAAAGGCTAAATCAAGAATAGGGGCTTATGACGAGGGCGATATGCGGCCGGAACAAGTCTCAAAGATTGCGACCGATCTGGGTGTGACGGAGACTGAAGTCGTATCAATGAACCGCCGTATGTCGGGCGGGGATGCATCACTTAATGTTGTCGTTGGAAACGATGGTGAAAGCTCAACGCAGTGGCAAGATTGGTTGCAAGACGATAAAGCGGATCAGGCTGGTGACTATGAAAAAAACGATGAATTTTCTGTGCGCAGTGAAATGTTGACGGAAGCAATGAGTGTGCTGAATGACCGCGAAAAGGACATTATCTTACAGCGAAGATTGCAAGATAAACCTTCTACTCTCGAAGCACTTTCGAGTACATACGAAGTTAGTCGTGAGCGGATCCGACAAATTGAAGTGCGGGCTTTCGAAAAGCTTCAAGAAAAAATGCGTAACTTGGCTGAAGATAAAGGTATGATGGTTTAAGTTAAAACTCTTGAAGCTCCTTAAATATATTGCGCCAAAAAGCTCGTTTTTCTAAAAATAACCTTTAACTATAATCTAAATGATTATGAAAAAAATATGATTGCACTCTGACAAGAAATGTTGATGATTATTCATATGCTTTTATTAACGAGAATGATTATAAAACGATTGAGCTCGAGAACTCCCCAGCTCGCACCCATTAATTGCCTCGTCATCAGCAAGACCTAATCTTCCATCGATTCAAGTTCATCAATCATACTCGAAATCATGCTAAGACCCTTGTCCCAGAACGCAGGATCGCTTGCATCCAGACCAAATGGGGCCAAAAGGTCTTTATGATGCTTTGAGCCACCGGCACGTAGCATTTCAAAGTATTTCGATTGAAAGTTGGGATCACCTTCTTCGTAAACAGCATAAAGCGCATTTACGAGACCGTCCCCGAAAGCGTAAGCGTAAACATAAAAGGGAGAGTGGACGAAGTGTGGGATGTACGACCAAAAGGTTTCATACCCATCCATAAATTCAAAAATAGGCCCTAGGCTTTGGCCTTGAACGCTCATCCAAATATCATTAATCTGGTTTGGTGTTAACTCACCGCTGGCGCGTGCTGCATGTAATTTACATTCGAAATCATAGAATGCTATTTGGCGCACAACGGTGTTGATCATATCCTCAACTTTACCCGCCAGCAAAACTTTGCGTTCTTTCTGTGTCGTGGCTGCTGTCAAAAGTTTGCGGAAAGTCAGCATTTCACCAAAAACTGACGCAGTTTCTGCTAAAGTAAGAGGCGTTGAGGACAGCAACTCTCCTTGGTCCCCAGCCAATACCTGATGCACACCATGGCCCAACTCATGTGCCAGTGTCATCACATCGCGGGGTTTTCCCTGATAGTTTAGCATTATATAAGGATGGACCGTCGTAACCGTTGGGTGCGCAAAGGCGCCTGGAGCTTTGCCTGGTTTTACAGCTGCATCAATCCAACCATCCGTAAAGAAAGGTTCTGCAATCTTAGCCATCTCTGGGGCAAAGTCAGAATATGCTGACATGACCATCTCTCTTGCTGTGGCCCAATCAACGAGCTTTTCATCTTCCATTGGAAGTGGTGCATTGCGATCCCAAATTTGCATTTTTTCGAGTCCCATCCACTTAGCCTTTAAGGCGTAATATCGGTGTGAAAGCTTAGGGTATGCTGCGACAACTGCGTCGCGTAAGGCGTCAACAACCTCTGGCTCCACATGATTTGAAAGGTGACGCCCCGTTTGCGGAGTCGGCATCTTACGCCATCGATCTTCGATCTCTTTCTCTTTCGCAATGGTATTGTGGACACGTGCAAATAGGCCAATATTATTACCTAAAACTGCGGCGATTTCTCTGGCTGCAGCCTCACGTGTATCGCGATTTTGATCTGATAATTTGTTTGCAGCCGCCTCGAGGGGTAATTTGTCGCCCTCAATCACAAAGACCAACCCAGCAACGGTTTCATCAAACAAGCGGTTCCAAGCTGCAGTTCCAACGACAGATTGGTCGTGCAAGAATTTCTCAATCTCGTCAGAAAGTTGATAAGGTTTCATCGCACGCATCCGTTTGAAGACGGGCGTGTAACGTGAAAGGTCTGTGTTTTGCGCGCAGAGAGCCGCCAAGTTAGCCTCATCAAGGTGATTAAATTCAAGGCTGAAAAACACCAAAGGGGTCGTGGATACGGTAATTTTATCCTGCATATCAGACATGAATTTTGCGCGGTTAGGATCAATAGTTAATTGATAATATCGCAGGCCTGCGAAGGACATAATACGCCCTGTAATTAAATCTATTTGTTCATACCGCTGCACCGCATCTAGCATCTCAGTTGAATTCAACGAAGCCAACTTACCCTCAAAATCGTTGGCAAAATCAACGCAAGCACTGTTCAGCCATTCTAGATCTCGGGCGAGCTCCGGTGCTGTTTCGCTTGAATATAGGTCGCTCAAATCCCACTCAGGAAGGTCACCAAAATCGCCGCCACTTTGAGCGGCGGTATCAAATACGCGTTTGTCATAAAACATTTTAATGTCCTTGAGAGTAAAAGTTTCGTAAAAGCATGTTATTAAATCTTTTGACAACACACGGGGGTGATGACAAGCCTTAAACGGCGTTCAATCGCATCTTACTTTTGATAAAAATTGAGAATATTTTAAAGACTAAAATCAATATGAACTTCAATTGTTTTCATGATCATTTAAATATAATTTTAACCCTGGAGGCTCTATGCGTATCGAAAATTTTAAATCCCGGATGGCCAATCGAGACATAATGGCTGGTACTTTTTTAAAAACGCCGGCTTATGAACTGATTGAAATTTTAGCGACGAGCCGACTTGATTTCGTTTGTGTTGATATGGAGCACAGCCCGTACGATCGTGCGCGTGCTGACGCTTGTCTCGCTATGGCGCGTGCTTTGGACTTTCCAGTTCTGGTGCGGGTGACCCACTTCTCGGCGGAAGCGGTTCTACAAGTTCTGGACATGGGCGCTGTCGGTGTCGTTGCTCCTCATATATTAAATGCAGAGCAAGCCTCAGATTTGGTGCGATTTGCGCATTTTGGTAACGGTGGTCGGGGATTTGCAGGGGCAACCCGTTGGGCAGGATACGGGAAGCAGACTATGGCTCAAGTTCTTGCACAATCTAGTCGTGAGACAGTTGTGATTGCCCAGATCGAAGAACCAGAGGCTCTGGCAAATGTTGAAGGGATTGCAGCGACACAAGGTATTGATGGCGTATTCCTAGGCCCCTCCGATATGAGTGTTTCAATGGGATACACAGACACAAACTCAAAAGAGCTTTTGGAAGCTTTAAAGCGAACAGGAGACGCGGCGCTGGCGGCAGGTAAAGCCTATATGACTTTTGTTCCAAATGCTAAAAAAGCCGCAGATTGGGTGCAATATGGTCCGCATATGTTCTTTATTGGATCGGAGCAGGGTTGGATGAAAGCCGGTGCTGATGCCGATGCAATTGGAATTCATGCTTTGTCTGAATGAGCCGCAAATTCCTTGAGCTGTTTTTGTATAGAATTGCTCACGGATATGTGGCAATTCCATCATTATTTCATGTTTTGCGCCATTGCACACAGTTAGGTTGCCATTGTCCCAGCGCGCCATTCGGTTTAGTATTCGATCCTGCTTAACGGTAGTTTCTGAGGTTCCCATAAAACATAAAGAGGGTAAATTTGGGGATGGCTTTTTATGTAATCTCAACATTTCACGTAATGCCTCGTTCAGCCAGCGACTGCTTGGTCCGGAAAGACACAAATCTGGAACCACACGTAGATGCTGGCCCATAACTGCAAATTCTTCTGCATCACGGGATAAGCCATTACTCTCAAATTTTTCATGAATTGTGTAAGGTACTGTATCGGCTCCAGGCACAATTGCACGCCCAATTTTAAGGGGATGTAAAAGTGTCGATAGGATCCAAGCAAAAACGCGCATTATTGGTGGGTTAAACTTAATGCCCCACATTGGGGCAGAAAAGCTAGCGGCTTTGACTGGAAGACCTTCCATGATCGCCCGCAAACCAATGCACCCTCCCATAGAATGTGCGACAAGGAAAAAAGGCTTTGGTAGGCTTAGGGTTTTGGCCGCCTCAAGGACTGCTGCCACGTCCATTTGATAATCTGAGAAAAGGTACACATGCCCAACATTTCGATCTGGCAATAAGCGATCAGAAAGACCCTGACCGCGCCAGTCGACACAAAGAGTACTGTAGCCCATTGCGCCAAATTCTTTTGCGGAAAGTCCGTATTTTTCGATATATTCAGTTCTACCGGGAAATAGGAGTACGGTGCCTTTATTGCCTGTTTTCCAAGACGCTACCCTTAAGCGTATATTATCCGCTGTACGGATCCAATAAGCCTCTCCTTTTTTAGGTCCGCGAGCCATTTTTTTATATAATGGTGCAGAGCTAAGCATTTAGGACAAAACGCCTGCGAGTTTCATAGCCAGACCCATGTTGCCATCGACTTTGAGTTTACCGGTCATAAAAGCGGCCGTGGAGTTCTGATCTCCACTCATAATATCGGTAAAAACTTCAGCGCTTGCTGACAAAGTAACGTCAGCGTCATCATCGCTTATGCGAGCGCCATCTTCATCAATAATAACTGATCCTTCATCGTCAATTGCAAATTTTGCAATCCCATCAAACCCTGTGTCGCCAAGCTTTTCATTCAGTGCGGACACAGCTTGATTTAGAATATCACTCATGGAATTTCCTTCAATCTAAATTTTAAACGTTCGGGGTCATGAACCCGACCTGTCATCTTATTAAAGCTTTATGAAACTTGATCAATTAAAACTCAAAACTTTTATAGGGGCAATTGTGTTATTTCTAGCTTTTCCCTCATTTTCATTTGTGAAGGATGTACAGTTGGTTGAGGGAAAAATTCAAGCTGAATGGTCCTGAAGTGGATTGCAAACGATGGATTTACTTTTGGTGCTTGGCAATGAAGGCCTCAAATTACAGAACTATGAAACGATGCTTCTGCTCTTTGCTACTTTGACTGATCATTCACCAGAATTTGCCCAAGGCAGACTTTAAGAGCGGTCGTATTATCTCCACTAAATAGAACGGTTCAAGCTTTGTTTGCGATTGGGCAGGCTTTAGTGTTAGCGCCATGGCATTTAGAGGCAATGGAGGGTTTGATGGGTATTGTTGTAGATAATGGCGTCTGGCTGGAGGCAATGGACTTAGCTTTGTTGATTGAGGCTGTACATTCGCATTATGAAAACCTATCCACCTCTAACCATCGCCTGCAGGCTAAAATCGCTGGGCAAGCTCTTTAGTTCTTGTGTGGAATACATTTAATGTCCCAAAACAACCGAATAGTTGCCGTACTTGGACCAACGAACACTGGTAAGACCCATTATGCGATTGAACGTATGTTAGGTCATAGGTCTGGTGTTATTGGCCTGCCGCTGCGTCTTTTAGCGCGTGAAGTCTATGATAAAATTGTGGCCCTGCGTGGTCCGTCAGTAGTTGCACTCGTTACCGGTGAAGAGAGGATTGTACCTGATCGCACAAAATACTGGGTCTGCACTGTTGAATCCATGCCTGAGGGGATCGGGTGTGATTTTTTAGCAGTAGACGAGATACAGCTTTGCGCAGATCCAGATCGAGGTCACATTTTCACAGATAGGCTTTTGAGGGCACGCGGTTTGCATGAAACACTGTTCATGGGAGCTGAAACGATGCGCACAGCGATTGCTTCCCTGGTGCCCAGTGTTGAATTCGTACATCGTGATCGGTTTTCAGATTTGACTTATACTGGACAGAAGAAAATCAGTCGTATGCCTGGGCGTTCAGCGATAGTCTCGTTCAGTGTTGATAATGTTTATGGAATCGCAGAATTATTACGGCGGCAAAAAGGTGGAGCAGCGGTTGTGATGGGGGCCCTTAGCCCTCGGACCCGTAATGCACAGGTGGAAATGTACCAAAATGGTGATGTTGAATATCTTGTGGCGACAGACGCTATTGGCATGGGACTAAATCTTGATGTTAACCACGTCGCCTTTTCAGCTTTACAAAAATTTGATGGGAGTCGGATGCGCCCGTTGATGCCGAATGAGTTAGCACAGATAGCTGGTCGCGCAGGTCGCCATATGAACAGTGGCACATTTGGGGTTACTGGGGAGGCTGGAACGCTTAGTGAGGACGTCGTAGAGGCAATTACTGAAAATCGTTTTACACCAGCCAGAAAGCTGTTTTGGCGTAATTCGCTTCTTCAGTTTGGGACAACAAAAGCCCTGATCTCGTCATTGGAAAAGCACACAGAAAATGAATGGCTAACTCGGGTTCGGGAGAGTGATGACCTTGGCGCCCTTAAAAGTTTGGTTGCAGATGCCGAGATCCAGGCGCGTGCTAGTGATGGTGCGTCTGTGCGTTTGTTATGGGATGTTTGCCAAATTCCTGATTTTAGGAGCATATCGAACTCTGAACATTCGGACTTGTTGGGGACAATTTACAACTATTTACACGAAAAAGGTCAGATTCCACAAGAATGGCTGGCGCAACAGATAAATCGGATAGACAAAACTACCGGTGACATTGATGCGTTGTCGAAAAGATTGGCATATATTAGAACCTGGACCTATGTTTCTCAGCGAAAAGATTGGTTAGAGGATCAAAGTCATTGGCGCGATGAAACTCGGGCTGTGGAAGACCGGTTGTCGGATGCACTTCACGTTGCCCTGACCCAAAGATTTGTCGATCGGCGTACCTCAATTTTGATGCGGCGTTTGAAGCAAAAGGAGAGCCTTGTGGCTGACGTTAACAAAGATGGTGAGGTAACTGTTGAAGAACAGTTCGTAGGGCGGCTTGAGGGCTTTCAATTTAAACAAGATAACAGTGCATCTCCGGATGAGGCGAAAACGCTGCGGACAGCAAGTTTGCAAGCACTTGGGCCAGAGTTCCATTTGCGCGCAGACCGGATGTACAACGCTCCGGATACAGAAATTGATTATACTGAGCAGGGTGGCCTTATGTGGGGAGCCTCGGCTGTTGGTAAATTGGTACCTGGACCCGATGCATTGAAACCGCAAGTTAAGGCTTTCGTTGATAATGAAGCTGGTACAGAAGTAGCTGAGAAAGTCACACGGCGCTTGCAGCATTTTATTGACCGAAAAATAGCAGTTTTGTTTGAACCTTTAATAAACCTGCAACGTGATGACAGCCTGATTGGCATGGCACGTGGTTTTAGCTTTCAAATGATTGAAAACCTTGGTTTGGTAGATCGCTTTGACGTTGGTGATGACGTCAAAGCCTTGGATCAAGATGCACGCAGCGTGTTGCGCAAACATGGCGTACGGTTTGGTCAATTTACGATCTTTATGCCACTGCTTTTGAAACCAGCTCCAACACGGCTTAGGCTTGTGCTTTGGGCGCTCGCCTCTGGATTGCAGGAATTTCCTGAAGCGCCTCCCCCAGGCTTAGTGACCGTTCCAACGGATGCGAATGCGCCGTTAGGTTATCACTTGAAATCGGGTTACCGCGCCGCGGGCATGCGTGCGATTCGTGTTGATATGGCTGAGCGTTTGGCGGATATGTTGCGCAATCAGGACACACGTGGAGGTTTTGAGGCAAATGCTGATATGCTGTCTATTACAGGTATGACGCTCGAGCAATTTGCGGATTTGATGCAAGGCCTGGGGTATAGGGCCGAAAAAAGTGAACGAATAAAAGTTAAAGCTGCTGTAGAAATGAAAGATGAAATCACTAGTGAATGTTTGGCAGAAGATGTTTCTGGGATTGAAGCTGAAACTGAAATCACCACTAAGCCTGAAGCCATAATCGAGCCAGTTGTTAATGATGCTTTGCCAACGGTAGATGCGGTGGAAGAACCAACAGAGATGGAAGTTTTTTATAAATTTGCATGGGGGGGCGGTCGCCCCGATCGCACAGCGGAAGGGGGACAGAAAAACTCCAAGCCACGCAGTAAATCGCATAATTCTAACAGCCGTAAGCGGCAAGGCAAGAAAGAAATCAGTGGTGAGAAAAATGCTAAACTCTTTCAGGTTCGGCCCTCTAAAAAGGAAAAGCCAATTGATCCAGATAACCCATTTGCAGCAGCTTTGATGGGATTTAATAAAAAGTGAGCATTCTAAAGCCGGGTATCCGTATAGATAAATGGCTATGGCAAGCTCGGTTTTTTAAAACACGAGGCTTGGCAGCCAAGCTTGTTAAGTCTGGAAAACTTAGAATAAACGGATCTCCAGTTTCTAAACCTGCACGGAATGTGTCAGTGGCTGACATATTAACTTTTCCAAAAGAAGACGATACGCGTGTGATTGAAGTATATGAATTAGGCAGGAGGAGAGGGCCTGCGCCAGAAGCGCAAGCACTCTATTATGATTTGTCTCCACTGGAGAAAAAGAGTGCACAAATAGCTAGCCCAAGCACAAATCAGAAACCTACCAGCCGAGATCGCCGTGCTTTAAAAAAATTTAAAGATGATCTTCAGCAAAACTAAGGACTGCTTAACTTGCTAAATTTGCCGCGTGGAGCTATCTGGTCGCGATGAACAAAGGAAGTTAATAGAATGACATATGTAGTCATCGATAATTGCATTGCCTGTAAATATACTGATTGCGTGGAGGTATGCCCCGTTGATTGTTTTTATGAAGGTGAAAACATGTTAGTTATTCATCCCGATGAATGCATCGATTGTGGGGTGTGTGAACCTGAATGTCCTGCAGATGCTATTCTTCCTGATACGGAACCAGATATGGAGAAGTGGGTCGATTTTAATAGAAAGTATTCCGAATTATGGCCCGTTATAATTACTAAAAAAGATCAACTTCCGGAAGCTGAAACCCGCGACGGTGAGGAGGGAAAGATGGAGAAATACTTTTCTGAAGACCCTGGGGAAGGTGGTTAATCTTGACGTCTTTATTTTTGACAATTTTTATGATAACCTAAACGCTAGTAAATAGCTGTAGTCTTACACACAGCGCCCAGCGCAATCCCACATGAGTGCACCCTTTGACTGATACATTAGTCATCTGGCTTCTGTGTTGAATGCAACGGCGTGAAAGGAATAAAATGAGCAAGAAGAAACTTGATTTCCGCATGGATGAATTCGTTGTTTATCCAGCGCATGGAGTTGGAAAGATCACACATGTGGAAGAGCAAGATATCGCAGGAGCTACACTTGAGCTTTACGTGGTTGCTTTTGAAAAAGATAAAATGACCCTTCGGGTCCCTACGTATAAAGCCTTAGAAGTTGGAATGCGTCCTTTGGCGTCACCAGAGTTGGTTTTACAAGCAATGACAACTTTGCGAGGCAAAGCTAAAGTTAAAAGGGCCATGTGGTCTCGTCGTGCGCAAGAATACGAACAGAAGATTAATTCTGGTGATCTGATTGCTATTGCAGAAGTGGTACGTGATTTGCACAGAACCGATGATCAACGTGAGCAAAGTTACTCCGAGCGCCAGCTTTATGAGGCTGCTTTGGAACGTTTGACCCGCGAAATTGCTGTAGTAAATGGCTCTGAAGAAGCGATTTCTGGTCAAGAAATTAATGAAATTTTAGTTTCGCGAATAGTATAGTTTTAAAAAGGTAAACAATCAAAAGCTGCTTTTAATTTAGATTTGCGGCCGTTTATTTTAGGTAGCCTTTTTAAAATTAGGATATCGCTACGACGAATAACAAGGAAGTGAGTTCGGCGATCTGTTGGGTTGCACCTAATATGTCACCAGTCTGACCTTTAATTTTTTGATTAGCAATAAGTGCAACAATGATTGCAGCGATGCTCGCGCCCAGGATAGCGGCCCAGGCTCCGGTCGCAATCGCTAAAATAGACCCAAGCCCCATGGCCAACCAAGCAGTTCCAATTTTTGGACGTCCAATTTGTGAAGAGAGCCCCGAGCCTCTGGCATTAGGTAATATGGCCATCACTGGAACCATGACAGCTCGTGACATCACCATTATGCCGACGATAGGTAAAATTGTTTGTTGGATCAACTGGCCATAGAGAGCGGCCTGCAAGCCGACCATAATTACTAAGCCTAAAACACCGTAAGCGCCTATATGGCTGTCCTTCATGATCTCTAAGCGTTGTACACGAGACCAGCCTCCCCAAACGCCATCTAACGTATCAGCAAGGCCGTCTTGGTGCATTGCACCGCTAACAAAAGCGACAGAAGCTACTATCAGTAAACCAACTACCAGCGTATTCAGATCTAAAGCTAGCCCAATCCATGCGTACATGCTGCTCATAAGGCCGAGAACTAGGCCAACTAGACCAAATGCCCAACATTGATGAGGGCCTCGCTCTTTTGCCCAAGTTTCATCAACGCGGACGGGAATTCTACTCAACAGCCCGATTGCTGCTGGTATGTCGGCCCATTGCGGGCGCCAGGTGTCGTTGTTTGACATTGAAAAGGGCCTTTCGTCGCATTTGCAATATAGTGACTTGGGTAAACAAAGGAACAAGCCCAATCAACGGATTCTGGTTATGACGCTCAAACTTTCTTCCCTTTCTCATTTTCGAGACCTTATGAACTCATTACCAGGTCCGGACAAGGATGCGCTGAGAGCTGCTGGTTCGCGCAACTCACAACTTACTAAACCTCCTGGCGCTTTGGGTGATTTGGAGGAGCTGGCAATTTGGTATGCCAGCTGGTCTGGGAATGGTCGCCCTAATTTGAATGCGCCTCAGGTGATTATCTTTGCTGGTAACCATGGTGTTGCATCTGCGGGTGTATCTGCATTTCCGCCAGAGGTAACTGAACAAATGGTTTATAATTTCCAAGCTGGTGGTGCAGCAATCAATCAGCTTTCTGGGACCTTTGGTGCAAAATTAGATATTTTTCCACTACAACTGAATAAGCCAACTGCAAACTTTACAGAGGCTTTGGCAATGTCTGAGCCTGAGCTTTTGGCTGCTTTACAAGTAGGTTGGGATTCAGTGGACCCTGACGCTGATCTTTTGGTAACTGGTGAAATGGGTATTGGTAATACAACCTCAGCAGCGGCCATTGCGGCTGCTCTTTTCGGAGGTGCAGCAGACACTTGGGTTGGCCGCGGTACTGGCGTTGATGATGCAGGCTTGAAAATTAAAGTGGATGTGGTTGAGGCTGGACTTGCAAGGCATTCAAGTATTTTGGGCGACCCGTTGGCTGTACTTCAAGCCCTTGGCGGCCATGAAATTGCCGCTATGGCGGGTGCCATTGTATCAGCACGTATCCAAAGCATACCCGTTTTGCTAGATGGATTCATTTGTTCAGCCGCTGCTGCAGTTTTATTTTCAATGAGCTCAGATGCGCTGGATCACACGCGTGCAGGACATGTCAGTGCTGAGGGTGCTCATGCGAAAATGCTTACTATACTTGGCAAAAAGCCATTGCTATCTTTGGATCTTCGCTTGGGTGAAGGATCTGGTGGAGCGTTAGCAATTGGTGTTTTGCAGGGTGCTGTCGCTTGTCTTTCCGGTATGGCTACATTTGCCGAAGCGGGAGTTTCTGACGCGTGAGAAGGTCTTATAATAGGGTCGATTAACCGATTGGCATATTTAACGTTATTGACTTACCAGACTTGTTGTAGGTAAGCGAGCTGCGCCCAATTGCCGTAACTCTACCCCCATCAAGCAGCTCGCCAAGGCCGACTTTTAAAACTCGGCCATTTGTTAACCGAACTAGTGCTGATGGTGCGGTTTTTGATCCAAAAATCCCAATTAAGTTAATTTTACGTAGCTTCAAAACGTCTTCGACAGTTGCGGCCTGTGCTACTGACGAGCGTGTTGGAGCTGTTGGTTTTTGTACTTCAGAGGCTTGTACAATTTTGGGAGGTGCGGCTGCCGCCTCTAAGGTCGCAGCAAGTTCCATTGCTGTGGGTCTGGTAATGGGTCGAAACGAATTGACGATAACCATTCCTACCGGGGCGTTTGCAAGTTGAAAGGCTTTGGATCGACTTCTTGGACTTAACTTTGGAATAACTAAGAGGATTTTGTTTGAAATCGTTTCATCAGCGGTAGTGAGTTTTACTCTGGCGAAGGGCCTAATTTTTGGACGGTTTTTTTGATTTAAACGTGTATCATCTGAATTAATGAACGCGATAATTTCTTTTGAGGAGACAGGGTCTATTTTAAAAGGATCATATTTTAAAAATTTTGTTTGTTCAGTTTTTGAAAGAGTTGCTGCCATATTTTTTTTGTGCGGTAAAACAGCAGTTATTGGATTGAAAAAATTTGTAATTGGCACTTTTGAGGTGAAATTTACACCGCTTGTCGAAATATCGCCCAGTGAAGGGCCTGGGCTTAAAACCCAAACACCTGCTTCTTTGAAATGTGCAATTGCTTCTAAGCGCCTGTTTTTGTCAGAATTAGATAATTGAAGTAACTCAGCAAAACGCCCGTTAGGTTCGCGCTGCAAATCGTCTTTCGCGGGGGGGGAAGCAGGGCTTTGATTGACAGACGATCCATTTTTAGAGGTTGCTCCTTGAAAATTTGAAGACTGTTTAGGTTGGGCAGGATAGGTTTTTTTTGATACCGGTGGTAGTGAGCTCTGCTTTACAGCGGGGGTCTGATTAGTATCTGAGAGGGTAGGTAGTGTTTCTTGCGTTGACACATTTGGAACTGGAAGCACCGCGCTTTTAGTTGTTTGGGGTGATGCGTTAAACCAGCGAGCTATAGTATCCCGACCTGAGGTTGCCGCTAAAACAGCTATTGTCAGCATAAAGAGTAAAAGGGTAGCGGTTAAAATTACCCCTAATAAACGTGGCTTCCCACCAACGCTTGCTTGCAGTGTCTCTACGGGTGCTAATCTGTCTCCACCAGGCGATAATTTTGGCAGTTTAGGTCTTGCTAACCGCTTTGGCAGTTTTACTCTTGCCAGAGTAGGAAAGGCGTTTTTAAAACTTACTAAGGGTTTGCGGGTCTTTTTTTCAGGCCATTCGGTTGCTGATGAAACAGTGGTTTTAGGATCTAGGTCTTTTTTAGAGATAAAAAGGCGAGCAATAAGCTTAAAAATAGATTTTTTATTCGGTTGTGAAGGCAAAGAAACTTTAAGGGGTTTTGTATTTGCAGTAGGGTCTGAATTTTTGAGAATAGGATTTTTTTGTGGACTATCGTCTATTTGTGTCGGTTGCTGTCGGGGTTCTGATAGCGGTGTGTAGGGTGCCTCTATAACAATTTCATTATTATCGTTTTTAGGCTGCGTCTGATCCAATATCATCTGTTTGGATATGTCTTGTTGTCCCGACACGCCTTCCGGATAAACCTTTTCATTTACCGTAATGACGGGCAAGGCTGCCGGTGGTATCTCTAAATCTGGACGTTC
>CAJJBP010000001.1 GCA_905182425.1 uncultured Planktomarina sp. | reverse complement strand
GGACACTATTAGAAGGCATTGGGCTTTGGGGAGAACTCAAACAGGTCCTGACCCAGGACGATATCGTGGATCGCGCACTAAAATACTGTGATTGGGCGGCAAGCATGGGATTATTAGCCATACGCAGCCATGTCGACACGTGTGACGACAGGCTCCTCGGGGTCGAGGCACTGCTAGACGTTCGCAACCAGGTTAAAGACTACATAGACTTACAACTTGTAGCCTTTCCACAAGACGGCTTCTATCGCGATCCAACAGCGCGAGAGAACACCATCCGCGCCTTGGATATGGGCGTTGATGTCGTGGGCGGTATTCCCCATTTTGAGCGCACCATGGCTGACGGTACGGCATCTGTGCAAGAGCTTTGCGAGATTGCCGCCGCCCGCGGTCTGCAGGTTGATATGCATTGTGACGAAACTGACGACCCACATTCGCGTCACATTGAAACACTAGCATACGAAACACGACGACTAAATTTGCAGGGAAGGGTCGCCGGGTCGCATTTAACCTCAATGCATTCTATGGACAACTATTATGTATCCAAACTGCTACCGTTGATCGCCGAGGCTGAAATCAACGCTATTCCCAATCCATTGATCAATATAGTTATTCAAGGCAGGCATGACTCATACCCCAAGCGGCGTGGCCTTACGCGCGTAAAAGAGATGCTGGCGCTTGGAATTAACGTGGGTTGGGGACAAGATTGCGTGCTGGATCCATGGTATTCGCTTGGCACTGCAGATATGCTTGATGTTGCCTTTATGGGACTGCACGTTGCACAGATGACTAGCCCGAAAGAGATGCATACCTGTTTTGATATGGTCACGGTAAACAACGCAAAAACTATGGGTCTTACTGACTACGGTCTGCATGTAGGCGCTAAGGCATCGTTGGTAGTTCTCGATGCGGACAATCCAATCGAAGCACTTCGCCTACGCGCCACTCGGCTTTGCGTCATTGCGAATGGGCTGGTTATTAGCAAAACTCCACGTGCAGATGCATCGCTCAACCTCAGGGGACGACCTCAAACTTCGCACAGACGGCATGTCTCGATTGAGACCAAAATTTAGCAGTTTCTGGCGTGCCATCACACAAGGTTGCGGCAAAACAGAAGTTCAATTCAAATAAGGAATAGCTCAGCTAGAAGTTAGTCGTTCGGTGCCTAAATGGGGTTGTCTGGGCGCACCTTTTTCTAAACTTTCTGAGCCCGCGCTGCCACTGATTCCATCGCTGTGGTCAGATCATGTAGTAATGTGCGGGCCATCGACCGAAAAACCATCAAGCGAAACTGCGACTTTTCCAAGCAAGAAATGCTCGCTTGCATATGCATGATCATACTGCGTTGGGTCATGCCAGCTTTGAAATGTTGCTCCCGTATGTCGAGCGGCGTAAGCCGCGCCAATACATCACGAACATCGCTTCCATAAACGTCGACAATACACCAACCGTCGCTCACATCCGTGACCGCTGCTACCCGAGCAAGTTTAGCCAACGGAGCTTCGCCCATAACCGCGATATGGCTATGATCAAACCACAAGACATAAGATTTCCCTCGGTGTTTCAATTCATGAACTCCGGGCCAGTCCAGCCCCATTTCTCTTTTCACAACGGTAGCCGCCTGTGTTGATTTACCGTGGAAGGGGGCAACCAAGTGTAGCGTAGCGTTAACTTCAGTTGCAGAGACATTGCCGATCTTAATGGGCAATTTGTTACCAGTCGCTGATAAAAAGGATAGTTCAACCACGAAGACGTCCCCCCTCTGGATCGAAGAAAACGGGATCACAAACCTCGCAAAGCGTTGAAACACCACTCAAATGCTCGACCATTTTTATAGTCTGGCCAATTCGGTTACGACCATCGCGCAAAAATGCTTGCGCTATAAAACTTTTGATTGTCGGCGAGTAACACATTGAAGTCACATAGCCCTGATCATTCTGCCGTATCGGCTCTGCACCGGTTTCAAACAGATGCGCACCAGGGATAATTTTTTTTATGGCATCCACCGGCTTCAACCCCACCAATTGATCACGCTCTGGTCCGATTAAACCCGGTCGCGCAGCCATGGTTTTACCAATGCAATCTTTCTTATCTGAGATCATCTGCGCCATACCAATGTCAAAGGCCGTGGTACGGCCATCTATTTCAGCATGGGTGATAAAACCTTTCTCTATGCGCAAAACATTCAATGCCTCCATACCATAAGGACCGCCACCCATACCTGCCGCTTGATCTAGAAGCAGGCGAAACAGACTGTCACCATAACCGGCGGGCACAGCCAATTCATAGGCATGTTCCCCAGAAAAAGAAATGCGGAACAACCGGCCATCTACACCGCCAACTTGCACAGCTCCACAGCCCATGAAGGGAAACGTCTTGTCTGTTATTGTATGTGTTAAAATTCCGTTAAGCAGATCGCGAGCCGCCGGGCCTGCTACCGCAAATTGTGCCCAATGCTCAGTTACTGAGGTGAAGCTTACATCCAAATCGGAGCGTAATGCTTGATGGACAAAATCCATATGCCGCATAACTTGCCCCGCGGCAGCGGTTGTTGTGGTTATCAAATAATAATGTTCGCCAAGCCGCGCGCAGGTGCCATCATCCATGACATGGCCGTCTTCACGCAGCATCAACCCGTAGCGAACCTTGCCCACTTTCAAAGAAGCGACGGAATTTATGTAAAGAAAGTCTAAGAACTCCGCAGCATCTGGCCCTTGAATATCGATCTTACCCAGCGTTGACACATCGCAAATACCAACCGTCTTGCGCACCATCTTAGCTTCCCGATCGCACGATTGCCGCCAATGCGTTTCGCCTAGCTGAGGGAAATAGCTTGGCCTGTACCAAAGCCCCGCCTCTATCATCGGAGCCTTAAGCTCTTGTGTTGCAGCATCACTTGTTAAAAAGCGCTCAGGTGCAAAACCTTTTGCATGGCCCCCTGCGCCAAGCGCAGCCATCGCCACAGGGATATAGGGCGGGCGGAAGGTTGTGGTTCCCGTTTCTGGGATACCCCGGCCGGTCGCATCAGCTAAAACTGCCAGCGCATTTACGTTGGAGTTCTTGCCCTGATCCGTCGCCATGCCTTGGGTTGTGTAGCGCTTCATATGCTCTACAGATCGGAAATTCTCTTGTGCTGCCTGCTTGATGTCCTTGGTGGTGACGTCGTTCTGGAAATCCAACCAAGCCCGACCCTTGCCGTCAACATCCCAAAAAGGTGTAATCTCATAGGGCCCTTCCGAGGCTAAGGGTAGATCAAAAGATTTGGGGCGCTTACCAAGATCTCGCGCGATTGCTTGCGCCATCGCATAACCCTGCGCCAATGCTCCTGTAGTGCTCATTTCTCCAGCGGCAGCTCCAGCCACGCTCAGCCCCGGAACCGCTCCGTCTTGGGGCACAAAGCTGGCTATATCTTTGTTCCACACAGGTCGGCCGTTCATGTGGCAAGTCAAATGCACCGAAGGGTTCCAGCCCCCTGATACACCCAATGCGTCACATTCAATGGTCTTGAGTGCACCGTTGTGGCGAATTGTGACAGCCTTAAGACCCAAACGGCCTGACGTTCCAACCACCTCAGCGCCTGCATAAACAGTGTAATTTCCAATTGCTAAAACTTCTTGGCGACAATCGATCATCGCAACCACCTCCACACCAGCTTCCACGAAATCGCGTGCGGTGCGATGTGCATCTGAGTTATTGCCAAATATGGCAATTTTCTGACCCGGACTGACGCCATAGCGATTGAGGTAAGTTCGCATAGCGCTTGCGGTCATGATCCCTGGGCGATCATTGTTTGGAAAGGCAATTTGCCGCTCAAGGGCCCCAGCACATAAAACAGCCTTTCTCGCAGCAATGCGCCAAAAAGTTTCCAAGGGAAGCCCTTCAGGTGACAGGTGCATATGATGAGCGACACGCTCCAATGCGCCGTAAGTACCTTGATCATAGGCGCCGGTCACGGTCGTGTTCGTCATAATACGGACATTTGAAAGTCTAGCTAGCTCCACCAAAATAGCATCGGCCCAGATGCGTCCAGTGACGCCATCAACCTCTTCAACTTCCGACAACAACCTGCCGCCAAGACGGTTACTTTCGTCTGCTAAAATAACGTCCAACCCCGCCCGCGCCGCGGTGATAGCAGCCATCAAACCTGACGGACCCGCCCCGATAACCAGGACATCACAATGCGCAAAGGCCTTTTCATAAAGGTCATGATCATAGGCCTCAGCGAGCTCACCAAGACCGGCTGCACGCCGAATAATGGGCTCGTAGACCCGCTCCCAAAATGCCTTTGGCCACATAAACGTTTTATAATAGAATCCCGCTGCAAGGAACGGTGACAGCAAGTCATTGATTCCCAAAAAGTCATACTTAAGCGAAGGCCACGCATTTTGTGGCCGCGCCACCAAACCTTCATAAAGCTGCTGGACTGTGGCGCGTGTATTGGGCTCCTGCGTCCTACCGCGCTGCACTGTGACGAGACCATTCGGCTCTTCAGATCCTGCAGTCATGATGCCACGTGGGCGGTGATATTTGAACGACCTTCCGATCAGCATTTGATCATTGGCTAAAAGTGCGCTGGCCAGCGTATCTCCCTCGAACCCTTGATAGAGCTTGTTGTTGAACGTGAAATTCAAAACACTGTCTCGGTCGATCAATCCTTTACCAGCTATTCTCATTTCTTGTCTCTCTTTGCCAAGCGCGCCAAAAGCACTGCATGAGAAACCGTATCACGCGTGACCACTAGCCAAGCACCGCAGCCGGTCTCATGATGCCATAAATCGTTAGTAACCCCCGCCAGATTTTCTCGGATATGTAGATAGTTATCCCAAATTTCAGCTGAAGCGGCTGGATCTGGACGCTCCAATGCACTGGCATGGCCAGCATAGTAAAACTCGCGCCGATCGCGCGAGCCGCAGAGGGGGCACTCTATCCGCATATGATCAAATCCTCATGTCTTGCAGGTTCAAATTTTGGGTGAGAGAAAGCCATCTTACCCTCTAATGCAGATTGTGTTGGGCGCCGGTACCCTCTTCATCCATCAGACCGCGGCCAGTTCGAAAGCGATCAAGTCGGAAGCCCTGCGCCGCCGAATGCGCAGCGCCAGTGGCCATTAAATGGGCAAAGCAGTTCCCAGAGGCCGGCACCGCCTTAAAGCCGCCGTAACACCAGCCCGCATTTAAGTATAAGCCTTCAATATGAGTCTTATCGATGATGGGCGAGCCATCTGGAGTCATATCCATAATCCCCCCCCAACTGCGTAGCATCCGGGCCTTGCCAATCATTGGCATCAAGGTCATCCCCGCTTCGGCAACATGTTCGACCATCGGCAAATTACCCCTAGCCGCATAGCTCGCATACATGTCCAAATCGCCGCCAAACACCAAACCGCCCTTGTCCGATTGGCTTATATAGAAATGGCCCATGCCGAAACTTATCACATGATCGATGCACGGTTTAAGGCCCTCGGTAACAAAAGCCTGCAACACATGGCTTTCAATCGGCAAGCGCATGCCAGCCATCGCGGCGACTTGGCTGCTGCGCCCAGCTACCACAATTCCGACTTTTTTGGCCCGAATGGCCCCGCGAGAGGTTTGCACGCCCTGCACTACTCCAGCTTTGATTTCGATCCCAGTTACTTCGCAGTTTTGGATTAAATCCACTCCACGCTGATCAGCGCCGCGGGCGTAGCCCCAAGCCACCGCATCGTGACGCGCAGTTCCGGCCCGGCGCTGCAACAGGCCACCATAAATCGGGAAGCGACCTTGATCATAGTCCAAATAGGGCACCATTTTGCGTAGCTGATCCACGCCCAACAACTCAGCATCGTCCCCTTGATTACGGATGGAATTGGCTCTTCGGATTGCGGCATCGCGTTGCCCATCACTATGAAACAGTCCGATTTGTCCCCGCTGGGAATGCATGACATTATAATTTAGATCCGTCTCCAGACCTTCCCAAAGCTTAAGGGAATGCGAGTAAAACTCTGAATTGCCTGGCAAAAAATAATTGGCCCTTACAATGGTGGTATTGCGCCCAATATTACCGCTGCCGATATAGCCTTTTTCGAGCACAGCAATTTTCTTGAGCCCGTGTTCCTTGGCCAAATAATAGGCCGTTGACAGCCCGTGACCACCGCCCCCGATGATGATAATGTCATAGCCGTCCGCCGGTTCAGGATCTCGCCAATGTGCCCCCCAACCGCGATTACCGGTCAAGCCTTCAGTGAGAATTTTTAATGCGGAGAAGCGCATGGAATCGCCTTTATCAAAAGTACCAATACTAAAGAGCCTACATAGTACACAAAGCAAGGAGCAACAGTTGGTTTTGTTTTAAAAAATAAATGTTCAATGCATACTTGAGCAATCTACAGACATAGCTAAAAATAACTGGATCCAGTACATCTGGCCCAACTCCAAGGCTCTCGATGTATAAATAAAACTTGTGCGCCGTTTCACCGTGTACAAACGCGACGGTAATGTCGGTTTCTGGCGCGTAATTAGCTTTTCAAAGTACTTTAACCTGCAAAGAACGGCGAATTGATATTTAATAGTGACCTACTCTTTAATGCGGAATAAATTAAAAACACAGAGCTCTGTGGCCTCTGGCAACCTGAGTTGTATGATGGCGGTAGGGTTGTTTTCTTTTGGCTTTCCAGCAGCAAATAGCCTTTTGGAAACGTGGGGCGTCTTTTCCCTTATCACCTTGAGAAATTTACTAGGATTACTTTTTTTAGTTGGACTGATGGCCTTTAAGCCGGGCGTCAGAGCACTGCGTCAACTGCCTTGGATAAAGGGGTTTTGGATTGGGTTTTTTGGCTTTGGCATTGGTTCAATGCTCCTGCTGCTTGCGCAATCAATGACAAATGCAGTAACCGCGGCTCTCGCTGCTGCCACCATGCCAATATGTGCAGTTGCGCTCGAAGTGGCCTTTGACGGCAAACAACTTACTTTTACTTTTCTAGCTGGCGTAGCTCTTGTCATACTAGGTGGCTTGATTGCCTTTGGTTCTCAGTTTGGCGATTTTCAATTAGGATTAGGTTTTTTGATTGGTTTATGTGCCTCCTCACTTTTTGCTTGGGGTTCACGAGCAACGGTCAAGGAATTTCCGGAATTGACACCTCTTGCTAGGACCACCGTTACAACTCTAGGCATGACTGGTTTCTGCGCGTTTGTGTTCTTTGGTGCGCTCATTTTCAAAATGCCGGGCACGATCGTTCCTACGCCAACAGAAAATGATTTTATTTTACTTTTGATTTATGCCTGGTGTGCACTGGGGCTTTCCCAATGGATGTGGATCCTTGGGGTTGGTAAGGTTGGGATTAGCGTAGCATCTTTTCATCTTAATGCAGCACCATTTTATGTAATGTTGATTATGTTGATCTTGGGATATGGTTGGAGCTGGCTACAAGCTAGTGGCGCCTGTATTCTAGCCGTTGGTGTGATTATGGCTCAAAGTCAGCCCAAACGAGATAGCATGCTGAAATCAACCCACTCGCCGTAAAACACTTAGGCAGCCCACTGGCAAAGCCCATGTACATATTCGGTTTACATTTAGGTGTGCCCAATGCAGCACCCCTAAATGTAAACCATATTGTATCAATATTTGCCGTGTTCTATTCAGTTACGCTTGACCAAAACAGCAGCTTGTCATTGATATCTGTCGTTAAAACCTTGGTAAACATTTGGTCCACTTTGGCACATATCGAGAATAGGTCATGGATTGACAGGCAGTGTCAGCCATATGCGTATATACGCAGTAATTAATGTAAGTGTTTGTAAGTAAGCCTGAATAAAATTAGGATTCAGCTCCTAGATTCTGTATGGACGTGAAGGTTCGAGTCCCCCCCTAGGCACTATTAACAAAAGTGAGCTCCTCAATCAACTTTACCCTGCTGTAGCTTTCTTGGTTTTTTGTAATCTTAGAGTTGCACTAGCTGGCCACTTCTCTTTGAAGTTATAGAACATTTCACTAGGCACTGGCAGGGGCCACTGGCATGGCATCCTTAGTTATGCTTGTACTTAAACACAGATGCTTCTGTAATATGGGAGCCTTCAATAACTTCACCATAAAAAGCCCCACCACAAAGGGGCCTTAATCAAGCACGTTTGTAGGTAGGGTAGGTGCGATGGAAACGCTACCATATGGCAAAGTGTATACAGGCTCCTAATACCCATACAGCCGCTAGAAATAGCAATACTATTGATCCTTTTTCCATCAGAATAGTTCCTCTTGCTATTATGTATGTTTATATCATGAGATCTTACGGTAGCTGGTCACCGGTACTTCTGTCCAGCATTATGCGGTATTACTAATTCCTATGGTGCTCTGTAGGCTCTTTAAGTCAAAACCCTCATTAAACCTCCATCGGTTGAAGACCCCATACTTATATGCCCACGGAACCAATGGCAAATATCCAGCATATTGCAGCGACTTTAAGCGCTAGGGTCGAGATCATGTTCAGACGTGTGAGGGACTGGCGTCGTGTGGCTACGTGTTAACCCTGGTGCCCGAAGGGTTCCGTTCGTAGATATTGATTTGTTTTGGCTCTAGCTCAAAGAGTATTGTGCTGAGACCTAAGATTGCGGCACAATACCATTCAGAAAACTTAGTGATGTAAATCAATTCGGCTTCATTCTGGTTCCGGCAGACTGCTCGCGAAATAGCAGCAGTAATGCAATTAAAACTATATCAAAGCGCAGCAATTTCAAGCTGAACTATGCCGCTGCCATTGCCTAGTGTCGCCAATTATTGAGCCCTCAGATTTAGGCTGTAACAAAGATTGGATGGGGCTCTCTTTAGTTTGACAGCATTGGTCGGCTCAATTTACTAGCGGAGGGTCAAAATGTGTATACATTTTTGCTTTGCGCGCGGTATGTTAAGAACAAGAAACCACATTAAATTGGAAACCAAGATGACAATTGAACGCTTTCACACAACTGACCGTATGAGCCAGATAGTTATCCACAAGGATACTATTTACTTGGCGGGGCAGGTAGCCTTGAAGGCCCCTGGTACCAGCGTCACGGTACAGACTAAGGCCATATTAGATCAAATTGACAGACTTCTTACTGAGGCTGGAACCGATAAGTCAAAAGTACTTACTGCCACAATTTGGCTGTGCAGCATGGACGATTTCGAAGAAATGAATATTGTTTGGGACCAATGGTCCAAGGGTGGTTCGGCTCCTTGTCGTGCTGCAGTCGAATCGCCACGCCTCGCGGCATCTCAGTTCACTGTCGAAATTGGGCTTATCGCGGCACGCTGATCTTGCAAACTATCAAATCTAGATGGGATTGCCGCTATGCATGTCCTTATCTTTGGAGCGACTGTTGTGCGGTTCAACTCTATTCACGCACAAATTTCAACCTAAACCGTGCCGCCGCTCTTGCCGACTGTCGTAAATTTTTGAGCATACAGATTAGATTGTGAATGCAATCTGATGCTTGTTCTCCATTGTCTGACGGAACCGTTTTGAGACTGCTGATCACTGCCAATATTATTTACAAACGTTTTTAGATCCACCTTTTGCATGATTGTAGTCAGATATTTTTTTGTTTTAACGGCATTTACCTGACTTTTCGCATATTTCAGGTTACCCAAGGGCGTAGCCGGCGCCTCGGACGGTCCTAAGGGGATCGTCGCCGCCATGTTGAAGGAGGGATTTTCGCAAACGGCCCACATGCACATCAACTGTGCGGCTTTCTATATAGATATCTCGCCCCCAAACTTGATCTAAAAGTTGATTGCGAGACAGAACCCGACCTTGTTTTTCAAGGAATATCGTGAGCAGCTTGAATTCTGTTGGCCCGAGTTTAATCTCCAGCCCAGCACGAAAAACTTTGTGGGTGGTGGCATCCAGGACAATATCTTGAAAGCGCAACTGCGCGCCTATTAGGCTTGCGCGGTTGCGGCGCAACTGGGTTTTTACCCGCGCCATTAACTCCACCACAGAATAGGGTTTGGCGACATAGTCATCTGCGCCGATATCCAAGCCTTGTACTTTGTCGGCCTCTTCAGACCGCGCCGATAACAAAATAATTGGAATGTGTTTTGTATCTTGATGCGCGCGTAACTGGCGGCAGATTTCCAATCCCGATAACTTTGGCAACATCCAATCCAAAATCAGCACATCGGGCAAATTTTCTTGGGCCAGTAGCAGGCCCTCTTCGCCGTTATCGGCCCACAAAGCCGCAAATCCAGCTTTTTTAAGGTGGTAAAGTAAGATTTCGCGCTGCGCAGGCTCGTCTTCAACAATCAGTATTTTGGGACGCTCCACCATGTCCTAGTCCTGAGATAATTTCACATCAATTGAAGTAAGATCGCCCTTGGGACGGTCCTCGCTAGGCATTGCCCCAGTGACAACAAGCACCACTTGCTCTGCAATTGAGGTAACATGATCCCCCATGCGCTCAATATTTTTCGCAATAAAATGCAAATGCAGGCAGGCTGTGATATTGCGTGGATCTTCCATCATATGGGTCAGAAACTGCCGAAATAGGCCATTATAAAGTTCATCAACATCATTATCACGGGCAATCACGTCCTGTGCCATCTCAGTGTCTCGCTGAACATAGGCATCTAGACTGTCTTTGAGCATCAACCGCACCTCGCGCGATAAACGCCGAAGGGAAGTGGATGAGTTTTCTATATTTGGCAACTGTAAGAGCAGATGCGTGCGCTTCGCCATATTTTTGGCGTAATCGCCAATACGTTCTAAGTTCCCAGCAACTTTCAAGATGGACAAAAGCAGCCGAAGATCCCGAGCGGCGGGCGCTTGAAGGGCAATAATGCGGGCCACATCCTCGTTAATCTGCACTTCAATGTCGTCAATAACGCGATCAGCCAAGCGCACTTGATCGGCCAGTCCCACATCTTGGGTTTCAAAAGATTTGGCGGCGTCCAGAATGGCCACTTCCACCAAGCCTCCCATGCGCAGCATTTGCGCTTGCAATTGCTCAAGGTCGCGGTCGAATGCGGTGCGGATATGTAGATCTGAGCCCATGGTTCTCTCCTAGCCTATTCGTCCGGTGATGTAACTCTCCGTCCGGGGATCTGTTGGGTTGGTGAATATTTTCTCTGTATCTCCAAATTCTACCATAGTGCCCATATGGAAAAAGGCTGTTTTCTGACTGATCCGCGCCGCTTGATGCATCGAGTGGGTGACAATCACAACCGCATAGTTTTGGCGTAATTCGTCGATTAATTCTTCGATTTGTGCGGTGGCAATGGGGTCCAGAGCAGAGCAAGGTTCATCCATCAGCAGAACCGCTGGCGCCGTGGCAATCGCGCGCGCAATACAAATCCGTTGCTGTTGTCCGCCGGATAGGCCCGTGCCCGGCGCGCTCAACCGGTCTTTGACCTCATCCCAAATGGCGGCGCGACGCAGGGCTTGCTTCACAATCTCATCAAGATCTGATTTCCCCTGCGCAAGGCCATGAATGCGCGGGCCATAGGCCACATTATCATAGATGGATTTTGGGAACGGGTTGGGCTTTTGAAAGACCATGCCCACTTTGGCACGCAGCTGAACTGGATCAACCTTGGGGTCGTAAATATCCTCCCCGTCGAGCAAGATGTCCCCAGTCACCTGGCAGCTGTCAATCGTGTCGTTCATCCGATTGAGGCATCTGAGGAAGGTTGATTTTCCACATCCCGATGGGCCAATGAATGCGGTCACGCTATTGGATAGAATTTCTGCACTGACGTCTTTGATCGCATGGGTTTTATCGTAATGAACATTGACGTGGCGCGCACTTATTTTCAAGGATTGGGAGTGCACAGGCGGCGCCTCGCTGGGTCTATTTTGATTGGTCATTCCTCTACCATCTCCGTTCAAAGCGACGCCGCAGGGTCACCGCAATTATGTTCATTGTGATTAAAAAGATCAGCAAAATTATAATGCCGCCCCATGCGCGCTCATAGAACGCCGGATCGGCGCGTTTGGCCCATTCGTAGATCTGTGCTGGCATGGCAGAATTTGGGGACAAAAGCCCTTGGGTCACGGTTTCTGGCATATTGGTTGCCACATAGCCAATCATCCCGATCAGCAAAAGTGGGGCGGTTTCGCCCAAGGCCTGCGCCAAGCCAAGGATGGTTCCCGTCAGGATCCCTGGCGCTGCCAAAGGCAGGACATGGTGAAAAGTGGTCTGCATTTTTGATGCCCCCAACGCGAGAGCCGCGCTGCGGATGCTGGGAGGGACCGCTTCTAGGGCCGCCCGCGTCGAGATGATAATCGTGGGCAAGGTCATGAGTGTAAGCACCAATCCCCCGACCAGAGGTGCCGATTGTGGAAAATGCAAAGTATTGATAAAAATTGCCAAACCCAAAATCCCAAAAACGATGGAAGGAACCGCGGCAAGATTTGCGATATTGACAGCGATAATATCAGTCAGGCGGTTTTTGGGCGCGAATTCTTCGAGATAGACAGAAGCCGCCACACCAATTGGCAAAGCCAGAAGCAAAACAACGCACATCATCGCCAAAGATCCCACCATCGCCACGCCGATCCCGGCATCCTCGGGCCTTTGATCAGAGGCATCAGCGCCAAAGATGAACTGCATATTGAAAGATTTTTCGACAATGCCAAGGCCAACAAGCCGGTCGACAAAGTCGAGCTGCTCTACCGATACATTCTTGTTGTTTCCAATCGTCTCGCGTGTCACCCGGCCTTTGAGATAGCCGTCGATCCAAGAATTTGTCAGGAATTTGAATTCCGCCGTGGTGCCAATCAGGCTCGGATCATCTAGAACACGGTAGCGCATCTGTGCCGCGGCGCTTTTGGAGATAATGGCGGCCATGTCCTTTGATTTAAGCCCGGTTTCGATGCGATGAGTTTCCACCACCTGCTCAACGGCCGCTTTGATTAAAGGCGCATAGCCAAAGGTCGTGACCTTCTTTAAATCTTCAGGATCACGATTACCTGTTTTATCAAGCTTTGCCTCCAATAGGTCAATGTCGAGGGTCGCAAAACTCTGCTGAAACGCGCCAGATCCTTTTGTGACAATCGTGGTCATAAGAATGCCAAGCATGCAGAGGCCGATCAAGATTGCCGCCAGTCCCAGCCTGTGAAAACGCTTTTCGGCAGCCGAGCGACGTTTGCTATGGGCTGTCGTAGCATAAAGGGATTTATCTGTTTTGAGATCGGTCATTCGTACTGCTCACGATATTTGCGGACATAGTAGAGTGCGAAGATATTCAGCCCCAAGGTCAGCACAAATAGGGTGAGGCCAAGGGCAAAAGCTACGAGGGTTTCGGGACTGTTGAAATCTCCATCGCCCGTCAATTGACTGACAATTCGCGTCGTCACTGTGGTTAGGGCTTCAAGCGGATTGCCGGTAAAACGCGCAATCGCGCCCGCGCCCAAAACAACAATCATCGTTTCACCAATGGCGCGAGATGCCGCCAAAAGGATCGCGCCCACGATGCCGGGGAGCGCAGCGGGAAGCACCACATGTTTGATGGTTTCAGACCGTGTTGCCCCCAGCCCAAATGAGCCATCCCGCAGAGATTGCGGAACCGCGTTAATGATATCGTCCGATAAGGATGAGACGAAGGGAATGAGCATGATTCCCATAACGATGCCCGCTGTCGCCACCGACCGCGCATCGTTCATCCAGCCAAGGGCAAAAAAGCCCTCTGGCCCAAACATATCCTTCAAAAACGGCCCAAAGGTCACCAAGGCGAAGAGACCGTAAACGATTGTTGGAATGCCCGCTAAGACTTCAAGCAGAGGCTTGGCCATCGACCGGGTCAGGCTGGAGGCATATTCAGATAAATAAATCGCAGAAAATAGTCCCAAGGGGACCGCAACCAGAAGCGCCACAAAAGATATGTAGAGCGTGCCCCACAGCAAAGGCAAAATGGACAGGGCGCTGTTGCCGTGGAAATTTGGTGCCCAACTAAGTCCAAAGAAGAAGTCACGCCCAGAATGCATACTAAAAAAGTTCATAGTTTCGAAAAGCATTGAGACCACGATCCCAACAGTTGTTAAAACTGCTAATCCTGCAGCAAGCATTAAGAAACCTATATTAATTTTTTCAACTTGATTTCGGGCGCGAAAACCCGGTTGATTTGTTTTGCAATTAGAAAACAGATTAACTGCGACCGGAGCAACGCCAGATTTAACCAGAAGAGGCCTGGGGTATATCATCATTGAAATTTGACAAGACGCTAAGACTCCAAAGCGCGAATATAAATGCAGCCGGCAAAATGGTCATAAGTGCGACATAGGTGCCATAATGCCTGGCAAGGAGTGCAAAAGCACCCACCAAAACTTTACGCTGCCAACCAAAAGCCAAGGGCTGAGAGGATGAGAGTGTAAGTAGACTGACATCCTAAAAATATGCCTTGGCAGTCTTCAGCCAAGGCCAAGTGATGGCATTAGATACAGCTCACGGCATGACAGTTTCATTCAATCAGTTCCTGGACCGTGCCAAAAGTGGATCAGAAACCAACCCATAATCAGCTAGGGGCCCGTCCGGGCCTGCGATTTCATCGGAAACGAAAAATTCAGCGTATTCTTTTACACCAGGAACTACGCCAATGTGCGCTTTCTTGATATAGAAGTATAGCGGGCGTGAAACTGGATATACACCTTCAGCGATACTCTCAGTAGACGGCATAACACCCGACATGGTCGCAACTTGCAATTTATCAGTGTTGTTTTCATAGAATGCGAGCCCAAAAACACCTATCCCAGCCTTGTTGGTGTCTATGGATGCAAGCGTTTCAGTGTAGTCGCCGTCGATATCAACAGAGCGTCCATCATTACGGACTGCCATACATGCTTTTTCAGCTGCTTTATTGTCGCCACCGTTCATTGACATTATGGCATCAAATGCACCTGTGTCTTCGCAACCGGCCAGCAAAACCTTATCTTCAAAAACTTCTCGTGTGCCGTGCTTTGTGCCTGGAATATAAGCTTGAATTTCTTGTGATTTGAAAGCTGAATTAACCTCATTCCAGTTTGTATTGGGATTTGACTTCATTGATCCGTCAAGTGGCATTTCTGCGGCAAGAGCACGATAAATGTCTGTTGGAGTAAAGGCAAAATTTTGGCCATTGATGTCAGAAGCGAACACAATGCCATCATATCCTATGCGCACTTCAATGATGTCTGTTACACCCGCTTCTGCACAAGCAGCGATTTCCTTATCTTTGATTTTACGGGACGAATTTGCAATATCAATGGTATTTTCACCAAGACCAATGCAGAAACGCTTCATGCCGCCGGAGGAACCACCCGACTCGACAACAGGTGTTGGAAAATCGAAATTTTCTCCGAAAGCCTCCGCCACTATTGAAGCATAGGGCAGAACGGTGGATGATCCCGCGATTTGAACTTGGTCGCGGGCCGAAGACACGCTGGCCGAAAGCGACAAGGCCGCGGTTATGAGCGTCGTTGTTGTGAACTTGTACATTGCAATCTCCTAAAGCAACTAGATCTGACTTTCGTCTGGCCTGTGTCTAAAGCGCCTTTGCAATACTTTTGCGACAGTCTTGTAACAGTTTTATGACAATTTGAAAAAAGCCAAATTAATTTTTGGGAAGGTAAATAGAAAATTGGCTACCGCGGCCCAAAGTGCTCTTTATCCGTATGCGGCCGCGGTGTCGGCTGACAATATGTTTGACGATGGACAGGCCCAATCCAGTGCCGCCGATGTCCCGCCCACGGTGGTCATCCACCCGGTAAAAGCGTTCGGTTAACCGCGGGATATGTATGGCCGCAATGCCTGATCCATGATCTTCTACGGTGAGCACAATACCCTCTCGTCGCAGCATGGGTTGATAGGCTTCATCGCTTAAACTGATGACGATATCTGATGATCTAGCATATTTTATCGCATTCTCAATCAAGTTTATAGCCACTTGCCGCAATTGATCCCCATCACCAAAAACCACGGGTGCCTTCTGTGGCGGTGTGAAAATCAGCTGCGTTTGAGATTGAGTTGCGAGCCCTTGCAAATTTGCAACAACGTTCTCAATTAAAGTGCCTAAATCAATTGGATCTGAAGGCCGAATGCGTTCGTTTGCTTGCACGGAATTGAGCGATAATAAGTCGCTCACTAGACGGTTCATCCTTTGGGTTTCTTGCGCCATCATAACAATAAACCGCCGTTGCGCTTCAGGCTCTGATGTGTCCATGAGTTGCAAAGTTTCCAAAAACCCAAGCATCGCCGTCAAAGGCGTTTTAAGCTCATGACTGACATTTGTGACAAACTCTTGGCGCGCCTGGAGGGAGTGTTCAATATCTGTGACGTCTTGGAAGGTGACTAGGATATCTTCTGCCACAATCCAACTGGCCGTGACGTGGTACACAATATCCGTCGTGGCTTTCGTGGTGCTCCACTCACAGTGCCTATGGGATTTCTGCTCCAAAGCATCTTCAATCGCGTCACTTACATTTGGATTGCGAACGACTTCCAAAAAGGTGCGCCCAACGATATCCTGCCCAAATAATGATAGCGCTTTGTCATTAGCATCCACCACGTAACCGTCTGTTCCAACGATGAAGCTGGCAAGCGGAAAAGCATTAAGCAGATTTTTCATCGATAGCTCACCATTGGTAGATTCAGGTCAGTTGTTTTAATAGTTAAGTGAATCTCTAGCATCATTAGCAGATCTAACACCAGATAAGGCTGTATTAATTGGCTGGAAATGGAAAGAACAACTTTTAAGGCACTGTCAGACAAAACCACTTGAGACGGGCAGGACGACCCTCTAACCTCGTCAAATGACAAAATACTTCCCGTTTTGCCACGAAATGACAAAGTGGTCCAGAAAGTGGTCCTGATTTGTGCGCCACATGAGGGTGACTTTGTGGCTTGCACCCAAAACTGGACATTCACCGAGCCAATGCCTGAGGTCTGCTTAGCGGATAAAGCAGAACTTAGACGGACGGGTTCGCATGTCTACTTTCGGGAACGAGTTACCTTTCCGAAGCAAGAATTGATAGGTACGGGTTAGCCATTTGGTATCGGATGCCATGATCAAGAATTTACTTGACCAAACTAATATAATTCAAATATCCATGAAATATGGAAACAATACTCACAGACCGACTCGTTACCCTCAGCCACCCTCAGCGGCTAGCGGTGTTTCGTTTGCTCATGCGCCGCTGCCCAGATGAGCTACCGGCCGGTGAAATTGCTGAATCGTTGCAACTCAAGGCCAGCACCGCATCGGTCTATCTGTCAGCCCTAACCCAAGCGGGCCTGATCTCGCAGCGTCGAGACGGAACGCGCCTGCTTTATGCCATTAATCTCGACGCCGCTGGTGAGGTTGTTACAGGTCTGTTTGTCGATTGTTGTCGCGGACGGGCTGACCTATGCCCGCCGCAATTTTCTGTTTCTCTAAGGGAGATCTCTCCCATGGCTGACAAAACGTTCAACGTCCTCTTTGTTTGCACTGGAAACTCTGCCCGCTCGATTATTGCCGAGACCATTTTGCGGGATAGGGTGGGCGATAAGTTCACAGCATATTCGGCTGGCACAGCGCATCGCCCAGAACTGAACCCTTTTGCGGTCGAAATGCTCACGTCGAACGGACATGATGTATCGCTTTTGCGGTCCAAAAACATTGCGGAGTTTCAGGGTAGCCGACGCTCCACGCATGGACTTTGTCTTTACTGTCTGTAACCGAGCCGCCAATGAAGAATGTCCCACTTGGCCGGGTCAGCCCGTCTCGGGTCATTGGGGTATGCCGGACCCAGTGAAGGCCGAGGGAACCGACGCAGAAAAGCAACTTGTATTTCATCAGACTTACGGCGCGCTGCACAACCGGATCATGGCATTTTCTGCCCTGTCATTTGAAAATTTGGACCGTGGATCGCTGCAAAAACGCGTCGATAAAATCGGCAACGAAACTGCAAAAAAGGAATAACCAGATATGACCACATACGCTCTCAACGGTCTTGGCCGCATAGGTAAACTTGCCCTCCGCCCGCTCTTGGAGCGTGGCGCACAGATCGCTTTTATTAACGACGCAGTTGGCGATCCCGCGATGCACGCACATCTACTGGAGTTTGATTCCGTGCATGGGCGGTGGCCTGCCACATTTGAAGCAGATGAGAGGTCGATCAGCATTGATGGCACACGCATTCCGAGCACCAGCACCCGTAATCTGGAAGACCTGCCATTGGACGGCGTGGATGTGGTGATTGATTGCACCGGCGCGTTCAAGACGGAGGCCAAGCTGGCCCCGTATTTTGCGGCGGGTGTGAAAAAAGTTGTGGTCTCAGCGCCAGTCAAGGACGGCCCAACCGCCAACATCGTCTATGGTGTCAATGATGACATCTACGACGCAGGCACCCACCAGATTGTGACAGCGGCAAGCTGTACGACGAACTGTCTTGCACCTGTGGTGAAGGTCTTGCTCGAAGGGATTGGCATCAAGCACGGCTCAATCACGACGATCCACGATGTGACCAATACGCAAACGATTGTGGATCGCCCCGCCAAGGATTTGCGCCGCGCGCGGTCGGCGCTGACCAACCTTATCCCGACCACAACTGGCTCTGCTACGGCGATTACGCTGATCTATCCCGAGTTGAAGGGCAAGTTGAACGGCCATGCGGTGCGGGTGCCGCTTTTGAACGCATCCATCACGGACTGCGTGTTTGAAATGGCGCGCGAAACGACTGTGGATGAGGTGAATAGCCTCTTCAAAGCCGCAGCTGAAGGCCCGCTGAAGGGTATCCTTGGGTATGAGACGCGACCCCTTGTCTCCTCGGACTACACCAACGATCAGCGCAGTGGCATCATTGATGCGCCCTCGACGATGGTGGTGAACGGCACCCAGCTCAAAGTCTACGCGTGGTATGATAACGAATATGGCTATGCGTATCGCTTGGTGGATGTCGCTTTAATGGTTGGCGGCAAGCTGTGACACGTCCCGCCGGACTTGCCGCCTACATTACCGTGACCGCGGCCTATTGGGCGTTCATGTTAACGGATGGAGCATTGCGGATGCTGGTCCTGCTGCACTTTCACACGCTCGGTTTTTCGCCGGTACAACTGGCTTATCTGTTTGTGCTGTATGAAATCGCAGGCGTTATCACGAACCTGTCCGCAGGATGGGTCGCGGCGCGGTTTGGGCTGACTTCGACGCTTTATGCGGGATTGTCCTTGCAGGTTTTGGCACTTCTGGCGCTCACCCAGCTTGATCCGGCGTGGAGCATCACCGCCTCTGTGGTGTTTGTGATGTTGGTGCAGGGCCTGTCTGGCGTGGCCAAGGATTTGGCAAAGATGAGCTCCAAAAGTGCCGTCAAAATCCTTGCTCCAGCGACGGGCGGGGGGCTGTTTCGATGGGTGGCTACTCTGACGGGATCAAAGAATGCTGTGAAGGGAAGCGGCTTTCTGTTGGGGGCTGTTTTGCTGGCTGCCTTCGGGTTCGTGCCTTCGGTACTGACGATGGCGGCGGTCCTTTTTGTCATCCTGATAGGTGTCGTGACTGGCATGCCAAAGGGCCTGCCAGTTGGGCGCAAGGATGCGAAGTTTTCCGAAGTGTTTTCCAAGAACCGCAACATCAACTGGCTCAGTGCTGCACGGCTGTTCCTCTTCGGGGCGCGGGACGTGTGGTTCGTGGTTGGCCTTCCGATCTATTTCTATGCGGTGTTGTCGGACGGCACTACAGAGAGCAACCGCACGGCCTTCTTCATGATAGGGACGTTTATGGCCGTCTGGACGATCCTTTATGGCATCGTCCAAGGCTCGGCACCGCGCATTTTAAAGGCGGCGTCCCGATCAAATGCGGAAATTCTGGCACTGGCAAAACGATGGGTTGGTCTATTGATCATTGTGCCTGCATTTCTTGCAGGTCTGGTCTGGCTGGTCCCTGAACCATCGAATGTGCTTACAGCAACTATTGTGCTGGGTCTTCTGGTCTTTGGCGGCATCTTCGCCGTGAACTCAGCCCTGCATTCGTTTCTCATCCTCAGCCTTACAGATGCAAAACGGGTCACGATGGATGTTGGCTTTTACTATATGGCCAATTCTGTGGGGCGATTGGTTGGCACAGTACTGTCCGGATTCACATATCAGATGGGTGGGCTTTCACTGTGCCTCGGCACTGCTACTTTAATGATCGGTCTTGGCTGGCTCGGAACATCGCAACTTAAAGCGCCAAAAAATGATAAGGTTGCCGCATGAATATTTTTTTTGGCTCTGTCAGAGTAAACTTGCTTGAAGCGGGCAGGGCGACTTTGCAGCGTCTTTAGATAACAAAACACTTCCCATCTCGTCACTTTTTGACAAAGTGGTCCCGAAAGTCGGTCCTGCGGCTAGGTTTCGCAGGCACCAAACCAATTTTTATATAATAATTACAATTACTTAACTGATGATTTGTGGTGCCCAGAAGAGGACTCGAACCTCCACGTCCATAAGGACACTAGCACCTGAAGCTAGCGCGTCTACCATTCCGCCATCTGGGCAATTGTGATAGCAAGGCCAAGTAAGCCGCTCGGAGTGGGTGGTCAAGGGCCAATCGCATCCATTTGTCCTGATTTTGCTTGTGTCCCTGGAGCTGCCGGGGTACCTGGGAAGTCGGCAAAAATTTTAGGATCTACGAAATGTCTAAATTGGTAACCATCTTTGGTGGGTCAGGCTTTATTGGAAGATATGTCGCGCGGCGGATGGCTAAAGAAGGCTGGCGGGTTAGGGTGGCTGTACGTCGACCAAATGAGGCCTTGTTTGTCAAGCCATACGGTGTTGCAGGGCAAGTAGAACCCGTCTTGTGCAATATCCGTAATGATGCGTCAGTCTCTAATGCAATTCGCGGTGCAGATGCTGTGATTAACTGCGTTGGAATCTTGCAAGAGACGGGTCGTAATACTTTTATGGCAGTTCAGAATGATAGTGCAGAGCGGGTAGCTCGTTTAGCGGCAGAGCAGAGTGTTTTATCACTGGTACATTTTTCTGCGATTGGAGCTGATACTGAAAGTGACAGCCTCTACAGTCAGACAAAAGCTCTTGGCGAAGCTGCCATTTTAAAGCAAATGCCAAATGCGGTTATCTTGCGTCCTTCAATAGTTTTCGGAGCAGAAGATCAGTTTTTTAATCGCTTTGCATCTATGTCTCGTTTCGGACCTATTTTGCCAGTTGTGGGGGCGGAAACGCTATTCCAACCTGTATTTGTCGATGATCTTGCACAAGTCGCTGTTCTTGCGGCTAAAGGAAGTACTGCTCCAGGGATTTACGAATTAGCCGGACCTGAAGTTTTAAGCTTCCGGCGGATGATGCAGAAAATGTTAGATATCATTCAGCGTCGTAGGTTGATTTTGGGGATTCCAATGTTTTCAGCTCGTATAATGGCTACCATGTTTGAGCTAGGTGGTAAGTTGTCTCTGGGCTTGGCGCCAGTACCATTAACTACAGATCAAGTAAAAAGTTTGGCTGTTGATAATGTGGCATCTGGAGTTTTACCGGGATTTGCCGATTTAGGCATCGTTCCGATGACAATGGACAGTGTGCTCCCCGATTATCTCTGGCCTTTCCGCGTTTCTGGGCAGTTTGCTGCTATTAAAGCCTCGGCTAGAAATTTAAAGACTTAACGTCCCAGTGTAGCCTAGACCTAATAAGGTAAGTCCCAAAAGGACCCGATATATGACGTAAGGCGTGAAGCTAATTGAATTTAGTAAGCGCCACATTAGGCTCATCGCCGCTAGTGCGGCTAAAAAACTAAATCCTGCTACGATTGCCGCCTCTTTAACCGGGATTTCATCAATGATTAGGTCGAGGCTAGAAAGTATGCCTGAGGCTAATATGGTTGGGATAGACATTAGCATCGAAAACCGTGTGGCATCTTTCCGAGTAAACCCAGCCCATAGGGCGCCAGTAATAGTAATTCCCGATCTGGAGGTCCCTGGGATAAGGGCAATGGCTTGCCACAGCCCAAGTTTAGCGGCATCTGCCCAGGTCAAAGTTTCCGCCGCTCGGCTTTTGAATGCTCGCTGATCTGCCCAATATAATACTAGTCCAAACAATAGCATGGTCCAGCCAATCACAATGACTGAGCGCAACGCATCTGTAAGCCCAGAGATTTTTAGTACCAATCCTAGGACAACTACAGGTATTGTAGCAACTACAAGGCACAAGAACAGCCGTGCTCCAGCCGTCTGTGTTTCACCCTGCGCAAGCTGTGCAATTCCCTTAAAAACAAGTTGTACATCGGATCTGAAGAAAATTATAACCGCAAAAAGTGTTCCAACATGTGCTGCGATGTCGATAAAAGCCCCTTGGTCCTTCAGGCCGCTCAAGGCTGGAAGCAAAATTAAATGGCCAGAGGATGAGACGGGTATAAACTCTGTAACACCCTGAATTAGAGCAATTAAAATTAAGTGATATAGCGGCATTTCAGATATCCATGTGTGTTTGACCTCACAATAGTGTTTTATTTATAAAGAACCATATTTAAAAAGGTCCGAAACGGACCTAAAAAATGAATATTTTGATAAGAAAAGTATCGCTATCGCTAATTCTTTAATATAAAGGTCACGTCTACTGACTTTGTTCTATCTCAGAACTTGCGTTTGGTTTCGCTTTACGGAATGGGGACATTATGGCTGAAAATCCGATGTTAAAATTTGTTAAAATACCTCGTGGCATGCCGAAAAAACGCGCTGCAGAAGATCGCACAGAAGATTTTGGGGAAATTTATTCTGATTTTATAATGTCAAAAGCAGAAGAGCAGGCTAGTCGTTGCAGCCAGTGTGGGGTTCCTTATTGCCAAACGCATTGTCCTCTTCACAATAATATCCCTGACTGGTTGCGTCTCACCGCTGAAGGGCGCCTTCGCGAGGCATACGAAATCAGTCAAGCTACAAATACTTTTCCTGAAATATGCGGGCGAATTTGTCCGCAAGATCGGCTGTGTGAGGGTAATTGTGTGATTGAAAAATCAGGCCATGGAACAGTCACAATCGGTTCTGTTGAGAAATACATTACAGATACGGCCTGGGAGCAAGGTTGGGTCCAACCAATTCAACCCAGTGAAGAGCGCGGTCAATCTGTAGGCATCATAGGTGCAGGCCCCGGTGGATTGGCGACTGCAGATGTTTTGCGGAGAGCAGGTGTTAAGGTCACCGTCTATGATCGTTACGATCGGGCTGGTGGGTTGCTTACCTACGGGATTCCAGGATTCAAGTTAGAGAAAGATATTGTAATGCAACGGGTTGCGCAGCTTCAAGATGGTGGCGTTGAAATCATTTCAAACTGTATGGTTGGTGTTGATATTAGTTTTGACGACATTCGGGCGAAACATGACGCTGTTGTCATTGCTACTGGCGTCTATAAGTCACGTGACTTGCAGGTGACAGGTTCTGACGCTGATGGTATTGTAAAAGCCATTGATTATCTCATTGCCAGCAACAAGCACGGGTTTGGCGATGATGTGCCTGAGTTCAACGATGGTAGTTTAAATGCGAATGGCAAGAAAGTTATAGTAATTGGTGGGGGAGACACCGCTATGGACTGCGTTCGGACTGCAGTTCGTCAGGGGGCCACGTCGGTGAAGTGTCTGTACCGTCGTGACCGTGAGAATATGCCAGGTTCTTTGCGTGAAACTCAAAATGCCGAGGAAGAGGGCGTAGAATTTGTTTGGCTGACGGCCCCTAAGGGATTTTCTGGAACACCGGTTACCGGTGTCAACGTTCAAAAAATGCGCCTTGGGCTTCCAGATGCGACTGGGCGTCAGTTCCCAGAGGTGATCGAGGGTGCAGATTATTTTGAGTCAGCGGATCTGGTGATTAAAGCATTGGGTTTCGAACCTGAAGACCTACCCACGCTTTGGGGAACCGATGGTTTGGAGGTTACTCGCTGGGGGACGATCCGTGCAGATTATGAGACAGGCCGAACTAGTGTGCCTGGCGTTTATGCGGTGGGCGATATTGTACGTGGCGCTTCTTTGGTTGTTTGGGCAATCCGAGATGGTCGAGACTGTGCAGCGGCTGTTCTGGAGCAGTTGGATACATTGGGCGTCATTGCGGCTGAATAATAGCTTCTAAATTTCAAGGGACCATTCTATGATGCTGAACTGTTTGACAGAGAAATTAAGGTCAATCGCGCGCCTAGCGCGCGATATCATATCTTTGGTCTGGTTCATTGCATTTGCAGCAGGTTCAGCGCACGCGCAATACGTTTTGCCTAATTCTTGTAATGCGTTATTAACAGTGCAAAGCAAAAGCTATTTATTTTCACATTTTTACACCTGTCATGCAGACACTGAAGGATTGAAGTGGCGGATCGACCTAGATGAGCAGGGCGAAATATATCACGTTCAAACAGACGCTGAAGCACGTTGGCTCTATGCGTTGGATATGACAAGTGGAATATCTGAAAACTTGGATGAAACCGGACCAATCGATCGCGCATTTCTGACAAACTTGCTCCAAAAAGACCATGATGACTTCGTATTCCAAATGCTATCTTCCAGTGGTGAGATTATAGTGCTTCGAGGAGAGGACCAGTTGATGGGTCAAACAGTCATAATTGATGACATCCTGCTGTTTCAAACGAAATCAATGATGAAGGCTACGGATACTAAGGGTACCTTTCTTTGGGATACGCTTGCTATTGAATATGTAAGTCTAAAGCATTGGGTATTTTTTGGTGGTTCTAATGTCTACCGAACTGATAAGGTTACGAAGTTTTTTAATTTTTCTCCAATTGAATTTTTACTTCCCAATGAAGTGGGTTTTCTTGCGGATGTTCCTAAATCTGGATCTGAAGGTATAATGTCCAGTTTGGGCATGACAGGAGTTTATCATGACAAAATTTGATACAAAATGGGTGCAAGCGGAGAAAGCGAAGCGTAAGTACGTGTCAGAAAATGGCCTCTATTCCGAGGCGGAAGAGCACGCAAGCTGTGGCGTTGGTCTTGTGGTATCAATTGATGGAAAAGCAAGTCGTGGTGTCGTTGAGGCGGGAATTGCAGCTCTCAAAGCAGTCTGGCACCGTGGTGCCGTAGATGCGGATGGTAAAACAGGTGATGGTGCCGGGATTCATGTTCAAATTCCTGTACCGTTTTTTTATGACCAGATTGAACGCACAGGCCACACACCGCGCATGGATGAATTAATGGCTGTGGGCCAAGTGTTCCTGCCGCGCACTGATTTTGGTGCTCAAGAAACATGTCGAACAATTGTTGAAACTGAAGTCTTACGGATGGGCTACTACATTTATGGTTGGCGTCATGTGCCAGTTAACGTGAGCCTGCTTGGGCGATAAGGCCAATGCGACACGTCCAGAGATCGAACAAATTTTAATTTCCAACTCCAAAGGCGTGAATGAAGAAACCTTCGAGCGTGAACTTTACGTCATCCGTCGCCGGATTGAAAAAGCAGCTTCAGCTGCTGGCATCAATGGTGTTTATCTTGCAAGCCTGTCATGTCGCTCAATCATTTATAAAGGCATGTTCTTAGCTGAGGATGTTGCTGATTTCTTCCCAGACTTGAAAGACACTCGTTTCGAGTCCGCGTTTGCTTTGTATCACCAGCGCTACTCCACAAACACTTTTCCGCAATGGTGGCTGGCGCAGCCCTTCCGCATGTTAGCGCATAATGGTGAAATTAATACGCTCAAAGGCAATATAAATTGGATGAAAAGTCATGAAATACGGATGTCCTCGGATGCATTTGGGGATATGGCCGAAGATATTAAACCTGTGATCGCAAGTGGATCGTCTGACTCTGCTGCGTTAGATTCTGTGTTCGAGATGTTGGTGCGTGCTGGGCGTTCAGCACCGATGGCGAAGACTATGCTGGTCCCTGAAAGCTGGTCAAAACAGGCCGTTGATTTACCAAAATCTTGGATTGATATGTACTCCTACTGCAACTCTGTAATGGAGCCTTGGGATGGACCAGCGGCTCTGGCCATGACTGATGGTCGTTGGATTTGTGCGGGCCTTGACCGGAATGGATTGCGTCCGATGCGCTACGTGGTGACGGGCGAGGGCTTACTTATTGCTGGATCTGAGGCGGGAATGGTGCATGTGGACGAAGCAAATATTAAGGAAAAAGGTGCGCTTGGCCCGGGTCAGATGCTTGCGGTGGATATGGAAGAAGGCCGTCTTTATCACGATACCGAAATGAAAGACAAATTGGCTGCAAGCCAAGATTTTGGTTCTTGGGTTGGCAAGATCAAAGAACTTGATGAAGATCTTGCTAAGGCCATTGAGGTACCCATTTTTAAAAATGCAGAATTGCGCCAACGTCAAATTGCAGCAGGCTACACTCTAGAAGAGTTAGAGCAAATTTTGGCTCCAATGGCGGAAGATGGTAAAGAGATACTGGCTTCAATGGGTGATGACACGCCCTCAGCTGTTCTAAGTGAAAAATACCGTCCACTGTCGCATTTTTTCCGACAAAATTTTAGCCAAGTAACTAATCCTCCAATTGATAGTTTGCGTGAATTCCGTGTGATGAGTTTGAAAACTAGATTTGGCAATCTCAAGAACGTGCTGGACGAAAGTAGCGCTCAAACAGAAATTTTGGTCTTAGACTCGCCTTTTGTAGGCAATGCTCAGTTTGCACGGTTACTAAAAAACTTTAATGCACCAATGGTTGAGATTAATTGTACCTTTCCAAGTGATCGGGCGGTGGGTTCTTTGCAAGCAGCGCTTAGCAGAGTGCGTTCAGAAGCCGAAGATGCGGTGCGTTCTGGAGCTGGACATTTAGTTTTGACTGATCACCATAGCAGGCAAGATAGTGTTGCGATGCCGATGATCTTGGCGACCAGTGCCGTGCATTCGTGGTTGACACGCCAAGGTCTGCGAACCTTCACTTCAATTAATGTGCGTTCTGCAGAATGCATTGATCCACATTACTTTGCAGTCCTAATAGGTTGTGGCGCCACCGTTGTGAATGCTTATCTCGCGGAAGATAGCCTTGCAGATCGCATAGGTCGTGGATTGCTGGATTGCTCTTTAAACGAAGCCATTACAAGGTACCGCAGTGCTATTGACCAAGGCTTGCTTAAGATCATGGCCAAAATGGGTATCTCGGTTATTTCCTCATACCGTGGTGGCTTGAATTTTGAGGCTGTGGGTCTATCCCGAGCGATGTGTGCTGAGTATTTTCCAGGAATGACATCGCGTATTTCTGGTATTGGTGTGGTTGGTATCCAGCATAAAGCTGAAGAAGTGCACGCATCGGGCTACGTGAACTCCAAAGACGTTTTACCTGTTGGAGGATTTTATAAGGCGCGCCGCTCAGGAGAGAAACACGCTTGGGAAGCGCAAACAATGCATCTTTTGCAAGCAGCTTGCAATCAGGGCAGCTTTGAAATGTGGAAGAACTATTCAGCAAAATTGCAAGCAAACCCGCCTATACACTTACGTGACTTGTTAGCAATCAAGCCTATGAGCGTCGCAATTAATGTTGATGAAGTGGAAAGTATTACAGCAATCCGTAAGCGTTTTGTGACCCCGGGCATGTCTCTTGGTGCGCTCAGCCCTGAAGCTCATAAAACTCTCAACGTAGCTATGAACCGTATAGGTGCTAAATCTGATAGTGGTGAAGGTGGCGAAGACCCGGCGCATTTCACGCCGGAAGCAAATGGTGATAATCCATCTGCAAAAATAAAACAGGTGGCCTCGGGCCGCTTTGGTGTGACGGCTGAGTATCTCAATCATTGTGAAGAGCTTGAAATTAAGGTTGCTCAAGGGGCAAAGCCTGGCGAGGGAGGGCAGTTGCCTGGGATGAAGGTGACCGACCTTATCGCGCGTCTTCGTCATTCGACCAAAGGCGTGACGCTGATTAGCCCGCCTCCTCACCATGATATTTACTCGATCGAGGACCTGGCACAGCTGATTTATGATCTCAAACAGATTAATCCACGCTGTAAAGTGACTGTTAAACTTGTTGCAGCCTCTGGTGTTGGTACAATTGCTGCGGGTGTAGCAAAGGCTGGCGCTGACGTGATTTTGATTTCGGGTCACAATGGTGGCACTGGTGCATCGCCAGCGACGTCAATCAAATTTGCGGGTTTGCCGTGGGAGATGGGATTAACTGAGGCGCATCAGGTTCTCGCTATGAACAACCTGCGTGAGCGCGTCACACTGCGTACAGATGGTGGCTTGCGTACTGGTCGCGATATCGTAATGGCGGCCATGCTGGGCGCTGAGGAATATGGTATTGGCACCGCTGCGTTGATCGCAATGGGTTGTATAATGGTCCGTCAGTGCCAGTCAAACACCTGCCCAGTAGGCGTTTGCACTCAAGACGAAGGCCTCCGCGAGAAGTTCACAGGCTCAGCCGATAAAGTGGTAAACTTGATTACATTTTACGCGCAAGAAGTGCGAGAAATATTGGCAAGTATTGGTGCACGTTCGCTTGAAGAAGTTATTGGTCGTGCAGACTTGTTGAGCCAAGTTTCGCGTGGTTCTGCTCATTTGGATGATTTGGACCTTAATCCATTGTTGATTACAGTTGATGGCGCAGAACAGATTAAATATGATCGTCACAAGTTGCGAAACCCTGTGCCTGACACTTTAGACACACAGATCGTGGCGGATGCAGCAAGGTTTCTACAGGACGGTGAAAAGATGCAGCTGCAATATGCGGTTCAAAATACTTTGCGTTCGATTGGAACACGTACCTCTAGCCATATTGTTACAAATTTTGGCATGAAAAACAATCTGCAAGCAGATCATTTGACGGTAAAGTTGCAAGGCTCTGCTGGTCAAGCGTTGGGTGCCTTTGCTGCTCCAGGTTTGAAACTGGTGGTTTCGGGTGAAGCTAATGATTATGTTGGTAAGGGCCTTTCGGGTGCTACGATCGTTGTTAGGCCGGCACAGATAAGCCCGCTAGTTTGGTCTGAAAATACGATTATCGGTAACACTGTTCTATACGGTGCGACTGATGGCTACCTGTTTGCTGCTGGCCGCGCCGGTGAGCGTTTTGGTGTACGGAATTCTGGTGCAAAAGCCGTTATCGAAGGGTGTGGATCAAACGGGTGCGAATATATGACTGGTGGTATTGCAGTTATTCTTGGGCCCATTGGCGCTAACTTTGGAGCAGGTATGACTGGTGGAATGGCTTATCTTTATGATCCAGATCTAAGCACTAAGTGCATGATAAACATGGAAACATTGGTAACGTGTTTGGTTACAGTTCCGCATTGGGAGCAAGAACTTAAAGCTTTGATTACTCAGCATGCTGAGGAAACAGGTTCGATCAAAGCGTCAGACATTCTCCAGCATTGGGACCGGGAGTGTGCGAACTTTGTTCAAATTTGCCCAAAAGAAATGCTTGTGCATTTGCCTGCACCTTTGAGTTTGAATATCGAAAGCGCTATTCCAGCTGAGTGATTTGAAAACGAAGAATTTGCTACATGTGAGCTCGTCAAAAGTTGACGACACCTTAAAGTTATGGTGTGGCTAATGAATGGCAGATGACAGTGAAATAAACCCCCATCCTAAACCCTCAATGGATCATTGGGCATGGATACATCCTGTGAGACGTTGGACAGTTAGGGGCATTGTTGCATTGGTGGTCTTCCTTGGACTGTGGGGGTTAAGCTACCGGTGGATAAATCCACCAGTCACGCTGTATATGTTGCAAGAAAACTGGCGTTTAGGGGATGTATATCAAGAATGGGTGGATATTGAAGATGTCTCACCTGTTATGGTTCGAGCACTGGTTGCGGCGGAGGACGCTAATTTTTGTCTGCATTGGGGAATAGATAGTGCGGCGATCCGGCGCGCTTTCCAAGAAGGTTCTATCAGGGGTGGATCTACTATCAGCCAACAAACTGTAAAAAATGCCTTCCTCTGGCAGGGTCGTAGTTGGGTCCGGAAAACCATTGAGGCTGTCATGACACCTTATGCTGAGGTAATATGGAGCAAAAGTCGGATGTTAGAAATATATTTAAATGTTGCTGAATTTGATACGGGGGTTTTTGGCATACAAGCGGCAGCACAACATCATTACGGTATTGATGCGGTGCAACTGAATAGAGTGCAAGCTGGACGATTGGCAGTTGTATTACCAGACCCAAAAGGGCGTAGTGCCGTTAAGCCGTCAGCAAAACTAAGGAAACGTGCCGCATCTGTGATTGCAGGAGCAGATATGATAAGGCGTGATGGCAGATCCTCATGTTTTGAGGATTGATTGCAGCTCATTAGGCCGCGTAAGAAGATGTAAAGTCGCTATAGAATGAAAGTCCAATGAATATTCTTTACCATGCCCCCCTGTCTCCATTCTGTCGAAAAGTGCGTTTGAGCCTTGCTGAGAAAAAGATTGAGATACAGCTGGTGGAGGAGCACTATTGGGAAAAAGGTCCTGATTTTTTGCTTCGTAACCCAGCTGGAAAAGTTCCAATCCTTAAGATTAATGGCAAAACACTTTCTGAATCTTCTGCGATCTGTGAGTATTTAGAACAAAGATATCCTGAGCCCGCTTTACTACCAAAAAATGTGGATGCACAATTTGAAGTCCGGCGTTTGGTGGCGTGGTTTGATGATAAATTCCATAATGAGGTTACGTCCAAATTGCTGTATGAAAGGGTAAACCGCAAAATCCATGGAACGGGTTATCCTGTATCTGCACACGTGAAGGCAGGAGCAAAGGCTATCAAATATCATTTAGATTATCTTGCATTGTTGCTCGATAATCGCCGATGGCTTGCAGGGAATAGTATGACGCTTGCAGATTTTGCAGCGGCTGCGCATCTCTTCTTCGCTAGACTATATCAGTGATGTGGATTGGAACCGTTCCATGGCTGTCAAAAACTGGTATGCGACGATAAAATCACGTCCGGCATTCCGATCTTTGCTTGCAGATAATGTCCCAGGTTTCCCGCAGCCAGAGCATTATAGTAATCTTGACTTCTGATCTGAAATCTCAACTCTTGGCGCAAGCTTTTTTTGAGGGTTTTAGTAACGCACGCATCACTACACCTACGTCGATTCCACAGATGCCGGATAATCTTGATGGTTTTATTCAGGCTGGATATCATGGGCAAATGAGGTGGCTGGAGGATCGCAAAGAGTGGCGTGGTGATCCCTCGAAACTCTGGCCAGATGCGCGGTCAGTGATCATGTTAGCTGAAAGCTATGGGCCGCAAAGCGATCCAATGGCGACTTTGGAAGATCCTGATTTAGCAACGATCAGTGTCTATGCTCGGGGTAAAGATTATCATGATATTGTCAAAAAACGCCTGAAGCGATTAGCCCGCTGGCTGGTAGCCGCCGGTGGGGGTGAAGTTAAAGTTTTTGTAGATACGGCTCCAATCGCTGAAAAACCTTTAGCGCAAGCGGCGGGTCTAGGTTGGCAGGGCAAGCATACGAATGTTGTGAGCCGTGTAACTGGTAACTGGATGTTTCTGGGCGCAATTTTTACGACGCTAGAGTTGGAACCGGATCCACCAGAAATAGACCACTGTGGCAATTGCAGTCGATGTCTTGATATTTGCCCAACAAAAGCTTTTGTTGCTCCATATAAAATGGATGCTCGTCGGTGTATTTCATATCTCACAATCGAGCATAAAGGCCCTGTTGACATCAAATTGCGCGAAGGGATGGGTAATCATATTTACGGATGTGATGATTGCTTGTCTGTTTGTCCATGGAATAAATTTGCGGTTGAGGCCTCGGATATTCGGTACGCAGCAAACGAAGAACTGGTCGCGCCAAAACTTGCAGATCTAGTAGGGTTAACTGAACGTGAGTTCCGAAAAAAATTTTCTGGTTCTCCTATAAAGCGAATTGGACGGGATCGTTTCGTTCGTAATGTACTTTATGCAATTGGAAACTCAGAAAACCAGGATTATTTGCCACTCATATCTACCTTACAGCTCGACCCTGACCCTGGTGTTGCTGACGCAGCGAGTTGGGCAACCGAACGTCTTTCCTGTGCCTTAGACTAACGTACCGGAACAGAAAATGTAAGATTTGCCCATAAACTATGCCAAACTGGGTCAGTGTCCTGATCTGGCTCCACTGGGATCAATGCCACGTGGTCGGCCATGTACTCATTTCCATATTGAACTGGCAAAGTTGCAATGCCCATTTCATTTGTAAAATGCAAAGTAACCTGAGCATCTTGGTTAGTTCCCGTCGGTCGTGCAAAAAGTTCAACCTGTGCGTTTGGACGTGGCTTACCTTCAAGCAAAACAAGTACTTGCAAACCGCTTGCCATATCGTCGGTGTAAGGGTTGGCTTGAGCTATGATTTCAATCTGTAACCCTACGGACGTGTCTTGACCTGAGCCATCACCGACTGCGATTAATGATTTTACGAAACGTCGATAGCTTTCGTGAAACCCAGTTTGAGGCAAGCCTCGGTCTTTATGGGCTTTAATAACATCTTTGAATGCCTTATGTTTGACAAAGTTTTGAAACTTCTCAAATTCATTATATTTAAGGGTGCTATCGGTCGTTTCATGCACCAGGATTGCCAATCCATTCTTCAAATTGGAGACTTTTAATGCTGGGCGATCGCCATTTCGACCAGAAATCGCAATCTCAACGCCGTCCTGAACATAACTGTGGCGAGTGGTGCGTTGTTTCAGGTATGATTGACGACTGCCACTAAAGCCTTGGCCCACGCGAAAATCTGCAGCGAATGGCTCTCCGACCATAATTTCGTATTTCTCTGGTGAAATCCAAAATTCGTGGGCATAAACTGGGGATGCTAAGAGCAATGAACAAAGTAAAAATCTGGACCGCTTGAACATGATTAAACCTTTTAAAGTACTGACTACGATGGTGTCGCGAATTGTTGTGATGTCAAGTGCTATAGTTTTAGCCTTAATTTTTGGAACGGTGCTGCAGGCGCATGAATTGCGGCCTGCGGTTGCGAAGGTTGAGGTCAGTGAAACTGAATTGAAGATTGAGCTTTTGGTAGCCATAGAAACACTTTTGGCAGGCATCGATCTTACAGAAATTCTTGATACGGACGAAGCGCCAGAAGCCGCGATTTACGATACTTTGCGTGGGCTGGATGATGATGCATTGGCAGAGAATGTGTGGGCTGAATGGCCGCAACTCTCGACAGAATTTATAATGGAAGGCGCTGAAGCTCTTAGGCTGGTGAATGTTGAAGTCATACCTGAACCAGACATGGAGCTAACACGCGACACGAAGCTATTTATGATCACCAAACTATCGGAGGGTTCAGCGCCGGTTAGGTTTGGCTGGACTGCAAAAAACGGTGGGTTGGTTGTCCGGCATGGAGAGGGTGATGATGCCTATGCTGGATTTTTAGAAGGAGGTGAGCTGAGCCTCCCACTTCCGCGTTCAGGCGCTGTCGAAGAGAGCGGTACAGCGGTTTTTTGGCGGTTTGTCATTGAAGGCTTTGAACATATCATTCCAAAAGGTTTGGATCATATCTTATTTGTTTTTGGCCTGTTTCTATTTTCTCTATCTTGGCGCCCTCTTTTATCGCAAATAACAGCCTTCACTCTGGCTCATACTGTAACGCTTGGACTTACAACTTTGAGTATCGTAAAAATTCCAGCAGCCCAAATATGGTTGGTTGAAGCATTGATTGCGGTCTCGATTACATATGTCGCCATTGAAAACATTTGGCGTCCCAAGCTTGGTTGGTGGAGGGTTGTTGTTGTTTTTGGCTTTGGTCTTCTTCATGGAATTGGGTTTGCATCTGTTCTGGGTGACTTAGGGCTGGCTCAGGGGCAATTTGTTTTATCGCTTATTGCTTTCAATATAGGTGTTGAAGGTGGTCAGTTGGCTGTGATTGCAATCGGGTTCATTACATTGGCCTTGCCGTTTGGGAAATCCCATTCATATCGATCATACGTTGTCATTCCAGGCTCAATTGCAATAGCCTTGGTTGGTGGTTGGTGGGCATTTGAAAGGATATTTTTATGAGAAGATTTAGCCTTAGATCTCCACTAACATTCTCTTTGGCATCACTAAATTTTTTGGAAAACCCAGCTCCAATATTGGAAAAAATGCGTGAGGCTGGTGCAATAATTCCTTTAAAAATACCAATGATAGGAAGGATATGGGTAACCACAACTTACGCCGCTACCGAAGATGTGATGAAGGGGAGAACGTCCTTCTTTCTCGAAGGTCAATCAGTAGGTAAATCTAAAAGCGCCCAGATGCCGTGGTGGATCCCGAAGGGTATGCGGCTCATCGCTGCTAATATGCTCAACAAAGATGAGCCTGACCATATGCGGTTGCGTAAACTGGTTGATCAGGCGTTTCGTAGGCAAGGTATCCGGGAAATGCGCCCAACTATCGAAAGAAAAGCACTCTTGGTTTTGAATAAAGCGCCCCCAGCTGAGTTTGACTTGATCAAGCATTTTGCACGAACACTCCCCTTGGAGACTATAAGTGATTTGTTGGGTGTGTCTGCAGCTCATCGTGACGCTTTTGCCCATGAAGCGGGCAAAATATCTGACGTAAGTAGTATTACGAAAATCCTGGGGACGCTTGTGGCTTTGAAGCGGTTAATTTCTTTAGTACGGCAATTAATTTCTGAGGCACGTCGAAACCCTCAGCCTGGCCTGCTGAGTGAAATGCTTGCAAGCCGCGATGGGGGGGATCAATTGTCCGAGGACGAACTGATCGCGATGGTTTTTCTGCTGTTGTTTGCGGGGATGGAGACGACTACGAACCTCATAGCGGGATCCGTTTGGGCCTTGCATCAAGCCCCGGAGCAAAAGGCGTGGCTTTTGGCTGATATTGAAAACCGTCGAGAGACTGCGGTTGAGGAATTATCCCGTCATGTCAGTTCAGTTACGGGGAGTAAGCCAAGATATGTCGGACATGACATGCAGCTTCATGGACAAAACCTTAGTCGTGGTGAACGAATTATGGCGCTTCCCATTGCTGCAAATTATGATCCTTCTAGATTTGACAATCCGGCAGTTCTAAAACTAGATCGCTTTCCCAATCCGCATCTCAGCTATGCTGCTGGCATTCACTTCTGCCTGGGTCTGCAATTGGCGCGTATTGAGGTGCAGGCTGCTCTAGAAGTTATCTACCGAGAGTTTCCAAACCTAACCTGTAGCGCTCCAAAGTACCTCAAGCGCCCAGGCAGTAGAACGGTAAAAGAAATGTGGATTAAAACGAACTAAGTGACTTGATTTGCTGACCTGTCGTGTTGAAATTTGAAGGGTCTAAATAGGCTTTGAAACGAGCTTTTAATGCGACCCAATCTGGATCAATGATCGCAAACCAAGCCCTATCTCGGTTGCGACCTTTGTAGTGTGCACATCGGCGAAAAGTGCCCTCATACTCAAAGCCTAAACGCAAAGCTGATGCCCGCGAGGGGCCATTCAAGGCATCGCATTTCCATTCATATCGACGATACCCAAGATCATCAAATACATGGGCCATCATTAAATACATGGCCTCTGTCGACATTATTGTGCGTTGTATCAAGGGTGACATTGAAATCCAGCCAACTTCTATCGACCCCACTTCGGGTGTAATCCGAAGATGAGATGCCAGGCCAATTGGGATATCCCTAAGGTCAAAGACAGTGTAGAACAGAATGTCTTTACCAAGACATGTTTCAAGAAACCATGCCTCAAAATCTGTAAAGTCTAATGTGGGACTAGTTGGCATAGATAGGTCCAGTTTTGCCCGCTTTGATCCTGTCCAAAACTATCAAACAAGGCTTGAGCATGCTCTGGCCCGGTGCAAAGTACAAGTGCGGCCCCAAAGAGTAATGCCCTCTGGACGGGCCCATGGTCCGGTAAACGCCATGGGAAACCCTACGGGTTGACCGAATTGATTGGTGTGTAAAGTCATCGGTTAACCCTTTTTCTTGTTCCTACGAGACTAGTGGTATGTTAAGTTTAAAGTAGAGGGGCAGATTGGATTTAAATGTCACCCACTTTACGCGGTATTCTACTCAAAGTAACGGCCGTTTCAATTTTTACGGTCATGATGGCTTTAATAAAAGAAACTTCTGCCGAAGTGCCAACTGGCCAACAGGTGTTTTACAGAGCATTCTTTACTCTTTTGGTAGTGGTTGGTTGGTTAAGTGCTCGAGGTGGTTTCCGAAGTGCGTTGCTTACATCTAACATCAAGGGACATTTGTGGCGCAGCACAGCTGGCGCAGCTGCAATGTCTTTGCGCTTCTTCGCCTTAGGAGTTTTAACTTTCCCGGAAGTGGCCGCGCTTGGGTTCACAACACCCCTCATTTTAACTCTTTTAGCTGCCATCATGCTTGGAGAGGTTGTTCGATTGTTTCGCTTGACAACGGTGGCCCTAGGTTTTGTTGGCGTACTGATTGTTTTGTGGCCAAGTCTAAATCTCAACGGAGATCGCAGCACTTATGAACTGTTTGGAGCGATTGCGATAATTGGTTCTGCTAGTTTGGCGGCCTTGGCGCAAATCTTCGTGCGCAGGCTTGTTGCGACAGAGAGCACGGCACAAATTGTGTTTTACCTCTCGTTTTTTATTACAGTGCTCTCCTTGGGTTCCATTCCTTTTGGGTGGGTAGTTCCTTCTTTTGAAGCAAATGTAATGTTGATTATTGCAGGGTTGATTGGTGGGGTTGGCCAAATCTGCCTAACAGCAGCCTACAGAAATGCACCGGCCTCTGTGGTTGCGCCCTTTGACTATTCTTCCATGCTGTTGGCGATTGCTATTGGATACTTTTGGTTCGCGGAAACACCAACCCTTTGGACAATCGCTGGTGCCATCGTAATTATATTATCTGGCGTCGTAATTATTTGGAGAGAGCAGATTTTGAAGGGCCGTCGCAATACGCCTGACGGAAGTTTGCAATAAAGAGGGCCCCAGCTCTAGGGTTGGAACTCTACTAATTTTAAGCGCAGAGTTTAGCTGCGCACAAGCTGCTCATAGCCTTCAGCAATTTCACGCGTTAATGTCCCTACTTCAAACGTATGATCACCAATTTGACCGACTGGAGTTACTTCAGCTGCCGTACCCGTGAGCCAGCATTGTTCAAAACCTTCCAACTCTTCAGGCATGATATGGCGCACATTTACCTTAACGCCGCGCTCTTCGAGCATATTGATGACGGTTTGGCGGGTGATGCCGTTCAAGAAGCAATCAGGCTTTGGTGTGTGAACCTCGCCGTCTTTCACGAAGAAAATATTTGCCCCTGTCGCTTCGGCAACATAACCACGGTAATCATACATCATCGCGTCGGAGCAGCCTTTTGCCTCTGCTGCATGCTTTGACATAGTACAAATCATGTAAAGGCCAGCTGCTTTAGCAAAGCTGGGGATCGTTTCTGGACTAGGGCGTTTCCATTTGGCAATGTCGAGCTTTGCACCTTTCATCTTAGCGTCGCCGTAATATGCACCCCACTCCCAAACTGCGATTGCCATTTTGACAGGGTTGCGCGCAGAAGCAACGCCCATATCTTCTCCTGAAGCACGCCAGCAGACAGCGCGTACGTAAGCATCTTGCAATCCTGATGCCGCCAGCACTTCGGCTTTGGCTGCCTCTATCTCATCCACTGTGTAAGGGATTGGAATGTCCATGTATTCGCCAGATTTTAAAAGGCGCTCGGAGTGTTGCCGCGACTTAAAAATCTTGCCGCTGTATGCGCGTTCACCTTCGAATACGGAGCTGCCATAATGCAAACCATGTGTCAGGACGTGAACTTTAGCATCACGCCAATTCACCAATTTGCCATCCATCCAGATGACACCGTCACGGTCGTCGTATGAGCCAGACATGTGTAAACTCCCTTTAGTTAGCAAGTGTTTGCATTTATGTCCAAAAATATGTCCGTTTCGGACATAATATTGCGAAAATTGTTCAAATTGCTAGCAATTGATTCTTGGAATGTCAATAATACTGACGTATTATCTGACTACGTTTTGATTGAAAGGAAGACAGATGGGACCGGGCCTGAATCGACCTGATAATGTACGAGGTCTGCTTTTTTTAACAGATGATCAGTTGCGTAAGGGGATTGAGGCTATGTTTTTCGCTTATCGAGGATTTACAGCTGATCCAGATCGGATCTTGGCTGAAAAATCTTATGGGAGGGCGCATCATCGCGCGTTGCATTTTATCCAACGAAGTCCCGGCACAACAGTGAATAATCTTTTAATGACGCTTGGAGTAACCAAGCAAAGCCTAAATCGTGTGCTACGTACATTGATCGAAGATGGTTTGGTGCTGAACGAAGTTGGTACGCGTGACAAAAGGCAACGTCACCTTACTCTGACTATGGTGGGTGCTGAACTAGAACAAGCTCTGTCTGATGCTCAGCGCGACCGAATGCGTGCTGCTTACCGAAAAGCTGGTACCGAGGCTGTTCATGGGTTTAATGCTGTTCTTGAGGCAATGATGGATCCAGATTTACTCCGTCAGTATAAGCAATTAAGCTTAGGTGATCACAAATGATACTCGACGCCCACTTATTGATAGTGGATGACGACGAAAGAATTAGAAACCTATTGCAAAAATTCCTAATCAGAAATGGGTTTTTAGTATCTGCGGCCAGAGATGCTGCTCATGCACGGAGGATTTTGTTGGGATTAGATTTTGATTTGATTGTGATGGATGTTATGATGCCCGGTGAAGATGGTGTGTCATTGACGCGATATTTGCGCGAAACTCGGACCACTCCTGTTCTTCTTTTGACAGCAAAAGGAGAAACGGAAGATCGGATCCTTGGACTGGAAGCCGGCGCGGATGATTATTTAGGTAAGCCATTCGAGCCAAAAGAACTCTTACTCCGTATCAACGCAATTTTGCGTCGGGCGCCGGTGGTTGAGCAGGCGATGACATTACCTAAGGTTATGAACCTTGGCGACGTTCGCTATGATGTAGATCGCGGTGAGATGTGGATGGGTAGTGGTCGCGTCCGATTAACAGCGACTGAGAGCCAATTGATGCGCATTTTCTCAAGCAACCCAAGTAAGCCTTTGAGCCGGACGCGCTTAGTCGAAGAGTTAGGCCGTGATGGTGGACAGGCACAAGAACGAGCCGTGGATGTGCAAATCACGAGACTGCGCCGCAAAATTGAAAACAACCCAAAACAACCGCGTTATCTTCAAACCATCCGAGGTGCGGGCTACATGTTAGCGCCAGAGTAAAAACGAGTATTATAGCTGACCAGCGCCTGCACGCTAAGCTATCATAAGGACTACTGATGTTGACAAAAATAGTGACCCATGCGGATTGTCTGCTGCATAAAAACCCGCCGGGCCATCCCGAACAGGTGGCGCGACTTTCGCATGTTTTGGATGTACTGGGCCCTTTGAATTTACCCTTAATCAATGCGCCATTGGTTGCTGATGACGATTTGCTGCGTGTGCATCCTGAAAGCCACATCCGCGCGATGCGCGATGCCGCACCTTCCGAGGGCTGGCAATCACTAGATTCTGATACCCATATGTCACCGGGGACACTGACGGCTGCATTACGTGCCGCTGGTGGTGCAGTTCGCGCTGTCGATATGGTTATGGCAGGAGAGGCGCAGAATGTCTTTGTCGCAATGCGCCCTCCGGGGCACCACTGCGAACGTGAGACTCCCATGGGGTTTTGTTTCTTTGGAAATATTGCCCTGGCTGCTAAATATGCTTTGGACCACCATGGGCTTAGCCGTGTTGCGATTGTGGATTTTGACGTCCACCACGGCAACGGAACGCAGGATTTAGTTGAAGGAGATGCTCGGATATTATTTGCTAGCAGCCATCAAATGCCCCTCTATCCCGGGACAGGCCATGCCCATGAAACAGGTGGGTATGGAAATGTCTTAAATTGTCCGATGTCGGATGGCGCAGGAAGCAAAGCATTTCGAAATATAATAGAGCGCGAGGTTCTTCCCGCTGTTGACCGCTGGAAGCCTGAGCTTTTGTTGATTTCGGCTGGCTTTGATGCGCATAAGTTAGATCCTTTAGCGGGTCTAAATCTTACGGAAGATGATTTTACTTGGATAACCCAAAAGTTATGCGATTTGGCGGAAAAACATTGCCAGGGCCGGGTGGTATCCTGTCTTGAAGGGGGGTATGATCTTGATGCGCTTGCGGCTTCTGCGCGCGCGCATGTTGAAGTTTTGATGGAGCGTGCAAATGGTTGAAACCCAGATTGAAGATATGAGCTTTGAAGTTGCAATGGCTGAGTTAGAGCAGGTGGTGACACAGCTCGAACGTGGTGATGTCGCTCTGGATGCGTCGATTGCATTATATGAACGTGGTGCTGAATTGAAAGCGCATTGCGAAGCCAAGCTCAAATCAGCGGAAGAAAAGGTTGCAGCTATTACGCTGAATGGAGATGGACAGCCTGTGGGTGTCACACCTCTTGATGCAAGCTGAATTCGTAAGAGCTGTTAAGCCGAATGACCAATACTAAGTTCAGCCAAAACCTGAAAGCCGCTGCTGATGCTACGCAAGACTGTCTTGAGGGAGCTTTGCAGCAACTCGAGGCTTCGGATTTGGTTGAAGGAATGCGTCACGCGGTGCGAGGGGGGAAATGTCTTCGTGGATTTTTAGTAATTGAAACAGGACTCTTATATAATATTCCAACTGCCGATTCTGTTTTTGCAGCGGCCGCTGTAGAAGCTTTGCACGCGTATTCTTTAGTGCATGATGATCTACCTTGCATGGATGATGACGATTTGCGACGTGGTTTGCCAACCGTTCATAAGAAATGGAATGATGCAACTGCTGTTTTGGTTGGAGATGCCTTGCAATCACTTGCGTTTGATTTGTTGAGCCGACCTCAATGCAGCACTGACCCTAGTATCCAAATTGCACTCATTGTGGGTTTGGCCAAAGCTGGTGGAGCCCAAGGTATGGTCCTTGGGCAAGCGCAGGATATTGCAGCTGAAACGGCAGTCGCGCCGCTGAACTTGGAGCAAATATCAACTTTGCAACGGAATAAGACAGGTGCTCTAATCGAATGGTCTGCATGTGCAGGCGCAATATTGGCAGGTGAAGACACGACCCCCATGCAACAATACGCTCAAGCGCTAGGGCTGGCTTTCCAAATCGTCGACGACATTCTAGATGTAGAGGGATCAGCAGGCGCAGTTGGTAAGGCTGTGCGCAAAGATAAAGAGGCTGGCAAGGCAACTTTTGTTTCATTGCTAGGTCTTGCGGATGCCAAAGCGTGGGCGCAGTCACTGGTGAATGAAGCCTGCGATGCTATAGCGCCTTTTGGTCGCCGTGCAGAGAGTTTAAAAGCAGCGGCACAATTCGTTGTGTCTCGAAATAATTGAGAGGGCCAAATCTATGGCCGACCGACCATATACACCGCTTCTAGACAAGATTCTTGTCCCTGCGGATATGAAGCACCTTTCCGATCAAGAGCTCTCGCGATTGGCGGATGAACTGCGGGCGGAGACAATTTCTGCAGTTTCTGAGACTGGTGGTCATTTGGGCGCAGGCTTGGGTGTGGTTGAGCTTACAGTTGCGTTACATGCAGTTTTTGATGCCCCAAAAGATCGTATCATTTGGGATGTATCGCACCAGACATACCCGCATAAAATTCTTACTGGACGTCGAGACCGTATTCGAAGCCTAAGGATGAAAGATGGTTTGAGCGGTTTTACAAAACGCAGTGAGAGCCCCTATGATCCATTTGGAGCAGCTCATTCGTCGACTTCAATTTCTGCGGCTTTGGGGTTTGCCGTTGCAGGTGATTTGGGTGGTGCTCCAGAGCACGGAATTGGTGATACTATTGCGGTAATTGGTGATGGTGCAATGAGTGCTGGTATGGCATTCGAAGCGTTGAACAACGCTGGCCATTTGAAAAAGCGGATGTTTGTAATTTTGAACGATAACAAAATGTCTATAGCACCACCTGTTGGTGCCTTGTCGTCATACCTCAGCCAGCTCTACGCGGGTGCTCCGTTCCAAGAAATGAAAGCTGCGGCTAAGGGCGCGGTCTCTTTATTGCCTGAGCCTTTTCGCGAAGGGGCTAAACGTGCCCGGGACATGCTCAAACATATGACAGTTGGCGGCACACTCTTTGAGCAACTTGGATTTAGTTATCTAGGTCCTATCGATGGTCATGATCTTGAGCAATTACTACCAGTTTTACGCACAGTACATGATCGATCCACAGGTCCAATGCTGATCCATATTATTACGACGAAGGGCAAAGGTTATGCGCCCGCAGAGGGTGCCCGCGACAAAGGTCATGGTGTGTCAAAGTTTGACGTCATAACAGGTGAGCAGAAGAAATCAGCCTCAAACGCTCCATCCTATACTTCTGTTTTTTCAAAGTCATTATTAAAGCATGCCGGGCAAGATGATAAAATCTGTGCAATAACAGCGGCAATGCCTGATGGTACGGGTCTCGATTTATTCGCTGAGCGTTACCCAAGTCGGTGCTTTGATGTAGGTATTGCAGAGCAACATGGAGTAACTTTTGCTGCGGCGTTGGCTGCCGGTGGCATGAAGCCTTTTTGTGCTATTTATTCAACATTCTTGCAACGTGGATACGATCAAGTTGTACATGACGTAGCGCTTCAGCGTCTGCCAGTGAGATTTGCGATTGATCGAGCTGGTTTAGTTGGAGCAGATGGAGCCACGCACGCGGGGGCTTTCGACATTAGCTTTTTAGCAAATCTACCGGGTTTTGTAGTTATGGCCGCAGCTGATGAAGCTGAACTTTCGCGTATGGTTGCCACAGCAGTTGCTTATGACGAAGGCCCTATTGCATTCCGTTTCCCGCGTGGAGAAGGTGTTGGATGTGAGATGCCTGAACAGACCTTGCCGATAGAAATTGGTAAAGGACGCATAATTCAAGAAGGTTCGCGTGTAGCTATTTTATCGTTTGGAACGCGTTTAGGGGAAGTATGCATTGCCGCTGAGGCTCTGACCGCTCAGGGCATCACCCCAACAATTGCAGATGCTCGATTTGCAAAACCTCTGGACCGTGATTTGATTATGAGATTGTCAAAAGATCATGAAGTTCTTTTGACAATTGAAGAAGGTGCCGTGGGTGGGTTTGGTAGTCATGTGGCACAACTATTGGCAGAAGAAGGGGTGTTTGATGCAGGCCTGAAATTTAGATCTATGGTTCTGCCAGATACGTTCATTGACCATGCGAGCCCGGAGGAAATGTATAAGGAAGCCAAATTATCAGCGCACGACATACACGCAAAAATATTGAATGCTTTGGGAATATCCTCTCTAAAAGCACGCGTTTAATTTAGTTATTCCACCAGACTTTTTTTGCTTTAGAAATTGGAAATACCATGCCAAAAAGTAGGATGGAATTCAAGCACCTGATTCTAGGCTATCGCGCCGCCGTCTTGCTGTTAGCGATTTTCTATATGTCGTACAGTTGTATCAACTCAAACTGGGGCGCTGCAGGCGGTCCGTTTAGGTTTCTTACGATTTGGGGACTTGCCATGTCACTTGCGATGGCATGGCAAATGTTTCGTATTTCACTGGGTCAAAGTTCAGCTAAATGGGATAGCTTTGGTGGTGCAACTGCCGTCGTAAATGCTATGGTGGTCTTCTTATATTGGACTTTGTATTTTGAAGATCCAAAATCTGTAACCCCAAACGGGCAGCTGGACGTTTGGTGGCGTGAGTTTTACATGCATTTATTTGGACCAATTCTCATGTGGATTGATGCGTTTTTCTTCAACCGTATTTTTCGCCAATTAAAGCATGGATTGCTGCTTTTAGTAACTTTAATTGTAGCCTACCTAGCATGGATAGAGTTTCTTGTAATGCGCTTCAATGATAGCCCGGTTGGCAGCGTAACGCAGGGACTGCCTTATCCGTTTCTCAATAATCTTGATGTATCAGGTCGTATTATATTCTATGGCAGCAACATCGGCGTAGCGATTATATTTATGTTCCTATTTGCGGGTATAGCCTGGGGCGTCCGAAAAATCTTTGCAGATTAATTCTCTCGGTCCAGGAGATTTTGAAGGCCAGATTTATAGGTTGGGTAAAGTAATTTTACGCCCAATTCTGATTTAATTAAATCATTCGAAACACGCTTGTTCTCAGCGTAGAAACTCTTAGCCATTGGGGTCATTTCTGCTATTTCGAAATCGACCATTGGAGGTAGGGGTAGTCCAAGTAACGTTGCTGCATGTGAGATCACATCCTGGGGTGGCGCAGGATCGTCGTCGCAGAGGTTGTAGATTGCACCGGGTCGTGGCGCGTGTATTGAGGCAGCAAGAATTTGCGCAATATCATCCACATGGATGCGGCTGAACATTTGGTCTGCTTTGATGATCCGCCGTGCTGTGCCATTTCGTACTTTGGAGAAAGGTCCGCGTCCAGGTCCGTAAATTCCGGCGAGGCGAAAAATATGAAGAGGCAAATTACTATTTTCCCAAGCACGTTCCGCGCTTTTGCGTAATTTCCCACGCTCTGTAGTTGGGTTTAAAACTGTGGCCTCATCAACCCAATCTCCGTTGTGATTTCCATAAACACCCGTGGTAGACAAATAGCCGACCCAATCAAACTCATATTGTTTGATTGGGATAGCGTTCAGCAAAGGGTCACCATTCGCAGTAGGTGCTGCAGAAATTAGCAAATGAGTTGCCTTTGATAATGCACGATGTAAATCGTCACCTGGCCAATGTAACGCAGCAACTCCATCGGCCTGCATTTGCTCGGTGCGCATGGCACTACGAGTGGTACCAGTCACTGCCCAACCCTGCTGCATTAACAAAGGGGCTAAGGCGCGGGCAGAAAATCCGTATCCGATACAAAGTAATTTCTTGGTCATAGAGGCGTGATAGGCTCTAATCACGAAAACGAGAAGACTTTGTTTTGCTAGAGGAGAAATCAAATGACTGATAAACCGGCGTTGGACGCAGCTTATGCGCTTCAATCCCCTGAGGATAATCGGCGACTTTATGCAGAATGGGCAGAAAGTTATGACCGAGATTTTGCAGATAATATGGGGTATGTTCTCCCAATTTTTGTAGCTGATACATTCGTGAAATCTTCGGGTCGAGCGCATTTGGGTCGAATTTTGGATGTTGGTGCAGGCACAGGATTGGTTGGAAATCGTTTAGCCTATCATTCAATTCACAGTATTGATGGTTTGGACATTTCGGCTGAAATGCTTGCTGTGGCTTTTGCCAAAGGATGTTACAAAAAAATGATTGAGGGCAATTTGCTCGAACGTTTGCCGATAGAGTCTGCTAAATATGACGGTATCATAAGTGCTGGGACGTTTACCCATGGCCATGTGGGGCCGGTGGCTTTGGATGAATTACTACGCATTGCGAAGCCTGGTGCGTTATTTTGTTTATCGATTAATTTAGAGCATTTTGAATCAGCAGGATTTAAACAAAAATTAAAAGAGATTGGTGACGATATTGATAATTTATCTCTTCAGACCGTTCCAATTTATATGCAAGGCCCCGTCGGTAAACACGCGAATGATTTAGGTGTAATTGTACTATTTCATAAGGCTCCAACGTAATAAATACTTTCGTGGAGCTATGCACTGTTTGATATACGAGCATTACCTTAGTTCGAAAGGTATACCTGAGATCTGTCGGATTATTTGCCTTTCCACACTGGATCTCGTTTTTCGGAAAATGCTTTTGCGCCCTCTAACTGATCCTCTGATGCATATAACGTGTCAATGGACGCTAATTGGCGCTGTGTAATACGGTTCATTGTATCTTGGAATTTGCTATTCTCAGCGTCACGAACAATTTCCTTGATTGCCGCATAAACTAATGGGGGGCCGCTTGCCAAAAGACGGGCCATTTCCCAAGCCTTATCCATGAGCTGATTGCTGGGATAGGAATGATTAACCAAGCCCCAAGTCTTGGCCTCATCCACATTAAACCATCGTCCTGTGAGCAATAGCTCCATTGCGATGTGATAAGGAATACGTTTCGGAACCTTCACTGAAGCTGCATCTGCAACAGTCCCGGAACGAATTTCTGGCAGGGCAAAGCTGGCATGTTCCGCGGCGATTATAATATCCGCTGACAAGGCCCATTCCAACCCACCACCGCAGCAAATACCGTTCACGGCAGCGATTACCGGTTTGTTGAGATCCCTTAATTCTTGTAACCCTCCAAAGCCCCCGACGCCGTAGTCTCCGTCAACTGCATCACCGTCTGCTGCGGCCTTCAAGTCCCACCCAGGACAAAAGAACTTCTGGCCCGCAGCAGTGATGATCGCCACATGTAAGGTCGGGTCGTCACGAAATTTAGAAAATACCTCACCCATTATTTTACTTGTTGCTAAATCGATCGCGTTTGCTTTTGGACGGTCAAGTGTTACCTGCAGAATGCCGCCTTTTGCGTATGTTTTGATCGGGCTCATGGCGTTTTCCTTATGAGAGCATCAACGGCAATGGCCGTCTGAGCGGTACAAATTAATGGATTAATCTCAACTTCTTCTACGTAGGCCGCATTGGCAAGCACATAGGCCTGTATTGCGTGAATTGCGGCTAAAATTGCCTTAAAATTTACAGGCGGTTTTCCACGGAAGCCATGGAAAAGAGGGGCGATTTTTAGTTTGTTTAATGCCCGCTCTATATCGTCGCTGCGCGCGGGAACTAGCAAGCTTGTGTTATCTGCCAAGATTTCGGTCATGGTCCCACCTGCTGCCAGGGTCAGGACAAACCCATGCGCTGGGTCACGAGTTATACCAATAAGAAGTTCAACGATCCCGCCCGGAATCATGTGCTCAATTAATATATCACCTGAGGTCAAGGTCGGTGCAATACGCGCCACTTCTTCGATCGAATTGAGGGACAAGGCAAGCCCGTTAGAACCAGTTTTATGTGCCAGCCCCAAGGTTTTGAGGGCAACTGGAAAGCCCACAGTCTGGGCAAGCTCTGAGGCAAGATTGCGATTGCTCAGCTTAATCGATTTAGGAATAATGAGCCCCAGTTCTGCAAGGTCTTTTTTTGCAGAGTATTCGTCGACAATTGATACTTGGCGTGACTTGCCGGGTAATAGGATTTCATCAGCACCTAAAGCCATTGGCTTGGTCAAAATATCCAAGGCCTTAATGCAATGATCTAGCCCATTGCCCGCAGCTACGCCACTTTCCATCAATTTTCGTGAAACGTTTTCTGGCATTGATTCTGCCAAACTTGCCACTACTGCGTAAGGTCTTCCTGTTTGCTTGGCAGCCCCGATGGCCGCACTGGTTACGCAGTCCCAATCGCTAGCATCGCATATATCAGTTCTAGGGTAGTCACTAATTAGTAAGGTAAGTGCAATATCTCGATCAGCCATTGCAGACCAAGCGGCTGTCATTGCCTCTGTATTACGCCAAATATAGGTATGATAATCTAATGGGTTTGCGAGAGCCACCATAGGCCCCAATGCTTTACCCAAGTCTTTACGCTGCGTTCTAGTAAGAGCTGGGAACTCAAGCTGTGTGCCATGAGCTGCGTCAGCAGCCAGTGCAGCTTCGCCACCGGAGCATGAAATTGATGCAATTCTGTTACTTTTAATTCTCCCGAATAGGTGGCTGAATTTTAAAGCTTCGAGAAATACCGGTAAACTGCAAGCGCGGTGGATACCTAGGCGATCTAAAAAGGCTTGCGCACCAGCATCTCCACCCGCTAGCGAAGCGGTATGAGAGATTGCGGCGGCTTGTGCTTGATCTGATTTTCCAGACTTCAAGGCGATCAATGGAATATCACGCTCATATGCTTTGCAAGCGAATGCTTCCCAACCTCGCAAATCCCCGAAGCCTTCAATATGTAGGCCGATTACTGTGACCCGTGGGTCATCCAGTAATTGCATTCCAATTTCAGCTTGCGTTGTTTGCGCTTGGTTGCCACATGCTACTACATAGCCGATTGGAAGGCCTCTGTTTTGCATTGTGAGATTAATTGCGATGTTTGAACTTTGGGTGAGAATTGCTGCTCCCCGGTCAACTTTACGGCAACCATGCTGGTCTGGCCAAATTCCACACCCATCAAAAGCGTTGAGAAAACCGTAGCAATTTGGCCCTAATATTGGCATATCACCTGCGGCCTCTATAAGCTGTTTTTGCAAATCGGTGCTCGATGCATCCTCAGCGGCTGCTTCAGAAAAACCAGAGGCAAAACACGTGGCACCACCCGCGCCCAACCGACGCAATTGTGCAACAATGTCTAATGTTGCATGTCTGTTCACACCTATGAACGCGGCATCAATTCTGCCTGGAAATGCGTCAAGCGATTTTAGTGCAGGTAGCCCTGCAATCTCCTTTTTTGTTGGATGGATTGGGATGATTATACCTTTAAAACCGATTTGATCTGCAGCAGAAATAATAGAACTACACCATTCTCCACCCCCAATAACAGCAATGGATTTTGGGTTTAGCAATCGTGTGAGATCAGACATATTGGTTCCTTCAGAATTCAGGCGCAAATGGACCACATTGTTTAGTTGGATGTTGCCTAAAAGTTAGTCAGTAGCGAGAGTAATTTTAAAGAATGGAATTTGGTAATATTTATTGAATTCCAAAAATTTGGTGTCGCGGCATAGGCTGTTGCTCTGATGGTAATGGGATGAGTAAGCCGCTTTAAGGAGCGTGCCTCTTGATAGAAGCTCGACTATATTTAGCCTTACAAAAAATATTCCTTCTGGTGGCATATTTTGATCCAATATTAGGCTCCCAAGGCGCGTAATAAATCACGACTAATAATGTGTCTTTGAATCTCTGATGTTCCATCCCAAATGCGCTCGACGCGTGCATCTCTCCAAAACCGTTCCAATGGGTAGTCGTCCATAAGGCCCATTCCACCATGAATTTGAATCGCAGCATCAGTCACCCTTGCGAGCATCTCACTCGCATAGAGCTTTGCGCTTGCAATTTCTCTGTTAGCCGATAAATTTTTGTCTAACCTGTCGGCTGCTGCAAGGGTTAGTAAATCGGCAGCATCAATTTCCGTGATCATATCTGCAAGCTGGAAGCTAATGCCTTGGAACTTTCCAATTTTCTGGCCAAACTGTTCCCGTTCGGCTGCGTAATTCAAGGCATAATCGAAGACCCGACGTGCCCGACCAACACTCATCGTGGCGACTGTGATGCGAGTGGCGTAGAGCCAGGTGTTCATAACTTCAAAGCCACCATCGACTTCGCCGAGAACCTGTTTATGAGGAAGTCTGCAATCATCAAATTCAAGGATCATATTCTTGTAGCCACGGTGGCTTACAGACTTATACCCATCCCGAATTGTAAAGCCTGCTGTGCCTCTGTCTACTAGAAATGCTGTTATGCGTTTTTTTGGTCCTTTGGACGTTTGATCTTCACCCGTGGCAATGAAAACGATTAAAAAGTCTGCGTGATCTGCGCCGCTTATAAAGTGTTTAGTGCCGTTCACGACCCAGTCTCCACCATCGCGTTGGGCAGAGCATTTCATGCCGCGTATGTCTGAGCCTGCGCCGGGCTCCGTCATCGCCAGTGCATCCATTCGCTCGCCACGCACGGCAGGCATAAGATAGCGTTGAATTTGTTCACCCTCACAGGCCATTAGAATATTTTGTGGGCGTCCAAAAAAATGGTTTAGCGCCATTGACCCGCGACCAAGTTCGCGCTCGACTAAAGCAAAATCTGTATGGTTAAGCCCGGCGCAGCCAACACTTTCGGGAAAATTGCAGGCGTAAAATCCTAGATCAAGTGTTTTTTGTTTTATCTCTTGTGCTATCTCGTTTGGAACTTCTCCAGTGCGCTCAACCAGAGCTTCATGCGGATAAATTTCCCTTTCCACAAAGGATCTAACAGTATTTGCGATCATACCTTGCTCTTCTGATAAACCATATTCCATTTGCGGCATCCTTGTTGAGGGGTTTCAAAACGAATGTAATTTGGCTTGCAAAGCAATTCGATGCAGAATTAGAATAATTCATGCCAAATGCGAAAGATCTTTATTCCGTGACCCAATGCATCTCAATTTTGTTATTTGACCAGTTTTCTAATCACTGTCTTGCTAATATTTTGGAACCATTACGTGCTTGCAACCATTTTACAGATCACGAGTATTATCGGTGGAATATAGTGACCTTAACAGGAAATGATGTTGTATCTTCATCTGGGTTGCGGCTCGCTGCAGATGCAAGATTGAGCGACGTACAAGGTGACATGTTGATGGTAATGCCGTCGTATGAATTTGTTTCACACGCAACAGTCACTTGTGGCCAATCACTCCGAGCGGCTGCAAGAAAGTTTGATCGCTTGGCGGGGTTGGATACTGGGAGTTGGTTATTAGCCGAGGCAGGGCTTTTGGATGGATACAGGGCAACGATACATTGGGATGAAATAGATCTTTTTTCTGAACGCTTTACAGATGTTTTGGTAGAGAAAGACCCGGTAATTTTTGATCGAGATCGTGTGTCTTGTGGAGGGGCATCTACGGCTTTTGCAATGGCTCTGCAGTTAATTGGCCAAGCATTGGGGTCGGCCATAAGGTTCCGGGTCGAGGCGCTGTTTACTGGGGCTTATTCCGAGCGGCCTGATCCAAAGGCTGGAATTGTGGCTCGTGCAATAAATTTGATGCGTAGAAATATTGAGGAACCTTTGCTAATTGCTGAAATCGCCAAAGATTTAGAACGAAGTCAACGGCACCTGGAAACACAAATGCAAGAGAAAATGGGAGCAAGTCCACAGACCATCTACAGGCGCCTGCGGCTTTCTCATGCGAGGGGACTTGTCGCAGATACGGATATGTCAGTTTCAGAAATCGCCCTACGTTCGGGTTACAATAATGCTAGCGCTATGACACGGGCTTTTCGTGCTGAGTTTAGGGTCACACCCCAAGACATTCGGCGTGCGCGAAATTAATTGAAGTTATAAAAGAAAACGGCCCGCGTAAAATACAAAATAAAAATATTATTGCTGACGCAATCTGCCCAATGGAGAAAAATACTTTATTCATTTACGTATATTCTTGATTTAAGGCGTTCTTTCATTTTAGTTTTGCCTGTTTCTAATCCATCATGAAAAGATACTGATAGCTTGTCCCAAGGCACATCAAATTTTTTAATTTAAGTTTATTTGCTAATAATTTCTGATCTTGCGTTTTGCTGTAATTTCAAAGTGCCAAAGATGCTAATTCGTCAAACATATTTTGCGCACTTAGGCGCCATTTTTTTAAATTGTGATCTATGTTCTCAATCTCACGGGCTGTAAATTTTTTAAGCAAAAGATTCTGTGTGCCGAAGTCTCGAATATTGGCGTTTCTCCGTTTTAAGTTGAGCCCAACGTCTTTAAGCAAAGCTTCTATTTTCCAGCTATTTGAGTTCAAGGCTAGAAATGGAGTTTTGGTAAGTAAGGCCATGCAAGCTGTATGGAACCTGCCAGTGACAACATTTTCTGCCATGCCCAACGCGTTCATATACTCGCTTAAACTCTTCGCAACTTTTTGGTTCCTGTATCCAGCTAAAGCATCTGGGCCCAAACATATGGCAGATAACCACCGCAGTTTAGCTTTTGTTGTTGTAATTGACATCATTGTAGCTTCATTTTTTCCCGCAAAACGTAATAGTTTTTCAGATTGAGTTTTACTAACAGAGTCACTGACTAACATTCCAAGTCTGTATTCATTTGGCGAATTTGGCCATGGGTCTATCATTGATAGATCGCCAAAGAACATGACTTTGCGGTTCGTTTGTTGTTTCAGGTGTGATTGAGACATTGAATCTCGGCATTGTAAAAGGTCAAATGAGGAAGTGATATCTGCCCAGGAAGACGGGTTCTCTTGCCAGAGTGCATTTATGAGTGCAACTTTGGCACCGGAATCTTTAGCTAATTTAGCTGCGTCTAAAAGCCATTTACCTTTTTTTCGACCGTGGTGAAGCGTACCTTCACCATTTATTATGACCAATTTTGAGCTAACTATTTTTGAGGAAATTTCGCTATTAGACCACCATTTTGTCGCCACTTTTACGGTATCATGTTTGATTCCTCTTTGACCAAGAGCATCAATTATAGTTGACATCACCTTATAGCAGCCAAAATGACTTCCATTCAAATCGGTATCGTTCAGAATAAGGACATCCACCAAAATATTCCTAATATTTTAAGTATTCGTATTTGTATTAACCGAACTTCACAACTAGCTATTTTTGAAATTTTTAGCTCTATGGCTACAGGCGTAAAGTTTAAAATATCAGCGCAGAAGAGTCGGAGAGTTAAATCTAATTCAATTATTATTAAATGATATTTTTAATGTTGCCCGTACTATTTTTAAAATTTTTGACGGAATTCCCTGAGTTTAAAATACATTTTCCGTTTCTGGTCCCGTGTCGTCTGGGTGGCTTTATCGCCGCCGTCGTGAAACGTTCCAAACCAACGATCCCAAGGCATTTCTCGGTTGCCATAGTTCATTCAAAATAGCGATGATGGAGGGCGTTATAAAACGTACCATATGCATTGCTACGTTTGTTTTTTATCAGCAAGTCTTCATAACCTGTATGGGTCATTGCAGCCCTTGGGACTTGGTAGATGATATGGAAAATAAGATAAACGGGATGGCTGACGATAACCCAGGTATGCAAATACTGTTCAGGTAGATGAAGTGTTCAATTGGGTGCATTGAAAAACTGGACCAAATTAAAACTCGTTCAGAAAGTGTGAGCCAATTCTTGCTAAACCAAAATGCTCGAAGTTGTGGATTAGTTGGCGAAGAAATTGTTGAAGGATCAACAAGGGGTAGATCTGGGTGGTAGTTCCTGTTCTCGGATTTATTCTTCTTAGCCAGGTTATCCGCTTCGTATAGGCCTACTATTTCTATGAGGAGTAATTGCTACCCTCTTCGTCCAATACAGCTTTGAGCTCGGCTAGGTGGCGAGCGTCTTGTTCAGGGTAGATTTCGATTTCTTGTGCGGTTTTCTCCGCAATCGCATCTTCTATCACACGCAAAGGTTTGCCGGTTTGTAAGGCCAGCAGATATGTTTGGCAGGCCCTTTCAAAATAAAACATTCGATTAAATGTCTCAGCAACGGTATTTCCGATAATCAAAATACCATGGTTCCCCATGATCATCACTTTCTTCTTTGGATCATCAAATAGGGATGCACAGCGTTCGCCTTCTTCCTCAAACGCTAGACCACCATAGGAACTATCGATCACATAACGATTGAAGAACATGCATCCGTTTTGATCCACAGGTGGCAGGTTGCTGTCGGCTAAGGCTGCAAGCGCTGTGGCATAGGGTGAATGCACATGCATGGCACAGCGTGCATGTGCACAATAGCGGTGTAGACCACCATGTAGGCCCCAAGCGGTTGGATCAGGTGCATCGGGACCTTCCATGCTTGCTGGATCATTTGCATCAACCACCAACAAATCAGAGGCCTTTACCCGTGAGAAATGCATTTGATTGGGGTTCATCAGAAACTTTGTACCATCCTCGTTTATCGCAAGGCTGAAGTGGTTCGCTACTGCTTCATGCATATTTAAGCGTACAGTCCATCTAAAGGCCGCGGCCAAATCAACGCGCTCTTGCCAATTATCCATATTTGGAAGCTGTTTAGATTGTACCATCAGTGACCTCGTTCATTTGAAAACTATAAAAGCCAATCTTAACGCGGCTATCTACTCTTTTGCGACTAATTTGTTGTGTGCTAGGAAAATTATGTTGCTTTTAGGACGATCCAAGTACGACCTCATACATGAAGCTGAAGCGTAGCAACGTGAAGCTGTCCGCAATGATAAGAGCAAGTTAACTCATTAATTCCTAGTGCGTTGGTAATTAGAAATATGGCCCTGATGGACTGCGTGGATACCTGGAGTCAGTGATTGGAGGGTAAAAGGACATAGCGAGAGGGTAGTGCTAAAAAGACCAAGCAAACCTATGTTCCAAATAAATAGACTGTGATTTCGACCCCAACCATTAGGTTCGTTCATATCCATTAATTACATCGTGAGTTTTGTGTCTTTTCCTCACAACCAGTTCAGTCAAAGAATATAATGCAAACTATAGCTGCAACGGCGTGCAATCAGGTGGAGAAGTTCATTTTGAGAAGTGGTAAAGACAACAAGACTAAACATTACGTCGGAAAGGTTTGAAGTCGGATCACTTTAAAAAGTTAGGCGCCAGACACAACGCTCCCAGTAGCGTCGATGATTGGGCTTCCATCTTCTTTTGGGTGAGGCGCATTTGGCCACTGATCGAGCAAGTCCAAAACCACCCCGGATGACCGGCAGAGGCGCACCCCATTTTTGCAGACAACAATGGGACGATTGACTAGAATTGGATTCGTAACCATGGCTTTCAGAAGTTAGTCTTGTGTAACTTCTGGGGCTGTCAGCCCCATTTTTTCTGCTGGAGTATTGGACACTCTCAAAGCTTCTTTGGCCAAAATACCTGCTGCTTCGAACAAGGACTTAAGATGTGACTTGCTCCAGCCTGTTTCTAAGTGCTCAATAATTTTAGGTTTGTAGCCTGCACCAGTAGTGGTACGAACCACGCTTCTTGATGTGCCGCAGTTTGGGTTGTGAACTATTAAGATTTCCCTGGTAAATCTTCGTTTTAGTTCATTTTGTATGTCTAAAAGATTTTAAAGGGGCTTGCGTCCTTCGTCTAGATCGGAAAATCTGTGGTATGGAAAACAAAATACCATCTTGGCCGGATTGTGCAGCTGACCTGATAAATGTAGCGGCAGGGCGCACCGCTGCAGATTTGGTCATTGTTGGTGGGAAAGTCGCAAACGTTCACACGCGTGAAATTCTGCGTTGGGATGTTGCTATAAAATCAAGTCGTTTTGCTTACGTAGGCCCCGATGCAAGCCATTGTATTGGCCCCTAATACTGAGGTTTTGGAAACAGATGGATTTGTGTTGCCTGGCTTTTGTGACGGGCATATGCACATTGAAAGCGGCATGCTGACCCCAGCAGAATTTGCACGCGCAGTCATTCCTCATGGCACGACCACAATGTTCACGGACCCCCATGAGATTGCCAATGTCATGGGTTTGGATGGTGTGAAGTTGATGCATGATGAAGGCTTGCAACAGCCTATTAATATATTCACCCAAATGCCTAGCTGTGCGCCGTCGGCTCCGGGCTTGGAGACTACAGGATTTGAAATCAGCTCTGAGGATGTCGCTGAGGCCATGCATTGGCCAGGAATAATTGGTCTAGGGGAAATGATGAATTTTCCAGGTGTCATTAATAGTGATCCGCAAATGTTAGCTGAAATGAAGGCAACAGCGCGTGCTGGGAAAACCATCGGTGGGCATTATGCAAGTCCAGATCTCGGTCCGGCCTTTCACGCTTACGCCGCGGGTGGACCAGCTGATGATCACGAAGGGACGTGCGAACAAGACGCAATTGCGCGGGTGCGCCAAGGTATGCGATCGATGATGCGTTTGGGGAGTGCTTGGTATGATGTGAAAACACAAATAACCGCAATTACTGAAAAAAAGCTGGATTCTCGTAATTTTATTTTATGCACCGATGATAGCCATTCTGGAACTTTGGTTAACCACGGACATATCAATCGGGTGATCCGACATGCTATCGAGTGTGGCTGTGATCCAATGATCGCCTTGCAGATGGCTACTATTAATACAGCTACGCACTTCGGTCTGGAGCGAGAAATCGGAAGTATTGCGCCAGGCCGCCGAGCTGACTTAGTTTTCTCAAGCGATTTAACCTTGCTGCCCATTGATCGAGTGATCGCGTGCGGCCAGACTGTTGCTTTGGCTGGACAAATTACAACTGAATGTCCCCATATTGAGTGGCCGTCAAAGGCACGTAACACTGTGCGGTTAGGGGCTAGTAAAACAGCTGGGGATTTTGCTATTTTAGCTCCTAAAGGTAGCACATCAGCAGATGTACGAGTCATAGGTGTAGTAGAAAACCAGGCTCCTACAAAAGCTCTAGAAGTCAATTTGCCGGTGCTAAATGGAAAAGTTTCAGCAAAGGGAGATGTTTGCCAAATCGCTTTGGTAGAACGTCACCGAGCGACGGGCTCTGTTTCAAATGGCTTTGTGTCTGGATTTGGGTATAAAGGAAACATGGCTATAGCCTCGACGGTAGCTCATGATAGCCATCACATGATCGTTGTAGGGACATGTCTTGAAAATATGGCCCTCGCGGCGAACCGGTTGGGAGACGTGGGCGGCGGTATTTGTGTTTGGAAAGATAGTAAAGAGTTATCCATTGTCGAATTACCTATAGCGGGATTGATGTCAGATGCTCCGGCATCATTGGTCGCAGCGAAAGCGGATAAGATGGTTGCGGCTATGGCAGTTTGCGGATGTACGCTCAACAACGCTTTCATGCAGCACTCATTGCTTGCTTTAGTTGTGATCCCTGAATTGCGAATAAGTGATTTAGGTCTGGTCGATGTAACAAAATTTGAGATGACTTCGGTTATAAAGGGAACGCAGCATTGAGATCGCAGAATGACAATATTTATATTTTGTCGGCGCATACGCCTCCAGAAAGTTTTAGTGACCCCGAAAAAGCGATCGCACGACTGATACAGCTTTATACTCAATCGGCTGACTTTTTATGTAAAAAATTTGTAGAAGTTTTGGCTGCTGGTAGATCTGTTGAGCGCTACCGCGCCTACTATCCGGAAGTCAGAATCTCAACCACAAGCTACGCAACGGTTGATAGCAGGCTTTCTTTTGGCCACGTAAGTGGTCCGGGGACATATACAACAACTATTACCAGACCTGCATTATTTCGAAGCTACTTGCTACAGCAGCTCAGCCTTTTGATGGAAAACCATGGTGTGGAAGTTCAAGTTGGATATTCTAAAACCCCGATTCCGGTTCATTTTGCTGTGGCAAATGACAGCACTTTGGTTGTACCTCCAGACGCGGGAGGTTTCACTCTACGTGATGTATTTGATGTACCGGACCTATCGACAACGAACGACGATATTGTGAATGGAATTGAAAAGAAATTGAGTGATAACTCGTTGCCGTTGGCCCTCTTTACTGGCCAACGAATAGATTATTCATTGGCGCGTTTAGCTCATTATACAGCAACGGACCCTGTTCATTTCCAAAATCATGTTTTATTTACAAATTACCAGTTTTATGTGGAAGAGTTTGAAGCTTTTGCGCGTGATCAACTCGATAATTCGTCAAGTGGTTATGTGGCTTTTGTGGGTACAGGCAACCAAACAATACATTCTGGTTCAGAGCAGTTTCAGGCTCAACCCAAAATGCCTCAAATGCCAACCTATCATTTGAAGCGTGCTGATGGTAGCGGAATCACTTTGATAAATATCGGTGTTGGCCCATCTAATGCGAAAACCGCCACAGATCATGTTGCTGTTCTTCGGCCACATGCATGGATAATGGTCGGGCATTGCGCTGGATTGCGTAATTCGCAAAACTTGGGAGATTTTGTGCTTGGTCATGCCTATCTGCGAGAAGATCATGTTCTTGATGAGGATTTGCCAGCATGGGTACCCATCCCAGCTCTGGCTGAAATTCAAACTAGCCTCGAACAAGCAGTGGCAGAGGTGACGGAACTAAAAGGGTACGATCTGAAGCAGGTTATGCGAACCGGAACTGTTGCCACAATTGATAATCGAAATTGGGAATTAAGGGATCAATCTGGCCCCGTTCATCGCCTTAGTCAATCTCGCGCAATTGCTCTTGATATGGAAAGCGCTACGATCGCTGCAAATGGTTATCGCTTCCGTGTGCCCTACGGAACGCTGCTTTGTGTGAGTGATAAACCATTACACGGGGAGTTGAAATTACCTGGAATGGCGACGGATTTTTATAAAAGCCAGGTTGCTCGGCACCTGATGATTGGAATTCGTGCGATGGAGATTTTAAGAGAAATGCCCCTTGAACGCATACATTCTCGTAAGCTTCGAAGCTTTAATGAGACAGCTTTTCTATAAAAATACGATTTTTTGTAGTTTTTTTTAATAATTGTTACACAATTTGTTGTGTCTCACCACAATATGAAGTTAAGTAAACATGATTGGTGCCCAAGGTGTTGGGCTTGTTAGGAGAAAATGAATGTCTAAACCTATGACTAAAACACAACTGGTTGCTGCTTTGGCAGACCAAATGGGCTCTGATAAGAAATCAGCTGCTTCGGCTCTTGATGCGATTTGCGGCTTGATCACAAGCGAAGTTTCAGGCGGCGGTGCCGTAACTTTGCCTGGTGTGGGCAAAATCTATTGCCGTGAACGTCCGGAACGTATGGTTCGTAATCCTGCGACAGGCGAAAGCTTCCAAAAGGCAGCCGATAAAGTAGTTAAAATGACTATTGCAAAAGCGTTGAAAGACAGCGTTAACGGCTAACTAAAAATTTATATCTTTAAAGGCCTGTGTAGGATACTCCTGCACAGGCTTTTTTTATGAATATGCCAATTCTAATTGTAAGAAGCTGAAAGATTTGATGGAGGTGTTAAACTTGCCTTAGTAGGGGCTGAGCACCACCGGTTCTAAGTTAGGTTAATAGAAAGAGGCCCACGATGGATATACGCGCAATTTTGGCGGGTCTAGCGTTTGCGCTGATCTGGTCGTCTGCTTTTACATCTGCCCGCGTTATTGTTGCAGAGGCTCCGCCACTTCTATCCCTCTCGTTAAGGTTCCTAATCTCTGGGCTCATTGGTGTAGGGCTTGCTCGCCTTTTGGGCCAAACTTGGCGGCTGAATAGGGCACAATGGCAGACCATCTTCATTTTTGGTCTTTGTCAAAATGCTCTTTACTTGGGGCTTAACTTTGTAGCCATGCAAACAATTGAGGCATCACTGGCTTCTATAATCGCATCGACCATGCCTCTTCTAGTCGGTCTGGTGGGATGGGTTTGGTTTAAAGAGAAACTGCCAATTGTAGGCGTTTGGGGGCTTATCGTAGGTGTGATTGGTGCTGCTTTGATTATGGGAGTTCGAATCCAAGGCGGCACTGATTTCTTTGGTATTATTCTTTGTATTGTTGGTGTTTTATCCATCACAGTTGCTACGCTGTCGATGCGAGGTGTATCCTCGGGCGGTAATCTTTTAATGATAGTTGGCTTGCAGATGTTGGTTGGTGCCATCATTCTTGCATTTCCCGGCGTAGTATTTGAGGAATGGGAAGTTGTCTGGACGCCCAAGCTGTTGTTAGCTTTTTCTTATACGGTTTTAATGCCAGGCCTTTTGGCAACTTTCATCTGGTTTTGGTTGGTGGGCCGTATTGGAGCTGTCCGTGCTGCAACATTCCACTTTTTAAACCCTTTCTTTGGCGTCTTAATAGCTGCCATATTCCTAGGTGAAAGCCTAGGTATCTGGGATGCCGTTGGCGTTATAGTAATAATGGCTGGTATCTTTGTAGTACAAACCTCGCGCAACATTTGAGATAAAACCCCACGAGGGAGTGACTGACTGTAAGCCGATTAGGGGCTGACAAACTAGGTTTATCAGCCCATTTAGGGCGTATGGAAATTCTATTTGGATACCTCGCAGGTTTATTAACACTTATAAACCCTTGCGTTTTACCGGTTTTACCAATTGTATTAGCAACCGCTCTGCAGGTGAATAGGTTTGGTCCAATCGCTTTGGCAGCTGGCATGAGTTTGGCGTTCGTGTCGCTTGGAGTTATTGTGTCTGCCTTTGGCGCAGCTCTGGGAATTCATCCAGAAACTATCTCACGTATTGCGGCATCTTTAATGATTGGTTTTGGAGTGGTCCTATTGGTGCCCAGAGCTGTAGTTTTATTTTCTTGGTTGACAGATGGCGTTTCTTCGCAGGCAGATAGCCAACTGAATAGTATGGATCAAAGTGGTCTGATTGGTCAGTTTTTTGCTGGAGTATTGTTGGGCGCCCTTTGGTCTCCGTGCATCGGTCCGACCCTTGGAGGTGCGATTGCGCTTGCAAGTGGTGGCGGATCATTACTTTGGTCGACGTCTATTATGATCAGTTTTGCTGCCGGTGTTTCTAACGTGATATTTTTACTGGCCTATGGTACTCGAAGTATTTTGAAACGCAGAAAGCGTCTTATACGCAAACTTTCAGTTAGTGCACAAAATATTTTGGGATGGATATTAATTCTAGTTGGTATGATGATCTTGTTTAAGGTTCATCACATGTTCGAAATATGGGCTGTACAAAATCTGCCATTATGGCTTCAGGACCTTTCAGTCCGATATTAAAATTACATAGGAGTTTAGATATGGATCGTCGTGCATTTACTTTTTCTTCTTTAGCGTTGGCAGGCCTTCCGAGCCTTGGGTTGGCCTCGATAGACTATGAACCGGGGCTGGTAAGGTCACTACTAGCAGAGGGTAAAACGGTATTTTTAACGTACGCTACCGATTGGTGCACGACCTGTGCCGCTCAAAAAAGGATTATGGCAGCGCTATGGAATGAAAATGCTGACTATGAGGCTAATATTGTTTTTGTTCGGATTGACTATGATCTATATGGGCGCGCAGAATTGGCGAAACAGTTAGACATACCGCGCCGATCAACTTTGGTCGTGCTTAGGGGCGAAGTTGAGCTTGGTCGTAATGTTGCAGGTACGTCGCGTAAAAGTATTAAAGCTTTGTTTGATATTGCTTTAGAAGCGGCTTTGGCCACCTGATTGCCACTCAAGCTATATAAGATCTGCTGCCTCATCAAAATCTTTAAGTGTTGCCACTTCGGTGATGCTTAAGCCTTTGAGAGAGTCCTTAGTATCCTGCAATGTTGTTGCACTTGACCAGCGAACGCCTTCAAAAATTCCGTGTGGTGCTGGACGTAATCTTTTTAGACCAATTAGCCAGTATCCCCCATCCTCTGCTGGACCAAAGGTGGCTTGATGATTTCCAAGACTATGAAATGCATCCAAAATATGCGAACGAGTTATTCCTGGAATATCTGCTCCAATGATGCACGTTGGGCCGGGTGGTAAGCTTTGGAATATGCTTTTCATTCGTTCCCCAAGAGAGCCTTGACCCTGGGCAAGAAGTGCAATGTGTGACGGCCAAACACGACTTCTAAGACCCTCATAATCAGGTGTCACTGCCAAAATCAAATCCCAGCGTGGATCTGTTAATTCGCGCAGTAACTTTTGAGATTGATGTCGAAACCACCAGGCGGCCGTGGTCATTCCAAGCGATGCTCCAATCCTAGTTTTTACGCGCCCGGGACGTGGTTCCTTGACCATAACAACCAATCGCTGACGAAATTTAGGTGAAGTAATCACGCAAAATTCGCGAATATATGGATTTAAGTTGATGTATTTGTGCTACTTCTACACGCTCATCAACTTGGTGCATAGTTTTTCCGACGAGGCCGAACTCCACCACTGGGCAATGATGTTTCACGAAACGTGCATCTGAAGTTCCACCACTCGTGGACATTTCTGGAACCCTGTTGGTTTCAACTTGGATAGCACGGGCGACAAGATTAGATAATTCCCCTGGCGGCGTAAAGAAGCTCTCTCCTGAGATGTGGACCCGCATTTCGATTTCGACACCGAATTTGGCACCTATTTTTTGTGTGTGCACTTCTAACCATTTTGTCAGACTTGCACTGGAATGGATGTCGTTAAAGCGAATGTTTACAGTCGCATGGCTTTGAGAAGGTATTATGTTGGTAGCCGGGTTGCCGGTATCAATTGTCACGATGGCAATGGTAGATGGATCAAAGTGCTCAGTTCCTTGGTCTAATGTACTTGAAGCCAGAGTGTCCATTAAACGGGTCATAGCTGGCAAAGGGTTATTCGCTCGATGAGGGTATGCCGAATGACCTTGCTGACCAATAACTGTGAAATGGGCGTTCAAGGACCCACGGCGACCAATTTTCATCATGTCGCCCATTTCATTTGGATTAGTGGGTTCCCCAACAAGGCAGACATTCATTTTTTCGCCTTTAGATTGCATCCAATCAAGCAGGGCTAACGTGCCGTCCTTAGCGGGACCCTCTTCATCACCTGTGATCGCTAGAACCACAGATCCGTCAGGTGGGGTTTGCAATACAAAATCAATGGCTGCCGCTGCGAAAGCTGCAACGCCAGATTTCATGTCAGTTGCACCACGGCCATACATCCAGCCATCTATTATTTCTGCGCTGAATGGATCAACGCTCCACGCATCAATATCACCCACAGGCACCACATCTGTGTGACCATTAAAGCCGAATGTTTTCCCAGTGCCCCATCGAGCAAATAGGTTTGATACGCCACCACGGTCAACTCGGGTGCAACTAAAGCCATTCTTAGAAAGTAGTTTTTCAAGCAAAACCAAAGCGCCCCCCTCAGTTGGAGTGACGCTGGCACAGCGGATTAGGTCGGCGGTTAGCGATGCCGGATCAATCATTAGTGTGCTCCTTTCGGAGCATTTTCATAAAAGGGAGTCATTTGTGCAACCACAACGCTGTTTTCGTCCAAGGCGCGTTGCATCAGGTCTCGCTCGTCTTGGGCGATATCATGACCTTCCTCCAGACGCTCAGCCAATGTACCGTAACCAGTGACATCTAGTGGGGCCAATTCAGCCTGCTTCAAAATAGCGACGGTTTCCCGCACAGCTTCGGCCTCATCAACGCCACTTGCATAGACCATGAGTGCACCCCCTGTGGCATCTTGAGGTAGCCCGTCGCCTTCTTTGCGTCCAACTTCAACAAGAAGGGTAAAAACAAAATGTTCACGTTTTTTCTTTTCGGTCATCACAAAACTGTCCGTTAGTTGGGTGTTCATAACGTGTTTGGCAGATATATGGGAGAGGCTTTAAGCGAAATACAATTGTTTTTTGACAGGTGGCCTAAATAGCCAATGAAATCTTTAGCTATTTTCTACTGTGATATTTAGTATGAACCGCTTGTTTTAATCAGAAGGCCAAATCTATTTGTTGGGGGCTGAGGTATGAGATTAGATAATTGTGAAGGGCGGCATCCTGCTTCTTTTTCTAAGATGCAACGGTGTTGTGGTAATTTTTTAGTCTTACGCACAAATGTCGCAGACGGCTAATAGTAGACCCCTTTTGGGGGTTATTGTCCCAAGTAAGATTACCTAGAAAGTGCTCCATGACAGTTGTTTCTCCTCTTTCACATTCAGTGGGTGTTTCAAAATATGGTGTGCTGTTCGTTTTTGCGGCCGGTGTACTTTGGTCAACGGTCGGTCTTGGTATTCGCCTTATCGAAGACGCCGTCGTATGGCAGATACTGCTCTATCGTTCGATCAGTATGTCACTCTTTCTTTATGTTGTTATTCGCCTTCGCTCTGGTGAAAGCCCTTTTACGCAAATACGCCGTACCGGATTTTCTACGGTCATTGCTGGTCTTGCGCTGGTGGCTGCCTATTCAGGTGGCATCTACGCGATTCAGAATACCTCTGTCGCAAATGCGCTGCTGTTGTTTGCTACGGCCCCATTCATGGCTGCAGTTTTGGGGTGGCTGGTTCTGCGCGAACCTGTGCGTGTGGCGACGTGGATAGCAATTGGGATTGCGCTCTGTGGTATTGCTATCATGGTTGCTGACAAATCTGATGGCATTGCCCTAAAAGGCAGCTTGGCTGCACTGGGTTCAGCACTAGGCTTTGCTGTCTTTACCGTTGCGTTGCGTTGGGGGCGGACTAAAGAAATGCTGCCATCCGTTTTTCTTTCCGGTCTATTTGCCTTTGTTCTCACATTTCTAATATGCTATTTTATGGGCCTACCTCTCGTTTTGAGTGCATATGACGGTAGCGTTGCAACGGGCATGGGGATCTTTCAAATAGGGGCAGGTCTAATCCTTTATACACTGGGCTCACGTAGTTTACCTGCCGCTGAGCTGGTATTGCTATCCTTAGCGGAAGTTTTACTTGGCCCCCTTTGGGTCTGGCTTTTCCTTGATGAGACAGCAAGCGTTAATACATTATTTGGAGGTGTAGTTTTGCTAGCAGCTATATTAGGAAATGCTCTGTCCGGGAAACGTCGTAAACCGCCACCAAACACCTCCCTAACGGAAATTGTGTGACCGAAGGATACTGCCGTTCAATATTCATTGGCAAAAAGTGGCTAAATAATATCTGAAATGATCTACTTGGCTTTAGGTCTCTGGGCTGGGGTCCGATTAAACTTTAGCATAGCTCTAGCAATTAAGATTTAGCAGCATCAAAAAACTGTCCTACACGTCTTCAGTTGTTTAATCTTATATACTCCTAATTCGCATTTTGTGATGCAACGTCGCGTTTTGTAATCTGTCGATAAGCAGTTAAAGTGGTTATGCAAAAAAGATAAAAGTATTGGTGGAAAGTTTTAAAATGAGTGATCAAGACTGGCTTAAATTAGAATTACAGAGCGATGGTGTTATGCTTGTCACAATGCAGAATGCTCCGGTAAATGCGTTTAACCCAAATTCTCTGGGTGAATTAAAAGCCTTGTTTGTAAAGCTAGCTACCGACGATGCGACAAAGGCAGTTGTTCTGGCAAGCAATCTTAAAGTATTTTCCGCAGGCCTTAATCTCAAAGAAGCCCAGCACTATGATGTCGCAGCTCAAAAGGATATTGTTGACGGGTTTCATGAAACGTTCTTAGAGATATTCGCCTTTCCAAAGCCACTTATTGTGGCGGTTGAAGGTGCTGCAATTGCAGGAGGTTTTTTTCCAGTTGTATGTTCTGATTACCGCATTGCAGGACCACGAGCGACGTTTGGCTTGGCAGAAGTTCGAGTAGGGGTTGGAATGCCCGCTGGTTTGATGGAAATTATCCGCTCGATGTTATCACCCAACGACCGCCGCCGCATTTTACAAAATGGTTCAGCAATCCGAGTAGATGCCGCGATACAAGCAGGAATAGTGGATGAGTTGGTCCAAGATGGCGATATACTGGGTCAGGCATTACAGGTTGCGCAAGACTATGCCCAAATACCTCCAAAAGCATATGCAACTGTTAAATTTCAAAACCGTCAGCATACTATTGAAGCATTAAGGGCCGAGATTGCAAAAAGTGCAGCGTCTAAACCAGTGCCGTGGTTCACGGATGAAACCAAAAGTGCGATGGTTAAAATGATAGGGTAGTTGACTAAACTGAACTGGAGTAGTGGCGTGGCTTTCTACTGCAGGTAATTTTATCCCCGGCCTACTTTTAGGGCAGTAGGATCTCCGCCTACAACAAATAGGAAAATAAAAACTAAAAATCTAATTCTATTTATCTCCCAGCCTTAATAGGTAGTCGGAAATTAAGATCCTATCGGATAATTCTAACTTTGAAGTATTTTCAATCACTGATGCCATTGCGCCTCCAACAACGTCAAAGTTTGGAGTAAATCCAGAGGAAAGATATTCAACAATTTCTTCCCTGCTCCACCCTAGATCTTTTGGGTGGATACTTGGTACCGTTCCCTTTCCGCTCGGGTTCTTAGCTCCGTGCATCCATTGTGATGATTTCAGCCCACCTATAGCATCACGAGGTGTATGGCATTCTGCGCAATGACCCAAAGCTTCGACCAGATAGGTGGCACGATCGTTTTTTTCATCCATGAAGCTATCTTGCAGGTATAAAGTTTTCCAAATACCCAAGTTACGTCTTATATTAAATGGAAAACTGACCTCATGTTTGCCGCTTGGTAGGTCAACGCTAGGTAATGTTTGCCAAAAACCCCAAAGGTCAGCAATATCTTGATCAGTCATCCTTGAATAGCTTGTAAAGGGAAACGCAGGGAAATAATGGTTTCCCTCAGGATTTTGGCCAAGCTTTACAGCGCCATAGAAATCTTTAAAATCCCAATTTCCGATACCATATAAATTACTGTTTGATATGTTTGGTGCAACAAATGTCCCAAAATTGGTTTCAAATTTTTGGCCTCCAGCAAGATAACCTTTTTTTGGGTCTTCCTCTGAGATATGGCAACTGTTGCACCCCGCTGCCAAATAGACATACGAGCCATTAATTGGATCTGCCTCATTTAAGACAAGCCCATCAACGCTGAACGATTTAGATGCTGTTATGTTTATGTATAAGATTAGCGCAGCACCAACTAAAAGCCCAATTGCGCCAAATGTCAGAATAGCCTTTAAACGCAATTAACTACTCACGATATTTGCTGTGGCACGCCTTGCAACCGGCAGCGACTTTCATAAGAGCTGGCCTTAACTCTTCATAACTCTTAATCGTAGTACTGGTGGCACTGTCGCCAAGCTGGACAGCTAAATCTGTAAAATAGTCAAATTCATCCCAAATAATTGATTTAGCCTCCGATTTAGGATCGGAAGCTGCCACTTTAAAAGCAGCCGGCGTAGCCTTTGACAACTTTGCGATCTCCCGAAGCGCCCTCGTTGCGAGTTCAGAATCGAATGCAATTTTCTTTTTCATCATTTGACCAAGAACTTTTGTATTTTCCGCCATCGACGTCATTAATTCCATGCGCTTAATGACGAGTGGATCTTTAGTTCCACTATGCGCCAATAGAATTGTAGCACTTAACGCTAATAGTGCGAAAGTAAGGACAAATCGTTTTAAATTGATCTTCTCTAACATTTAAAATTCCGATCGTTTAGATAGAAGTAGTACTCTACGCACTTAATTGCAATTTGCAGCTCAAACAAAATTTGCGGTGCTCTAAAATTATTACAAAGCGAGAGCCATGAAACAAGTTTTCTTAAGGCTTATACAATACAATATCTCAGAGTGAGTTTGTATAAGATTAACGATTAGCATTTTTCCATTTGACTGGGGTAACATAAGTGATGCTGTCGTCAACGCTGACCATTACATCGCCGTCCTGAATATTAACTTGCATCTTCATAGATCGATTTACCTGTTCTCCCAAAGTGTGGGTGTCTTCCTCTGAGAAATTTACAACCTGAAGGTTTTGAAACCTAGTGGTGCTGTTTTTGATTTTCTCCCACCAACTCTCAGCTGGCCGGCCGCCGTAACAATAGATTATTACTTTCACGGCTTTGCCACAGGACTTGCGAACAATTTTTTCGCTTGGAAGCCCCAGCGCTACCCATAACTCAAGTTCGCCACTAAGACTTTTCTGCCAAATGTCGGGCTCGTCATCTGTTGAAATGCCTCTAGAGAACTCCAAATGCTCTTGGGCGTTCAGGGCAAAAGCGAGAATACGCACCATTAATCGTTCATCAGTCTCCGATGGATGTTTAGCAACTGTCAGATTATGGGTCTCATAATAATTACGATCCATATCAGAAACCGAAAGTTCAACCTTATAAATAGTGGCTTTTTGCGCCATGGTTTGTTCCTGAATAGAGAAGATAGTAAATCTTAGTGCTTCCAGAGACTTTGTGAAAGCAGATAAAAAGACCTAGGCTTAATCACATGGTTTAATGTTTGTGCGCTTGGAACTGCGCCCAAACTATTTGTTTTATCTTGGTAGATGACGTTCGTGGGTTGTAGCGAACCTGCGCGATCTCTTTACCCGTTTTTTTAAGGTAGGCATCCACATCAAGGTTATGCGCATTGTTTCCCCAATCTTCTCCAATCACAAAAATATCAGCCTTAACGGCTTCGCAGCCTGATACGTACTCAAGTGAATGATATGGGCGCACAATATCCACGCAGCTTAGGGCTTCGAGCATTTCAACGCGTTGTTCTAACGGCACGACAGGAATATTGCGTTTGTAAAGGTTCACTACCGCATCAGAAGCCACGCCAACCGCGAGTATATCCCCGAGGGACTTACAATGGTTCAGTAATGCAAGATGACCAACATGCAGCAAATCAAAAGTGCCAACAGTATAAACGATCATTTTTTCTTTATCCTTTTACCTACACGTGAAAGTGTGATACCCAGGGCGACTTATGCACCTTAGAATATTATTTATTTATTATTTTCAAACAATTAAAAGAATTTTACGTCGGACTTCTAAAAGCCTGACGTAGATTATTATTTTGGAAAATATGCTTTTCGAATGCACATAGAAACGGGGACGGATATTGCCTGTCAAACATTTACTAGGGACCAGTTAACTTAACCCAAAGGAAAGAACATGACAATCAAAAACGCTACCACTGAAGAAGTGCCGACAAGGCCAATATTATCGTATATGAGGGATATACCCAATATTTGCTCGATGGCAGGGTTGGGATGCACACTGCTTGCAATCTACTTTTTAATAACGGGCGTCTATGCTGCCGCAATGATTGGTATGATCTGGGCGGTTGCTTTTGACTGGGCCGACGGGCTTGTTGCGCGGAGAATGAAGGGTCGCACAGGAGCTGATCAAAGGTTTGGTGGGCAGCTGGATTTACTGATTGATATTGTTAGTTATGGAGTAACACCTGCAATCTTGATCCTTAGTTATGCCGAATTCAATCCAGCGTTCTTACCAATTGCACTAATAATGCTGATGTTTGGTGCGATCCGTCTCAGTTATTTCAGTACATTTGGACTATCTGATGACGCTAAATACACTGGGTTAGCTATTGATAACAATAGCATCTTACTTATCTTTATTTTTATGTTTGCTGATTACTTTGAGCGTCCTGTCTTTGCAATTATTCTCGCTTTAAGTGGCCTATGCTTAGCTATTCTGAATGTCTCCCAAATAAAAACTCCAAAGCTTTCTGGGAAACCGATCAATGTCGTCCTTTTGATGGTATACACATTTGCAGTGACTGCAATCTATAGCTGGACTTTAATTTAAAGCCCAGAAGCACGCGTAGGAATGAGTGGTAGCCACCAACGATACCCTGCTTCAAGCGCCCCGAACCGCGGATTTAATTTACTAAATAACATTTGATGAACCAGAGTTAATACTAATTAGGTTTAATCGCAGGGCCACCCAGCTTAATAAAACTTGGGCCCAAGTTTGCCACGTAGTGTAACCTCATTCTGCAGCCTGCTGGGTTTCAATGAAGCCACCCGACTGGCGTTTCCAATACCGGCAGTACAAACCGTCCTGATCTAATAGCGCCTGATGGGTAGCCACTTTCTACAATGTTGCCCTGCTCCATAACAATGATGCGGTCCATTTTGCTAAGGGTCGATAGCCGGTGGGCAATTGCGAGAACAGTTTTCCCTCGCATTATCCGCTCAAGAGCGCTTTGAATCGCCGACTCTACTTCGCTGTCCAGCGCGCTGGTTGCCTCGTCTAGTACTAAAATAGGAGCATCTTTCAAAATTGCCCGCGCCAACGCTATTCTTTGGCGTTGACCCCCAGACAGTTTAACACCCCTGCTCACCCAAATGTGCTTCATACCCCTGGCGGCCTTGATGATCTTGCAGTTGCAAGATGAAGTCATGCGCCTCAGCTTGTTTGGCCGCATCAACAAGCTCCGCCGCGCTCGCAGTGGCACGGCCATACAGGATGTTATCGCGTGCTGAGCGATTAAATAGAGCAGTTTCTTGCGTTACCATACCAATGTGATGGCGCAAACTTTCTTGGGTCACATTGCGTAAATCTTGACCGTCAATCCGAACGGAACCTTTTTCGGTGTCGTAAAGCCGAAGCAAAATTGAAACTAAGGTTGATTTGCCTGCACCTGAGGCCCCTACGACACCAACTTTTTCACCCGCAGCAATCAACAGCGAAATATCATCAACCCCGCCCACATCACGTCCGTACGCAAAGCTGATTTGATCAAAATCTATCTTGCCTGATGGCACTTTCAGATGCTGTGCATCTGGCGCATCACTCAAATTCATGAGGAGATGACAAGGTCCTGATCCCATCCTCAATCTCGCCTAGATTGGCATAGATCGTCATCAGCGTATAGCTAACCCAACCAGTCATCTGCGACAGGCGCAAAGAAATCGCCCCCGCCACTGCAATATCACCGGCGCTAATGCTACCCGTGCTCCAGAACCACAGGCTGCCCCCAACCATCATCACCGGCAGGACACCCCCTAGTCCGTTGAGGCAAAACCGGAACCACGATGCCACCGCTCCATAATCAAGAGACCGGTCGCGAAATCCACTCATCGCCTCAAGGGCGGCCCGATCTTCATGATCGTCATGTGCAAATAGTTTTACCGTTTTAATATTAGTGACTGTATCAACAATCTGACCGGTGACCGTCGCCCGCGCGCTAGCCCGGACCTCAGACCGCTTGCGGATTAGTGGCATAAAATACCGTATCAAACCTCAAATAAGCCAACAACCAAAGGCATAGCCCAACCGCCAACGACACATCCACCGAGGTCAGCATCAACTGCGGCACCAATCACCGAGGCCAGTGCGAACAGAACCGTATGCAGAATCTCGACAACCACATCGGTCACTGCACGTGCCGTTTGCATTTCTTTTTGCGCAATTCGACCCGCAAAATCATTATCAAAAAACTGGACTGATTGCCCTAACGTCCAGCGATGCAAACGCGAAAGCACTAAATTGAACACATTAGGGGCCACTACATTGGTCTGCATAAAACTAAAGACGCCAAAAATGACCGGCCGAAGCATTAGAAAAAATACCACGCCGGCGGCAAACAACCAAACCTGACCACCCAGTGGGTTTTGGGGTGACGAAGCCAGCGCAGAGTCTACCAACATACCCAGCAATAGCACTGCAAAGACTTCTAGCACCCCAGTCAGAATGGAGGTTACACCCGAAAGCGCCAAAATCTGAAAGCTACCAGCCAGGGACCAGTGAAGAAAGCCCCTTAAAGTGGTGGGTGGTGGCCCATCTGCGGGCGCCATATGGTCAATCCAATTAGACGGTGTCATGCGTTTGCCTCAATATCTATAGAGCCCCTAAAATGTTGATCTCAAAACCCAGCGTATAAACCATTTTTTCATCAGGTTGGTATATCTACCGCTTTCCACAACAGACCTTTTCCAGGGAAAACTATCCAATCCAGTCAAGAAATAGATAGAAATCCAGTGTGCGATCGCAATCACGGTTTTGTATGTTTGATCATAACACAGAGTCTTATACTGATTTTTTATTACTGATTATAACTAGGACACTGGTCTGCCCCATCCAAGAGTGAAATAGGCGAATTTTGTCCACCTGCTTACTAACGCCATAGAGCCATATTTTTAAATTGCTCTAATGCTTAAATAATGTGTCAGTTTTTGGGGTTAATTAAACCCGAGTTCAAGGTGTAGCGAGAAAACTGCGCATGACCTTTTCGGCACCTTCTGGGTCGTCTCGATGCGGCCCATGCCCACAACCCTCAAACATCTCGAGGCGCGCATTACCACCGATAGCGCCAGCAATGGCTTGGGAACACACAGGTGGTGTGACGGGATCGATGGTGCCCCCGATAACGAGCGTTGGACATGTGATTGCCGCAATCTCGGCGCGCATGTCCATTCGAGCCATTTCATCAGAAAAGAAATGAAGAGCCACTTCAGGACGCTGGATGGCGCGATCACGGAAAGTACTGGCCGCTGGCGCACTCGGGTTGCTGTAGAGTGGCAGGCAGACCTTGGCATAAGCGTCGTAAGCAGTTTGGGATGGGTTGGAAAAGAACTGACGTGCTACTTCTGCAGCGTGTTCCCCACCAAGTTTGCGCATCATTTTCATGTTCTCGTCTAGACGAAACTGTGCAGCCGTCGAGGACAGGATCAATTTTGATACCCCAGCAGGATGACGCGCTGCATAATGCATCGCCACCATTCCCCCGAAAGATTGCCCGAAGACCACTGGTGAATCGATGCCTAAAGTGCTACAAAATACTGCAAGGTCGTCGGCCCATTGATCAAGATACCAAGTTTCCTGCTCACCTGTCGAGCGTCCGCAGCCGCGATGGTCCAGATAGATCAACTGATGTGTATCGCTGTAGCGGTCAAAATATGGGCGCAAAGTTGAATGGTCATAACCAGGACCGCCATGCAACAAGATCAACGTTGGGCGCTCTACCATATCAGGGGTGGTAGCATTTAGACTTTCACCAACCACGTCAAAAAATAGGCGAGCCGATCCGACATCAACAAACATCACAAAATTCCTTCACCGTGTTAACCAAAAAACAGATTTTGAGCGATAGATTTATTATTAGCTAATTTAAGCAAAAGTTTGATATGAAGGGAAGCAATAGTGTTTAGTATTCAAAGTAAAACTGAAACAGCTAAAGCACTTGCATTGAGCTTATGCATTGCTAAGATATTGTTATTGCGATGATTGCAGTTGGGCCAAAGCCCTTGGAAAGGCATCTAACCCGACGTGGGGGACCATTCCAACAATAGGCCAGGGACCAAGTAGCTGATTTGCAGAAAAATTAAATATTTGTAACTGAAGTTGGTTAAATCTTGGCTGAATCTAACTATGGGCATCGCGACAAAAAGGGACATTACAAGCCTGATGAAAGGATTAGTTATCCTGCAGTGTTCGTTTGGCCACTCAAACCGATAGGTGCCCTCAAGTGGGTATTCTCCATTCCAGGGTATTTTGTGCCGTGGAATTTATTTTACGTTTTGGTTGGTCTTTTATCATGGTTCTATTTTTCCCCGCCACTAGAAGCATATGCTCAACTCAATATTAAAGTATTTTTGATCGCTTTTGCTCGAAACAGTGTTTTAGTTGCCCTTTATTTTGGTGCGTTTCATTACCGCCTTTATACGCAACGAGCCCAAGATTTAGAGTTTAAATTTAACCCTCGTTGGCCGTCTGAAAAGTCAAAGCAATTTATGTTTGGCAATCAGAATATCGATAATATTTTTCTTACTTTTGCAAGTGGCGTAACAATTTGGACTGGGTTTGAAATTGGGATACTTTGGCTTGCCGCAAATGAATACGTATCTGTCATTAATGTACAAGAGAACTGGATCTATTTCATTTCTATGATCTTACTCGTGCATCTATGGCGCGATTTACACTTTTATCTGATCCACAGACTTGTTCACTCTGAACCTCTGTACGCTATGGCGCACAGGATCCATCACAAAAATATAAACCCTGGGCCATGGTCTGGATTAGCTATGCATCCAATCGAGCATCTGTTTTATTTTTCATGCGCTCTTTTATATCTACTATTTCCTTTCCACCCCGCGTTTGTAATGGTGACACTAGTTCATGCCGGACTGAGCCCTGCGCCTGGGCATGCGGGTTTTGACCGGATTAGAACTAGCAAAAACAGAACCTTCAGTTCGGACAGCTACGCTCACTACCTACACCACAAATACTTTGAGTGTAACTACGCAGACGGAATTCTGCCCTTGGATAAATGGTTTGGTACATTCCATGATGGAAGTGGGGAAGCACAAGAACGTCTAAGACACAGACTTAAAGAAAAAAATAAGAAAGCCATCAGCTAATTCACAGTCTCTTCAATTATGGCTTTACAAAAGTGCAATCATTGAAAAAAAATATGTTAAATACCAGCAAGCTCAACGCAATTGCCTTGTTTTGGTACACATGGCGGTACAATGATCCAGGGACTACGGATCAAGGCCTGAGAGTGGTGGAACTTAGCTGGATCCTGTTACGGTCTATCATTAATCGCGTAGTAACTCGTTTATAGCAGTTTTTGAGCGTGTTTTCGCATCAACACGTTTTACGATCACAGCGCAATAAAGGTTTATGTCATTTTTGGAAGGCATAGAGCCAGCGACCACTACCGAGTAGGGTGGAACTTCACCATACATCACTTCACCAGTTTCACGATCAACTATTTTGGTGGATTTTCCGATAAAAACACCCATTCCTAACACGGCACCTTCGCGTACGATACAACCTTCTACCACCTCAGAACGCGCCCCGATAAAGCAATTATCTTCAATGATCGTTGGTCCTGCTTGCATGGGTTCAAGAACTCCACCAATTCCAACACCACCAGAAAGGTGCACGTTTTTACCAATTTGAGCACAGCTGCCCACAGTGGCCCAAGTGTCTACCATTGTTCCCGTGTCGACGTATGCACCGAGGTTCACAAATGACGGCATAAGTACAACGCCAGGCGCGATATAGGCAGATTTACGAACAACACAATTTGGAACCGCACGGAACCCTGCAGCGCCCCATTCCGCCTCGCCCCAGCCTTTCCATTTGCTATCGACTTTGTCCCACCAACTCGCGCCCTGAGGGCTGCCGGCTTGAAGCTCCATGTCTTTAAGACGAAAGCCTAAGAGAACGGCTTTTTTAGCCCACTGATTCACATGCCAGTCACCACTTTCTTGGCGTTCGGCCACCCGTAATGAACCGCTGTCGAGAGCATTTAGGGTTGCCTCAATTGCGTCACGAGTTTCGCCGGTAGTTGCTGAAGTGATAGTGTTACGTGACTCCCACGCGGCCTCGATTGCTGTTTCTAGCTGTGCGTTTGACATAACTGGCTCCAGGATAAAAATATTTTAATGGGTTAATAATGAAACTATGAAGGCGCGTCCACGCCCGATTATCATTTACATAAACAACTTGTTTCTTAGACGTAACAGGTGTTTTTAGATTTTATAATGGGGATGGAGCGGGGTTTGCGCCGCATAGTAACACTGCCACTCGCTCATCAGTCTCTGGCTTATATGCCCCGCTCAGAACTGCGGCTAAAGCTGCGGCACCTGCAGGTTCGACCAATTGGCGAAGATTTTGCCAAATCAAGAGTTGGGCTTGCCCGATAGCCTCGTCAGTTACATTTACCGTCTCAAGGTTTCGCTGTTTTGCTAAATCGTAGCATATTTTGCCAACCTGACGTGCGCCCAATGCGTTGGCAGCAATGCCAGAAACATCTACCTGTGTACCTGGGCCTTTCTGGAGGGCTTTGGTCAAAGTTGGTGCATTAAATGGCTCAACACCCACAATTTTGAGTCCATTATCGCACCAAGCCATAGCACCACCAATGAGCCCGCCGCCGCCAACTGCGATAAGGACTGTATCAGCCTGTAAGCCTTGATCTTCCCATTCAGCCATAACAGTTCCTTGCCCCGTGACTGTATTTGGAGCGTCAAATGCGTGGATTTGGGCGGCTCCTGTCTCGGTTTCGTAGGTTAATGCCATCTCCAATGCGTTTGAGTATGCGCCTGAGACAACAACAAGATCCGCTCCTAGGTTTTGGATGAGTTTAATCTTAGCTTCACCTGCAATTTCAGGGACATAAATACGGGCTTTGTGGCCTAATCGTGCAGCAGCCCAAGCAACCGCCGCACCATGGTTACCACCGCTAGCTGCCACCAAACCTGCTGGTGGTACATCCATTGACAATAGGGAATTCAATGCACCACGAGCTTTAAAGCTACCGGTGTGCTGCATATGCTCAAGCTTAAAACAAAGATGATGACCAAAAGCTCTGGTCTCCATTACTGGCGTACGATGTACATGTGGGCGGATTTTCTCCCATGCAGTAGTGATTTGTTCTCTGTTCATGGTCCGGTTACTCCTGATTGCTTGCATCCCATTGACGAATAGTCCCAACTTGATTTTGAAACAAGTACAGTGGGATTATCTTATGGCAAACCAGACACGTAAACACGTGATGCGCAGCAGTCCTGAAGATATGGGGGTGGCCGAGGGCGCGCCAGATACGGCCCAAACGCGCGCGCCAGCTTACCGTCTCGCCTATGATGATGCCGAATTTTTATGTAGTGATGAGTTGCGGCCTATTCGCTTGCAACTAGAGCTTTTGAAGCCTGAGCTGGTGTTGGATGAGCAGGGTATAAAATCTACAATTGTGCTGTTTGGCGGCGCGCGTATTCCAGAGCCCGCTGAGGGTAAAAACACTTGCTCAGAAACGTTGGGTAATTTGTCACGATACTATGAAGAGGCGCGTCTGTTTTCTAAAAAAATTACCCGTGCATCAGACGGCTTCAGCGATGTTATCGTAACAGGGGGTGGCCCGGGAGTTATGGAAGCTGGTAATCGTGGCGCCCAAGATGCGGGGGGGCATTCAATTGGCCTCAATATAGCTTTGCCACATGAACAAGCACCAAACGCATACGTTACACCCGAGCTGTGCTTTAATTTTCATTATTTTGCGATCCGAAAAATGCATTTTTTAATGCGTGCAAGTGCTGTGTGTGTTTTTCCTGGTGGATTTGGAACTTTAGATGAGATGTTTGAAAGCCTGACGCTTATTCAAACGGGTCGAATGGAACCCATACCGTTCTTGCTATTTGGTGAAAAATTTTGGCGCTCAATTATAAATTGGGATGCCTTAGCTGATGCAGGTACAATATCTGCGGATGATCTCAAGTTATTTAAATTTGTTGAGACAGCAGATCAGGCTATTGCAGAAATTAAAAATTGGCGTGCTTAAATAGCATGGCTTTTGCAAACTGACCGTTAAAGTGATTTATCGGTTAATCTTGATTTAAGATATTAACCCAATCCGGTTTCAGCGATGATTTCTTTACGGCTTTTACGGGCGCGTTCAGTGGCTGATTTTAACTGCCCGCAAGCGGCAAAAATATCCTCGCCGCGAGGTTTTCGAACTGGACTGGCATAACCTGCTTGATATACGATTTCGGAGAATGCTCTAATTCTGTTGTTTGATGACCGCTCATAGGGCGCGCCTGGCCAAGGATTAAATGGAATAAGGTTTACTTTCGCTGGGATACCTTGGATTAATTCTACCAATCGATATGCATCTTCATCTGTATCATTCACACCTTTTAGCATAACGTATTCAAAGGTAATTCGTTCCGAATTGCTGACCTTTGGGTATTCTCGCAACGCGTCCAGCAGAACCTCTAAGTTCCAGCGTTTGTTGATAGGAACTAATTTATTGCGAACCTCATCTGTGGTTGCGTGAAATGAAATTGCTAAAAGACAGCCAATTTCTGTAGCAGTTCGCGCAATCTCTGGCACGACACCTGACGTCGAGAGGGTAATACGGCGACGCGACAGAGAGATACCTTCAGGGTCCATTGCAATTTTCATTGCATCGCGAACATTCTCAAAATTGTAGAGTGGCTCTCCCATGCCCATAAGAACAATATTAGATAAAAGACGGGCCTGATTTGGTGGATTTTTTACACCTGCTTCAGGCCATTCACCCAAATCATCTCGAGCTAACATTACTTGCCCAATAATTTCAGCGGCGGTGAGATTACGCACTAATTTTTGAGTTCCAGTGTGGCAGAACGAACATGTTAGGGTGCAGCCGACTTGGCTGCTGATGCATAGGGTCCCGCGGTCTTTTTCTGGAATGTATACAGTTTCAACCTCATGGCCACCTGCAATACGTAAAAGATATTTTCGCGTTCCATCGACTGAGATTTGCTTGGACACAATTTCAGGAATTGAGATTGTGAAGTTTGAAGCTAAAAAAATACGATAATCTTTGGCAAGATTAGTCATTTGCTCAAATTCACGCACGCCTTTCTGGTAGATCCATTGCCAGATTTGACCGGCACGCATTTTAGCCTGTTTCTCGGTGGTGCCGGCGTTTACTAACGCTGCACGCAGTTCTTCGCGAGAAAGGCCTACGAGGTTGGTGATGCCAGCGGACATTTTTCGAGGGATCGTTAGAAGGTCCTGCGTTATAGGTACAGATGCATCAATCATGGGGTCTATCCAAATCAGTAAGATCCTACTTTAACAGGGCCTCACGTCTTTGCCAATTGCTCAGAGTGGACTTAGCCCGAACAACGTTTTTCTGCCTCTTTAACCGCCACGGTAAAGCCGAGAAGACTGAAGGTATCTTTTGTGACCGTTCCGCGGCCAGACTGTCCAGTGATTACTGCCTGAGCGCCACGCTTCATCGCTGAAATAATGACTGTGTCATCTGCTGGGGTTGGAGGCCAGGCCCAATCATCCTCGGTTGCTAACTCGTAACGCTCCCCATCCATTTCCAGTTTCAGGGGCTCGCCCTTTGCAAATGGGTATCCGCCTGTAAATGCTACCAACCCTTGTTTGCTTTCGTCTGGACTAAAAAATACGTACAAAAAAATATCACCACGACGTACTTCCACTAGTTTACCATTTTTGGTGTTCTCAGTTTCCTTGGGTACGGTAACGGCCCAGCATTGTCTTGGGTTTGTTTCCTCGAACACTGACCAATCAGTTTCGACCGCCACGCGATTGCTGCTTTCTTGCGCCATGGATGAGGTTGTTATCCATGTAAACCCGAAAGCCACTGTTAAAAGAAGTTTCTTGATCATATTTTGTTGCCTCTATTTAATGCGCAGATTGATTATCATTTTTTATTTTTTACTAGCCGCTCTCACCGACCTCGTTTAACCCGAACTTAACGCACCGAATGCCTATCAGGAAACCCCTGATAGCTTCTTGTTGAAAAAAAAGTGCTTGGAGGAGTAAAAAATGTTAAGTTCAGTACCCTTAGTTGAAGTTTGGCGCGGTGAATTTCTTGAAAGCCAGCATCGTGGTCACGCCGTTGTGTGTGGTTCTGCCGGCGAGATTTTACAGGCTTGGGGTGATCCTGCTCAAGTAATTTTACCCCGCTCATCCTGTAAGATTTTGCAAGCTCTTCCGTTGATAACGTCTGGGGCCGCTGATGTATTCGGGTTAAATACCCGCCAGCTTGCTTTAGCTTGTGCGTCACATCAAGGGGCACAAATACACTCTGACCTGGTCCAAGCTTGGGTTCGAGATCTGGGGAAAACAGATGATGACTTTCGCTGTGGACCTCAGTGGCCACGTGATATTCCGGCTAGCAATATGATGGTAAAAACGGATCAAACACCCTGTCGCTACCATAATAATTGCTCGGGTAAACATAGCGGTTTTTTAACGCTCGGAAAGCATTTGAACGCGGGGCCGGATTATCAACTTATTGATCATCCCGTGCAGCAAGCTGTGTTTGAGGCCTTTGAGGAGATGACTGATGAAACCAGTTCAGGTTATGGCATAGATGGATGCTCAGCTCCAAATTGGGGGACCAGCATCGCAGGGTTGGCCCGCGCTATGGCCCGTTCTGCGGGAAACGGGACGGATAGGTTGGGCCAAGCTGCAGCGCGTTTGCGAGATGCTATGCTAGAATATCCTGAGTTGGTGGCTGGTGAGACTCGAGCCTGCACTGAATTGATGCGGGCTGCACCTGGTGTTGCCGTTAAGACCGGAGCTGAGGCAGTGTTTACTGCAATAATTCCTAGAAAAAAAATCGGAATAGCCGTTAAAATCGAAGATGGAGCGTTCCGTGCCAGCGAAGCTGTAATAACTGCGTTGTTGATACGATTAGGAGTTTTGGATGCCGCACACCCATCTGCCTTAAAGCGACTTGGGCCAATTTTCAATTGGGACGGCCTGGAGACTGGTAGGATTATGGTCGCTCTGGATTGAAGTTGTTAGGTAGGTTGCACAAACTCAGATTTTTGGAAACCTTGTAAGAAAAGTAACCCAGTCAAATCTCCGTGGTTGATCCTGACGGTGACTTGGTCTTGCACGATAGGTTTTGAATGGAAAGCTACACCGGTACCTGCGGTTTTTAACATACCTAAATCATTCGCGCCATCGCCCACCGCCAAGACGTCATTCAATGTTAAGCCTTGTGCAAGACAAATTTCATTCAGCGCCAAAACTTTGGCTTCGCGGCCTAAGATCGGATTGCTGACCTGACCAGTGAGCAGCCCGTTACTTTTTAAAAGGATGTTGGCTCGATGTTCGTTAAACCCTAATTCCTCCGCAACATGTTTTGTGAAGTCTGTGAATCCGCCACTTACAAGTGCGGCATAGCCTTCATGAGCGCGATGTGTCGCGAGTAAGGTGCCGCTTCCTGGCATAAATGTTACACGTTTTTGGTAAACCTGTTCGATGATCTCCTCAGAAAGACCTTTTAAAAGCCCCACGCGTTCATTTAACGCTTGTTCAAAATCAAGCTCGCCATTCATTGCACGCGCTGTAATGTCTATTACACGAGTACCTACGCCAGCTTCTATGGCTAATTCATCAATGCATTCTTGCTCAATCATTGTGCTGTCCATATCGGCCAGAAGCATTTTCTTACGCCTACTTTTCGAAGATTGCACAATCAAATCAATTTCAATTTTTTGCAATTCTGCCCAAACTTGCCATAGATTTTCTGGTTGAGTGAGAATTTCAAATTCAACGGCCTCCATCGCTGCAAGCCATTTCATGCTGCGCCCACCCCATGCACCGCAGATGGATTGAACTAAATTGGATGTAATTTTTTGAGCGCCAGGCGTGCAAAGCAAAGTTGTGGTAAACATCGCGAACCTCATATCTATTACCCTGGATGTGCCAAGAAGTTGAGCGACTTGCAAGTGATCCAAAGGCTTGTTCAGAACGAATAAATACTATAAATAAAATATTGAGGGAAACCATGTTTAGATTTTTAGCCATCACAGTAAGTGTTTTCCTAGCAACATCAGCTATTGCGGAAATTAAATTCCCTGAATTGACGTCAGATGACTTGAATGGTCGGAGTATGAATTTACCGGCTGACTTGCCTGGCGAAACAACAATTATTTTTGTTGCCTACAAGCAACGGCAACAGCCAAAGATTGATGCATGGGTTAAGCGACTTGGCCTCACTGAAACAGGAGGACCAGCATGGGTGGAAATGCCCGTAGTTGGAAAAGGTGCTGCAATTTTCAGGTCTTTCGTAGATAACGGGATGCGGTCTGGAATTACATCTCAAAAGATGAGGGCAAGGACTATTACAATCTATTCCAGCCGCAGTGCTTTTAACCGTGCAATGGGGCTAAAGGGACGCAACGACATATATGTGCTTTTGGTAGATCGAGATGGTTCTGTCAGAGAAATTATACGAGGCGATGTATCTGAGGAAAAAGTGGACCAGTTACGTGCCGCTTATCCTTAAAGGATTTAGTCGATGTTTCCTATTGGCTAAGTAGTTCTCCTCTAATGGACTATGAAATTTTGATTTGATCCTTTTCTGCTCTTGTGGCGCTCGTAACTAAACGGTACCCCCACCAGTGGGACACCCTTCCCCAACGAAGGGCGTATATCTGAGAGGATAGCAAAAATGGCTATTAAACAACCGGCTACGCGGCCGGATAACCCGCGTTTTTCTTCTGGCCCTTGTGCCAAACCTCCAACATGGAATTTGAATGCTCTGTCGAATGCGTGGCTGGGTCGATCGCACCGTGCGACAGGTGGAAAGACCAAATTAGCGGATGCGATTTCGCAAACACGTCAGGTTTTAAACATTCCGAAAGACTATAAAGTCGGCATTGTTCCTGCATCTGACACAGGCGCTTTTGAAATGGCGATGTGGTCTATGTTAGGCGCTCGGCCTGCTGAGATGGTGGCTTGGGAGAGCTTTGGATCGGGTTGGGTTAGTGATGTAGTAAAACAACTTAAAATCGAAGCTACAGAGCACACAGCTGAGTATGGCGAAATCGTTGACATGGCTCGCTTGAACTTTAACAATGACGTGTGTTTCACTTGGAATGGTACCACCTCCGGTGTTTGCTTGCCTTCCGGTGATTTTATACCTGACAACCGTGTGGGCCTTACGCTGTGCGACGCAACCTCGGCCGCTTTTGCCGTAGAACTTCCATGGGAAAAACTCGACGCTACAACATTTAGCTGGCAAAAAGTGCTGGGTGGTGAAGCAGCACATGGAGTGCTTATTTTGTCTCCTAGGGCTGTTGAGCGCTTGGAAAGCTATACGCCTAGTTGGCCTTTACCCAAGATTTTTCGCCTTACGAAAAATGGAAAACTTATTGATGGCATCTTCACTGGTGCAACGATTAATACACCGTCTATGCTCTGTGTTGAAGATTATCTTTTTGCATTGGATTGGGCTAAAAGTGTTGGTGGGCTTGCTGGCCTTATCGGACGTGCACAAGCTAACGCACAAGCTGTGTGGGATTTCTGCAGTTCTCGTCATTGGATTGCTAATCTGGCTATTAATGATGATACGCGCTCTGTTACTTCTGTTTGTTTAAAGTTTACAGATAATCGAATTGAAGATCCATCAGCCTTTGCAAAAGCCATTGCAAAACGGATGGATGAGCAGGGCGTGGCTTTTGATGTTGGGGCATATCGAGATGCGCCGGCTGGATTACGGATCTGGTGTGGTGCTACCGTTGAAACTGCTGACATTGAGGCAATGTTGCCGTGGCTTGAGTGGGCTTACCTGATTGAGCTTGAAGCTCAATAATTCTGCTTACGCCAAAGGCCTACTACTTTTAAATGTTTTAAAATAAGGAGAGCCGACATGGCCCCCAGAGTTCTTGTATCCGATAAACTGTCTGAAACAGCCGTTCAAATTTTCCGTGACCGAGGTATCGAAGTCGACTTTGAGCCAGACTTAGGAAAAAATAAAGAGAAGCTACTTTCGATGATAGACCAATACGATGGCCTTGCAATTCGCTCAGCAACCAAAGCAACTGAGAAGGTTATAAATGCGGCTAAAAATCTCAAAGTAATCGGCCGCGCTGGTATCGGTGTTGACAATATAGATAGGGCAGCGGCCTCTAAAAAAGGCATCATTGTTATGAATACGCCTTTTGGAAATATGATAACAACCGCAGAACACGCGATCGCGATGATGTTTTCAGTGGCGCGTCAAATTCCGGAGGCCAGTGCTTCAACACATGCTGGAAAATGGGAAAAATCCAAATTTATGGGTGTGGAATTGACCAGTAAAACGCTTGGAGTGATCGGTGCTGGCAACATTGGTGGGATTGTATGTGAGCGCGCAGTTGGCCTAAAAATGAAAGTTATAGCCTATGATCCGTTTCTGTCTGAGGAGCGTGCACAGAAGCTTGGTGTTGAAAAAGTGGAACTAGATAACTTGTTCGGGCGCGCTGATTTTATCTCATTGCATGTTCCAAAAACAGATCAAACAGCTAATATTATTAGCGCGGAAGCCATTAAGAAAATGAAGCCTGGGGTGCGCATTATTAACTGTGCTCGCGGTGGTTTGGTCGATGAAAAGGCACTTGCGCAAGCGCTGAGAGAAGGACATGTAGCAGGGGCTGCATTTGATGTGTTTGAAGTGGAGCCCGCAACGAATAGCCCATTGTTTAACTTGCCAAATGTTGTGTGTACTCCGCATTTGGGTGCTGCCACCACTGAGGCTCAAGAAAATGTGGCTTTGCAAGTCGCTGAGCAAATGTCAGATTACCTTTTGACTGGTGCAGTGACCAACGCATTGAATATGCCGTCTGTTACAGCTGAGGAAGCGAAAACTATGGGGCCTTGGTTGGCGTTAGCAGGCAACCTAGGTGCGTTCATCGGGCAAATGACCAATGAGCCAATCAAAGCTATAAACATCCTGTACGATGGCACGGTTTCAAACATGAACCTTGAGGCGCTCAATTGTGGCGTTGTTGCAGGTATCATGAAGGCGGGAAATCCAGACGTGAATATGGTGAGTGCCCCGGTGATTGCTCAGGAACGTGGAATTAAGATCAGCACAACAAACCAGAATAAATCTGGCGTATTTGACGCTTACATCAAGGTAACAGTTGTGACGCAAAAGCGGGAGCGCTCTGTTGCAGGAACTGTCTTTAGTGATGGCAAGCCGCGCTTTATTCAGATCAAAGGCATCAACGTCGACGCTGAAATTGGCCGCTATATGCTTTACACAACGAATAATGATGTTCCAGGTATCATTGGATTACTTGGATCGAAATTGGGCGAAAACGGTGTTAATATTGCAAACTTCACATTGGGTCGCGCTGAGGCGGGTGGTGAGGCAATTGCATTGCTTTACGTTGATGAACCTATTTCAGATTTTGTCCTTACTGAGCTATCCGCAACTGAAAAATTCATCCAAGTGAAACGTTTGGAGTTTGATGTCTAATGAAACCAATTTATGCGATTGGTGATATTCATGGACAACTGGAGGGTCTCGACGAAGCGCTTGCGCTTGTTAAGACAGATAGTGTTACTTAAGCTAAAATTGTCTTCCTGGGTGATTACACCGATCGCGATAAAGATAGTCGTGGTGTTATAGACCGATTGATTGAAGGCCGCGACGTGGGTCGTGACTGGATTTTCTTAAAAGGTAATCATGACCGGATGTCCGAATAGTTTTTGGAAAGCCCAAGTAGAGCAGACCCAACCATCTTTATTGATCTAAGTTGGCTACATGAACGCTTGGTGGGGCGTAAAACTCTGGCTTCCTATGGTCTTAACTTTTCAACCGACGCCGACTGATGCATGTGCATGCAGAAGCTTTATTAGCTGTGCCTCCTTCACACAAAGAGTTTCTGAAGGCTTGTGTATTAACTTATGAAACCAAAATGCTTTTTTTTGTCATGCTGGAATTTAGCCTGGCGTCGCGTTGCCTGAACAAACCGAAGAGGATTTACTTTGGATCAGGAAGGAATTTCACACATGGTCTACGCCTCACCCAAAGCTAATTGTACATGGGCATACGCCCGTTGAATTTGCCACACATTATGGAAAGCGTATTAATCTTGATACATGAGCAGGGTATGGCAAAGCAGTTACTGCTAAAGTGTTTGAGAGTGGTGAGGTCCATTGTTTGACACGCAATGGACGCAAGGCCATAAAAAAATAATATATAAATTAGGAATTCTCAACAACCAAGTGCCATTGCATTTGGCTCTGCGCAAGCTGGGATATGCAAAGACTATGAAATACAGCTAAATATTGTAAGTATAATTCGTACTACTTACCGCTCAGATGTTCGTTAAAAACCTCCAGCACTCGTTCATAAACATCGCGCTTGAAAGGGACAATTGCTAAAGGCAGTTCCTTAGGGGCGATCCATTTCCAAGCAGAAAATTCGGGAACTTTTGTTGAAATATTTATATCAGCGTCAGTACCATTGAAACGCATCAAAAACCATTTTTGCAGCTGCCCACGATATTTCCCATCCCAAAGCTTTGGAATGAGGTCCGCAGGCAACTCATATGGAATCCAGTCAACACTTTCGGCCAGAATTGTTACCATCTCAGGTGAAATTCCAGTTTCTTCCTCTAATTCACGCAATGCAGCAATACGCGGATCTTCTCCAGGGTCAATTCCGCCTTGCGGCATTTGCCAGGCATCGGAATGGTTATTGATGCGCTGCGCCGCGAAAGCATGGCCGTCTGTGTTTATCACCATTATCCCAACATTGGAACGATAAGGCAGGCTCTCGATATCGATTGCTTGCATCATTGGTTAATTACCAGTCTGAATTTTTGATAGCCCTTTGAGTAGGTCAATTGCGTAAGACAATTGGAAATCATCCTCGCGCAATGTTGCTGCTTCTTCGGCGACGGCTCGCTCTGATTCAATCTGTTTCCGTTCTTTCTCACTAAGGCTATCATTATCAAGGGACCCGCGCAGATCGGCTTCTGAGCGGGCTGAACGGGAACTGTCTTCTTCTGTATCATCCTCTTTTGGAGCCCGGCGTGGTTGCTCGACAATAATATCTGGCGAAACACCAAGAGCTTGAATAGAGCGACCTGAAGGGGTGTAATAACGTGCAGTTGTCAGGCGCATCGCACCATCGCCTGGGATTGGCATCACGGTTTGTACAGAGCCTTTTCCAAAGCTTTTGGTGCCAACCACAATCGCTCTGCGATGATCTTGCAGTGCCCCGGCTACAATTTCAGATGCTGAGGCCGAGCCACCGTTGATCAACACAACAATGGGTTTAGATTGAGCCAAATCACCTTTGCGTGCATTCCAACGATCAGCTTGTGACGGATCGCGCCCACGGGTTGAAACAATTTCACCTTTTTCAAGGAAAGCGTCTGAAACCATTATCGCTTGATTTAGTAAGCCACCGGGGTTGTTACGCAAATCAATCACAAAACCATTAATATTTTCTATGCCTCCAGCAGCCTCAATTTGTGTTTTGATCCCATCTTTGAGGTTAGGATAAGTTTGATCATTAAATGTGCTTACTCGCAGTACAACTGTTTCACCTATAGACCGGTCACGTACGGCTGTAAGTTTGATTGTGTCGCGAATGATGGTGACATCGAAAGGCTCGGGTTCCCCCTCACGGACAACAGTGATTATTATTTTGGATCCTACAGGACCACGCATCAAATCTACAGCCTCACTCAAAGTAAGTCCCAAAAGGCCTTCTCCATCAACATGGGTTATAAAATCGCCTGGCTGCATGCCTGCTAAATCGGCGGGTGTGTCATCCATTGGAGTTACAACTTTAACAAAACCGTCTTCTTGGGTCACTTCTATGCCCAAACCCCCAAAAGCCCCACGTGTTTGAATGCGCATATCGGCGGCGTCATCGGGAGATAAATAGCTTGAGTGTGGGTCTAATGAGGTCAACATGCCATCAATTGCGGCTTCGATGAGTTTTTCGTCGTCAACTTCCTCAACATAGTCGAGCCTAATGCGATCAAAGATATCACCAAACAACTTGAGTTGCTGATAGGTTTTGGCTTCAGCGGATTCTTGCGCCAGAAGAGGCCCTGAAAATTGGGGGGCTATTGTTGCGCCAAGTAGCCCGCCAACCACAGTTGCAATCAGTAATTTTCTCATACTACTATCCTTGTTCCGCCGCAGGTCAAATTCTTTGGGCCTGCTCACAATTGATTTTCTTTGAGATCCACATAGAATCTGTGTGGATCCGTGCTTTTAATACTTATAATATTTTATATAGTTTTATATAGACATCTTTCATCATAACCGCTCCAGTTTTTGAGTAACCACTAATTTCAAATTGGTACTGTTGGTGAATTATACCTTCAAGTTTTTCTCTTGGGGGTTTGTATCAAACATGTTCCTGTCATTTCGGTAGGTACAGGAAGGCCCATCAGATGGAGTAAGCTTGGAGCGATATCTGCGAGTTTTCCACAAGATAGGTGTGTGCCATCCGTTGTGCCAACAACTATAGCGGGTACTAAATTAGTGGTATGTGCAGTGTGGGGCCCACCAGTTACGGGATCTAGCATAACTTCACAATTTCCATGGTCTGCAGTTAAGATCATTCGGCCACCAGCTATTTGTAAAGCAGATACAACACGCCCCAACCCACGATCTACCGCTTCGCAAGCTGTGATCGCAGCTTGTAAGTCGCCGGTATGACCAACCATATCTGGATTGGCGTAATTGGTGATGATCAGATCGAAATTGGCTTCGATGGCTGCTACAAATTTATCCGTCACTTCGCTGGCAGACATCTCAGGTTGCAGATCATAGGTCGCCACTTTGGGGGAGGCCGGCATAAAACGTTCTTCGCCTTGATATAAGGTTTCGCGACCGCCATTCATGAAGAATGTGACATGAGGGTATTTTTCGGTTTCAGCTAATCGATATTGGCGTTTGCCATGTTTTGCGACCCAAGCTCCAAGTGTGTTTTCAACATTGCGTTTAGGAAAAGCGGCCTCAAAGTACATATCATGTGCGTCAGAGTAGCTAACCATCCCTAATTGAGCTGCTAATTTGGGACGTAGGCCTGTATCAAAGCTTGCGAAATCAGGATCACAGAGGGCTGCTAAAATCTCACGGACGCGGTCCGCTCTGAAATTCAAACAGAACAATCCATCATTTTTTTTCAAGCCTGCATAGTCACTGATTACTGTGGCAGGAATAAATTCATCTGTTTTTTCAGCGCTATAGGCCTGATCAATTGCGGTTAACGCTGTTTGAGCATGTGATCCCTCTGCATGCGTGATGGCAGCAAATGCAGTTTGCACGCGGTCCCACCTGTTATCACGGTCTAGTGCAAAATACCTTCCAATGATGGTTGCAATCTGAGCCCCTTGGGGGAGGTTATCCATCAGTATTTTAAAGTATGTTTTTGCCGTAGTGGGTCCTACGTCACGGCCATCAGTAATGGCGTGTATGGCTATTGGAATATCAAGAGCAGAAAAAAGTTTTATTGTAGCAAGCATATGTGAGAGATGGGCGTGTACGCCTCCATTAGAGATGACGCCCATAATGTGAGCCGTCCCACCTGTTTTGCGTAAGACATCTGCAAAGGCTAGGATTTTAGAATTAGTAAAAAAACTTTGATCTTCGATAGCTAGGTCAATTTTTCCTAAATCCATGGGCACAATTCGGCCTGCTCCTATATTGGTGTGGCCAACCTCTGAATTGCCCATTTGTCCAGTCGGCAACCCAACTTCAGGCCCATGCGTGACTAATGTTGCATTGGGGCATGTAGCCATCAGACGATCAAAGTTAGGTGTCTGTGCCAATAGAGGAGCGTTTGCAGTGCGCTCGCTGCTCAGCCCCCAGCCATCTAAAATGCAAAGTACAGTCGGTGTGCTCATAGTGTACTCCTTAAGTGTTGGCTCTTTTTATACGATCTGGCTGGTTCTGCCACTGCTTTTACACCCAGGGACTCGACTCTGATATATTACTTGATTTAAATAGAACATAACAAGAACAAAGATCTGCTACCATAGATGCAACATCGTCGAATATTATCTCTTTGGTTTCCTCGAATGGGGGCTGAGCGGCTGCTACGGCAGGACCGTATATGTGAAAATTTGCCCTTTGCTGTAGTGCGTGACACTGGGCAAATGCGTGTACTTTCTTCTTTGTCACTCAGCGCAGAGGACTATGGTTTAACACAAGATCAACCGTTACGTGACGCAATGGCGATGTGCCCTGACCTGATCACCCGATTACAAAATCTTCAATTAGAAGCTCTTTTTCTGAGTAGTTTGCGACGCTGGGCAGGTAAGTTTTCACCTTGGGTGGCAGAGGAGGCTCATAATTCCCTAGTGCTTGACCTTACAGGGTGCAGTCATCTTTTTGGGGGTGAGGCCAATTTAGTTCGAAAAATTGAATTAGAATGCTGTGATTTGGGCTTATCTGTGCATCTTGGGGTAGCAGATACAAAAGGCGCGTCCTGGGCCTTAGCGCGATATGCAGGCCAACCCATTAGACTGGCCCGTACTGGAGATGCGATCGATCAGGAGGCACACGCCACGCGGTCCCGTGCAGTGAAGCGACGTAATTGGGAGCGCGGAGGGGAACCTCCACGTCTTCATTCCAATACCGGGGGGGTGGGACGAATTGCTCTAGCTGGTTTTACGCGTCAAGCTCTTGGAGTTTTACCTGTTGAAGCCTTACGGCTTGAAGACCATGTTGTCGTAGCACTCAATCGGTTGGGCATACGTCGCATTGAAGATCTTATTGGCCAGCCGCGCGCTTCAATTGCCCGCCGGTTTGGCAAAGGCACGGTCTACCGAATGGATCAAGCGCTGGGCGTTGCGCCTGAACCGGTGAGTCCAGCCAAGCAAGCCTTGCATTTTGCCTGTAGGCTAACATTGCCCGAACCTATTGGCCGTATGGAAGATATGCAGGCAGCATTGCATAAGTTGCTTCCACGACTGGGTGCAGGATTAGGTGCAAAAGGTCGTGGTGTGCGACGGTTACGCTTAGAGGCGTATCGTACAGATCAAACAATGCAGTGGGTTGAGGTCGGATTGGCTCGGCCCACTGCAGATTCGGATAGGATGTATCCACTTTTGGCGGTAAAGCTCACTGAGATTGATGCTGAATTTGGGGTTGATATTATGCGAGTGGTTGCTGCACAAACAGAGCCTATCCACGCTCAGCAACATAAAGGCCATATTGAGGCGGGGGCTGCAGTTGCTGCACGATTGTCTGAAAATACAGCATTGGATGATCTCATAGGAATATTGGGCGCACGTATCGGATTAGAGGCTATTACCCGACTGCACCCCGGTGATAGCCATATCCCTGAAAAAGCAGCCCAAGTGTTGGCAGCCGCATGGTCTGTACCTGAAATGGATTGGCAAGATTCACCACGGCCACGCCCTTTGGTTGTGTTTCAGCCAGAGCCAGTGATAGCACATGACGGACCGCAAGCACCGTCACAGTTTAAATGGCGTGGGCAAACTCATGAGGTGGCCCAGGCCCAAGGGCCTGAGCGGATTGCACCAGAATGGTGGTTAGCTGAGCGTGCATGGCGCAGTGGTACACGCGACTATTGGCAAGTCTTAACCAAAGCTGGGGATAGGTTTTGGCTATATTTTGCGCATGGGGGTGTAGTTTCAGGAGGATGGTTTTGCCAAGGTAGATTTGCATGATCAAAAAGAGATTAGAAACAAACACGGAATACGCCTAATTACTTTTCCGTTCATATTTATAATTAGTGATTTCTCGTAAGCCAAAGAGATGATAAGTAACCAGAAATTAGTCGATGCCGCATTAATGACCTTTGTGGTAGGTGTTCTTCTGATGTTGGACTCGCCAGCATATCAAAATAGGGCTTCGGTAATGACCTTGGCGGGAGTTAGTGAAATGGAAAAAGCTGGTGACAATAACTGATGCAGATGGATAACCACCTTAACCCAGCTAACGCACACAAGCAGCGTTGCCCTAGATGTCAGTTACCACTGAACACTGTTGTTGTGCATGGACATGAGCAATGTGTAACCTGTAAGTCAAACATCTTTGAGTGTTGCTCAGGGGATACCTGTGAGACAGACCATAACTTGGCAGTGGGTTATAAAAGGGAGTGATAATGGAAGTTATTCCAACTACTATTTTTAGTCGGACCATTTGGGAATTGAAAGGTTAAACTATGGGTCAGGATATCATAACTCCATATCTTCTAATACTAGGCGAAGACATCATAGCTTCCTGCTTGTTTATGCTTATTGGCTGCATAGCTTGCATCGCAGGTTATTTAGATATGACCAGCAACTAATTTCAAGGTTAATGACTAGTGATTAGAAAATGATTGACAAGCATAGCCATAATAATCACAGAAAAATTTGCTTTTGGTGATGTTCGTGAATTCAACGTCCTACACACCAGATGAAATAGAATGGTGTGAAGGAAATATGCCGTTAGTAGAAATAGAGGTCTGCACTAAGGAGTTTGGGTATTAGAATAATATTAGAATAAACTTCTGAAAACATCAGTAATTATACTAATCAGAACAGCAAGCTCCTGAGGCTATTTCACGGCATGAATAAGCTGGGGTTGATTTGGAACTAATTTACGGCAAACCTGTGCATATGAATATTGTAAACATGAAAACCTCCAAGGATAGTAAAATCTTTGAGCAAGTTGCCTTTCACCGCTTGGAACTGGCACCAATCTTAACTTTATATGGACGCATGGTGGCAGCGGGAGAATGGCGAGATTACGGTATCTCTTATCTGCGCGAAGTAGCTATTTTCTCAGTCTTCAAAAGAACAGCAGAAAATCCACTATACCGTATTGAAAAACGCCCAAAACTACGGAGTAAGCAAGGAATATATGCAGTTATTGGTGCTGAGGGTCAGGTTTTGAAGCGAGGCCAAGATTTGAAATCTGTCTTGGGTGTTCTCGAGCGTAAACTTATACGCGCAGTCGATTAAGCTAAGATTTTTGCACTTTATAGCTGAGCATGGTGGGTAACTGGCCCGCCCCGCGAAGTTAAAATTCGCGCGATTGCATTTTCTATAGATTCTAAACATACAGTCATGGTTTGGGCATTTGCATGTACCAAATCTTCACTATTTAAAGTGATGGCAACATGACCTTTCCAAAACAAAAGCTGACCCCTCCCAAACGGACCAGCAGGTTTTTGGAAGAAAGCTTGCTGCGCGCCACTATCGCCGGGACAATCTAGACCACAGGCAGCGCAGGCTGCCTGAATCAGTCCTGAGCAATCAATACCGCGCGATGAGTCTCCACCCCAAAGATATGGGGTACCCAGAAAACTCAAAGCAACTTCAACAGGATCCTGCAGCAAGTTATCCATAGTTCGTAAATGCTGGTACGGGATGAAACCGTGCTTTGTTTGAAAAAAACCTGCGCCTTCAGACAGCACCTGCACCTGGGCGCCAAACGGCAGGAATAAGCAGTCGGCAGATTTTAAATCAGGTTCAATATAGGCATGGCTCGATAGGGTGCAAATCCAATGCGTTTTTATTTCCAGTAACTCCAAGGATTCAGTGTAAACATAGCCTGGATATCCATTTTTGACGGAACTGCCATGGGACCAACCATCTTTCTGATTCAAAACTTCGAAGGTGTCTCCCAGTAGTAGTTGTCGATCTCTTGGACCGCTGGGAGTTCGACAAACATCAACCACTGGTTCTTTGATTTGGTAAAGCTGCGTCACAGTTTTAAAACTTCTGGGATGGCTTGGAACAGTGCGCGTGTTCCTTGACCAACCCCACCTTTTGGTCGGGCAGGGGCACTGCTTGGTTGCCAGCCATAGCAATCAAAATGGATGAATTTTTGTGTGTCACTCACGAAGCGTTTCAAAAAGAGAGCAGCAGTAATTGCGCCAGCAAACCCGCCCTTTGGCGCATTATCTAAGTCTGCAATCCCTGGCTCAATCATGGTTTCATAGGGAGCATGCAGAGGCAGTTGCCATACAGGATCACTTACGTTTTGGGCCGCGGTTGCAACCACATGACTAAGGCCCGCATCATCCGTAAAGTATGGCGCAATATCTGGCCCGACGGCCACTCTTGCTGCTCCTGTCAATGTGGCAATACAGATCATCAAATCGGGAGGTGTTTCATCAGCAAGAGCTAAAGTATCCGCAAGCACAAGACGGCCTTCGGCATCGGTATTATTTATCTCAACAGTAAGGCCCTTCCGGCTGGTGAGAATATCTTGTGGCCGAAAAGCAGAGTTACCAATCGCGTTCTCTACCGCGGGAATTAGTACCCGCAACCGCAGTTTCAGGTTAGTGGCCATTATCATCTGTGCGAGCCCCAAGACATGAGCAGCCCCTCCCATATCTTTTTTCATTAAACCCATTGATGAGCCTGGTTTGATATTTAACCCACCTGTGTCAAAGCAGACGCCCTTACCAACCAACGTTAACGATGGGCCACTGTCACCCCATTTCATATCAATCAAGCGCGGTGCGCGAGCTGATGCGCGCCCTACTGCATGTATCATTGGAAGATTTTGCTTCAGCAAAGCGTCTCCCGTGATAACAGAAATCGTGGCTTTATGTTTTTTGGCCAACTTACGCACTTCTTCTTCTAGTTCTGAGGGGCCCATGTCGTTAGCTGGCGTATTTATTAAATCACGGGTTAGGAATTCTCCAGATATGATTGCATTTATATTAGCTTTATCAACACCCACTGGGCATATTAATTCTGCTGCATGGGCTGCTTGTGACGCGTATCGAGTGTATCGATATTTAGATAAAGCAAAGCCCAGTGCAAATTCGTTAGCGGTTTGGATATTATCTTCAAGAAGGTTGAATACTGCAGATGGCAAGGATGCAATTGCGGATACTGCACCAAACCGCTTTTTATGGCGTTCTTGTTCTACACCCATTCCGATTGCTGCAAAAATTGGCTCTCCGGTGTCAGTAACCACCAGGGCTTTTCCCAATTGACCAGTCCACCCCTGGGCCTTCGCCCACGTTTGGGCTGCAGCTCCTTGCGCTACAAGCCAAGCCTGCGCCTGATCCTCGGGCACAAGTGATAGTGGGATTGAGGACGTTGCACTGTCTGCGAAATAGTTTGTTTTTGGCATGGGGTATCCCTATTAGTAAGTTTATAATAAAGTAACCACTGCCATCCAATGAATGCAATGCAGCCCAAGATTCTACTTAAAAGACGAAATAATGATGGAGAAGGAAAGAATTAATCGATATCAAACCGTTTAGCGTTTATAACGCGCAAGCGCACCGATTGATATTATTTTGTCAGCTGCCTTAAACTCTCCGTATAATGTAGCCTTTGAGGCGGTAAAGTTCAAATATTGTTTAATTTAGTCTAGGTTTAAACCGCGAATTCGGGGAAATTAGTTTGTAACTTTGTGTTACAATCATTTAAGGTTACCACTATGGATGCTGTAAAACCCCTCCCGACATACCTTGTTCAACGTTATCATGGTTGGAAAGCTACAACCTTTGAGGATAACCATTCATGGTACCGTCGTTTGGCGAGTGAGGGGCAACGCCCCCGAGCTATGGTGATTTCATGTTGTGACAGTCGCGTTCATGTTACTGCAATGTTCGGGGCGGAACAGGGCGAATTTTTCATCCACCGTAATATAGCTAATTTGGTTCCTGCATACCTTCCTGATGGTGAGCCACACGGGACGTCAGCTGCGGTTGAATATGCTGTAACCGCTCTTAAAGTCGCCCATATTATTGTTTTAGGCCATTCAAGTTGTGGTGGTGTTAATGCCTGTCATGATATGTGTACAGGCCATGCGCCAGAACTTGAAGAAAGCAGTAGCTTTGTTGGTCGTTGGATGGATATATTACGTCCAGGGTTTGAAAAGGTTAAAGATATTTCTGATGCGGAGGAGCGTGTTGCGCTGCTTGAACGTGAAGCGGTCATGGTATCGATCGAGAATCTCATGACGTTTCCGTTTGTCCAAGGCTCTGTCGAGAAGGGTGAACTCAGTCTGCATGGCCTTTGGACAGATATTGCTGAAGGAACATTGGAACAATTTAATGTAGTTACGCAAAATTTTGTAAAAATCTAAAGGTTTTTTTTAGTAACGTTAATTAGATTGCCGACAAGCCCTGTGCAAAAAAACAGCGCTTGTCATAGCGTGTACAGCTTGTCAGCCTTTTTTCAGCACTTTGTTTCCCAGAACTTCGGCAATCTGAACAGCATTGAGCGCGGCGCCTTTGCGTAGGTTATCAGATACGCACCAAAGATTTAAGCCATTCTCAACTGACACGTCTTGACGAATTCGGCTTATGAAAGTTGCATAATCGCCAACGCATTCGATCGGACTCACGTAGCCGCCATCTTCGCGCTTATCGATTACCATCAAGCCTGGTGCTTCGCGCAGGATGTCGCGGGCTTCGTCTTCATCTAAAAATTCTTCAAATTCGATATTGATGGACTCTGAGTGGCCAACAAATACTGGAACGCGCACACAAGTTGCAGTCACTTTGATTGAAGGGTCCATAATCTTTTTCGTTTCAGCGATCATTTTCCACTCTTCTTTCGTATCGCCGCTGTCCATGAATACATCGATATGCGGGATTACGTTAAAAGCGATCTGCTTGGTGAATTTGGTTGGAGGTTTGTTATCGACTGGATTGTAGATAGATTTGGTTTGATCCCAAAGCTCGTCAATTGCTTCTTTCCCGGCACCCGAAACCGCTTGGTACGTACTCACGACTACGCGCTTGATTGTTGCACGGTCGTGCAAAGGCTTCAGAGCAACAACCATCTGTGCTGTGGAGCAGTTTGGGTTGGCGATGATATTTTTATTTTTACAGTCGTGGATCGCATCTGCGTTCACTTCAGGCACAATCAACGGTACTGATGGATCATAGCGATACAAGCTTGAATTATCGATTACTATACAACCAGCTGCTGCTGACTTTGGAGCATACTCCTTCGTTGCTTTGGATCCAACTGCGAAAAGGGCGATATCCCATCCTGCAAAGTCAAACGTTGCAAGATCCGTCGTCTTCAATGTCTTATCGCCAAAGCTGACTTCAGAACCAATAGATCTGCGGCTTGCCAATGCGGCAATTTTCTCAATAGGAAATGCACGCTCGTGTAATATATTTAGAATTTCACGGCCTACATTACCTGTAGCACCGACTATGACGACTTTATAAGACATAGGCTCTTTCCTTGTTGCAAAGACGGGCACGTTTAACGCGCTGATCTATTAATGGGAAGGGGGCTAGTCAGTTCGATCCTGTGAAAACAGATAAATAATTAATCCTGCTAACATTGACGCACTAAACAGCAAAACTACGGCGTTATATGGGGCAAGAGCTCCTGAGGCCTCCGTTATTGTGGCTTCATAAACCCTGCCTGACATATTTTGAATAACTCCAACGCCTCCAATGCCAAATAAATTAATCAAAGTTACGCCACGGCCCATCAAATGTTGTGGAAAAAAGCTGCGGCCATGAGCAACTAAAATTGGGAATGATGATCCAAAAAATCCAATACCGGCCATGATAGCTATTGTTGTCCAGTAGTTTGATCCCCCGATGACGTAAAGCGTGACGCATAATAAGCAACCACTCAAGTTTCCAGCGAAGATTACCCACTTTCTCGTGCCGAATAGACGATCTAATGGGCCATAGAAAAAATTTCCTGCAATCATAGCTAGTGCCATGACTGTGGTTGCGACGCCAACCTGAGCCTCGGTAGATCCAAATATATCAGTAAAATAGGGCCCAATCCAAAGGCCTCGCAAACCGGCCGCAGCTGCGTAATTTACTAAAACCAGCGGAAGAATAAACCAAATTTCTGGCATGCGCAGTAAATCAAGAATGCTTCCTTTTTGTGATGTTTCGACTTTGGGCGGGTCTTTGACGATCACATAGCAAATGGCTGCAACCGCAATAGTTAATAAGCCAATAAGTGCGATTGCCGTGCGCCAACCAATGGTATCGACTAACAATGTCATTGGGTAGGCTGCACCAATATTACCCAGTGATCCAATTCCTAGAATGAACGCAGCCATCGTTGCAAAAGCGGCAGAGGGAAAACTGCGTGCCAGAACATAATAGGATGCCATAAGCACTGGAGAGCATCCAATACCAATTAAGGCCATCGCTGCGCTAACGTGCCAAGGGGTCGTAGCAAGTGAGAAAAGTAACGTCCCACCGCCTGCACCAAGTGCTAGCAATACTGCGTTTGTGCGCTTAGGGCCAAGGGTGTCTAAAGCCCAACCCACAGGTATTTGCATCAAAGCAAACGCCAAAAACCAATATCCAGATGCTGATGATAACTGTGCCGCAGTCGCGCCGATCTCGACCTGCAGAGGTGCTGCCAGTACAGCCAAGAAAGCCCGGTAGAATTGCGATAACACATAAGCCATCGTCAAAATTACTAAGGTAGCGCGCATGTCATTCTCCGATCACTTCTTTGTGGTGACACGCCCATGGGTGTTGGTAAAGCCACAAGTGACCCCTTGTGGCTTTGTAGTCAGTTCATTAGCCTCGAATTTAGGTTTAGGGAAAGGTTCTTCAACTATGGAAATTTCTGGAAAAACAGTGCTAATAACAGGCGCAAGCCGTGGCATTGGCGCCGCAAGTGCTCGGCACTTGGTAGCTCTGGGGGCAAATGTCGTTTTGACATCCCGCAGCGCAGATGTCCTGCAAAGCTTAGCGGCTGAGCTCGGACCGCAGGCTAAAGCAGTTCCCTGTGATGTTTCAAATTACAATCAAGTGCAGACTGCGGTTCAGACCGCATTAGTAACTTTTGGCAGTTTGGACGTCTTGGTAAACAATGCGGGTCTTCTGGGTACTGTACGTCGCTTGGGAGATCTTGCGCCAGATGAATTTGATCAGGTAATAGACGTGAACGTGAAAGGTGTTTTCTATATGATGAAAGCCGCTCTTCCTGTTATGATTTCACAAGGCGCAGGCAAAATCATAAATGTGTCATCGGGTGCTGCCTATGGGGTGCTAGAGGGCTGGAGCCATTATTGCGCTTCAAAGGCTGCAGTTTTGCAGCTTACCCGCTCAGGGCATGAAGAGTATGCTGATAAGGGTATTACTTGTTTGGGGTTGAGCCCAGGAACGGTTGCCACCGATATGCAAGTTCAGATCAAAGCCTCAGGCATCAATCCTGTCAGTAAGCTCGAACTATCAGATCATATACCAGCCTCAGATGTCGCGCAGGCGGTTGCCCACTTATGTGGACCTTCTGGTGCAGATTATGCTGGAGAAGATTTTCACCTCAAAAAGCCTGAAGCGCGTGCTGCTGCAGGCTTGCCACCGCGTTAGGTTACAGGGCCCAGCTTACACTACAATTCGCTACCCGCTCTGTATCAACTTTATTTTATCACAGCGCCTACGCCAAGCTATACAAATGGTTTGGGCGAGAGGCAGTATTTAAAGATACCATTTTAGAAAGAAAATGTTGTCCTCTGTTAAGTTTTACGCCCGTAAAAGTCTAAATGTTCTTCTGCAGAAAAACGTTTTCCAGGCTCTTCATAATATGTGAGAACGGCATTTATGCGGGGCGTTTCACCTTCAACAGGTGTTACGCGGTGTGCCGTATTTACGCCCTTAAACACATTTAAAGTCCCTGCAGTTTGTGGGCAGATTGATGTTTGAAGATTTCCGCTTAACAGCGCAGCAACACCCGTATAGTTAGGGTTATCTGGGCTTCGGAGGTCTTGTAAATATTCAAATTCACCACCAGAATTTGGTGCTTGTAAGAGTAATGTTGTGGTGAACTCTGAACGGTCAAAATGCCAACTCAAAGCTTCATCCGCATAATAAGTCATAACATTCGCGCCGGCGATCCGGTCATCCATTTTATGCAGGGTGTCCTTGTGCATAACATCTGCTAAAAATGATGCTAACGGATCCCAGTCATATAACTTGGTGATGGCACTGCCCTCAATTTGATCTGCGCAGATCGTGTGATTAATTGTCTGAAGCGACTGCAAGGCTGGATGGTTTTTTCAAGGCCAGGAATAGATTTTTTGAAATATATATTATGATGCCGGCGGTGTTCAAACGCGTCCTTCGCAATGATCGGTTTAATCTGCTTAAGAACCTTATTCAATGCCTCGGGGCGCATGAAGCCGGGAAGGTTAAATAGGCCGTGTTCATTCAAATCTGTTCGGCATTTTTTCACCAAAGCTTTGTAAACTTGACTTTTGGGGTCATGCAGCGGGTATGTTTCTATATTTATAGTGTCCATTCGGCGATAACAACGAAAGTGCACGCGCGTGTCAACGTACCCTCTAATGCTGAGCTAAAAAAGGTAAAACGCAGAATTTTCTCATGGTTTACCTTTTTTATAAATTCCTAAAAATCTCAGAGACTTGCTGTCAACCTTGCAACGATTGCGTCACCCATTTCTGAAGTTGTTACAGGCTGCTCTCCGTCTGCTTGCAAGAGGTCAGCAGTCCGAACACCGTCGGCCAGAACGCTTTCAACGGCGTTTTCAATTCGTGTGGCCTCCTCACCCATATCAAACGAATAGCGGAGAGCCATTGCGAAGGATAAGGATGCAGGCAGATGGGTTTGCTTTGCCTTGACCTGTAATATCTGGTGCTGATCCGTGAACCGGTTCATATAAAGCCTTTGGTCTACCATTATCCATCGGTGAACCGAGGCTGGCAGACGGGAGCATACCAAGAGAGCCTGTCAGCATCGCAGCGCAATCTGATAAAATATCACCAAACAAGTTGTCAGTTAGGATCACGTCGAATTGTTTTGGTGCACGTACCAGCTGCATTGCGCCATTATCCGCATACATGTGGGATAACTCTACATTTGAATATTCGGCTTGGTGAACTTCGTTTACAACATCGCGCCATAGAACCCCAGCCTCCATCACGTTCGCTTTTTCCATTGAACAAACCCGATTACTGCGGCGCCGAGCCAATTCGAAAGCTGCACGAGCAACGCGAGCGATTTCAGACTCAGTGTAGCGGTGGGTATTAATGCCGACGCGCTCATTGCCTTCTTTGAATATTCCTCGAGGTTCGCCAAAGTAGCTGCCTGACGTTAGTTCGCGCACTATCATAATATCCAAGCCAGCAACTAAATCGCGCTTGAGTGATGAAAAATCGGCTAAGGCGTCGAAACATTGTGCTGGGCGAAGGTTGGCAAATAGGTCCATTTCTTTGCGTAGGCGCAGTAATCCACGCTCCGGTTTCACACTAAAATCTAAGTTATCATATTTTGGCCCGCCAACAGCCCCCAGAAGAACTGCATCGACGGATAGTGCTTTTGCCATTGTTGCGTCATGTAAAGGCACACCGTGTGCATCATAGGCAGCACCACCAACTAGATCTTCGGAAACTTCAAAGCTGATACTACGATGGTTGCTAAGCCAGTCAATTATCTTGCGAACTTCAAGCATTACTTCTGGGCCAATGCCATCGCCTGGCAAGATAAGGAGGGAGGGAGTGCTCATGAGTAGCCCTTTCGTAATTTGCAGTTTATTGCCTAAACCCAAGGTTTCACTTTGGCCATTTTTGTTTCAAAGTCGTCAATCGAGGTTGATTTTTCCATTGTTAGACTAATGTCATCAAGACCATTGATCAGGCAATGTTTACTATGTGGATCCACGTTAAATTGAACTATCTCACCGTCCGAAGTTTCTATCTGTTGATTTTCAAGGTCAACAACCATTCGAGCGTTGCTACCCTTCTCTGCATCTTTCATCAGAAGGGTCAATTGTTCTTCTTTGACAATGACTGGTAAAATACCGTTCTTAAAGCAATTGTTGAAAAAAATATCTGCAAAGCTAGTCGAAATAACACATCGGATACCGTAGTCTAACAGGGCCCATGGGGCGTGCTCACGTGATGAGCCACATCCAAAGTTATCACCCGCAATCAAAATATTTGCGTCCCGGTAAGCGTCGTTGTTCAGAACGAAATCAGGGTTTTCATCGCCGTTTAAGTCATAACGCATTTCGTGAAACGCGCTTACACCCAAACCGGAGCGTTTAATTGTCTTAAGAAACTGTTTTGGAATAATCATATCTGTGTCGATATTGATCAGTGGCATTGGAGCTGCAATTGCTGTGAGTTTTTCGAATTTTTCCATTACATCATCGTCCGCACATCAGTAAGTTTTCCTGTGAGAGCCGCTGCTGCAGCCATGACGGGGCTCATTAAGTGGGTGCGTCCACCACGTCCTTGGCGGCCTTCAAAATTGCGGTTTGAGGTGGCTGCACAGCGTTCACCCGGTTGCAATTGATCAGGGTTCATAGCCAAGCACATGGAGCAGCCCGCAAGGCGCCACTCAAAACCGGCCTCTTTGAAAATATCTGCCAGACCTTCTTCTTCAGCCTGGGCCCTAACAAGGCCGGACCCTGGAACTACCATCGCGCGCATGCCATCCTTGATCTTTCGACCTTTCAAAATCGCAGCGGCGGCTCGCAGATCTTCGATCCGGCCATTAGTGCAAGAGCCAATAAAGACTGTATCGATCGTAATATCCTGCAGGGGTGTGCCAGCGGTGAGGCCCATGTAGTCCAAACTACGCTTTGCGGCTTCTACTTTGCCCCCTGTAAAGTCCTCAGCGGCGGGTACATGCGCTGTGATTGGCAATACATCCTCAGGGCTCGTGCCCCAGGTGACAACTGGTGCAATATCTCCACCTTTTAAAGTGAGCACCTTGTCGAAATGTGCGTCATCGTCGGAATAAAGCGTTTTCCAATTGTTCAGCGCGGCCTCCCAGGTTTTTCCTGATGGAGCGTTTGGGCGGCCTTTGCAGTATTCAAAAGTAGTTTCATCTGGTGCTATTATGCCAGCGCGGGCCCCGCCCTCAATTGCCATGTTACAGACCGTCATCCGGCCTTCCATAGAGAGGCTGCGGATGGCTTCGCCACAATATTCGATCACATATCCTGTACCACCGGCGGTGCCAGTCTCTCCGATTATGGCCAGTGTGATGTCTTTGGCTGTCACGCCTGGACGCAACAGACCCGTGATCTCAACTCTCATATTCTTTGATTTTTTCTGGATTAAGGTCTGGGTCGCCAGAACATGCTCAACCTCGGAGGTACCAATTCCATGGGCCAAAGAGCCAAAGGCACCGTGGGTGGCAGTGTGACTGTCTCCGCACACAATGGTCATGCCTGGAAGGGTCCAACCCTGCTCAGGGCCGATTATATGAACAATACCCTGGCGTACATCGTCAACAGGATAATAAACTAGTCCAAACTCGCGCGCGTTAGCGTCGAGTGCTTCCACCTGAATTCGGCTTTCTTCGTTCTCAATGCCCTGAAGGCGATCCAATGTTGTTGGGACATTGTGATCTGGAACCGCAATGGTTTTTTCCGGTGCGCGTACCTTACGACCTGTCATGCGAAGGCCTTCGAAAGCCTGTGGACTAGTCACCTCATGAACTAGATGGCGGTCAATATATAAAAGACAGATACCATCCTCGGCTTCATGCGCAATGTGCGTATCCCATATTTTGTCGTAGAGTGTTTTAGCGGCCATATCAGTCGCTCCTTAACTAGTTGAAACTATAAGACGAAATTCGTTGGCTGTCACTTTGACTTAATAGCACTGATTTTGCTATGCCAAAAAAGCGCCAGGGTAGTCGAGCACGACCTAATAAATTAAAAATTATTTTCATGGTTTGGAATTAACGTGCAAGAAGCCTGTATACAAGGCTGGTATGAAAATTTTCGATTGGCTCATTTGGCAGTTTATCCCTGGCCGTGCTATGAGCGGTACTTTTAGAGTACGCTTTTGCTATAATCACAAGAGATTAATTGGTCTGGTATGGTGGCGACGTCTCGCTTAAATAGCTATAAAGAAATGTTAAAAATATGAACATGAGTTAATACAAGCAATCAATTGAGGAATCTAAATTAGAATGCTAAGGAGACCTACCCGGCGCCGGGATGATGCGGCGTTTTGTTTGGAGGACAAGGTCCTGTCTTTGACGTCTAACGCGGAAAAACCCGCGCGCAAATTAGCTAAAAGCCAATCGAGTGCAACGAGTGATGCTATATTAGCTGCCGTATTGAAATCTCTAGATGATGATAAAGCTGAGGATGTCGTGCAGATTGATCTGCGTGGTAAATCGGAAATTGGTGATCACATGGTGATCTGCTCTGGTCGTTCAACACGGCAGGTTGCGTCCATTTCTGAAAAGCTCAAAGATCGTCTTAAGACCGAACTTGGTATTTTCTCGAAATTGGAAGGTAAGGGGACTGGTGATTGGGTTCTTGTTGATACAGGTGATGTGATTGTTCATGTGTTCCGTCCAGAAGTTCGTGAGTTTTATCAACTTGATGAGATGTGGCTGGAGACAGGTTCTATTAGACCATCTGACGTTTAATGCGATTGCGCATTGTTACCATTGGGCGCCAACGCAATGGCCCCGAAAAAGATCTAATAAATGATTATATTTCGAGGTTTAACCGTACTGGGCGCTTGGTGGGGCTTGGTCCAGCTGAGATTATTGAGCTTGAAGACAAAAAAAATGGCGGCAAAGCTGCGGAGGCAATTTTGCTGTTGAAGCCAATTCCAGCGAGTGCATACGTTGTTGCATTAGATGAACGCGGAACGCTGCAAACATCGCCTGAGTTCGCCAAGAAAATAGTATGCATCCGAGATGATGCCCCATCTGAATTATTTTTTGTTATTGGTGGGCCTGACGGCCTGGACGCTGAGGTCTTGAGCAGATCTAATGCGAGGCTAAGTTTTGGAAAAATGGTTTGGCCCCACATGTTGGCGCGAGTCATGCTAACAGAACAGCTTTACCGGGCAGCGTCAATTTTGACTGGAGGCCCATACCACCGTGTATAGTATTGATGCATCAAGGACGGTCTATTCGTGCGTTTCGAAATTTTAAATCTGGGGCTTCCGTCTTGGTTAAATACGATTAGGCTAAGTGAGAGCCTCAAGCGCTTTTTTTGGACATTTGCCTCTTATGATTGACGTCTTACTTAAAACGATCCCATTTTTTGCTATTCTTGGTTTGGGCTATGTAGCTGCGCGCACCAAATTCTTTCCCGAAATCGCTACACAATTCCTTACAAAATTTGTTTTCTATTTTGCACTTCCGGCCATGATTATTCGGTTCTCAGCTAATTTATCATTTGGAGATCTGTTAAATTTCCCATTTATAGGAGCCTATTTAACAGCCTCGTTTTTCATCTATTTTTTAGCTACCGTCATAGCTATATTGCGTAGACGAAGCATAGCTGAAGCTGCTGTTGAAGCTCAATGTGCATGTATTGGAAACGTAGGGTTTTTGGGTATCCCAATGCTTGCCCTTTTGATGGGAAAAGAGGCTGTTCTTTGGGTTATGTTGATCCTTGCTATGGATCTCTTGGTGTTTGGTAGCCTAATTGTGGTTCTGATCGTAGGCTCTCGCGATGGGCGAATGAGCTTAGGGGTTTTAAATGCTGTTGGCCTTGGGCTAATTAAAAACCCAATGATTATGGCGATGGTTGTAGGTCTAATATGGTCTAGTACTGATAAAGCTTTTCCAGTTCCATTTGCTGAGTTTTTTGACATTCTTGGTGCGGCTGCTACCCCTGGAGCATTATTTGTTATTGGCGCATCCTTAGCGGCAAATTCAGTGGAGCGGTTTAGGGTCGCGGGGTGGTTAGCCTTTTGCAAGGTAATCCTTCATCCGGCAGCAGTAGCTGCAACGTCCCTTTTTATCTTCCCGGTGGCAGCATATCCTGCAGCGGTTATGATCGCATCAGCAGCCCTGCCTGTTGCTGGAAACATTTTTATCCTCGCCACACATTATGGCGTTGCGCCTATGCGCGTTTCAGCCTCAATCTTTTTGTCAACTGTGACTTCAGTAATTACAATCTCAGTGGTTATCGCGTTGGTAACCGGTTTGTATAGTTAATGTAAAAAAACCCCGCTTGCATATTTTTATAATATCAGCTTTGCACTTAGTGGTAAGAACGAAAGGCTTTATTATGGAAATCAAATCAGAAAATGCATGTTTTGGTGGTGTTCAGGGAGTTTATACCCACACGTCCGACGTATGTGATACTGAAATGACGTTTGGCTTGTTTATGCCGCAAGAAGCCAAATCTGGCCCAGTGCCGTTGCTTTGGTACCTTTCCGGTCTTACCTGCACCCATGAAAATGCTATGATCAAGGCGGGTGCGCAGGCATGGGCTGCCGAGCAAGGTATTGGCTTGGCCTTTCCTGACACATCTCCACGGGGTCCAAATGTAGCTAATGATGACGCATACGACCTGGGGCAAGGCGCTGGTTTTTATGTAAATGCGACCCAAGATCCCTGGGCTCCACACTTTAAGATGTGGGACTATGTTGCAGATGAGCTTCCACAACTTTTGGGTCGTGAATTTGCCATAAATCTTGATCGGCAATCCATTACCGGTCACTCGATGGGAGGTCATGGTGCTTTAACACTGGCAATGGGTCGTCCGGACCAATATTGTAGTGTTTCTGCATTTTCCCCTATCTGCAACCCAATGAAATCAGACTGGGGTCGTAAGCAGTTGGCGTCCTATTTAGGCAATGATAGCAGTGCATGGGAAACTCATGATGCAAGTTTTCAAATGTTAGAAAAAGGTTTCAACGGTCCAGTTTTGGTCGATACTGGAACTCAAGATGAGTTTCTAGATCTATTGAAGCCTGAAACGCTTGCATTTTCTATGGCAAAACGACGCCAGGAAGGGCATTTACGCCTGCAGCCGGGCTATGACCATTCTTATTTCTTCGTATCGACGTTCATCGAAGATCACATTAGTTTCCATGCTGAAGCTTTAAATGCGGATTAATGCATGTCACACTACGATTTAGTCATTATTGGTTCAGGCCCTGCAGGTCGTACTGCTGCAATCCAGGCTGGAAAATTGAAGCGAAAAGTCTTGGTTGTTGATCGTAAAGACCGTTTAGGTGGTGTTTCGATTCACACAGGTACGATACCTTCAAAAACTTTGCGAGAGACAGTGTTAAACCTTTCAGGCTGGCGTGAGCGAAGTTTCTATGGCCGCTCATACCGCGTCAAAGACGAAATAGGAGCCTCTGATTTACGAGACCGCTTAGAAAAGACTTTGGATTATGAGGTTGATGTTTTGGAGCATCAATTCAACCGAAATCATGTGGAGACCCTGCATGGAGTTGCACGGTTTTTAAGTAAAACTGAAATTGAAGTTACCACGGATACTGGCGAAATCGTGCAAGTGACGTCGAAAAAATTTCTGATTCGCAACTGGTACTAAGACATATCGCCCAGACAACGTACCGTTCAATGGTACTAATATTTTAGACAGTGATGAATTTCTTGAGATGTCACAAATTCCTCGCTCATTGATCGTAGTAGGTGCGGGTGTTATCGGAGTTGAATACGCCACAATGTTCTCAGCGTTGGATGTGAAAGTCACGTTGATTGAACCTCGCGAAACGTTTTTAGACTTTATTGATAGGACCCTTATTCAAGAGTTTACTCACCAAATTCGTGAGAATGGTGTGGATCTGCGTCTTGGATCTGCAGTCGCTAATATTGAAGATAAAGGTGATCACGTACAATTAGAGCTTGAGAATGGCCGCCAAGTGCAAGCTGAAATGCTGTTATTTGCCGCGGGTCGAATAGGGGCTACTGAGAAATTAGGCATGGAAGCTGTTGGCTTGGAATTAGACCATCGAGGTCGTTTCAGTGTTGATCGTAAGACATATCAAACGGATGTGCCAAATATTTACGCCGCTGGGGATGTGATCGGTCACCCGTCACTGGCTTCAACAAGTTTACAACAAGGTCGTGTTGCGGCTTGTCATGCATTGAATACACCTAGCTTACCGGAAAGCCCGTGGTTCCCATACGGTATTTATTCCGTCCCAGAAATCTCAACTTGTGGAATGAGCGAAGAAGACATTCAGAAAAGGAATATCCCGTATGAAGTGGGAGTTGCACGTTTCCGTGAAACATCTCGGGGGAATATTATGGGTCTCGAGCATGGTATGCTTAAAATGTTGTTTTCACTTAAAACGCGACGTGTTCTTGGGGTGCAAATTGTGGGTGAAGGTGCAACTGAGTTGATCCACATCGCACAAGCGGTGCTGAACCTAAAGGGAACAGTAGATTATTTTGTCCAAAATACATTTAATTATCCAACTTTGGCAGAGGCTTATAAAATCGCTGGCCTGGATGCGTTTAATCGTATGCCTACTCCTGAAGAATTACTCGAAAATGGGCTGTCCCAAACTTGATTTATGTTGATGCCGACGCTTGTCCGGTGAAAGCCGAAATTGAACAGGTAGCGACCCGTATGAAAGTACAGGTCAAAATGGTCTGTAATGGTGGCATTCGTCCGTCTGCCAATCCATTTGTTGAACTGGTGATCGTGGATGCGGGCCCGGATGTGGCTGATATGTGGATTGCTGATCGTGCTGGCCCTGGAGACGTGGTTGTTACCACAGATATTCCGCTTGCAGCAAAATCCGTCGAAGCTGGTGCACATGTTCTTAAGCCAAATGGAGAGTCCCTCACATCGGTGAACATTGGTAACGCTTTAGCAACCCGAGATTTGATGTACGATTTACGTGCTGCGGACCCATTCCGCCAAGGTGGTGGAAAAGGGTTTTCTAAGGTGGACAGGTCACGGTTTTTGAGTGCTTTAGATAGGTCATTACAGCAAAGCAAAAAACCGTAACCAATATAAATTTCAATAAAGTGAGGTTTATATAAGTTTGCATTGGCGCCACGTCGTTTTTGAACCAGATCAAACGCATATATAGGCTTAGCCCAAAGTTATGAAACAATTTAAAACATCTTTTGGTGCTTTGTGGGCTTTGTTGGCCTCATTAATTTTTTCAATTAATGATATGTTAATTAAGTTTCTATCAGATGACTATGCACTTCATCAGATTGTCTTTACCCGATCGCTTATTGCCGTGCTTGTCATGCTGGTAATTGTGATTCCAATTGCTGGTGGATTCTCTAAACTCAAAACAAAACGGCTAGGACTGCATTTGTTGCGGGCGTTGTTTGTAGTAGCTGCAAATTTATTTTTCTATATGGCTCTGGCAGATTTACCGCTGGCCACCGTAGTTTCCATCTTTTTTATTGCACCCTTCTTAATCACTATATTTTCGGTCGTCTTTCTTAATGAAAAAGTGGGCGCATGGCGCTGGACTACAATTTTTGTGGGGCTACTAGGGGTTCTTTTGATAGTACGACCTGGCACGGATGCATTTACCCTAATCTCAATTTTACCTGCGATGGCGGCCCTCTGTTACGCATTATTCCATATATTAACTCGGAAAATAGGACCTGGCGAAAACCTTATCACATTGACGTTTTATGTGCCCTTAGTCTTCTTGATAGTCACGGTGTTAATTGGCCTTTTGGTAGGGCATGGACAATTCTCAGGCGGAGGTCATCGCTCGGTTGAGTTTTTAGTGCGGGCTTGGAAATGGCCGGCGTGGATTGATCTTGGTATTATGGTTGTTATTGGGCTTGGTGTTGCAATTGGGGGCGCAGCAATCAGCCAAGCCTACCGCGTAGCAGAAGCAGCTTTTGTTGCGCCTTTTGAATACACCAGCTTGATCTATGCCACTGCATTTGGTTATCTCCTGTTCGCGGAATGGCCCGACCTTTATGGTTGGTCTGGCATGGGATTGGTTCTGATTTCTGGTCTGGTGATGGTTTGGCGAGAAGCAGTGAATGTCCAACCTAGGGTTGCGCCTCCCAATTCCCCACGCTAGCGATAGAGCAACGAAAGGCCCTATTATGACCATAAAAGCTGTTGTTTTTGACATCGGGAACGTGCTGCTCGAGTGGCACCCTGAGAATTATTTTGACCTTACTATAGGGCCGGACCGCCGCAAAGCTATGTTTGCGGCCGTGGACTTGCATGGTATGAATGATCGTATTGATTTGGGCGAAGGGTTTAAGGACGTAATTTATGAAGTGGCAGATGCCAACCCGGAATGGCGTGTGGAAATACATGATTGGTATGCAAATTGGATTCAACTAGCAGCTCCTGCCATTGATCACTCAGTGAGATTGTTAAGAGCGTTGAAGGCCCAGGGTGTGGCAGTGTTTTCACTAACAAACTTTGGAGTGGAAAGCTACGCATATGCTCAAAACCACTATGACTTTCTGAATGAATTTGACCGTGATTATGTATCTGGTCATATGAAGGTTATTAAACCAAATCCGCTAATCTACCAAATGCTTGAAGATGATAGTGGAATCCCGGCGGCTAACCTTTTATTTACAGATGATCGTGCGGATAATATTGCAATGGCGGCCAGCCGGGGTTGGCAGACCCATCAGTTTAAACACCCAAATGGATGGGCAGATCGGTTGGTGGTAGAAAAGCTTTTAAGCATGGAGCAAGCGATATGACCCTTACAATTATACCCTTTGAAAAAGGCCAGAAGAATCTGAATTGGTTGGCTTTGGTAGACGCAATAAAAGTGGGCCACACACTTCCAAAAGCGGAGATTGAAGACCTGTTTCTCTACCGTGGAAGTGATACTCTGCTCAGCCGTTCTGCTTGGATTGATGGTATGGGGCTGCTTACCAAAACCGCGACTGTTTTTCCTGAAAACAAGAAGACTGGCACTCCGATGGTTGGTGGAGGGGTGATGCTATTTGATGATACTAACGGCGCATTGGAGGCCATGATTGACTTTCACCTAATTACGAAATGGAAGACCGCAGCTGATAGTCTGATGGCCGCCTTGGCGCTGGCGCCGAGTGGCGCCCGCAAAATTTTGATTGTAGGTGCAGGCACCGTGGGCCGGTCTCTGGTCGAGGCTTTTGGGGCGGGTTTTCCGAATGCAAAATTCAGTATCTGGAACCGAAGCGCAGTGGGTGCGGAGATATTTGCAATAGAAACAGGAGCCCAGATCGAACCGGATCTCGAAGTGGCGGTGCGGGCTGCTGACATCATCCTTACCTGCACAATGACGACCGAACCTATACTGAAAGGTGCTTGGATTCGCCCAGGCCAACATATCAATATGATAGGCGCCTATCGCTCCGATATGCGAGAAGCTGACGACGAGGCCATTCAAATTGCAAAGGTTTTTGTTGATAGCTATGCCACGACACTCGATCATATAGGGGAGCTCAAAATTCCTATCGAGTCTGGCACAATCAGCCGCTTGGATGTTCTGGCAGATTACTACGATATGTCAAAGTTTGCGGCTAATCCTGAAGATATTACCCTTTTCAAGAATGGTGGAGGCGCCCATCTGGATCTCATGACTGCCCGCTATGTGCTGGATCAATGGCGAGGATGACTATGAGTAGGGGAATAAATTTAACAATTAATAGGTTTATTTTTTCAATAACGTCGCTGCAATTAAACTTTTATTATTTAATAATCTTTGGGCTCGTAAGGAAAAGTACACATACGCAGCCCCTAAGCAACGTGTACTGATATTGCGCGCTCTTTAATGGGTAGGTGTACAATGGCGCTGAATAGCCCTATTCCAATGCCGATCCACCAAACAGCGGTGTAATCTCCATAGATATCGTACATTTTCCCACCAAGCCAAACACCCAAAAAGCTGCCCAATTGGTGTGAAAAAAATACAATACCATACAGCGTTCCCATATAGCGCAAACCGTAGATATGCGCCACAAGACCCGTTGTAAGAGGTACCGTTGCCAGCCATAATGACCCCATGGCAATCGAGAACAAGATGACTGATATTGGCGTGATTGGTAGGGCAATAAATGCGGTGGCGATTACAGTGCGTCCGAGATATATTCCAGATAGCAGGTATTTCTTCGAATAGCGTTTACCCAGATAGCCCGCCGTCAAAGTGCCCACAACATTAGCTAATCCAATCAAGGAAATGGCGAGTGCCCCCAGACGTGACGTGCTAGTAATTCCAACTGAATACAAAGCTTCACCTGGCTGAATTGGCCCGCAAAGCTCAGATACGAAGGCCGGAAAGTGTGCTGTAATAAACGCCAGTTGATAGCCGCACGAAAAGAAGCCCAAGAAAATTAAAGTATAGCTGGGGTCTTTGAAAGCTTTGGTGAGGACTTGACCAATACTTTCCTCAAGCTTCGCTTTGGTGGCGACCCTCTCTGTTTTCATCATTGGCAGGAATATGAGCGATCCAATGATGACTGCGGCGAATATTAAGAACACACTTTGCCATGTCATAACACCCAGTAACAACTCGGCCGTGGGTGCACCAAACACCTGTCCGACTGATCCTGCGGCAGTGGCGATACCCAAGGACATTGATCTGTTTTCATTGGAAGACGCTCGCCCTACAACTGCAAGAATAACACCAAAACCTGTGCCTGCGATGCCGAAGCCCACGAATATTTCATAAAACTGCATAGCCCCAGCGGTGACTGCTGAGGAGGTCATAATCAGGCCATAAGCATAAAATAAAGCACCTATAATAATAGCTTTACGGTCGGTTAGTTTTTCGGCAATAGCGCCAAAAAAAGGTTGTCCAATACCCCAACATAAGTTTTGGATAGCAATGGCCATCGAAAATTCGGCACGCAGCCAACCAAACTCCTTAGCGATTGGGATTTGAAAAACACCAAATGACGCCCGAACTGCAAAGCTGAGCATTATAATGAGGCAACCAGCAATCAAAATAGGTGTGAATAGTGGGACTCGAGACATTTCGAAACATTAGAAGAACTTGAGTTGAAATAAAACTGTTCATTTGCACCTTAAGCCTAGCGAGGGTATTGCCAAAACATGAGCCTCAAACAGACCTACCTCGATGCCGTTCAAGCTGGTGAACTCCTGGCCGACGGCGCGCAAGAAGCTGCTTTGTCAGAGTTGGAGCGCCTGAGCTTTGAATTGCAGGTGCCGCCTAGCGGTGGATGGTTCCGTAAGGCAAGGCCTTCGCCAAAAGGACTGTACCTTTGGGGTGGAGTCGGCTGTGGGAAGTCTATGCTAATGGACATGTTCGCGCGGGGTCTTCAAGGCCAAGTTAGGCGCGTTCATTTTCATGGTTTCATGCAAGAGGTGCATGCAGGCATTGCTAAGGCAAAAAGGGCGGGCGCACGTGACGCCATCCATCCTGTGGCGCAAAGCATGGGGGATGGGATTACCTGTCTGGCTTTTGATGAGATGCAAATCACGGATATTACGGATGCGATGCTCGTGGGGCGGCTTTTTGAGTGTCTGTTTGAGGCTGGTGTTTCTATTGTGGCAACCTCAAACCGCCGTCCTACTGATTTGTATAAAGATGGATTAAACCGGCAATTGTTTCTGCCGTTTATTGATCTTTTACAGGATAAGATGCTGGTGCATGAACTGGCATCACCGACTGATTACAGACAAAATAGACTAACCAGGCAAAAGAGCTATTTCTCGCCCTTGAGCAAGCAAACAACTTCTGCGATGGACGCCGTTTGGTATGAACTTGCAGGTGGCCCAGGACAGGAAATACACCTGGAGATTAAAGGTCGTGTTTTGTACATTCCATATTTTAGAAATAGTATTGCTCGGATTGGTTTTAACGACCTCTGTGGGACTGCGCTTGGTGCTGCAGATTATCTGAGTTTGGCCAAAAGGGCCAAGGTTTTGATGTTGGATAACATCCCTTTACTGGGGCATGATAACGCCAGCGAAGCGAGGCGGTTTGTGACGTTAATTGATGCAATATATGAAGCAGGTATCGGTTTTATTGCATCTGCGGCGGCGGCACCAGAGGGACTGTATCCCAGTGGAGTAGGCAGTTTTGAATTTGAACGTACCGCCTCGCGATTGCGAGAAATGCAGGCAGAAAATTACGGTGCAAGCTGAGCTTTCTTAATCCTTTGAATTTTCGCGTAGAACATGCCCGGCTAGATATAGTGAGCCACAAATTAAGATGCGAGCATGTGGATGATTTTTTGCCAAACTTTTAAGTACGGTATCTATGGCCTCACCGCTGCTGCTATTAATGCCTTCTGCTTGCCCTGCGGCTTCAAGATCTAAGGCTGGAACCGCGTTAGTTTCACCTGGGATTGTGAGGGCTGTCAACGAGGTGCAATGCGGGGCTAGAGGTCTTAAAAAGCCGCCAACATCTTTTGTGTTGAGCATTCCACAAATAATATGAGTTTCCCTAGGGTTTTGAGCTGCCAACGTGGCTGCGATTGCTCGGCCTGCTGCGGGATTGTGCCCTCCATCAAGCCAGATTTCATTAGTGGAGTGTTTATCGACCAAGGGGCCTGATTTTAACCGCTCCATTCGCGCGGGCCAGTAGGCATTCAAAACCGCGAATGTGCAGGCCTCTTCCCCGAAGCCCAGATATTTTAAAGCTGTAATTGCGGCACCTGCGTTCTGAATTTGATGCTGGCCGGGCAGGCTTGGTAGTGGAAGATCCATTAACCCAGTTTCATCTTGATAGACAAGTCGCTCGGCTTCCACGGAGACATGCCAATGCCGACCATGTACCAAAAGAGGTGCACCAATTGTTGCAGCGTGACGTTCAATAACCTCGAGAGCTTTGTCTTGCTGAGGGCCAATGATTGCTGTTACGCCGCGTTTTAGAATACCTGCTTTTTCAAAGCTAATTTCTTCAAGTGTTTCACCGAGGTATTGTTGGTGATCTAGGTCTACAGGAGTAATCACGCATGTGGCTGGTTTATTAATTACATTGGTTGCATCCACCCGGCCGCCCAAGCCTACTTCTAGTAATGTGTAATCCGCAGGTGTTTGTGCAAACGCTAATAAAGCTGCACAGGTGGTGATCTCAAAATAAGTAATATTTTCGCCATTATTAACTTTGTAACAATGTTCTAATAGAGATGTTAATGCGTGTTCCGTGATTAGGGTACCAGCTAGCATTATCCTTTCATGAAAACGGGCCAAATGCGGCGAAGTATAGGCGTGCACCACTTTGCCTGCACCTTCAATTCCGGCACGGATCATGGCTTGGGTGCTGCCTTTGCCATTCGTTCCTGCAAGATGTACGACGGGAGGCAGTTTAGATTGTGGATCCTCCAATGCAGAAAGCAGGCGCCAGGTTCGGTCCAAGGTCAAGTCAATGATCTTAGGATGAAGGGCCATCATCCTTTCAAGAACAATGTCAGACGTGTTTGATGCCACTGTCTTTAGCTCGCTTCAGAAGATGATTTAAGCTCTGATGGCTTCGGCAGGTCGCCTTTAATTGCGGGCGATTTCTTGAGTAACATGCGAACAATTGTTATCAACTCGTCACGCATCGCCGTGCGATGTGTCACACGGTCTAGCATCCCATGATCTAGTAAATACTCAGCACGCTGGAAACCTTCTGGCAACTTTTCTCGGATGGTTTGCTCGATCACGCGCTGACCGGCAAAACAAATAAGGGCATTCGGCTCAGCAATGTGAACATCTCCTAACATCGCATATGAGGCTGTAACGCCACCAGTTGTTGGATGAGTAAGGACAACGATGTAAGGAAGACCTGCTTCTTTAAGCATTTGAACCGCCACGGTAGTGCGCGGCATTTGCATGAGTGATAAAATGCCTTCCTGCATCCGTGCGCCACCGGCTGCAGAAAATAATACTAGGGGGCGTTTAAGCTGGACTGCTCGCTGAGCGGCAGCGATGATAGCGTTTCCAACATACATGCCCATCGACCCACCCATAAAAGCGAAGTCTTGGGCCGCAGCAATGATCCCGGTGCGTCCAATTTCCCCCTCACTAACCAGCATAGCTTCAGGTTCACCCGTTTTCTTTTGAGCAGCTTTCATGCGATCAGGATATTTTTTTTGGTCTTTGAAGCTTAAAGGGTCGGTTATAGGCTCTGGAACTTCAACTTCTACAAAAATGCCACCATCAAAAAGTGCTTCAAGTCGCGCGCGTGGGCTGATGCCCATGTGGTGATCACAATGTGTACATACGTTTAAATTATCAGACAGCTCTCTGTGAAACAGCATGGTACCGCATTCACCACATTTGGTCCAAAGATTTTCAGGTACCTCACGGCGCGAAAATAGTGAATTAATTTTAGGGCGGACGTAGTTTGAAATCCAATTCACAGGTAATCTTTCTTTAAGATTTTTAGCTTGCCTTCAATTAATCATCTGCAGATGAAATTGCAACTCGCCACGCCATTGCCCATCGAATTGAAAGATAAGCGAGCCCGAGCGCAAAAGTTTCAAGTGGTAGCATTTCCGTAAATTTTGAAGTGTTTGAAATAGAAAATGGGTAAACATATAAGTTTAAACCACCCAAATTATCTTTGACGCCCATAAGAGTGATTGCCGCAAAATTATTCACAAAATGCATTGCAATTGCTGGCCCGAGGGTGCCATAGCGGGCCGTCAGATCTGCGGCTGCAACACCAAAAAAAATCGCCCATAAGACAATCCATGGCGCTAAGTCTCCAGTTGTTGTTGGGTCATAATGTAAGAGACCGAACGCTACAGACGGCAGTAAGATCCAAACAAAAGTAGGGGCGTTGAGTGCGGCCAATTGGCTTTGAAGGTATCCTCTAAACACCAGCTCTTCTGCTCCGACTTGAACCATTAATAAAACGAGTGTGATGGGAAGCAGTGTTAGCCAAGTACCAATGGCCAGATGCGGCTGCATATCTTGAGATGAGAATACCAATAAAATTACGATTATGAGATAAGGAATCAATCCACGTATGGATTGGCAGAATTGATCAAACGCAGGCCTTAGCCCTCCAAGTAAAGTGGTCGGACTGCGGTGGTGGAGTATTAGGACAACCGCTCCAACCGCAATGGCCATTGTGCTGAAGCTGCCTAAAAGTGTAAGTGTTTGTCCCGGCGAGGTGACAACGCCTGGTCGTAAGTTGCTGACCCAAACGCCCCCCATAGTTAATTTCAATGCAAAAAGAAGTGCAGTCAGCAACACCAAATAGATCAATGTGAGAATGACTAAGCCTAAAAGCAAGCGGAATATACCCGATTTTTGGCGGGCAGGGTTCACTAGATTTTCGTGCAGTTTGTAGGACATATGTAAGTTTTAATTGACGAAGTTCTGAAAGGAAAGAATGTAAATAAGTAAATATTTTTAGATGTTTATCGTTATTTTTTTCTGCAAACGTAAGGTTTTGTGAATTTTAGATCAAAGGTTGCCCATTCCTAAGAAGCAGAAGCTCTAGAAATTTTTAAAAACAGAGGATAAGCTGCAACTTAGTAAAATCTTAGAGGTGTGATCAACCAACTGGTGTCTTGCCCCTCGGTCGATCAACGCCTAAACAATTCCGAAAGCTTTAACAAAGGGTCCCCTAATGAATAAGCATGTATTCGACAAATCAAAATTGCCCAGCCGCCACGTTTCGGTGGGCCCTGAGCGTGCACCGCATCGCTCATTTTACTATGCGATGGGTATGACAGCTGAAGAGATTGCACAGCCATTCATTGGTGTTGCAACGTGTTGGAATGAAGCGGCTCCGTGTAATATTTCCCTAAACAGGCAAGCGCAGGCTGCGAAGCTTGGTGTGAAACATGCCGCCGGCACGCCACGCGAGTTTACCACTATTACTGTGACTGATGGGATCGCTATGGGCCACGAAGGCATGCGCTCTTCTCTGGCCAGTCGTGAAGCGATCGCAGATACGGTTGAATTGACAATGCGCGGTCACTGCTACGATGCAATCGTCGGTCTTGCTGGTTGTGATAAATCGTTACCGGGCATGATGATGGCTATGGTACGTTTAAATACGCCTTCTGTATTTATTTATGGTGGTTCTATCTTGCCGGGCCGGATGAATGGAAAGGACGTAACTGTTCAAGATGTGTTTGAAGCTGTAGGTCAACATCAGGCTGGTACATTGTCGACCTGTGAGTTGGAAAAGCTTGAAGCCGTAGCCTGTCCATCTGCTGGTGCCTGTGGTGGTCAGTTTACCGCCAATACTATGGCCTGCGTAGCAGAAGCGATTGGTCTCGCATTGCCAAATTCAACTGGGGCCCCTGCGCCCTATGAATCGCGTGACCAATATGCGGTTGCCTCAGGCGAAGCCGTGATGAACTTACTTGAAAAAAATATTCGTGCTCGTGATATTGTAACTTTAAAATCGCTCGAAAATGCTGCAAGGGTAGTAGCATGTACGGGTGGTTCAACAAACGCTGGTCTACACTTGCCGGCGATAGCCCATGAGGCAGGTCTACAATTTTACCTTGATGATGTTTGTGAAATATTCCGCGACACACCCTACTTTGTTGATCTGAAACCAGGTGGTCAATATGTAGCTAAAGACCTTTATGAAGTGGGTGGTGTTCCAGTCGTCATGAAAGAATTGCGTAAAGCTGGCTTGATGCATGAAGACTGCATGACAGCGACTGGTCGCTCTATGGGTGAAGAGCTTGACTTAATTGAGCGTGAAGCGGATGGCCGCGTGATCTATCCAATCGAAACTCCACTTACTAAAACGGGTGGAGTTGTGGGGCTCAAGGGTAATTTGGCTCCTGAAGGAGCTATCGTTAAAGTGGCTGGGATAAGCGCACAGCACCAAATTTTTACGGGTCCAGCCCGTGTTTTTGACTGTGAAGAAGACGCATTCGAAGCTGTAAAAATCCGTGAATATAAAGAAGGTGAAGTTTTAGTTATCCGCAACGAAGGTCCATCTGGTGGTCCTGGTATGCGTGAGATGTTGGCAACGACTGCGGCTTTGTCTGGCCAAGGTATGGGCAAGAAAGTAGCTTTGATTACGGATGGCCGGTTCTCAGGGGCGACACGTGGTTTCTGTGTTGGCCACGTAGGTCCTGAAGCAGCAAATGGTGGTCCGATTGGGTTATTGGAAAATGGTGATGTCATTACAATTAATGCTATTGCTGGAGAACTTTCGGTAGCCTTGAGCGATGAAGAGCTTGAGCAACGCCGCACTGATTGGAAAGGCCCACGCGAGACAATTTATGCAAGTGGCGCACTATGGAAATATGCGCAACTTGTTGGTGCGACATATAAAGGTGCCGTAACCCATCCAGGTGCTAAAGTTGAACGACATATTTATTTTGATCTCTAAGACTTTTCTGGCAGCTAGTTTATTTATTCTAGCTGGCTGTCAGATGTCTAACTTTTCGGACATAACAGGCTCATTTAACAAGAATTTTTCTCAAAGTGGCCAGCTTGCGGGAGGAATTCTCATTACTGCTCCCGAAGGGTATTGTACCGACCGGCGTCATGGGCGGCGTAACTTTTCGAAAGTTGGGCTCGTATTTGCAAGTTGTGTACGCTTAGAAAAGAGTGATGATTTAGACCACACTTTTGCTCACCTTCTAACTGCCTCTAATGCTGGAGCAAAGGTTGAGGTATCTGTGCTTGCTAACTTCGTGAAATCACCCGAAGGCCTGTCGGCTTTGGCGATGAATAATGTCTCTGATGACGTGCTCATTTATAACATAGAAACTAGCCGCAGGGCCGTTTACGTTGAGTTTTCTGACTTAGGTCGACCCGAATATTTGGGTCAACGCGGTTGGAAAGCCTTTTTAATAGTTGAAGATAGTTTGGTTATACTTGGGGGGTACTCAGGCGTTGGAGCATCAGTGTCTGGGGATGATGGAGAAGAACTGTTGCGAGAATTTGCCCAATCTACTTTGGACAACCTCTAAGAAAATAAATCTCTTGAGATCAGAATTGAAAATGGTTGCGTCTGCACACATACCAAAAACATAGCGAAAGCCTGTTATTTATTAATTTGGTATTTTTACCTTTAAATTAGCTTTAAGAAAAAAGCCTAGTTGCCAGTTTTTGTTTTGCTGCAGCATGACTCTGGTTGTGTAGCGAAACAACAGTAGGACCACCAGCTTTAATACAAAGTAAGTTATGATCGAGATGTTTCTATGAACATATCAGTTTAACAGACTTTTGAATATTGCCATTGAAAAGTACTTAGTTGGAACGGATCAATCAAAATGGTGCGCATGGTTTTTCTATTATTGTGTTGCCCAAACAACAACTTCTACGCGTCGATTGTATTTACGCCCTTCGGCAGTTTCATTTTGAGAAACTGGCGATAAATATCCAACCCCCTCAGCTTTAACGCGTTCAGATTCTATATCTTTGTGAATCCGCGTGAAGAGCGCTTGAACGGCGTATGCTCGTTTTTTTGACAGCATTATATTATCAGTTAAGGGACCTTTTGAATCTGTATGTCCCACTAATATTATTTTGTGTGTTGGAAACTCGCGTAAATATTCTGCGAGTGCATCTAGTGTTGCGAAGCTCTCGCCTTCCAGTTTTGCGGCACCCGCCTGAAAAATCAAGTCATATAAAGTAAACTTTCCTAAAGTGGCCAGTGCGTTGCGTAGCTGTTCGGGCTCTCTATAATTTGTGAATGGTATAATATGTAAAGGAGTTTGATCTGAAGGCTGCACAGTTGTGACTTGTAGATGAGTATGACCCAGGGAATTACTGACTAGGATCCATACAGCTTGGTTGATACCCTTTCGCGCGCTAATAAATGCAAAATTGCCAAGGTCAACATACATGTCTGGAGGTGGCAGAACTTGCAGTCCAAACCGAAAATCAAACCCGCCACAAACGCTGTCGCTGCATTGAAGCTGAACTTCATATTCCTGTCGTATTAATTGTGGTAAAAAAGCCGCTGCTAACTTTTTAGGGGAAACCTGTGTTTTGCTTATATACGCAGCTTTGGTCACACCGCCGATTAGTTTTAGGCTTGGAATTTTTGATCCGTCCCAAACCTCCATGGGTAATTTGAAACGGTCTGCACCACTTTGCACCTCTGTAGTTTTTTGCATGTTAACAGGCAAATTTAATTCCAGCGCTGCTGCTGGAAGTGCGGTTAAGATTAAAAGGGCAGTTATGCGAAGCATAGGCAGTATCCCTAGCGGTTTTGCGTGTGATACTCAGAATTAGGTTGCATATCTGTGGCGCTGGCAACACGGTTTGTCATGTTAAAAAATCCTGTCACTGCCGCTATATCCCAAATGTCACGATCCGAAAATCCAACGGCTCTCAAAGCGCTGCGATCGGTTTCTTCGATGTGTTGACTGCTCTCAGTCATAAGCGCTGCGAAATCTAGCATCGCCTTTTGGCGCAAATTAAGTTTTGCGCTATGATAATTCATCACCAGTTGCTCTCCTAAAACCGGGTCTCCAGAAAGTTTTCTGACGGCTGCACCATGAGCTGTTAAGCAATAAAAGCATTTGTTAATTGAGGAGACCACGACTGCGATCATCTCACGCTCAAGCTTAGATAGCCCGCTATCCGCTAACATTACATCGTTATAAAACGCTATAAATGCGTTGAGCTTGTCTATATCGAATGCGTAAGCCTGCAGGACGTTAGGAATCATGCCCAACTTGTCCTGACAAATATTAAAATAATTTTGCGTTGCCTGAGGTAAAGGGTCAACCATGGGCAGGTCGAGCGCAGTTGGTGTAGTTCTCATGGCGTGTCCTTTATTCGGTAATGGTATGTGCCTGCGGCTTGCATTCCCATAGATTGATATAGCGTATTGGCGGCCTTGTTTTGCTTGGGGGTTACTAAACTCATATATTTAGCGCCGTGACTTTTTGCCCATTTAGCCGCTCGCTCCATCAATTTTTTCCCAACACCTTGCCGCCGATAACATTTCAACACTTCGACTGAATGGATCATTGCGATATCGCCGTCAATCGCAACAAACGCGGTGCCGGCTGGGGTATCTGCGGCTCTGGCCAGTAGACCCGTTTTGCGGCCATTAACGCGGTACATCAAGGAAACCTGATTTTCATTGATGCCCCCGGCTGTCCATATCTCAAGCATAGCGTGCACAGGTTCCCAAATCGCATAAGACTGTGCAATTGGAATCTTGTCTGGCACCAACAGTTCATTTTCGCAAACATAAAGCGTAACTGGGTCAATAAAGTGGTAACCGCGCGCCTCAAGACTGATGTCTAATACCTGTTCACCGTCTCGGACCATAAATAATTTTTGTTGATCTAACCTACACATTGCGGCCTCCGCTAGGCCGATATCCGCTAGGGCTGATTGAGCTAAAGTCGCGGCTGATACGCGCTTACCCCCACCAGCACCATTGCGTATGTTCCAGCCCTCATATTTCTCTACTGCCATAGTGGGCCATGTTGCATTGATTACCTCATAGAGCCTTTGAGCATTTGGTAAATTCATGCGGGGAACTCTGCCTTCAGACGGATCATAGCTTGGTTCAATATGTCAATATCTGTCCCTCGCATTACAACGTTTGCACCGAATAGGCCGTTTTTTTGAAAGGGGTAACTACCAATTGAGAGCGTAGGGTAGCTGTCAGCCAACGCGCTTAAAGGAGCTGCAATATCACCTTCGCCACGTTCCACTCGATAGCTTTTTGATATTAAAGGCTTTCCCCCAGTCAGGGTAGGTAATATACTGGCAACCATAGCTTGAAAAATAGCTGGTACACCAGCCATCACGTGAACATTGCCAAGACTGAACCCTGGTGCCTTGCTAATGGGGTTATCGATCAAAACGGCAACATCTGGAATGCGTGCCATGCGTAAGCGGGCCTCGTTCAACTCAAGTTGTTGCTCGTTATAATGGGCTTGTAAAATAGCACGTGCATCTGCGCGCACATCAATTTGGGCGCCGAATGCTGCTGCAATGCAATCGGCTGTTATGTCATCATGTGTCGGGCCGATGCCCCCGCTTGTGAAGACTTGATCGTAGCTGTGTGAAAGGGTTTGCACAGCCGCGATAATTGCTGGCCGATCGTCACTCACTACGCGCACTTCCTTGAGATCAATACCATACTGGGTTAGTTGACCTGAAAGATGGTGCATGTTGGCGTCACGGGTGCGACCTGATAGAATTTCATCGCCTATAACAAGCATTGCGGCTGTTGGGTTGCTCATGACCTGTCCTTGCTTTCCGAATTACCCTAGGTATAGGCAAGCGCCATGCGGTTTCAAACCCCTCTTCTGCCTGGCCGGCTGATCCGACGCTACAAACGCTTCCTTGCGGACGTAAAACTTTATGATGGACTATGAGGTCATAGCACATTGTGCAAACCCTGGCGCTATGGTTGGTCTAAAAGACCCAGGCTCACGCATACTGACCATTGCAACACATATATTGAAGTGAAGAACGTTCACCTTTGGCGCGGTGACGATTGGGCTGAGTTCCCAGATACAGTTACTGCACGTGGATTGAAGCATTTGGGGGTTTTGGGTGACATGGCCGAAGCTGGGCACAGGGCTGTGTTGCTGTACTGTGTGCAACACACAGGCTGTGCGCGCCTCCGATTAGCCGCTGATCTTGATCCCGCATATGCTGACGCCTGCGCTCTGGCAAGCAAACGTGGTGTGGAAATGCTATGCTTCAGCTGTAATATCAGCCCGTATGCGATTACATTAGGGAGAGCGATGCCCATTTTTTCTACAACTTTAAACAGCAGCCTAATTTTCAGTGCATCACTCTGGCCCCGCTTCGCTGCATGTTCTATACGGAGAAGAGATTTGTATTAGGAGTGATCCCCTTGGCCTCAGCCCGTGGAAGTTTAACCAAAGACGGTATCCGAATTTATGAAAGTAGTGACTTTTCTGGGATGGCTGAAGCTGGGCGTGTAGCGGCGACTATTCTGGATGATATTGTGCCGCATATTAAGGTTGGGGTTGGTACGGGTGAGATTGATCTGATCATTACTGATATGGTGAATGCCCATGGGGCGAAATCCGCAACGATTGGATACCGAGGCTATAAACATGCAAGCTGTATCTCTGTAAACCATGTAGTATGTCACGGCGTCCCTGGTGATAAACGAATTAAGGACGGTGATATCCTCAATATTGATGTCACTGTAATTGTTGATGGCTGGTTCGGCGACACTAGCCGCATGTATGCGGTTGGGAAGTTACCGCGGAAATCTGAACGGCTGATCCAAGTGACCCATGACGCCCTGTTTAAAGGTATTGAGGCCGTGAAACCTGGCAATTTCTTTGGAGATATTGGGTACGCGATCCAAAGTTTTGTAGAAGGCCATCGTATGAGTGTTGTACGAGATTTCTGTGGTCACGGTTTGGGACAAGTTTTTCATGCACCACCGAATGTCTTACATTATGGGGATGTCGGTACTGGTCCTGTGCTCGAGGAGGGAATGTTTTTTACTATCGAGCCCATGGTAAATCTTGGGCGCCCAGAGACTAAAGTCCTTGACGATGATTGGACAGCTGTTACGCGGGATAGAACTCTTTCAGCGCAGTTCGAGCATTCTGTGGGAGTAACGGCGACAGGCGTTGAAATATTTACCCTGTCACCGGCAGGTCGGTTTCATCCGACATATAATTAATAAATCTGTGACCTAAGCTTTAGAACGTTGAGGCTTGGCATTTCCGCCAAGATTCGGCTTGCCCTTGGGTTTGCTGGAGCGTCCAGCCGGCTTGCCACTTTTATGTGAAGGCTTACCATTCGGTTTCGCGCCAAATTTACCAGAAGGCCCACTATCGCCTGCGCCACCAGTTGGACCCTCAATTCTACCACCTGATTGATTGCGTTGTTTAGATTTTGGTGTTTGCATTGTTGGATCGTTATGTGTTGTATTCCATGAATTTTTGTGTGCTGGTTTTGCGTCACCGTCAGATTTTGATGGATGATTTTCGAACGCGCTTACAAACTTACCTGCTAATGTAGCACCGGGTTTCCCACCTGGCTTCCCACCGGGTTTCCCACCTGGCTTCCCACTTGGTTTACTCGCTCGGGGTTTGTCTTTGTTCCATGGCTTTGTATCCCCCCAGGTATCATTGTCACGGCGCGGTGAGCCTTTTCCGCGGCCACCAGATTGCTGGCGCTTAGGTTTGCGCGTGTCAACTCCTGGAACAAGGTCCCAACGGCGACCACTGGCAATTGGAATTTCACCCTTTATAACCTTTTCCACATCCTTTAATTCGCTCATCTCATCAGGTGCAACAAAAGCAATTGCGCGACCGTCCCGACCCGCGCGCGCTGTGCGGCCAATACGATGAATATAGTTTTCAGGAACGTTTGGAAGGTCGTAGTTGTAAACGAAACGAACATCAGGAATATCCAAGCCACGGGCGGCCACGTCGGTAGCAACCAAAACCTTGATCTTACCACTTCGCAAGGAGTCGATTGCCCGTTGACGTTGCCCTTGAGATTTGTTTCCGTGAACTGAATCTGTTGCATATCCAGACTTCGAAAGAGCCTTCATTAAACGCTCAGAGCCATGTTTGGTTCTCGCAAAAACGATTGCCGCATCATCACGATGCTCAGCTAGTTTCTCAATGAGGAAGTCAGTTTTCGCGGTACCGGCAACAAAGTGCACTTCTTGAGTAATTTTATCTGCAACCTCACCTGGACGGGATACTGCAACGCGTTCAGGGCTTTTCAAATAGGTTGATGCAAGCTCATTCATGTGCTTTGGCATCGTTGCTGAAAATAACATTGTTTGACGCTCAGTTGCCAAAAGAGGTGCGATTTGACGCAAAGCATGGATAAAACCTAGGTCAAGCATTTGATCTGCTTCGTCCAACACAAGAAATTGTGTTTTAGATAGAATGACCGCGCCACGATCGATAAGGATCGATCAAACGACCGGGGGTCGCGATCAACAGATCTGTGCCACGTGCCAAGCGATTAATCTGTGCGCTGATAGCCATACCGCCGACCACAAGATTAACTTTAATATGAGTGCCGGCAGAATATGCAGATAAGTTATCTTTGATTTGACCTGCTAACTCTCGGGTTGGTGCAAGGATCAAGCCACGTACTGTTTTGGGTTCTGGTTTTTTACCAACCTTCAAAAGATGGTGCATAATTGGGAGGCCAAAAGCGGCTGTTTTACCGGTGCCTGTTTGGGCTAGTCCCATAACGTCACGTCCTTCAAGCGCATGTGGAATTGCTTGAACTTGGATTGGTGTTGGATCAACAATGCCTTGCGCGGTCAGTTGTTCAACCAAGCGGGGCATAAGGCCCAGGTCCTCAAAAGTCATAATATATCCTCTACGCTAACGCGCATAGCTGGCGGATCACTTCGATCGTGAGGCAGGATTGCCCTTTGACTGTAACTCGCATCCCCAAAGCTTCGCTTTGGTTTCGGTCAGGTCAAAGTGCTGCTTTAGCAGTAAGATTTGCCAACCGGTCTCGCCGCCAGCTATGATGTGCTGCCATGAAAGTCAAATGATTTTTGGCCTGCAATTTTTAAGCTGGCGATAGTAGCGTTATTGTTGTACCGCCGTATCTTCGTGTATCTTCTACGGAAAAACCGTCAGGTTCAACGTTAGTGGCCTCTTCAAAAACAATTAACGCATCTGGCGCAATCCAGCGCTGCGCCATGGCTTGTAAGAGCGCTTTTTCTCCCAAGGCTTTACCGTAAGGAGGGTCAATAAAAATTAAATCACATTGGGATCCACTCCCAATTTTTGTTGCGTCTTGTGACAGCAGTTTACAACGATCGCTACAGCGCAATAGAGTCATATTTTCGCGAATAAGTTTTTGTCCGGTACGACCATTTTCTACCAAAGTGGCCTGCGCCGCCCCGCGTGAAATGGCCTCAAACGATAATGCACCAGTCCCAGCGAAAAGATCTAATACATTTAACCCATTAAAGTCTAAATAGTTTTGTAAGACGTTAAACAGGCTTTCGCGCACGCGGTCAGTTGTCGGGCGAAGATGCGCAGTCGTATCACCTTTGCCGACGGCTGCAAGCCTTAACCCGCGGTATTGACCAGCTATAATTCTCATACTCACAGCAAAGCTTTTAAGTCACTATGTGGATTTGCAACAACTTCTGGATCAATATTTCTTTTGGCCTCAATTAGCCGCTTTGCGACCATGTATGCGCGTGGGTCGTTCATTGCGTCGACAGCAACCAAGCTGCCGTCCCGGTAGTACCAGTGAGAGCGCGCTGCTCCGCCGTCTCGTACGATAACTTTTGTGAACCCGGCATTTAAACCAGCGATTTGTAGTTTGACGTCATATTGATCTGACCAAAACCAAGGTGAGGCAATGTAATCTTTTTCTTTACCCATCAAGTTGGCGGCAACGATTTCAGCTTGGTCTATTGCATTTGGAACACTCTCTAGGCGGATGCGGCTGCCCTGATATGGAAAGCTGGCGCAATCACCAGCTGCCCAGACGTCTGGGATAGAGGTTTGCCCTTTGCAGTTGGTTTCAATGCCATTATTAAGCGCGATACCGGTGCCTTCAATTAAATCTATATTTGGCAAGATACCGACGCCAACGATTGCGAAATCAATATTAAGCTCATGTCCGTTCGATAAGACAGCACCAATGACTTTGCCGTCGCCGGTCAGATGATCCAGACCAACGCCCTCTAAGATTTTTACCCCATGACCCGTATGCAAATCGCGGAAATAATCAGATGTTTCTGACGAAGCGACACGTTGTAAAATACGGTCTGCCATCTCGACCAATGTTACTTTCAGACCCTTTTTTGCGGCGACTGCCGCAGCTTCGAGGCCTATATAACCGCCACCAATTACCAATACATGGCCGCCCTGCTCAAAGGCCGTTTGCATGGCGTCAACATCTGCCAATGTGCGTACTGTGAAAACTCCGTCTAAAGCACCACCGATTGAGGTAGGCAATAGCCGCGGTTTAGAGCCTGTGGCGAGCGCAAGGTGAGAGTAATGCAGCGTTTCATCGCCCAACTTTACTGATTTATTGATAGTATCAACAGCTGTGACTTTTGTTCCTAGACGCAAATTGATATTTTGAGTGGCATAAAATTCCGGTGGGCGAAGGTACAATCTTTCCAGCGACATTTCACCGAGTAAATATTTTTTGGACAAAGGCGGTCGTTGATAAGGTGCAACTGGCTCTTCCCCAATTAAAGTAACGTCCCCCTGAAACCCCAGGGATCGTAATTTCACCGCCATAGATGAGCCGGCCTGTCCTGCGCCAATGATCACAATACCTGACATTTTATAAGACCTCTGGTAACTTTTCAAATGCATTCTATAACCATGAATGAAGGACTTACAATGAATGAAGGATAAACATAATGCCAATTCTAGTAGGTGATAAACTGCCAGAGGCGATATTGCGCCGGAGTGGCCTTTTAGGCCCTGAAGAAACTTCTATCTCAAGCTTAACAGCTGGTCGAAAAGTAGTTATTTTTGGGCTTCCTGGTGCTTACACGTCAACCTGCTCAGCTTCGCATGTGCCATCATTTATGCGTACAAAAGATCAATTTGCATCCAAAGGTGTAGCTGAGATCATCTGCGTGTCCGTCAATGATGTATTTGTTATGAAAGAATGGGGTGAATCCACTGGTGCTCGGGCGGCAGGGATTTCCATGTGGGCGGACCCAGTTAGTGAATTCACAAAGGCTATAGGTAAAAATTTCAGTGCCCCAATAGTTGGGTTTGTTGAGCGTTCTTCACGCTATGCAATGCTTGTCGAAAATGGCACGGTGACAATTTTGAACGAAGAAGTGGCAACGGGCGTTTGTGATCTTACAGCTGGCGAAGGTTTATTAGACGCTATGATGGAACATTATTAATTGCGCGCACTTCCAGACCTTGGAGCACAATTAAAAAGAAGAAGCCATCTCCATTTCCTGGGCTAGCTTTATATCCAAATCTGATAATCCATCGCAAGAATGCGTAATTAAGAGAACTTCAACACGGTTATATGTGTTTGACCATTCTGGATGGTGGTCGATTTTCTCTGCCCAGAGCGCCACATGGCTCATCCAAGCCCAGGCGTGTCGAAACGACTTGAACTTAAATGTTTTGATGATAGCGTCCCTACCATCAAGTATTTCCCACCCTGCGTCCAAAAGGGGCTTTAAGGCGCTTCGGTCTATGATTTTCTGTGTCATTGGTGTTCTTCCACTATGATTTTTTTAAACGGTCCATATGATGTGAGCACATTGATTTCATCATCTATGGCTGCGCGTTCGGCTTCAAGGTAACGTTCCACCGCGTCTGAAAATCCAGTGTCAGCGAACCAATGTAACGAATGCGTTGCGACAGGTCTGTAACCACGTGCTAATTTATGCGCCCCCTGCGCTCCAGCTTCTACCCGCGCAAGCCCATTGGCAATAGCGAAGTCAATAGCCTGGTAATAACACAGCTCAAAATGTAAAAAGGGAAAATCTTGAGAACAGCCCCAATAACGACCAAACAAAGTATCGCGCCCAATAAAGTTCAGAGCACCGGCGACATATTTTCCGTCTAAACTTGCTAAAATGAGTAAAATATCATCACGTAAATGGGCCTGCGCCTCATCAAAAAATGCGCGTGTAAGATAAGGGGTACCCCATTTTCTGGCGCCGGTGTCTTGGTAAAACACCCAAAACGCATCCCAATGATAAGGCTTAATATCTTCACCGGTCACAACTTCGATATTACCACCAAAATCAGTAGCTTGGGCCCGTTCCCTACGGATATTTTTTCTCTTTCTACTACTGAGGCTTGTGAGAAAGTCATCGAAAGTTTCATAACTATCATTAATCCAGTGGAATTGTTGTGATAACCGGGGGTGCAGTCCCATTTTCGACCCAGCATCTGCTTCCTCCTGGGTGCAAAAGGTAATGTGCAATGATGAAAGTTTATTTTCTGTCGCCAGCTCGACTGCGCCTTTTATTAATACGGATTGGGCTAAGTTTTTATGCTCCTCAGACACCAACAGACGGCGTCCTGTTGCAGGTGTATGCGGCACTGCAATTTGCATTTTTGGATAATATGATCCCCCTGCATTTTCGTAGGCATGCGCAAAATTATGGTCAAAAATATACTCACCTTGGCTGTGTAATTTCCCATACAATGGGGCAACTCCAATGGTTGTAGCATCCAAAGTTGCTTGTAAATAATGAGGCGTCCATCCTGTTCCAGCGCCAACCGAACCACTGATTTCTAGTGCATGAAGAAAACGGTGGGTGGTGAAGGGGTCAATTGGACGGCCATTTTTCGACTCCGGACAAGCGCAATTATCCCAGTCAGTCTGTGAGATTTCAGACAAACTGGTAAGTATTTTAATATTAATCTTGGTTTCGTCGATCACATCAAACTCACTTGGTAATACATTTTTAAAATGCGGTGATGGTGGCAAAGGTCAAGGAAGATATCCTTCAAAAGTGATGTTATCCGCTTTCCTGCGCGCTAGTTTCTCTTTGGTTTTAGATGTCACTGTCCAACAAAGAACTGGAATCCCCCTGGTTTTAAGCTGTAATACTGCTGAATGGTCTAGCTGTGAGTAATTGTGCGAGATAAAGCTGGCATTAACACGATCAAAATCACGGATTCCATGCAAGTGCGAACAGGTGGCCGTATGCAGGGTTGGCCAATCGCTTGGTAAAAATCTATCGGTTACGAGCCCCACAAGAGTTTTTGGGGAAAGAGAGCTAAAGGATGCAATTGCATTAGGATTGAACGACATAACAGCAACATCACCTTGATAGTTTTTGAGGTCATTCGCTACTGCACGTTCAAGCGCGCCTACATTTTTGCCCATTGCCCCGTCTTGATCTTTAATTTCGATTAACAGGGGGACCTGACCACGAACTTGTGTGATAATCTGTGCTAAAGTAGGGATAGTGTCCGCGCAATTGGTTAATTTTATTTGAGTTAAAATATCTGAACTGATTTGGGCAACAGCACCTGTCTCTGATGTTAACCTTGCAAGGTGATAGTCGTGAAAAACCATAGCCTTTCCGTCTAACGACAGTTGAACGTCTATTTCAATTCCATAACCAACTGCTATTGCAGCTTCGATTGCTGCTGGAGAGTTTTCGGCCCGACCATCTTTAACATCATGCAGTCCGCGATGCGCCAGTGGTCGGGTTAGAAAACTTTTGGGCAAATCCTTCATGAGATTTGGAATATACCTTCAATTTCGACAGCAACGCCTTTTGGTAGAGAAGGAGCCGAAACTGCAGCTCGAGCGTGTTTACCTGCGTCACCAAGAGCTTCTACCAGAAAGTTTGAAGCGCCATTAATGACCTGCGGTTGTTCCAAAAAGTCTTGAGTGGAGTTTACGAAGCCAGATAGTTTGACCACCCTGACTAAGCGATCCAAATCGCCACCACAAGCAGCTTTAACTTGTGCCAAAAGGGCAATAGCGCATGTGCGTGCAGCTTCAGCACCCTGTTCGGTTGACATTGTGGCGCCCAATTTTCCAACGATAAATCCATTTGTATCTTGGCTTACTTGGCCGGAGACATATACAAGATCTCCAATCTTTACGAACGGAACATAGTTAGCTGCGGGTGCAGGTGCCTCTGTCAAAATTACACCTAATTTAGCAAGATTACTTTCGAATTTTCCAGCCATTTTTTAATCCCCCAATTTAATTCCTTATTAAGCGATAAGCTGAAACCTTAATTTGGAAAAGAGGTAAGTTTATTTTCTCATGATACATTCCCAAAAAATTTGCCTAATATTGACATTTAGCCTTTTTTTAAACTTTTGGAGCGACCTGTAATACTATAGATATGATCGGTACTAAAACTTAGCGTTGAACAATATACGCCCTTTAGAGTGCTCCATACTTAGTGAGTACTTTCTGGAAATTTCTGCGGCAACGTGTTCATTCAATCATACTTTTTAGTAAAACTATTAGTCACAATTGCTGTAACTAGTTTACAACAGAAAGTTACCCAAAATTGCTTATTATTTGCCGAACAACGGGAAGGTAACTATGTATAGAATGTAGAGAGGGTAAATGCATATGTGGAAGACTAGAAACCTAAAATTTTTTATGATTATTACAGCTCTTTCTGCGTTGTTGAGTGCCTGCACAAACGTGCTGCCGGGTGCTCAAGGCGCTGATCCTTTTGAAAAATTAAACCGTAAAACACATGAATTTAATAAAAATTTAGACCGCAATTTTCTTGGACCGGTTTCCTCACGATACAGTTCTGTTCTGCCTGACCCAATTGAGAATAGTGTAAATAATTTTGCCTCTAACCTTAGGCTACCTGGTAAGGTTGCAAACAACATTCTGCAACTGGACCTTTATGCTGCAGTTCAAAACACCTCCCGTTTTTTCGTAAACTCAACAGTAGGTATCGCAGGCTTTTTTGATCCGTCAGGCAAATTGGGTATTACGGTCATAGAAACTGATTTTGGTGAAACCCTAGAAGGCTGGGGGGTCGGAGAAGGGGCTTATATCGAACTGCCTTTATTAGGACCGTCAAACTTACGAGATAGTGTTGGCCGAGTAGTTGATGCCGTATTGCTTGATCCTGTTGATTATATTTTAGTTCAGCCAGAAGCTAATTACCGTACCGCAGCCGACTTGAGCAGTCTGTTACAGACACGCGATGCTTTAAGAGATCAAATTAATAGCTTATTTAATGAAAGTGCTGATAGCTATGCACAGGCGCGTCTGATATATTTACAAAATCGCAGATTTAAATTGGAAGATGTTTCTAGTGAAACTTATTTTGACCCGTACGAAGACTTTGAATAAGTCTATTTTAAAACGCCGTGATCTTTTGATAGGCTTTGCCACGTCGTTTCTTACCAGTAGCGCCTTCGCGTTTAGCGCAGATGATGCCACTCTATTGGTTGGTAAAGTCGTTGGTGAAATAAATTCTGTAATAAGTTCTGGAAAATCTGAACAAGCAATGATCGTTGATTTTGAAAAGATTTTTGCAAAATACGCAGATGTTAACATCATAGCAAGATCAGCTTTGGGACCTCCCGCTCGGTCTGCAAGTAGCAAGCAGCTAAAAAAGTTTACGACCACTTTTCGTGGCTATATGGCTCGAAAGTATGGAAAACAATTCCGAACGTTTATTGGTGGTGAAATCAACGTTGAGAAGACAACAGATCGTGGGAAGTTTTTTGAAGTTTCTGCTCTTGTGACGTCTTCTTTATATTTTACTCCATTTGATGTTACTTTTAGGGTTTCTGACCGGTCCGGCCAAAATCTATTTTTTGACATCATAATTGAAGGAATTAGTCTTTTGTCTTCTGAGCGTGTAGAAATTGGTGCGCTTCTTGATGCGCGTAAAGGTAGCATCGATCGCCTTACAAATGATCTAGAAAAATTAGGTTAGTTTTTACCCATTAAAATCTCATATAGTGTGTTGAAAATTGTGGACTTGGTATCGCTTCGGTTACTACCGCCATCTATAATGCGTTGGTCAGACATCTTTGTAGGGTTTCGGGTCATCGGTAAAGGGCCGGGTGGTCGCTTAGCGGTAATAGCTAACATTGTTTCATACCAAATTTCGGTGGGTAGGCTACCGCCGGTCACCCCTTTTAATGGGCGGTTGTCATCATAACCCATCCAAACGCCAATAACGAAATCAGACGTAAAACCAATAAACCAAGCATCCCGGGCAGCCTGTGTTGTCCCAGTTTTTCCCGCAATTTCAATACCTGTTATTTGTGCTTTTTGAGCCGTTCCCGTTTGGACAACTTGGTGCATCATATAAATTAGGTCACGTGCTGCCCTCTCGCTAATTACCCGTTCTCCAATTCCGCCGTTGCGTCCGGACAAGGCTTCCGTCGCCCCCGCCAATCGTAGTTCTTCGACGCCGTAGGGGTCGACGGAAGAGCCACCATTTAAGATTCCGGCATATGCACCAGTCATTTCGAGTAAAGAGCTTTCGGACGCCCCTAAAGCTAATGCTGGTCCCAACGCAAGATCACTTTGAATGCCAAAGTCAGAAGCTATGGTACGTACATTTTCACGACCCACGAATTCTGAAACTTTGACGGCCGGTATGTTTAAAGAATTTGACAATGCCAGTGTATATGTTACGTCGCCTGCAAATTCTTTGTTATAGTTTGAGGGAGTCCAAGGGCCTGAGCCTGGGATATTATACGTTACCGGTTCATCTCTAATTATGTCCAAAGGGCCGGCTCCTAACTCAAGAACAGTTGCGTAAATAAATGGTTTGAAAGCTGATCCAGTTTGTCTTTTTGCTTGCGTAGCTCTGTTGAATGCACCCGTTGCGCGTGAATTCCGTCCGCCTATCATTGCGCGCACTGCGCCATCTGCGCTCATTACAAGCACAGCTGTTTGTGCCTCAGATCCTTTATCAATTTTTGTATCAAAAACCTTTTGAACCGCGGCTTCTGCTGAGCGCTGGATCTCTGGGTCAAGGGTTGTCCATATTTTAACATCTTCTGTAGTTTTTCTAGTTAAATAATCAGGTGCAGAGGCCATAATCCAATCTGCAAAATATCCACCTGCGCGCGCTGTGGCCGCTTTGCTCAGTGTTGCTGGATTTTGCTTGGCATAAATTGTTTGTTCGGTTGCAAGATAATTCTGGTCTTGCATCAGATCTATTACAACAGCTGCTCGGGCTTGAGCGCCGCTGAGATTGTCTGTTGGCGCAAGTCGGGAGGGGGCTTTCAAAAGTCCTGCCAACATTGCGGACTCGGCTACATTTACTTCTGACGCAGATTTGCCGAAGTAGCGTTGTGAAGCTGCTTCAAATCCACGCGATCCAGCCCCTAAAAATGCGCGATTGAGATAGATAGTTAAAATCTCGTCTTTGGTAAATTTATACTCAAGGGCTAGAGCAAAAGTTGCTTCCTTAATTTTGCGCCAAAGCGTGGTTCGGCGGCAGTTACGTTCATAGTCGCGTTCGGATTTCCAAACTGTTGTTTCAAAAGCTCGGCCTAGGCAAAGTAATTTCGCTGTTTGCTGCGTGATAGTTGAACCACCGTTGCCAGATAGCGGTCCCCGGCCAGATCGTAAATTGATTCGTATAGCTGAGGCGACACCGCGAGGGCTAAGGCCAAGGTGGCGAAAAAACCGTTTGTCTTCTGTTGCTACAACAGCGTTCTTTAGGTGTTGTGAAGCTGTTTCAGCTGTTATTACTCCTCTGAACTCATCCCCACGCCACGCATACACTGCGCCGTTGCGGTCAAAAAATGTCACAGAGCCGCGCGCAGTTCCATCCACAAGGTCTAAAGCTGGTGGTAGGTCCCAAACGTAACTTACTACGCCTAAACTTACGAGACAGGTGATCGCAAGGCTCAAGCGCCAAGTGAGTGCCCAAAGTAGGCGAAAGGGTAAGAGAAGCAACTGTTTAAGTAGGGCATGAAATCCAGTTTTTTTTTGGAAATTTGGCTTGCTCACCTCAATTTTATTTTTTTTTGGCGCAGGTGCGTCTCGTTTTTCAGCTACGAGCGGAGGAGATTTTTTTTTTGATGTCATTTCGTGCTCTGTTCTTCGCTCGTTTGGGTCAAGATAGCGCCAATATTTTATTTGTTGAGCCACCTTTTGCCCCATCGGCGGTTCTTTACCTGCAAATGCTTATCTGGATGGAAACCTGAGATATACTAACCTGCCAAGGCCCTATTTAAATTATCAAGCTAACGGAATTAAAAAATTATTTAACAATTGTTTGTGCGATTGCGCTTGCAAGAATTGGGACTGTCTGGGCGCTAAGGCCTGCAATATTAATTCTGCTATCCCCCACCATATAAACAGCATGGTCACGGCGCAGTGTTTCAACCATTTCTGGTGAAAGGCCCAAACGAGAGAACATTCCACGATGGGCGGCAAGAAAATCAAACTGATCCGAATTTGTGCGTTGGCGCAGTTCATTAGCCAATTTCTCACGCAACCCCAGCATATTGATACGGACTTGCTCTAATTCCTCACACCAATTTTTACGCAAATCTCCATCCTTTAAAACCATAGTAACAAGCCGAGCGCCATGGTCTGGTGGAAATGAAAAGTTTTGCCGGTTGAGGAAAGCCAAGTTCCCCTGTATCACTGGCTGCGCTAAAGCGGATGGTGATATTACTATTAAAACGCCTGTTCTCTCACGGTAAATACCGAAGTTTTTTGAGCAGCTAGCAGCGATCAAGCATTCTGGAAGCTGGCTTGCGATCTTTCTTGTGAAAGAAGCATCTTGCTCAAGACCTTCCCCAAAACCTTGATATGCGATATCCACGAAAGGAATAGCGCCGGTCTTTGATAGGGCTGCGATCACTAAGTCTTCCTGCTCGGAAGTGAGATTTGCGCCTGTTGGATTGTGACAGCAACCATGTAGTAAGACCACGTCACCGGCTGGTATCAATTTGATATCTTCCAACATACCTTCAAAATCGACTATGCCACTTTCTGCGTCAAAGTAACGATATTCACCCACAGGCATAGCAAGATAATTAATAATGGAGGTATGATTTGGCCAAGTCGGGTTTGAGAGCCATACTTTTGCGCTGGGGCTTGCGCTCTTAATTAGTTCCAGCGCTTGACGCACTGCGCCCGTTCCGCCTGGCATGGCTGCAGCTGAGATTCGATCTTCAACATTTGAGGTTCCCAAAACTAAATCTGTCATTGCTGCCGTAAAAGCAGGGTCACCGGTTAAGCCAACGTATGATTTGGTCGTCTCCGTGGTCCATAGTTGCTGTTCTGCAATTTTAATTGCCTGCATTATAGGGGTGGCTCCACTTGCGTCTTTGTAGACGCCAACGCCCAGGTCAATTTTGTCTGCGCGCGGATCGGCTCTGAAAGCGCCAACGAGGGCCAAAATTTTATCTTGTGGTTGTCGGATTAGATTGCTTAGCATTAGACGTCTCCAGTGGCGACATTAAGGGTAGGGAATTGTCCCCATTCGGTCCAGCTTCCGTCATAAAGTGCATGATCAGTCTTGCCTATGAGCTCCAAAGCCAGCGACAAAATAGCGGCTGTTATGCCAGATCCACAGGTTGTAATTGCCGGTTTATTTAAATTAATGCCGGCGATGCGAAACACTTCTACTAACTCGGCGGTAGACTTTAAAGTATGATCTGCATTAAGAACCTGAGTGAAGGGTAAATTCTTTGAGCCTGGAATATGCCCAGCGCGTAAGCCTTTCCGGGGCTCTTCAACATCCCCGCGGAAACGAGCTGCAGCTCGAGCATCGATAATCTCATAGTCTTGCAGTTTAGCTGCATGTGCAACCTGGGTGACGTCCTGCACCATTTGGGGTTGACGTTGGACGGTCATATGGCGATCGCGTATTATGGGTGCTGATGTCTCTAAAGGATGGCCGTCTGCAACCCACTTTGGCAGGCCGCCATCTAATACAGCAATATTAATGTGCCCCATAAGGCGAAATAGCCACCAAACACGCGCAGCTGAAAATAGGCCTTTGCTGTCATAAACAACAATCTGGTGTCCGTCACCCACGCCAAGCAGGCGGACACGAGACATAAATTTCTCAAGTGGAGGAGCCATATGCGGCAAATTTGAGCGATGATCTGATATGTCATCAATATCAAAAAAACGTGCTGTTGGTAAATGCCCTTCGATAAACTCCTGTGCACCGTTGCGTTCTTCTGACGGCATATGCCAACTTCCATCCAGAATACGGAGGTCTGGATCTTTGAGGTGTGCTTTCAGCCATTCTGTTGAGACAATAGTCTTTGGATCGTCATACGCCATGTCAGCCCCTTGAGATGAGTTTGGATTTAGCTGGGCTTTCGACACAAAACAAGAGGGACAATGACTTTAAGAAATTGCTTTTAGGGCTTCAAAAGATGCAAGGGGGATCAAAAGCTCTGCTTTAAGAGCCTTTGTTTTTGTCGACCCCAGTCGCGTTTAGCTTCCGTCGCACGTTTGTCGTGGTTCTTTTTACCTTTAGCGATGCCAAGCTTAATTTTAATGCGGCCCTTGTGGTTGAAATACATGACTAGTGGTACGAGGGTCATTCCGTCGCGTTGGGTAGCGTTCCAGAGACGTGACAGCTCACGTTTCGAGACTAAAAGTTTCCGACGGCGTTTTTCTTCATGCCCCCAAGTTTTGGCTTGCTCATAGGGAGCAATATAGGAATTGACCAACCACAGCTCGCTTTGTTCAACAGCCGCATAGCTTTCAGCAATGTTGCCCGATTTTTCTCTTAGAGATTTGACCTCAGAGCCCATAAGCATCACGCCACATTCGAGATCTTTTTCTATCGCATAGTCATAACGCGCACGGCGATACTCAGCGATGATTTTGTAGTTTGGGTCTGATTTTGTCTGAGCCATAGTTTGAACTGTATATGGAGAGGAATGAGCAATGCCAATGGGTCAAGAAACCTATGGGTATGAATTTTCTAGGTTATGCTAGAAATTCATATTTAAGTTTGTTTGGCTCGGCCGCTTCTAAAGTGGATGAAAGGCTCAATACAATTGCCGCCCCAGCAGAATTAATTACGAGATCAAGTCTGCATGCCGCAGAGCAGCGTCCATTGCTGATTTAGCGTTTGCGGAGAGCTCGACCAAAGGCGCTCGGACTTCAGGGCTGCAAAGGCCCAACTTTGAAAGCCCGTATTTAGTACTGACCAAACCGGGCTCTTGAAAAGTTGCCAAATGCAAAGGCATCAGTTTGTCAGTAATCTTCAAAGCTTTTTTAAAATCGCCGGCTAAAGTGGCTTCTTGCATTTGCGCGCTCAACGCGGGCGCCATATTTGCAGTCACAGAAATACAACCGATACCGCCATGCGCGTTAAACCCCAGTGCAGTGGCATCCTCACCGGAAAGTTGAATAAAGTCTTCACCACAGGCCAAGCGTTGCTTAGGCACACGGGACAAATCACCGGTAGCATCTTTTACGCCAATGATATTTTTGTGTTCGGCTAGTTCTGCCATAGTTTCAACGCTCATATCAACGGAAGAACGGCCGGGTATATTGTAAATAATGATATCAAGACCGCAGTCTGCTGCAGCCAAGAAATGAGTTTTCAGACCAAGCTGCGTAGGTTTGTTATAGTAAGGAGTTACCACAAGGGCTGCATCCGCACCTGTTAGTTTGGCGGCTTTCACCAGCCGCACTGTCTCAGCTGTGTTATTAGATCCAGCGCCCGCGATAACAGGCACCCTGCCTGCTGTATGATCAACCACAGTCCGAACAACAAGATCATGCTCTTCGTGTGACAAGGTTGGGCTTTCCCCTGTTGTGCCAACTGGAACAAATCCATCGCTTCCTTGATCAATATGCCAGTCCACTAGCTTCTTAAGCGCATCCCGATCCAATAAACCGTTTTTAAACGGAGTAATAAGTGCAGGCAACGATCCGTTAATCATAACGCTTCCTTTCAAGTGCTGGGCATTATCGCCCGAGTCCAAGTCGGCAAACAGTAGCCGGGTACTGGAGGTTTGCCAAGATTTGCAATTGAAAGTTTTTCATAATCAGCGCAGATTTGTTTTCATGCGTTTTAATATTATTTTCATAGCAATTTTATTTTTTGCCTTCAATGCCACGGCTCAAGTCACATCTTCGACTAAGGTGCTTGAGGCTATTTTTTATGAAAAAGATAAAGAAAACTGGGCTAAAGCTTTGGCTCTGGCTAAGCCTGCAGGTCCTGTCGCGATGGATCTGGTAGTCTGGGATAAGTTGCGTGCTGGCGATGGAACCTTTGAAGAGACACAGTTATTTTTGCAACGCCATTCAGATTGGCCCGGCTTACCTTATTTACGTAAACGTAGCGAGCAAACCATTTTCGTGAATGCGGACCCTGCAAGTGTTGTACGTTTCTTCCAAGATCAAGCTCCCCAAACTGCCATTGGGTCCTTGCGTTATGCTCAGGCACTTAAAGCGCTTGGGCAACGGTCAAAAGCCATTGCTCAAGCGCAGCTTGGATGGGTAAAGTTCTTGTCTACAGAGGAGGTGGATAAGGAGTTCTTTGCAGCATTCGGATCTGATCTAAAGCAAAGCCACTCCGCACGACTTGATATGCTGCTATGGCGTGATGCTCGTCTTGCTGCCAAAAGAATGCTGCCAAAAGTAAGCGCAGAAGACGAAGTTTTGGCCCGCGCTCGCCTGGCTTTGCAAACAGATGCAAAGTCACGGGCTGAGTTATTGTCTAAAATCCCTGAAAACCTGAGAAATGATCCGGGATTAGCCTATGATGTGTTCAGATGGCATTTGGCGCGCAAACAAACCAGCAAAGCAATTGCATTGATGCTGAAACAGTCTTCAAGTGCTTTGAGTTTAGGTAAGCCAGCTAGGTGGTTTGGTGCACGCAGTAAATTGGCACGGGATTTATTGTGGGACCGGGAATATACCAGTGCTTACCAAATAGCGGCAAACCATCATTTAGAACCTGGTTCAGATTATGCTGAATTAGAATGGCTCGCAGGTTTTATTTCGCTAAGAAAACTAAACAGGCCAGGGCCTGCACTTGGACATTTCAAACGGCACGGACGGAATGTTGGCACTGCGATTTCTCTCGGCCGTACGAACTATTGGCAGGGCCGGGCTTATGACGCGATGGGCGAAAAAGTGCAGGCGCAACTTGCTTACCGAGAGGGCGCTAAATATCAGACATCTTTTTATGGTTTGTTATCAGCAGAAGCTGGAAATATAGATATGCAATCTAGCCTAACAGGGCTTCGGCAGGATAAAGGCTGGCGACAATCATCTTTTGTTAATTCTAGTGTTTTAAGAGCGGGTCTTTTGCTTATGAATGGGGATCGGGCACGTTATGGTGTGCGGTTTTTGACTCATTTAGCCGAAGGTTTAAACCCGTCTGAGATGGGGCAGCTGGCGTCTATGGCTGAAGAAATTAAACGCCCTTATTTGCAACTAATGTTAGGTAAGCGCGCCGCGCGCTATGGGGTGATGCTAGAGCGGCATTTCTACCCTTTGCACAATGTATCGAAAAATACTGGGCCTATTGCCCCCGAGCTTGTGCTTGCGATCGCCCGACGAGAAAGTGAATTTTATCCTGGGGCTATTTCGGGCGCAGGAGCCTTGGGTTTGATGCAAATTATGCCGGCGACTGCAAAAGAAATGGCTGGAAATTTAAGGCTGCGCTATAGTCGACCCCGCATGTTAAAAGACGCGGCCTATAACGCAATTTTGGGGATCAGTTATCTTAAAGAGCTGACTGAAGAATTTGGTAACAGCCCAGTTCATATTGCTGCGGCATACAACGCTGGTCCCAGCAGAGCACGGCGTTGGACACAGCAACTAGGGGATCCTCGTTTGGGGCAGATCGATGTCGTCGATTGGATTGAGCAAATTCCGTTTAGCGAAACTCGTAACTATGTGATGCGTGTCACAGAAAGCCTACCTAATTATAGAGCTCGCTTGTCTGGCCAAACAGCCAAAATCAATTTCCGGTCAGAGCTCAAAGGCGATTATGTTGCTTTAGCTCCACCTTTGGCTCCAGCAGTTTCGTTCCGCCCTGTTAACCGTCCTCGCTGGTAGATATGTGAGCTCTCCATAAGGTGAACAAACCCGCCGCCGTAACTATCATGGCGCCTATTGCAATGTTTAAAGTTATGACTTCTTCAAATACTAAAACGCCAATTGCCGCTCCAAATACCATCTGAAGATACGTGAACGGTTGCACGGAACTGACCTCGGCAACTTCGTAACAACGGATCAGTAACCAATGTCCCGTAACCCCTGTGCAGCACAAGCAGCCCATCAACATCCAGTCGCTTAAAATCATATTTTCAAAGTAAAACGACCCAACCACCGTCATGACAATGCATCCCATTATGCCTGTCCAGAAAAAGCTGGTTGCGGTACTATCTTGACGGGCGGCATAACGCGTGAGGATGCTATAAAGTGCAAACATGGACGCTGCGATAAGGGGAATAAGCGCATAGGTTGAGAAGACACCAAAACCAGGTTTTAAGATTACCAAAACGCCGAATAGTCCTATAATAATGGCTGCCCACCGTCGCCAACCGACCGTTTCACCTAAAATGGGTCCTGATAAACCTGCAACGATCAGGGTGTAGGCACTAAATACTGCAAGGCTTTCGACAAGGCCTAAAAAAGTAAATGCGGTCACCATAACGCAGATTTCCGCAGCTAGTAATACGCCTCTAAACCCTTGCAAAAACGGTTGTTTTGTGGTCGCAGCGTTTAAGATGCTTCCGGTATGTTTGGCAGAAATGGTCATTACAAAACCCGCGAAAAACCAATAACGCACCATAACAACCATATAAACATTGTAGGTCGACGATAGATGTAAGCTTAGTCCATCTTGGATGGCGAAAACCATAGTAGTCAGCACCATTAATATAATGCCTAGCTGTGAGTTTTTGCCGGAACTCATAGTTTTATTCCCCGTGTCATATGACGTTTGCGCCCGTAACCAGGAGTGCGTTCAACTTCGAATTTGGCTTCTTGCAAGCTTCGCCGTACAAAGCCAGCAGCGGTGTAGGTCGCAAAAGTGCCCCCAAATTTTGTGTGTTTACCTACTTGGCTCAAAAGTGAGGCCTCCCAAAGCTCTGGGTTTTTTGCAGGTGAAAATCCATCTAAAAACCATGCGTCTACTTCGCCGTCCCAAGATTTGAGGGTGTCGCGGGCATCACCGACAATTAAGTTGAATTCCAAATCTGGGCGGCAAATTTTGGTATTCCATTCATGTGCCAATTCAGCCGCCAGTACATGAATTTTGCTAAAGTTGCGATGAGCCTTAATCATTTGAGTAGGAGAGAGTGGGTAAGCCTCAAAACTTGTATATATCAAAGGACCATGTATTTTAGATTTACGCCAAGAATCCAAAGCTACTAAAAGATTTAAACCTGTTCCAAAACCTAATTCTGCAATATGAAATCCTGAAACAAAGCGATCAGGAAGCCCATTACCTTTTAAGAAAACATGAGCGCTCTCGGCCAGACCGTTGTCAACCGAGTAATAGGGGTCACCAAATCGCGTTGAGACTGGAACCTCATCATGCCATTCGATTATATCGGGCTGGTGGATGGCCATCGTATGCCTTAATATTTTACCTGACCATGAACAAGGGCAACGATTTTGGCAACGGTTGATGTGACTATTTTAGGGGCTGGCGTGTTTGGTCTGTCGATTGCATTTTATTGCGCTAAGCGCGGGGCTAGAGTTCGAGTTATCGATCCGGCTGGTGTGGCTTCTGGTGCAAGTGGTGGAATTGTTGGAGCACTTGCCCCGCATACGCCAGACCTTTGGTTGCCTAAAAAGCAATTTCAATTGGAAAGCCTTTTATTGTCCCGTCAGTTTTGGCCAGAGGTCGAGGCAATCTCTGAATTGTCAACAGGCTATGCAAATCATGGGCGTCTACAGCCTATTAATGAGGAAAGATTAGTGGCACTGGCTCTTTCACGCATCGCTGATGCAGAAGAAAATTGGTGTGGTGCGGCAGTGTGGGAAGTTGTTTCTGCGCAGAAAGTTGGCGATTGGGCACCGCCTTCTGCAACAGGACAGCTGATCCATGATACCTTGTCTGCGCATATTCATCCTCGCAAAGCGACCCAGGCTTTGGCGAGGGCTGTGGAAACCCTTGGCGGTGTCATTACCCCAGCTGGAGCACGCCAAGGTGCCATAGTAGACGCACGTGGTTGGCAAGGCTTAGTGGATTTGTCTTCTGATCTTGGCGAAGAAATTGGCAACGGCGTTAAAGGTCAGGCAGTTTTGTTAGCGTTTTCTCGACTAGGACAGCCCCAACTCTTTGCGGAGGGCATACATGTTGTACCACACTTGGATGGCACGGTGGCAGTCGGCTCTACAAGCGAACGCTATTTCAAGTCAGCGAATAAAACTGATGGGCAGCTGGATGATCTTTTGGCGCGTGCTAAAAGACTATTCCCAATCTTGAAAGATGCTCCAGAAATAAACCGTTGGGCTGGAGTACGCCCCCGTGCTAGCACGCGTGCGCCAATGTTGGGCACACATCCGGTGCATCCTGATTGGTTTATTGCCAACGGCGGCTTTAAAATCGGATTTGGTATGGCGCCAAAGATTGGCCACGTTATGGCAAATCTGATCTTAGATGGGGTGGATGAAATTTCTGATGATTTCCGTGCTAGCGCTAGCATGAGGTCAAAGCGTTAAAATGATGCAAAATTTTAAACCACTGGTCATTGGCTTGGATCATTTGGTACTGGCAGTCGTAGATATCTCAGCCCCGCGTAATGGTATAGTAGGTCGGATTCATTCTTTGCATATCCGCGGCCCCGATGAAAACTGAATTGAGTAGCGTAATTAAGTCTAAATGTTTTAATGTTAGCAGTAGTCTCCGAGGTATGGGAGGAATGCCTCAACAGCAGCGCTTGCGATAACAATCACATTGTCTGTGTCTGGGTTAACGACGTTCATGCCTCCGAACACGGCGGTCACCTTGGCGCGGCCTCTTGGTAATGCTTTTACCAAAGCCTCAGTGTCGATGAGCTCAGGCTTTTGCACGCCAACTGTGACTTGTACACGCATATCCGCTGGTGAAAGATTTAAAGTTTGTTCCAAAGCCTGAAACATCGGAATCGCGGAATGTCGCAGCGCGTCTTCAATCGCTCTTAATGCGGCTTTAGTGTAGTCTTCTCCGTATTGGTCATTGCCCATGCCCATTTCGATGATGAATCTTTGGTCACTCATGGGTTTAAATCCAAGTCCAAGGAGACTGAAATTGCAACGTTAGCGATGACCGTTGGATGGCCTTCGGCACGTGGTATATCCAACCCTCCGCTTATAGCCTCGACCGTAATTAGCCCATATGGAAATATCTTAGCTACGGCTTCACAGTTGACCGCGTTAGGGTTTTGAACTCCGACCTGCACATCGATGAGCATTTGGGCTTTGTCTTTACCGAAAAGCTCGGCTAAATTAATCGAATTATGCCACAAGGCGTCTTTAACTGCACGAACTGCGGCCTGAGTGTAGTCTCGACGACGTAGCGATGATCCCATGCCAAATTCTGTGAGTAGCCGTTTGACTGCCATAACAACCTCCTGTGTTAAAACTATTATCTTGAAGAGGCGGACTCTTTCAAAGCTCTCATAAGCGCAGTAAGTGCTGCCTTATAACGGGCATCAATTAAAACACCGTCTTCAAACGCAGACTGAGCGTGCCCAACCAAGACCTCAGGGCCGTTCAAAAGTCGAGGAGCAAAAGGTTGAAGGCAAAGCCTAAGCGAATTTTGTGCACGTTCACCACCTGAACGCCCAGCTGTTGCTGACATTATTGCGACGGGTTTTCCAGCCCACGGTTTGTCCTTTGTACGGCTGACCCAATCTAACGCGTTTTTCAAAACACCTGAGAGGTTTTTATTATATTCTGGAGTTGCAATGATAACGGCATCTGCCGCTGATATTTGCGAGGCCAATTCCAGAACCTTTATTGGAATACCCTCAGTTTCCAAGTCGCCTGAGTATAGCGGTAAGTTCAAATCTGCCATTTCAGCGCGGACGCCAATAACCTCAGCCGCATTTTCAAGTAATAAGGTATTTACAGATGCACGTTGCAGTGAGCCTGAAATTGCGAATAACTTCATCAGGAGGACCTTTTTCTTTTTTACTGGATGCAATCAGCGCCTATTATAGTGCCAATTGGAGCGGATGGGACTACCCATCATGACCCTTTCGGATAATTGGCCTTCGTTTACAGCTCGGAAATGAACCCCACTTCGCGAAAGTTATGTTAAAAGTTAAAATTCAACCCCTATTTGTGCTTTAATCCCAGATCTAAAGGGATGCTTAATAAGCTCCATCTCAGTGACTAAATCTGCAGCCTCTATAAGGTCTGCATGCGCATTGCGGCCTGTTAAGACAACATGGGTCATATGTGGTTTCTGAGTTTTCAGAAATTCAATAACTTCGTTGATGTCGATGTAGTCGTACCGCAGGGCAATATTAATTTCGTCGAGCAATACCATATGGTTGGCCTGATCCAGAATAAGCTCTTTAGCCTTGAGCCCAAGCCGCCTGCGCCATCTCTGTATCGCGAGTTTTGTCTTGGGTTTCCCAAGTGAAGCCTTCACCCATAGTATGGAATGAACAAAGATGTCAGTGAAATCGCTCTCAAAATCAAATCGCGTTCACCGGTAGCACATCCCACCTTTGATAAACTGTACCACTGCAGCACTTGCATTCGATTGTGAGCAATGTGGCGAAAGATCATGTCCGAAAGCGGCAGTAGGATTTACCCTTTTCCCTTTGCCCGTGTGAACAATGACTAACCCTTTTTCATCGGTTTTAGTAGCCATGATTTTATCGCGCGCGGCCTTTTTTCTTGGCCATTTTCATGGCGTGGCGTTCGACATCTTCACTCATGGTGGGCTCCTCGTGTTTTGGCCACTTTACCGTTTGCAAATTTAGGCGCAAGTAAGGGTTTTAAGTTAGTACTCGGGTGTGTGATCCGCCGCGTCTTAATTCTGGGATGCCAAGCTATAATGCAGGCTTGTTTGAATTACGTGATTCTGCAAAAAGCCAATCCTGTTATTTAAAATACACATTAGAGTGCGCAAGCTAAAAATAGGTCCAACATAATTACCAGTGGAGATATCATCCCGGTAGCAGCGGGAGGTGGTCCCTAGTGCCCGAAGCGAATAAAGTTCACTCATAATTAAATACTAAGCGCCTGGAAGCAATCCAGCAATGCGGGCACGGGCTGAATTCGATCGAGGCTGCCAAAGGTCACGATTG